>NZ_BMPG01000001.1 GCF_014647475.1 Halocalculus aciditolerans | reverse complement strand
CTCTAGGCCGTCTTCTATCGCCTCTCTGGTTCTCGTAAGACGGGGGCGCGGGCAATCGGCACGCTCCGTAACGAAGGATGTCTGCGAACTCTTCCTCGGGACAGACCGCTTTCGTCGCCCGGGAATTCGAGACGTCCGTTGACGCTGATGCGGTCGATCAGTCCATCGAGACGCTGGACGCCATCGTTTCGAATCTCCGTGAGCAGATCGACGACGACACGCTGGAGAAGGCCCTCCGCGCGGACCCCGGAAGTTACCAGCTCAAAGCGAGCATGACGCGCGACGGTCTCCAACCGGAATCGTTCACGCAGGACGCCGTCGTCGATCCGCTTCTCGACGCACTCGGATACGACTACGCGACCGAAGCCGGTGGCCTCTCGGGAGGTCGGACACTGGTCGCGGATTACGCGGTGTCGCTCCGCGAGCACGACGAAATCGACTCGACGAGACTCCTCATCGAAGCGGAATCCATTAACAAGGACCTGCACAGCCGGAAGCACGGGCTCGGGCAGGTCCGGGACTGGCTCAGTCAGCGGGAGTTCGAGTCGGACTTCGGCTTCGCAACCGACGGCCTCCGCTGGGTCTTCGTTCGGTACGATCCGGACTCGTACACCCACAACGTCATCGAGGAAGTAGACCTCCGCCCGGTCCTCCTCGCGCTCTTCGAGAATCAGGTCGGACGGCGCGAAGATCCGACCGCAGCTGTTCTCGATGCCGACCGAGACCTCGTCTCTCGTCTCCTCCGAACGTTCGAATACGAGAACTTCGTCACCATCGCGGGCGATGCCCGCCAAGTCATCGAACGCAAGCGCGAGGAGATTACGGACGAGTTCTACGACGACTACGTGCGGTACGTCTTCGGTGTCGTGGACGACGACGAGACGACCACGCGCTCGCTCGTCGGTGACGGCGTCGTCGCAGCGGACGGGGCGAACGAGGACGACGTCAGGCTATTCTCGGTCGAACTGATGAACCGGCTCGTCTTCATCAAGTTCCTCGAAGACAAGTCCCTCGTCCACCCCGACCTGCTCGACACCCTCAAGGACACCTATCAGGACGGGATGTATCCCGGGTCGTTCTACGAGACGTTCCTCCAGCCGCTCTTCTACGACGTCCTGAACGAGGAACGCGGGAACCGTCCCGCCAACGTTCAGAACATCGACCTCTTCGAAGGTATCCCCTACCTCAACGGCGGGCTCTTCCGGGCGACGATTGAGAACGAAGCGGACTTCGACGTCCGGAACTCCGTCCTCCTCTCCATCGTTGACCTCCTCGAACGGTACAGTTTCTCGGCGGGGGGCGCGCCGACCGACCTCGACCCGAGCGTCCTCGGGAACGTCTTCGAGAAGACTATCAACTACGTTACGAGCGACAACGCCGACACGAACAAGGAACTCGGAGCGTACTACACGCCCAGCGAGATAACGCGATTCTCCGCCGAGGAGACCGTCCGGCCAGCGCTCCTCGACCGGTTCGAAACCGCGCTGGTCGAACGCGCCGACTGGCCCGAACACGAGGCAAGGGGTTTCGACTCGGTGTACGACCTCATCGAGGAGCTCCCGGGGCGGTGGAGTACGATAAGCGCGCTCCTCGCCGAGGTTGACGAGTTCCGCGTGGTCGATCCGGCCTGCGGGAGCGGGCATTTCCTCACGTCCGTCCTCGAAGAGATCGTCAACGTTCGCCGAGCGCTGTACGCTCGGTCCGATTCCTACCCCGACGCGTACAAACTCCGCAAAACGACCGTCCTCAACAATATCTACGGCGTGGACCTAATGGGGCCAGCGGTTGAGATTGCGAAGCTCCGGTGCTGGCTCTCCGTCATCTCGGCGCTCGAAACCGAGAACCTCGACGACCTCGCCGAGGACGACGCGCTCGCGCTTCCGAACGTCGCGTTCAACCTCCGCGAGGGGAACAGCCTGATCGGGTACACGGGCTTCCCCGAGACGACCGATGAGGGTGATTACAGACTCGGGAGTTTCAGCGAGGACAGCGTCCGCGACCGCTATCATGACATCATCGAGGAAATAGAAGCGCACGAGAACGCGCTCGACAGCGAGACCGCTGAGGAACACCGAACGCGGGCGAACGAGAAACTGGAGATCGCCCGCGAGGAACTCATCGGCGATATACAGCGGGACTTCGAGGAAGCCGGCATTGAAGACATAGCCACGGAGACGGTCGCCGAGATGGAACCGTTCAACTGGGTGCTGGAGTTCGCTGAGGTATACGCCGATGGTGGCTTCGACGTAGTCATCGGAAACCCGCCGTGGGACAGAATCACTCCTCAGCGTGACGATTACTTCACCCGATTTGATCCCGAGTTCAGAACGCTCCTCCCGGAAGCGAAAAAGGCCCGACAAGACGAATTGATGGAAGACCCTGATATCCGGGAGGGGTGGGAAGAATACAAACGGAGCGTGGAGATTCAGGCGGATTACTTCAACAACACAGACGACTACGAACTTCAGCGGCCGACCGTCGCAGGTAGAACTCAGGCAACTGAGAACGATCTCTCTGCCCTGTTCCTCGAACGAGTCTTCCAGATAGCCCGTGACGACGGATACGTCTCGCAGGTACTACCGGGCGCAATTTTCAATGGCTCGTCGACCAAAGACCTTCGACTACATTTACTCGATGAGACAGAGATCAAGTCTCTCATCACATTCGAGAACAAGGGAATCTTCCCCGAGATAGACAACCGGTACAACTTCGGGGTTCTCGCTTTCGAGAACAGAGGTTCAACGGACGAACTCCAAGGAGTCTTCCAGCAAAACGATGTGAACGTGCTGAAGGAGTTCGAAGAACGCGCTATCTCCATCTCACGGAGGGTCCTACGAGAATATTCGCCTGAGGCCGCTATTTTCCCATATCTCGGCTCACAAGAGGAGGCAGACGTACTGGACGTGATCTTGTCTCACCCCGCGATTAGTGAAGAACAAGGAGATGCATGGCGGGTAGAACCATACGCAGAACTGCACCGCGGTAGTGACGTTGACCGCTTCATTGAGTCAGAAGAGGCCGGCGACTATCCTGTGCTTGGCGGGAGTAACATCTACCAGTTCATGTATGACTCGTCTGTCTTGGCTGACTTGGAGGAGCCGAAGTTCTGGAGCGTTGACGAAGAGGAAAACCCCGAGCTGAGCGCAAAGCGCCGGATTCGGGAGAAAAGCCTCCCGAAACTGAAGCGTGGTCTCTACGACGCCTTCGATGGCTCGGGTTCGCAGATTGGCTTCGTAAACGACCTTCTCGAAGAGCATCGCGGGGAGCCGCTGTCGGAGGACGACGTGCTTCTCGATTGCACTGAATATCGTATCGCCTATCGGGATATCGCCCGCTCAACTGACGAGCGAACGCTCATCTCGACTGTTCTCCCGAAAGGAACGGTCTGTCACGATAAGGCCCCGACCCTCCGGCCTTACGAGGTGTCTCCCGAGGAGGACGACCTCTCCGAAATGCCGCTTCACGGCGCTTACGAGCGCATTTACGCTGATGAGGAACTGTTCGTGACGGTCGGTCTCCTCAATAGCCTCCCGTTCGACTTCCTCATGCGGACGAAGGTGGACTCGACTGTCGTCTTTTACAAACTGAAAGAGTCACAGGCACCCCGCCTTACTGAGGGCGACGAGTGGTTCGACTACGTCTGGACGCGGGCCGCGCGGCTCAACTGCTACGGGGAGGACTTCAAGGAGATGCGTAACCGCCTCGGCGGTATCGAACCGGTGACGGAGATGGCCGAGCGCCGCGAGGTGCAGGCCGAACTCGACGCCGCTGCGTTCCACGCCTACGGGCTCGACCGCGATCAGACGGCGTTCGTCCTCGACGACTTCCACCGCGTACAGAACCCCCGCCTGATGGACGAGGAGTACTTCGAGACGGTGCTGGCGAAGTACGACGACCTCGCCTGAGAGCGCTCTCCTCACAGATCTACGGCTGACCGCCGTAACGTGTCAGTGGATATTGCTGAGCGCGCGGCGCGTCATCGCACCGTCGACGTTGAGGTACTGTTGGGCGGTTTCGAGGTCCTTCCAGCCGAACATCGCGCGAAGCGCGGGCATGTCCAAACCCCGACTGGCGTGATAGGAGGCCGCGGTCGCGCGGAGCCCGTGCGGTGACGTCGCGTCCGCCGGTAGTCGCGGCGCGTGATCGAGTGTCGTGTTGAGGCGGCGCTGTACCGTTGAGAACGAGTACGGCCAGCCGCCGTGGCGTTCGTCGAGGAACTCCAGTGCGACGTGGACGCGGGGCGAGAAGTGGAAGGGGACGGCGCGCGCGCCGGCGGTCGTCTTGGGCTGCCAGTACTCCCGTTCGAGTTCCGCGAAGCTCCGGTCCGACGACCGGACCTGCTGTTCGATGACCTGCCGACAGTACCCGCAGAGGCTGCCGTCTCGGCCCTTCGTACACTGGTGGTGGAGCGGAATGCGGATCATCTGGCGTTGCCAGTCGATCCACGACGAGGAGAGATGCGTGAACTCACCGGGCCGAAGTCCGAGGCGACCACCGACGAGGACGAGCGCGCGCGCTTCGAGCGCCTTCTCGTCGTCGTCGATCCGGTAGGTCGCCCGGATCAAGCGTTCGAAATCGCGCTCCGTCAGGGACCGCTCCCGAGTTGCTGGCATAGACCGTGCTACGCCGATCCGGTACACCACACTATCGCTCCACTCGGACGAATAGGGCGAATTATTCGAGTATCGATCCCAGTCAGATCCGGAGAGATATGCCAGTCCGAAACGCGAGTGAGGAGGGGGACGTCTCGGACCGAGCGCTCCGACGGTACTACGTCTCGACGCTCGTCTTCGGCGTCGATGCGCTCCTCCGCGCTGAGGGCGCGTTCTACAAGCCCGCGTTCGCCGGCACGAGATACGTAACGAACCGAGCGAGGTCGGCCTCTATCGCCTCCGCTACGTCCTCGGAGACCGAGCGTGGGCCTTGGGGATGAGCGAGATACACGCCACGCTTCGAGGGTCGATGCTCGGCCTCGTCGATCAGACGATGACGACCGCCGGCGAAATGGGTCCCAAGTTGAGCGCGCACGACGTGGACTGGACGTACATCGCCGGGGCCGCGTTCGTGGTGTCGCCACTTGAACAACATCTTGATCGACTTCTAGCAGTTGCGCTTGTGGGCGGCGCTGATGTCGCGCTTTGCGAGGTGGGTCATCCACGCGTCGGCGTGGTCGTGAGTGACGTTGGCGGTGTAGCCGCCTTCGAGTTCCTCCCAGACGTACCGTAGAAGCGGGCCATGCGGTAGCAGCGCGGTTCGACGGTCCCTTTGGCGTAGCCGGTGGCCGTGTCTGGGTCCTTACCGAAGTGAGGAGCCACTCGATGCAAGATTCGCGTTCGGCCTTGTAATCGAGTCGTTGTCGTGGATCGAGAAACTCGTCGGCGGGTTGGGTGACGAGCGGGAAGTCGTCGAGGTCCATCAGCGATCCCGCCTCAGTCTGCGGGTTTTTCCGTTTTCGGTGAGTCCTTCGAACCGAATTGATGCGACAAACGT
Organism: Halocalculus aciditolerans; assembly: GCF_014647475.1. Lineage (NCBI taxonomy): Archaea > Methanobacteriati > Methanobacteriota > Halobacteria > Halobacteriales > Halobacteriaceae > Halocalculus > Halocalculus aciditolerans. The sequence continues at coordinate 1,245,311 of NZ_BMPG01000001.1, read as the reverse complement.
CCTAATCGAAAGACGGCGTCGGGGCGTCCGAGTCCGCCTGTCTTTGTTGCCCTGGAGCAATGGTGATCACACTCATTGTTCACAGACCAGAATCTCAAGACGTCGGAAGGAAAGGAGTGCTCCGTCAGGGATTCGAACCCTGGTCCTTGCCGTGAGAGGGCAAGATGATTGGCCGGACTACACCAACGGAGCGTACCTGCATCGCCACGTCCGTTGTGGCGTGCGCATTCGGTAGAAGGACGCGGGTGTATAAAAACGCGTTGAAGCGTGAGCGTCGTGGGAAGGGTTCACTCGTCGGGGTCGGGGTCGGGGCGGTTGTCTCTGGCGGCGTCGGGTTCGTGGCCGGGGAGGGAGACGACGTTTTCGCGGCCGATGCGGAGGCGGGTGATCCGGTCGTCGTCTTCCATGTCGGAGAGGAGCATGCTGACTTTGGATTTGGACCAGTCGGTTTCGTCGACGATGGAGGCCTGACGCATGCGGCCGCCGTGGTCTTCGAGGAGGTTGATGACGCGTCGGTCGTCGGTGAGGAGGTCGGCGTCGGAGACGGCGGGTTCGGCGGCGACGTCGGCGGGCGGAGTGTCGGTGGAGGCGTCGGAGGGAGCGTCGCGGTGGCGGGTGTAGTAGGAGGCGGTGGCGGCGATGCCGAGGAGGGCGGCGAGGAGGACGCCGGCGAGGAGGAGGAGGGGGGAGACGCCGCCGTCACCGGTATCGCCGTTAGCGAGGGTAGTGCCGGTAGTGGTGAGAGCGGTGGTTCCGGGGGTCGTGGTGTTGGCGGTGGTGAGGACGATTCGGGGGCGTTCGTCGGTGAATTGGCGTTCGCCGAGCCAGGTGAGGGTGTCGCTGTCGGCGAGGGTGGTGCCGGAGAGGGCGTCGGGGGTGGGTTCGGCGGTGGCGAAGTCGAGGCCGGGGGCGGCGGTGACGACGAAGCGTTGGTCGTCGGCGATGTAGAGGCCGCCGTCGAAGAGGTCGCCGACGATGACGCGGTCGCCGTCGACGCGGGCGAACCCGGTCCAGGTAAAGCTCATCTCGATGACGCCGAGGTCGTCGTTGAGGCCGCGGACGGCGGCGTCGCGGGAGAAGTGGGTGGCGGTCATGGAGCGGCCGGTGGCGTTCTGGCCGTCGGCGACGAGGTCGGTGGCGCGGGTGCGGAAGGACTGGTAGAGGGCGGTTTCGTTGGCTTCGAAGCGGTCGGCGTAGGTGCGGAAGGCTTGGCGTTGGCTCTCGTTGTCGAGGGCGGTCTGGTAGGTGAAGGTCCAGCGGGCGCTGCCGTTCTCGTGGACGGTGACGGTGTAGTGGACGCTGTCGAAGTCGGTCTGGTTCGTCGCGGCGGCTGCGGGGGTGGCCGCGCCGGTGAGCGCGAGGCCGAGGACGGCGAACGCGGTGAGGAGGCCGGCGAGGACCCTCGTCATACCTTCGTTTTCACGGGTGACTGGATAAAGCCCTTCTCTTACTGTGTTCCGTCGGTGGTGAGGGGGGCGTCGGGAGCGTTGCGTTTGACGCTCTGTGCGCCCTGTTCGGCCTTCTGTTTGGAGGCGTAGCCCTGACCGGAGTCGGCGAGGATGTTGCCGTTGCGGTGGACGAGTCGCCAGCGCCACTGGCCGTCGGCGTCCTCGTAGAGCTCGAACCGGGCGTCGGAGTCAGCGTCGGACATAGGCGGGTGGTGGGGCGGCGGCGTGAAAAACGTGGGTGGCCGTGGGGGTCCCGTGACGTGGTCGGGGTCGCGTGTTCGGCCGCCCAGTCTTATTGTGGTCGGGGGAGAACCTCCGAGTGCATGTACGATAGAATCCTGCTCGCGACCGACGGGACGGTCGCGTCGGAGAACGCGGAGACGCACGCGATCGACCTGGCGGCGGAGCACGACGCGGAGCTGCACGCGCTCTACGTGGTGGACGAGAGCGTCTATAGCGCGTACAGCGGCGACGAGTACGTCGACGAGGCGGAGGGGCCGGAGCACGGGCTGGAAGAGCAGGGTCGAGAGGCGTTGGCGGAGGTGCGGACGGCGGCGGAGAGCGTCGGCGTCGACGTCGTGGAGGCCGTCGAGCACGGCGACCCGGCGGAGGTGACGGTGGCGTACGCGGAGAAGGCGGACGTGGACCTCATCGTGCTCGGGACGAAGCGCCGGCCGGCGGAGTACCGCGCGCTCCTCGGGAGCACGACCGACCGCGTGCTGCGGCTGACTGAGCGGCCGGCTATCGTCGTGAAGACGGAGACGAGCGCGGACCGGTAGCGGCGGGAGAACGAATCGGCAGCGTATCACGACTTTTCGGCTTCTACCGAACGCGCTCAGTTTCTGACAACCGAAATTTAGGCAGTGCGAAAAAATGTTTTCTTGGAAGTAACGTTTAAGTGCTTCACGCGAGTATCTCGAAGTGAAATGAACACCCAGAAGACGGTTCGCCGAGAAGCGGGTACGGTCGAAGAGAACGCGCTGCGTCTGGATCGGGAGAAGGCCGAGCAGGTCGTCGAAGCGCTGAACGTCGACCTCGCCGCGACGTACGTGCTCTACCACCAGCTCCGCAAGCACCACTGGAACGTCGAGGGCGCGGAGTTCAACGACCTCCACGAGTTCCTCGGCGACAAGGCCGAAGAGGCCGAAGCGTCGGCGGACGAGCTCGCAGAGCGCGTGCAGGCGCTCGGCGGCGTCCCCGTCAGCGGGCCCGCGAACCTCGAGGAGCACGCGCCCGTCGAGTTCGAGGGCGAGGACGTCTACGACATCCGGACCTCCCTGGAGAACGACCGCGAGATGTACGGCGACGTCATCGAAACCGTCCGCGAGCACGTCGGTCTCGCGGAGGGGTTAGAGGATTACGCGACGAGCGAGCTCCTCCGCGACGTCCTCGAAGACCTCGAGGACGCGGCGCACGAAGTCGACCACTACCTCGAGGACGACACGCTCGTCTTAGAGAGCGCGGCGCAGTAAGATGACGCAGCCACGGACCGGGCGGCTGGTTCACGACCTCGACGGCGCGACCGTCCGCCAGGCGTGGGGGACGGTCGAGGAGAACGCCGTCCGGCTCGACCGGGCGGACGCCGAACGGGTCGTCGAGGCGCTCAACGTCGACCACGCGAGCGCGTTCAACCTCTTCTACCTCCTCCGCAAACACTACTGGACGGCGGAAGGAGCGGAGCACGAGGAGGTCGCGGACTTCCTGAAGGACGCCTACCAGCGGGCTCGCGCGTTGAACGACGACCTCGCGGAGCGCATCACGCAGCTCGGCGGGGTGCCGGCGAGCACGCCGCCGCAGCTCCAGGAGTACGCGGCCGTCCACCTCGAAGCCGAACACCTCTTCGACCTGCGGTCGTCCCTCGAGGGCGACCTCGAGGCGTACGCGACGCTCGCCGCGAGCATGCGCGAGCACGTCGCGCTCGCCGCCGACGTCGGCGACGAGGCGACGCGCGAACTCCTCCAAGAGGAGCTCGAAGAGGTCGAGGAGGACGCGCACACGCTGGAGAACCTGCTGGCGGACGACACGCTCGTTCGAACGGAGGCGATGCGATGAGCGCGCCACACCTCCACAACCCCGGCGAGGAGGCGCTCCGCCGCGAGTGGGGGAGCGTCGAGGGGAACGCGCTCCGCATCGACCGGGAGCGAGCCGAGCGCCTCGTCGAGGCGCTGAACGCCGACCTCTCCGGGCTCTACATCCTGTTCAATCAGGTGCGCAAGCATTACTGGACGATGGAGGGCCGGGAGGTCGGGCCGGTCGTCGAGTTCCTGAAGGACGCGGCGGACCGGCTGGCGGAGATGACGGACGGCCTCGCGATTCGCGTGCACGCGCTCGGTGGCGTGCCCGTGAACGGCCCGATGGGGATTCGACAGCACGCGCCGTTCGGCATCGAGGCGGGCGACGTCTACGACGTCCGGTCGTCCCTCTCGAACGACCTCGACGGGTACGCGACGCTCGCCGCGAGCATGCGCGAGCACGTCGCGCTCGCCGACGACCTCGGCGACGAGGCGACGCTGGAACTCGTCCGCGAGCACCTGCGGACTATCGAAGCGGACGCACACGTCCTCGAACGGATGCTGGCGGACGACACGCTCGTCCGCACAGAGTAAGGAGACCTATTCTTCGGGCGTGACGGTGAGGTCGGTGGCGATCCAGCCGTCGCCGTTGCCGTCTTCGGTGAAGACGGCGCGGTCGGTGTGGATTTCTCGGCAGTAGACCGTGGGCGAGTCGGTCGCGTCCGGGTTCGGGCGCGCGTCGTCGTTTTCGGGGTCGTCGGGGTGTGCGGTCCGGCGAGAGGAAGCCATCACCCGCCTTTAGGTAGACCTAAACCAAAAACGTTCGGGTCGCCGTGACACCCGCGCGAGAAGCACGTTTTAGGCTTGCCTAAATTCCGAAAGAGGTTTAACGGTTTAGGCCGGCCTAACTCTCGTGTGCAGTGACGCATCGACCACCGGCGCGACGGGACGCCCGTGCGGACGGACGGCGCGTGAGTGCTCGACGGCGCGAGCCCGTCGGAGGCGTGTCGCGTAGGATGCCACGGCGTTCGCGCCGCGCGCGGCTCTGGGCCGGCGTCTTCCTCGGCCTCTGCGGGCGCGGGAAGAGCGAGGACGACACGGAGAGCGCGGAGGGCGGGGAGTGACGGCTTTCGGCCATCGTCGCGTGTTCACCGTCGGTGCGTAGCGTGGCGGGTGCGACCCGCTACCTGCGCGCGCTCTACGAACTCGCCGACGAGCCGGGCGAGCGCGTCTCGACCGGCGATCTCTCGGCGGCCGTCGACCGCTCGCGCGCGACGACCACCGAGACCGTTCAGCGACTCGAAGCCCGCGGCCTCGTCGACTACGAAGCCTACCAGGGCGTCCAACTCACCACCGAGGGCGTGCTCGAAGCGCGAGCCGCCGAGGAAGAGTACGAGGTGCTCCGCCGGTTCTTCGACGACGTCCTCGACGTCCCCGACCCGGAGCGGGAAGCCGACGCCGTCGCCGGCGTGCTCAGCCCCGACGTCCTCGACCAACTCCACGGCCTCGTGGAGACGCAGCGACTGGACAGCAACGCGGAGTGAACGGCGGCGCGTGCGGTGCGTTACGGCGCGAGGCGGTTCTTCCGGTTCTTCATGTTCTCCTCGTAGTAGTCGAAGGTGATGGGACACCAGTCGCCGGCGAGGTCGAGCACGGATTCGGTGAGTTCGCGGACCTCCCACTGGGCGTCGGCGGCGGCGCGCATGTCGGCGACGTGCATGAGCATGCGGGCGTTCAGGCTCATCACCATGTTGACGCTCGTGCCGATGGGCAGGACGAAGCGCGCGTCCTCGGGGGCCATCCCGAGGTCGAGGAGGTCCTGGTAGTCCTGGACGGACTGCTGGACGGAGTTCTCGAAGACCTCGCGGCGTTTCTCTACCGTCTCTTCGTCGACGCTCCCGGTCTTCTGGTTCCGGCCGACCCAGTCGGGGTCGTCGGCAGCGGGCGGCGTGACGACGAACTCGCCCTCGGTGACGTCCTCGGGGTCGACGTCGTCGAAGGCGACGTACCGCATGGACTGGACGTCGAAGGAGACGTGGCGGTGGCGAGTGATCTGCGCCATGCACGAGCGAGAGATGCCCTTCACGTGGAAGGTCGCCTGCACGTGCTCGAAGGGGCCGTAGTGGCCGTGTGCGAGCAGGTGGCCGATGAGGGTCTCCTTCTTCTCGGTTAAACTGTCGCCCTCGACGGACACCATGACGTCCTCGAAGGCCATGTCTCCACCGTACTCTGACATGTAATCGTTCCGAGCGGCGCGGCAGACGAGTTCCTCCGGGTCCGACGTGGCTTCGAGGAGTTCGACTTGCATACCGTGTTGTCGGCCGCGTGCCGGCGTAAAAGTTTCCGAATTTCCGAACCCGACCCAAAATACTATCAGTACATACCAAAAGTATACTATCACTGACTAGTCTGTTGGCCATCACTATTAACACCGGAGAATTCGTTCTCCGATGTGACACATGACAGAGTCAATAGCACACAGTACAGCGAGAGAGTCCGAAGAGAGCCCCGGAGCGGGCCACGGAGGAGGTTTGACATGACACGCGTTCGTGCTGTCGTCCTGTCGACGTTCCTCGTGCTCGCCGCCGTCGGCGGCACCGTCGCCTTCGCGGGCACCGCCGCGGCCGTCTCGAACGCCGGCGTCGCCCTGAACGACTCCACGGCCGGCGTCGTCACGAACCACGCCGTCACCGCGACCGTCGACTCCGACGAAGACGGCAGTTCGCTCGGCAGCGTCTACGTCGACTACAGCTCTGGTACGTCCGCGACTGACGTGAGCAACGTCGACCAATCCGACGTCACCGAGGCCTACATCGTCCGCGACGACGACGACACCCGCGAGAGCGTGATGGACGACCTGACCGGCGTGAAAAAGTCGAACGACGGACACACGCTCAAGGTCACCTTCGGCGGGAGCTACTCCCTCGACAAGAACGACGTCGTCCACGTCACGTACGACGACGTCCAGAACCCGAAGAGCGCCGGTGACTACCAGACCGACGTCACGCTGAACCAGGACAGCAGCACCGCGAAGGAGACCGTGAAATTCGAGGTCACGGAGCGAGACCTCAAGCTGAACGTCACGGCGTCGCCGCCGGACGATGACCGCGCTGCGACCCACCGCGTCGCCGCGACGCCGGGCTCCCCGGTCTCCGGTGAGGTGCTCGACTCCTTCACCCTCGACTACGGGAGCGAGTACTCCGGTGACCTCTCCGCCGTCGACGCCGCGGCCGTGAACGCCGCCTTCGTCGACGCGGACGGGGACTACGAGAAGGACGACGGTGAGACGTCGCTCTCCGTGTCGAAAGTCACGAACGATAACGGCGCGCTCACGTTCACCTTCGACGGCTCGCACGAGCTCTCACAGGACACGCCCGTCGTGCTCGCCTACGACGCGGAGAACCCCGCGTCCGCCGGCAGCGTCGCCGTGACCGGGTACTTCAACGGTGAGACGACGACGACGGCGAGCGACACGCTCCACATCGAGGACCTCCCGCTCGCTCACGTCCACCCGTACGCGCACTACTCCGGGGCGAACACGACGCACGACGTCCACGTCCACGACCTCGGCGCGAACAACGTCGGCGACTCCCTGAACGGCATCAAAATCAACTACGGCGCGGGGTCTCATCCCGCTGACGTTGCTGGCGTCGACCAGAGCGACATCCAGTACGTCGAGATCTACCGGAGCGGCGAAATCGTCAACGCCACCGGTGACTTATCGAGCGCCGACGCGAGCGACGACGGGAAGACGTTGACGCTCGGCTTCACCGGGAACTACAACCTCAAGGAGGGCGACGAGATTCACGTCTCCTTCGACGACGTGAAGAACCCGACCGTCTCCGGAACGACCGCGTCCGAAGTCGGCGTCACGGTGAACCCGCAGTCCTCGGGCAAGACGGCGTACGACACCGTCAACTACCGCGAGGCGCAGCTGCGTGCGACGGTGCACTCGGCCAGCGGTGACGCCGCGCGGAACGCCACGCACACCACGGAGTTCTCGCCCGGGCAGACGCAGGGCGGCGACGACCTGAGCAGCGTCACGGTCTCCTACGACGAGTTAGACGCGGAGTGGTACACGTCGCCGACGTTCGACGGCAACCTCTCGCAGGTCGACGCTGAAGACGTCGAGGCCGTCACCGAGAACGGCCAGGAGCTGAGCGTGACGTCCGTCACGCATCCGATCGAGGCGAAAGTCACGTTCGAGTTCGACGGGAGTTACGCCCTCGAGACGAACACTGAAGTGACTCTGCAGTACCACGACGTTCAGAGCCCGACGACCGCCGGAGCGTACGACGCGAACGTCAACGTGAACAGCGAGAGCGCCGCGGAAACGTCGACGTGGATTCGCGTCTACGCGAACACGTCGACGGCTAACGCGTCTCTGAGCACCGCGGACGACACGCCGGGTTCGACGACGACGCACACGGTGACCGCGACCGCCGCACCCGGTGACGACAGCGACCGCCTCGACGGCATCGAAATCCAGTACGAGGGCGACGTCACGCTCGACTCGCTCACCGTGGAATCCGTCGGCATCGATACGAACGGTGACGGCACCGCCGAGACGTCGGTCGCCGCGTCCGACTACTCGGTCTCCACGTCCGACGGCGGGATCGACATCGCCGTCAGCGGCCACACCGTCGACGCCGACGACCGAGTCGTCGTCGAGTACAGCGGCGTGACGAACCCGTCCAGCGAGAGCGAGACGACCGTGCAGGTCGGAATCAACAACGCCATCGACGCGGGGTACGCCTCGGCGGTCCTCGACGTGAACGCCGAGGACACGAGCGGCGGCAACAGCGGGTCGTCCGACGACGGTGACGACGACTCCAGTTCGAACGACGGGAACTCCAACCCGAACAACTCCGGGTCGAGCGGCTCCGACGACGGCTCGAACTCGGGTTCGGGCTCCGACTCCAGTTCGAACAACACGACGACGGCCACGACCACGTCGACGGTGACGACGACGGCTTCGTCGGACGACGGGTCGAACGCCGACTCGACGACGACCACGATGACCACGTCGAGTGAGACGACGACGTCGACGCAGTCGCCCGGCTTCGGCGTCGCCGTCGCGCTCGTCGCACTCCTCGGCGCGGCGCTCGTCGCGCTCCGCCGGCGGGACTAACGTCCTGACTGGCTCCCGAGAGCGGTAACGCCGCGCAGACACGCGGTTTTTCTTCGGCTTCGGCTCTTTCCGGGCGTTCGGCGAACAGGCCTAAGTCCCGGCCGCCCCCAGTCGGTCGTGCATGCCATTCACGAAAGCGCACGTGAGCGACGCGGCATCGGTGCTCCCTGACGACGTGAAGGGCGAGATGTGGATGCTGCGCGACGAACTCGACACGGACGCGCTCGGGTTCAGCGTGCTCGCGCTGGAGCGAGAAGAAGTGACGAAGAGCCACGCCCACGTCGAGGACGACCAGGAGGAGATCTACTACGTCGTCGAGGGCGGCGTCGACGTCGTCGTCGGCGACCGACGCGTCGGTCTGGAGGAAGACGAGGCGCTCCGCATCAGCCCGGAGGAGGAGCGCCAGATCCAGAACCGCGACCACTTCTCGCAGCTCGTCCTCGTCAGCGCGTCCGTCGAATAGCGACTCCTCGGAGCTGGCGGTCCGACCGCCCAGCTCTCCCGTCTCTCGACGTGAAGGCGGGACGGTGACTGGTTCTCGAGACAGAGAGAGTACGTTTCGTCTGTTCTCCGCGACGAAGGCGGGGTGGGGAAGTACGAGAGAGCAAGAACACAGAGAGAGTACATTTCGTCTGTTCTCTGCGACAGAGGAGGGGGAGGAGAGGACGGTCAATCAGCGGACAAAACGACCCCGGCGCTGTCGACGCCGTCGACGTTGAGCCGAGAGAGTGACCGAGAGAGCGAGCCGGACCATCGAACGAAAACTGCGCGGTGAAGCCTGGGCCGTAGAATTCGGTGTGGATCCGCGTGTCGGAGAGTACGTTTCGCCTGTTCCGACGAACCTGCGCATAGAATAAATCTATCGGTCCCAGCAATTCGCGTCCTAGTTCTCCTACCCCTAGTTCTCTATCGAGTTACAGACGAAACGTACTCTCACTCTCTCTAGCTAGTACGTATAAACTCTAGCTAGTAGAGTAGAACAGACGTAACAGACGAAGAGAGGTTTTAAGTATCCGTGGCGCGGCGTCCTCTACAGACTCTCAATGGGAGGACCCTTTGCGGATATCGACGACACTCTCTTCGCGAACAAGGACGCGCTGTCGGAGGAGTACCAACCGGACACCATCCTCGAGCGGAACGACGAAATCGACCAGTTCCGGAACGCGCTCACGGACGTGCTCTTCGGCCGGAACCCGAAGAACGTCTTCCTCTACGGGAAAGCCGGCGTCGGGAAGACGGCGGTGACGAAGTACATGCTCGACGCGCTCCAGGACGAGGTCGCGACGCGGGAGGAGGCGGACGAACTCTACGTGCACAACCACAACTGCAACGGGGACAGCGCGTTCGCGGCGGTTCGCGCGCTCGTGAACCAGCTCTACCCCGACGACGACCGCGAGTTCCCGAAGCGCGGCCTCGGGCTGAGCGACGCGTTCGCCGAGCTCTATCAGGAGATGGACCGAATCGGCGGCACGCACCTCATCGTCCTCGACGAGATCGACCACCTCGACGACGCGAACGACGTCCTCTACGAGCTCCCGCGCGCTCGCGCCAACGGCCACCTCGACGAGGCCCGGGTGGGCGTCATCGGTATCTCGAACAACTACAGCTTCCGCCAGCGCCTCTCGGCGAAAGTGAAAGACTCGTTGATGGAGCACGAGATATCCTTCTCGACCTACGACGCGACGGAGCTCTGCACGATTCTGGAGGACCGCGCGACCCTCGCGCTCATCGACGACGCCTACGAGCCCGCGGTCATCGCGAAGTGCGCGGCGCACGCGGCGAAGGACTCCGGGAGCGCGCGACAGGCCATCGACCTCCTCCGCGCCGGCGCGGAAGTCGCCGAAGAGGGCGGCGACGGCACCGTCACCGAGGCCCACATCGAACGCGGCCGCGACCGCGCCCAGCGCGGCCGCCTCCGGGACAAGATCGAGGAGCAGACGATGCACGGCCAACTCGTTCTGGAAGCGATCGCGCGCCTCGAAGCCGACGGCGAGACGCCCGTTCGCTCGAAGCGCGCGATGGACGTCTACCAGACCGTCGCCACCGAGTACGGCGAAGAACCCCTCACGACGCTTAAGAGCATCCAGAACCACCTCAGCGACCTCTCCATGCTCGGATTCCTCGTGAAGACCGAGCGGAACGACGGCCGCGCCGGCGGCATCTACTTCGAGTACGAACTCAGTCTCGAACCCGACATCGTCTTCGACGTCCGCGCCGACGCCGCCTGAACGCCTCGACGTCGGCTGAGACTCCGATCTCGACGACGTCGCCTTTCGAAGGCGACGCAACCTCCCGAACGCTCCGACTCACCTCATCCTCCTTCACTCTCCCTCACCGGTCGGTCTTCACGTATACGTTCGGACGGTCGAGGACGAACTCTTGAACGAAGGCGACGAAGAAGAGGACTGACTGAACGGAGTAGTAGAACGGCAGCACGAACATCGCTAGATATTCGGAGCGATGGTGGGTGAGGCCGTCACGCCAGTCCTGAAGGAACACGAGTGTCGCGGCCATAATCGGGACAATCGTGAACGCCGTCCAGAAGACGCTATCGTTCGGGAGGTACGTTCGTGCGTGGAACGTCGAACTCCAGTGGAGCACGGTCAGTGGAGCGCCCAGAACGAAGAACGCGGGCGCAATCGCGTACGTGTACGTGTAGATGGCGTCGGCCTTCTTCCGGGAGGAGACACCGTGCTGGAACGGGAACGTCCGGAGGTAGCGGCGGGCGACCTGCATCCACCCGCGCGTCCACCGGAGCCGCTGATGCCAGAGCCCTCGGAGCGACGTGGGGTGTTCCTCGTAGGTGATAATCGAGGGGTCGACGCGAATCTCCTTCCCGAACTCGTGGATTCGGGAGGTCATATCGATATCCTCGACGAGGATCTCTTCGTCGAATCCGTCGAATTCGTCGAAGACGTCGTGCCGGAAGAACGCCTGGCCGCCGCCGAAGATCGTGAATCCGTCCATCACGTCTCGTGCGAACAACTCCGCCTTCTCCGTGACGTGGCGCTCGACGGTGGCGAGCAGGGCGACGATCGATTCGTCGGGGTTGTCGCCGTAGCACCGGCCTTTCACGCACCAGACCTCGGGGTCGTCGAACCATCGAACCGCGCGGTCGAGCGCGTCCGGTTCGAACCGGTGGTCCGCGTCGATACTCGCAATCACTGACCCCTCGGCGTACTGCAGCGCGTAGTTCGCTGCCGCCGCCTTTCCCCCGCCGGGTTCGTCGCGTTCCACGGCCCGAATCACGTCGTGTTCCGCTGCAGCGCGCTCCGCGATCTCGGGTGTCTCGTCGGTACACGACGCCTCGTAGCAGACGATCACCTCCAGCTTCTCGTTCGGATAGTCCAGGTCGAGGCACGCGTCGAGGGTATCCCCGAGAACGGCGGCTTCGTCGTAAGCCGGGATGATCACGCTCACGTCGGGGCGGTCACCCTCTAAGACCGGTGGGTCCGCGTGCTCGAACGAGAGGAGGGGGGATACGGCAGTTCGAAGCACGAGCCCACAGATTCCGACGAGGAGGATCGTGTTGATGATCCGGGGGTAGCTCGCGTCGAAGAGCATCGGGAAGAAGACGACACAGACGAGTGCCACACCGAACCCAACGTATGGGAGGGCCGCCTGGAGCGAAGTTGAACGCCCGTCAAGGGTGGTGGACTCCATAGACCTATTGAGGCGGTTATTTCGCATGCGTTTAGAGTGTTCTGACTCCGGACTGAAGTCGGGGTTCCGGCGCTGATCCCGTTGTTTCGACTCGCCGTTCTCGTCCTCTCGCACACTACTGAGCGTTCCACGTTGCTCAGAGTCCGTCTCCCGCTTCGGCGACGCGCTCCCGCCGTCGTCTCCCGAGAGGTAGTGAGCGGTACGGAGCGTTTCACGCGGGTTCACCGGGGGAGAGTACGTTTCGTTTGTTTCCCCGTCGCACACCCACTCTCGGCTCGGTTCAGTCGACATCGACACATCACTCCGGAGAAACCCGTGCATGTTCTCCGACCGGCGAACGCCACGCCGTCGACGCGCCCGCGCCGGACTGGGCGTCGCCGGATGCCGAACGGACTTGCCGCCGGATGCCGAACGGACTTGCCGCCGGATGCCGAACGGACTTATCGCTCGAACGCCGACGGGCGGGTGTGACCTCGATTACGAACCTCGCGGCGGGCGTGCAGGCGTTCACGAGCAACGCGTTCCTCGTCGAGGGCGACCGCACTGTCCTCGTCGACGCCGGCGCGAACTTCGACGTCGTCGCGGCGCTCCGCGACCGTTTCGACGAGTCGATAGACGCCGACGCGCTCGACGCCGTCGTCTTCACGCACACCCACCCGGACCACGTGGAGAACCTCCCGGACGTTCGCGCGGCCTTCGACGTCGAGACCTGGGGGTTCGACCCGGAGAGCGACTACGTCGACCACGCTATCGCCGACGGCGACACCGTCGACCTCGGCGACGACGAGTACGTCGCGCTCCACACGCCCGGCCACAAGAACGACCACCTCGTCTTCTACGCGCCGAGCGCCAAAGCCGCGTTCGCGGGCGACCTCGTCTTCGAGGGCGGGAGTTTCGGCCGCACCGACCTCGACGAAGGAGACAGGGACCGACTCGTCGAGAGCATCGAGTACGTCATCGAAACCGTGGACGCGGACGGCCTCGACGCCGTCTACTGCGGACACGGCGACGCCATCACGGGCACACCGGTCGACTCGCTCCGACAGTCGCTCCGCGCCGCGAAGACGTTCTGAACGTCGCCGGGTGTCCCGTCCTCAGTCGCGCAGGCCGTAGTAGCCGGGTTCGTCGTCCGCCGGCGGTTCGGCGACGCAGAGTTCCTCGGAGTTCCGCATGACCCACGGAATCGCCCAGTCGAGGAGGACGTCCTCGGTGCCTTCGTCGAGCGCGGCGTCGGGTTCGAGGCCCTGGAGGAGTCGCGCGATCTCGTAGACGGTGTACATCTCGTCGTCGTCGAGGAGTTCCTCGGGCGTGTAGAAGTCGCAGGGGAACGTCTCCTCGAAGGAGTCTTTGGGTCGTGGCATACGCGGAGCGACGGCTTCGCGCGGGAAAAACGCCCCGACCCGTCGCTCTCTCGTCGACGGCGCTCACCCGTCACGGATGGTCGGGTCGGCGGACGGCGTCGGCGCTGGTCGGCGTGGCGTCGAAAGAAAACTGGTGGGTCGGACGCGCTGGGTCGCTCTTACTCGAACGTCGCGATGACGTCTTCGTACTTGTCGGCGACGTCGTCCCAGTCGACGACTTCGAAGAAGGCGTCGACGAAGTCGCCGCGGGCAGGTCCATAATCGTAGTAGTAGGAGTGTTCCCAGACGTCGAGGGCGAGGATGGGGTGGCTGCCCCAGAGCGCGCCCTGGTCGTGCTTGTCGACGACGATGTTACGGAGCTGGTTGGACTCCGAGTCGTAGACGAGGAGCGCCCAGCCGCCGGCGGCGGACGCCGCGGCCTCGAACTCGCCCTTCCAGGCTTCGTAGGAGCCGAAGTCTTCCTGGATGCGTGCGGCGAGCGCGCCGGCGGGTTCGCCGCCGCCGTTCGGGGACATGTTCTCCCAGAACGTCGTGTGGAGCACGTGGCCGGAGCCGTTGTGCGTCACGTTCCGGATGGCACCCGCGGAGGAGGAGAAGTCGCCCTCGTTGCGGTTGGCTTCGAGGGTTTCCTCGGCGGAGTTCCAGCCGTTGACGTAGCCCTGGTGGTGGGTGTCGTGATGCCACGTCAGCACCTGCTCGGAGATGTGCGGTTCCAGCGCGTCGTAGTCGTACGGTAGCGGCGGGAGTTCGTAGTTGCTCATAGTGATTCCTCCGTTCGATGCTTCGCTCGTTTCCCTGTTAAAGGTTGAGGAGACAGCAGTTAACACGGTTCGTTACGCGTTTTGAGCGTTTCCGTCCGGTCCGGAGGGCTCCGGAGGAGCGCGGGGGACGGTGACGGTGACGATGGTTCCGCGGGGGTCGTTCTCGGTGATTTCGACGGAGCCGTCGAGGGTCTGTGTCGCCCAGGAGACGAGCCAGAGACCGAGGCCGCTGCCGTGTTCGAGTGGGGTCTCGCGGCCGCGTTCGAGGACCTCGCGTTCCTCCTCGGGGATGCCGGGGCCGGTGTCGAGCACGCGGACGGTGACGGTGTCGTCGTCCGCCCAGGCTTCCACGTCGACGATGGGGTCCTCGGCGTCGGTGTGTTCGGCGGCGTTCTCGACGAGCGCGTGCACGATGGATTCGAGGACCGCGCCGGCGTCGACGTCCCGCGGCACGGAGTGGACGCGAATGGTGGCCCGTGGATAGCGGCTTCGGACGCGCGCGACGGCGTTCGCGACGGATTCGTGGACGGGGACGACCTCGCCGAGGCGGGTCTCGTCGAGCGCGCGGTCGACGGCCTGCGCGCCGTCGGCGACGTTGACGAGTTCGAGGGCGTGGTCTTCGATGCGTTCGGCGTAGTCGGCGAGTTCGGAGTCGGTCGTGCGCTCGCGGATGAGGTCGGCGTAGCCGTAGGTGAGGTTCATCTCGGTGCGGACGTTGTGTCGGAGGACGCGGTTGAGGACGTCGAGGCGCTGGAGTTGGAGTCGGCGTTCGGTGACGTCGCGGAAGACGACGATGCGGCCGACGAGGCGGTCGTGGTCGTCCGTGACGCTGCCGACGGAGACGTCGTAGGTGCGGCCGCCGTGCGTGGTGCCGAAGACGACGTCGCCGCGGCCTTCCTCGACGATTTCCGGCCAGTCGGGGATGACGGTGTCGACGGCGTCGCCGGTGGGGTCGTCGCCGCCGAGGACGCGTTTCGCGCCGCCGTTCGCGTCGACGATGCGATTGAGGGCGTCGACGACGAGGACGCCGTCGTCGATGTGTTCGACGATGGAGTCGCGCGCGAGGCGTCTGGAGACGGGGCGGGCGTCGAGGAGGTCGAAGCGCCGGATGGCGGCAAGCGCGAGCGCGTTCGAGACGGTGAAGGTGAACGGCGTGGCGTCGATGGTCTGCGTGCCGCCGAGGACGTAGGCGACGTTCGCGACGGTGGGGACGGCGAGCGCGCCGGCGAGCGCGAGGGCCTGTATCCGGTAGACGCCCGCGCTGGCGACGACGGCGTAGGCGACGAGCGCCATCCCGGAGGCGGCGGCGGCGTAGCCGTAGGCGAGCGCGACGAGGAACCACGGGCCGCGGTCCTGGACGAGGACGGTGAGGTCGCCGACGGCGCGGAGGGTGGCGTCCTGCATCATCACGCCGCCGGGGTTCAGCCACGTGAGCGCGACGGTGAGGACGGGGAGGGCGGCGATGAGCGCGAGGTAGCGGGGCCGGGTGTACTGGTCGAACCCGGCGTACGCGAGGCCGAACGCGAGCCAGGCGACCATCGCGCCCATGACGCCGACCCACTGGACGCGCGCCCAGAAGACCTTCGCGGCGACGCCGGCCGCGCCGAGTTCGAGGCCGTAGCCGACGACCCAGAGCCCGGTGCAGAACGCGAGGACGGCGAGAGCGGTGGCTCCTGCTGCCGGCCGACGACGCAGTGACAGCGACCCGACGAGTGTGTCGATGACAGCCGCGCCGAGAACGAGAATACCGACGACGAGAGAGACCTTCATTCGTTCCCCGGGTGTGTTGGCTTCGTAACGCGTCCCTTCGCGGTCTCGTCTCAAAAGTGTGCGCCTCGAAACGCGCACCGACATCCGAAATCAGGGGACGGCGAGGAGCGCGGCGAGCGCGACGAGCGTGAGCGGGTACGCCGTGTCGCGGTAGGTGCACCACGCGGCGTCCCGGTCGCTGCGGCCGACGCGGTGCGTCACGAGGAGGGAGAGGCCGACGGCGGGGAGGACGGCGAGCGACGCGGCCGGCGGCACGAGGCGGAAGTACGCGCCGGCGGCGACGACGGCGAGCGAGAGGGCTTCGAGGCCGTAGAGGAGGCGGCGGGTCGCGCGGACGCCGCGGACGACGGGGAGCGTGCGGACGCCTTCGGCGGCGTCGCCCTCGACGTCGCGGACGTTCCGGGCTTCCGCGGCGATGGTCGTCCGCAGGAAGAACCACGCGAAGACGACGGCGAGCGCGCCGAACGCGTGGGCGTCGGCGGCGAGGAGGCCGCGCGCGCCGAGCGCGAACGCGAGCGGGAGCGCGGCGAGCGGCGCGGCCCACGCGGCCGCGACGACGCCGGTGTTGACGAGGTAGACGTCCTTCAAGCGGTCGACGCCGTCGCCGGGCAACACCGGGTAGGTGTAGAGCGCGGTGGCGACGCCGGGGAGGAGGGTGACGGCGAGCGCGTCCACGCCGCCGAGCGCGCCGAGGGCGACGGCGGCGGCGAGCGCCCCGGCGGAGAGCGCGACGAACCACGGGCCGGCGGCGCGGACGAACGCGGCGCGTCCCGCGTAGGTCGCGGCGTCCGCCTCGACGTCCGCGGCCTTATCGAGGTTGTAGACACCGAGCGGCGCGAGGAAGCCGACGGCGAGCGCGAGGTTCGGGCCGACGCCGAGCAGGAGGCAGGCGGTCGCCACCTTGCAGACGGAGACGGCTCCGAGGAAGACGGAGGAGTGAACGAGCGCGGCGCTCCACCGGCTCGCGGCGGCTGTCAGGCGGTTCGGGAGCGATGCAGTGACGGTCGCGGGGACGCCGGCGGCGGCCGCGGCGACGCCGCGCGCCGTCCCGGACAGTGATTCTGTTGCCACACTGTCGTATTCGTCGCTACAGCCGGAAAGAGGATTCTGGCGTCCGCTGACCCGTCAGCCCCGTGACGACGCCCGCACACCCGTGACGCGCGCCGCGTCACCGCCCGACCGCGTTCGTCGCTCGTTCCCGACTCCGTTCGCCGTCACCGCTGAGACGCGTTCACCGTCACTGCCCGGTCGCGTTCGTCGTCGTCCGGTTCACGGGCGTCGGGAGGTCGACGAGTTCCGCGGTCGTCTCGCCGTCGTTCGGGGCGGCGGCGAGCACGCGGCCGTCGTAGACGACGCGGAACGACTCGAAGTCGCGCGGCAGGCCGACCGACGCGCCCATCGTCACGCCCGGCTCGCAGTCGCCAGCGCCGGGTTTCGTCTCCCCCGCCGTCGGCGTTATCGTGAGCGTGTAGACGCCCGTCGGCGTGTGGCTCATCGAGGTCTCCACGTCGGACGTGCCGGCGAACGTGGCGTTGAACGACGCGACGTAGCCGTCGCCGCTCGCCGCCCAGTAGAGCCACCCGCCGTTCGGGCTCGGGTCGCCGAGACAGCCGCCACCGTAGTACATCGACCACTGCGCGTCCGAATACCCGTCCTGAGTCGACGGAGCCGATGGAGCCACACAGCCGGCGAGAACGACGGAGACCGCGACCGCGAGGAGCGCGAGTCGGTGGAGGGACTGCTGTCGCATACACGACTCGTCGCGCACGCCCGGGCAAAAACCTTCGCGTCACACCCTCGCGTGCGGCGCTACGCCTATATCCCGTGACCGCGGAGAGTCCGCTATGAGCGCCGACAACTCCGAGCGACCGACCGGCGACGTCGACCCCGAGCGCGACCTCACCGAGCGCGTCGAGACGTTCCTCGCGCGGAACTTCCCGCAGATTCAGCTGCACGGCGGCACCGCCGGCGTCGAAGGCGTCGACGCCGAATCCGGCGAAGTCTGGCTCGCGCTCGGCGGCGCGTGCTCCGGCTGCGGCATCTCGCCGATGACCGTCGGCGCGATTCAATCACGCCTCCCGCAGGAAGTCCCCGAAATCTCCACCGTTCACGTCGACGCCGGCGGAACGGGCGGCCACTTCTAAGCGTTCTTCCTTAGTCGTCGCCGCGCGCTCGCTCGAACATCGCGATGGCTTCCTCGCGTCGCTCGCTGTGGTCGACGATGGGCGCGGGGTAGTCGGGCGCGAGCGCCTCGCGCTCGTCGTCGTCGAGGTCGACCCAGTCGAGGATCTTCTCCGCCGGGACGTCCCGGAGCTCCGGGACGTACGCCTTCACGTACTCCGCGTCGGGGTCGTAGGACTCTAACTGTGACTGCGGGTTGAAGACGCGGAAGTACGGCTGGGCGTCCGTCCCCGTCGACGCCGCCCACTGCCAGCCGCCGTTGTCGTTCGCCGTGTCGTGGTCCACGAGGTGGTCGCGGAAGTGCGCGTAGCCGTGTCGCCAGTCCGCGAGGAGGTCCTTCGTCAGGAACGAGGCGACGACCATCCGCACGCGGTTGTGCATCCACGCCTCCTGCGCTAACTGGCGCATCCCCGCGTCCACGAGCGGGTAGCCCGTCTCGCCCGCCCGCCACGCGTCGAGCTCCTCGGGGTCGTCCCGCCACTCGATGGCGTGCTCGTACTCCGTGTAGTTCTCCGTGACGACGTCCTGATTGAACGCGAGCACCTGGAGGTAGAACTCGCGCCACGCGAGCTGCTGTTGGAACGCTTCCACGTTCTCCGCTTCGTCCTCGCCGTCGGCGTCGGCCATCGCGGACTGCGTGCGCTCGAAGACTTCGCGCGGCCCGAGCGTCCCGAACCGGAGGTGCGGCGAGAGGCGGCTCGTCGCGTCCCGCGCCGGGTAGTTCCGCGCGTCGTCGTACACGAAGATGTCGTCCGCGCAGAAATCCTCTAAGTGCTCTAGACCGGCTCCGCGGCCACCAGAGGGAACGTCCGCCGTCGGCTCCGCGAACCCTAAGGCTTCGAGCGACGGAATCGGGTCGCCGTCGTCGAAGACGTCGTGCTCGCTCCCCGCCGCCAGCGTCTCCGACTCGGGTTCGAGGCGGCTCCGCGGCTTCTCCGCGTCCCGCCACTTCTTCCAGAAGTACGTGTAGACCTGGTAGGGGTCGCCCGCGTTCGTCCGAATCTCCCCCGGCTCGTGGATGGCCGTGTCGCTGAACGCCGACACGTCGACGCCGTCCTCGGCGAGGTCGTCGCGGACGAGGTCGTCCCGGCGCTCGCCAATCCCGGAGTGCGCGCGGTTCCACACCACCCGCTCGGCGTCGACCTCGTGCGCGAGGTCGGCGACGACCCGCGTCGGGTCGCCCCGCCGCACCACGAGGCCGCTCCCGTTCTCCCGATACGCCGTCCGGAGCTCGTCCAGCGAGTCGAGCACGAACGCCATCCGCGCGTCGCTCGCGTACTCGAACAACGCCTCGTCGAAGACGAACACCGGCACGACTTCCCCGAACTCGTCGACGCCATCGGCCGCCGCCGACAGGCCGACGTTGTCGACCGCGCGGAGGTCCCGCCGATGCCAGAACACCTGCATACTCGACTCCTCACCGCCGGCGCGTGAATAGCCTTGGGCTGACACGTACGGTGTCCCTCGGAGGAGCACGGCACGCCACTCCCGCGTTCTCCGAGGACACCGTCATCGCTCACGGGCCATCACCCCCATCCCACCCTCTCCACGAACACCCTCACCGCTCCGCGCGGGCTCACGGCTCCCGTTGGTCGCCGTTCACCTTTCCGCGGTTCTCACTCGGCCGCCTTCGGCGGCCTCGTTCCGAACCGCGTTTGCTCCGAACCGCGCCACTCGCGTGTCGCTCACTTCGTTCGCTCCCGCTCGCCTCACCGCGGTTCTCAGTCGCGTCGACGGCGTTCCTTCCGAACCGCGTTACCTGAAGATGCGGAAGGACCCCATGCCGACGGCGACCTCGCTCCAGCCGTCGTTCGGCGTGTCGCTCTCGACGGTGATGACGGCGACGCCGACGGTGCCGCCGACGCGGATGACGTCCGCGGTGGCGACGAGGTCGCCGACGGCGGGGCGGAGGTAGGAGACGTCGAGGTCGATGGTGGCGACGCCCGCGCTCGTGAAGTCGTCGAGCTGGGAGTGAACGCCGAGCCCGCCGGCGGTGTCGACGATGGTCGCGGCGATGCCGCCGTGCACGCGGCCGGCGTGGCCGGGCGCGTGGTTCGCGAGCTTGTCCGCGTACGGGATGGAGAGGACGAGGCCGTCCTCGTCGACCGCTTCGACCGTGAGGTCGAGCCACCCGAGGAAGCCGTGTTCGTCGACGTGGTGTTGGAGGTAGGCCTTCGGGTCCGAGTCGGCGTCGTGCGGGTTCGACTCGTGGCTCATTCGACGATCGCCTCGAGTTGGTCGACGTCGCGCTGGTCGTGCCCGCAGAAGACGGGGGCGTCGTGGCGTCGCGCGAGATCCTGCACTCGCGCGCGGCTCTCCCGCCAGTCGTCGAGGCCGGAGAGGAGGCCGGCGCTCATCGGGACTCCTTGTTCGTAGTTCTCGCGGCGGTAGACCTCGTCGCCGGCGACGACCAGCGTCCCCTCGTCGCGGTGGAGGAGGAGGCCGAGCAGCCCGGGGGTGTGCCCGGGGAGGTGGAGGAACTCGACGCCCGCGAAGTACTGCGTGCGCTCGCCCGTCACGACCTGCCAGTTCAGGTCGTGGTCGAAATCCGGCTGGAAGTACGCCACGCTCCCCGTGGCCGTGTTCGCCGAGCGATACGCGTACTCGATCTCGCGCTCGTGGACGTACACCGGCACGTCCGTCCCATCGAAGTGGCGGAGGCCGCCGGCGTGGTCGAGGTGGAGGTGACTCATCACGACGGCGTCGATGTCGTCGAGGTCGTAGCCGTGTCGGTCGAGCTCGCCGGGGAGGGTGTGCTCGCTCGCGTCCTCGTGTGCGAAGACGCTGTAGAGGTGGTCCGGCCAGTAGCCGTCCCCCGCATCCGGATGGCTGCCCGTGTCCCAGAGGACGACGCCGTCGGGCGTGTCGAGGAGGAGGTTGTAGACGGGGCTCTCGATGACGTGGTGTTCGGGCTGCGGCGCGTCGAGCGTCCCCATCGCGTCGCCGTCGATCATGAACGCGCGGTCCGCCGTGATGTGACCGCGGTCGAGAACGTGAACGTCGATGTCGACCATACTCCATGGGTTCGCGCCGTCACCGTATAACCACGGGTGGCGTTACCCGTGCCATGGAACGCTGCGAGGGCGTGGCACGCCACCGCACTGGAACGGGCGAGTTCCGCGGCGTCCTCCGGGCTTTTCGGCGGACGGCCCCTCCAACCGAGCAGATGACTGAATCACTCGAAACGACGGAGGGCGTGCGGTCGCGGTCGAGTCTCGACGGGAAGACGGCGGTCGTGACGGGCGGGTCGTCGGGTATCGGGCGGGCGACGGCTGAAGCGTTCGCGGCGGACGGCGCGGACGTCGTCATCTGCTCGCGGACGCAGGCTGACGTGGACGCGGTGGCGGACGAGCTCGCCGGCCTCCCCGGCGAGGTCGTCGCCGTCGAGGCGGACGTGACGGACCGCGAGGACGTCGCCGCGCTCGCCGAGGCCACTGTAGAGGCGTTCGGCGGCGTGGACGTCCTCGTGAACAACGCGGGCGGCGGCGGCGCGCTCGCGCCGCTCCACGAGCTCGACGACGCGGAGTTCGAACGCATCGTCGAGGTGAACCTCCTCGGGACGTACAACGTCACGTCGGCGTTCGCGGACGCGCTCCGCGACGGCGAGTCGGGCGCGGTCGTCAACACCGCGAGCATGGCGGGCGAGTACGGCGTCGCCGGCATGGGTCCCTACTCCGCCGCGAAGGCCGGTGTCGTCTCCCTCACGAGGACGCTCGCCGCCGAGTGGGCCGACGCGAACGTCCGCGTGAACGCCGTCTCCCCCGGCTTCATCGCCACCGAGAAAGTCGTCGAATCGATGGGTATTCCGCGCCCCGACACCCGCGACGACGCCGCCCGCGAGGTCGGTACGCCCGCGGAGGTCGCCGACCTCGTTCGGTTCCTCGCGAGCGACGCCGCCTCCTTCGTCACCGGGCAGTCCGTCAGAATCACCGGCCCCCCGAACCTCTACGAAGCCCCCGACGTCTGAGCGTCGACGTCGAGGCGTCGGGAGTACACCTAACTGACTCCCGATCGAACCCGTCGGTATGAGCGAAACCGACGATGCGAGCGAGGAAGCGGTCCCGAGGGAGTTCCGCGACTTCTTCGAGAAGGAGACCTACGCGCACGTGACGACGCTGAACGCGGACGGGAGTCCGCACACGACGCCGGTCTGGGTCGACTACGACGCCGACGCGAACCGCCTGCTCGTGAACACGGAGCGCCACCGCCGGAAGGCGAAGAACGTCGAGCGCGACCCGCGCGTCTCCGTGAGCATGACCGACCCCGACACGCCCTACCGGTTCCTCTCCGTCACCGGCGAAGTCGACGAGGTCACGACCGACGGCGCGCGCGAGCACATCGACGAGCTCGCCCGGCGCTACACGGGCGACGACTACGCGACGCCGATTCAGAGCGAACGCGTCCTCCTCCGCATCCGCCCCGAGGAAGTCCTCACCGGCGGCTGACCCGGGCTCTCGACCACCGGTAATTCGTTTGGGCGTTCGCGTTAACGCGAGTAGGTGGTTTCCTCCGGGTTTTTGGTGAGGGAGCGAGACGGGTGGAGTATGACGGAACGCGGCGTGCACCTCCCGGTGGCGGCACAGGACTCCTTCGACGACCTCGTGCGACTCGGCGAACGCGCGGAGGAACTCGGCTACGACCGCGTCGCGCTCCCCGAGACGTGGGGGCGCGACGGCGTCGCCGTCCTCTCCGCGCTCGCCGAACGCACAGAAAAAATCGGCCTCGCCTCCAGCATCCTCAACACGTACTCGCGCTCTCCCGCCCTGCTCGGACAGACCGCCGCGACGCTCCAGGAGGCCAGCGACGGCCGCTTCCGCCTCGGCATCGGCCCCTCCGGCCCCGTCGTCGTCGAGAACTGGCACGGCGTCGACTACGGCAATCCCCTCAGGCGAACCCGCGAGACCGTCGAAGTCGTGAAGCAGGTCCTCTCGGGCGACACCGTGACCTACGACGGCAGCGACTTCTCCCTCTCCGGGTTCCGCCTGCGCTGTGACGCCCCCGACCCCGCGCCGCCCGTCGACGTGACGGGGATGGGACCGAAAGCCGTCGAGCTCGCCGGCCGCTTCGCCGACGGCTGGCACGCCCTCATGCTCACGGACTCCGGCCTCGACGACCGCCTCGCCGACCTCGAACGCGGCGCGGCACTCGGCGACCGCGACCCCGACGACATCCACGTCACCCTCGTCACCACCTGCTGTGCGCTCGACGACCCCGAAGAAGCCCGGAACCTAACACGTCAACACATTGGGTTCTACGTGGGGGGGATGGGTACCTTCTACCGGGACGCGCTCGAACGGCAGGGGTACGGGGAGACGGCGAACGCGGTCTACGAGGCGTGGCAGGACGGCGACCACGCCGAGGCCGTCGGTCTCGTCGGCGACGACCTCCTCGACGACGTCGCCGCGGCCGGCACGCCCGAGGAGGCGCGCGACCGCCTCGCCGCGCTCGAATCTCTCGAAGGCGTCGACGAAGTCGCCATCGGCTTCCCGCGCGCCGCCGACCAGTCCCAGATCGACGCGACGATGGACGCCCTCGCGCCCGAGCGGTAAGCCGCTCGCGCGGCCGTCGAATGAGGAATCGCTTCGCGGTCAGCCGCTGAAGGCGGTGACGAGTTCTCTGACGTTGCGTTCGAGCCGCCAGCCGAGGCGTTTGATGAAGAGGAGGGCGACGGCGGCGTAGACGGCGACGCCGAGGAGGATGAGGAGCGCGAGGTCGAGGGTGGGGAAGCCGGTTTCGACGGCGCTGCGGGCGGTGAGGACGACGGCGGCCATGGCGGCGGCGGCGGTGAGGGGGTAGGCGAGTTCGCGGGCGAACCCGGCGAGCGAGAAGTCGAGGAGGCGGGTGGCGAGGTAGAGTTCGAGCGGGAGGCCGACGATGACGTAGGCCGCGCCGGCGGCGGCGGCCGCGCCTTCGATGCCGAACTCGGTGGTGGCGGGGACGATGACGAGCGCCATGGCGACGACGCGGAGGCCGCCGATTTTCGCGGTGTAGTCGGGTTTCCCCATCGCGAGCCAGACCGGCGTGAAAGAGGAGGAGAGCGAGAGGAAGAGGCCGTAGAGGGAGAGAATCTGGAGGGCGACGGTCATCTCGACCCACTGGGTGCCGAGGACGGTTTCGACGAAGAGGGGGGCGACGACGATGACGCCGACGCTCGCGGGGACGGAGACGGCGGTGGTGAGTTGGATGGTGCGGAGGAAGGCGGCGCGGACGTCGCCGACGTTCCCCTTGAGTTTGGAGTAGGCGGGGAACATGACGGTGGAGACGACGTTGGTGAGTTCGGTGGCGGGGGCGAGGGCGACGCGGTAGGCGAGGCGGTAGAGGCCGAGGGAGGCCGCGCCGAGGAGCCAGCCGACGACGAAGTCGTCGCCTTCGTCGGTGAAGAAGTAGATGATGCCGGAGGCGGTGACCCACTTCCCGAATCCGACGAGTTCGCGGACGGCGTCGACGTCGATGCGGGGGCGGGGGCGGTAGTCGTGGAGGAGGTAGGAGGCGAGCATGTCGCTGACGCGCGCGGCGATGTTCCCGAAGACGAGCGCCCAGACGGACCCCCAGAGGACGGCGAGGGTGACGGTGACGACGAAGTAGACGACGGAGTTCGTGACGAGGTAGGTGAACTGCCGGTGGAACTGGAGGTCTTTCTGGAAGTAGACGACGCCGGGGTTCCGCAGGCCGATGAGGAGCGGGAGGACGGCGATGACCTGGATGATGGGTTCGACCTCCGGTGCGGCGAAGAACCGGGCGGCGGGGGCGGCGAGCACGTAGGTGATGCCGGCGAGGAGGACGCCGCGGACGATCTGGAGCGTCCACGTGGTGTCGAGGTAGCGGTCGACGTTGTCCGCGCGGTGCTGGATGAGCGCCGCGCCGAGGCCGAGGTTGGAGAACTGGTCGAGGGCGGTGAGGACGAGGAGGGCGATGCCGATGAGGCCGAAGTCCGCGGGCGAGAGGATGCGCGCGAGGACGAGGAGGGAGACGAGTTCGAGGCCGCGGACGACGACGTTCGTCGCGGTGAGCCAGACGCCGGAGCGCACGGTCTTCGTCGCGAGGCCGCCGCTCGGCGTGAGAAGCGTTCTGAGCGAGCGGAGGCGGTTCGGGACGGGCGTCATGGCTGGACGAGGTGCGAGCGGGCCGAGCCCGAGCGCGAGACCGGGACCGAGTGCGGGGGCGGCCGCGTCGCGTTGGCCGTTCGTTCTCCCGCGTCCGCCTTAGGTAGTTCGTTACCGGGAGTCGGCGAGGAGTCGCTCGTAGAGCGATTCGAACGCGGTCGTCATCCGGTCGAGGGAGAAAGTGTGGCGGGCGCGTGCGGCGGCGGCGTCGCCGAGATCGGTGGCGAACGCGTCGTTCTGGAGGACGCGGACGAGCGCCCACGCGAGCTCGTCGGGTTCGTCGACGCCGACGAACAGCCCGGTCTCGTAGGCGGTGAGGAGTTCGCTGTTCCCGTCGACCGGCGTGGCGACGCAGGGGAGGCCGGCCGCCATCGCTTCGAGGAGCGCGCCGGGGAGGCCCTCGTAGTGGGAGGGGAAGGCGAACGCGTCCATCGCGGCGAGGAGGTCGGGGACGTCGTCGCGGAGGCCGGTGAAGTGCACGCAGTCGGCGACTCCCCGGTCGCTCGCGCGGGCTTCGAGGGCGGCGCGGCGCGGGCCGTCGCCGACGACGAGCAGGTGGGCGTCCGGTACTTCGTCGCGGACCGTCACCCACGCGTCGAGGAGTTCGTCGTGGCCTTTCCGGTCGATGAGGCGGCCGACCGTCCCGACGACGGGCGCGTCCGCCGGGAGGCCGAGGCCGTCGCGGAGGCCCTCGGGCGCGTCGCGCTCGAACCGGGAGAGGTCGCGGCCGTTGTGGATGACGCTCACGCGCTCCTCGGGGACGCCGTAGTCGCGGACGAAGCGCGCGCCCGCGGCGGAGTTCGAGACGACGTGGTCGGCGAACCGCGAGCTCCAGTTATCGATCGCCTGCCTGATGTCGTCCTCGCCGGTGGGGACGAGGCGGACGCCCGTGATCACGACCGTGTCGGGGCAGGCGACGCCGGCGGCGCGCGCGAGGATGTTGTCGCTCGGGAGGAAGGACTGGATGACGTCGGGGCGGTCGCGGCGGGCGGCGCGGACGAAGCGGACGGGCGCGCGGGCGTAGTCGAGCGGGTCGGCCGCGCCCTCGACGGCGAACGCGTGGTCGGCGCTCGTCACGCCCTCGACGCCGAGCGTGCGGAGCGTCACGTGGTCGTCGAGGCGGTCGGCGAGCGGATTCTGCTCGAAGATCGTCCACACCGTCACGTCGTAGCGCTCGCGGTCGAGGTCGTTCGCGAGGTCGACGAGCGTCTTCTCCGCGCCGCCGACGGAGAGCGCCGTGACGAACAGCCAGAGGTCCACGCGGTCGTCGCCGGTCATACGGGAATCTGACCCGGCGCGTGCATAAACGCACCCCCTGCGAGCGGAAGTTCCTTGCCGAGCGCCTGCGTCGGGGCGCGTATGCACGTCGTTCAGGTCTCGCACGTCTACCACCCGTCGTTCGGCGGGATCGAGAACTACGTCGCTCGGCTGAACGAGTCGCTGGAGGCCGACGGCCACACGACGGAGACCGTGACGACGGACGCGAGCTTCGGCGGCGGCCCCCGCACCGAGCGCGCGAACACCGTCTACTGCGAGACGACGCTCTCCGTCTTCCGGAACCCGCTCTCCGTCGAGCTCTTCGCGCACCTCCGGGGGTCGGACGCGGACGTCTACCACCTCCACAGCCCGTGGTTCCTCCCGAGCCTCGAAGCCGTCCTCGCCCTCCCCGACGACGCGCCCGTGGTGATGACGATTCACGGCGTCCACCTCCCCCGCGAGGGCCTCCTCTCGAAACTCCTCCCGTACGCCTACTGGCCGGTCGCGCAGTACATCCTCTCGCGCGTCGACCGCGTCGTCGTCCTCGGCCAGCCCGAGCGCAAACGCCTCCACGACCACTTCTTCGTCGACGACGACCGCGTCGCCGTCGTCCCGAACGGCATCGACCCCGCCGAGTACGACGTCCCCGAGGCGGACGTCGACGACTTCCGCGAGACCTACGACATCGACCCGGACGTGCCGGTGGCGCTCTACGTCGGCCGCCTCGTCTCCTCGAAGCAGCCCGACCGGTTCGTCGACGCCGTCGCCGACCACCTCCCGGACACGGAGGTGCAGGCGCTCGTCATCGGGAAAGGCGACGACGAGTACGTCACGGAACTCAAGGAACGCGCCGACGACCGCACGCGCTTCCTCGCCGACCTCTCCTTCTCGGAGCTGAAGGCCGCCTACCACGCCGCCGACGTCTTCGTCTCCATCGGCACCTCCGAGGGCCTGCCGACCGTGCTCTTGGAGGCGATGAACGCCCGGCTCCCGGTGGTGGCGACGCCGGCGGGAGCGACGGCCGACGTCGTCGCCGACCCGGAGAACGGCCGCGTGCTCGCCCCCCATCCGACGCCGAGCGCGGTCGCCGCCGCCGTCCGCCAGTACCTCGAGAATCCCGAGGAGCGCCGCATCGTCGGCGAGCGGAACCGCGACGTCGTCCGCGAGCGCTTCACGTGGGACCGCGTCTACGCCGACCTCGCCCGCGTCTACGCCGACCTCACAGGGGCGGAGCGACCGGCGTCTACTGACGGGGGCTGAGGAGCGCGCGGAGGTAGCTCGCGTTCCGCACGAGGTTGCCGACGGTCGCGACGACGCCCGCGGTCGGCGTCGGGCCGAGGCGGACCGGGAGGAGGAACGAGAGGAGGCGCTCGCGGAGCGGCGTCTCCCACTTCCGGTCGAACGCGACGTCGCCGGGGCCGAACGCCCACATCTTCCGCCAGTAATCCCGGACTGAGGTCGCGTACCAGTGGTCGACGGCCATGTCGGGCTCGTAGAGGACGCGGAAGCCCGCGCGGACCGCGCGCCGGACGAAATCCGTCTCCTCGTGGCCCCACGCGAAGCGCGGGTCGAAGCCGCCGACGCGCTCGAAGACCGACTTCCGGAAGGCCATGTTGCAGCCGGTGACGCCGGTGCGGCCGTGGCGGAACGACCCGTCGACGGGCGTGACGTAGTGGCGCTCGGGGCCTTTGTCGTAGCCGCCGACGAGCCGGGAGACGGGGCCGCCGCCGGGGTGGTGGATGCGGCCGGCGACGACGGGGTTCGCCGCGAGCGCGTCCGCGGCGGCGGCGAGGTAGCCGTCGCGGGGCGTCGCGTCGTCGTCGAGGAAGACGACGTTGTCCGCGCGCGCCTCCTCGACGCCGGCGTTCCGCGCGGCGGCGAGCCCGGGGTCGTCGCGGACGACGACCTCGTAGTCGTCGAAGTCCTGGGCGTCGAGCGCGCGGAGGCAGCCGGTGTCGTCGGGGTCCGCGACCGTGCAGACGACGACGCTAATCGCGGGCGACATCGCCACCTCCTCGGCTTCCGCCGCGCCCGCCGCGGAGCGCGTCGATGGTCCGGTCGAGGCCGTCGTCGAGCGACACGGACGGCTCCCAGCCGAGGACCTGCCGGGCCTTCGTGAGGTCCGGGCAGCGCCGCCGCGGGTCGTCCTCGGGCACGGAGTGGTAGACGACGCCCGCGCCCCCGCAGCGCTCGTTCACGCGCTCCGCGAGGTCGGCGATGCTCGTCTCGACGTCGCTCCCGACGTTCACGACGTCACCCCCGAGGCCCTCGGCGTCCATGAGCGCGCGGAGGCCGGCGACGGTGTCGTCGACGTAGCAGAAACTCCGCGTCTGCCCGCCGTCGCCGTAGACGGTGAGCGGCTCGCCGGCGAGCGCCTGCGTGACGAAGTTCGGGACGACGCGGCCGTCGTCGAGGCGCATCCGGGGCCCGTAAGTGTTGAAGATGCGCGCCGTGCGCACGTCGAGGCCGTAGGACTGCTCGTAAGCGACGGTGAGCGCTTCCCCGAAGCGCTTCGACTCGTCGTAGCACGCGCGCGGCCCGCGGATGTTCACGTTCCCCGTGTAGGTCTCGGGCTGCGGGTGGACCTCCGGGTCGCCGTAGACCTCGCTCGTCGACGCGTAGACGACGCGCGCGTCCGCCTCGCGGGCGTAGTCGAGGACGCGTCGCGTCCCCTCCGTGTTCGTCACGCCGATGTCGATGGCCTGCGAGACGAAATCCGCGGGCGACGCGCGGGAGGCGAGGTGGTAGACGCGGTCCGCGTCCGGGAGGTCGTCGGGTTCGAGGTCACGGACGTCCGCGTGCACGACGGAGAACGCCTCGTGGTCGCGGAACGCGTCGAGGTTCGCGTCGCGGCCGCTGGAGAAGTTGTCGACGCAGACGACCTCGCGGCCGTCGGCGAGCAGGGCCTCGCAGAGGTGGCTGCCGACGAACCCCGCGCCGCCCGTCACGACCGCCGTCACGAGCCGCCCTCCCGGGAGGCGACGACGAGCGGCTCGTACCACTCGCGGTTCGCCCGATACCACTCGACGAAGCGCTCGACGCCCTCGCGGATGGGCGTCGTCGGCTCGTAGCCGATGACGTCGCGCGCCCGAGAGACGTCCGCCTGCGTGTGCTCGGCGTCGCCCGCGATGCGCTCGCGGTGCTCGATTCCGAGGTCGGGGTTCACGAGGTCGCGGACGGTCTCCGCGAGCTCGGTGATGTCGATCGTGTCGCCGCTCCCGACGTTCAAGACCATGCCGTCCGCGGCGTCGCTCGTGAGGAGCGTGCGGTTCGCGGCGACGACGTCGTCGACGTACGTGAAGTCACGCGTCTGCGCGCCGTTCCCGTAGATGACCGGTGGCTCGTCGTTCAGACACCGCGAGGTGAAGTTCGAAATCGCCATGTTGGGGCGCATCCGCGGGCCGTAGACGGTGAAGTAGCGGAGGCAGACGGTCGAGAGGTCGTAGAGGTCGTCGTAGACGCGGGCGTAGTGGTCGCCGGCGAGCTTCGTCACGCCGTACGGGCTCACCGGCTCCTGCGGGTGGTCCTCGTCGTAGGGGAGGTAGTGTGTCTTCCCGTAGACCGACGACGACGACGCGATGACGACGCGGTCGACGCCGGTCTCGCGGGCGGCGTCGAGGACGGTGAGCGTGCCGCCGACGTTCACGGCGTTCGGATGCGTCGGCTGCTCGACGCTGATGCGGACGCCCGCCTGCGCGGCCTGATGGTAGACGACGTCCGGAGCGGCGGCGTCGAACGCGGCGCGCACGTCCTCGCGCTCCCGGATGTCGCCGCGCCGCAGCGTGTACGACCCCTCGCTCTCCGCCGCAACCGCGCGACACCGCTCCACCGTGTGGTCCTTGATGCCGCGGTGGTAGTAGGCGTCGAAGCTGTCGAAGACGACGACGTCGTGGCCGTCGGCGACGAACGACTCGGCCAGGTGGCCGCCGATGAACCCGGCCCCGCCCGTCACGAGAATCTGCATACGTGCCCGTCGCCGCCGGACACCAAAAGCGTGTGCGTCGCCTGCCTACAACGACCGCAGGAGCGCGATGACGCGGGCTGCCGGGCGGTACGTCCACTCGCCGCCGAGGCACGCCCAGAAGTAGAGCCACGCCGTGATGAGGAAGGGGTCGACGCGGAGCGCGCGCCAGGCCTGCCGGACGGCCTCCCGGTAGTAGCCGTTCTGCGCCGCGGAGATGGCGAGCGTCTGCCGGAGCGTCCCGACGAACTGCCGCTCCAGGCCGCGTTCGCGGGCGAGCGGGAGGTGGCGGTCGAGCATGATGGGAAAGGAGATGTCCCGGCGGTACTCGAACTGCTCGCCGATGCGCCCCGAGTGGTCCCAGTGCCGAATCGTGAGCGGCTCCGGGACGACTTCGAACGAGCAGTGGAGGGAGAGGCGGAGCAGCCACTCGCGGTCCTGCCAGCTCCGCAGGCACTCCTCGGGCAGCCCGGCGTTCGCGATGACGCTCGCGCGCACCATCAGCGCGGAGAACTCCGCGACGTTCGCGCCGGCGAGGAGGGCGTCCGTGACGTCGCCGTGGACGTGGTCGATGAGGACGCGCTCGCCGTCGCGGTGGACGTACCGCGAGCCCGTGTAGACTACCCCGATGTCCGGGCCGCCCGCCTCGAACGCCGCGACCTGGCGTTCGAGTTTCGCCGGCTCCCACTCGTCGTCGTCGTCGAGGAACGCGACGAACTCGCCGGCCGCCGTCCGGATGCCGGTGTTCCGCGCGGCGTTCCCGCCGCGGTTCCGGTCGTGGCGCTCGCACACCACGGCTTCCAGCCCGCTCGTGTCGACCTCGGCGAGGACGTCCGCGGCGGGGCGCTCGGAGCGGTCGTCGACCACGACGAGCTCCACGCGGTCGTACGTCTGCGCCGTGACGGTCTCGACCGCCCGGCGGAGGAGTTCCGGGCGGTCGTGCGTCGGGAGGACGACGCTGACGAGGGGCCGAGCCATACCCTGGTTACGCCGGCGGGGGTCTTTTGCGTTTATCCCTCGCCGCCGCCCGGTCGGCGGCGCGCTCGCCCGCGTCGTCGAACTCGCTCACGACAACCGTTATGTGGCGGACACGAGTACCTCGCGCTATGGCGAAAGAGCCGCGGCGCGGCGTCGACCGCCGGGAGGGCCGGTGACGTGCCGAGCGAGTACGAACTCCGCTCGGCGGACCCCGAGCGGGAGGCGTGGACGGCCGCCGTCGCCGACCATCCGGAGGCGACACCGTTCCACACGCGGGAGTGGTGTCGCGCCGTCGACGTCGGCTTCGACTACGACCCCGCACACCGATTCGTCTACGAGACGGGGAGCGACGCGCTCGCCGCCGTCGTCCCCGGGTTCTCGATCAGCGGCCTCGGCGGCCGGACGGTCGTGAACCCCTTCTGCGAGTACGGCTTCCCGCTGCTCACCCCCGAGGCGGACGAGGTGGGCGTGTTCCGCGCGCTCGCCGCCGACGTCGGCCCGCTGGGCGCGCGCGTCGTGAAGGACGCCCGCTGGCGGGGCGCGCGCGGCTACAACCCCGCGGGCTACGGCGCGACGGAGACGGGCGCGGTCATCCGCATCGACGCCGACCGCGACTACGACGCCGTCCGCGAGACCGAGTTCGCGAGTTCGACGCGGCGATGCCTCCGCAGCGCCGCCACCGCCGGGCTCACCCTCCGCGAAGGAACGGTCGAAGAGTACTACCCCATCTATCTCGCGACGATGCGCCGCCTCGGCAGCCCGCAGTTCCCGCGTTCCTTCCTCACCGCGCTGGAGACGCTGTTCGGCGACGACTGCCACGTCTTCCTCGCGGACGACGCGGACGGCGAGACGGTCGGCGGCCTGCTCGCGCTCGACCACGACGGCACGCGGATGGTGTGGTCGAACGCCTCCTACCAGCGCGCGTGGGAAGCCCGCCCGAACCACTTCCTCTACGCCGCCGCCATCGAGGACGCCTGCGCGGGCGACCTCGACGTGTTCGACTGCGGGCGCTCCCGCCCCGGCTCCACCGTCCACGACTTCAAGGCGGCCTTCGGCGGCCGGGAGTTCCCGCTCGCGAGCTTCGTCACGCCGGCGCACCGCACCGGCCGCGCGTCCCTCGAAGGGTACAGCCGCGCGGGCGCAATCACTCCGTACCTCGGCGGCGTCATCACGAACCGCGCCGTCGGCCCTCGACTCAAACGATTCATCCATGAATAAGGACCGACTCATCGAACTCGGATTGCTCGTCGCGCTCCTCGCGACGATACGCTACTGGCGGAAGCGCGAAGCCTCCCTGCGGGCGAGCCTGACGGTCAGCCGCGAGTGGACCGCCCCCGCGGCGGCGGAGCGCCCGACCGACGACGGGGCGAGCGCCGAGGCGGCGCGCCTCCTCGACACGCGACCGGAGGACCTCCCGGAGCGCGTTGCCGCGCTCACCGGGAAGGTCGACGAGCTGACGAACGACCTCGAACGCGCCCGCGCGAACTGGGCGGCGCGCTGGTGGACGGCCCGACAGGGGAGTCTCGACGAGCCGTTCGTCGCCGTCGTCGACCTCTCGGACGGCGAACTCGCGGACGCGAAGGCGCTCACGAAGGCCGCCCCGGAGGGCGTCGCCGGCGTCGCCATCGTCGTCGCGGGCGACGGGACGCTCGCCGTCGCCGTCACCGGCGGCCTCGACCACGCCGCGTCGGACGTGGCGAAAGAGGTCGCGCAGGCCGCGGGCGGGAACGCCGGCGGAACAGGGCAAATGGCGACCGGCGGCGGCGACGCCGCCCGCCTCCCGGACGCCGCCGAGACCGTCGCCGCCCGCCTCCGCGACGAACTCGACGCCCGCGAAACGGCGAGCGCCGACAGTGCGGGCGACGGAGCGGACGGCGATGGCGAGGCCGACGCCGACGACGGTGTCGACGAGGCCGCCGACGGCGACGGCGCGTCCGAGGCGGACGAGGGCGACGATGTCGACGCCTGAGCGTCCCGGGAGTCGAACGGGACCGATTTCGTTCTACCTCCCGGAGTTGACGGTCGGGGGCGCACAGCGGGTGACGGTGGACCTCGTGAACGGGCTGGCGGCGCGCGGCCACGACGTCGAGCTCGTCTGTTCGTATCCGGGCGGCGAGCTCCGGGGACAGGTCGATTCGTCTGTTACGCTCGTTGACTTCGACACGCGCGTCGTCCCGGGCGTCGGGGTGCTGGCGAGCGTGCCGGCGCTCGCGCGCTACCTCCGACGGCGAGAACCTCGAGTGCTCTTCTCGGTGATGACGTACGCGAGCGTGGTCGCGCTCGCGGCGTCGGAGGTGGCGCGGACGGAGACGCCGGTCGTGCCGGTGGAGCATTCGACGTTCGGGATGTCGCGCGGCGGCACGCGCGACGTGACGGCGCGCCTCGCGTCAGTGCTGTACGCTCGCGCGGACCGCGTCGTCGCCGTCTCCGAGGGCGTCGCCGAGAGCGTGCGCGCGGGAACGAACGTCGACCCCGCGGACGTCGCGGTGCTCTACAACCTCGTGCCCGTGGAAGCGGTGCGGGAGCGCGCGGCCGCGCCGCTCGACCACCCGTTCTTCGCGGCGGACCTCGACCCGATTCTCTGGGTGGGGCGGCTCGAACCCGAGAAGGACCTCGACACGCTCCTCCGCGCGTTCGAGCGCGTGCACGCTCGCCGACCGACCGCCCGTCTCGTTCTCGCGGGCACGGGGTCGCGGCGGGAGGCGCTGGAGACGCTCGCCGCCGAACGCGGGCTCGCCGACGCCGTGTCGTTCACCGGGTTCGTGGACCCCGCGCCCTACATGGCGCGCGCGTCGGCGTTCGCGCTCTCCTCGCGCTACGAGGGCCTTCCAACCGTGCTCATCGAGGCGCTCGCGTGCGGCTGCCCGGTCGTCTCGACGGACTGCCCGAGCGGGCCGCGGGAGATACTCGGCGACGACGCGTACGGCCGACTCGTCCCCGTGGGCGACGACGCCGCGTTCGCCGACGCCCTCCTCGACGCGCTCGACGACCCAGCAGACGGAGAGCGACTGCGCGCGCGAGCGGACGAGTTCGCGCCGGACCGCGTGCTCGACGCCTACGAAGCCTTCGTCGACGGTCTCACGAACTAGCTCTCCCAGTGGAAGCGGCAGTCGAAGCGGGCGTCGCCGCGGGCGGCGACTTCGACGGGGCGGTCGAGGCCGACCGCGAGGCCGGTCGCGAGGAACGACGGAATCGGATGGTCGGGACGAGTGAGTGAGCCGTAGCGAGCGCCGGTGACGGTCGCGGTGACGCTGCCGTCGTCGAGGTTGACTTCGACGTCGACGCCGTCGGCGAGGTCGAAACCGCCGACCGCGCCCTCGGCGAGGTGGCCGGCGAGGTCCGTCGGTGACGGGGAGCTGTCGGCGGTCGTCATCTCGTCGAAGGCCTCCCAGAGCGCCGCGCCCGTGGGGTAGACGACCGCGCCGTCGTAGGCGTCGCCGTCGGCGAAGATGGGGCGGAGCGCGGACTGCGGCGGGAGGCCGTCGTCGGATTCGGCCGGGAGGAAGAGGCGGACGGGCGCGAACGAGCCGTCTGCCTCGTCGAGGTGCTCCGCGAGTTCCGCATCCGCGTCGGCGTCGACGGGAGCGTAGATGCGGGTGTCGCGGAGGTCGCGGTCGGCAGCGAGCGCGGCGAGCGTCGAGGCGTGCGCGTCGTAGACGCGGTCCGTCGGGCGCGCGCCGGTCGTGCCGGTGCGGAGCCAGAAGAGGAGGAGCCCGCCGTAGACGCCGATGCCGGCGAGGACGAGGAGGACGGCGCGCGACTGGCTCTCCGGGGAGAGGTAGGCGGCGACGGCGGCGATGACGCCGACGACGGCGAGGCCGACGCCGATACGCCGGTAGTCGTAGGCGGCGGCGCGTTCGGCGTCACCTTCGGCGCGCCGCCACCGGTTCGCGCGCGACATCTACGCGACCCCGAGCGGCAGACGGTTCCACGTGATTCGCATACACGGACGGAGACTGCCCGCACCGAGTTAAACCCTGCTCTACTCGCTGCGGCGTTCGTACGCGCCGAGATCGGGGGCGTCGCCGACGTAGGCGAGGCCGACGTCGGTGCCGGCGTCGACGGCCGGGCTGTCCGCGGTGAGCGCGAGGAAGTCCCGACTCGACGGGTCGGTGCTCGCGAAACCGGGGTCGTCGACGTCGAGCGTCCACGAGTTCACGTCGTCGTCCACGCCGCTGGCGGTCGAGATGCGGCCGTCCTGATTGAGGTTGTTCCGGAGGACGTGCGCCGGGCAGCTCCGGCCGCTCTGGCAGTCGAAGCGGAAGCCGGTCGGGTTGTCCCACGCGGTGCAGTTGTAGACGGTGAGCGCGCGCGTCGCGGTGTTGTCGTCGAATCCACGCCGGCGGTTCCGGTAGGCGACGCAGCGCTCGACGCGGCTGTCGCCGCTCGGGAGGGAGCCGCCGCCGAGCTTGAAGCCGTTCCCGTCGCCCGCGGGGTTCCCGTCGGGGTCCCAGCCGTTCTCGAAGGCGACGCAGCGGCGGAGCGTGATGTCGACGCCCTCCCAGAGGTCGAAGCCGTCGTCGGAGTTCCCGTGCGCGACGCAGTCCTCGACGACCGCGCCGGGCGACTGGCCGACGTCGAAGCCGTCGGCGTTCCCGCCGCCGCTCGACGGGTCGTAGTTCCTGCGGCTGACGACGCGGCGGACCGTGCAGTCAGTGGTGTCGTAGAGCAGGACGCCGGTGCCGCTGGCGTTCCGGTCGCCGCCGGAGCCGGTGACGACGACGTCCTCGATAGTGATATTCCGCGAGCCGTCGGTCACCAGGACGCCGTCGCTCGGCGCGTTCTCCACGGTGAGGTCGCGGACGTGCACGTGCTCGCAGTTCCGAATCTGGAGGCCGCCGACGGTCTCCTCGACGAAGTCGATGGTGGCGGCTTCGCCCGGCGCGCTCGCGACGGTGACGGGCGCGTTCGGCGTTCCCTCGACCGACGTGAGGCGGACGTGCCCGGCGACGCGGTGCGTGCCGCCGCGGAGGTAGACGCTGTCGCCGGGGGCGACCGCGCGGAACGCCCGGCGGAGCGACGCGAACGGCTGGTCGTCGCTACCCTGGTTTCCGTCGTCGCCGTCGGGCGAGACGTAGTACGCGCGCGGGTCCGGAATCGGCGTCGGCTCCTCAGTCGTCGTCGGCTCGCCGGTCGTGGTCGTCTCGTTCGCCGCGGGGTCGCCGGGACGCGGGCAGCCGGCGAGCGCGCCGGCGAGACCGACGGCGAGACCGACGGCCGCGCGGCGGGAGACCCCGCTCGGCTCACCGCTCTCGTCGCTTCCCGCGTCGCTATCGGCGTCGTCCGACGGCCGTCGAGCGGTCACTCCCGTCCCCCGCTCGTCGACGACGCGCGCCCGAATCGGTTCACGCCCCGCAGATTCGGCCCGAGCGTCCTTAGGCGTTCGCGTCCCCGAACCGTTTTTCTCGCTCGCCGCCGAACCACGACCAATGCGTTCACCGACCGACGCCGACGCGGACTCGCGAGCGCCCGTCGACCTCGTCGTCGTCGCGCTGCTCGCGGTCGCTGTCGCCGCGCTCACCGTCGCCGACGCGCCGTGGCGCGGCCCGGTCCGCGCCGCGCTCGCCGTCGTCGGCTTCTTCCTCCCCGGCTACGCGCTCGTCGCCGCGCTCTTCCCGCGCGGCCCCGTCGGGGACCGCGAGGCCAGCCCCGTCGACATCGAGCGCGTCCACTACCTCGACGGGTTCACGCGCGCCGTGCTCGCCGGCGCGCTCGCGCTCGTCGTCTCCCCGCTCCTCGGCATCGCCGCGGACCTCGCCGGCGGTTCCATCACGACCGGCCCCGTCATCGGCGTTCTCGTCGGGTTCACGCTCGTCGCGTGCGCCGTCGCGGCCGTGCGCCGCCGCCGCCTCCCGCCCGCCGACCGCTACCGCCCCGGCGCGCGCTGGGCCGCCACGCTCCGCCGCCTCGTCCGCAACCCCGACCGCGAGACCGTCGCGGGCGTCGTCGTCGCGCTCGCCGTCGTCATCGCCGCCGGCGGCGTCGTCTCCGCCGCCGTCTCCCAGCCGTCCGGCGAGCAGTTCAGCGAACTCTCCATCGTCACGGCGAGCGAGAGCGGCCAACTCACCGCTGCGAACTACCCCGAGAACCTCACGCTCGGCGAGCCGGCGACGGTCCGCCTCGGCGTCGAGAACCACGAAGGCCAAACGGTCGAATACACCGTCGTCGTCGTCCTCCAGCGACTCGACGGCCCGCCGCGGGACGCGACCGTGACCGAGACGGCGACGCTCGACCGATTCGCCCTCACCGTCGCCGACGGCGCGACCGACCGCCGCGACGTCACCGTCCAGCCGACGATGACGGGGAAGAACCTCCGACTCGCCTACCTCCTCTACGTGGACGCGCCGCCGGACCAGCCGACCCCGGAGAACGCCGACCGCGAAGCCCACGTCTGGGTGACCGTCGAGGACGACACCGGGGACGCGACGGCGTAACGGCGAGACGGCGGGCAGCGAGGCGTTCGGGAGCGTTCGTCGACACATTGATTGTCGGACCGGCGGACTACCGGGTATGAAGGCAGTCATTCCGGCGGCCGGGCGCGGCACTCGGCTCTACCCCCAGACGCTCACGAAGCCGAAGGTGATGGTTCGGCTCGCTGGCAAGCCGCTCCTCGGCCACATCCTCGACCGCCTCATCGCCGCGGACATCGAGGACGTCGTCGTCGTGGTCGGCGGCGAGCTCCGCTCGCAGATCACGGAGTACGCGACGGAGGCGTACGGCGACGACCTCTCGCTCTCCTTCCCCGAACAGGAGGTCGCGCGCGGCCTCGGGCACAGCATCTATCAGGCGCGCGAGGACGTCGCGGGCGACCCGATTCTCGTCGTGTTGAGCGACATGCTGTTCGTGGACGGCTACGAGTCCTTCCTCGACGCGCACCAGGCGACGGACGCCGCGGGGACCATCGGCGTGCGCGAGGTCACGGACCCGCAGAACTACGGCGTCGTCGAGCTCGGCGCGGACGACCGCATCACGCGGCTGGCGGAGAAACCGAAGGAGCCGAAGTCGAACTACGCCATCAGCGGGCTGTACGCCGTCGACGACACGCCCGCGCTCTTCGGCGCGCTGGAGGCGCTCATCGAAGCGGGGCAGACGGGCGCGGGCGGCGAGTTCCAGCTCACCGACGCGCTCCAGCGGATGCTGGAAGCCGGCGTGTCGCTCGCCGCCGCCGAAGTCGACGAGTGGTACGACTGCGGGCGCTCCGAGACCCTCCTCGACGCGAACGCCGTCCTCCTCGACCGCCGCGGCGGCTCCGGTGACACGGACGTCGAGAACGGCCTCGTCATCCCGCCCGTCGACATCGGCCGGGACGTCACCATCGAGTCGAGCATCGTCGGCCCGCACGTCAGCATCGACCGCGGCACCGAAATCAACCACAGCATCGTCAGCGAGAGCATCGTCGGGAGCGACAGCACGCTCACCGGCATCAACGTCGAGCGGAGCCTCGTCGGCGACTCCGTCCTCCTCTCCGATACGGCCGACCGCCTGAACGTCGGCGCGAACAGCCGCGTCGAGTTCTGAGCGGGAGAACGAGCGCTAGATCTCCGAGATGATGCGCGCGACGTTCATGACGACGACGGCCCCGAAGACGAGGACCCAGAGGACGCCGACGGCGCGGACGCGCCACCGCCACGCGGATTCGACGCCGTAGGTGGCGGTGAGTTCGGCGGTGAGGAAGAAGCCGACGACGCCGACGACGAGGAAGCGGCCGACGTCGAACGCGCCGAGCGAGACGAAGACGAGCAGCGTGCCGAGGAGCCACGCGACGTTCAGCCCGACGAACCGGAGGCGCTGCTCGACCATACCGCCCCTTTTCCACCGCCGCCACCTAACTGTTCGGCCCTGCGGTCGGCGAGTGCGGGCCGGCCAGTGAGCGCGAGTCAGGGCCGGCGAGCGTGGGCGAGGGCCCGCGAGTGTGAGTCGGGAGTGGTGAGTGTGGGTTTTAGTAGCCGGCCGCGTGAAGGACGCGTGATGAGCGAGCGAGTGGCGGGCGAGACGGTGCTCGTGACGGGCGGCGCGGGGTTCATCGGTCGACACCTCGTGGACGCGCTCGTCGACGAGAACGACGTGCGCGTGCTGGACAGCGGCGCGTCCGGCGAGCCATCGAGACTCCCGGACAGCGTCGAGTTCGTCGAGGGCGACGTGCGGGACGCCGGCGTGGTGGCGGACGCGATGGCGGGCGTGGACGTTGTCTTCCACGAGGCGGCCGTCGTGAGCGTCTCCGAGTCCGTCGACGCGCCCGCGGAGACGAACGCGGTGAACCTGACGGGGACGCTGAACGTCCTCGAGGCCGCGCGCTCCGTCGGGTCGCGCGTCGTCTTCGCGTCGAGCGCGGCCATCTACGGCCGCCCCGAGTCGGTGCCGGTCGCGGAGACGGACGAGACGCGGCCGCTGTCGCCCTACGGCGTGCAGAAGCTGATCGCCGACCACTACGTCCGCCTCTACCACGACCTCTACGGGCTGGATACGGTCGCGCTCCGGTACTTCAACGTCTTCGGGCCGGGGCAGCGCGGCGGCGACTACAGCGGCGTCATCACGGCGTTCGTGGACCGCGCGCTCGCCGGCGACCCGCTCCGCATCGACGGGGACGGCGGGCAGACGCGGGATTTCGTCCACGTCGAGGACGTCGTGCAGGCGAACCTCCGCGCGGCGACGACGGACGCCGTCGGCGAAGCCTACAACGTCGGCACGGGGAGCAGCGTGACGATCCGAGAACTCGCGGAGACCGTCGTCGACGTGACGGACGCGGACGTCGCTATCGAGCACGGCCCGGCGCGAACGGGTGACATCCGCGAGAGCCTCGCAGACGTCTCGAAGGCCCGCGAGCGCCTCGGTTACGAACCGACGGTCGCGCTCCGCGACGGGCTCGACGACTTCGTGACGTCGCGACGAGGGGGCGACGAATGACCGCGGATTCCACCGCGGCGGAGACGGATCGAACGCGCGTCCTCGAACCCGCGGCGTCCGACGATGCGCCGTGGGCGCACGCGCAGGCCACCGAGTGGCCGGTCCGCCGGCAGGTCCTCCTGACGCTCGACCTCGAACGCGACTTCGGCACCGCCGTCACCACGCCCTCGTTCGACGCGCTCGACGCCGTCGACGACCTCGCCGCGCTCCTCGAACGCTACGATGTCCCGCTCACCTGCTTCGTGCAGACCGCGGTACTCGACCGGCGGCCCGGAGCCGTCGAAACCCTTAGAGACGCGGGCGTCGACGTCCGCTTCCACCCGCACTCGCACACGCACCGCCGCCGCGACCGCACCCAGTTCGAAGGCGAGATACGGCAGAGCACGCGGCGCTACCGCGACTTCTTCGACCGCGACCCCGTCGGCTACCGCGTCCCCGACGGCAACGTCCGCCCCGAGGACTACGACGTCCTCGTCGACGAAGGGTACGCCTTCGACGCCAGCCTCTTCCCCTCCTGGCGACCCGGCCGCTTCAGCCGCAACGGCGCGCCGACCACTCCCCACTACCTCGACGCCCACGACCTCTTCGAGATTCCCTTTACCGTGTACTCGGAGCGCGTCCGCGTGCCCACGGCGCTCTCCTACTGCCGCCTGCTCGGCCGGCCGTACACGACGCTCCTCTGCCGCCGCCCGCCGCCCGTCGTGATGTTCAACATCCACATGCACGACCTCGTGACGCCGCCGGCCTACGACGACCTCCCCGCCTTCTACAAGGCCGTCTACGCCCGGAACCCGGACGGGTTCGGCGTGCTCGAACGCGCCATCCGCGCGTTCGACGACCGCGGATACTCCTTCGCGACCGTCGACCACGTCCACGACGCCCTCCGCACGCAGCACTCGTAGCGCCCGAAAGCGGGCACCGAAGACGTTTTAGCCGGGTTTCGGGGTTCGATACGTGGGTGGTGGTCGGAGCGCCGTTCGTTCGCCGTATCCCAATATTGAAGCGGTGTTCTGCCGACAGTCCAGGCATGAAACTGAGCGTTCTCGGGAGCGGGTACGTCGGGACGACGGTCGCCGCGTGCTTCGCGGACCTCGGCCACGACGTGACCGCGGTCGATATCGACGAGGACACGGTCGCGGCGCTGAACGACGGGCACGCCGCCATCCACGAACCCGGACTCGACGACCGCATCGCGGCGAACGTCGGCGACCGCCTGCGCGCCACGACGGACTACGACGCCATCGCGGAGACGGACGCGACGTTCGTCGCGCTCCCGACGCCCTCCATGGAAGACGGCACCATCGACACGTCCATCCTCGAAGCGGGCGCGGAAGCGCTCGGCGAGGCGATTGCGGGGAAGGACGAGCATCTCGTCGTGGTGAAGAGCACGGTCGTGCCGAAGACCACGGAGACGGTCGTCGCGCCCGCGGTCGCCGACGCCTCGGGGCTGACCGTCGGCGAGGGCCTGCAGGTCGGCGTGAACCCCGAGTTCCTCCGGGAGGGGAGCGCCGTCGACGACTTCATGCGGCCCGATAAGGTCGTGCTCGGGAGCGAGACGGCGCGCGCCGCCGCGTTGCTCCGCGAAATCTACGCGCCGCTGACGAGCCAGGTCGACACGCACGTCGTCGAGACGGGGCTCAGAGAGGCGGAAATCATCAAGTACGCGAACAACGCGTTCCTCGCGACGAAGATCAGCCTGATGAACGAGATCGGGAACATCTGCAAGGAGTACGACGTGGACGCCTACGAGGTCGCGGAGGCCATCGGGCTCGACCACCGCATCGGCTCGTCGTTCCTCGCGAGCGGCGTGGGGTGGGGCGGGAGCTGCTTCCCGAAGGACGTCGCGGCGCTCATCGCGGCGGCGCGCGAGGTCGGCTACGAGCCGTCGCTCCTCGAAGCCGCGGTCGAAGTGAACGAGAAGCAGCCTCGGCGGATGCTGGGCCTCCTGGAGCGTCACGTCGACGTCGAGGGCGCGCGCGTCGCGGTGCTCGGCCTCGCGTTCAAGCCGGGGACGGACGACGTCCGCGAGTCCCGCGCGATTCCCGTCATTCGCGGGCTCTTAGAGCGCGGGGCGACGGTCGTCGGCTACGACCCGATTGCGACGGAGCGAATGAAACGCCACTTCCCCGACATCGAATACGCGGCGTCGGCGGCCGACGCGCTCGACGGCGCGGACGCCGCGCTCGTGACGACGGACTGGGAGGAGTTCGCCGACCTCGACGCCGAGTTCGACGCGATGGCCACCCCGGTGGTCGTCGACGGCCGCCACATCGTCGAGCGCCGCGACGGCCTCGTCTACGAAGGCCTCACCTGGTAACACTCAACACGCTTTTCGCGGGTTCACCGTGGATTCCTCTCCCGGGAGCGAGGGGTCTAGCGCGCACCTCGACGTAGTCAGATACTCTATATATTC
Source organism: Halocalculus aciditolerans (assembly GCF_014647475.1). Classification (NCBI taxonomy): domain Archaea; kingdom Methanobacteriati; phylum Methanobacteriota; class Halobacteria; order Halobacteriales; family Halobacteriaceae; genus Halocalculus; species Halocalculus aciditolerans. The sequence goes on along the minus strand of NZ_BMPG01000001.1, from coordinate 1,202,368 downwards.
TAGTGATACGGTAGTTTGAATGCGCGTACGTAGGTGTTGAACGCTTAACTAGTTATCAGTCACAATATGTTTTTACCGCTGGGGGCACTGAGAATACGGTGATGGCGACTACTCCCCCCACGGTTCGACGGCGCGGCGCGCGGTCCGCCCGGCAGCGAGCGACGGGACGGGAGTCGGCCGTCACCGCTCGACCGTTCAGCACGGGACGACCATGAAACGACACTCCCCCCCGACCGGCGATTCGGACGACTCGGACGACCAGCCACCCGGCCGCGACTTACGGCTCGAACGCCGCTCGTACCTCACGCTCGCCGGCGTCGCCGCGGCGTCAATCGGCGGTCTCGCCGGCTGCAGCGGCGTCATCGACGGTGACACGGCCGCAGGCACCGTCGCGGCATACGGGTACGGCGGCGCGCCGATGCAGGTTTCCGCCGCGACGCTGGCCGCGACGGCCATCGCCGAGTCGGAGCCGAACGACCGGCTCGGGACCGCCACGGCGATTCGCACCGACGCGGACGTCAGCGCGACCCTCGACGCGGCCGAGGTCGACTGGTACCGCTTCAGCGTCGACGGCGACTTCGACGTCGTCTTCGACCGCGACGCGGCCACCGGCATCACCGGCGTCGTCGTCTACGACGACGCCGGCGAGATGCTCGACCTCCGCTACGTCGGCGCGGACGCCCCGGCGGCCGTCACCGAAACCGACGCCTCCGGGACGTACTACGTCGAAATCGTCAACATCCAGGAGAGCGCTGGCAGCTACACCCTCCGCATCGACACCGCCGCGACACCGACAACGACGACGACGACGACGGAGCCCACCACGACGACGACCACAACGACGACGGAACCCACAACGACGACCACGACGACGACGGAGCCCACCACCACGTCGACGACCACAACGACGACGGAACCCACCACGACGACGACCACGACGACGACGAGTGCGCCGGAGGACGATTACGCCGAGCAGGGCTACGGCCAGCTCGGCTACGGGGGGTCGACGTGACCGACGTCGCCGCCCGGCGAGACGTGACGCCCGACGACCACACCGACTCCGAGAGACATGACTGAGAACCACAACTACAACACGCCCGCGAAGGGCACGCTCGACTGGGACGTACCGCTGAACACGAACTTCGAATCGCTCGACACCGACGTCGAAATCCGAGACACGGAGGCGAACCGCGACGACTACGCGCCGAAGGAGGGCGCGAAGTACCTCTCTACGGACACGGGGTCGGTCTACCTCGGCGACGGCGACGCGTGGAACGAACTCGGGACGCTCCGCCGGGTGTTCGTCTCCGAGAGCGAGCCCGCCGACCCGGTCGCGGGCGACCTCTGGATCGACACGAGCTAATGGCCGACTACTACCTCGCCCCGGACGGGAGCGACAGTAACGCGGGCTCGTCGAGCGCGCCGTTCGCGTCGCTCCAGACCCTGCTGAGCGCGCTCGAAGCCGGCGACACCGGCTACGTCCGCGGCGGCACGTACGACGAGTCGGGGTTCGCGGACGGCTCCGACCAGCACGGCACGGCGAGCGCGCCGATTCGCCTCGAAGCCGTCGACGGCGCGGACGTCGTCTTCGACTTCGGGAGCGGCGACACCGGCGGCCTCCGCCTCTGGAAGTGCTCGCACTGGGAGGTCCGCGGGTTCACCGTGCGGAACGCGCCGAGCTACGGCGTCTACGTCTTCGGCGACTCCACGGACGTGACCGTCGAGAACGTCACCGTCGAATACTCGGGCGGCGACCCCGGGACGAGCGGCGCGGGCTTCCACGTCCGCGTCTCCGCGAACACCGTCCTCCGCGACTGCGTCTCCCGCTACAACTACGACCCGTCGAGCGGCGGCGGGAACGCCGACGGCTTCGCCGTCTCGCAGGCGACCGACACGGTCGTCGAGGACTGCGTCGCGTACGGGAACTCCGACGACGGCTTCGACCTCTGGGAGAGCACCGGCCAGCGCCTCAGCGGCTGTGTCGCCCACAGCAACGGCTGGGACCTCGACGGGAACCCCGCGGGCGACGGGAACGGCTTCAAGCTCGGCGGCGGCGACGTGCCGAGCGGCGGCCACCTCGTCACGCGCTGCGTCGCCTACCAGAACCGCCGGCGCGGCATCCACTACAACACCGCCGAAGTGGCGATGGAGGTCTACAACTGCACCGCGTGGGACAACCCCACGAACTTCTACTTCACCGCCGGTGAGCACGTCCTCCGGAACAACATCTCCTCGCAGGGCACGGTGAACATCCAGGACCCCGTGGACGACGCGTGGAACTCGTGGACGCTCGACGTCGGCGACCCCGACTTCGCCAGCACCGACCCCTCCAGTTCGAAGTTCCTCCACCTGACGACCGGGAGCGCCGCCGTCGACGCCGGCACCGACGTCGGCCTCGACTTCGACGGCGACGCCCCCGACCTCGGCGCGTTCGAGACCGACGGCGGGCAGGACGTCACGAGCAACGTCAACCCCGTGCTCAAGGCCGCGACGCCGACCGGCGACGGCGACCTCGCCTTCACTGCCGGAACGCTCCACTACTACGACGGCTCGCGGTGGGTCGCGCCGCCCGTCAGCTACTACGACGGCAGCCAGTACCTCACCGTCTCCGAAGGCGTCCAGACCGACGCCGGCCTCGTCGACGGCTTCGAACGCGGCGACCTCACGCCCTACGCGGGCGACCTCGGCTCCTTCAACGTCAGCACCGACCGCGCCGCCGAAGGGTCGAACGCCCTCAAGACCGCGGGCGGCCGCTCCGCCTGGGCGGACATCCGCTCCACGGAGAAGGCCATCCCGCACGGCTCCACCTTCCAGGCGCGCGTCTACTTCACCGACGCCGCCGACTCCGCCATCCTCCGCTTCGGCGTGGCCGACCAGGACAACTGGCTCGGCGCTGGCTACAACAGCAACGAGAGCGGCATCCAGCTCTCCGAATCCGTCGACGGCAGCTGGACCGAACTCGGCACCGCTCAGATGACGCCCGTCACCGGCGAGTGGATGACCTTCCGCGTCGAGTGGGGCGTCGACGACCCCGACCAGATTCGGATTCGGTGCTTCGACGCCGACGGCGTCGAACTCGGCACCGGCACTACCACCACGTCCGCGAACCAAGGCAACACCGGCTACGGCTTCGAGTACACCTTCCAGTACGGCGGCACCGGCCCCGTCTACTTCGACGACCTCAGAATCGTCTGAGCGGACTCAGCCGCTCTCACAGCCGGTCTCTCTCGCAGTCGCCTTCTCTCGAAACCGTGTCTCTCGCCCGCGTCGGCCTCCGTCTCACGTCGTCCCGTTCGCCGCGGTCGTGTTCGCGCGGCCCTCGGCGATGTACCACGTCTCGAACGCGCCGTTGTCGTAGACGCGGGCGACCGTCGGGTCGTTCCGCATCGTCTCTAAGTCGTCCTCGCCGTAGATGAAGAGGTCGTCCTGCTGGGCGGGCGTGAAGTAGGGGTCGGTGTAGAACCGACGGTCGTACTCCAAGGTGGCGACGTACGTCCGCGGGAAGGTCTGGTTCGCGTAGGTGTGGTTCGTGTAGCCGAGGCGGTCTGGGAGGCCGGTTCTGACGCGCGGCGGCCAGATGGAGCCGGAGACGTCGCCGTAGGTGTACCACTCGATCTTGTGGGAGACGGCGGCGGTGCGGACGGGCGCGTCCGGGGCTTTGTGGGTGAGGGAGAAGGCGACGCCCTCGTACTCGGTCTGCGTCAACTGCTTGTTGGAGGTGTAGGCGGCGTTCGCGCCGAGCGCGGTCGCGGAGACGAGGGAGAGCGCGAGGACGACCTGCGCGACGGTGCGGCGGCGCGGCCGCCACTCGGTCGTGCGGACGAGCAGGAGGCCGACGAGGAGGACGGCCATCACGACGAGGTAGCGGGAGACGCGCGTCGGCTCGAACTCGATGAGGTAGACGGTGAAGAAGCCGACGGCGACGGCGAACCCGACGCCGAACTGACCGGTGGCGAACACCTCGGCGTAGCGCCCGCGGCGGTGGCGGAGCAACTCCCACGCGACGTAGAGGCCGAAGAGCCCGGCGAGCCCGAGGAAGACGAAGATGACGCCGTAGAGCTGGACGAAGCGCACGACGAGTTCGAACGGGGTGAGCGCCGCGCCGGCCGCCTGTCCGGCCGCGCCCTCGACGGGCGTCGTGCCGCCGGTCGCCCACGCGAGCGCGATCTGGCGGATGGACGTCTCGGTCTGACGGAAGTTGATGTACCAGGCGTAGACGACGGGGACGACGAGGAGGGCGAGGCGCGCGGGGATCCGCTCGACGGCCGCGCCGGTGCGCCACGAGTAGACTACGCCGATGACGGTGCTCGCGACGACGAGCACGGCGAGCAGTCCGCCGGTGACCGGGTGGGTGAGCGCGATGCCGACGGCGAAGACGGTGAGGACGAGGAGGTAGGTGGGGGAGTCGCTCCGGCGGACGCGTTCGAGGACGAGAAGCACCGTGGGGAAGAGCATCACGGAGAGGAAGGAGGGGATGATGGTCGTCTGGAAAATCGTGTAGACGAGCGGCGTGCCGGCCGCGAGGCCGTAGGCGATGGCGCGCCGGCCGTCGGTCATCGTGCGGAGGAGCGCGCCGAAGGAGGCGACGAAGACGGCGGTGAACGCGAATTCGACGACGTACTCCGCGCCGCGGAGCGGGAAGCCGAGGAGGACGAGTTCGGAGATGAAGACGTGCTGGACGGGGTACCAGGAGCCGGACCAGATGGAGCCGGTGGCGAGGATGTTCTTCACGTCGCCGATGTGGACGAGGATGTCGGAGGTGCCGCGGCCGTAGAGGAGGTAGCCGCGGACGAGCGGGAGGAAGAAGTAGACGGCGTAGTCGGCGAGGACGAGGGCGAGCGCGTGCTTCCAGTAGGCGGAGCCGTCGGCGGCGGAGAGGAAGTAGACGGCGACGCAGGCGGCGAGGACGCCGTAGAAGGCGACCCAGTAGGCGAGCGGGAACGCCGGCGGGAGGGAGGTCTCGAACCCGGCGGCGGGCGGCGTGGAAACTGCGAGGAGGGTGGCGGCGGCGACGCCGACCGCGGCGAGGAGGACGAGCCAGAACTGGGCGTCGCGCCCCCACCAGTCGTCGGCGTCGACGACGGGCGTCGGGGACGCGTCGCCTTCCGGCGGCTCCGCGGGCTCCTCGGGGTCGGTGTCGGGGAACCGCAGCCAGTCGGGCGTCGGCGGCGTCACGGTGCACGCTCCGCGGCCGCGTGCAGCCATCGAGTCATCGCTCGCAGCTACTCCCGGTCGGGTGTTAAGCGTACCGCGTGCGTCGCTCGCCGGCCGCGTAGATATATCACGGCGGCGAGTGTACGGGCGGGTATGACCGGAATCGAGGACGCGAACGACGCGTCGACGGCGGGCGCGACGCCGAGGGACCGCTCGTCGACGCGGTGGGCGCGCGACGGAACCGTGAGAGCCCGCGGGCGGGCGTTCCGCGACGGCAGCCTCCTCTCGGCGAGCGACCTCGCCGCGCACGTCGCGGGCGTCGACTCCCTCGACGCCTTCGCCGCCCGACTCGACGAACTGAACGGCTTCTTCGCCGTCGTCGTCGAGAGCGACGAGAAACAGTTCGCGGGCGTCGACCACGTCCGCTCCATCCCGCTCTGGTACGCGCCCGAAGCCGGCGTCGTCACCGACGACCCCCAGGCCGTCCGCGAGCGCGCCGGGAACCCCGGCCACGACCAGTACGCCGAGAACGAGCTCCTCGTCACCGGCTCCGTCTTCGACGGCCGCACGCTCTACGACGGGATTTACACGGTGCAGCCGGGGGAGGCCGTCGAACTCGACGGCGGCGACGTGACCCGGCGGCGGTACTTCGAGTACCATCCGCGGACGGACGAGTCGGTCGGCGACGCCGACGCGTCCGCGCGCTTCGACGACGCCGTCGACCGCATGGGCGACCGCCTCTCCGAGGTAGTGGGCGACCGACAGGCGGTCGTCGCGCTCTCCGGCGGGAACGACTCCCGACTCGTCGCGACGCTCCTCGCCGAACGCGGCCACGACGTCCTCGCCTACTCCTTCGGCCCGCCGGACCACCGGGACGTGGTCACCGCGAAGCGCGTCGCGGACTCCCTCGACATCCCCTGGGAGTACGTCGAGTACACCACCCAGCTGTGGCGGGACTGGTACTGCTCGGACGAGCGCGCGCGGTTCGTCGCCGAGCACGGCGCGCTGGACAGCATCACGAACTACGGGCTCCTCCCGGCGCTCTCTGCGCTCCGCGAGCGCGGCCTCGTCGACGGCGACGCCGTCTGCTTCTCCGGGCAGACCGTCGCCGGCACCAGCGAGCGCGTCCCGCCGCACGTAGACAAGCCGAACCCCGGCGTCGAGGACATCGTGGACGCCATCGTCGCCTACGAGCGCCGCTGGCAACACGACGACCCGTCGTTCGCCGAGCGGTTCCGCGACGGCGTCCGCGCGCGACTCCCCGACCCCGAGATTTCGACCGTTCCCGAGGCGTTCGCGGCGTTCGAGCACGCGAAGTGGAACGGCCGCTACGTCCGCTACTTCGTGGCGGACGTCCGCCAGTACGACCGCTTCGACCTCGACTGGTGGCTGCCGCTCTGGGACCGCGAGTTCGTCGACGCCTGGAGCGACGTCCCGTTCGCCGCGCGCCGCGAACGCCACGAGTACACGCAGGCCGGCGCGCGCAAGTACGCCGACGCGGCCGGCATCTCCGTGCAGGAGGCGGTCGACATGGCGGCGAAGCCGACCTCGAAGAGCCGCGTCGGCTCCGTCGTCGAGTGGGGCGCGGGACACGTCGAGGGAACGCCGCTCGCGCCCCTGCTCGCGCCGCTCTACTGGCGGTTCCAGCGCTCCGGCGACGACTACGAGAACCACCCGCTCGGCTCCTGGGGCGTCCTCCCGCGCGAGGTCTTCGAGGCGCTCTACACCGGCCGAGAGGACATCCACGCCTTCCAGACGCTCGCCGCCGCCGGCCGCGCCGACTACGTCGAGGGCTGGGTGCGCGACCCACCGGAGAACGGCGTCCTCCACCTCGAACCCGCGGAGGACGCGACGGAGTGAGCCGACCACACGGACGCCCCGCGAACGCGCCGACGCGATGACGCCGAACGCGACCACGATGAACCGCTCGACCCGGGAATGGACACGCGAGCACGGTGTCGCCGTCCGCGGGCGGGCGTTCCGCGACGGCGACCACCTCACCGGCAGTGACCTCGCCGCGCACGTCGCGGGCGTCGACTCCCTCGACGCCTTCGCCGACCGACTCGACGAACTGAACGGCTTCTTCGCGGTGGTGGCGGAGAGCGGTGAAAAGACGTTCGCGGGCGTCGACCACGTCCGCTCCATCCCGCTCTGGTACGCGCCCGAGGCCGGCGTCGTCACCGACGACCCCCGAGCCGTCCGAGAGGAACTCGAGGAGCTGACGACGGACGCACACGGCCTGCGCGAACTCCTCGTGACCGGCACCGTCTTCGGCGGCCGGACGCGCTATGAGGAGGTATATACCGTGCGGCCGGGGGAGGCCGTCGAACTCGCCGCGGGGGAGGTGTCGCGGACGCGGTACGCGCGATACTGGCCGCGGACGGACGCGAGAGCGGGCGATGACGGGGTTCTCGACCGGATCGACGCCGCGTTCGGCCGCGCGGGCGACCGGCTCTCCGAGGTGGTGGGCGACCGACAGGCGGTCGTCGCGCTCTCCGGCGGGCACGACTCCCGACTCGTCGCGACGCTCCTCGCCGAACGCGGCCACGACGTCCTCGCCTACTCTTACGGGCGGCCCGAGCACCGAGACGTCGTCGCCGCGAAACGCGTCGCGGACTCCCTCGACATCCCCTGGGAGTACGTCGAGTACACCACCCAGCTGTGGCGGGACTGGTACTGCTCGGACGAGCGCGCGCGGTTCGTCGCCGAGCACGGAACGCTGGACAGCATCCCGAACTACGGGTCGCTCCCGGCGCTCTCGGCGCTCCGCGAGCGCGGCCTCGTCGACGACGACGCCGTCTGCCTCTCCGGGCAGACCGTCGCCGGCACCAGCGAATCTGTTCCGGTCCAGCTCGACGCGCAAACCCCGGACGGCGACGACGTCGTGGACGCGGTCGTCGCGGCGGCCGCCCACTGGCGATACGACCACGACGCGTTCGACCGGCGGTTCCGCGACGGCATCCGCGCGCGACTCCCCGACGCCGAGATTTCGACCGTCCCCGAGGCGTTCGCGGCGCTCGAACACGCCAAGTGGGACAGCTACCACACGCGGTACTTCGTGGCGGACGTCCGCCAGTACGACCGCTTCGACCTCGACTGGTGGCTGCCGCTCTGGGACCGCGAGTTCGTCGACGCCTGGAGCGACGTCCCGTTCGCGGAACGACGCGGGAAGCGCGCGTACGCGACCGCCGCGACCCGGCGATACGCCGCAGCCGCCGACGTCCCGCTCTCCGACGCGCGAGCGCTCGCGGCCGCTCCGGAGACGCCGTCGTCCGTCGAATCCATCGTGGAACGCCTCGCGGACCGCGCCACCGGCACGCCGCTCGCCGCTCTGCTCGCGCCGCTCTACTGGCGGTTCAGACGCTCGCGAGGCGACTACGATGACCACCCGCTCGGCTGGTGGGGTATCGTCCCCCGGGCGCTCTTCGACGCGCTCTACACGGGGCGAGAGGACGTCCACTCGTTCCAGACGCTCGCCGCCGCCGGCCGCGCCGACTACGTCGAGGGCCGCGTTCGCGACCCACCGAAACGCGGTGTCGTCCCCCTCGACGCCGACGCCCTCCGTGGTGACGCGTTCCGCGCCGACACCCTCGACACCGGCTGACACGGGCCGGGGCAGAAGCACAGTTTCAAGGCGGTAACGGGTGTCCTCTCGGGCGACCGCGATTCGACGCAGCGAGAACATGGAGGTGACGACCTACACGGCGGACGACGGGACGACCTACCGCATTCGGGTAGCGACGCCGAGCGACGCCGCGGAGATAACGGCGCTCCACAGCGCGGTGTGGGGCGGCGACGGAACCGACGCCTGGTTCCGCTGGAAGTACGTCGAGAACCCCTACGTCGACCACGTGCCGGCGCTCGTCGCCGAACACGACGACGCCATCGTCGCCGCGTTCGGCCTGCTCCTCTACCGGATGCGTCAGGATGAGACGACCGGGCTCGGCGCGCTCGGCGGCGACCTCGTCGTCCACCCCGACCACCGACGCAGAGGCCTGTTCACGCAGCTCTCGATGGCCGTCTGGTCGTTCTACGCCGAGGAGCGCGTCGACGAGTCGGAGCGTCCGGACTTCGTCTTCGGCTATCAGACGGAGGCGGCGCGCCTCGGCGCGCTCGCGATGGGGTGGCGACAGCTCGCGGAGCGAACGACCTACCGGCGGACCAACGACCCGACGCCGTTCCTCGCCGACGCGGTCGGCCCCGCCGCGGCGCGCGCCCTCGGACCCGCGTCCCGCCTCCTCGCCCGCGGCTACGCCGCCCTCCGCCGTCGCCTCGCCGGAACGCCGCGCGGCGTCAGAGTGGAGCGCCGCGACGACGTTCCGCCCGGCGTGCTCGCGGGCGTCGCCGACCGCGCGCGACCCGCACACCTCCACCCCATCTACGACGAAGCCTTCTACGACTGGCAGTTCACGGGGCCGACGTGGCGGCCGAACGCGACCTACCTCGCCTACGCCGGCGGCGACCCGGACCCCGTCGCCGCGGTGCTCACGCGCGTCGAGGAGCGCGGCGGCGCGCGGACGGTCTCGCTGATTCACGCCGCGCCGCTCACCGGCGGCGACCGCTGGACGCGCGGCCTCGCCGCCATCCTCGACCGCGTCGTCGCCGACTCCCGGGACGCCGCGTTCCTCCGCGCGTGGAACCCCGTCTACCCCGCGCGCCTCCTCGAAGCGCGCGGCTTCCTCCCCGACGACCGCCCGCCGCTCTCCCTCGTCACCGGCTCCGACCTCACGCTCACCGCGTACGCCTTCCACTGGGGGCGATTCGACGGCGACGACCTCCCCGCGGCCGCCGACGCGCTCTGGACGCTCGATAAGTAGCGGACGAACGTTTTAGGTAGCGTCCCGCGACGAGTCGAGTATGGAACGACGCGAGTACTTCGGGACGAGCGGCATCCGCGGACGGGTCGGCGAGACAGTGACGGCGGACCTCGCGCTCGCCGTCGGCCGCGCGCTCGCCGCGGACGCGGACACGGTCGTCGTCGGGCGCGACCCGCGCGCGAGCGGCGGCTTCCTCGCGGACGCGCTCGCCGCCGGCGTCGCCGAATGCGGCGGCGACGTCGTCGACATCGGCCCCGCGGCGACGCCGACGGTCGCGCGCAGCGTCGCGTGGCAGGACGCCGACGCCGGCGTCTCCGTCACCGCCTCGCACAACCCGCCCGAGTACAACGGGCTGAAGCTCTGGCAGCCGTCCGGGCAGGCGTTCGACACGCCGAAACAGGACGCCGTCGTGGAGCGCCTCGTCGCCGAGGAGTTCCCGCTCGCCGGCTGGGACGACGCGGGCCGCCGCCGCGAGTGGGGGGAGGCGCGCCGCCGCCACCGCGACGCCATCACGGACGCCGTCGACGTCGACCCGGCGGACGCGCCGTCGGTCGTGGTTGACGTCGGGAACGGCGCGGGCGGCGTGAGCGTGGACGCGCTCACGGAACTCGGCTGCGACGTCGAGACGCTGAACGCCCAGCCGGACGGCCGGTTCCCCGGGCGGCCGTCGGAGCCGACGGCCGAGAACTGCGCGTCGCTCTGCGACCTCGTCGCGTCCTCGGACGCCGACCTCGGCATCGCGCACGACGGCGACGCCGACCGCATGATGGCGGTCACGGGCGACGGCGACTTCGTCTCGGGCGACGCCCTGCTCGCCATCTTCGCCGCGAGCATCGCCGACGCCGGCGACCGCGTCGCCGCGCCCGTCGACACGAGCCTCATGGTCGCGGACGCCCTCGACGACGTCGGCGCGGATCTCGTCCGCACGCGCGTCGGCGACGTCTACGTCGCGGAACGCGCCGCCGACCCCGACGTCGTGTTCGGCGGCGAACCCTCGGGCGCGTGGATTTTCCCCGGGGAGACGCGCTGCCCGGACGGCCCGCTCGCCGCCGCCAAACTCGCGGCGTTAGTCGCGGACGAGCCGCTCGCGGAGCGCGTCGCCGCCCTCGACCCCTACCCGATTCGCCGCGGGAGCTACGAGGTCCCGGATAAAACGGCGACTATGGAGCGAATCAGAGAACGCGTGCTCGACGGCGGCGACGACGTGGACACGCTCGACGGCGTGCGCGTCGACCTCGGCGACGCCTGGTACCTCGTCCGCGCGAGCGGCACCGAACCCATCGTCCGCGTCACCGCCGAAGCCCGCGACGAAGCCCGCGCCGACGACGTCTTCGCCGACGCGGAAGCCCTCGTCGCCGACGCCGCCGACGCCGCCGACATCGCCGACTAACGCCTCGCTACTCGCGCCTCGTTGTCCGTTCTTTTCGTTGCTATCGTTCTTCCCGTTCCTCACGCGCGTCCCGCTCTTCTCGTTCGCTTCGAGCGCGGCCGGCGCGCGGCGCGCGCCAGCCGACGTGGTAGGCGAAGACGCCGACGAGGACGGACGCGAACGCGATTGTCGCGAAGAACCGGAGGTCGAAGTCGGCGTTCATCGCGTCCCGGATGAGCTGCATGAGGTTCGTCGGCTCGTCGTAGTAGGGGGAGGGCGTGAGCGGCCAGAAGAGGAAGCCGAGCTGGCGGTACTGGTGGAGGCTGTAGGGCTCCCAGGCGTCGAGGGCGAGGTGGGTGAGGTCGCCGAAGACGAGCGCGAGCGACGCGTCGAGGCGCTGGTAGCGCCGGCCGGCGTAGACGGCGACGGCGGCGAGCGCGGCGGCGAAGAAGAGCGAGTGGGCGAACGACCGCCCGGACGGGAGGACGGCGAACACCCACGCGAGCGGCTTGTCGACGAGGTCGGGGAGCTGCGTGCCGAGGACGAGCGCCCCGAGGGTGATGCGGTCGGCCTCCCACCACGCTCGCGGGCGGACGAGGAGGTAGGCGACGTACCCGATTCCGAGGTGCTCCCAGGGCCACATACGCCCCCAGAGACCCGCCGGGTACTTAACGAGGTGGAGAGCGTTCTCCGGGCGACGGGACGCCCGGGAGGGGGAACCTATAACGTCTCGGCGGGTCTATCGCCGAGCAGTTCTACGAGGGACCGACAGTGAGCAAGAACGCAGGGGACGAGGGTGTCGGGGTGACGAGCGACGCTGACGTCTCCCTGTCCGCGTCGGTCGTGACGGCGGGCGTCGAGCGGCGGGCGATCCGCTTGACGCTGTCGTCGCAGGCGGACGAGCCGGTGGTCGCGCGGTTCGCGCATCGCGTGCCGAGCGGCCGGTACGTCGAGACGACGGCGGCGACCGAGACGGGTCGACTGGTCGGCGGCGCGCTTGAAGGCGTCGTCGCGCTCGCGCCCGGCGAGGAGGTCGTTGCCCACTACTTCCTCGACGCGGACGCGCCGGGGCCGGTGTCGGCGGACGAGCTCCCGCCGCCGGACCTCCTCTCCGTCACACCGTCGCATTCGGGCGTCGCCCTCGACCCGACGGTACACTGGCGGTCCGCGGACGGCGGCCGCGTCGCGCTCGCGCTCGTCGCCGCGAGCGACCACCCGCTGGTCACCGACGCGGAGGCCGTCCCGGGGTTCGTCGTGGAGAGCTGGACCGCAGAGCGCGTCCGCCGGCCGGAGTCGCGGCCGGCGACGGGCCGCCCCGCGGTCGGCGTCGTCGCGACGCGCGAGCACGAGGACGCCGTCTACCGGACGATTCTCCACGCTCGCGACCGCGGGTTCGAGGTGTACGTCACGCCGCTCGACGACGCGACCGAGGTCGCGCGGTTCGCCGAGCAGCTCGGCGCGCACGTCGTCGGCGTCCCGGCGGACGGCGACGTCGGCGTCGAAGGCCGCGAGGACGCGCTGTCGGCGGCGGCGCGCGCCGCCGGCCACCCCGGCGTCATCTATCAGGCCGTGTCGTGCCCGCGCATCGATTACGACCGGACGCTCGACGCGTTCGCGAACGCCGGCTGGGAGGTCTACGCGGTCCCGGAGGACGTCGCGCGGCCGCTCGACCACCCGCGCGTCCTCGCCGCCATCCCCGCCTATCGGGCGGCCGAGAGCATCGGCGACGTCGTCCGGGAGGCGCGCCGGTACGCCGACCTCGTGCTCGTCGTGGACGACGGCAGCCCGGACGACACCGCCGCGGTGGCGAGCGACGCGGGCGCGGTCGTCGTGGAGCACGCGCGCAACAAGGGGTACGGCGGCGCGCTGAAGACCATCTTCCGCGAAGCCGCGAAACGCGGCCCGGACTACACGGTGACGCTCGACGCCGACGGCCAACACGACCCCGCGGACATCTCGACGCTCGTCGCCGAACAGGAGCGCACGCACGCCGACGTCGTCATCGGGAACCGCTACATGGCGGCGGACGCCCGCGTCCCGTTCGTCCGCTCGGTCGGCCTCGGCGTCGTGAACCTCCTCACGAACCTCAGCATGGGTCGATTCCTCCCCGAGGACTGGATACGCGACACGCAGAGCGGCTATCGGGCCTACACGCTCGCCGCCGTCCAGTCGCTCGCCGCCGCCCGCAACGTCGGGAACGGGATGTGGGCGAGCACGGACATCCTCTACCACACCGACCGCGAGCGCTTCACGTTCGCCGAAGTCGCCACCTCGATTCGCTACGACCTCGAGAACACGAGCAGCGAAGGCGCGTTCCAACACGGCTTCGGCCTCGTGAAGAACATCGTCGGCGTCGTCGAGCACACCCACCCGATGGTGCTCGTCGGCCTCCCCGGGATGATGAGCGTCCTCGCCGGCGCGCTCGTCGGCGTGTTCTCCCTCGAACGCTTCCTCACCACGGACGTCCTCTCCGCCCCGCTCGCTATCACGACCGTCCTCTTCAGCATCGTCGGCGTCCTCCTCCTCTTCACCGCCGTCCTCATCCACACCATCAACACCCACCCCTACTTCCGCCCGCAGGACTAGCGCGTTCGAGGCGAACGACCCGCGTCGAGCCCGTTCTCCGTTCGCGTCGAACAGACGAAACGCACTCTTCCGGGTTAGGGCACGTCGAGTCGGTCGCGGCGGCCGTCGAGGACCGCGAACCGCTCGCCGCGCCGGGTCTCGAGCCAGCGGAGGAGGCGTGCCGCCCACGCGAGCTTCCGCGCCTTCATCGCATCGACACGGGAGTCGTCGAAGTCCCAGCCGGGGAAGACGAGCGCGTCTGCGCCGCAGTGGTCGGCGAGGAAGGCGGCGCGGTCGCCGTCCGTGAACCCCCCGAAATTCCGTATCTCGCCTCTGGGTTCGGCCTGCGTCGTCCCGAGCACGTGGTCGGCGTCGAAGGTCGGAACGACGTCGCGAACAGCAGGAATATTGTCGCCGTGGGCGTGCGCGACGACCGGAATGCCCGCCTGTGTGAGGTCGCGGGCGGTCTCCGGGTTCTTGTCGAGGTCGGTGACCATGGCGTCCGCGGCGATGCCGGCGTCGCGGAGGACGTCGACGGCGGTCGACGCCGCGAACACGCAGTCAGCGTCACGGGCGAGCGCGAGGTCGGCCTCCTCGGCGAGACAAGGTGCGCCGCCGGCGATTGCGACCGTCTCTCCAGTTACGTCGAGGCGGTCGATGTCGAACGGTTCGACGTACTCGGCGAGGACGTCGCGGGCGCGCTCGTCGGCGGCGCGGGGGAATCCGAAATCGTCGAGAATCCGCTCGTAGACCGGCTCCCACTCGGCGAAGTTCATCGTGTACGCTTCGCTGGTCGGTGTGGGACGCCGAAAGAACCGCATGGTTCGAGCCGAGCCGCCGCGTCGTGTACCCCTACCCGAGCGGCGGTTCGGCCTCCAAGGGGCGATACCTTCGCTTTCGGCATAAGTCTTCTCCTTACTATTCGAGGCGGGAGAGGGCGTCAGACACCGGTTCGAGCCCGTCTCGACGGGGTCCGACCGCGTTCCCGAGCGCCCGGAGGGCGGCGAGCGTGCCGCCGAGCACGAGCGGGTCGCGTCCGGCCGCGAGGACGTCTGTGTCCGACGCGAGGCCCACGAGCGTCTGACGGTTCTCCTCGCTGAGGCCGCGCACCGCGACGGCGCGCGCCACCGCGCGCTCCGCGTCCACCGCCGCCGCGTCCGCGCCCGCGCCGTCGAGGTGCCGCTCGACTTCACGGGACGTTCGCGCGTCCAGCTCCTCCACGTTCGGCGTGCGAACGCGGTCTTCGGTGAACGCCCGCCCGACGAGCGCCGCGTCCCGCGTCTCCGCCACGTCGTGCGTCCGCACGATGTGCGCGCCGCGCTCCACCGCCATCGACGTCGCCGCGAGCGACACCGGGAGCGCGTCTTCCGTGCTCCGCCCAGCGACGTCTCGCAGGAAGTTCTTCCGGTTAATCGAGACGAGAATCGGGCGGCCGTACCCGCGGAACTCGCGCAGCCGCTCGAAGGTCTCCCGGTCGTCCGCGAGCGTCTTCTCCTCCGACCACCCGCCGAACGCCGGGTCGAGGATCGTTTTGTCGGTGAAGCCGTTCAGCGCGAGCGCGTCGTAGATGTCGTCGACGTCCTCGACAGCGCCCGGCCGCTCTAAGTCGGGCGGGCTCGCCATCTTCACGACCGCCGCGTCGTGAGACTCACAGACTTCGGGCATCGCGGGGTCCGCGAACCCGCAGATGTCGTTCACCATATCGAACCCCCGGCTCAGCGCCTCGTCCGCCACCTCGGCGTACCGCGTCTCGATACTGAACACCGCGTCCCCCTCCACGCGCTCGATGGTCTCCACCGCCGTGTCCAGCCGGTCGAGCTCCTGCTCGGCCGAGAGAACGTCGAACCGCTTGTTTGCGGACTCCAGACCGACGTCCACGATGTCCGCGCCCTGCCCGACGAGTTCGTCGTCGACGTACGCCGCCGCCTCGACGGGGTCGTCGAAGACGCTCGGCGAGTAGGGAGACTCCTTCGAGACGTTCAGGACGCCCATGATGCGCGGCGGCGCATCGTCCCCGATGCGCAAGCCCGCCGCGTCCACACTCTGCATACCCGTCCTCTCCGCGCACGCCACAAAAACGCCCCGTTCCCGGCGACTCCCACGACGCGGCGCTTTTCTCCCTCCGCACCTAACCCGCTCGCATGACCGCAACCCCCGGGGTGGCCGCGTGACCCGCCCCGTCGTCGCCGTCGTCGACGCGAAGACGTCCGGGAACGTCGGCACCATCGCCCGCGCAATGAAGAACTTCGGCTTCCGCGACCTCTACCTCACCGACCCGCCCGACCTCTCCCGGGACTCAGAAGCCTACGGATTCGCCGGGCAGGCCCGCGAGGACGTCCTCCCGGACGCGGAGGTAGTCGACTTCGACTCCCTCGTCGAGAATTTCCATACCGTCGGCTTCACCGCCATCACGAACGAGGACGCGCGGAAACACACCCGCTGGCCGTACACCACACCCGAAGAGCTCCGCGAGACGCTCGGCGAGGTCGACGCGCCGACCTGCCTCGTCTTCGGCCGCGAAGCCGTCGGCCTCCACAACGAGGAACTCGAACGCCTCGATCAGGTGGCGAGCATCCCCGCGAGCGCCGAATACCCCGTGATGAACCTCGGACAGGCCGCCACCATCGCGCTCTACGAACTCCAGGAGCTCGCCCGCGACGACACCCAGCTCCCCGAGAAGGAACGCGAGCGAGCCGCCGAGGCCGAAATCGAACGCTACTACGACCACGTCGACGACTTCCTCGACGACATCGACTACCCCGAGGAGAAACAGGCGAAGACGATGCGGCTCGTCCGCCGCGTCCTCGGCCGCGCCCACCCGACCGGCCGCGAAATCGCCACCCTCCACGGCATCCTCCGCCGCACCGAGAACCGCCTCGGCGACGACGCCACCGACAACTAAGCACGCCGCACGCGGCCAGTTTTTCTCTCCCTCTCTCTCGCCGGGGCCGGCTACTCGCCGGCGTCGCGGCGCTGGTAGAAGACGACGGAGACCATCTGCAGTTTCGTCTCCCCCTCCTCGTTGGTCGTGGTCGTCTTCGTGGTGACGATGCCGCGGTCCGGGTTGCTCTCGCTCACGCGCTTCTCGAGAATTTCGATCTCCGCAGTGAGGACGTCGCCGGGGCGGGTGGGGTTCGGCCACCGGAGCTCTTCGAGGCCCGCCGCGCCGAGAGATGCGGCGTTCGTGAAGTGGCCGTCGACGAGGAGGCGCATCGTCATCGACGCCGTGTGCCAGCCGGACGCGATGAGCCCGCCGTAGATGGACTCTTCGGCGGCCTCGGGGTCGGTGTGGAACCACTGCGGGTCGTAGCGCTCGGCGAACTCGACGACCTCGGCTTCCGTGACTTCGTAGCTCCCGAAGGACTCGACGTCGCCGACGGACAGGTCCTCGTAGTAGATGCGGTCGGCCATACCGGTACGTCGGCGACCGCGGAGAAAAAGCTGTGTCTCTCAGTCGTCCATGCCGGCGTACGCGCCCCCCGTTCCGGGGTCGCGGGCCGGGAGGAGCGCGTGGACTTTCCGCGCGAGGGCGTCGCGTTTCACGAGCGCGAACCCGGTGAAGACGAGGACGAATCCGGCGAGCGTGGCGGGGGAGACGACCTGGCCGAGGAGGAGCCACGCGACGACGGTGGCGACGACGGGTTCGGCGTACCCGACGAGGTTGAGGTCGACGGGGCCGACGCGCGCGAGCAGCTCGAAGTAGGCGAGGAAGCCGAGAACGCCGGAGCCGAGCGTCAGGAAGACGAGCGAGGCGACGGCGGTCGTCGTCCACGAGATGGCGGCGAGCGACTCGCCGGTCGCCGCGCCGCCGCCGAGGAGGACGAGGCTGCCGACGACCATCGCCCACCCCTCCATCGCCCGCGTCGGGAGGTCGGTTCGGAGCGGGCGTTCGAGGACCGCGCCGAGCGCGAACGCCGCACCGGCGGCGAGCACGAGGCCGATGCCGAGGAGGTAGCGCTCGTCGAGGTTCGAGAGGTCGGGCTGGGAGAGCACGACGACGCCGCCGACGCCGAGCGCGAACCCGGCGAGCGTCCGAACGTCGAAGTCGCCTTCGCCGAGGACGAGCGCGGCGAACACGACGGTGAGGACGGGTGAGAGGCTGATGACGACGGCGGCGACCGCGCCGCTCACGTACTGCTCGCCGAGGTAGAGGAGGCCGTGGTAGACGGCGAAGACGAGGACGCCGGCGACGGTGATCGAGAGCCACTCGTCGCGGCCGCGGGGGAGCCAGCGGTCGACCGTGAGCGCGGCGTACGTGAGGATGATGAAGCCCGCGGCGAGGTAGCGGATACCCGCGAACGTGAACGGCGGGAAGTAGTGCAGTCCCTCCTGAATGGCGACGAACGACGTCCCCCAGAAGCCCGCGAGCAGCGCAAACAGCGCCAGCGTCGACCGGCCGAGAGAGCGATGTAAATCGAACATACCACCACCAGTAGCCACACAGTCTTAAACTACACTACAACATTAACAATAATACTCGAATAAAACTCCAACTTGGCTACCTACTCAACAGTGTTCAGCCCGCGGAGTGCTGTTTCGGTTGAAGATTCCTCTATCTGCTGTGGTGTGGCGTGGCACGGGTGGGGTCGCTGGGTTATTGTCGCCGCCGGCCGACGGTCGCGTATGGACGAGCGGGACGTACGACTCTTGAAGGCGATCGAGGACTTGGAGACCGGGAGCCCCGACGCGCTCCACGAAGCGACCGACATCCCGCTCTCCACGATACACTACCGGCTCAACAACCTCCGCGAGGACGGCGTCATCGAGAACGACGTCTACGACATCGACCTCGACGAGGTCGGTCTCGGCGTCACCGTCGTCCTCGAAGTCCTGACTGAGTACTCCGGAAGCTACCGCGGCGTCCTCGACGACATCGAGGCCGTCGAGGGCGTGACGCAGGTGTTCTTCACGATGGGGGAGACGGACTTCCTCGTCGTCGCGCGCCTCCCCGACTCCGACGACGTCGAACGCCTCATCACGGACTTCGAAGCCATCGACGCCGTCGACCGCACGAACTCGACGTTCGTCATCGCCCGCGGCAAAGACACCACGCACCCCCTCCAGACCTACTCGGAAGAGACGCTCGTCGACGAACTCGTCGACGAAGACTGAGGATTACCGCCGCGGATACCACGCGAGCGAGTGGTCGGCGACGAGTTCGAGGTCGACGGCTGTGCCGACGTCGTAGCTCTCCGTGTGGTTGTGCTGACAGCGCACGCGGTCGCCGTTCGCGAGTTCGACGTGGTAGATGAAGGACGGGCCGGTGTACTGGCGGCGGACGATGGTTCCGTCGGCGTCGACCTCGTCGTCGACGGGGCGGACGGCGACGTCGTCGGGGCGGACGAGGACGTCGACGAGCGCGCCGACGTACTGGCCCGTTTCTCCTGTCAAGCGACCGCGGTCGAACGAGTCGACGGCGGTCACGACCTCGTCCTCGCCGATGTTCCCGGAGAGGAAGCCGGCCTGGCCGAGGAAGGACGCGACGAAGCGCGATTCGGGGTGTTCGAAGACGGCTTCGGGTTCGCCGACCTGCTCGATGTGGCCGTCGTGCATGACGGCGATGCGGTCGGAGATGGAGAGGGCTTCTTCCTGATCGTGGGTGACGGAGACGGCGGTGACGCCGGCCTCGGAGAGGATGCGGCGGACCTCCTCGCGCATCTCCACGCGGAGTTTGACGTCGAGGCTGGAGAACGGTTCGTCGAGGAGGAGGACGTCGGGCTCGGGGGCGAGCGCGCGGGCGAGCGCGACGCGCTGCTGTTGGCCGCCGGAGAGCTCGCTCGGGTCGCGGTCTTCGAACCCGTCGAGGTCGACGAGGTCGAGGAGTTCCGCGACGCGCGCCGCCCGCTCATCGTCGGTCGCGTCCGGGATGCCGTAGGCGACGTTCTCTCCGACCGTGAGGTGCGTGAAGAGCGCGAAGTCCTGGAAGACGAGGCCGACGTTCCGCTCGTCCGGCGGGACGAACCCGCCGTCGCCCGCGACCACTCGTCCCGCAATCGTCACCGTCCCTTCGGTGGGCGCTTCGAGGCCGGCGAGCAGCCGGAGCGTCGTCGTCTTCCCGCAGCCCGAGGGGCCGAGGAGCGTGAAGAGTTCGCCCTCGCGGACGTCGAGTGAGACGCCTTCGACTGCGGTCTCGGTCCCATAGTCCTTCGTGATGCCGTCGAGTCGGAGTGTGGTGGTGTCGGTCATGCGTGGTCAGTCGCTGAGGCGTTCGCGCGCGAGAATGACGAGCATCGAGAGCGCGGACACGCCGATGAGGACGAGCGCGGGGACGGCGACGCGCCCGTAGAATCCCGACTCCCGAGCGCTCCAGATGTACGTCACGAGCGTCTCGAAGTTCCCGGGCTGGAGGAGGAGCGTTGCGGGGAGTTCCTTCATCGTCGTGAGGAAGACGAGCGCCGCGCCCGCGGAGACGCCGGGGAGGACGAGTGGGAGGGTGACGCGGCGGAACGCGGCGAGCGGGGCGTCGCCGAGCGTGCGCGCCGCTTCGACGAGGCGCTGGTCGACCTGGACGACGCTCGACCGGGTCGTCCCGACCGCCTGCGGGAGGAAGCGGACGACGTACGCGAACACGAGGAGCGGGAGCGTCTGGTAGAGGCCGCGGACGTAGACGACGCCGACGTAGACGAGCGCGAGCGCGATGACGATGCCGGGGACGGCGTACCCAGCGTAGGTCGCGCGCTCTACGAGCCTGCCGAGCCGGGAGTCGTAGCGCCCGGAGAGGTAGCCGACGGGGAGCGCGGCGAGCACGGCGACGCCCGCGGTGAGCGCGGCCGCGTAGACGGAGTTCGCGGCGTACGCCCACGAGAAGCCGTACCCCGTGTTCACGCCGGCGAGGCTGGACTGGAAGAGCCAGTGGATGAAGACGCCGACGGGGACGGCGAGCGAGAGCGCGACGACGCCCGCACAGAGGAGGAGGGCGGGCGCGGTCCACCAGCCGAGGCGGACGCGCCGGGTCGCGCGAACCCGACTGCTCGCGTACCCGGAGCGCTGCCCGGCGGACACCCGCGACTCGAGGGAGAGGATGATTGCCGTCACGAAGAGGAGTTGGACGGAGAGCAGGGCGGCGGTGTCCCGCGAGTAGGAGTACTCCACGTAGATGACGCGCGTGAAGACGTCGACGTGCATGATGGCGGGCGTTCCGAAGTCGGAGAGCGCGTAGAGCGCGACGAGGAGCGCGCCCGCCGTGATACCGGGCGCGATCTGGGGGAGGGTGACGCGGCGGAACGCGGCGAGCGGGGCGTCGCCGAGCGTGCGCGCCGCCTCGACGAGCGAGGTGTCGATGGAGAGCAGGGTCGCGCGCGTCGAGAGAAACACGTAGGGGTAGACGTAGAGCGTGAGAACGAACGCCGCCCCCGCAAAGCCGTAGACGGAGGGAACGGTGTCGACGCCGAGCGGCGCGAGCGCGTCGGCGAGCTGGCCGTTCGGCCCGAACGCCGCCGTGTACGCGAACGCGCCGAGATAGCTCGGAACGACGAGCGGGAGCGCGAGGACGACCGTCCAGAACCGCCGGCCGGGCAGGTCGGTGCGCGCCGTCAGCACCGCGAGCGGGACGCCGAGCGCGACCGACCCGGCGGTGACGGCGGCGACGAGCGCGACGCTGTTCAGCAGGACGGACGTCGTCGACGCGCTCGTCAGGAGCGCGAGCGCGCGCGGCGTCGGGACGTCGAGCGCGCTGACGACGAGCCAGCCGATCGGAGAGAGCACTGCGAGCGCGACGACGGCCGACGCCGCGAGGAGGACGAACGGCGGGCGGTCGCCGAGAACGCGCCCCGCGAATCCGGTAGAGTCGTCGCCCGTCATCTAGAGGACGCCGGTGTCCCGGAGGAGCGCGGCCGTCTCTTGGACGTTGGCGAGCGTCGCGAGGTCGAGGTCGGGCGGATGGAGGTCGTCGAGCGACGGCAGCGTAATGCTTCCGCCGTCCGGCGGTGCGACGCCGGGCGCGAGCGGGTAGGAGTAGACGTGCTCCACGAGGTACTGCTGGATCTCCCGCGTGAGGAAGTGGCGGACGAAGTTCGCGGCGAGCGACGGCTTCGGCGTGGAGTCGAGGACGAGCGCGCCGGCGACGTTCACGAGCGCGCCCGGGTCGTTCTCCGTGAACGCGAGGTCGAGGGGCGCGTCGGGCTTCGCCTGCAGCAGGCGGAGGGCGTAGTAGTGGTTCGCGAATCCGGCGGCGACCTCACTGTTCGCGACGCCGTACGTCACGCCGAACTCGCCCGCGTACGACTGGACGCCGGTGTCCTGTATCGCGTTCAGCCACGCCCGCGTCCGGTCCTCGCCTTCAAGGACGCGCATCGCCGTGACGAACGCCTGGAAGGAGCCGTAGGAGGGAGCCCAGCCGAGCGCGTCCCGGAACGCCTCGCTCCCGGGGATGTCGAAGACGCTCTTCGGGACGTCCGACGCAGAGAGCACGTCGGTGTTGTAGGGGATGGCGCGAGCGCGGCCCGTGAGGCCGACCCAGCGGTCCCGGGGGTCGCGGAACTTCCCGGGGACGACGCCGGCGACGTCGGCGGGGAGCGCCGCGGCGAGGCCCGCGTCCGCGACGAGCGCGAGCGAGGCGGCGTCGATGGACCAGAAGACGTCGGCGGGCGACCCGCCGTTCTCCGCCTCCGTGAGAATCGTGTTCGCGAGTCCCGTCGACGGGCCGCGCTTCAGCGTCACGGAGAAGTTCTCGTAGCGGGTGTCCTGGAGGTAGTCGACGAGCTGGCCGTAGACGCCGCCCTCGCCGCGGCCGAGGTACACGGTGAGGTCGCCCTCGAGGTCGGGGAGGTCGGCGACGGACGGCGCGCCGCCGTCGCCGCTGGTCTCGTTCCCGCCTTCGAACATCGGCCCGGTCGTCGTTCCGCCGCTGCCGGAGCCCGAGCAGCCGGCGAGGGCCGCCGCGGTGCCGGCGACGCCGGTGGCGAGGAACGCGCGGCGCGTCGTCGGTCGTGTCTGTCGGTTCTGGATCATGGCGTATCAGCGTTATTTGCGGCGGAGCGCGACGAGCGCCGCGCCGAGCAGCGCGACGAGGCCGACGGCGACGCCGAAGCCGGGCGAGCGGGTCTGCGTCGTCTCGCGTTCCGTCGCCGCCGTCGTCGCGGCCGTCGTTGTCGTGGATTCGTCTTCGAGCGTGATCGTCGTCCCGCTCTCCGTCGAGAGGACGTTCTCGACGGTTTCGAGTTTCTCGTTCATCTGGGTGACTTCGGCTCGGACCTCACTCGTGGAGGCGTTCTCGTCCATGAGACCGGGGAGGTCCTCGTTGAAGTCCTTCTCGAGTTCTTCGACGAGGTCGGGGCGTTTCTCGATGAGGCCGCCCTCGAGGCTCTCGAAGTAGGAGAGGTAGGTCTGCCGGACGATGCTCTTCGCCTTCGAGGTGTTCCCGGCGTCGTAGGCCTCGACGGCTTCCTCGAGGTGTTCGTTGATCTCGTCGACGGTGTGTTCGACCTGTGTCTCACTCGCGTCCGAGTCGGCCTCGTAGCCGGTGTACTCAGCGAACTCGGCGTGGATGCTGGAGACGACCTGCTCGACGTCCTCGGGGGGTGCGGACTCGTTCAGGCGCGCGTCGAGGTGTTCGAAGAGTTCGTCGAGTTCCTCGGCGGCGTGCTCGGAGAACGTCGCGCGGACGTGCGTCTCGTAGAGGGCGTTCGCGCGGATGGCGAAGCCGCGCGCGTCGGCGTACTCTTCGTCGTTCGTCACCGTGCCGTTGGCGTTCACGCCCTCGGCGTACTCCTGGGTGGCGCGTTCGAGGAGCGCGGCGGAGACTTTCGCGTTGAACGTCGCGTTCTCGACGTCGGCGGTGACGACGCCGGCCGTCGCGCGGTCGAGGAGCGGGAAGAGCGTGTCGTTCAGGTACGCGGCGTACTCGGAGGTAGAGTCGTTTCGCGCGTGGTCGTCGGCGGCCTCGAGTTCGGTGTGGACGCGGTCGGCGAGCGTCGCGTTCGCCTCGCGGATCTGGGGGCCGACGACGTCCCAGTACTCCTCGACGGGGTGGTGGGCGTGCATCGCGGCGGTCTCGGTCTCGCCGGCGCGTTTCGCGCGCAGCGACATCTCGAGGTGGCCCTTCATCTCCTCGACGGTGCGGGCGAACTGGACGTCGCCCTCGGCGGACGCGTCGGCGTCGTAGGTGACAGGCGCGCCAGTCGCCGCCGGCCCGGTCGTCGCGGCGACGCCGGTCGGGACGACGAGGCAGAGAGCGAGTGTGAGTGCGGTAAGTGTTCGAAGGACGGGTGGTCGGTCAACCATACCCACTCAATTTTTAGGCTGGCCTAAAACAATGACGGTTTCGGGTTCGCCGAAGGAATCACTCGTTCTAGCCGCTCTCCAATGCGTATTCGTCTATTAGGCCGGCCTAAAAGCTTGGCGATGAACAGCCAGAGAGGACGAAGGTTACGACACGACGGCCGCAGCGTAGACGGCGACGCCGACGGCGGCGAGCGCCGCACTCCCCAGCGCGACGAGCCTCGGGTCCACCTACGAGCGCTTCTGAATCTCCTCGCGGAGCACGGCCGAGACGAGCTCGCCGTCGGCCTTCCCGCGGAGCGCGCCCATGCACTCGCCCATCAGCCCGGAGAACGCGCCCATCCCCTCTTCCTCGACTTGCTCGGCGTTCCGCTCGACGACCTCCGCGATGGCTTCCCGCACTTCGTCCTCGCCGGCGGAGCCGAGGCCGAGCTCGTCCGCGAGTTCGGCGGGCCCCTTCCCGGGGGATTCGGCGAGCGCCGCGAGAAGCTCCGGGACGCCTTCTTGTGTTAACTCGTCCGCGAGCACGAGGTCGAACACGCCCTCGAAGTGCTCGCGCCCGAGGTGTTCGACGGGCACGCCGTCGCGGCGGAGGCTCGTCACCGTCGACTCCAGCGTGCGCGCCGCGAGGTTCGCGTCCACGCCGGACTCGACGGCGTCCTCGAACAGCCGCCACCGCCGCCCGAACGCGACCTGCTCCGCCACGTCCTCGTTCAGCCCGTACTCCTCGGTGTACCGCTCCACTTTCTCCGTGAGGAGCTCGGGAACGTCGACCTCCGAGGGGTCGGGCTCGACGGGGAAGACGTCCGTCTCGGGGTACATCCGCGCCGCCCCCGGGAGCGGTCGGAGGTACTCCGTCGTCGCCTCCGGCGTCGCGCCCCGCGTCTCCTCCGGCACGCCCTCCAGCGCCGTGCGCGCGCGGTCAGCCGCCGCCTCCACCGCGGGCTTCGCCACGCCCACCTCGGCCGCGACCATGAGAACTGCGTCGTCGTCGCCTGCCCCGACGGCCTCTTTCAGGTCGGCGACCTCGTCCTCGGTGACACCGTACGCCGGGAGTTCGTCCGTGTGGAACAGCCCGCCCGCCCCGTGGCGCTTCGCGTGGTCCGAGAACTCCGTCCCCAGCCGGCGGTCCGGCTGAAGCTCTCTCCCGACGAGGCCGTCGAACCCGGGGAGCGGGACGGCGTAGACGCGGCCGTCCGCGTCGAGCGCGCTCCGCACCACCGAGGACTCCGTCCCCTCGAAGACGTCCGTGACGTTCTCGACGTCGCCGACGGCCGCGTCCCGCTCGCGGAGCTCCTCGCGGATGTCGAGCAGGCGTTTCTGGCGCTGCACCTCGAAGCGCACGAGGTCCTCGATGTCGTCGAGCGACTGCACGCCCTTCACCTCGACGCGCGCTCCCTCCGCGATGGAGACGTTCACGTCCTGCCGAATCGTCCCCAGCCCCCGCTTCACCTGCCCCGTCGACCGCAGGAGCATCCCGATCGTCTCCGCCGCCTCACGCGCCTGCTCGGGGCTCCGGATGTCCGGCTCCGTCCCGATCTCCACGAGCGGGATTCCCAGCCGGTCGAGCGAGAACTTCGCACCCGCCTCCGTCTCCTCGACGCGCTGCGCCGACTCCTCCTCCAGCATCATGTCCTCGACGCCCACCGGTCCCTCGCTCGTCTCGACCTCGCCGCCCTGCGCGACGAGCGCGGAGCGCTGGAAGCCCGACGTGTTCGACCCGTCGATGACGACCTTCCGCATCACGTGCGCCTGGTCGACGGCGTCCATGTCGAGGAGCTGTGCGACCTCTAAGGCGACGTCGAGGGCCTCCCCGTCGAGTTCGTGCGGCGGCTCGTCGTCCTCCTCCACCAGACACGTCGAATCGTACGCGAGGTACTCGAACTCCCGCTCCACCTGCGACTCTTCGAGAGCGGCCTCGTCGATCTCGCCGAGCTCCGACTTCGTCGGATGGAGATACCGCGTGAACGAGCGCTCGGCCTCCTCCGGCTCGCGGAGGTCGGTCGGACAGTTACAGAAGAGCTTCGACGCCGTGTCGAGCTGCTGGTGGATCTCCAAGCCCGCCACGAGCCCCAACTCCTCGTAGTCGAGTTCGTCCTCAGTCATACGCGGACGTGTGCGTGCGAGGGGTAAAAAAGCGTCCAGTCCGCGCCGCACCCTGCCGTGTCCCTGCTTTCCCTCCCCGGACCCGTCCACCAATCGTCGGCCGCTCCCAGAAGTCTTATCACTGACTGACTGCTTAATCAGCACAACGATGACTGAACGTTCATTCAGCCCACAGTGGTCCGCGCCGCGGAGTGAGTCGCCGTGACCGAAAGTCACGGAATCCTCGCCGACCTCGGCCGCGACCGCGCCGTCATCCTCGGCGGCCTCATGCTCGGCATGCTCCTCGGAAGCATCGACCAATCCATCGTCTCCACCGCCCTCCCCACCATCGTCGGCGACCTCGGCGGGACCGGCAGCCTCTCCTGGATCGTCACCGCCTACCTCATCACGACCGCCGTGACGACGCCGCTCTACGGGAAAATCTCCGACCTCTACGGCCGCAGCATCGTCTACGAGTTCTCCATCGCCGTCTTCCTCATCGGAAGCGCGCTCTCCGGCCTCGCCGGCGACATCCCCGTCCTCGATTCGTACCTCAACGGGATGGCGCAACTCGCCGTCTTCCGCGCGATTCAGGGAATCGGCGCGGGCGGTCTCATCGCCATGGCGACGACGATTCTCGGCGACATCTTCAGCCCCCGCGAACGCGGCCAGTACATGAGCTACATGATGCTCATCTTCGGCGCGGCCACCGTCGGCGGCCCGCTCCTCGGCGGGTGGCTCACTGACAACTTCACTTGGCGGTGGATCTTCTACATCAACATCCCCGTCGGCCTCGCCGCCATCGCCGTCATCCACACCAAGCTCGACCTCCCCGTCCCCGACGAATCCCACGATATCGACTACCTCGGTGCCGGCCTCCTCACCGTCGCCGTCGCGGCCATCATGCTCGTCACCTCCTGGGGCGGCTCGCGCTACGCGTGGGAGTCGACGGAGATTCTCGCGCTCGCCGCCGTCGCCGTCGTCGGCACTATCCTCTTCGTCGCGCAGGAGCTCCGCGCGCCCGAACCCGTCTTCCCCGTCCACCTCCTGCGAAAACGCACCATCGCGGGCGTGGACGTCCTCAGCTTCTGCGTCGGCGTCGGCATGCTCGGCGGCACCACCTACCTCCCCGTCTTCCTCCAGACCGTCCTCGGGCAGTCCGCGACGAACTCCGGGCTCCTCCTCCTCCCGCTCGTCGGCGGCCTCATGATCACGAGCGCGCTTACCGGCCAGCTCATGACGCGCCTCGGCTACTACAAACCCTTCACCGTCTTCGGTGCCGGCCTCGCCGCCGTCGGCTACTACCTCCTCTCCACGATGGGCGTCGGCACCACGCAGCTCGCGTCCAGCGCGTTCATGTTCGTCGCCGGTCTCGGCCTCGGCTTCGTCATGCCGACGCTCACTGTCGCCGTCCAGAACGTCGTCGACCGCCGCCACCTCGGTGTCGCCACTACCTCCGTCACATTCAGCCGGAGCCTCGGCAGCGCCATCGGCGTCTCCGTCTTCGGTGCCGTCCTCACGAACCAGTTCGCCGACCGCCTCGGCTCCGCCGTCCAATCCGGCGACCTCAGCCCCGCGGCCGCCCAGCAGCTCGCCGATACCGGCTCCAACCTCAGCCCCGCCGTTCTCGCTGCGCTCCCCGACGCCGCCGTCCCCGTCGTGAAGACCGCGCTCGCGAACAGCATCGACGTCCTCTTCCTCACCGGCGCGGCCATCCTCGCCGCCGCCTTCCTCGTCGCGCTCGTCCTCCCCAGCCTCGACCTCGGCGAGGAAGCCGCCGTCGACGTGGACGCCGAAAGCGCCGGCGACCTTGACGCCGCCCCCGCGAACGACTAGTCCCGCCCCGTCTCGAAGTAGCGGTGCGCGTGCCGCGCACACCCCGGATTGAACGCGTGCCCACAGTCCGGACACGCGTCGTCCGCGTCGAGATACTCCCGTACGCTCAGTTCCGCCCCGCACGCCCCGCAGAGCACGGCCTC
Source organism: Halocalculus aciditolerans (assembly GCF_014647475.1). Lineage (NCBI taxonomy): Archaea > Methanobacteriati > Methanobacteriota > Halobacteria > Halobacteriales > Halobacteriaceae > Halocalculus > Halocalculus aciditolerans. The sequence continues at coordinate 1,174,181 of NZ_BMPG01000001.1, read as the reverse complement.
GGTGTCGAACGCCGCTCGCGGCCAGGTCTCGGAGTCGTGGTCGGCGACGGCGTCGTGGCAGGCGTGACAGGGATGATACTTCTCGCAGCACGCGAACCTGATCGCGATGACGTCGCGGTCGGCGTGGTAGTGCGCACACCGCGTCTCGGAATCGACGTCGACGCCGTAGACTGCACGACCACAGACGTCGACGGCCTCAGGCATCGCGGACCGCCTCCGCGAGCGGCGTCGGCGCGAACCCCCACTTTTCGAGCGCGTCGGGGTCGACGCCGGCGGCGAGGCCGCCCTCGTTCACCCAGCGGAAGAACGCCGACTCCGCGGGCGACGCGGCGCGCGGCCCCGCGTACTCGTAGTCGATAGGTTCGCCGTAGACGCCTTCAAGGATTCCCGCGAGGTCCGGAACCGTCTCGCGAGCGTTCGCGAGTTCGACCGTCTCCCCGGCGAAGCGCTCCGGCTCCGCGAGCGCGTGCGCGGCGAACCGGCCGAGGTCGCGGTCGACGGTGAGCGTCGCCGACACGCCCGGTTCGAGCGGTGGGCGGAACGTCCCGTCGACGAGCGACTCCCGGAGGAGGGAGAGCGGGAGGTGGCGGCGGAGGACGAGCACGGGCGCGTCGATGCCGTCGGTCCGGCCGGCGGCTGTCGCATCGCCGGCCAGTCTCTCCTCAATATCGGCTTTCGCGTCCACCCGCGGGACGCCCGGCCGGCTGTCGGCGTTCCCGACGGAGACGTAGACGGCGAGGTCGAGGTCGGCGGCGTCGAGCGCGGTGGCGAGGCAGTCCCCCTGACGGAGTTCGTCGCTCCCGCCGCCCTCCGTGAACGCGAGGACGGCGTCGGCGTCCGCGGCCGCGTGCGTCACGTGGTCGTGTTGGTCCGCGCGGCCCTGCACGAGGCTCGCCGCCTCCGCCAGCCGACGCGCCGGCGGCGAATCGTGGTCGCGAGCGAGCGCCGTCACCGCGTGACCGGCGTCGGCCAGCCCGTGCGCCGCGGCGATTCCCGCGGGACGCACGCCACCGACGAGGAGAACGCGCATACGCGAGCCTTCGACTCCCGCCCGCCTACGTGTTTTCGTTTCCGACCTGTCTGGGCGTTAATTGCGGTCGGATGGACGGCTACAGGATTTTTACGTGATGCCGTGGTAGACGGCCGTATGTCGAGTCACTCTCATCGTCGTCACGGGTCGGGCACGGGCGGCCCGTCCATCGACGACGACTCTCGCGACGACACCGGCGACCACGCGGACGCGCGACGCCTCCTCGCGTCCTTCGCCGACGACTGGAAAGTCGCGGACGACCTCGCGGAGCGCGCGAACATCCACGACGTCGTCCACGAGGACGTCGAGAAACAGGTCGAGACGGACCTGCGCGCGGACGACCGCGTGCAGACCCGCGAGTTCACCGTCGACGAGTACGAGACCGCCGTCGGCGAACAGGCCGCGCTCGACGCGCGCTTCGAGGAAGCCCCCGAGCGCTTCCAGGACCGGTCCGTGAGCTTCGTCGACTACGAGGTCGACCCGACCGTCTGCTCGGAGTGCCGCGGCGACACCACCGTCGAGTGCACGCGCTGCACCGGCGGGGAAGTCGAGTGCCCGGACTGCAGCGGGCGCGGCAGCCAGAACTGCTCCTGCGGGGACGGCACGGTCGACTGCCAGGGCTGCCACGGCTCGGGTCGCGTCCACCCGCACTCCGGCGAGACGGAGTGTGACAACTGCGCGGGCGACGGCGACTTCCGCTGTCCGAACTGCGACGGCGTCGGGAAGTTCCAGTGCCCGGACTGCGGCGGCGACGGCCGCCAGCAGTGCCCGACCTGCGACGGCACCGAGAAAGTCACCTGCGAGCACTGCGACGGCGAGGGCGAGACCTACGAGGCGAAGGCCGGCACCGTCGACTTCTCCGTCGAGGAGAACACGCGCGTCATCTCCGACCACGGCATGCCGAGCCAGCGCGTCCGCGAGGCGTCCGGCGTGAAACGCGACGAGCAGACGGCGTCCTTCGACCCGCCCATCGAGGGCGGCACCGGCGTCGTCCGCAAGACCACCGAATACTTCGACGTCCCCACCACGAAAGTCGAGTACACGCTCGACGGCGACGCCTACGAACTCTACGACGTCGACGGGGAGACGCACGCCCCCGCCTACCCGAAATCCCAGTACTACGAGTACGCGCCCTACGTCGCCGCCGTCGGCGGCGTCTTCATGCTCGCCTTCCTCCTCGCCCAATCCCTCTAACCCACGCTCGAAACCCAATCCGGGACCGGCCTGGAACCGCATCGCCGACCGACTCGACATCCCGCTCTCCGTTTCTCGCTCTCCGCTTCCACTTCCGGCCTCTCGTTTTCGTGACACTCGACGCGTGAGCGGCCGCGCCCGTTCGCCCTAACTCGACTCTATGCGCCTCCCCTGTGGTACTGTGGCGTACTGCGGGCTCTACGCCGAGGATTTACGGGTGATGCGGTCCGCTCTCCGGTATGACCGAGCGCGACGCGTCGCCGGTTCGGCAGTTCGTCTCGCTGGAGCGTGACGTCCTCGTGCTCTCCGCGGCGATGTTCGCGTTCAGCCTCGGGTTCCAGATGACGGGGCGCTACCTCCCGAAGTACCTCGCCGTCCTCGGCGCGGGCGCGGGCGTCGTCGGCCTCTACGGGAGCCTCGGGAACCTCATCAGCGCCGTCTACCCCTACCCCGGCGGCGTGCTCTCCGACCGCATCGGCTCCTCGCGCGCGCTCACGCTCTTCGGCGCGCTCTCCGCGCTCGGCTTCCTCGCGTGGTACGCCGCCCCCGCCGCCGGCGACCTCGCTATACTTGTCGTCTTCTGCGGCCTCCTGCTCGCGCAGTGCTGGAAGTCCTTCGGCCTCGGCGCGACGTTCGCGCTCGTGAAGGCCTCCGTCGAACCCGACCGCCTCGCGCGCGGGTTCGCCAGCACGGAGGTCTTCCGGCGCGTCGGCTTCCTCGCCGGCCCGCTCCTCGCCGCCGCCGTCCTCGCGTGGACGACCGACTTCCTCGCGGGCTTCCGCGTCGTCCTGCTCGTCGGCGCGGTCGTCGCCGTCGCCGCCACCGTCGCGCAGTACGTTCTCTACGACGCGAGCGACGAACCCGTCGGGAAGTCCATCGAGAGCCTCCGAGACGTCGTCGACGACCTGCGCGCGCTCCCGAGCGAACTCCGCCCGCTCCTCGTCGCCGACACGCTCGTCCGTTGGGGGAACGGCATGGCGTACGTCTTCGTCGTCCTCGTCGTCACCGACTACCTCGACGTCGGCTTCGCCGCGGTCGGCGTCACGCTCTCTCCCGAGTCCTTCTTCGGCGTCCTCCTCGCCGTCGAGATGGCGGTCGCGCTCGCCTCCATGCTCCCCGTCTCCCGGCTCGCCGACGGCCTCGGCCTGAAACCCGTCGTCGCGCTCGGCTTCGCCGTCTACGGCGTCTTCCCCGTCCTCCTCGTCTTCGCGCCGGCGAACCAGTGGGTGCTCGTCGCGCTCTTCGCCTTCTCCGGCCTGCGGTTCGCCGGCCTCCCCGCGCACAAGGCGCTCATCGTCGGCCCCGCCGCCCGGGGCGCGGGCGGCCGGACGACCGGCGCGTACTACCTCGTTCGGAACGTCGTCACCGTCCCCGCGCCCGTCGTCGGCGGCGTCCTCTACGCCGGCGACCCCCGACTCGCGTTCGCCGCCGCGAGCGCGGTCGCCCTCGCCGGCGTCGCGTACTTCATCTACTACGGCGAGCGCTTCGACGCGGCCGCGGCGTCGGCGGGAAGCCCGTGACGGCTGCTGGCCGTCCGGGTCGCCGAAATCCCTAGTGGTAAGGCGGGCGGCGTCGTGGGGTCCGCCATGACCGGACAGATTACGGAGCGCGTGCGGGGCGTCGAGCGGTCGAGCATCCGCGCGATGTTCGACCGCGCGGAGCGCCGCGGCGGCGACCTCGTCCGCCTCGAAGTCGGCGAACCGGACTTCGATACGCCCGAGCACATCGTCGAGGCGGCGGTGGACGCCGCGCGGAGCGGGGAGACGCACTACACGCCGAACGCCGGGACGCTGGAGCTCCGCGAGGCGATATCCGGGAAGCTCGCCGCGGACCGCGGCGCGACCTTCGACCCGGAGACGGAGATCATGGCGACCGTCGGCGCGATGGAGGCGCTCCACCTCGCGCTCCTCGGCACCGCCGAGTACGGCGACGAGGTCGTGATTCCCACGCCCGCCTACCCGAACTACGAGGCGCAGGCGAAACTCGCGGACGCGACGCCCGTCAACGTCCCTCTCGACGAGGAACGCGGGTTCGAACTCGACCCCGACCGCGTCCGCGACGCCATCAGCGAGGACACCGCGGCCGTCGTCCTGAACTCGCCCGCGAACCCGACGGGGCGCGTCTTCGACCGGGACGCCGCGCTCGACGTCGTCGCCGCCGCCGCCGAACACGACGCCTGGGTCGTCGCGGACGAAGTTTACATGGGCCTCACCTACGACGGCCCGACGCGCAGCCTCGCCGCGGACGCAGACACGGACAACGTCCTGGTCGTCGACTCGGTGTCGAAGCAGTACGCGATGACGGGGTGGCGCGTCGGCTGGCTCGCCGGCCCGGAACGCCTCGTCTCCGAACTCACGAAGATCCACGAAGCGACGACGGCGTGCCCGTCCAGCGTCGGTCAGAAAGCCGCGACCGCCGCCCTCACCGGCGACCACGACCCCATCGACGCGATGTACGACGCCTTCCACGAGCGCCGCGACTACGTCGCCGACCGCATCGACGACATCGACGGCATCCACGCCGCCGCCCCCGAAGGCGCGTTCTACGCCTTCATCGACGTCTCCGCCTTCGGCGACGACCTCGCCATCGCCGAAGAGCTCTGCGACGACTACGGCGTCGTTCTCGCCCCCGGCAGCGGCTTCGGCCCCGGCGGCGACGGCTCTCTCCGCCTCTCCTTCGCGAACAGCTTGGAAAACCTCGAAGCCGGCCTCGACCGCATTGAGTCGTTCGTCGCGGACAACGCCTGAGTCGGCCCTGCCGCCGCCCGTAGTTTCTTTTCCTTCCTCTCGGACGATTCGGGTATGTCGAGTGTCATCGTCACCGGCGGGTCGCGGGGTATCGGACGCGGTATCGTCGAGCGGTTCGCGGCGGACGGCTACGACGTCGTCGTGAACTTCGTGCGGGACCGCGCGGCCGCCGACGAGGCCGTGGAACTCGCCGAAGCGGCGGGCGTCGACGCGATACCCGTGCAGGCGGACGTCGCAGACCCCGAGGACGCAGCGCGCCTCGTCGAGCGCGCGGTCGAGGCGTTCGGCGGCGTCGACCACCTCGTGAACAACGCGGGCATCGACCAGCACGTCCACACCGAAAACCTCGACCCCGGCGACTTCGACCGCGTGATGGACGTGAACGTGAACGGGGCGTTCAACGTCACGAAGTACGCGCGACGCTCCCTCGTGGAGAGCGACGCGGACGCGTCCGTGACGAACGTCTCCAGCATCCTCGCGTTCGAGGGCGCGGCCGTGGAGTGTCACTACGCGGCGTCGAAGTCGGGGCTGCTCGGGCTGACGAAGAGCCACGCGAGCGACTTCGCGCCCGACGTCCGCGTGAACGCCATCGCGCCCGGGCACGTCGAGACGGATATGACGAGCGACCGCACACCGGAGGAGAAGGCCGAGGAGCTCGCGGGGATTCCGGTCGGCCGGTACGGCCAGCCCGAGGACATCGCGCACGCGGCCGCGTTCCTCCGGGACGCCGGGTTCGTCACCGGGGAGACGCTGAACGTGAACGGCGGCGAGCTGATGCGGTAGGCCTCACGCGGGTTTCTCGCGGCCGCGGGTGGTGACGTAGATGCCGGAGAGGACGACGAGGCCGCCGACGACGGTCGCGGGGCCGGGGTATTCGGTGAAGACGAGGAGGGCGAGGATGGCGGAGCCGACCGGTTCGCCGAGGAGGGCGACGCTGACGACGCTCGACTCGACGTGCTCTAACACCCAGTTGACGACGGTGTGCCCGAAGAAGCCCGGAACGAGGGCCATGGCGAGGAAGAGCGCCCACTCGCGGGGGGCGTAAGCGAAGAGCGGGTGGCCGGCCGCGAGGACGACGCCGAGGAGCGTGACCGTGCAGACGCCGTAGACGAGCGTGGTGTAGGGGACGAGCGCGAGGCTCTGCCGGACGCTCCGGCCGGCGAGGACGTAGCTCGCGCCGGCGAGCGCGCCGAGGACCGCGAGCGCGTCCCCGAGGAGCGGGTCCGCGCCGACGAGGTCCGCGCCGAGCAGGCTGGAGAGCGGCATGAGCGTCGCGCCCGCGAGCGCGACGCCGATTCCCGCCGTGACGTACTTGTTCGGCGGTTCGTCGAGGAGGAGCCACGCGCCAAAGGCCACGAAGACGGGCTGCGTCTGGACGAGGACGGTGCTCGCGGCGATGCTCGTCAGCTCGATGCTCGTGAACCACGCGACGAAGTGCGTCGCGAGCGCGACGCCCGACCCGACGACGACGAGACGGTCGCGCCGGGAGAGTTCGCGGACGGCGGGGACGTGCGGACGGACGAACGGCGCGACCGTCGCGGTCATGAAGAGCACGCGGTAGAACGCTTCCACGACCGGCGGAGCGTGGGAGGCGCGGACGAGAATCGCGCTCGTGCTCACCGCGACGACGGCGACGGCGAGCGCCGACATCGGGCTGATGCGGTCGGTGAACGCGGTTCGGACGGTCGACACTGGTCGAGTGGAGCGCCCGCGGGTAGAAAGGGGTTCGCGTTCCGGTCAGCTCAGACGTCGGCCGGCGTGTCGAAGTCGTGGAAGTGCTCGCCTTCCTCCTTCGAGAGAATGTTCAGCGCGGCGGCCGCGCCGTCGCCCGCGGAGATGATGGCCTGCCACTCCTGGTCGCGCACCATCGCGCCCGTCGCGTACGCGTCCGCGACGCTCGTCTCCATGTCCACGTCGACGTCGATCACGTCGCCGTCGAAGTCGCAGCCGAGCCCCTCGGCGAGGTCGCGGTTCGCGCCCGTCGCGAGCACGAGGTAGTCGGCCTCGTAGCCGGCGTCCGCCGTCTCGACGGTGAAGCGCTCGCCGTCCTCGGTCGTTCCGACCGCCGACACTGCCGTATCCTGGTGGAGTTCGACGCCGTGGTCCTCCGTCGCCTGCTCGCGGGCGCGGTCGAGGAAGACGTCGCCGTCCATCGACCGGATGCCGAGATAGTTGAAGAAGTGCGCCTTGTGCACCCACGTCTTGTCCGTGTCGAAGACGAGGGTTTCGAGGCCGTTCTTCGCCGTGAACAGACCGGCGCTCAGACCGGCGGGACCGCCGCCGACGACGATGACGTCTGCCATGCGTGAACGTTCGACCGCCTCGGCAAAGAAACTACGCCCCGGGCGCGTTCACGATTCGAGTTCGTCGCGCGTGCGGCGGTGGCGGTACGCGAAGAACGCCGCGAGCCCCGACTGCACCGCGAGGTTCCCCGGCGCGCCCGCGCCCGTGTCGTACTCGACGTGGTCGTGGACGTACGTGTGCTCGCCGTCCGCGCGGAACGAGTGCGTGTGCGCCCACTCCCGCAGCGGCCCGTTCACCATCGAATCCCGGAAGAACCCGGACTCGTCGCCCTCGCGTTCCCGCTCCTCGATGCGCGCCGCCATCCGCTGTCTGGGCGCGACGCCGAACGGCCGCGCGGAGAGACAGATGGTCGTCCCGGGGACGAGGTCGCCGTCGTCGTCGCCCTCGACGCGGTCGACGCGCGGGTGGAGCCAGTCGGGCGTGAGCGCCAGCAGCCCGTCGATGCGGTTGTGGAACGCCCAGACGTCCTCGAAGGGCGCGCGAACGCGGAGACTCCGGTCGAACGTGGCCATACGCCTCCTTCGACCGCCAGGGGCAAAAGTTGACACGCACCGGCGGGGTTTTCACGCGTCGAACCCTTCCGTACGGCTATGCCCTCGGAGCGAGCCGAGCGGACGACTCCGTTCTCGGCGATGGACGTGCTCGAACGGGCCGACGACCGCCAGGGGGTCGTCCACATGGAAGTGGGCGAACCCGACTTCTCCCTGCCCGCGGCGGCAGCGGACGCGGCGGTCGCGGCAGTACGCGGAGGTGACGACGACTACACCTCCTCCCGCGGCACGGCCGGTCTCCGTGACGCCATCAGCGACTACTACGACGAGACGTACGGCGTCGACGTGCCGCCGTCGCGAATCCTCGTCACCCCCGGGTCGTCGGCGGGCCTCCTCCTCGCGATGCTCGCGCTCGTCGACCCCGGCGACGACGTCGTCCTCACCGACCCCTACTACGCCTGCTACCCGAACTTCGTCCGGCAGGCCGGCGGGAACATCGTCACGACGAAACTCGACCCGCGAACGGGCTTCGCGCCCGACATCCAGGGGTTCGAGAACGCCGTCTCCCGGGACACCGCCGCGATGCTCGTCAACTCCCCCGCGAACCCCACCGGGGCCGTGCTCTCCGACTCCGAGCTCGGAGAGCTCGCCGCGCTCTCCCGGCGCACCGACACCCCCATCATCTCCGACGAAGTCTACCACGGCCTCACCTACGACGGCGACGACCACACCGTCCTCGAATACACCGAGGACGCCATCGTCCTCGACGGCGTCTCCAAGCGCTACGCCATGACCGGCTACCGCGTCGGCTGGATGGTCCTCCCGCCCGGGCTCGTCGACCCCATCAACCGCCTCGCGCAGAACCTCGTCATCTGCGCGCCCGCGCCCAGCCAGGCCGCCGCCGAAGCCGCCATCCGCGCCGACCACGGCTGGCTCGACGACGTCCGCGACCAGTACCGCCAGCGCCGCGACCGCCTCGTCGACGCCGCCGACGACTGGGGGCTCAGCATGGACTACACGCCCGGCGGCGCGTACTACCTCCTCCTCGACGTCTCCGACCTTCCTGGTGATGCCTTCGACGTCGCCGACGTCTTCCTCGACGCCGGCGTCGCCATGACTCCTGGACCCGACTTCGGGAGCGTCGCCGAAGACACGCTCCGCGCGTCCTACGCGACGAGCACGGAGCAGATCGAACTCGCCATCGAACGCATCAGCGGCCTCCTCGAAGAAGACCCCACGCTCGCCGACTGAGACGAAACACGGCGAGCCGACGCCAGCGTTTTCTGAACACTCGGCCAGCCACGAGCGATAGCTACGGAGTCAACCACCGTGAGACGGCCGACCGGACAGCCATTCGGGTGGGGCAACCGGAAATCGAAGATTTCCTGTGCATAGGAAGACGCTCCGCGTCTTCCGATTGAATCGAAAGGGAGCGGGCTCCGGCGTGTCTCCGACCGACCCCTATCGTGAACAGAGTGAACGATCTGTCGGTCAGAGCGCGCCGGAGACCGCGGGCTTTCGGAAGCGTCGAAAACGACGGCCCTACCGGGAGGAACGTGTGAAAACCGAATCAGAACACCACATCCTTACTTCAGGCGCTCTTGGAGGAAGGAGGGGTGTGCGGCGGTGACGCCGTCGATTTCGAGGAGGGTGTTGGCGATGACGTCGCCGAGGGCGTCGCCGTCTGCTGCGCGGACTTCCGCCATCAGCATGTGGTCGCCGCTGGAGGTGTAGAGGGACTGGACGGCGTCGACGTTCTTGAGAGCCTGCGTGGCTTCGACGTACCGTTCGGATTCGACGTCGATGCCGACGAGGGCGATTGATTGGCCGGAGAGCTTCTTCGGGTCGACGTCGGCGGAGTAGCCGACGATGACGCCTTCGTCTTCGAGCTGATTGATGTACTTCCGGACCGTCGGCTTGGAGACGCCGGCTTCGTCGGCGATGTCGGCGTAGGACGCTTTCGCGTCGGCTTCGAGTGCAGCCAGGATGCGGTCCTCGGTCGATTCGCTCACGACAGGGTCTTTGTCGGCAGCGAAAAAATATCTTCCGAAGTGGAAACCGGATTTCGGGCTTTACGCGTGCCGGTCGATGTAGTCGTAGGAGCGCTCCCAGTCGCCGTCCTCGAAGTAGCGCTCGGCGAGCGGCTCACTGGGGAAGTCGCCGCGCTCCTGTTTCTCCTCGTGGTAGGCGTGGCGGTTCTCGTCCTTGTAGAACCGGCCGGTGAGGACTTCGCCCTCGTAGAGGGCGTCCTCCGCCTCGTGCATCATCTCGGACGCCGAGCGGCGGTCGCCGAGGTCGACATCGTGGTCGTCTGACTGCTGGATGTCCGTGTAGGGGACGTACTGCTTCGCGTCCTTGTTCCACGTCGGACACTGCGTCAGGAAGTCGATGTGACTGAAGCCGTCGTGCGTCACGGCTTCCTTGATGATGTCCTTCGCCTGGTTCGGGTTCACCGCCGCCGTGCGCGCGACGAACGAGGACCCGGACGTGAGCGAGAGGGAGAGCGGGCGGATGGGGTTCTTCGCGCTGCCCTTCGGCTGCGTCTTCGATTTATGTCCCATCGGGCTCGTCGGGGACGTCTGTCCCTTCGTGAGGCCGAAGACCTCGTTGTCGAAGACGATGTAGGTGATGTCGTGGTTCTCACGGGCGGTGTGCATGAAGTGGTTCCCGCCGATGCCGTAGCCGTCGCCGTCGCCGCCGGCGGCGATGACTTCGAGCTCGGGGTTCGCGAGCTTCGCGGCGCGCGCGATGGGGAGCGAACGCCCGTGAATCGTGTGGAACCCGTAGCTGTCGAGGTAGCTGTTGAGCTTCCCGGAGCAACCGATGCCCGTGACGACGAGCACCTCCTCGGGGTCCTTCTCGAGTTCCGCGAGCGCGCCCTTCAGCGCCTTGAGAACGCCGAAGTCACCGCAGCCCGGACACCACGTCGGCTGCGGTTCGATGCTCGGCGTGAACTCGTTCTGGTCGACCTCTCGTTCCTCGCCGCTGCCGATTGCGCTGAATGCACTCATACCTGATCACCGGGGGTCACGAGGCGCGTGCGAGAAGTCGTCTCGTCGACGCTGCCCAGCTCGTGCTGGACGGCTTCGACGACTTCCGCCGGCTCGTAGGGGTTGCCGTCGTACTTCAGGAGGCTCCCGAACGTTTCCTCGCCCGTGCCGAGGCGGCGCTGGATGTGGCCGCGGAGCTGGCCGGACGAGTTCATCTCGACGACGAGCGTCTCGTCGACGGACTCCACGAACTCGCGGACCTGGTCGTAGGGGAACGGCTCGATCTCGGAGAGACTGAGGTGTTTCACCGAATCGCCGTTCTCGTTCAGGCGGGCGACGGCCTCGTCGACCGTCCCGGACTGACTCCCGAAGGAGATGAGCCCGAAGTCCGCGGCGTCGTCGCCGTTCACGACGTTGTGGGACTCGTCCGCGAGGTCCTCGCGGATGGTGTCGAGCTTCTGGTTCCGCCGGTCGACCTGCGCGACGCGGTTGTCGGGGTCTTCGCTGATGTGGCCGGCGGGGTTGTGCTCGTTCCCGGTCGCGAGGAAGTGACCGCCCTTCTGCCCCGGGATGGAGCGCGGGCTGACGCCCTCCTCGGTGTCGTGCTGGAAGCGGTGGAACTTCCCGCCTTCCGTGTGCGGGAGCTCCGCGAGCTCCTCCTCGCTGGCGACGGAGCCGAGGTCGGGGTTCGGCTCCTGGTCGAAGAAGCTCTTCGGGACGTTCCGGTACTCGCCGGAGAGCTTCTGGTCGTAGACGACGATGGCGGGAATCTGGTAGTCGTAGGCGAGCTGGAACGCGCGGCGCGTCTGCTCGTAGCACTCGATGGGGTCCGAGGGCGCGAACACGACGCGGTGGCTGTCGCCCTGGCTCGTGAAGAGCACGTGCTCGACGTCGGCCTGCTCGGGCTTCGTCGGCATTCCCGTGCTCGGGCCGGCGCGCATCGATTCGACGAGGACGAGTGGCGTCTCCGTCATCTCCGCGAGGCCGAGCGGCTCCGACATGAGGGCGAACCCGCCGCCGGAGGAGCCGGACATCGCTTTCGCGCCCGTGTGACTCGCGCCCATCGCGAGCGCCGCGGCCGCGATCTCGTCTTCCACCTGCTCGCTGATGCCGCCGACGTCCGGCATCAGATTCGTGAGGATGGTGAAGACGTCCGTCCACGGCGTCATCGGGTAGCCCGCGATGAACCGGCAGCCCTCGTCGAGCGCGCCGTACGCGATTCCGTGACTCCCGGAGACGAGGACCTGCTCCTCGTCGTGCGAGCCGGTCGGGACGCGGACGTCGTGTTCGACGTGGTACTCCTCGCCCACGAGGTCGTAGGCGTCCTGGAGGACCGCGAGGTTCGCGTCGAGGATGTCGCCCGACATCGCCTCCCGCATGAGCTCCTCGATGCGGTCGAGCTCCATCCCGACGAGCGCGGCCGTGAAGCCGACGCCGGCGGTGTTCCGCATGATCTCGCGGCCGTGCTCCTTCGCGAGCTCGCGGAGGTTCACGTCGAAGACGTGCCAGTCGTTCTCCTCGACGCGCTCGTCGAAGTTCTCGACCTCGTCGACGTCGAGGAGGCCGCTGTCGTAGACGATGACGCCGCCTTCGCGGAGGTCGTCGAGGTTCTCGGAGAGCGGCTTCACTTCCTCTTCCCCGTAGTAGGCGTCCTCCTTCGGGTTCCGTGCGAACGAGTCACCGAGCGCGAGGAGGAAGTTGTAGCCGTCGCCGCGCGATTTCACGGGCTCGTCAGACGCCCGAATCTCGACGTACGTGTGACCGCCTCGAATCCGCGAGGGGTAGTGGCGATGCGTGAAAACGTGAAGGCCCGCTCGCATCAAGGCCTTCGCGAAGTTCTGGCTCGTCGAGTCGATCCCGTCTCCGGAACCTCCCGCGATTCGCCAGATGAGTTCGTCGTTAGTCATAGGTACTCCTGGCCCCCTGCGTGGGCCACTAAAACCAGATTCGCACGTAGGACACTAAATCGTTTGCCATCCATTAGCAAGCAAAGATGATGAACGATTCCGTGTTCCGGTGGGCAAACGTCCACCAGAATCTGTCGGCGTACAGGGAAACTAACGGAATTCCTCGAATCGCAAGTACTGCCGCCCTCTCTCGATTCACTCCGAGAGTTTATACGTGAAACCGAAGCATCAATTCTCATCAAAATGAGCCGACGTATCCCGGCCATTCTCGCCCTCGCCATCGTCCTCGCCGCCACACCCCTCCCCGTCGCCGCCGCCGACCCGCCCCTCGTCGACGCCGGCCTCGACCAGACCGTCGCCCGCGCCACCACCGTCTACCTCGACGCCACCGGCACCACCGACCCCGACGGCACGATCGAGACCTACACCTGGACCATCTCCGCACCGGACGGCACGACCTCGACGCCCGACTGCGCCCACTGCGGACGCACGGCGTTCACCCCCACGCGGGTCGGCACCTACGCCGCCACCGTCACTGCCACCGACGACGACGGTAACAGCCGCACTGACACCCTCTACGTCCACGTCACTCCCGGCGACCCACCCACCCTCGCCCTCGCCGGCCCGACCACCACCCGGACCGGCGACACCGAACGATTCCGCACGACCGTCACTGCCGGCACCGCACCCCTCGACACCCTCACCTGGCGCGTCGACGGCCACACCGTCCGAACGACCGCGCTCGATGAGCGCACCGCCCGCGATACGCTCGACCGCGCCTTTACCACTGCCGGCGACCACACCGTCACCGCTCGCGTCACCGACACCGACGGCCTCACCCGCGAACGCACCATCCAACTCACCGCTTCCCCGCCTGCCTCCTCGCCCTCCACTGGCCCATCCTCCTCGGTGACCCTCGATCCGACGGTCCGCGGTCCACGCGTCGTCACCGGCACCCAACCGCTCACCGCCACCTACCGCGTCACCGACGCCGACCGCGCCACCTGGTGGCTCGACGGCGCTCGAACCCACCAGGACGACACAGCCACCCGACTCACCCTCTCCCCCGGCGACCACGACCTCTACGCCACCACGGACACCACCACCGCCACTTTCCCCGACGGCACGACCCACGTCGTCGCCGACCCCGAACCCGTCCTCCACACCGTCAACGTCTCCGGACACGGCGGCCTCCACGTCACCACCACCGCCGCCGACGCCTACCACAACCTCGCGAGTCTCACCGTCACTATCGACAACACCACCGCACTCCACAAACGCGCCACTGACCGCGAACGCTTCCGCAACGGCGGCACAAACCACCTCCACGTCGACCGCGACCTCGACACCACCCCCGGAACCCACACCATCCGACTCACTGCGACCGACGCCCGCGGCCAAACCACCACCACCCAACGAACCGTCGACGTCGCCGGCCCACCCGAAATCGTCTCCGCCCGCTTCACCAACACCCCCGTCCGCGCATACGACCCCCGCTGGAGCCCCGACAACTACGCCGCCCACCACGTCATCATCGTCGACCCCAACGGACTGTCACCCGAACAGATCACCGTCGACTACACGCAAAAATCGAAGCTACACCGTGTCTCACCGCTCCCAGACGTCATCGACAGGCGTGGGACCAACCCAGAATACGTCTACTTCGACTCGTACTGGGGCCGCGAAGGCGTCGGCAAGAGTAGGCTCAACGCGACAGTCCACTCTACTGCTGGTTCAGAATCTACTGGATCAGAATTAGAAACCCAGCCCAGTGACCCGGTTATTCAGCTTAACGTTACGTTCGGGGGAGTAAACGACCGCGCGAATGACTGGGGAATCATCGTGGATGCTGGACAGTCATTCGACCCTGATGGAACTCGACTTGAGTACGACTGGTCGGATACCGTGTCTCCATTCGGTGAGAATGATCGCTTTGGGAAGTTTGACTCAATGACGCTGGCTAATCTCGTTATTAAAGACGGAAACCATGGAATCTCTGAACCGATATATGACTTTCTAGACTATTATGCCCCGAGAATTTCGAAGATTGAGCCGATTGGAACAGGGCCATATGGACCGAACGAAACCGTGCAGTTTCACGTCCAAACGAAGCGGTTCATGCTGACGAAGAGCTGGTACGCTGACAAGCTCGACATCGAACTCAGGACAGATAATCGGCAAGTATCTGTCGATAGCTGGGAGCAAGGTCGCGACGAACCCCACTCTGTGAACGGTATCGTGTATAATCGGACAGCGTGGTATCAGGGAAGTGTCTCTGTCAACACCAGCACACTCCTCGAGTATACTCCTTCCATCTCTGTGGTGAACAATAACCACTCTTCGCTCGTCAGAAACACTCGACTGCTCCCTGGTGTGAACGTCACTCGTCCGTCTGAATCAGAAGTTCTCGACGTCGACGTATTGAGCCGGTCGTTCCTCGTCGAAGATCCGGTGTTCGATACGAGACGGACGAAGTATCCGGCAGAGCGGGACGACTTACTCAAAGCGGGATATGGTGTCACTGCTGCTCGTAACTCTGGCTGGAAGTACGAGCTGGAGCACCGCGTGAAGGTACGGGACGCGCAGTATCGGAGTGATGAGCAGCGCTTCCGTCAGCCAGGGTACCGTTCGACGTTCTTGCAGAACAACCCGAGTTGGGAGGCGGGGGCAACTGAGACGTCGACGCGGCGGTGGACGACGACCGAGCACGAGTGGCGGTCCGCGAAATCCGGACGTGGTGAATTCACCGGGGAGACGCGGCGGGTCGTCACTGACCCCGCAGTCTATCGAACGCTCCGTCAGTACGAACACGAGCGTCGCGTCGAGCGTACCGGTCATCGAACGGTACATCGGACGAAGTACATCCGAACGAGCCACAAGGTGACGCACTGGCACACCAAGTGTTTCCCCATGGGTGGCTGTATGCAATACTCGACGACTGAGACGGTCACCGACCGGAAACGCGTCACGTACACGCACCGCGTGAGCTACACGTACCACACGACGGTAACCGATACGTACTGGGCGAACGGTCGCCGGCATCAGGGCGACACGTACACGGGTCGTTCGAAGACCGTGCTCCGCGAGCCCGCGGAGTACGGCACCGAATACCGCTACCAGTACACCGTCAAGCACGCCGAGACGACGACGTGGTATCCGGCTACCTACCACGAACAGATTAGCCCCGCGCAGTACGAGTGGCAGTACTACAAGACGACACCGAGCCGGATCGTCGTCGAGACGAACACCAATAACCCGGATGTGCGCCTCGGCGGCCGAGTTCCCACGACGGTCTGGACACTCAGTAAACCGATTCGCTACGAACGGACATGGATGAACGGCCACACTGATGGCCACACCGTCATCAACACGTCAGCGCTAGTGAGAGCGAAAACACGCGTCCCGTACGTCAACACCGCGACTGGGGACCACGGATCCGTGACGAAGGTCGATCGGTACAACGTCCGCGTATCGGGCAACGCAACCGTCGAAGCAGTTAAAGCGGCTGTCACTGACAACCAAACGTCACACCCCCCACAATGAGAAAACTCGCCTATACGCTCGTACTCTCCTTCCTCGTAGTGTCGACGTTCGCGACGACACCAGTCGTAGCCGATGACCCCGATTTCACTGGACCATTCGGGCTTGAGTACACGGTCACGTTCGATAAACCATCGCTTACGGTGACTACCAAATTCCATAATCCAACTAACAAGAAGTTGGACGGTAGTGTCATGGTCCTCGTCGACGACTGGGCAGAGTACACTGCTGGACCCACCGTATCTCCCGGCGAAACAGTCGTTCGCGAGTTCAACGTCTCTAACGGTCTCAAAGGTCTCCCCGAGAATCATACAATCTACGTCGGAGCTTGGGGACAGAACGAGACGTTCGAGTTCACTCGCGACGTCAATTTGACGAACCCCCGTCAGGTGGCCGTTCCGTGGATTCTCGACGTCGAGGTCGCGACACGCGAGGCGCGCGGTGAGATGGCGACAGTGCTACTCGTGACGGTACGGAACCCGAGCGACGCGCCTTGGGACACCGCTCTGTTCGCGCATACGCTCGAGACGGATGGTTCGGGGGAGGGGGCGATGGTGCCGCCGAATTCGACGACCGTGACGAAGATGGAGTTGTTCGAGCCGCTGGGGTCGAGGGTGGCGGGTGAGGTGCGGTTGTACTCGCAGCCGGTGGGTGAGCCGCGGCATCCGCTCGACCAGGTGGGGTTCGTGGGGTCAGCCGAGTCGGAGACCGAGGCGTGGAATCAGTCGTACGAGGAGATCACGGCACCGTGGAAGGACGATGGATATTCGTACGAGAACGCGAGTTTGGACCCTTCCAAGGGGCCGTACGGGATTCCGAGTCCGACGTACTATCCGTTGCAGTACGGGGCGGGTTTGTTGGCGGTGCTGGTGGTGCTGGGTGGGTGGCGGCGGTTGCGTTAGCGGTCCAGCCCACCCTGTTCTGCGACTTGGAGGATGTACCGCATGTTTCGATAGATTTCGCCGGGGTCAGTGTCTTCGTCGGGGTCGTAGAGGTCGCTGACGCGGTGGACGAGGGCGGCGATTTTCTCGCCTTCCGCGCCTCGGTCGCGGAGGTCTGCGGCGGCGGCGCGGAGGGCGTCGCGTTTGACGTGTGCTTCGAAGTTCTCGTCGTCAGTCATCGGTCGGTCTGGGCGGTGCGGCGGCGGATGATGCCGGCCATGTCGGCGGTGTTGGCGGCGAGGCGGCGGAAGGCGTCGCCGGTCGCTGAGTCGTCGTCGAGGACGACGGGTGCGCCGTCGTCGCTGCCGGCGCGGACGCTGGGGTCGAGGGGGAGTTCACCGAGGAAGGGGAGGTCGTTCTCGTCGGCGAGTGCGCGGCCGCCGCCGGTGCCGAAGATGTCGTGGTCGCTGCCGCAGTCGGGGCAGTGGAAGGTGCTCATGTTCTCGACGACGCCGAGGACGTTCGTGTCGTGTTTGCCGAACATCTGGAGGGCCTTGCGGGCGTCGTCAACGGCGACGTCCTGCGGGGTGGTGACGACGACAGCGCCGGTGAGGGGCACTGTTTGCAGCATGGTGAGTTGAGTGTCGCCGGTGCCAGGCGGAAGGTCGACGACGAGGTAGTCGAGGTGGCCCCATTCGACGTCCTCGACGAGCTGGGTGATGACTTTGTGGACCATGGGGCCGCGCCAGATGACGGGGTCGTCGTCGCCGGCGAGGTAGGCCATGCTCATGAGTTTGATGCCGTACTTCTCGGGCGGGATGAGGCGTTCGTCCTCGGTGGCCTGCGGGTGTTGGTCGCTGGCGAGCATCCGGGGGACGTTCGGGCCGTAGATGTCGGCGTCGAAGAGGCCGACGCGCGCGCCGCGGTCGGCGAGGCCGGCGGCGATGTTCGTGGAGACGGTAGATTTCCCGACGCCGCCCTTCCCGGAGGCGACGGCGATGACGTTCTGGACGTTGGGGAGGATGTCGCCAGTACCGTCGCCGGGGACGTACGCGGAGAGGTCGACGTCGAGGCCGGTGTCGGCGAGGGCGTCGCGGACGCGGTTCGCGATGTCGGTCTCGGACGGGGAGTAGGGCGCGCCGAGCGCGAGCGAGACGGAGACGGTTCCGTCCTCCACCGTGATGTCGTTGACGAGGCCGAGGGAGACGATGTCGTCGCCGAGGTCGGGGTCGTCGACCTGACGGAGGCGTTCTCTGACGGCGTCTTCGTTCATGGCGTGAGATAGAGGGTCTGCGGCGAATAAGGGTTGTGTAGTCGGCGACGGTGAAGGCGTCTCAGGTTCGAGTTCGAAGGTGAAGACCAGTCGTTCGTCGGGTTCGAAAGCCCGTTCGCCCTCGCGTACGCTGACTCGCTCCCTTTCGATTTCCCGCCCGCAGTCGTTGGTCCGTCGGCGGCGTGCGGCGGGTGGCGGGTCGGCGGTTTCGTGGAGACCGTTCGAAGTCGGACACCGCCGACTGCTCGCCCGTCAGTGGGCGCGGATGTAACGACTTGTGGTTACGCGAGGGGTGCTGGCATCCGCGGGTTTATTCGCGTCCGCGCCTGATTACGTGAATATGTTGGAGGACGGGTTCGGGCGCGAGGTCACGGGGGTTCGGGTCTCGCTGACCGACCGCTGTAACTTCGACTGCGTCTACTGCCACAACGAGGGCCTCGGGGATACGCGCGGGCCGATGGCGGCGCGCGACCACGAGATGAGCGCCGACGACGTCGTCCGGTTCCTCGGAGTCGTCGACGAGTACGGCGTGGACGCGGTGAAGTTCACGGGCGGAGAACCGATGCTCCGCGACGACTTAGAGGAGATCATCGAGCGGACGCCGGACTCGATGGAGGTCTCGCTGACGACGAACGGGACGTTCCTCCCGGGGCGCGCGCCCGACCTCGTCGACGCCGGATTGGAGCGGGTGAACGTGAGTCAGGACGCGCTCGACCCGAAGGTGTTCGCGGACGTGACGCAGTCGGGCGCGTACGACAAAGTGATGGAGGGCGTGCGGGCCGCGGTGGACGCGGGGCTGAACCCGGTGAAGCTGAACATGGTGGTCTTCGAGCAGACGGCGGGATACGTCCCGGAGATGGTGGACTACGTCGCCGAGAACGAGGGGCTCCAGCTCCAGCTCATCGAGTTCATGCCGGAGTTAGTGGGGAAGCCAGAGTGGGCGGTCGATATCGAGCGCGTGCACGGCTGGCTGGCGGAGCAGGCGGACGAGGTCGAACACCGGGAGATGCACGACCGGAAGCGCTACCACGTCGGCGACGGGATGGTGGAGATCGTCGATCCGGTCGGGAACGCGGACTTCTGCGCGAACTGCCATCGCGTGCGCGTGACGCACGAGGGATACCTGAAGGGCTGTCTGAACCGGAACGACGACCTGCGCTCGATGGGTGAGATGACGAAGCCCGAGATCCGAGAAGCCTTCGAGAACGTGGTCGAGAGCCGCGTCCCCTACTACGGCGAGTACATGGTGGAGGCCGACGACGGCGGCTGGGAAGTCAACGACGAGTACATCGAGGCGTAGGCGGCTCGTTTCCTCTCGACCGGGAGGCCGCACCGCTTTTCGCATCGCAGCCGTGACAGGTAGGTATGAGCGAGAAGATCGGGTTCGCGGAGTCCGTGTCGCTCGCGGTCGGCGGGATGGTGGGCGGCGGGATCTTCGCCGTGCTCGGTGTCGTCGCGGAGGCGGCGGGGCCGGCGGCGTGGACGTCGTTCGTCGTCTCGGGCGTGCTCGCGCTCTGTGCGGGCTACTCGTTCGTCCGGCTCATCGAGGAGAGCGACTCCGCGACCGCGGGCCCGGTCGCCCACGTCGAGGAGTTCACCGGCGAGCAGTGGCTCGCGGGCGTCGTCGGCTGGGTGTTCACGTTCGGGTACGTGGGGACGATGGCGATGTACGCGTACGCGTTCGGAAGTTACGGCCTCCAGCTCGTCGGCGTCGAGACCGCTTTCGGGGTGGCGGCGCGGCCGTTCGTTTCCGTGGCGGGCGTCGCGTGCTTCGTGGGGTTGAACGCGCTCGGTGCGCGCGCGTCCGGGCGGGCGGAGGACGTGCTCGTCGCGCTCAAGGTCCTCATCCTCCTCGTGGTCGGCGGCGCGGGCGTCTACTACGGGTACACGCAGGGGACGCTCCAGTCCGGTCTGCACACCGTCGGCGGCGGCGTCGTTTCGGCGGCCGCGCTCTCCTTCGTCGCGTTCGAGGGCTGGGAGCTCCTCGCGTTCGACCTCGACAGTATCGAGAACCCACGGGAGACGGTTCGGAAGGCGATATACGCGAGCATCGCGTTCACGACGTTACTCTACGTTCTCGTGGCGGTCGTGACGACGAACCTCGTGTCGGCGGACGTCATTCGGCAGCACGCGGAGACAGCGCTCGCGTACGCGGCGCGGCCGGTGTTCCACGAGGCCGGGTTCGCGCTCGTCGCCGTCGCCGCGGTGCTCTCGACCGCGTCGGCGCTGAACGCGACGCTGTTCTCGGCGGCGCGGCTCAGCCAGCAGGTCGCGGACGCGGCGCACAACGCGCCGGACCGCGCGGCGTCGAACGCCGGAGATGGCTCGTCGGACACCTCGAGAGCGCCCGCGCTCGACGCGTCGGTCGGGAGCAGTCGGACTGCGAGCGAGAGCGAGTCGTCGCCCGTGCGCGCGCTCCTCGTCCTCGGCGTTCTCACGGCGATTCTCACCGCGTACGGGAGTCTGAACTCCATCACGAGCTTCGCGTCCGGCGCGTTCATCAGCATCTTCGGCGCGGTGTCCGCGATCGCGTACACGCAGCGGGAGTCGGTGGTGAGCGCGGTCGTTCCGGCCGCCGGTGCCGTCGGTTCCGCGGTCGCGCTCCTCGCGCTCTTCTGGCACCTCCACCGGACGAGCCCCGACGTCCTCGCGACCGTCGCGACCATCTGGGCGGTCGTGCTCGCGGTCTACTGGCTCCCGCGGCGCGAGTAACTCGGTGGGTGTGCGTCGGCGTCTCACCATCCGGTGCTTTCGTGATTCTTAAGTAGGGCGGGTGATTCAGTTCGAGTGCAGTCACTGTAGGGGCAGCCGCCCCGAGTCCGAGAGGGCGATGATACCGCGCGAACGGGTCGTGGTAGCCTAGCCTGGTCAAGGCGCAGGGTTGCTAACTCTGTGGCTCACCGCCTCCGGGGTTCAAATCCCCGCCACGACGCCTTTCCGCAACACTATCCGAGCACGATACTATGAGCACGGAAGACAACCAGGAAGCGGACGAGGACATTCGATACTTCGTCCGCATCGGGCAGACAGACCTCGACGGCACGAAGTCCGTCGAGCGTGCCCTCTTCGAGATGAACGGTATCGGCCGTCGGACGGCCCTTGTGGTCGCCGAAGAGGCCGGTATCGATCGACAGGCCACGCTCGGCCGGCTCGACGACGACGACATCGAGTCGATCGTCGACGCCGTCGAGAATTACGCGGAGAACACTCCCGACTGGCTCGCGAACCGCCGGAACGACTTCTACACCGGCGATACCGAGCACATCACGGGGAACGACGTGAACCTCCAGCGCAACCAGGACGTCAATCGGATGCGCATGATTCGGTCCTACAAGGGCGTTCGCCACGAACGCGGACAGAAGGTCCGCGGGCAGCGCACGAAATCCACGGGTCGTACCGAGGGGACCATCGGCGTGAACGTCGAAGAACTCCGCGAAGAAGCAGAAGCAGAAGAAGCAGCGGCAGAGGAGGGTGGTGAATAATGGCGCTTCCCGGAGAGAACACCAAGTTCTACGAGACGCCGAACCACCCCTACCAGGGCGAGCGCATCGCCGAGGAGTCCGACCTCCTCGGGCGCTACGGCCTGAAGAACAAAGAAGAGCTGTGGCGCGCGCAGTCCGAACTCCGCTCGTACCGGCGTGAGGCTCGCGCGCTCCTCGGGAAGGTCACCGGGGAGGGCTCGGAGGACTCGGAGTTCGTCTCCCGCCTCCAGCGCTACGGCATTCTCGGCGACAGCGACGGCCTCGACGACGTCCTCTCACTCGACGTGACGGACGTCCTCGAACGCCGCCTGCAGACGGTCGTCTACCGGCAGGGACTGGCGAACACGCCGAAGCAGGCGCGCCAGTTCATCACGCACGGCCACATCACGGTCGACGGCAGCCGCGTCACGGCTCCGTCCCGGAAGGTCGAGACCGCCGAGAAAGACCTCATCGCGTTCGACGAAACGAGCGACCTCACCGACGAACTCCACCCGGCTCGCGCCGGGGGGCAGGAGTAACCAATGGCTGAAGACGACAAATGGGGCATCGCCCACGTGCACGCCTCGTTCAACAACACGGTCCTCACCATCACCGACGAGACCGGCGCTGAGACGATCGCGAAGTCGTCCGGCGGTGCCGTCGTGAAGCAGAACCGTGACGAGGCGTCGCCGTACGCGGCGATGCAGATGGCCGAGAAGATCGCAGAAGAGATCAAAGAACAGGGCATCGAAGGCGTGCACGTCCGCGTGCGCGGTCCCGGCGGCAACCTCCAGCGGAGCCCCGGGCCGGGCGCGCAGGCGACGATTCGCGCGCTCGCTCGCGCCGGCATCGAGATCGGCCGCATCGAGGACGTCACGCCGATCCCGCACGACGGCACGCGTCCGCCGAAGAACAGCGGGTTCTAATCATGGCAGGGGACTTCGACGTCGAATTTATCGACAACGACGACCGGGAAGCCCGGTTCGTCGTTCGCGGTGCCACGCCGGCGTTCGCGAACGGCGTCCGTCGAGCGATGCTCGCGGACGTGCCGACACTCTCCATCGACACCGTGCGGTTCGTGGAGAACTCGAGCGTCATGTTCGACGAAGTGCTCGCGCTGCGTCTCGGCCTCGTGCCGCTGACGACGCCCGAGGACTTCGACCCCGACCACACCGTGACGCTCGCCCTCGACGTCGAGGGACCGGGAACGGCGTACTCCGGGGATATCGTCTGCGAAGACCCCGAGGTCGAGCCCGCCGATACGAACATCCCGATCATCGAGCTGAAAGAAGACCAGCGTCTCGAGTTCGAGGCCGAAGCCGTCCTCGACAAAGGCCGCGACCACGCCAAACACCAGGGCGGGGTCGGTATCGGCTACCGACACCTCCAGACGGTGGAGGTCGTCGGTGACTCGCCGGAGTTCGACGAGGACGAGCCGAACATCCTCCGCGGCGTCATCGAGGAGGACGGCGACCTCGTTCCGGCCGAGGAGTTCGACAACGACCTCACCCAGCGGTATCCCGGGAAGGAGGTCGAGGTGCACGACGTCCCCGAGGCGTTCGTGTTCCACGTCGAATCCGACGGGTCGATGCCCGTCGACGAACTCGTGCTGCGCGGCATCGAGAGCCTGTCGATGCGCGCAGACGAGCTGGAAGAAGCAGTCCAACTCTAACAATGAGTGAAGCCGCCCTCACCCCGACGGTCGTCCGCTCCACGCAGGGAGGAGCGACGCCGTCGGTCGCGGGAATCGAAACCCGTATAGGGGGTCGGCGGGAATACTCGACTGCAGCACGACAGCGTGTTCTTCGCCGTCGTGCAGGGATAGCCAAGTTTGGTCAAAGGCGCAGCGTTCAGGGCGCTGTCTCACAGGAGTTCGCAGGTTCAAATCCTGCTCCCTGCACTCCACCCGAATTCACTACTGAGGAGTCAGAACTATGAGTCAATCGAGTCCTCGACTCAGCAACCTCGTTGCGGACCTGAAGTCCGCCGCTCGCGACAACGACGCGGGCGTTTGGCAGGACGTCGCCGACCGGCTGGAGAAGCCGCGGCGCACGCACGCCGAGGTGAACCTGAGTCGCATCGAACGGTACGCGAGAGAAGACGAAACCGTCGTCGTCCCCGGGAAGGTCCTGGGGTCCGGCATGCTGCAGAAGTCGGTCACGGTCGCCGCAGTGGACTTCTCGTCCAGCGCGGAGACGAAGGTCGACCACGCCGGCGGCGAGACCGTCTCCCTCTCCGAGTTTGTCGAACAGAATCCCAACGGTAACGACGTGCGGGTGATCCGATGAGTCTCGCAGAATTCGACGCCGACATCGTCGTCGACGCCGGTGACTGCATCATGGGTCGCGTCGCGAGTAACGTGGCGGAGCTCGCCCAGCAGGGCAACACCGTCGCCGTGGTGAACGCGGAGAACGCGGTCATCACCGGGAACAAGGAGGATATCTTCGGGACCTACCGGAAGCGAGCCGAGCTCGGCTCGGACTCCGGTCCGTACTACCCGAAGCGCCCCGACGGCATCGTGAAGCGCGCGATCCGCGGGATGCTCTCCTACAAGGAAACGGACGGCCGCGAGGCCTTCGAGAACATCCGCGTGTTCGTCGGGAATCACACCGACGAGGACGGGGAAGTCCTCGACGGAACCAGTCTCGACCGCCTGTCGCACATCAAGTTCGTGCAGGTCGGCGAGATCTCCGAGCACCTAGGTGCTAACAAGACATGGTAACGAACACCAGCGGGAAGAAGAAGACCGCCGTCGCGCGCGCCACCGTGCGTGACGGCGAGGGTCGCGTTCGCATCAACAGTCAGCCGGTCGAGCTCGTCGAACCCGAGCTCGCGAAGCTGAAGATGCTGGAGCCGTTCCGCATCGCGGGCGAAGACCTCCGCAGCGACATCGACATCGACGTCACCGTCGACGGCGGCGGGTTCGCCGGACAGGCGGACGCGGTCCGCACCGCAATCGCGCGGAGCATCGTCGAACACGAGAACGACGCGGAACTCCGCGACGCGTTCATGGAGTTCGACCGCTCGCTCCTCGTGAACGACGTCCGTCAGCGCGAATCCAAGAAGTGGGGCGGGCCCGGCGCTCGCGCCCGCTACCAGAAGTCCTACCGCTAAACACAAACCATGATGGTACCAGTCCGGTGTTTCAGTTGCGGTAACGTCGTGGCCGAGTACTGGGAAGAGTACAAGGCCCGCGCGAGCAGCCAGGACGGCGACGAAGACCCCGGTGAGGTGCTCGACGACCTCGGGTTGGATCGGTACTGCTGCCGCCGGATGCTGGTCGCCCACCAGGACCTCGTAGACGTCGTCGCACCCTACCAGTAAGATGAGTGCACAGTACAATCGCTACGAGAAAGCCCGCATCATCGGTGCGCGCGCGCTGCAGGTGTCGTACGGCGCGCCCGTGCTGGTCGACACCGACCAGACGGAGCCCATCCTCATCGCGGCCGAGGAATACGACGCGGGTGTCCTCCCGTTCACGGTTCGGAGGCACGACTAATGGGGCTCGTCGAGTCCGTGTCGCTGCGGAGCGTCCTCGACTCTCGGGGGAACCCGACGGTCGAGGCGAGCGTCTACACGGAGTCCGGCGGTCACGGCCGCGCGCTCGCGCCCTCCGGGGCGTCGACGGGCGAGTACGAGGCCATCGAACTCCCCGCTGAGGAAGCCATCGCCGCCGCGCGCGAGCACGCCGTTCCCCGACTGGAGGGGCGGGTGTTCGCGGGCGACCAGCGCGAGGTCGACTCGGCGCTCCGTGCCGCGGACGGCACGGACGACTTCTCGCAGATCGGCGCGAACTCGGCGGTCGCCATCTCGATGGCTGCCGCGAAAGCTGGCGCGGACGTCGCCGGACTCCCGCTCTACCAGCACCTCGGCGGCGCGTTCCGCGGTCGGAACTTCCCGGTTCCGCTCGGAAACGTCGTCGGCGGTGGCGAGCACGCGCAGGAGGCGACCGCGATTCAGGAGTTCCTCGCCGCCCCCGTCGGCGCGCCGAACGTGCGCGACGCCGTGTTCGCGAACGCGGCCGTCCACCACGAAGTGAGCGAGATCCTCGAAGACCGCGGCATCGCCGCGGGGCTCGGGGACGAGGGCGCGTGGGCACCACCGCTCTCGGACGCGGACGCGCTCGAACTCGTCGCGGAGGCCGTGGAGACGGTCGCCGACGACTTCGGGTTCGAGGTGAAGTTCGGCCTCGACATGGCCGCCGCGGAACGCTACGACGCGGAGAGCGAGACGTACGTCTTCGGGGACGAAACCCGGAGCACGGCCGAACAGGTCGACTACGTCGCGGGACTCGTCGACGAGTACGGGCTCGCGTACGTCGAAGACCCGCTCGACGAGGACGACTACGAGGGGTTCGCCGCGCTCACGGAGCGCGTGGGCGACCGCACGCTCGTCTGCGGCGACGACCTCTTCGTGACGAACACGGAGCGCCTCCGCACGGGCATCGAGCAGGACGCCGCGAACAGCATCCTCGTGAAGCCGAACCAGATCGGCACGCTCACCGAGGCGTTCGACGCCATCGAACTCGCCGTCTCCAACGGCTACGGCCCTGTCGTCAGCCATCGGAGCGGGGAGACGGAGGACACCACCATCGCTCATCTCGCCGTCGCGACCGACGCGCCGTTCATCAAGACGGGCACGGTCGGCGGTGAACGCACAGCCAAACTGAACGAACTCATCCGAATTGCCGACGAGGCATGACTGAGAACGAAACCGAAACCCAAGACGAAGTGGTCGACGCGGACGTCGACGCCGACGCCGAACCCGAGGAGTCCGAGGTGGCCGAGGAGGCCGCCGCGGAGCCCGAGGAGGAGGTCGAAGCGCCCGCCGCGGGGACCGAGGACGTAATGCCCGACGAGGACGCCGACCTCCTGATTCCGGTCGAGGACTACCTCGCCGCCGGGGTCCACATCGGTACGCAGCAGAAGACCAAGGACATGGAGCGGTTCATCCACCGCGTCCGGACCGACGGTCTCTACGTGCTGGACGTCTCGACGACGGACGACCGCATCCGGACGGCGGCGGACTTCCTCTCGAACTACCGCCCCGACCAGGTGCTCGTCACGTCGAGCCGCCAGTACGGCCGGTTCCCCGCGGAGAAGTTCGCGGACGCCATCGGCGCGCGCGCCCGCACCGGCCGGTTCATCCCCGGGACGCTGACGAACCCGAAGTACGACGGCTACATCGAGCCGGACGTGCTCGTCGTCACCGACCCGATCGGTGACAGCCAAGCTGTGAAGGAAGCGATCACGGTCGGCATCCCCGTGATCGCGATGTGCGACTCGAACAACTCCACGAGCAACGTGGACCTCGTCGTCCCGACGAACAACAAGGGGCGGCGCGCACTCTCCGTCGTCTACTGGCTCCTCGCCAACGAGACGCTCGACCGCCGCGGCGCAGAGCCGACGTACGCGCTCGAGGACTTCGAGAGCGAGATCTGAGCCGACGACGCTTTTCATCCTTCGCGCCAGTCGCCGAGCGGTAGCTACATCCGGCCGGGCGTCGACGAGGCGGACATGCAGGTCGCTGGGAAGTGTCCGCCGACGCGGGAGGCGCTCCGCCGGTCGGCGGACCGGGGGTTCGACGCGGTGGAACTCCACTTACCGCTCGACGTCGTCGAGGAGGGCGCGGAGACGCTGGCGGCGCGCGTCGAGGCGTCGCCGGTGTCGGCGGTGTCGGTACACACGCCGCACGTCCTCCCGGGCGAGCACGGGCCGCTCCGAGTGGCTGACGCGCTGGCGGTCGAGCTGGACGCGTACCTCGTGGTCCACACGCAGTATTCGAACCTGACGCACGTTCCCGAGCTCGAAGGCGCGGGGTTCGAGGCGGCGCACGGTTACGAGAACCCGCCGGGGGCGAGCGTCCGCCACCTGACGAACCTCGTCCTCGACCAGGGACACGGTCTCGTTCTCGACACGGCACATCTCTTCATGGCGCACCCGGACTACCTGACGGAGTTCCAGATGCTCCTCGACCGACACGGCGGCCGTATCGACGTGGTGCATCTCACGGATTCGACGGCGACGCGCGACGGCGTACCGTTCGGCGAGGGCGACATCGAGATGGCGACGCTCTGTCGACTCGTGAAGGGCTCCTTCGACGGGGCGGTCGTCCTAGAGGTGATGCCGGACCACCAGCGAAACGCCCTCCGGCGGTTCCGAGAAGCCTGACTCGTGCCGGTCGACCTCACCATCCCCACGCATCCGGTCGTCCTCGCTCCCGTGCTTCTTTGTCTCAGCTTCGCGCTCGGCCTCCTCGTGCTCGCGCTTCGCCGACGCATTCGCCGGCCGGTCCGCGAGCTCCGCGCGGACGTCGAGGCGTTGCACGCGCGCGTCGAGGAACTCGAAGCCCGACTCGACGACGAGGAGGAGTGAGAGAGCGGGATGTGACGCGGCCGGTCGCCTCGTGGCTTAGTCCGTGAGACGGCGGGCCGCGGGTTAGCGGTCGACGACGGCGAGTTCGCGGTCGAAGCCGTCGACGTAGCGGACGCGGGAGTCGAGGATGGTCGTCGCGTCGCCGAGGGAGTATGAGTGGCGAGCGCCGTCGACGTCGCCGCCGAGGAGGACGGTCGCGGGGACCGCGCCGAAGGCGTCGACGCGGTCGTCGAGGGGGCCGCGGGCGGGTTCGGCGAGGACGACGTTCTCGCCGGGGAAGACGGCGAGGTCGCCGTAGTAGTCGTCGTGGCCGGTGCGGGGTTCGGGGAAGCGGTAGAGGCGAGTGAGCGTTCGGGAAGCGGCGTCGAGGTCGGGGACGGCGATGACGACGTGGGAGATGCCGGAGATGGGCGCGCCGTAGAGGTCGCTGTCGGGGACGCGGAACTCGCGGGGGGTGCGGTCGGCGATGGTGAACGGGAGGAGGCCGTCGTCGCGCGGGCCGAGGTAGGCCATATCCCACTCGGCGCGCTCGCCGGCGGGGGTGTCGCGGGTGCCGCGGAGCGGGCCGTGGACTTCGATGTCCTGCGTGATGGCGCGCTGGCAGGTGGCGTGGACGCTGCCGGAGTCGACGCACCACGCGCAGGGGCCGGCGTCGGCGGCGAGGTGGTCCGGCCAGTAGCCGGGGTCGTCGGCGTCCTCGGCGGGCGCGATAATCTCGAGGTAGGAGCCGTCGGGGAGGACGACCATCGACATCTCCGTGCCCTGCTCGGGGTGACGGCCGCCGTAGGTCGTCGGGAGCCCGGCGTTCTCGAAGCGCTTCACGGCGGCGTCGTGGTCGTTCGCGGCGAACGGCACGTGGTCGATGACGGGCATGGCTGAGTTTGCGCGGCGACGCGGAAAACCCCCGCGAAGCCGGTGGCACGGCGGCAGAGGGTGATGCGTCGGAGCGCCGACGTTCGAGCGCGCGACGTGAGCCGCTGGCGTTCCAGCGGGCGCGGCCGGACGCGTGGCACGACGGACCCAGAGATGACACGTATTAAGTAAATACTCGCGGATAGCTTCTCGTGTCGATGTCGCCGCTCGAATCCGGGAAGTTCCCACCATGACTGGTCCGAATAGCCCCGGTCTGCTCCGCCGAATCGCCGCCGCCGTCGAACGGGTATACCGCTCCGACCACGGGGTCGTCGTGTTCGCTCGCGAGGTCCTCTCGAGTGCGCTCGTCGTCGCCGTCGTCGGCCTCCTGCTCTTCGGGGTGAGTGGGCTCTGGCCGCCGCTCGTCGCCGTCGAATCAGGAAGCATGCAGCCACATATCCAGAAGGGCGACCTCGTCTTCGTCACCGAGGAACACCGGTTCAGCCCGGATTCGGCGTACGGCGACACCGGCGTCGTCACCTATCGGGTGGGAGAGCGAGCGGATTACCGGACGTTCCACGAATACGGGGACGTCGTGGTATACGAGCGCGACGGCAGGAGTCGAACGACGCCGGTGATACACCGCGCTCG
This sequence comes from Halocalculus aciditolerans, assembly GCF_014647475.1. NCBI lineage: Archaea > Methanobacteriati > Methanobacteriota > Halobacteria > Halobacteriales > Halobacteriaceae > Halocalculus > Halocalculus aciditolerans. The sequence continues at coordinate 1,144,486 of NZ_BMPG01000001.1, read as the reverse complement.
GTTCTGGGTGAACGACGGCGAGAACTGGTACGACGAGGCCGACGCGCGGTACGTGGAGGGCGCGCGCAACTGCTCGGAGCTCACGTACTGTCCCGCGCCACACGCCGGCTTCATCACGAAGGGCGACCACAACGGCTACTACGACCAGGCCGACGGCATCAGCTCTCCGGTGAGGCCGTCGTGGGTTCGCGGAACCGCGGAGCTCCGCCTCCCGTGGCTCGGACGGATCCGGTTGCTCTTCTCCGGTGCGACTCTGTCGGCTTCGACGCCGGTCTGACCGCGAGATGTGACGTCGGTCGCTCGCACAGTGAAAGAGACAACACTGAAAGGCGGTGGCGTCCGTCTATGCGGGTATGTCGAGTACGTCGAGCGCGCCGGGGAAGGTCTACCTCTTCGGCGAGCACGCGGTCGTGTACGGGGAGCCGGCGGTTCCCTGCGCGATAGAGCGCCGCGCGACGGTGACGGTGTCGGAACGCGGCGACGACCGCCTGCGGGTGAGTTCGAGCGACCTCTCGCTGGACGGGTTCACCGTGGAGTACGCGGGGTCGGACGGCGGGAAGCCGGACGTGGACGTGCCGACGCCGCTCATCGAGGCGGCGATGGGGTACGTGGACGCGGCGGTCGAGCAGGCGCGAGACGCGGCCGGGCGGCCGGACGCGGGGTTCGACGTCGAGATCGAGAGCGACATCCCGCTGGGCGCGGGGCTCGGGTCGAGCGCGGCGGTCGTGGTGGCGGGTATCGACGCGGCGACGCGCGCGCTCGGCGTCGAACTGGACGCGCGAGAGGTCGCAGAGCGCGCGTACGCGGTCGAACACGAGGTGCAGGAGGGGCAGGCGTCGCGGGCGGACACGTTCTGCTCGGCGATGGGCGGCGCGGTGCGCGTGGAGGGCGGGGACTGCCGGACGCTGGACGCGCCCGCACTCCCGTTCGTCGTCGGGTACGACGGGACGAGTCACGACACGGGCGCGCTCGTCTCGGGCGTGCGCGGGCTCCGCGAGGAGTACGATTTCGCGGCGGACACGGTCGAAGCAATCGGCGACCTCGTGCGGCGGGGCGAGGAGGCGCTCGCCGACGGCGACGTCGAGGAGCTCGGCCGACTGATGGATTTCAACCACGGCCTCCTGTCGGCGCTCGGCGTGTCGGCGCGCTCGCTCGACACGATGGTGTGGGCGGCGCGGGACGCGGGCGCACAGGGCGCGAAGCTGACGGGCGCGGGCGGCGGCGGCTGCATCGTCGCGCTCGACGAGGACGGCGACGCTCTCACGGCGCTCGGGCTGACGCCGGGCTGCGAGCGGTCGTTCCGCGCGGCGCTCGCCACCGACGGCGTCCGCCGGGAGGACGCGTCGTGACGACGCTCCTCTTGAAGCTCGGCGGGAGCGTCATCACGGACAAGGACGAACCAGAGACCGTGGACGAGGACGCGCTCGAAGCGGCGGCGGCGAGCCTCGGAGCCGTCGACTTCGACCGGCTCGTCGTCGTGCACGGCGGCGGGAGTTTCGGCCACCACCACGCGAGCGCGCACGGCGTCTCTCGAACTGACGGGAGCACGGACGCGGGGGCGGTGCGGGACATCCACGGCGCGATGTGCGAGCTGAACGACGCCGTCGTCGACGCGCTCGCCGACGAGGGCGTTCCCGCCGTGCCAGTCCACCCGTTCTCGGCGGCGTATCGCTCGGACGACGGCCACCTCGTCCACCCGACGACGCAGCTCGCGGCGATGCTCGACCAGGGCTGGGTGCCCGTGCTCCACGGCGACGTCGTGACGCACGACGACGCCGGCGCGACCATCCTCTCCGGCGACGAAATCATCGTCGCGCTCGCGGGGAACCTCGGCGCGTCCCGCATCGGCCTCTGCTCGACCGTGCCGGGCGTGCTCGACGACGACGGCGACGTCGTCCCGGAGATCACGGCGTACGAGGAGGTCGCGGACGCGCTCGGCGAGAGCGAATCGACGGACGTGACGGGCGGGATGGCGGCGAAAGTCGAGACGCTCCTCGCGCTCGACTCGGACTCCTACATCTTCGGCCCCGGCGACCTCGACGCGTTCCTCGCCGGCGAAGCCGCCGGTACGCACGTCCGAACGTAGCCGGTCGAATCGTCCGCGTTAGAAGAGGAGGCCGGACTGGATGGCGACGACGAGCGCGGTGAGCGTCGCGACGCTGAGCACGGTCGTGACGAAGATGACCGAGGACATGTAGTCCGCGGTGGAGACGGCGTCGTCGGGCGTGCTGTCGCTGTACGCGATGACGATTGCGAGCGGGGTGACGGCGGCGGGCGTGGCGCATTCGAGGACGAACGTGTTACTGATTCGGGGGTCGGCGAACCCGGCGGCGAGCGCGATACCGACGCCGACGAGCGGCGCGACGACGAGTTTCGTCGCGGTCGGGAAGGCGACGCCGCGGAGGACGCTGAGGTCGACGTTCGAGAGCTGGATGCCGACGACGGTGAGCATCAGCGGGACGGCCGCGGAGCCGACCATGTCGATCGTCGTCATGGCCGTGCCGTCGACGGGCGGGACGAGACCGAGGACGCGGAGGGCGACGGCGAGGAGGACGGCGTAGACGAGCGGGAGGCGGAAGACTTCGCGGACGGCGCTCGCCGCGCCCGCGGTCTCGTCGGCGTCCGCGGAGACGACGTAGACGCCGAGCGTGTAGAGGACGACGCTCTGCACGGTGAGGAAGATGGTGGCGACGGTGCGGCCGAAGTCGCCGAAGAGGAAGCCGGTGAGGGGGATGCCGACGAACCCCGAGTTCGGGAACGCGCTCGCGAGCACGGTGCCGGAGCGCAGGGAGTCCGGAACGTCGAGGAGGCGCGTGCCGGCGAACGCGAGCCCCATCGTGACGGCGAGGTAGGCGACGACGGCGAGGACGAAGACGACCGCGGTGCTGCCGGTGAGCGCGGTCGTGGCGATGCCGTAGAAGACGAGCGCGGGCAGGAAGAACTGGAGAGCGATCGTGTTGAGCGGCTCGATGCGGAGGTTCGTTCGCTCGCCGATGACGTAGCCGACGGCGGCGATGGCGACGATGGGGAGGATGGCCTCCGTGAACGCGCCGGTGACGCTCACGGCCGCGCCTCCGCGCTCACGCGTGAGTGGGGTGCGCGCATGGCGGCTACTGCTCGGCGGAGACGAATAGTGGTTGTGTCACCGGCAGGTCGACGCCGAGCGCGACGACGGCCGCACCGAACGCGAGCGCGGACGGTCGCGGGGCGGAGACGACGAGCGGTCGCAGGGCGTCGGAGGCGGGGACGGCGAACGGTCGCGGCGAGGTGGCGGAGAGGTTCGCCGTTGAATCCCGGGCGTTTTTTCCGGCTCAGGTTTACAAGCCCACCGGTCGTGGGGTGGGTATGGTCGGCATCGACGACTTTCAGGACTTCGAGGGGAGGCTCAGACGCGAGATCGATAAGATCGACCAGTACCAACCGGAGGACCAACCCGCCGTCCGCCGGTTCATCGCCGCGAAGGACGGTCGCATCGAGACGTCGACGCTCGCCGAGTACCTCTCCGAGCTCCGCCTCGCGAGTAGCGTCGCGACGAAGCCCATCAGTGAGTTCGACAAGTTCGACCTCGACGACTTCACGTTCCAGATTCGCCACGACCCAGACCTCGGGCATGGTGGCGGCGGTGTCGCGGACTCGACGGCGCGGAACCGCCAGAAGGTCATCCGCATCTTCCTCAAGACGATTCGAGACGGGGGCGAAGGCACTGACTGGCTGGACGACTACGAGCCGATCCGGGTCAGTGGCTCGACCGTCTCCGAGGAGGATATCCTCACGTCCGAGGACATCAAGGCACTCCGCGACGGCGCGAACAACCTCCGGGACGTCGCGCTCATCGAGTTCCTCGCTGACACCGGGATGCGGATCTCTCTGGCGGCGAGCCTCCGCGTACGCGACGTCGATCTGGAGGGAGACGCGGCGACCTTCCGACCGAACCCGAACGCGAGCGGGCTGAAGGGAGCCGACATCAAGGACTACCCCCTGATCGACTCGCCGGCCGTCCTCCGGACGTACCTGCAGTCGACGCATCCGCGCCCCGATGACTCGGACGTCGCGTTCTTCCACAAGATTCCCGGGCATGGCTACCGGCCGACTGAGGACGACGACGGCGCTCCGGGGCCGACGACGATCAACGAGCAGCTCACGCGAGCCGCCGAACTCGGCGGCGTCGACAAGCCCGTCAACCCCCACAACTTCCGGCACTCCGCTATCACGCGGATGAGCCGGGAGGGGTACACGCGCAGTCAGATCGAGCATCGCGTCTGCTGGACCATCGACTCCTCGATGTGGAGTAACTACGAGCATATCTCCAGCGCCCAGCATAACGACGACATCTTCGCCGCGGCCGGCATCATCGAGTCCGACGACGGCCCCGACTCCGAGCGGCATCCGTGCGGGAATTGTAAGGAGACGCTCGCTCCCCACCACGAGTACTGTCCGCGGTGTGGGCAGCCGGCGACTCCCGAGACGCGGAACCTCCAGCAGGAGGCTGTCGGAGACGTCACGGCGGACATCCCGACGCTCGAAGACGAGGCCGCGCAGGACCTCGCGGTTCGCGTCGCCCAGGAGCTGAATATCGACGCGCGCCATATTCAGCAGTCCCCCTCGTCGAGTGAGTAGGTCGCGACGATCCGCTCGTAGACCCACGCGGACTCGATATCGCTCTCGGCGAGCTCCCGAATCTTCCCGGCGTCCTTGCGGACCCAATCCGGGACGTCGCCGGTGCTCTCCGCCTCCTCTGGTTGTTTCGTGGTGCTCATAGCTGCCTCCGGATGTGCTGTTGTTCGTCGGCGGTGCGATGCCAGATCGGAATGACCGTCGTGATGAGGCCGAGGCGCGCGATAAGTATCGCGCCACTTGGTTTATGGAGTCGGCAGTAGCCGTCAAACCACGGCGCGTCGACGGGGATGCCGTCGGCCCACGCGCCACGGACGTTCTCGCCCTTCCACTCCTCGGGGAGACGCTCGTCCCAGCGCCGGCGGGCGTGCGGGTGGAGCATCTGCCCGTCCTGGTCGCGGTAGGCGTTCGGATCGGCGACCATCACTGACCACCACCCCGCTGGGCCGCGGAGCGTTCCTGGCCGATTTCGAGCGCGGTTTGGAACGCGGAGAAGTCCTGCTCGATGCCGGCGCGCGAGTCGTCGCCCGCGCAGACCGAGCAGTGGTCTCGGTCGGACGTGATGACGTCCACGATCTCGGGCTCGTCCTCGACGTCGACGACACGGCAGCGCTCGGCACGCTCGACGTACCGGCACGCCGGGTCCGTGTGGTAGACTTTTGAGGACGCCGACGTGTACGAGCTGGTCGTGACGTAGATGCGGTCAGACACCCTCGCTCACCTCCGACGGGTCGGCGTCCGCGAGACGGCGAGCGAGCCCCTTCAACGAGTCTCCACCTTGCTTTCGCTGGCGACGGTGAGCGTCGTCGAATCGAGCGCCGCAGCGGCAAACCCAGTTCGACGTGCTTCCCGTGTCACGGCCGCGATTGTTCAGCCGATTGATTTGACTGCTCTCACAGTCAGGGCAGACGAGGATGTCGTCCGAGGAGGGACGCTGCTCACTCATCGCCAGCCTCCTGGACCGCACGGCGGAGGCAGCGACGCCCACAGTAGCGGCCGTCCGTCGAGCCGCGGGCCGTCGCGATGCCGAGACCCGACATGATGTGCGCTCCACAGTGCTCGCACTCAGCGGCCGGCATCGCCTGCCGGAGCTGGGTCGAGATATCGGTCGTCGTCATGGCCGACCCCCGAAGCAGAACCGGCAGTCGTCGTGGAAGATGGTGTGCTCGGGGGCCTTGACGCGCCAGGATGAAGCGGCCGCGCCGTGGTCGCCCTTGCAGTAGGCCTCCGGGTCCTCTGGAGTCGAGTCTGGGTGGAGGCGGTGGACGACTCCCGTGCGCGACGTCGAGAGCAGGACGGCGTCGAGGTCCATCCGGTCGATATCGATAGGGCGGCCCGTCATCGCGTCGAGCCCCTTCGCGCGAGCGCAGTTACTGCAGAGCGGGCGATCAGTCCGTCCTGCGTGCGCCCGGGTCGCGTCGGCGATGGACAGATTGCAGAGTACCGCGTCCGGGTCGGGGTCGCTGTGGTCGCGGAGGTGCGCGGTCGTTCCGTTCCGACTGGCCGCGCACACGACGATGTGGTTGTGCTTGAGGAGCTTCGACACCGGTGGCCGCCCGCCGTCGGACTGTTTCGAGGCTGCCATCACTCACCGCCTCCGAGGGTCTGCTGGTCGTCTGTCGCGTACTGGAGGTATGGCTCGACTTCTTCGGCGACCCAGCGAGCGAACGCTTCGGTCGCCCACGCGTCCGAGTAGACCGCGACGTAGCCGGACTTCGCGAGCATCGCATCCACGAGGAGACCATCCCAGTTGTACGTCACCGCGAGCGCGGACACGCCTTCGGCGGGGATGTCGTCCGTATCGACGGCGTCGTGCCATGCGGAGCCGGCCGCGTCCTCCGGGTAGCCGTCGTCCATCGGCTGGCTGTAGACGACACCGTTGACGCGCGCTGATTCGGTGAGATCGCCGACGAACTCGTCGAGTCGAATCTCGGAGTCCTTGGGGATGACGCCCGCGCTACTGATGAGGTAGTCAGCAAGAAGGCGCGTCCCGTCGCTGGAGTCCGCACCAGCCCAACCAGCTTCGAGGTCGGCGTGGTACGATGCCTTAACGCGGCGAGTAACCTCGTCGCGCTCGGTGTGGATGTCCTCGCTGCCGACGACGGGGACGTCCTTCTCGTCGGTGATCTCGCCGGCGAGCACACCGTAGTTGATGGTGCGGCCGTCGAGGTAGCGTGTCTGCCCCGCGGTCGCGCCAGGGAGTCCGTTCCCGAGACGGTTCGGGAGCTCGGTGACATCCGGATCGCCGTGGAGGATGTGGAGGAGCGCAGCGTGCATCACGCACCACCCTGGTCAAACTTGCGTACGCGGTCGAGGTCGCCGCGGGCGTCGTCGAGGATCGCTTCGATTTCGTCGGCGTCCATCCCGGAGACGAGCGCCTGCCGGATCGCTTCGCGGACGCGTTCCTTCGTCTCCTGCTTCGACTCACTCATCGCCGACACCTCCCTGCCGCTCGTCGGCGAGTCGTTCCGCGACGATTCGCTCGGCGTACGTCCGGACGGCGTCGGGGTCGGGGTAGCCGTCGGCCTGCGTGAGGACGCGGCCGATGAGGAGATCCATCGCGTCCTCGCCGTCGAGCGCGTCGGTGTCGATCTCGGCGTCGAGGATTTCGTCGGCGAGGTCCTTCCACGGTTCACGCTCGTCCTCGCTGACCGAGAGGATATCCGAGTAGCGAGCGTCTGCATCCGGTGTTCGGGGATTTCGACTTCGATGTCGAGTTCCGACGCGTCGATTTTGGGGACGCGGAACGTCGCGGAGACGTCGATGACGTGCTGGTGCATCCCGATATCGTCGGGCTTCGTCTTCCGCGCGCGGACGTCTTCGTCTCGCCAGTCGTAGACGAGGTAGCCGGGGATCGTTTTCTCGATGAACTCCGTCATCACCACCACCCCTCATCTTCGAGGTGGTTCGTGTGGGTGTACACGCCCTCGATAGCGTGCGGCGGGTAGACCTCGAGGCTGTACGACTGCTTGTAGATCGCCTTGACGAACCCGCCGGGAAGGAACTCGATCCGATCGGGGACGTGTGCGTCGCGGTCGTCAGTGAAGTGGATCTCCGCCCCGTCGGGTAGGATGGTCGGGTCGTACTCTTCGTCCGCCATCACTCCTCACCTCCGTCGGTTGCGACCTTCTGGTACTGCTCGACCATCTGCTCCGCGTCGATGGTTTCGTCGAGGAGCTTCCTCGCGGTCGCGCGGCGCTCGTCGTCGGTGACGAACTTGTCGAGCGCCCACGCGAGGTCGTCGATGACGGCGTCGAGGCCGTCGTCGGTGAGTCCGTACTCGTTGGTGCGTTTGTCGAGCTCGCGTTTCTCGACGTAGCCCTTCTGGATGAGGTCGTCGAGGTTCGGGTAGAGGCGGCCGTGGTTGACTTCCTCGCCGTAGTAGTCTTCGAGCGCGCGCTTGATGGCGAGGCCGTAGCGGGATTCCTCTGCGAGGACGTAGAGGATGTTCTTCTGGAAGGCGGTTAGCTGGCGGTGCTGCTGTCGTTTCGTGGTGGTTTCATCTGTCATGCTGGGATGACCGCAGGGCCGACCGGGGCGCTGTCACGCCCGCGTCGTGGTCGGCTGGTTACTGCTCGGTCTCGATCTCGACAGGGTCGTCGGCGTGGAGGATGGCGTCCACGCCGAGTGCCTCGACATCCTCACAGCCGAGCGTGAGTAGCCGCCGGATGACTTCGGGGCGGCGGAGGCCTGTCGCGTCTGCTATCGCGTCGATATTCCCGTCGTGGGTGTCGGTGACGCGAACTGTGATTTTGTTGTCGACTGCCATCCTACACGCTCACTGATGCAGTGCATCAGTATAAACGTTGGGTCGCTGATGCTCCGCCGCGTTGTATCGCTTGACCATAACTATATGTGGTGCAGTGCAATCTGTGCATATATGAAGCGCAGCGAGAGGATTCAGACGAGCGTCACAGAAGCCGAGAAACGGAATTTCCGCGTCGAAGCCGCCACCCGAGACCAAGAAATGGCGGACCTCCTCCGCGACCTCGTCTACCTCTTCCTCGACGTCGAAGGCCACGAGACCAGCAGCGACGCCGACGACCTCCTCGCCGAACTCCTCAACGACTATCTCTCCAGCCAGGGCTACGACGTCGACGCCGACCCCGAAGACCTCCTTCACGACCTCACTGAGTGACACGGCTACCAGACCTCCGACTCCTCGACGGCGTCGAAGACCTCGTCGAGCCACGGCGGGTCGGGCTGCAGTCGCTCCTCAGGCGGGCACCCGCGCTCGCCATCCGAGTATCGCGTCCATGTGTGCCCGCGGAGATGGAGTTTGATGCAGACGCCCGGGACGATCTCCGCCTCCACGATCTGGTGCTCGCGACGAACGTCGAGGCCGAGTCGGTCGAGGTCGATATCCATCGTGACGCGCGTAACCCGTCGCGCTTCAGCCGAGTTATGTGTTCGAGATGCCACGGCAACACGGTCTGACGCCCCACGAGAACTTATGTAGGGGCTGTAATGCCGGAAAATCTACGGACTTCTCAGCCGCTCGTATTCCTCGCGGGACGTCGCCCACTTGTGCTCGACGCCGGGAACTGGGTCGCCGATCCACGCGAGCCAGTTGTCGAGATCGTCGCTCGTCAGTTGGACGTAATTGTGCCAGCGGTCCGCGTCGACGCCGACGTCGCCGAGGAGACGCACGACCCATACGGCCTTCGGGTCGGCTTCGGCGGAGATGCGGCCGATGCGGTACGCGCCGTCGTCGGCGAACTCCAGGTGGCCGCCGTGCGCCCACCAGACCCGACCCGCTCGCGAGGAGAGTTCGTACTCAACGGGCGGGCCGCGGCCACCGGTCCAGTCCTCGTAGCGCTCCAGCTGCCAGTGCGTCGGCGTCTCCAACCGATACATCGGCTGATGCATGGGGTTGTCGTCGGTGACGCGGGTGAGGCTGCCGGCGAGCCACCCCAACGCGTCCACCGTCCACTCGGCGAGGTCGCGGCGGACAGTCTGGATGATGAGGCCGCCGCGATCCGAGACGTGCGCGCCAGCGAGCACCACCCCCTCGACGACCGCGCGCTGCTCGCCGGAGAGGACGGGGTCGCAGCCACTCATCCGCCAGTGCTGCCCGAGCCGACTATACTCGCTGTCGCACTCGCGGCAAGAAAACGGCGGCTCGCGGAGGGTCTCCCGGTCCGTCATGCGCCGTAGAGTGTGAGCGCCTCAAAGACGTGCGTACAGTCGCGACGGCACGCCTCCGGGTCGTCTTGGTACTCGTTGATGTACTCCGCGAGCGATTCGAGCGCGGTCTCCCGGAGTTCGTCGGCGTCGATGCTGACGTCGAACGACTCGACGATAGTGTGCGGGTCGTCGGCTGCCGCAGTCTCCTCGTAGACCGTCGTTTCGCCGTCTTCGTGCTCGCGCACGCGATATTGGAGTTTTGCCTGATTCGCGAACCAGATGATGACCGCCTCATCCTCCATCGGCGTGACGCGGGCGTGCGTCTCGATCTTCGAGACTTCGGGCAGCCGCGCCTTCTTTTTCGCTCTCGACGCCTGGTTGTAGACCGTCTGCTCGCTCTTGTCGAGGCGGTCCTGCGTCTCGGCGACGGTAAGCCCCTCCAGATAGCGGCAGATGTAGACTTCGGCTTCCGAGGTTGTCATGTCACTGCTCTCGACGAACGTTTCGACGGCGAGGTCGAATCGGGATTTCTGAGTCATTGTGGGGTTAGTTGAGGTAGTCGTCGAAGCGGGGGTTGACTGAGCGGCCGTGCCCGCGGAGGACGTTCTCGACGAGGTCGGCGAGCGCCGCGACGATGTCGGCGAACTCGTCGAGCGTGAGCGTCTCAAGGCCGTACTCCTCGACGTTGTCGCGGTTGACGCGGAGATGCGGGACGATAGCGCTGAAGTCGGAGAGGTCGGCTTCGACGACGTCGAGAGTGGTCTGCTCTTCGACCATGAACGTCCAGGCGCGGCCGATGAGGCTCTTGCCGATGCCGAGGTCCTCGCGCTCCTCGACTTTACCGAAGCGGACGGCGGCCTCGACGACGCGGTCGTCGTTGTCGACCATGACGCAGCTCTGGATTTCGTAGTCGGTGTTCGCGTCGATGTCGAAGTCGATGATGCGTTCGTCGCCGAGGGCCTGTTCGTCGATGTTCGTCGCGACCGTCTGGAGTTGGGTGGTTGCCGTCATCGTCCTTCTACACTACTACGTAATACTGGTAGCTACTTATAGTTTACTGTTGTTTTGTGGTAGCTGGTGTGGTTGGTAGCAGCCCCGAACCGTCACGCCTCAACCACGGGCTCGACGAGCGGCTCGACCTCGCCGTCGACGAGCGCATACGACCGGCCCTTACCCTGTCCCTCGCCAGCGAGGAGGTCGTAGTCGATGAGCTTCTGGAGCTTCTTCCGACGCTCCCGCCGCTTAATCGGCGCGAGCGTCCGCCCCTCATAGTACGCCGGTGCACGCTCGTCGTAGTAGTCGTGGAGATCGCCCGCAGACGCGTCGCCCAGCTCGTACATCAACGCATACAAAACCTGATGATGGAACGGAAGCGACTCCAGATTGCTCGCTCGAATCTCCTCCCGAGCGAGCGCATAGCTATCCCGGACGTCCGCGCCGAGAATCCGCGTGTGACCGCGGTTGACAGCGAGCCGCGCGGCCGCCAGAAGCGACTGGATGCCGTAGCGGGCGACGCCGGCAACCTCGTCGGCGATACTCTCTAACTGGCGGTCGTCGACGGCCCCCGGCTCCAAACCGCGGTCGGCGCGCTCCCGAAGGATATCTACGAGCTCGTCGACGTGGTAGCGGTCGAGGGCGACGTGCTCGGCGGCCTCCCAGTGATCGACCCGCGCCAGCCACTCGTCGGGATGATGGACAATCGCGACCGTCGCGATGCCCGCGACACCCGCGAGCGCCTGGAGGACGTCCGTCTCCGGGAGGTCATCGGATTCGTCGAGGATGACGACGTAGGGGTCGGTGACGACGTCGCGGAGCGTCCAGACAAGGTCGTCGACGGGCTCGTTCCCGTGGATTTGGACGCGGGCGGGATAGGCGTCGAGGACGTTCCGGAGGACGTCACCGGTCGTGTCCCCCATCGTCTTCACGTGCGTCCACGGGATGCCGTGCGCGTCTTCGAGCTCGGTGAGCGCGTACCGCGCAAGCACGGTCTTCCCGACTCCGGACGGCCCGGAGATGAGGACGTCCTTAAGCGACTGCCCGTAAGGCGTCGGCCGCCACGCTTGTTCGAGGGCGGCGAGCGGGCCGCCACGGTGGGCGAGCACCCGCGGCAGGTGCTCGTCGGTGAAGACCTGCGGGTGCAGTATCATGACGGCGACTGACGAGAAGGAGGTATAAAAAGAGGGGGTGGAATGCCGGAAAACGAGCTAGTCGTCGAGAACGTGCGCCCGCCACCAATCCGACCGGACAAACCGCTGCGGGCAGTCCTCGGCGTGCGGGATCTCATCGATATTGAGATGGCTGGCCCCACACTCACAGCACCGGACCTCGCCGGTTGGCTCGCCCATCGCGAAGCCGTCGACGGAGACCGGCGTCTCACTCTTGATGATCTGGTAGCGAGTGTCCGGGTCCGAGAACGAACTCACGCTGAACCCCCCTGTTGCGTGTGGAACTTGAGCGTCGGGTCGAGCCGGACGTCCGGGACGTCGCGCTCGCCGAGTCGCATCTCGACACGCCGCACGTGCTTGCAGCCCTCGTCGGGCGCACGATACTGCGCATCCGGACACGTGCACGCACTGAGGTCGACTGCGACCATGTAGACCTCGTCCGTCGTGTAGACGTTCCAGAGGTCCTCCGCGATCTCGACCGCGACCATCGCCTCCCGGGCGGCCGCGACCGTCCGCTTCCCGTGCACGGCTTCCGCGAGCTCCTGTCTCATGCGTCCACACCCTCTTGGATAACGGTCTCAAGAAGGTCGTCGAGCGTGTCTGGGTCGTTCCCGAACGCGTCGAGCGTCGCCTGATCGGGAGCCCTCAGATCGTGGCGCTCCCGGAACCAATCCGGATGGTTGACCCGGCCGGGCTTCGCTCCGATGTGGAGCTGTGGATTCCCCTCCTCGGGCATCCCCATGATGTCCACGCGCTTCCCCATGAGTAGGACGCGCTTCCGCTTCTGGGGGACCCCGTAGTCTGCGGCGTTGACCTTCTCCCAGGTGAGGTGATAGCCGACGTCCGCGAAGGCGTTACAGACCTCGCGGATAGCCTTCCCGCCCTTCATCGTCGCCAGCCCCGAAACGTTCTCCATAACGAAGGTGAGCGGCTTCGCCTGCCCGACGATTCGAACCATCTCCCGGTAGAGTTCGTTCCGTGGGTCGTCTTCTTCGCGCTGTCCAATATGCGAGAAACCCTGGCAGGGCGGGCCACCGGAGATCGTCGTGAGTCCGCCGACACCGACGCCGGCAGCTTCGAGGATCTCCCACGTCGCGATCTTCCGGATATCGCGCTCAAGAAGGACCGGCGGTTCATCCTGATCGAGGTGGTCGCCTTCGATCAGGTTTCGGCGGTAGGTGTCCGCGGCATCCTCGTCTTGCTCGACCGCAGCGAGCGTTTTGTAGCCCGCTCCATCGAACCCTAAATCGAAGCCCCCCATCCCGGAGAAGAGGGAGACGTGGGTTGGCGGTGACGCGTAGCCGATTCGCTCGCCAATCTCGCTCGCGTCCCCGTACGGCATCGTCCCCATGAAGCGACTCGATTCGAGGAGTGACTCACTCATCGCAACCACCCCGTTCGGTGCCCGCAGAGACTGAACGACCTCCGTCGGTCTGGGCGAGCGTCGCCTGCGCCGTCGACGCGTTCACGAACCGTGGAGCATTCGTCGGGTCGTAGGAGAAATACAGACGTTCCGGTCGAGTGCTGTTGTCGAGCGATGCAGACCGGCTGTAGTCGCGCTCGACGACTGCCGTGGCGAGGTCCGCGAGTCCCGCGGGCGGCTCGGAGTACGAGACCGCCCAATGACCGTCGACGGCGTCGAGCGCTTCGACGAACGCGGCGTGGTCGAAGAGCGGGCCGCGGTAGTAGCCCGACTTCTCCTCAACGTACGGTGGGTCGCAGTAGAAGAGCACGTCCGGGCCGTCGTAGCGCTCGAAGAGCGTCGAGTAGTCACCGCACTCTATCGCGACGCCCTTGAATCGGTCTCGGACGAGCTGGATGCGGTCGGGGACGCGCGCCCAGATCTCCGACTTCTGCGGTCCCTTCCGCGGCGTGTCCGTCGCGAAGCCGGCGCGCTGGCCGTACCGGCCGCTGAAACTCGCGTATCGGAGGAACACCCAGCGGGCGGCCTCCTCGACGCGGTCGTCGGCGAGGTCGCGCTCCGGGTCGCGGAACCGTCGCGACCACTCGTTGTAGAGGCCACGCGAATATGGGATGTTCTCGACCGCCGACGCGAGCGCGTCCGGCTCCGTGCGGACGACGTCGAAGAACTCGGCCACGTACTCGTCGCGGTCGTTGAAGATCTCGGCGTGACTCCGCGGCTTGTTCAGAAGCACGCCTGCCGCGCCACCGAACGGCACGACGAACGTCTCGTGGTCGCGCAGGTGCTCGACGACCCACGGCGCGAGGTACGTCTTGCTCCCGATGTACGGGAACGCCGAGAGCTTCCGGCCCGACCGTTCGGTATCGTCCTCAGAGTGCACGCCACTCACCTCCGGGACCCTCGGCCATGACACGGCCACCGTGACAGGCCGTCCCGTCGTCGATGTGGTCGGCGAGAGCGTCCTCGCACCGGTCGTAACCCTCGGTCGTGCCGTCGGTCGAGAGGAGGACGCGGTCGCACGTCCCGCACTCCGCCCAGTACCGATTCGCTTCGCGTTCAGTATCGCTCCCAAACTGAACGTCGTCACTCATGCGACGACCACCTCGGGGGTGCCGGTGACGCCGATCCAGGTCTTCGGGCGGAGCTCGCGTTCGGTGAGTCGGAGGCCAGCCTCGTCGATGACTTCGATGCGTTCGACGCCGTCGAGATCGCGAAGCCGACTCTTCACACCGGACACCACGGTCGCGCGCTCGATCCGGTGGAAGCACCGCGTTCCACCTCGCTCGCTCGGGTGTTCGACGTGAATCGTGTAGCGCGAGTTCGCACGGTCGTCGTCGACGCGGACGACCACCGTCTCTGGGGAGAGGTCGCGACCGGTGCGCTTGTTCTCACGGTCGATTTCGTCCCAGACGCCCCACCGGAGTCCATTACTCATCGTCGCCCTCCTCGTTCGCGGCGAGCATCTCGTTCACCGCGCTGGCGTGTGCGTTCGTGCTGTCTCGCTCGTCGCCGTTGTGATCGACGCGAGTGAACACCTCGGTGTCTCGGTCTAGCCGCCAAGAGGTGAGGCGTTTGGTCGCGTCGCCTGTCTGGAGGATGACGCCGCAGTGTCCACACACCCACTCGTCGAGGACGATGTCGCCGCGGGAGGTGGTCCCGATATGGTAGGCCTCGATGTTCTCGCTACAGCTCGGGCAGTCCCGCCTGATGGAGTGACGGAGGTCGACGCGGTGGCCGTGGACGTCGACGCCCTGGACGGATTCGATGGCTCGCTCGCGGCCGTAGTCTTCGGCGAGGTCGAGGACGGCGTCCCGCCCGTCGTCAACGTGTGCCGCCATGCCGCCTCGTCCCTGTTCGTTGAGACACCACGACGCCGTCCCGAGGTGGTTCGCGGTGGTGATGAGTGCTTGGTAGGCTTCGTCGCTGTGGCCGAGCTCCTCGGTGGCGTACTGCGCCGCGTAGTCTTCGAGGCCGAGGTCCTCGCGGACGAGATCGTCAGCCATCGAGCTGGCGCGGAGTGGCGACATCACGCACTCGCCTCCTCGTCGCCCTCGATGTCGTGGATGCGCTCGACGACCTCCAGCCGCGAACGAGGGAACGAGTAGCGTGTCCCGTCGGAGACGTCCATGTCGGTTCGCTGGACGTACTGGACCTCGATGACGTGGTCGTCGCTCGGGTAGTCCTCATTGAACTCGGCGACGGTCTTCGAGGTCGTGCCGACGCGGTGTTCGCCGGCTCGCTTTGCGGAGATGCCGACGACGAGCAGTCGGCCACTGTCGTCGTCCTCTTTGTCGCGGACGTGGTCGCCGACGTGGAGGCCGACGTTGTCGCCAGCGGCCGCCATCACGCATCGACCTCCTCGGTGACCTGGAGTCCCCAGTCGGTCTGGAGGACGCGGATGTCAACCGGGCTCGGCGTAATCTCGTCGATGAGCTCGCGCGGGTCGTCTTCGTCGACGGCGAGTACGACCGGGAACGCTCCGGGGCCGTCCTCGACGACGCAGTCGGGGAGGACCGTTCCGTCGTCGGTCTCGACAGCGTCGAACTGGCGAACGACGACAGCGCGTCCGTCCCGGCGGACGTAGCGCGCTTGGACCTTGTGACGCTCGACGGTCTGCCGCTGGGTGGGAGTGATCCAGAGCTCCTTGATGGTGCTCTCGTCGGCGATCTGCGTGCAGTAGAACGCGGTCTCGTCTTCGCCGACGTCTTCGTGGCCGCCGTGCTGCCGCCAGCTCTCCGGGAGCGGGCGGTGGTCGCGCGTGTGGTGGAGGATGCGCGGTTGTGTGACTCGGTGCTTGGCGTTTCCTTTATCAGCGGTGGGGGTGTCTGTTGACATGGTTGTCCTTGCTGGGATGACCACCTGGCCCGGTGCTGTCACACCGGGCCGACTTCTTCGCGGCGTCGGCGTACCAGGTTGGTCTATTTCAGTGTACACTCCGCACCGCCTTATAGCTTTGTATTGCAAAGTGTATTGCAGTGTGCGTAGCAAACTATAATGCAGACCGCAACCTACTATGCTCCATGAGCGCCGAGCCAAGCATAATGGCCGACGTCAACCCCGACTTTGACGCCACCGACGACACCGACGAACTCCTCGACGCCCTCAAAGACGGCCGCGACACCGACGACCCCTGGGGGAGAGCCAACCCCCGCTACCTCATCGAACACACCTCACTCGATAAGGGGAACGTCGAGTACCAGCTCCGCCGCCTCACCGACGCCGGCTGGGTCCGCAAGATCTCCCGCGGCCTCTACGAGTTCGTCGACGACCCACGCGAGAGCGCACAGTAAAGTGAGTATAGGCGGTTCGAGTTTGCACTTACGTTTATGACGCTGCTCGTGAATGAACGTGTATGAGACGGCGCACGTTCCTCGCCACTACCGGACTCGCATCGACAGGCCTTCTTGCGGGCTGCTCTGGAGACTCCACCGAATCCCCTAAAGAATCCAGCAGAGAAGCCGAACAGACGACTGAGCCGACCACAACGACGACTACAGCACAGTCAGAAGCCCAGCAGAAGGTCTCCGAGTACGGAGCCATTAGTCCCGACGGAAACCTCGTCATCACGTCTATCGACTGGTTCCAAGACGAATATCAGATTGGTGCACAGGGAATCGTCGAAAACATCTCTGATAGAGATTACGAGTACGTCCAAGTGCTGATTAACTTCTACGACAAGGAGCAGATCAAAATCGGGGATGGCCTCGACAACACCAGTGGTCTCGAAGCAAACTCGAAATGGCGGTTCAAGGCAGGCTATCTCGGTTCAGATACCGGGACGGTCGAGTACTTCAAGGTGAACGAATTGACCGGATACTGACTCAAACGACGTCCTTCACGTCGCGGACGTCGACGTGGATCTGCCGGAAGACGTCGGCGAGGTCGTCGGGCTCGCCGAACTCCAGACTCCCGCGGCCGCTCGACCGGTCGTCGACTTCGGTACGCCAGAGGACGACCTCCTCCCCGTCGAGGCACGGAACCTCGTAGGCGTAGCCGGGCGCGATGGCCTGCGGGGCGATATCGACCGACGCGCTCGGGTCGCGCTTCGCGATGAGCTTCGACAGCTCGACGCGCACGAGATTCTTCAACTGCTGCTCGTTCGAGATCTCCGGCTTGAAGAGCGCCTTCCCCTCGCGTTCGCCGTACTGGTCGACTTCGGACTGCGAGCGCGCCGCCGCCTCCAGCCGGGTTCCATCCTCCTGCTCCGCGCCGAACGCTGAGAGGACGTTCGCGTACTTGCTCCAGTCGTTGTCTCGCGTATAGTCGAGGCGCTCCCAGTCGGCTGTCTTCGTGACCGCGCCGGGCTCCATTACGACGACGTCGATCTGGTCGTCATCCCGGTACTCGGCGGTCGCGAGCATCCCCGCGTCCGAGCACATCCGCTGCAGGTTCTCCCACGGCGTCCCGACGTACTCTTCGTCGTCGAAGACCGCGATAGAGTTCGTGTCGATGGCGAGCTCCCACGACGAGATCGTCTGCGCGTCCACGCCCTGCGTCGGCGTCGACGAACTCGTCCCGGTCGGGCCGAGCGTCACGCGTCCCTGGATGGTCGTGCCGAGCGTGTCGAACGAGAGGTCGGCCGACGCACTACCCGACGCCGATACCCACGTGTCGCCGCCGTCGTTCGTCGCCGCGAGCGCGAACGCCCCGTCCGTCGACGACGCATCGGTCGTAACGTGTGCGACGGTGATATTGTAGGACTGCGAGAACGCCGTCGTCGGGATGTCGACCGCCGGATACTCCGCCGGCCCGGGAAGCTGCTGGTTGCTGTCCGTCGCCTCCGGGAAGTCCTCGATGTCGTAGTAGCGCTTGTCGTAGAGAACAATCCAGTCAACCGCCATCGCCTCGCCGCTCCCAACCGACGTCGCCTCAACCGAGATCGAGACCGACCCCGAGAGATCCCCGCCAGTATAGCCGGAGCCGTTCGAGTACGCGCCGGTCGCGACGTCCGTCCAGTTAAACGCGATCCCGCTTGCGCCCTGTGGGATGGTGTCGACAACGTTCCCATCCACGGTATACTCCATCCCGGCCGTATCGTCCGCTGCTTGCCGGACTGCCAGCCCGACCGCACTCTCCGGGATGGTGTGGTCGAGGACGGCCGTCCCGTCGACGTGGTCACCACTATTTGCGAGGTACGCAGCAAACCCGTCGACGTAGTCCCCACTCCCGCCGAGCGCCGCGTCCGTCTGCGTGTGCACGCCACCGGCGTTTCGCGCGTCGACGTGGAACGCCGTCTGGAGGGGCGTGACGACGCCGTTCGAGACCTCGGCGGGAAGCGTGCCGTCGCTCGTGTCGAAGATGCTCGACAGACTCGACTGGTCCGCGCCATCCTGCACGACGAGGCCTTCGTCGACGACGCTGGACGTCGGCGGGTGGACGGTCGGGTTGACGCGGTCGAGAGAGTTGAGGTACTGCTGGATGCTCTTCCAGCCCTCGATGCTGTCCGCGGTATGTCGGTTGCCGCCTCGGTCGAGTTTCGCGAGCACGCCTGAGCCGTGGAGCGTCATCTCGACATCCGACCCCCGGCGTGAGTCGCGCTCGAACTCGCCCTGGAGAACGAGAGCCCCGTTGAACCAGAGGTAGGCGTCGGCGAGCTTCCACTCCTTGATCCAGTCCGCTTCTGGGACGTCGAGGCTCCACGACGCGAGCGCGGTCGGCTCCCGGGAGATGGATGGCGCGCCGATGTCCTCGGAGAGCGTGACGATCTCCCCGCCCTTCCGGAGTTCGAGCTGCCAGCAGTCGGGGTGCTCGACGAGCGTCGTAGTGTCGACGACGACGGAGTCTGCTTGCGCGTCCTCCGTGAACGCGCGAACGTAGACCTCGTAGTCGTGGTTCGGCTGCAGGCCCGTGAGCGTAATCGACGTCTGATTCGGGTCCGCCACCGCGTGTTCTTGCCAGTCGCCGAAGCCGGTGTCGAAGCGCGGGTCGAGCTCCTCGCGGAGGAAGACCTTGAAGCCATCCTCGTTGTCGGAGTTGTCCGTCCACTCCAGGGTGAGCTCGCGCTCGGCGACGTCCGTGATCTGGGGGTTCGTCGCACCCGGGAACTTCGTGACGATACTCGTCGGCGTCGTCCACGCTCCCGCGCCCGCATCGTTACTCTCGGTTCGGAGGCGGACTTCGTACTTCTCGCCGTCTTCCCGGCCGCCGAACGTCGTCGACGTCGTCGAGTCGTTGACGATCTGCTGCGCGTAGCCGGTCGCCGATGAGTCCCACGCGGACTGCCCGGTCTCCCGGATCTCGACGCGGTATCGGCCGTTGTTAATCGTGTCCGGCCAGTCGACGGCGACCTCGTCCTCGACGCCGTTCCCGAGCGTCGGCTGCTCTGCGTCCGGTAGTAGGGTAGTGAATGTGACAGGCATCTATACGTCCTCCACAGGTCCGGCATCCGACGTCTCGATGAGCACGCGAGCGTCGTATTCCTCGCCGTGCAGGAGCCCGCTCAGCGAGTAGGCTTCGTCGCTCCGAGGGATTCCACTCGCGACGGTGGTCCACGACCCACCGTTATGCCGGATGTCGACGCGATAGCTGCCGTTATTCGCGTTATTCGTCCACGAGAGGTCTGCACCATCCTCGTCGACGGCAGCGTAGGACAGATTGGTGGGTGCGGGGAGGATCGTCGTCGCGGAGAGCTCCCCGGAGTCCGTGTAGGCGTCGTTGGTATTCCGGGTGATCATGTAGTGATAGGTGACGCCGTCGAGGCGTCCGGTGTCGGTGTAGGACGTCGTGGTGTCGTCGACGTCCGTGAAGTGCACGCCGTTACTGCGGACGCCGGACTGGGTCGCGCGCCAGATCTCCAGCACGCCCTCCGGATTGTTGTCGTTCTTCGCAATCGAGAGCGTAATCTCCCGCGGGGTGCTCGCATCGAGCGACTCCAGAGTCGGCGCGGGCAGATCCGTCGTCGCCGACACCTCGTTACTGAGCGGGCTGTTGGTGCCGCCATCGTACTGCGCGGCCACTCGGACGTAGTAGGTCCGGCCGTTCACGAGTCCCGTGATGGTCGCGGACGTCGCCGACGCCGATGTCGTCTGGTCAAGAGAGTAGTCACCGGTAGACGATCCGGAGGATTCCGCGATGTAGACCGCTGCGCCGTCCTTCTGCGGCGCGTCGTCACTCCACGAGACACTCACTGAGCCCGCGCCAACCGACGTCACAGAGAGCCCGTCGATATCCGTCGAGACAGTTGCGCTGTACCCCCACGAACTCGACCCGGAGTCGTTAACCGCTCTCACACGCCACCGGAACGTGTCGACTCCCGGGGAGACAGACACCGCGGTCGATGTCCCGGCGACGTTCCCGTCGACGAGCGACCATGATCCGCCGTCTTCGCTCTTGGCGAGCTCGTAGTGGTCGGCCACGCCGCCTGACCCCGCGGACCACGACACATCGATGGTGCCGTCGCCGACGACCGTCTGCGAGACATCTTGGGGAGTTCCAGGCGGCGGGACCTCATACGTAATCGACGCGGATCCGTCGACAGAAGAGACAGATGGGTCCGGTTGAGCACCGCCTTGGTTATTTCGAGTGCTTGTTGCGATGCCCGCAACGTAATTACTCCCACCGCCACCCGCCCCGATCTCCTTGTTGGTTTTTGCGCCGCCGCCGCCGCCGCCGTAGTAGCCGCCACCACCGCCACCAGCCCCCAATTTATTTGGGTCGTATGAGTCGCTATCTCCGTCGCCACCAGCTCCCAGAGACCCAGCTTCGCCGCCGTTGTCTCCGCCCTTCCCGCCGGCAGACTGTGTGCCCCCTTCTCCTGCAAACAGGTTGTTGTACGATGCGTATTCCCCGTCGTCGCCGGTATCGCCACCACCGTCACCACCAGCGAGTTCGACGCTGTAGTTGTCGGTCGCGATGCCGCCGCCGCCGGCGGCGACAAGGACGCGGTCGGACAACGATGTTCCGTTAATTCGGATATCTGTTGCTCCACCGCCCCCACCGCCGACTCCGTATGTCTCGTACTGCCCACCGTCTCCGCCACCATTCCATCCCCCCCAATGATCGTAATCATTGTCGTACGTCGGGTTGTCTCCGCCGCCACCGACGTAGACTTCGATTGTATCTCCTCCAGATACCGGCACTGTTGCTTTAACAAGTCCCCCCACCCCACCGCTGACGTCGCTATTAGAACCACCCGCTGCCCCTTCCAGAGTGACATCTATCGACGAGACGCCTTGCGGGACTGTCCACGTGTAATGGCCCCACGAGTCCCACGAGATGGTGTCTGTAACCATCTACATCACCTCCGTCTTAAACGCGGTCTCAACGGCCTCATCGTCCGCGTACTCATCGAGTGGTGCGAGCACAAACACATCCAGTGAGAGCGTACGCTCGCTGGCGGGCGGCCGAGAGTCATCCGACCCGCCCGTGACCACGCCCCAGAACCCTTCGGCCTCGACGTCCGCGCCGGGGTCAACGGCGACGACGAACGTGTCGAAGCTCGCGCCGGCCGGGACGCGCTCGCGATAGGACGGATCGCCGCCGTCGCTCACCCACGTCCGCACCGGGTCGCCCGCCGTCCACTCGATGTACTCGCGGAGGTCCTGGTAGCGAACGCGGTAGTCGTCGACGGCGTCTGTGAGGAACTCGTGGAAGTGGAAGGTCAGCGAACGCGTCCCTCCGGGGCTGACGACGGGCGTGCTCCCGACGAGGCCGTCCGTTACGATACCACCAACTGTCCAAGATGCGTCTGTCATATCTGGTTAGCCGCGGAGTCCGCGGTTCTCCTGCTTCAGCTTCTCTTTCTGGAGCGCTTCGTCGACGGCGAGGTCCGCGCGGTCGTCGATAACCTCGTCGAGCGTCGGGTCGTCCGTCTTGAGGAGGACGGCGAGTCCATCGAGCGCCGTCTGGATCGCCTCCGCGATCTCCGACGCCGATAGCGACCCACTCCCAGTGGCCGTCGACGTCGACGAACCACCGGAGAACGCATCGGTCGCCGCCGACGCCGTCCCCGACGTCCCGCCCCCGCTGTAGCGCTGGGCGAGCGCTTGGAACTCGCTATTCGAGATGCCGAGCTTCGACGGACTCACACCGCCGTGCTCGGCCATCCCTGTCCAGAGGCTCTCCGACACCGTCATCGGGGTATCCTCCAGATTCGACGTCTTAAACCCGTACTCGTCACCGTGACTCTTCATAAACTCCCGCATCGCCGGCGTCAGCCCGCTCGTCTTGATCGCACCGCCGGACGCGCCGGTCTGGACGCCCTCGCTGAACGCCTTCCCGGCAGTAAGTCCGGCCTGCTTCGACGCGCTCGCCGACGGGAACGGCGACGCCGACGACTTCGAGATCGAGTCCTTGTACGCCGCGACGGTCTGCTCGCCCGCGGCCTGCCCGCGCGCCTCGGCCTCACCGGGCTTCGGCGGGAAGAGGTCGTTAACGGTGACGCCCGGGATGGAGTTGATCGCGGACTTCACCGTTCCCGGGACCTTCTCGATCTGCTGGAGCATCCACTGGATGCCACCAACAACAGCGGACGCGACGGAGTTAGTGATGTCACGAATCCCGCCAAGGTTGTTCTTCCACGCAAGATAGAGCCAGCCGACCGGTCCAATCAGGAACATCGCGGCGTCCTTGATGAGACCGAAGTTGTTCGTCACCCACTGCTGGGTCTGGGCGACACGGTTCTGGATGCCGAGGAGGTTCTTATCCCACGCAGTGTAGAGCCAGCCAATCGGCCCCATGAGCGCGAGGATAATCGCGCGGATGGTGCTCCAGTTCTTCTCGATGAAACCGAAGGCGGCCTCGGTCTTATCGCGGATGCCGAGGAAGTTCGTCGCCCACGCACCGCCGAGAACGGCCGCGCCGCCGGCGAGGGCGAGGAGGATCGGGAGGACGGGGGCGGCGGCGACGTCGACGGCGAGGAAGGACGGGACGACCGCGCCCGTGTTGATGGCGGCTAAATAGCCCATCGCACTCGCGAGCGCGCTGGCCCCCGCAGAGGCCCCTGCAAAGAGCGATAAGGATGTCCCTAAGAGGAAGATAAGCGGCCCCATCGCCGCGGCGACCGCGGACAGCCCGATGACGACCTGCCGCTGCCTCGTGGAGAGACTCCCGAACCACTCGGTGAGCCCGCGGGTGGTCGTGACGAGTGTCTTCGCGGTCGGTATTAGCATCTCCCCGTAGATTGCGGCGGTCTCCCGCGCCTGCGCTTTGAGGGATCGGAGTTGGTTCGCGAACTCCTCGGACGTCCGCGCCGCATCGCCCTGCGCGTCGGACGCGCTCCGCTGGATGAGGCTCATCCGCGCGAGAATCTTCTCCTGCTCGGTGAGTTCCGCGCCGGTCGCCGCGATCCCCGCCCGGTAGGCCTCCTGCTTGAGGCGGGCCTCCGTGATGGCGATCCCGAATTTGTCGAGGGCTTCGTGGTTGCCGACGAGGCCGCTCCGGAGACGGTTGAGCGCGTCGCTTGTCGAGACGTTGTAGAACGAGGAAAGGTCGACGGCGAGCTGGGAGAGCTTCTGGCTCATCGAGATGACGCGGTCTTCCGCGAACCCCATTGAGGAGAACGTCGTGCCGAGCGTCGTCGCGAGTTTCTGCATCTGATAGCGACTCCGGCCGGTTTCTCGCGCGAACGTCTTCGACCACGAGACGATCTGCTGTGTCGACTCGCCGAACGTGACCTCCATCCGGTTCTGGAGCTCCTGGATATCGGACGCGACCTTGACTGAGGCCGCGCCGGCGGCGAGGAGTGGGAGGGAGACGAACATCGACATCTGCGCGCCGACGTCCTGCATGGACGCCCCGAGTGACCGGGCTCGGTCTTCGAGGGAGTCCATCGACTGCTCGGCTCGCGTCGCGCCGGCGGTGAAGCCCTTGGAGTTGAGCGTGAGACCGGTGACGAGACTGTCAAACATAAGTTAGGTGTTGGGCATTTCGGACTGCATTTGTTCGCTCGCTTCGAGGGACGCGACCTCGAGGTACTCTCGCTCCTCGCGTGGAAGCTCGCCCCACTCGCTGGGGGTCATCCCGAAGTCGCGGAGGAGGCCGAACCACCACTGGCCGACGTCACTCCGAGCGAAACTGCTCGACCTCCTCCGCCGTCATCGGGTCCTCGCCACCGGCCATGAGGCGTTGGCTCATCTCGATGCGCTCTGCGGTAGTGTACGTCTCCCGCCAGAACGCCGTGTCGAGGTCGGGGTCGGTGCTGCAGTCAGCGAGGATCTCCGCGAGCTCCCGGCCGTACTCGCCGACCTTCTCGGCGACCTCCTCGCTCTGCTCGCGGACGTCGTCGAGTTCCTCCTCGCTCTCGGGGAGGTCCTCGTCGAGACCGTCGAAGAGCGTCATCCACTCCATCCCGATCTCCGTGAGGCGCTCCGACTGCATCCCGCCGGGCGGCGCGAACTCCAGCGAGATGCCGTCGACGTCCATCTCGAAGGATTTGCGTTCGCGGCGCGCCTGCTGGAGGCGTTCCTTCGTCGAGAGGTTCTCCTTCAGCTCGGTCTCGCGCTCGTCCTCGATGGAGGTGCGACGCTCGCGGAGCTCCTGGGCGACGTCGTCGTTCTCGTAGTCCGGTGCGTTCGGAGTGGTGGGGTTAGCAGACATGGGTCATCTTACGAGGTCGCGGTTTTTCCGCGCCGCCATGCGCCGTGGACCCAGCCGGTGAACGAGATCTCGCCGTAGTCCTCGGGGAGGCTGATCTCGCTCCAGTCCCACTCGACGTTCTCGAACTCGAACGTCTGCGCCGGGCTCGACGCCGTCGCCGGCTCCTTGTCGTAGATGTGGATGCGGCAGGCGTCCCAGACATCGCCGTAGATCTCCTCGCCGTCGGAGTCGACGACGCCCATCGTCTCCAGCTGGGACGCGCCCGGGACGAGGAGTGCAGGCACCTCGATGTCGAGAGTGTTGTAGGTCTTCGTTCGGACGCTCCGGCGCTGACTGTGCTTGTTCGTCTCGCTATTCGTCTGGTCCTTGCTGATGCTGACGTCGGCGGTCGTGTTGCCGACGACGGTCTCCGATTCGCCGGTTGCTCCGAGGTCGGTGACTTTCGCGATCTCGATGAACGCCCCGGTCAGTTCGCTCGGTGCTTCTCCTGCTGAGCTCATGGATTATCTGATGTGGGTTGTCTGGTAGCGCCAGCGCGCCGCGATGGTCGTACGCTGCCCCTCACTCATCTCCGGACCGCCGGTGCCGCCGGGGCCGCGGGGGACGAGCCAGGAGACGCCGCCCCCGATGTCGAGGACGTCGCTGGCGTGGTCGAGTATTTCGCGCATCGCGAGGATGCCGTTCGATTCCCGCCAGTCGCGCGTCGCGATGACGGATGCTTGGACGGTGTGGCGGTGGCGGGTCGCTCCCGTCCCGCGGTGTGTGCCGTCGCCGTCGAAGAGGCTGAGCCGGAGGACGACCGGGTCGTCCTGCTCGTCGGCGGGACTCCCGATGCTAATCCGGCCCGCGTCGCCGAGCGCGTCGACGACGTCCGCGTCGTTCTGGAGCGCTTGGATGAGGCCGACGAGCACCTCACTCGACTTCGGCGCGCTCTCGCTGCTCACTTCCCGCCACCCCCGTTCTTCTGCACAGCCTGCCAGGCGTCGCGAGCGGCTGGGCCGAACGCCCAGAAGTTCGCGCCGAGCACGAGGGCGAGAAGCCCCATCCACGCCATCGCCGGGATGTCGCCGAGGGCCGCATGGTCAAGCGCGTCGAGGTAGATCAGGCCGATGAACGCCGCGTTCAGACCGAGAGTGACAACGTCGTTCGTGAGCCACCAGCGGTCGTCGACGGAGTTCGTCGCCCCGTCACCATCATTCGACTCGTCGGGTTTCTCCGCGTAGTTGCCCTCCTCGTCGCGCGGCTGCTCGTCAGTCACGAGCGGCTCACCTCGCCGCAGACCTCGCTGACGACTCGCTCGAAGTGATCGCGAATCTCGACGACGTGCGCTTCGAGGGCGGGTCCGAGGTAGGGGTTGTAGACGTACTCCTGGACGGGCGCGTACTCGACGCTGTTCCCGACGCGGCCGCGGACGGCGTCTCGGGCGATACGGTTGACGGCGTTGTTGATATCGGAGCGGAGTCGGCCGGTGTCGACCGGGGCGAGCTTCTTCGCCGTCGCCTCGATCTTGTCGACCGCCCACTCCATCGCGCCCTTGAGTTCGGACCGGAGCTCCTCGACGAGCCGGCGGAGACGCTGCTTGACGTCCTTCGGTGCGTGGCCGTTCTCCCACTCGATCTTGATCGGGCCGTTAGCCACTGCGCTCCACCTCCAGTTCGAGGTGGTCGACGCCGGCGCGCCCGTACCGTGGGTTGATCTTGACGACCGTGAACTCGCGGCCGTCGGAGAGCGTGATCGTCTGCCCCTCGTTGAGGTCGTCCTGGTAGGTGGCTGGGACCTGCATCGAGGGCGCTTCGCGGACGCGCTCGCCCGCGACCTCGCGCACCCAGCCCTTCCCGGCGGCTTGGTAGCGGACGGGCATCCCGGCGACGACCTCGACGTCGTCGTAGAGTGGCTCGCCGGCCGGGTTCGTGCCGGTCTCCTGGCGTTCGGTGACGGTCGCGTTGTGCGTCGCCTTCGCGCGGATACGGTTCCGTGCCATCTTAGATGACCTCCGCCGCCGGCGAGTACCGTGGCGGCGCGTAGCGAGCGACACTCGCCCGGACCTCCTGGCGGACGTCAGCGGGGACTTGGTACGTCCACGACCCGTCGCCGACGGACTCCTGCTTGAGGCCGTCCTCCTCGATCATCGCGAGGCGCTTCCGGACGAGCCGGATGACGCCCTCGCGGACCGGGCCGGGGACGGTCTCGTAGCCGTATGTCCACTCAACGGATACCGAGCGGCGGCCGTCGGGGAACGCGTCGACGTCGGCCGACGGGAGGAGTGCGATGAACGCCTCCTCCACGACGACGTCCTCGACCGGAACGGTCGTGTCGCCGTCCTCCGTGTGGATGGTGACGGACGCGACCGACTGCACGGGACGCTTCGGAAGCGGGAGTTCATCCCCATCGGTTCCGTCGAGCGTCGCGGTCGTGGTCGTGATCTCGAAGGTCGTGCCGAGCCAGTCGTCGACGCGTTCGCACTCCTCGCGGAGGAGGCGTTCGAGGAGGTTAGTCCACTGGGGGGTGCCGTCCCCGTCGGTGTCCGTGGTCGGGACGCCGAGGTCCTCGGCCGTCCACGACAACTCGGCTTCGAGCTCCTCGACGGACACGTACGGGGCGGGCATCGTCAGTTAGCCTCCTCTGCAAGGTCTCGGGCGCGCCCGTGGATGGCGTCCACCGCGCCCTCGCGATCCTGATGCGCGACCTCGTAGTCCTGGGCGAGATCGAGGACGCCGTCGTACTCGCCCGTCGCGAGCGCGTCCTCCAGATCCCCGATAGTACCGTCGTCGAGGACGTCAACGAGATCGTCCGGGAGCGCCTCCGCGGGTGTCGCGTCCGTCGGCTCGTCGGTGGGCTCCTCCGCCGGCTCGCCACCATGCTCCGCCGGGATGATGCCCGGGCCGCAGATGTCGCGGATGTCGTCGAGGCCGCGGGCCTTCACGAGGAGGGGCTTGCCTTCGAGCCAGTCGTCGAGGCCGTCGTGGTCGACGAACGCATCTGGGTCGGTCTCGGAGACGTCGACGCCGTCAGCAGTTCGGTAGCGCATCGGGCCACCATCTTCGCGGTCCTTGAGCGTCACCACCGCGTAGGTCATGCGGACCCCCTCCCGTAGACGGTGAGCGTGACGGTTTCGCCGGAGAGGTCGGCGGCGTCCGCGACCTCCTGCAGTGGGTTCCCGGCAGTCCCGGAACTTGCGTAGGCCTTGAGCACGCCGGCGCTCTCGTCGTAGCCGACGACGTAGCCGGATTCGGTGACGGTCTCCTCGACGACGACGCGCTCGATGCTCGCCATGTCCGCGTCGCTCGCGGCCAGGGCCTCGCCGCCGTTCGTGTAGCTCGCGTCGAACGCTGCGAGAACGCGCACGAGTCGAGAATGCGCGCCGTCCCAGTCATCGTCCTGCTTCGTGTAAGTGATTCCCATCAGTGGTACCTCACGGAGCCGCGATGTTCGTGGCGAGTGCGACACCCTCGGCTTCCTCGATCTGGAAGTCGGCGCGGGCGATCATGTTGTAGATCGCGTAGAGGTCGCGGCGGACGATGGCCTCTCCCTCCGTCGTCATGTTGACCTTCTGCCGGCGCTGGGGGATGAAGAGGAGGTTCTGCGGGTCGACGAACATGATGGTGTCGTCAGGCCACGACGGAGGAGTGATCCAGTCGTAGCCGAACGGCGTCGGGTCGTCGCCGTTCATCAGCATCGCGTCCCCAGCCGCCGTCGACCGGTCGGTGACGTACTCCTCGAACTCCTCCTTCTGCGAGCCGGACCCGACGAACACGAGGTTCTGAGTCCGCTTGTACTTCTGATCGAGGAGGTGACGGACGTTCGAGAACACCGACTTGTCGATGGCGGCGTTCTGGTGATCGTAGGTCGGGCTCCCCTGGTCGGTCGCGAGCTTGATCCAGCCGTCTTCGATGCCGATGAAGGAATCGCCGCTGGATTCATCGCCGTTCGCGCCGAGGTCCTCGATGTCCACACCGAACTGGCGAGTGAACTTGTTGAGGAGGATGTTCGCCGTGTTCTCGTGCTCGATGGTGTCTTCGAGGGTCTCGTTCGAGAGCTCCCACGGGAGTTCCACCTTCGTCACCGAGTAGTCGATCTTCCCGGTGTTCGGCGAGTTCAGGCCACTGTCGCCCGAGGACTCCCCCTCGGTTGCCTCGCGGAGGAGGCGTTCGCCGACGCCGATCTTGTCGATCTGGCCCTTGGGAGCGTCGACGGGCTGGATTCGGATACGAGGCATCAGAACCGTCTGGTCCTGGACCTTTTGGTAGAACTGCTCGAACTGCTTGTCGCTCAGCAGGCCGCCGCCGGCGAAGTCACCCGTGGTGACCTTGTCGAGGGCGTCGCGGTTCGCGCTCGACATCAGGCGTCACCCGGGATGCCGAACGTCTTCTCCCAGCCATCCGCTTCGGTTTCGTCGCCTTCGCCGCCGATCTGCTGGCTCTTCCCGCGAGCTTCGGCGAGGTCGTCGAGGTCGCTCTTCGTCTCGTTGATGTCTTCTTGGAGGCTCTTCGCCCATTCGGGCATCTCCTCCTCCTCCCCGTCGGTGGACTTCTCCTCGCCCTCTTCGGGTTCGGTCTCGGTCTTCTCTTCTGCGATATCGTTCTTCAGCTCTTCGACGTCGTCGATGAGGCTCTTCGCCCACTCAGGGGGTTCGTCCTCGTTCTTGTCACTCATGTCGGGTTCTGTAGAGTTAGTTTGCTTGCTGCTCGTCCCGCTGCCGTCGTAGGAGACACTCGGGTCGTCGGCGAACGCCTGGTAGTCACTCGTGTCGACCTGACTCGATGACTTGACCATCGCGAGCGCTTCATCGTGGATCGTCATCGCGCGTTCGCGGTTCGCCTTCGAGAGGACGCGACCGGCCTTCTCCGCCTCGGCCTCTGCAGCTTCGACGGCTTCCTCGGCGGATTTCTCGCCGCCGAAGACGGCGCGGCCGACGCGGGCGAAGAGTCCGGCCTCGTCGGCCGACTTCTCCGGCCCGCCATCCGAGCCGGCGTCTTCGTCCACGTCTTTCTCGGGTGTCTCCCCGCCGGCGTCGTCGCCGTCGGGGTCGTCGGTCATCTTGGTGTTGTCCTGTAGGTAGGTGCAGAGTTCGGTCGCTTCCGTCTCGCCGTGGCCGCGATCTTGGAGGACCGTGACGCACGCCTCCATCCCCTCGGTGAGCGCGTCCTGCGCTTTCGCGAGGTCATCCGCGCTCTTGAGGGAGACCATCTGGGCGTCGGGAACCGCCGGGATGTCCACCGAGGACACCTCGACGATCTTCCCGCCGACAATTTCCTCGACGGGCTCGCCGTCCGAGTGGTAATCGGGGACGACGACGCCAGCCGGGACGCTGTCGGGCGAGTACTCCTTCGCGAGCACTTCGCGCGCGCCGATACTGTAGCCAGCGAGCGTGCCGGACTTGACGAGTCGCCAGAGGCGGTCGTCGTGGAACTTCCACGACTGCAGCCAGGTGCCAGCAGGGAACGTTTTCCCGCCGACGGTCCGAGCTTCGTCGAGGACGTCGTTTTCGGCGAGGGTGACATCGTCGCTGCCGGGGAACGCGGCGTGCATCACGCCGCCCTCGGCGTCGCCGCCGGTTTGGAGTCGGCGCATGAAGTCATCCGCGAGCGCCTGAATGGTCTCAGGTCGGACGAAGTCGCCTTGGAGGTCGACCTTGTTCGGGACGAGCACCCCGCCGACAGCGATCTGCCGCTCGTCGTCGACGGCCTTCATCTCGACAGTCTTCGATAGCGACTGTCGGGACTCGGTGCTCATGCGTCTAAATCCACGCACTGGACGCTGTAAAGGCCTTTATCGCGTTATATCGTGTTCTCTGAAGAAACCTTGTGACTACTCGTCGCCGAAAGTCTCGTGACCATCGGCGAGCGAGATGATCGCTTGCGAGAGTGACGGCTCGAAGCCGTAGCGATCCTCGAAATCTGACTGGACGTCGTCGAGCACTTCGAGCGCGCGCTCACTCAGGTAGACGTTCTCGCCGGTCATGCTCCAAGCCTCGCGGGGTCGCGGACGGGCGCGACCGTGCATCGACAGTTGATGAGCTCGTCAAGCGGCAGGCTCGCGTCGCCGGGGTGGTCAGCCTGCGCGCCGCCGACAACGAACGTCCCGTCGATGGGGACGACCTGACCGTCGGCTTCGCGATGCGTCTTCCGCGTCCGCGGCCCGGACGTCGCCACCCACTCCTTCCCGACCGCCCCCGAGTCACGGTAGGCTTCGGTCGCCCCCTTGTTGCTCCCACTGACGACGTTCGTCCGAGCGATCCGCTCCGACTCCCACCCCCGCATATCCTCAAAGACCTCGTCCTCAAGGACGTCCGCGATATCGGGGATACTCATCCCCTCGCGGTACCCGCGGGCGAGCGCCTCCGAGAGGTCACCGACGATGCGCTGGGTGGTCGCTTCACTCATCGCGAGCGCGTTCGACTCCAGTACCCGAATGACCTCGTCGCGGGTGAGGTCCATCGAGATATCGAGGGCGTGCCGCTGGATGGCGACCTCCCGGCCGGCGTCCGCGCCGTCGATATGCATCCCCTTCACGACGGCGTCGTACTCGGCGCGGCCGTCGACGAAGATCTCCCGGACCTGCCCGTGGAGCGCGTTCTCGTTGAGGAGTTGCAGCCGGCCATCCCGAAGCGCTTCGAGGAGCTCGACCTCGGACTGCTTCAGCTCGCGAGCGTACTCCCGGGAGTACTGCTCGATGAAGCGCTCGACCGACGGCGCGTACTTGGCTCGGCGGTGGACATCGCCGGGACTCTTGTGGAGGACGTCCTGGCTACCCGCACGCCGGCAGGCCTGGCACACTACCCCTCACCCCCACCGTCGGAGCGGGCTTCCACGTCGTAGCCGAGGTCTTCCGCGCGCTGCTCGCGCTTCGCTTCCTCGATGGCATCGTCGACGGCCGCCTGGATGTCGCCGCGGGGGCCGGACGGGACGCTCCCGACCTCGGTGAGGAGGAGCTGCCCCATCGGGAGCGGGTCGCCGGCGTCATCTGTGAGGGGCGGGAGGTCGAGGTACTCCGTCCGCAGTTCGTTCACCGTGATCGCGTTCGCAGAGTTCCCCTGCGCGACCGTCGACGCGATCTCCACCTCCTTCTGCCGGTTCGACGCGCCGCGGAGCTTGAACTCAAGCGTCCAGCCGTCGACGTCGAGGCCGACCTTGTGGATGGTCTCGTAGAGGCGCATCGCGAGGGCGCGCTGACGCGGCTGGATGACGTCCTCCGCGAACTGCTCCCGCTGGGCCTGCGAATCCTGCGCGAAGTTCGCGGAGTCCGTGTAGCCGGCGACGGCCGGCGGGACCTCATGGACCTTGAGGATTTCGTGCTCGTTATGCCGGCGATACTCCGTGAAGCTCGCGTCCTCTTCCACGCCGACGGTGAGTGGCTCGACCTTGATGGAGACGTTCTGCGAGGAGCCATTTCCGGAGAGGTCGTCCATCGGGTTCGCCGTGGGTTCGACGTCGATAATCGCCGTCCGATGCGATTCTTCTGCGCCCTTCGAGGCCATGAACGTATTCCGGATGTCCTCACGCGTCCGGTCGGAGACGGTTCCTCCCTCGACCATCACGGCGATTCGGGGGACGCCGTCGTTCTCGAAGAACGAGACGTTGAACGTCTTCGCCGCCTGGTCGCCCTGGATGGTCTGGATCGCTGAGGCGTCGTCGGGGAGGCCGTAGTAGACCGAGGAGATCGCAGGGTTGTGCAGGACAATCAGTTCGTTCGCCGCGCCATCCGCATCCGGTTGGCGTTCCCCGGTCTCGGGGTCGATGAAGTACTGCTCCTCGCCCTCGTCGGAGTACCGCGCACCGAACGGCGCGAAGTACTGCGTCTCTCCGTTCCGGATCTGCACCCAGCCTTCCGACGTCTCCTGCCGACGGCGAAGCGTCTGCGCGGGGACGTGCGCGAGACCGATGGGCGTGCCGTCCCCCTGAACGAGCACCTCTAAGCCGAAGAACCCGATGCCCTCGTAGTCCTGCATCGCTCGTTCGAGGAGCGCCGTTGACGTCGTCGCCATCGCGTCCGGCCCGAGCGTAAATTTCCCTCCGTCCCAGAACTCGCGAACGACGTCCTCGCCGGGTGGGTCGTCGGCGTCGGCGCTGTCGGCTGGGACGATGTCGAAGCCGTAGCCGGCGGTGTACTTCGCCTTCTTTCGGACGGCGACGTCCCGCGTCTCGTTGATCTCGGAGAGTTGGGCGAGCTTCTCCAGCGGGTAGGGCGGGTTGATGGTGTCGTGCGGCCCTTCCTCCCACTTCGCCGCCTCTTCCTGCTGGCTCGTCGTCGACTTCTCCCGACCCTTCGGCGACGGAACACCGCGCTCGGTCGACGCTCGGAGTTCGATGGTCTCCGTGTGCTCGCCTTCGTTGTCTCCGTCACTCATCGCCACTCACCTCCTGAGACTGCGGACCGAGTTCGTCCCAACAGGGATGGCAGACGTCTGCAACGTGGATGACGTCGGTCCCCTGCCTGTCGATGTGTTCTTTCCGGAAGAGTTCCTCGGCGGGCTCGCCTTTTTTGAACTCTTCGCAGAAATCGCACTTGAACGCCTCACTCATCGTCGTCCCCGTCGGTCGCGTGCTGGAGTTTGTCGACGACGTCCTCGCCGCCGGCGATAGCGTGCTTCGTCTGTTCCTCGCTGTCTTCGTCCTTGCTGGGATGTTGAGTCATAGTGTGTTGATGCCGAGGCCGGTGTTCGCGTCTCGATGCGTGTCGTCGTCGCCGTCAGCGCCGGGGTCCGTCTCGTCAAGGACGCCCGCCTTCTCCAACGCCTGGATACCCTTCTCCGCCATGTACCACGCCGCGACGAGGTCGGGCGTGTGGCCCTTCAGCTTGTTATCCTCCATCTTGAGGGAGAGCATCGCCTGGATGAGATCCTCGACCCCGTCGTCACCGCGATGGAAGAGGATCCCACCGTTCTCGACAAGCGTCTGCAACCGGGGGATGCCGTTCTCCCACGAGTGCTTCTGGCCGGACGTCGACATGCCGCGGACCTTCCCGCGCAGGCTCGCGGAGAACTCGATGGCGTCGTTCGCGACGTACGTCTGCATCCCGTTCGATTCGATGACGACCATCGCGGGGTCGTAGCGTTCGTCGAGGTCGGTGAGTGTCGCCTTGACGTCCGAGGGCTGGAGGCCCTTACCGTACTGGACGTCGAGGGGGACGCGGCGACCGTCCCGGCGGACGAGCTCTGTCACGAACGCCGCCCGGTCACCAGTCTTCGACGCCGCAGGGTCGTGTGCCACGATGACGGCCTCGCCGGCCCCCGCCGTGTACTCGCGTGGGGGCTGGCGGCCGCGGATACTGCAGCCGCCGTCGTCGACGAGCCGGTTCACCGCGCTGGCGTCGAGGAGATCGCCCGCCGCGCCCCGAAGCACGAGCGAGTATTCGCGCCAGAAGCGGTGGTCGCTCATCTTCGTGCGCTTGTCGGCGAGCCACTCCGGCCCGCGGGCGTCTGGCCAGAGGACCTGCATGGTCTCGCCCTCGTGCCAGGGGTCATCGACCTCGCTGTAGAGTCCGGGGTCGGGACGCCGCGCCTCCCAGTCAGCGTCCTCACGGAACTCTTGGTCCCAGACGTCGAGGACGGCTGGATACTCGCGGACGGCGTACCCCTCCTGACTCCTGAAGTGCGCGTAGATGTCGTCGGGGCGTTTCCGCGTCCCGATGATGACGGTGTGGCCGCCGTCCTTGACCATCGGGACGGTGACGCCCTCGATCCAGTCGAGGATGCGGTCGGTGTCGCCGTCGCCGTGCTCCTTGATGACGTCGTCGAGCACCAGGAGGTGGCTGCGGTCGCCCTCGATGCCGCCGAAGAGCCAGCCGGCGTTCAGCTTCGAGCCGTTCGCCCACGTCTTCGACGTCTTCGAGTCCTTCTCCATCGGCTTGTTCAGCTCGACGAGCCAGGGGTTCCGCTCGATGAAGTTGGAGAGTTCCTCGTCGGCCTTCTTGTACGCCTGCTCCTGGTTGTTCGCGATCCAGTGAGCGCGGAAGCCCGGTTGGTACTCGAGGTGGGCGATGAGGACGACGATGTTGATGGTCGTCTTCAGGCCGTCCCGATGGCACATGAGGACGAGGTCTTCGTCGGCCTGGAAGTCCTCGATCCACTGGCGGTGATGGTCGCCAAGGAGGTGGTAGTCGTCGAGCTCCGCGCCCATGTAGCCGCGGGTGACCTCGTTCGCGAAGTCCATCCAGCGGTCCGGGTTCTCGATGGGGTTGAGAACGTCGCGCTTCGCTCGCCGCATCGCTGCCCCGGATTCGACGTCGCCAGTGGACGCCATCACACGCCACCTCCGTCTTCGCCGTCTCCGTCGCCGGCGTCGTGATCGACGGGGACGTCCTCATCATCGAGCGCTTCATCTGGGGACGTCGGCGGCGGGCTGCCGGTCTCGATGGTTACCGACCAGTCCTGCTCGGCGAGCGCCGCGAATTTATCGATCTCGATCCCGTAGAAGCGGCCGACGAGCACCCAGATGATCGCGGACAGCGGCCCGTAGAGTGAGGTGGGAACGAACTGGTGGGAGAGCTGCCGCCAGGACATATAGAGCCACCCGGCGACAAGAACGAGCGTCACGGCTTTGCGCTGGTAGGAGTTGCGGGAGTGGGGGACGAACGTGATCACCAAACAGTAGGCTTCGGCGCGGAGTTTCGCGACCGGATGCTGCCAGGTCCGGGCGTTCTCTGGGTTGGGCTGGAGGGCCCAGCGGACGGCCTCTTCGATGCTCACACCGATTGCCTCCAGACTCCTCGGCGGGTCACTCTGCGGCATCCTCCTTCTGAGCCTCCCGGACGGCTTCAAGCACCCCCTCTTCGAGGTCTTCGTCGAGGGAGATCTCGGTCTCGGTGTCGAGTTCGCCCGAGATGTTGATGTTCTGCTCGTACGCGCCGAGGATCTCGCCCTTCGCCTGGAGGTGCTGGGTCTGCTCTTGGCGTGCCGACTGCTTCGCGCGGAGATCGGGTTCGTCTCGGTCGAGGCCGGCGAACGACGTCGTGTACTTTGGGGAGCCGTCGAACTCCCGGATCGGGTACTTCTCTCCCGGATCGAGCATGACCTCCTCGTCCTCGTCGAACACGATGATGATGTCCTCCGGTGTCGCCCACTCCGGACGGCGGTCATCGTCGGCGTCGAGAACCTCCCACGGGTTCGTGTAGAACGGGGTCTGCTTCTGGGACACGCGACTTGTCGCAGGGACGACGCGCTTCCGCGGTTGGTCCTCGACGGCCTGGGATTCGGCTTCCCGAGCTCGCTTGTACATCTCCTCTTCGCGTTCGGCGATCTGGAGGCGGACGTCGGCGTGCTTCTTCTCGATCTGCTCGATGACCTCCTCCTTCGGCTGCTCGTTGAGGTACTTCCGGATCGTCGACGGGGCGTAGTCGCCGTAGCCGTTCTCGCGGAAGCGGTCTTGGATTTCGTCGACGTCGAGGTTGTCGAGGTACCGCCATTTGAGGGCGAGGTGGACGCGTCGGTCGCGGGGTTTGGTCATGGGTGTGGGTGTTCTGCGCCGTTCGTCTGCTTCATGGTATTTAAAAGGATTCGTGTGTGCGTGCTGGTATGAAACTGGGCCGTGGGAAAGTCGTATCAGAAGGCGCGATCCCCGAGTTGTCCCCAGGGGCACGCGCCCTGACTACGACGGCATCGACGTGGTCGCGCGCAGGCGCGAGTTCTCGTTCGAGAGGCTTCCAGAGAGCGGTGCAATCCGTAGGTCATCGTCTCTCGCCCGAAACCACCGAACGGGGTCACCGAGACTTCCTACACTCACTGCATCACTGCATAGCTGGTTAAGCTAACCGGTTGCTACCGTCTCCAGACAGTAGACCGTCTTCCGAGCGTCCCAGAGACAGGGCCGCGCCTCGATTTCGTCGGCGTTCCGGAGCCGACGAACGCTCTTGTACACCGACGTCCGGGGGATGCCGGTGTGCTCCGCGATCTCGGCCGCCGTGAGCGCGCGGTCGGCGTCGTCGAGCACGGCGAGTATCCGCTCGTCATTCGGCGTCATGGCCGGTCGCCTCCAGCGAGGGCGTCGGCGAGCATCGCTCCGGTCCAGTCTTCGGGGCGTCGGCCAGCGAACGCCGCCCCGGGTTCGACGACTATCGCGGCGTGCGTCCCATCCTGTGGGTTGAGGCGGTAGTTCCCACCGTCCGTTCGCTCGACATCGTTTGGGTTCCAGATGTAGTAAGCGCGCTCGCCCTTCCAGCGGCCGAGGAGGCACGCACGCATCCCGTAGGCCGCGGCATACCGCTGGAGTGCTCGGACTTCGTCGGCGTCGACGTACGCCGTCGGCCTCGACGTCGTCTTCAGCTCGCCAGCGAACCCGATACCGTCGTGCGCGAACGTGACATCCGGGAGGTCAGCGTCCGTCGCCGATCCCGAGGCCGCCGCGCGCTGCGCCCACCACTCGCCCGTCGAGAACATCCGGACGAACCCGCGCTCGTAGCGACTCCCGCTCATGCGAACCACCCCCTGATGCGCTCGTAGATCTCGTGGGGACGCCGGCCGTGCATCCACGGATGAAGGACGCGGTCGTAGGACTCGAGGACGGTCAGACCCTTGATTTCGACGCCCTCGGCCGCCATGTGGGTGGACGCCGCGTTCATCTGCTGGCCATACTCCCAGAGCAGCCCGGAAATCGCCCTGGACGGCGGTTCAGTCTCTTCGTCTCGATCCGTTCGTTCCCGAGGAGCGTTCGCGGGACAGTCACTAACACCGCAGTCGTGCCATGTCCCCATCTCGTAGACGTGGCCCGACGGCGTTCGCATCAGGTCGCCGTCCGGTTTATGGGGGTCCGCAGTGTCACCCCTCAGGTAGACGTCGTCGATCACGTCGACCACGCTCCGAGTTCTGCCTGTGCCGTGTCCGGCGTCGGCGTGTGGGTTTCGTCGGTCGCGGCTTCGAGCGCTTCGAGCCAGCCCCAGGATTGGTTCTGGAAGATGCTCGTGGTGTCGACGCTGTCGAAGCCGACACGGTACGCCCAGACGAGACCCTCTGCGCTCCCTGGGTTCCCTAAGTGGACGCGAAGCCGGCTCGTTTCTTTGACTCCACGGCAGCCGACGTCCTTCGCGCGGCGGACGATCTCCGCTCCCCGGGAGCGCTGCCAGCGTGACGGGCCACCCACGAAGACACCGTCGGCACCGAGGGAGAGGGCGCGGTCGAACTGCTCGTCGAGTGGGAGGCCTGGATGGAGTGCGATGAATCGGTCGAAGTCCCTACGGCGGGCGAGGAGTGCTCTCCCCTCTCGGTTGAGCTCGACGTTGAAGAGTCGGTCGCAGAGCTCGAACGTCGCCTCGGCGTCACCGTGGACATCGGGCCAGACAATGAAGTCCGGGAGACGCGGCATCTCCACCTTTGCCTTCTCCAGCGCATCGAACCACGACTCCCACTCGAACGAATCCGTGAACGCGCCGTTGTCGACGAAGAACGGGACGTCGTGCGGCGTCATCTTGTCGGGCGTCCACCCAGCGCCATGAACGTGCGACGGCGCGTGCTGCCGCGCCTTCCGGAGATTATCCGGGGACGCCCCAGTGTAGTAGAGCCTCACGAGTCAGGCTCACCCCGTTCGGCTTCCGTGTCTACAGACCACTCAAGCGGTTCATCGAATTTACCCGATTCATTCAGCGCCTCGAAACGCGCTTTCAGGCGTCTTTCATACGCCTCGGGATTGTCGT
Organism: Halocalculus aciditolerans; assembly: GCF_014647475.1. NCBI lineage: Archaea > Methanobacteriati > Methanobacteriota > Halobacteria > Halobacteriales > Halobacteriaceae > Halocalculus > Halocalculus aciditolerans. Next base: position 1,105,999 of record NZ_BMPG01000001.1, on the reverse strand, counting down.
GGTACGTCTCTCCATTCCAACCTTCGGCGGACTCAAGATACCCCGCACGAAACACCTTCCACAAGCGGTCAGTATCGCGCTCAGACATCGCGATCACCGTCCTCGACGACGTCGAACGCTCGACTGACCTGCTCCTCGGTGAGGACCTCGGTCGCCGGGTTGTGCCAGTCTTCTCGGAGGCGGTACAGCGTCTCGCCGGTATCCACGTCGATCATGCGGTTCGTGACCACCCAATTCGACGAATCCAGCTTCCGAAGGACGTCGCCGACTTCATTCTCGTGTTCGACTTCGCGGGCGGACTTATCGCTCACGACGACCAACTCCGTTCAATCTCGACCGTCTCGTCTCGCCACTCGTGGGTGAACTCGTGCGCACCAACGGCGGACTCGGCGATACTCCGGTTGTTTTCTCTCGGGAGGTTCGCGGCGTCGGCATCGCGCTCGACGACGACCTTCCCGCAGGAACACGTCGCTCGATAGACCTCGCTCGCAGGCTGAACGTCGTTGCGGGTCATGTCGTCCGCACCTCCCCGTGAGCCGGGAACATAACCTCGCCCTGCCCTCCGAGTTTATCGATATCGTGCTCGGCCTGCGAGCGACCGATACCCTCGGACTGTGCGGCATCGAGGACGTCCTCCATCTTCGCACCACCCCCAGACCCGGCGTCATCGAGGTCGTCGATGAGGGCCTTGATGCGCTTCCGGCGTTCCTGCTGGCTCTTCGGCTCTCCCTCATCAGTGCGGCCGGCGTCGAACTCCCCGGTCTCGGGGTCGTAGTTGAGACCGATGACGCGCTTCGACACACGGATGGCGCGCTCGGCGTGCTCCGGTTCGACGGTGTCGGAGAGGCAGGCGCGAGCGAACGCGGTCGCGATGCGGATACCGGCCTCCAGCTTCCGCGGGGTCGCCGGGATGGCTGCATCGTCGTCCTCGGCGTGCCCGCCGTTGAGATCGCGGACGTCGACGTAAAAGTCCTCCAGCATCTCGGCGGCCTCGTCGCTGAGGACGGGGAAGACGTTCTCGCGAGCGTAGAGAATCATCGCCTTGAACACATCGTCGGCGACGGGCTGGTCGACCGTCTCACGGTCCCGGGGGGCTTCGCTTCGAGCGCCACGCTCGTAGACCTCCTCCTCGGAGAGTTCGCGGTAGCTCCCGATGATGTGGGAGGCCTTCGAGCGGTCGCGCTCCTCGTTGACGACGTCGGTGAGCGCGAAGAGGAGGTCCATCCGGTCGATGAGCGCGTCGTCGAGGTCGACCTGCTCGGCGACGGGCTCGTAACGGTCAAACCGCCCGTGGGTCGGATTGCCGAGTGCGAGGAGTGCCGTGCGCGTCGGGAGGTTCGCCTTGATGCCGGCCTTGTCGACCTTGAGCATCTGCTCGCCCTCCAGGGCGTCGTGGAGACTTTTCGTTTCAGCGTCCATTACGGCGTCCACCTCGTCGATGATGCAGTGCCCCTCGTTCGCTCGTGGGAGGATGCCGGGCTGGAGTGTCCACTCGGTCTTCCCGGCAAACTCCTCCTGGACGGCCGCCGAGGTGAGGCCGACCTTCTTCAGACTCCCCCCGCTCCGGTACTCGCACTTCGGCGAGAGGTGGGACAGTCGGGACGCAGCGGTCGACTTCCCCTTCCCGGGATCGCCGATCCACCCCATATGGATATTCCCACGGAATGAGCCGCCGTCCTGCTCGATCCTGTAGGAGTCGAAGAGCCAGGCGACCGCGCCCTCGAACGCCGCCTCGACGTCCTCGTCGAGGTCGAGTTGTGGGGCGATGGAGTCGCGGAGTTGCTCGATGGTGTCGTCGGCCGCGGCGACCGCCTCGAACTCCTCGCGGTACTCCTCGACGTCGATGTCGCGCGCGGCATCCTCCGGGAAGTGGAGTGCGCCGCCGAGGAGCCAGCCGTCGAACTCCCCGTTGTCGTTGGTCCCGGACTCGTCGAGGACGTACTGTCCGAGGGCGACGATCTCCTCGCCGGCGCGGTCGGGGAGGCCGTTTTCTCGGGACCCCCAGTCGGCGAGGTCGTCCTCGACGAACACCGCGATATCCTCGCCTTGCGCGTTCGACCGCTCCTCAGGGAGTTCGGTGACCTTCAGCTTCCGGAGGTTCACGAGCTCCGAGCGTTCTGGGTCGAGCTTGAACGGACCCTGTCGCTCACAGGACGCGCACTGATAGGGCTCCTGGAACTCTCCGTGCTCCTGGGGGACGGTCGTCTCGTGCCCGCAGCGCTGGCAGACGAACACCGCCTCCACCACGCGGTAGAGTTTGTCGGTGACCTTCTCAAGCTGGCCGCGGACCGCGACGTAGTCGCCAATGCTCTCCGCGCCCAGGTCGCCGATGGACTCACGCTCCATCGCTCCCCGCGTATCGGTCAGGCGGACGTGCGCACTCCCGAGGCTGATGTCAATCGGGAGATCGTACAGCCGGAGCGCCTCCTCGGCCGCGTCCCGGACGGTGCTCGGGTGGGTGAGCCAGTCGTCCGCGACGTCCGTGTCGAACTTGTAGATGTCCCCGAACTCGACGATGAGCGACTTCTGCTCCTTCGGGTAGAGCCGCGCGAGTTCGCCGACGTCGTCGCTGTAGTAGCGGCGGAAGAACTCCTCGAACTTCTCGACGAGCTCGCTATCTGGGTTCGGCCCCGTCATCAGAGACCCTCCCCGTAGTCGTCCGTCCAGCGGTCGGCGTCGATCTCGACGTCCTCCTCGTCGGCGAGATGGCGGAGGTCCTGCTCGATTGTGGCGAGCGTTTCCCCGTGTTCCTCGGCGATGTCGCGAGCGTCCGACCGGAACCGCGGGAGCACGGCACGTGACTCGGCGAACTCCTCGAAGAGCGCGCGGAGGTCGTCCTCGTACGTGCGCTCGTTGTCGAGTTCTTGCCGCCGGTCGACCAGGGCTTCCCGCTCGTTCTTCTCGCGGTCGAGTTCGGCCTGGAGCTCCGATATCTCCTGCTGGAGGAGGTCGATACGGCGGTCCTTCTGCTCGATGCGGACGTCGATGGCCTGCTTCCGCTCACCACCGTACTCACGAGTGAGTGCGGTCTCGACGGCTTCCTTCTTCGTCCGATTGTCAGCGTCGAGGAAGCTATAGAGCGTCTCGTCGAGGTCGCGGACGAAGAGGTCGGACCCGTCAGACATCGCGACCACCTCCGAAACCGCACCATCCCTCTCCGAGATATCGAGATATCTTCCCGATATCAAGATATCTTCCTCCTAGAGAGGGGTTGTTCTGTAAGACGTACGTCGAGCTGTCACTCGTGGTGGTTGTTGCTGGGATGTCGTTAGACATGGCGGATCACCGGGTAGCCGCGGATGTGTTGCTCGCAGACGACGCGCTCCCCGTGGTCGGGGTGGTCGATGACGACGTCAGCGGAGTCGGTGCAGCCTCCACACCCGCAGAAGGGTCCGGAGGGAACGAGCGAACTGCTCACAGCCATCCCTCCGCGAGAGCGATGAGGGCGATGGCGAGCGAGTTAGCGACGACGGCGATGACGTCGACGGCGAGCCAGACCGGGCCGGGTGCTGTCGCCGCGGCCGCAGCAGAGACGATAAGTCCCAGGGCCGCGATGGACAGACACACGACGGGGGCGCGCTTCACGCGACCCCCTCCTGAGACGCGATGGATGTTCCGGCTCGGAGCGAGAATCCCGGGCGTTTTTAACCGGTGACGCCCTACGACCGGTAACGGGAGTTCCGGCCGTGTTGACGCGGCCGGGGGCCGACGGCTGCAAGACGCCGCGGTCCTCGACGACGAGCGGCCGGGAGTTTCAGTACTGAACGGTTCCGCGAAACGCGGCTTTCAGTGATACAACTATGGAAATCGAAATCGCGACAATCGGCGGCTACGAAGAAGTCGGCCGTAACTGTACGGCAGTCCGCGCAGGAGACGACATCGTCATCTTCGACATGGGGCTGAACCTGTCGAAGGTTCTCATCCACGACAACGTCGAAACCGAGCGCATGCACAGCCTCGACCTGATCGACATGGGCGCAATTCCGGACGACCGCGTCATGTCCGACCTCGAGGGCGACGTGAAGGCCATCGTGCCGACGCACGGCCACCTCGACCACATCGGCGCAATCAGCAAACTCGCCCACCGCTACGACGCGCCCATCGTCGCGCGTCCGTTCACTATCGAGCTCGTGAAAGGCCAGCTCGAAGGCGAGCAGAAGTTCGGCGTCGACAACGAGCTCGTCAAGATGGACCCCGACGAGCGGATGGCGATCGGCGACGAGTGCGAGCTCGAACTCGTGCACGTCACGCACTCCATCATCGACGCGAGCAACCCCGTCCTCCACACGCCGGAGGGCTCGGTCGTCTACGGGCTCGACAAGCGCATCGACCACAATCCCGTCATCGAGGAGCCGTTCGACATGCAGCGGTTCCGCGAGATCGCGAACGAGGGCGAGGGCGTTCTCGCCTACATCGAGGACACCACGAACGCCGGCCGGAAGGGCCGCACGCCGAGCGAGTCCCACGCCCGCAATCACCTCAAGGACGTCATGTACAGCCTCGAGGACTACTCGGGCGGAATCGTCGCGACGACGTTCTCCAGCCACGTCTCCCGCGTCACCTCGCTCGTCGAGTTCGCGAAGGATATCGGCCGACAGCCCATCCTCCTCGGGCGCTCCATGGAGCGCTACTCCGGTACGGCTGAGCGCATGGGCCGCGTGAACTTCCCGGACAACCTCGGGATGTTCGGCCACCGCAAGAGCGTCGACCGCGCGTTCAAACGCATCATGAACGAGGGGAAGGGGAACTTCCTCCCCATCGTCACCGGCCACCAGGGCGAGCCGCGCGCGATGCTCACTCGGATGGGACGCGGCGAGACGCCGTTCGACTTCGACGACGGCGACAAGGTCATCTTCTCCGCGCGCGTCATCCCCGAGCCGACGAACGAGGGCCAGCGCTACCAGTCCGAGCAGCTCCTCCGCATGCAGGGCGCACGCATCTACGACGACGTCCACGTCTCCGGCCACCTCAGTCAGGAAGGCCACTACCAGATGCTCCAGGAGCTCCAGCCGCAACACGTCATCCCCGCCCACCAGAACCTCGAGAACGTCGGGAAGTACGTCCCGCTCGCCGAGAGCCAGGGGTACAAGATGGGGCGTGACCTCCACGTCGCCCGGAACGGGCAGACCATCCAGCTCACCGAATAGATGTCCCAGGAGTCCCGCGAGGAAGCGGTGCTCGACGCCATCGGGGAGCGTCGCGAACTGGTGAACGACGCCATCGACGAACACCTCCCGATGGCGGAGCCGAAGCGGCTCTACGAGGCCTCCCGCTACCTCCTCGAAGCCGGCGGGAAACGCCTCCGGCCGACGGTCACGCTCCTCGTCGCCGAAGCGCTCGCCGACGTCGAACCGCTCAGCACGGACTACGCGGCGTTCCCCGCGCTAGATAGGTCCGGAAGCGACGGGTCCGGCGATGCGACAGCCGCTGGAAGCGACGACGCCGGCGAGGTCGACGTGATGGCGTCCGCCGTCTCCATCGAGGTCATCCAGTCGTTCACGCTCATCCACGACGACATCATGGACGACGACGACCTCCGGCGCGGCGTCCCCGCCGTCCACCGCGAGTACGACACGGAGACCGCGATTCTCGCGGGCGACACACTCTACTCGAAAGCGTTCGAGATTATGCTGCGCACGCAGGCAGCGTCGGAGCGCGAACTCCAGGCGCTCGAAACGCTCGCCACCACCTGCACGAAGATCTGCGAAGGCCAGGCGTACGACGTCGGCTTCGAGGAACGCGGGAACGTCGACCTCTCAGAGTACCTCGGGATGGTCGAACTCAAGACCGCCGTCCTCTACAGCGCGGCGTCCGCCGTCCCCGGGATGCTCCTCGGCGCGGACGACGACACGGTCGACGCGCTCGCGCGCTACGGCCGCACCGTCGGGAAAGCCTTCCAGATTCAGGACGACGTCCTCGACCTCACCGTTCCCTCCGAACAGCTCGGTAAACAGCGCGGCAGCGACCTCGTCGAAGGAAAGCGCACCGTCATCACGCTGCACGCGCGCGACCAGGGCGTCGACGTCGACAGCCTCCTCGACGCCGACACTCCCGAAGAGGTCACCGAAGCCGAAATCGACGAAGCCGTCGGCGTCCTCGAAGACGCCGGCAGCATCCAGTACGCCGAAGACCTCGCCGAAGAACTCGTCGAAGAAGGCAAAGCCGAACTCGACGTCCTCCCCGACAACGAGGCCCGGCAGACCCTCCGCGACATCGCCGACTACCTCATCCACCGCGGGTACTAGAACCCACCTTTTTATTGCGAGCAGTCGGCTTCGCCGACTGCTCGATAAAAATCTGGACCAAAAGCCTCCTCACCCCCTTCGGGGGTTCGTCGGCCCGAGCGCTCCTTCGTCGCGCTCGGTGAATCGCGACCCTCCCGGGCTCTTCGAGCCGCTCGGGTCACGAACGCAGAGCTCGTCTCTGTCTCCTCAAGCTACGCGCCGCCGGCTCTGGTGATTTTCTCGACGTTGAGTGAGGCGATGGTGTTGTCGCGGACGTGGAGTGTGAAGCCGTAGAGCCAGGCGGTCGAGGTTGCGTCGTCGTAGTGCGTGCCGCGGCTGACGCGGGCGGCGTGCTCGGCGAGGTAGTCGCCGTCCGGGAAGCACGCGCCGTCGCCGGACGTGTAGACGTCGTAGGTGACGCTCGCGGACTCGCCGGGGGAGAGGGTGAGCATGCGGGCGATTCCCGCGACGGCGTAGCTTCCGTCGAGCCGCCAGCAGCCGTTCGTGCGATTTGACGGCGGTGCGCTGCTGTTCGCGCCGACGCGCTGGACGTACTGGCGGGCGTCCTCGTCGATGGGGTAGAGCGCGAGCGCGGCGTCACCCGCTCGCTCGCGGGCTGCAGATGCGGAGAACGGCGGCGCGTAGCCGCCCGAGAGCGTGAACGCCGCGTCACTCTCGTTCGTGAGCGTCGCCTCGACGCGCGGCGGGTGGCTGTCGGTCGTGTCCCGGACGAGCGTCGCGTCGAACGAACCCGCGGACGCCGGAACTGGCTCGGCGGTCGTCGTCTGCGTCGCCGTCGTTCGGTTCGTGCCGGTCGCCGGAGCGGCAGTTTCGGCGATCGTTCCGTCAGCGGTCGGCCCACTACTGCAGCCGGCGAGCACGCTCGCGCTCGTGGCCGTCGCCGCGAGGAACGCCCGTCTGGACGGCATACTGACACGTGGCCATCACACACGCATAAGTCTCGTGGCGGAGGCGTGACGAAAGAGGAAAGGACGTGAGAACCGGGGAGGTGTGAGAACTGGGAGGGTGCGTTAGTCGAGTTTCGCGCGGTCGTCGTCGGTGAGTTCGAGCTGGCTGGCGGCGACGTTCTGTTCGAGGTGGTCGACGCTGGAGGTGCCGGGGATGGGGAGGGTAACGGGGGAAGTGTCGAGGAGCCAGGCGAGCGCGACTTGGTAGACGCTGGCGTCGTGTGCGTCGGCGACTTCTTCGAGAGCGTCGCCGGTGTCGCCGTCGAAGCCCGCGCCCCAGCCGACGGGCGCGTAGGGGATGAAGCCGATGCCGTAGTCCTCGCAGGCGTCGAGGACGTCCTGGTGTTCGCGGTTCCCGATGCTGTACTCGTTCTGTACCGTCGCGACGTCGACGATCTCCCGTGCTTCTTCGAGCTGGTCGACGGAGACGTTAGAGAGGCCGACGTGCTCGACGAGGCCTTCGTCTTTCAGTTCGGCGAAGGCGTGAACGGAGTCCTCGAAGTCGGTGTCCGGGTCGGGGCGGTGGAACTGGTAGAGGTCGATGGTCTCGACGCCGAGGCGGTCGCGGCTCGCGAGCACCTGATTGCGGATGTAGTCGGGGTCGCCGTGCGGGAGCCAGTCGCCGGACTCGTTCCGGAGGAGGCCGGCTTTCGTGGCGACGACGAGGTCGTCGCGGGTGGCGTCGAGCGCGTCGCCGAGGAGTCGCTCACTGACGCCGGGGCCGTAGGAGTCGGCGGTGTCGATGAAGTCGACGCCGAGGTCGTCGGCGCGCCGGACGACGTCCCTCGCTTCGGTTTCGTCGTCGGGGCGGCCGATGATGTCGTCGCCGGTGATGCGCATCGCGCCGAAGCCGAGGCGGTGGACGGTGCGGTCGCCGCCGATGTCGAAGGTGTCCGAGGCGTTCGTGAGGTCGGGCATTGTCGGTTCGGTGTTACTCGCGGGAGTCGTGTAAACGACGGGGGAGGCGGCAGGGAACACGGCTTCCGCGGTGAGTCGGGCCGGGGCCGATGGTTTCATGCGGGCGTCTCGGTTACCCCTCCGGGTGTGAACGGGGTGTTCGTCGCCAGGTGGAGCGTTCGCGACGGGGGCGTGATGGCCTAATGGTGTCGGTCGCCGTCGTGCTCGGTATCGCGCTCGTCGCCGCGCTGTTCATGTCGTTCACGGTGGGTGCGAACAGTAACTCCGCGCCGGTCGCGCCCGCGGTCGGGGCGAACGCCCTGTCCGTTCTCCGCGCGGCGCTCCTCGTGGGCGTCGTCGCGGGGCTCGGCGCGATTCTTCAGGGCGGCAGCATCTCGGAGACAATCGGGAAAGATCTCGTCACGGGCGTCACGATCACGCCGCTCGCCGCCGCGGCCGCCCTGCTCACTGCCGCCACCCTCATCACCATCGGGAACGCCCGCGGCTACCCCATCCCGTCGGCGTTCACGGTGACGGGCGCGATGATCGGGTCGGGGGTGGCGCTCGGCGGCGGGTTCGCCGTCGACGAGTACACGATCATCCTCGGGTTCTGGCTCGCCATCCCACTCGTCGAAGGCGTGCTCGCCTACCTGCTCGCGCGGACGCTCCGTAGCGACCACGTGGCGGAGACGGCGGCGGTTCCCGCGCTCGCGGGTCTGGTCGGATTCGCGCTCGGGAACATCCAGTTGACGGTGATCCCGACCGCGTCGGGTGCGCAGGGGTCGCTCGCGCGGTACGTCGCGACCACGTACGACGTTCTCCCGACGGCGGTCGTCGGGTCGTACACGCTCGGGATGGTCGCGGTGAGCGCGCTCGTGGGTGTCGGCGCGCTCCTCGCAACCCGCGCGTTCGTCGTGCGGGACGAGGCCGCCGGCATCAATCGGTTCCTCGTCGCGCTCGGGCTCGTCGTCGTGTTCACGAGCGGCGGGAGTCAAGTCGGGCTGGCGACAGGACCACTCGAGTCCGTCTTCGAGACCGACCTCGGGCTCCCCGCGCTCTATCTGCTGGCGCTCGGCGGCGTCGGCATCTTGCTCGGCGCGTGGATTCGGGGGCCGCGGCTCGTGCAGGCGGTATCGAACGAGTACGCCACGCTCGGGCCGCGGCGCTCCATCGCCGCGCTCGTCCCCGCGTTCCTCGTCGCGCAGGTCGCCATCGTGTTCGGCATCCCTATCTCGTTCAACAAGGTGATGATCGCGAGCATCGTGGGGAGCGGGCTTGCCGCCGGGTCGTCCGGCGGGGACAACGTCTCTCCGCGGAAGATCGGCGTGACGGTCGGGTCGTGGGTGGGGTCGATGGCGGCCGGGGGCGTGTTGAGCTTCGCGCTCTACCGCGTGCTCGCCGTCGTGTTCGGCGCGAGCTAGGCGAGCAGCTGGTCGACGATCTCCTCGCGGGCGGCCCGCGTCTTCATCGCCTCCCAGTCTGCGAACTCCGTGGTGTCGGCGACGTACGCGTTGAGGCGCGCTCGGGGGACGTCTTGGAGGTCGGCGGCCGATTCGACCTCCCAGGGGCTGTCCGCGCAGAACGCGTCGAAGGAGTCGAATTCGGTGTGTTTGCGCATGAACGCGGGGGCGAAGAACGCGTCCGACTGGACGTGCGTGCCCGCCCGGAGTTCACCGATGCGGTCGATGGCGTCGCCGAGCCGGTCCTCAAGGTCGTCGAGCCCTCGTACCTGGAGGTCCATGGAGGGGCGTGTGTGGCCGGAGCCGGGTAAACGCGTCGTCGACCCCGAGCAGAGACCGCAAGGAGTTCCGACGGGGTCGCCGCCGGACCGGGCACTGCGGGAGTCGTGGCTCGCCGCGGAATCCAAACGAATTTCCTCAGGCCCGCGCTAGCGAGGCGTAATGGACGACGAACTCCGCGAACGAGTGCGGAACGCGGCGGAGGTGAACGCGCTCTACAACGCGTTGAAACACGAGAGCGACGCGCAGGTCGGCGCGATCATGGGGCCGCTCATGGGCGCGAACCCCGAGTTCCGCGAGCACGGCGACGAGATCCCCGGCGTCATCGCGCCCGTCGTGAACGAGGTGAACGCGATGGCCGAGGACGAGAAGCGCGAGCGCCTCGGCGAACTCGCTCCGGAGAAGCTCGAAGAACTCGAAGCCGAGCCCGAAGAGGAGGAGGAGCCGACCCTCCCCGACCTCCCGAACGCCGACGAGTACGAGGAAATTCGGATGCGGTGTGCGCCGAACCCGAACGGCCCGTGGCACATCGGCCACGCCCGCATGCCCTCCGTCATCGGGACGTACGCCGACCTCTACGACGGCGAGTTCATCGTGCGCTTCGACGACACCGACCCGGAGACGAAACGTCCCAAGCTCTGGGCGTACGACCAGATCCTCGAGGACATCGACTACCTCGGCTTCGAGCCGGCGGAGGTCTACCGGGCGAGCGACCGCCTCGAAACCTACTACGAGCACGCCCGCGAGCTCATCGACCTCGGCGGTGCGTACACCTGCTCGTGTCCCGCCGGCGAGTTCAGCGACCTGAAGAACGACGGAGAGGCCTGCCCGCACCGCGAGAAGGACACAGAGACCGTCCACGAGGAGTTCGACGCGATGGTCGACGGCGACTTCTCCTCTGGTGAGATGGTGCTCCGCGTGAAGACCGACATCACGCACAAGAACCCCGCCCTCCGCGACTGGGTGGCGTTCCGCATGATCGACACCCCGCACCCGCGCGAGGAGGCCGAAGACTACCGGTGCTGGCCGATGCTCGACTTCCAGTCCGGCGTCGACGACCACCTGACCGGCGTGACGCACATCATCCGGGGCATCGACCTGCAGGACTCCGCGAAGCGCCAGCGCTTCGTCTACGACTACTTCGACTGGGAGTACCCCGAAGTCCTCCACTGGGGGCACGTCCAGGTGGACGCCTACGACGTGAAGATGAGCACGTCAACCATCTCGGAGCTCATCGACGACGGCGTTCTCGACGGCTGGGACGACCCGCGCGCCCCGACGATTCTGAGCGTCCGCCGGCGCGGCATCCGCGGGCAGGCCCTCGTGGACGCGATGGTCGAACTCGGCGTCTCCACGAGCAACGTCGACCTCGCCATGTCTACCGTCTACGCGAACAACCGCGAACTCGTCGACGACGAGGCCCCGCGCGCGTTCCTCGTCCGCGACGGCTTCACGCCGCGCGGCGACGCCGACGACCGCGAGTTCGAAGCCGTCGAACTCCCCGTCTCGGGCGGCCCCGACGCCGCACATCCGCTCGTCCACCCCGACCACGAGGAGCGCGGCGAGCGCGACATCCCCGTTTCCGGAAGCGTGCTCCTCGAAGCCCGCGACCTCCCCGCAGAGGGCGAGCGTGTCTGGCTGAAGGGCTACGGCCCCGTCCGCTACGAGGGCGACGAACTCGTCTACACGGACGACGACATCGACATCGTCCGCGACGGGACCGCCGACGTCGTCCACTGGGTCCCCGGCGACGAGAACGTCCGCGTCCGCCTCCGCCGGATGGACGGCGACGTCACCGGCTACGCCGAGCCCGGCTACGCCGACTACGAGCCCGACGACGTCGCGCAGTTCGTGCGCGTCGGCTTCGCGCGCTACGACCGCGAAGACGACGACGAGACGGTCGCGTACTACGCCCACCCGTAGCGAACGCACCGCTCACTCTTCGCAGACAGTCCAGGCGAGCCGCGGGAGATACGGGGGCTACGCGAATGCGCGAGATACGGGGCCTACGCGGATGCGCGAGATACGGGGGTTACGCGATTTTCGTGGTGGCGACGAAGACGGCGGAGAAGACGGCGGTCGCGGCGAGCTGGAGGCCGGACGCGACGAGCGTGCGCGTGGTGTCCTCGATGGCCTGGTCCACGCCGTTCGACACGGCCGTTCGGGGGTTCGCTTCCTGCGGGAGTTCGCGGAGGCCGATGTCGTCGGGCGTGTCGTCGAGGTAGTTCTCGACGGCGACGGTGGCGACGACGCCGAGGACGAGGCCGGGGACGCCGCCGACGAGGTAGGCGACGAGCGCGATGCCGAGCGCGACGAGCGCCGTCCGCGGCGTGACGTCGGACTCGACCGGGATGCGGCGGGTGGCGTAGTGCTCGACGGCGACGACGCCGACCGCGCCGACGAGGAGCCCGAAGAGTTCGAGCGGCGACACCATCATGAAGTCCGTCGAGTACCAGTAGAGCGCGAGGCCGCCGAGGACGAACGGGCTGGCGGGGACGCGGGGGACGATGCTCACGACGACCGCGCCGAGGACGAGGAGGAGGGCGAGCGCGGTGTTCGCGTCGAGCATTCCCATGGTTTTGTGCCCGTACGCCCCCTGGTGATTTAACTCCCGGTCTTCGCCGCCGGCTCAGACGGCGAAGAGGACGAAGACGAGGAACATCAAGCCGGTGAGCGCGAGCTCGATGGCGGCGGCGGCGACGACGCCGACGCCCGCGGCGACGCCCGCGGAGACGCTCCCCTCCGCATCTCGGGTCTCGTGGAACTCCGCGGCGAAGACCGCGGCGGCGACGCCGATGACGACGCCGAGCGGGCCGACGAAGAAGAAGAGCACGAGGCCCGCGCCCATCCCGACGAGCGCGGCGCGCGTCGACGCTCCGCCGCCCTTCGAGAAGACGCCGGCGGACAGCGTCTCCGCGACGACGGCGGCGACGCCGAGCACTACGAGAACGACGAGGACGAGTGGCCCGGGCTTCGAGAACCCGGTCGCGATCCAGTAGAACCCGACGCCGGTGAGCGCGACGAGCCCCGCCGGCGCGAGCGGGAGCACGCTCGCGACCATTCCGGCGAGGATGAAGAGCACGGCGACGACAGCCAGCAGGTCCATTACCACATCCTCGCTCTCCGCGCAGTTAAGCCTCAGCCCTCACTCCGCGTACCGCTCGCGTTCCGCCCGCGCCGCCTCCGTCCCGAAGGCGGCCACGAGCGGCACGAGCGCCTCGCCGAGCGCGCGCATCGCCGTCCCCCGCGAGTGATAGTCGAAGTCCTCGACGACCTCGTCCCACGCGCGGAGCTGGAGGAGTTTCGCCACGAGGAGGCGCTGGGCGTCCGGGTCCAGCCGGACGGCGTCGTCGACCAGCCCGTGGAGGGCGAGCTCCCTGAAGGGCCGGGGGTCGACGGCGTACATCGCGGAGCCGTAGGCCGCGCCGGCGACGACGCGCCAGTCCGCGTCGGTGAGCGAGAGCGAGTGGTCGGCGTCGCAGGCGGCGATGGCGGCGCGCGCGACATCCGGGTCGAGGTCGGTGAGCGCGTCCGCGAGCACGTCCGAGACCCGGCGGGCGAACCACTCCGCGTGCCGGTCGTGGAGCGCTTCCCCCTTTTCGGTGAGCGGGTCGAGCATGAGCGCGGAGTACTCGCCGCTGGAGTCGTTCCGCGTCGTCGAGAGATGCACGGTCGAGAATCCGTTCTCCCGCCAGAAGGAGAGGAGGTCGGGGGTCGCGCCGTAGCCGACGCCGTACCAGTCACAGTCGAGGGTGTCTCGCACCGCGCCGAGGAGGTGACTGCCGAGGCCGCGGGAGCGGCAGGCGTGGTGGGCGGCGATGCGCATCACGCGCTCGCCGACGGGTTCGGCGGCGTCCTCGTCGCGGAGTTGGCTCGTGAGGACGTCCGGGAGCATGTTCCCTTTTACTCTCGACCCGGTGTACATCGACGCTCGGAGGTCGGCGTCGAGGCCGCCCTCGCGGGCGAGGAGGTTCACGGCGACGACGTGGTCATCATGCGTGAGCGCGTGGAGGGTGAGGTTCGGGGCGTCGAGGAGGCGCGCGAGGTCATCGGGTTCGGTGCGGTAGTGGGCGTAGACGAGGAGCCCGAAACACTCTCGGAGGAGGTTCTCGTCCGCGGCGAGGTCGGCGGGCGTGACGCGGCGATGTTCGACTGACGCCACGGCAGTGTCCTCGACGAGCGGGTCCACCGGGGGGCGGGCGTCGAGGAGGAGCGCGTGGAACACCCACGCCTCGACGGGGTCGCCGGCGGCGTACCGGATGGGGTCGGTGAGCGTGACGTCGGTGGCGGCGTGGTCGCTCTCGGCGAGGCGGTCGCGGAAGCGGACGTCGAACCCTCTCCCCGCGCCCTCGTAGCCGTGCACGGTGGTCGTGAACGCGACGCGCGAGTAGTCGAGGAACGCTTCGAGGAGGCGGACGGGGAGCGCGGCGGCCTCGTCGACGAGGAGGACGTCGGGGTCGTCGGCGTCCGCGACGTCCGGCGCGCGCTCGAACCAGATGCGGCCGCCCGCCGCCGTCTCGATACTTCGGGGGTTCTCACCGGGGTCACCGGTGAGTTCGTCGAGCGCGTCGAGGAGCGAGCGCGCGCGGCGGAAGGCCTCGCGGGCGTTCCGGTACTCGGGCGCGGTGACGAGGACGTCGTCGCCCGCTGCGGCGAGGCAGGCCGCGGCGATGCCCGCCGCGCTCGACTTCCCTCTGCCTCTGTTCGCCTCGGCGACGACGGCGGTGTCGGCCTCGCGGAGCGCCTCGAACGCGTGTACGGCGTCGACTTGGTCGCCGGTCAGACACGCCTCGTAGGCCGCCGCCGGAAACGCGTGCTCCGCGGGGAACTCGACGCTCCCGCTCGCGAGTCGCGGCGCGGGATGCGTGAGACCGTCGTCCTCGACCACGACGCCCTGGGTATCCACGCCCGCGTCGACGTCCTCGGCGGCTGTCGCTTCGCCTCGCGTGGTGTCCTCGACGGCTGTCGCTTCGCCTCGAACGACGTCGACGAGCGCGACACCGCGATGCGCGCGGAGGGTGTCGGCGAGCCGCTCGCGGAACCGGCCGGTGACGTCCGCCGTCTCGAAGGGCGGGACGGCGAGGCCCTCGTCGAAGCGGTCGTCGTGGCCGGGCCAGTCGTCGAAGCCGGGCGTGCAGAGGACGAGGAGGCCGCCGCCGTCCACCGCGCCGGCGACGCGGCCGAGGGCGTTCGGCCGCGTCTCGTCGTGGCAGTCCACGACGACGACGTCCCGAGTGGTCCCGAGGAGTTCGGCGGAGTGGTGGGGGTCGATGCGCTCGCAGCCGAGTGCGTCGCGGTGGCCGACGAGGGAGGCGTTCGAGCGGTCGACGCCCGCGCGGTCGAGGGCGTCGGCGGCGGCGTCGAGCGTGGCGTCGTGGCCGCCGCGGAGGACGAGGAGGCGGCGTTCGTTCGTCGCGCGCGCCTCCGCGAGGAGGGCGTCGACGGCGTCCGCAAACATACCCGCGCCTTCGCCGGGCGAGGGGAAGGGAGTTACCGTTCGCATTCGGCGTTGCCGCGACGCGCGAAACCCGGGGACGGGCGGTCTGTCGCGGCTTCGCACGGCGGACGGCTTTGAAAGCGTTTTTAACTACGGGACCCACACATACGTATTACAGCCTGCGGGGGTCGATGATGCTCCTAGCCGCACAGGACTCTCCACGGCGGGGGAGCGCAAGCCCGACTGCAGGACTTAGGTGAACAACCAATGTCAGTATACGTAGACTACGACGTGCCGGCCGACCTCGCAGAGCGAGCCCTCGAGGCCCTCGAGGTCGCCCGGGACACCGGTGCCGTGAAGAAAGGAACGAACGAAACCACGAAAGCCGTCGAGCGCGGCAACGCAAACCTCGTCTTCATCGCCGAGGACGTCTCCCCCGAGGAGATCGTCATGCACCTGCCCGAGCTCGCCGACGAGAAGGGCATCGGCTACATCTTCGTCGACACGCAGGACGAGCTCGGCGCGGCAGCCGGCCTCGAAGTCGGCAGCGCCGCCGCGGCCATCACGGACGCCGGCGACGCCGAGGACGACGTGGAAGACATCTCCGCCAAAATCGCGGACCTCCAGTAAGCGATGAGCGCAGAAGAGGACCCGGCGTCTGACTCCACCTCCGCCGAAGTCATCGAGGTCGTCGGTAAGACCGGGATGCACGGCGAAGCGATGCAGGTGAAGTGCCGAATCCGCGAGGGCGAGAACCAGGGCCGCATCATCACGCGGAACGTCCTCGGCCCCGCGCGGGTCGGTGACGTCGTTCAGCTCCGCGAGACGGCCCGCGAAGCCGACTCCATCGGAGGACAATAATGCCTCAGACCAGAGAGTGTGACTACTGCGGCGACGACATCGAGCCCGGCACGGGCACGATGTTCGTCTACAACGACGGAAGCACCATGCACTTCTGCTCCTCGAAGTGCGAGAAGAACGCCGACCTCGACCGCGAACCCCGCGACCTCGAGTGGACCGAGGAAGGCCAGAGCGCAGAGGGCGAATAATGACCGAGCGCACCTTCGTCATGGTGAAGCCCGACGGCGTCCAGCGCGGCCTCATCGGCGACGTCGTCTCCCGCCTCGAACGCAAGGGCCTGAAGATGGTCGGCGGGAAGTTCATGCAGATCGACGAAGACCTCGCGCACGAGCATTACGGCGAGCACGAAGGCAAGCCGTTCTTCGACGGGCTCGTCGAGTTCATCACGTCTGGACCGGTGTTCGCGATGGTCTGGGAGGGCGACGACGCCACCCGTCAGGTCCGCCGCCTCATGGGCGCGACGGACGCACAGGAGGCCGCTCCCGGCACCATCCGCGGTGACTACGGGAACGACCTCGGACACAACATCATCCACGGCAGCGACCACGAGGACGAGGGCGCGAACGAGCGCGAAATCGACCTCTTCTTCGACGAGGAGGAACTCGTCGACTGGGACCTCTCCACCGCGGACTGGGTCTACGAGTAACTCCCCTCTTCGTCTCTCACTATTCGAACGGCGCGGAGCCGCCGGCACGCCGCTCGAAACGCCGCCCGTAGCGCCACGCGTGTAGCGGCACTCGTAACGCCGCTCAAAGCTCGCGGTGTGCCGGCTGGCACACGTTTATACGGCTCGTGGCTGAGGGTCGGGTATGAGCGACGACATGACGCGGCGCGGACTGCTGGGCGCGCTCGCGGCGGGCGGAGCGGCCGCGGGCACGCTCGCGCCGGTCCGCGGCTACCTCCGCGATTTCGCACCGTTCACGGGGTCGACGTGGGCGGCCGCCGACGCCGGGGAGCGCGCGCTCGACTCGCCGCACGGCGCGGCGACGGTGCGCTACGACGACTACGGCGTGCCGCACGTCGAGGGCGAGTCGGAGGCGGCGCTCTTCTACGCGGTCGGATACGCGCAGGCGGCCGACCGGCTCTTCCAACTCGACCTCCAGCGCCGCGTGATGTCGGGTCGGCTCTCGGAAGTCGTGGGCGCGGGAACGCTCGGCTCCGACGAGTTCCACCGCCGCATGGGGTTCACGGAAGCCGCGGAAGCGACGTGGGCTGCGACGGCGGGAACGCCGGCCGGGGACGCCGTCGAAGCGTTCGCGGCGGGCGTGAACGCCTTCATCAGTGACGGGCCGCTCCCGCCGGAGTTCGGCCTGCTCGACTACGAGCCCAGCGAGTGGACGCCCGCGGACACGATGCTGATGGAGAAGCAGATCGCGTGGACGCTCACGGGGAGTTTTCACTCCCTCCGGATGGCGCGCCTCCGCCGGGAGCTCGACGCAGACGTCGTCGAGGCGCTCTACCCGTCCCGGCTGGACGGCGTGACGCCGATTATCCGCGACGGGGCGCGCGAGGACGCCGCGCTCGCGGACCGCCGACCGCCGGACGCGGCCGTCCCGGACGGCGCGCTCGTCGAGTGGCTCTCCGAATTCGAATCACCCGCCGACATCGGGTCGAACTCCTGGGGCGTGCGGGGCGACGCGAACGCCACGGGGCGGGGTGCGCTCGTCGCGAACGACCCCCACCTCTCCCTGATGGCACCGCCCGTCTGGTACGAACAGCACCTCGCGGGCGCGGGGCTGAACGTCCGCGGCGTGACCTTCCCGGGCGTGCCGTTCGTCGTCATCGGCCGGAACGACCGCGGCGCGTGGTCCTTCACGAACGTCGGCGCGGACGTCCTCGACTGCTACACCTACGAGACGCGGGAGGGCGAATACCGCTACCGGGGCGAGTGGCGGGCGTTCGACGCGGCGACGGAGACGATTCCGGTCGCGGGCGAAGGGGACCGGACGATGACGCGGCGAGAGACCGTCCACGGGCCCGTGCTCGAACGCGAGGGCGCGGAGGTCGGCGTGGCGTGGACCGGCCTCGCGGCGACGCGGACGACCGAAGCCATCTACGCGTTCAACGAGAGCGAGGGCGTCGACGACGTCCGGGAGGCGACGCGGAAGTTCGACGAGCCGACGCAGAACCTCGTCTACGGGGACGCCGACGGCCACCTCCTCTACTACGCCACGGGCGCGATACCGATTCGGCGAACCGACGGCGACGTCGTCCGGGGCGACCGGGTCTTCGACGGCTCCGCCGGCGAGGGCGAGTGGCGCGGCTTCACGCCCTACGGGACCGCCGACTGGGAGGGCGACGGCTTCGTGCCGTTCGACGAGAAACCGCACCTCGACGACCCCGCCTACGTCGGCACGGCGAACCAGCGCGTCACGGATGACAGCGAGCACTATCTCGCGGCGGCGTACAGCGACCCCTACCGCGGGAACCGCGTCTACGACCTCCTCGACTCGCGACTCGCGGGTGGCGAGACCGTCGAGCGCGCGTTCGTCCGCGGGATGCAGGCCGACACGCACGACGGCCGGAGCGACGTTCTCCCCCGCTTCCTCGACGCCGCCGGCGGGATGGCCGGCTACGCAGAGGACCTGAGTCGGCTCGCGGGCTGGGACGGCCGCATGGACCGCGAGTCGCGGGCTGCGCTCGTCTTCGCGTTCTGGTTCGACGCGTACCGCGAGGCCGTCGCGGACCGCGTCCTCGCCGACACCGACATCGACGCGAGCGACGAATCCTACTGGCCGCGCGACTGGGTCGTCCACCACCTCACGCCCGACAGCCCCGTCCTCGACGGCGTCGACGACTACGCCGCGCTCGTCCAAGACGCCCTGCAAACCGCAGAAGAGCGTATTGCTGCCGCCGGCTACGAGACCTACGGCGACTACAACACGACGGGCGTCATCACGCACCCCTTCGACCAAGGCTTCCTCAACTACCCCGAACATCCGACCGATGGCTCTCGCGCGACGCTGAACAACTACGCTCGCGAGCGCGCCGACACCGGAAGCCCGACCGGGTCGAGCTGGCGGATGGCCGTCGACGCCGGCGGCGACGCCGAATGCATCGTCCCCGGCGGCAACTCCGGGATATTCCTCTCCCCGCACTACCGCGACCAGCTCCGCGCGTGGGCGGACACGACCTACAAGGACTACGCGCTCGCCGTCGACGGCGACGTGCGCTTCACGTTCACGGAGGCCGAGCGATGACGCTCCGAGACGACGTCCGCGCGCGCCGGGAGACGCGGTGGGCGGCAGTAATCGGTGGGGGCTTCCTCGGCGTCGTCTTCGGGCTCGGCCACCCGCTCGGCTTCTTCCTCGGTGGTGCGGCCGCCGGCCTCGGCCAGCCCTCCGTCTTTCGTGGCGTCGTCGCCGGCGCGCTCGCCGGGCTCCTCGCGTGGGTCGCGTTCCTCGCCGGTCTCGCCTCGACGGGCGCGCTCGAACCCGCGCTCGCCGCGACCGCGCCGCTCGCCGTGAGCCTCGCCGCCCCGCTCGTCCTCGGCGCGTTCGGCGGCCTGCTCCGCGGCGTCGACCGGTAATCGGGAGGTGACCGAGAGCCCGCGAGAAGACACTTAGGGGACGAACGAGAACGCGTCCACGATGCCTGACCGCTCCGTGCTCGCGCTCCTCGTAGTCGGTCTCCTCCTCGTTCCCGGGCCGGCGTACGCCGTCGCGCTCGACGACCTCGGCGGCGAGGACCGCTACCGGTCGTCCGCCGGCTATCAGGCCGAGCGCATCGACGTCTCGAACGACACGCTTCTCACAGAGCGATACGCCATCCGACTCTCCTTCCAGCCCGACGATATGCAGTGGCGACACGTCCGCGCCGACTACCGCGCGCCGAACCAAACGCGAGACGTCCTCGACGCAGCGATGCAGAACGGCTCCGCGTCGACGACGAACGCCTCCGTCACCGCTGACCTCCGGGCTATCGAGCGGAACTACACCCTCCTCACGCACGAGTTCGACACCTACCACGCGTTCAGTGTGGACGTCGCCGGCGAGACGACGACCGTGACCACGAGCGAGGCGAACGCCTCCGAAATCGGGGATATGGTCCGCGAGCGCCTCGTCGTCTCCTACGCGAACATGACCGCCGAAGAGCGAGCGACCTTCCAGAAGATTCGGAACGCGACAGTGAGTGAAGGGGAGTACGACTACCGGCCGTGGCGGGACGAACCCCTCCCGCCGGAGCCCGTCGTCGAGCGAAACGACACCTACTACGCCGTCCGGCACACGTCGAGCACCGACGACTTCGGCTTCCCCGACGGTTTCTTCCTCGGGTTCGTCGCCTCCGGCGTCGGCGTCCTCTGCCTCCTCGCCGCCGCCGCACTCTGGCTCTACCGTCGGGTCCGGGAGTGAGGGTCAGTCCGCGTTCGGTTCGGGGGCGGCGACGTCGATGTCGCCGGCGTCGAGTTTGGCTTCGACGTTCCGGGTGGCTTCGACCATGTTTTCCATCTTGGCGTAGGCGACCGGGCGGGGGAGGAGTTTCAGGCCGCAGTCGGGGCTGACGGTGAGTCGTTCGGGCGGGACGACTTCGAGGCCTTTCTCGATGTTCTCCTCGATCCGGGCGACGGGTTCGGCTTCGGCGGTGTGGGCGTCGACGACGCCGAGCGCGAGGTCCTTGGTGAACGTGGGGTCTTTGAAGACGTCGAGCTGGTCGTAGTCGCCGTTGGCGAGTTCGAGGTCGAGTTCGTCGACGGGGAAGTCGAGGAGTTCGGGATAGATGCGGGAGTAGTCGCCGTAGCAGACGTGGAGGCCGATGCGGACGTCGGTGTCGATGCCGGAGACGATGCGCTCTAAGCATTCGCCGACGATGGCGTGGTCGTCGGGGGTGGTGGCGAGCGCGGGTTCGTCGATCTGGATGTAGCGCGCGCCGGCGGCGACGAGTTTCTCGATCTCCTCGTTGACGAGGTCGGCGAGGTCGTAGGCGAGCGCTTCCTCGTCGGGGTAGTGTTCGTTGAAACTCCAAGAGGCGAGCGTGTAGGGGCCGGTGATGGGGACTTTCACCGGTTTGTCGGTGACAGACGCCGTGAATTCGTACTCGTCGACGAGCCAGGAGTCGGCGTACTCGACCTCGCTGACGACGCTGGGTTTGTCGAAGTAGTTGTGTCCCCAGACTTTGACAGGGCCATTGAACTCGTAGCCGTCGATGCGGTGGGCGAAGAATTCGACCATCTCCTCGCGCCGCATCTCGCCGTCGACGACGACGTCGAGGCCGGCGCGGACGTGCTCGTCGGTGATGAGGCGGCTGGCGTCGTCTTTGGCTTCCTGCCAGTCGCCGGCGTCGAAGTCCGACTCTTCGGATTCGTACTGGTCGCGGGCGCGGTTCACCCACGTCGGTTTCGGGTAGGAGCCGACGACGGTCGTGAGGAGGAAGTTGTCGTGTTCGTGGCCGTCGGGGCGGAACTGCTCGCGGTTGCCGGCCTGTGTGCGGTCGCTCATGCGTCCACCTCCGTGGCGTCGACGCGGTCAGCGGCGGTGGCGAGCGCGTCGAGTTTCGCTTCGAACTTGTTCGTCGGGAGATGGAACAACTCGGTGTTCGGGGTGAGGTAGGTCGTCGTGAAGTCCATGCCGGGGAGGCGCTCCGTGAACCAGTCGAGGCGCTCTTCGATGATGTCGGGGGATTCGACGAGCGTGTTCTGTCCGTCGACGAGGCCGAGCGAGATGGCGTCGGGCGCGCCGTACTCGCCGACGAGGACGGCGTTGTCGTCGGGGGCGGAGACGAGGTCGAGGCCGACGCCGTCGATGTCGGCGTCGAGGAGGTGCGCGTAGACTTTGTCGGGGAGTGCGCCCCAGTAGGACTGGACGATCACGGGCGCGTCGACGGCGGACGCGACCGTGTCGATAGCGTCGCTCGCGCGGGCGTCCGGGCCGTCGCCGGGCGGGTCGGTGGCGAGGCTGGGTTCGAGGAGGAAGAGCGCGTCGACGTCCGGGAACTCGGCTGCCTCGCCGGCGAGGAAGTCGCCGAGGGCGGCGAGGAAGTCGGCGTCGTCCCCGTAGTAGTCGTCGGTGGCGAGTTCGGCGAGCGAGTAGGGGCCGGGGAGGACGGCTTGGAGGGAGTCGGTGTGCTCGCCGGCGCGTTCGAGGTCCCGGGCGACGTCGCCGGACGCCTCGAGGGCGTCGGTGACGATGGGGTCCCGGTAGAAGTTATTGTTGTCGTAGTAGCGGACGATGCCCCCCGTGTCGACGGCGTCGTTGACGGTGAGGGGGTGGGCGAGCATGTCGTCCCAGCGGGCCTGGCCTTCGACGTGGAGGTCGAGGCCGGCGGCCTGCTGAGTGTCGAGGTGCGTCGCGCGAGCGTCGTCGTAGACGGCCTCGATCTCGGGCGGTTCGTCGCCGGAGACGAGGTCGCCTTTCTGGTGGCCTTTCAGGTCGGCCAGCGTCTCCCGCGCGTCGTCGGGGAGCGGGAAGAGGCCGAGCGTCGTCGCGGTTAGTGGCATCTACTCGAACCCTGGTAACGCGCGAGGATAATATTTTCCCTACCGGAGTATACTCGGCAGTTATTCGCCGGGGTGGAGGGCGAGGATGGTCAGCGTCTCGAACGGGAAGGACTCGTCGCGGACCGCCGCCGTCGAGAAGCCGCACTCGCCGGCGTATTCGGCGACCTCGTCGACGCCGGAGAGGGTCGACGCGAGCAGGAAGACGACGCCGCCGGGCGCGAGCACGCGCCCCACGCCGTCGAGGAATACTTCTGTTACTTCCCGTCCCGTCTCCCCGCCGGTGAGCGCCGTCTCCATCCAGTCGTCGCGCGCCGCGACCGGCTCCTCCGGCAGGTAGGGCGGATTGAACACCACCGCGTCGAACGCCCCGTCGCGGAACGGCTCGGTGAGGTCCGCGCGGACCGCCTCGACGCCGCGCTCCCGCGCCTGCCGGCACGCGTGCGGGTTCACGTCGCTTCCCACCACGCGCGCCCCCGTCTCCGCCGCGACGCTCGACGCCACGTATCCCGACCCCGTCCCGACCTCCAGAACGGTGTCCCCGGCGTCGACGCGCTCGACCACGACCTCGGCGAGGAGGTGGGAGTCCTCCGCCGGCTGGTAGACCTCTGTCTCGACCCCGCGGCGTTCGGCGAGCGCGTCGCTCGTCTCCGCGTCGGCCTCGTCACTCACTGCGACCACCCGACTCCCGCTCCGCGTCGCCCGAACCCGCGTCCGCGTCGGCCTCCCGGACGCCGACGCCCTCCGACGGTGAATCCACGTGGAACCCGCCGGCTTCCGGGCGCGACGACATCTCGCGCTGCGGGAACGGGATCTTGATGTTCTCTTCTCTGAACGCCGAGTGGACGGCGGAGATGACGGCGGTCTGCGCGCGCCACTTCCGGCGCGCCGACGGCTTGTCGATCCAGAACCGCAGGCCGATACCGATGGAGGAGCCGCCGAACTCCGTCAGGACGGCCTGCGGGCGCGGCACCGAGAGCACGTCGTCGACCTCCTTCATCGTGTCCGCCGCGACGTCGAGCGCGCGGTCCACGTCCGTATCGTAGTCCACGCCCACTTGGACGTGCAGGCGCAGGCGGCCCTTCCGCGAGCGGTTGATAATCTCCTCGGAACCGACGTAGTCGTTCGGGAGGATGACGTACTCGCCGTCGAACGACTGGATGCGCGTGTTCACGATGGTGATGTCCGTTACGATCCCCTCGTTGTCGCCGATCTCCACCCAGTCGCCGATCTCGAACGGCCGGCTGAACATCAGGACGAAGCCCGCGAGGAGCGCGCCGAGCGTCTGCCTGGCGGCCATCCCGAGGATGATGCCCGCGAACCCCGCCCCGATGAGGAGGCCGGAGAGGTTGATCTCCCAGAGGCCGAGCACGGCGAGGACGAAGGAGAGGTAGATGGTGATCTGGAGGACGCGGAACGACACCTCCGCTTGGTGGTCGGTGATGTCCTCGCGCTCCTTGACGAAGTTGTTCACCATCCGGTGGACGACGCCGGTGGCGACGTAGACGAAGACGAACAGGCCGAGGGAGACGACGACGCGCACGCCGACCTCGATGGACGGCTGGAGCGCCTGCAGGAGTTGGAGGACCTGTGCTTCCACCTCCCAGAACACGACCAGCGTGCCGCTCGTCCCGACGAGCAAGAGGAGGAGGACGACGGCGAGCAGGACGTCGACGAGGCGCTGTGAGAAATCCCCGCGGACCGCCTCGGCGAGCCGCCGCACGCCGACCCAGACGCCGACCGCGACGGCGACGACGAGCGCGGAGAGCAGCGCGCTCTCCAGCGGCGAGAAGTCGACGAGCGCGGCCTGCGCGGGGAGCGCCGTCACGCGGGGTCACCCACGTCCAGCGCGAGGTCCGCGAGCGCCGCGAACCCGGCCGGCGTGAGGTCGCCCGGACGCTTCGACAGCACGTCCTCGCCCGCCGCGTCGACGACCGCGTCCGGCGCGTTGAGACCGGAGATGTGCGCCGTGTTCCGAATCGCGTTCCGCACCGTCTTCCGCCGCTGCGTGAACAGCGCCTTCACGAAGTCGAGGAAGAATTCCTCGTCGGCGACCGCGTAGTCGGGGTCGCGCGGCGTCAACCGCACGATGGCCGACTCGACGCGCGGCTGCGGGGCGAACGCCTCTCGTGGCACTGTCTCCACGACCTCGACGTCCGCGTAGTGCTGTGCCGCCACGGACAGGCGACCGTACTCGCTCGTCCCCGGCTCCGCCGCCATCCGCTCCGCGAACTCCGACTGGTACATCAAGACCAGCGGCCTCCCGAGCGGCAGGAGTCGAAAGGTGATCGGCGACGACGCGCTGTACGGGAGGTTCGAGACACAGCACGTGAAGTCGGGGAGGTCGACGTCGACCGCGTCGCCCTCCAGGACCGTGAGGTCGTCGCCGACGTGCGCCGCGAACTCCTCGCGGAGGAAACCCGCGAAGTCCGGGTCGCGCTCCACGACCGTCACGTGTGCGGCGACGTCGAGCAGGCGGTCGGTGAGCGCGCCCGGCCCCGGCCCGATTTCGAGGACGTGCGAGCGGTCGAACGACTCCGCGTACGTCGGAATCCGGTCGATGACGCGGTCGTCGACGAGGAAGTGCTGGTCGAAATCCGGGTTCCCGCGGCCCGCGCGAGCGATGAGGGCGTCCGGGTCCCTGTCAGTCATTACGCCCGCCTAAGCCCCCGCGGTTCCTAAGTCCTACGAGGAACGGAGAACGGAACGACCACGCGCGGATGCAAGCGGAAACAGGATGCACGCGCGGCGGGGAGAACGCGTCCGCGTTACGACCGCGTGAAGAGGTGGTACTTCAGGGTGTTGTCGGTGATCTCCTCGAAGATGCGTTCCTCGATGACCTCCTCGGGGTCGTGGAGGCCGCTGACGCGCTCTTCGAGTTCCTCGAAGCTCTCGAAGGGCTCGCGGCGGCGTTCGTCGAGGATCTTATCGCGGAGTTTCTGCCCGATACCGGGGAGGAGGTCGAGTTGGTGCTGGCGGAGGCTCACCGCGCCCGCCTCGTTGAAGACGTTCACGAAGCGCTCCTCGTTGTCCTCGATGATCTCCGCGACGACGTAGTCGAGCTCGGAGCGCGCGCCGTCCGTCAGGTCGTCGTAGTCGACGCTGTGTCCGCGGTCGATGCCGTCATCGAACGACGGTTCGACCTGGACGTGATCGCCGATGGAGATGTCCGTGTTCTCGGCGAGCGCGAACTCGTAGAGCGTGAAATCCTCCTCACTGACCCCGTACGCGACCGGAACGTCACGGTACGCGGACCCGGCGGCGTCCGACCGGCCGTGGTGGAGCACGTCGAGAATGACGGCGTACGTGCCGCTGTTGGAATCGGTGTCCGTCTCACTCATGACTCGACCTACACACACCCGACACTTAAAGAGACTGCCAGCGGCCGGGAGTTAGGCGTACTTCGCGACGACGTCGAGGACGTCGTCGAGTTCGTCGCCGGAGAGCGCGTACCGCTCCTGGGCGAAGACCGCGCGGAGCTCGTCGCGGTTCCGCGGCAGCAGATCCGCGATCTTCACCGCGGACTTGGCCTCGATGCCTTCGAGTTCGAGGAGTTCGTCGACGAGCTCGCGTGACTCCTCGCCTTCGAGCACGGCGAAGCGGTTCACGTGCTCGACGGCGCGCGCGAGCTCGTACCGCATCTCGCGGTCCTCCTCGAGCGACCGCTCGGCTTCGACGTCCGCGAGGAGCTCCTTGGCCTCCGAGACCGTCAGGAGTTCCTCGTCCACCGTCTCTTTGAAGATCGTCATCTTATTCCTGCGCTTTCAGGTGCGCGGGGCGAGCGATGACGGTCTTGTCCTTGCCGCCGTCCGAGACCTGGACTTTGTACGCGCGGCCCTGCGTGCCGACGATCTCGCCGGTCAGACCGCTGAAACGCGCGTGGAAGCGACCCTCGGCGACCGAGGGGTCGATCTTGAGGTGGACCTTCTGGCCGTCCTCGAAGTCCTGAACGGCGCGTTGCGGCGGGGACGTCCCGCGCTCCCGGGGGTTGTTCGAGAGTTTCTTCCGCGTACTGTTGAGGGGTCCGTTGGAACTCGGCATAGTCGTATGCCTACGCTACTGGCGACGCCGTTATAAAACGCACGTTCCCGTCTCGACGTGCGTGCGTGTGGCGTGGCGGCGATGGGCGGTTTGCCCACCCACGTCGACGAGGAGGGTGTCGCCGCCGGCCCGAGGCGAGCGTGTGGGTTTGGGTGAGTATCTCGCGCGGGCACGCTGCACGCCGGAACGAACAGACCTAACTCGCGGCCGGGCGGACTCGTGGGTATGAGCGACGAGAACGAGCTGTTCGAGACGCGAGCGGTGCACGCGGGCCAGGAGCCCGACCCGGAGAACGGCGCGCTGATGACGCCCATCTACGCGAACTCGACGTACGCGCAGGCCGCGCCCGGCGAGCACACGGGCTACGAGTACAGCCGAACCGGGAACCCCACGCGGACGGACTTAGAGGACAACCTCGCGGCCCTGGAGGGCGGCGAGTACGGCCGCGCGTTCTCCTCCGGGATGGGCGCGATCAACACCGTGATGAACCTCTTAGAGGCCGGCGACCACGTCGTCACGGGCGACGACGTCTACGGCGGCACGCACCGCCTCTTCACGCAGGTCTACGACAAGTACGACGTCGAGTTCGACTTCGTCGACACCACCGACCACGACGCCGTCGCGGACGCGATGCAGGAGAACACCGAACTCGTCTGGGTGGAGACCCCGACGAATCCGCTGATGCGCGTGAACGACATCGACGCGCTCGCGGACATCGCCCACGACAACGACGCGCTCTGCGTCGTCGACAACACCTTCGCGACGCCCTACCTCCAGCGCCCCCTCGAACACGGCGCGGACATCGTCGCGCACTCCCTCACGAAGTACCTCGGCGGGCACTCCGACCTCGTCATGGGCGCGCTCGTCACCGACAGCGAGGACCTCGACGAACGCATCGCGTTCTACCAGAACTCCGTCGGCGCGACCCCCAGCCCCTTCGACTGCTTCCTCGTCCTCCGCGGCACGAAGACGCTCCCCGTGCGCATGGATCGCCACTGCGAGAACGCGAACGAACTCGCCCACTGGCTCGACGGCCACGACCACGTCGAATCCGTCTACTACCCCGGCCTCGACTCCCACCGCCAGCACGACCTCGCCGCCGAGCAGATGGACGGCTTCGGCGGGATGCTCTCCGTCGAACTCGACGCCACCCTCGCCGAGGTCAGCGACGTCGTCTCGAAGACGCAGGTCTTCACGCTCGCCGAATCCCTCGGCGGCGTCGAATCCCTCATCGAACAGCCCGCCGCGATGACGCACGCCGCCATCCCGAAAGAGGAGCGCGAAGCCGCCGGTCTCACCGACCCGCTCATCCGCATCAGCGTCGGCGTCGAGAACGTCGAAGACCTCAAAGCCGACCTCCAGCAGGCGTTCGAAGCCGCGTTAGAGTAACGCGGTTCGAAACGAGCGCCGAAGGCGCGAGTGAGAACCGCGGAATAACGAGCGGGGAGGGACGACCCGCGAGTAGACGAGATTCGGAGCGAGCAGAGCGAGAACCTCGAAAAGCGAGCGGAGCGACTGGAAGGAGCGACACGCGAGCACGGTCGAAACGAGCGCCGAAGGCGCGAGTGAGAACCGCGGAACGAACGGCGACCAGCGGGAGCCGTGAGTCGCGCGTCGCGAGGAGTGAGCGACCCACGAGCTATGTGCGCGTCGCGCTCCGACGGCCGGCTACCGCCACCTACACGTTTTTGCTTGCGGCGGCCGACCCATCGGGTATGGAGTTCACCGAGGGCGTCTACGATTTGCCTGTTACGCTGGAGACCGACGACGGCGAGCGCGTGTTCCACCCGAGCGCGGTGGAACTCGAAGACGGCGGTCTCCTCCTCGTCGACGCGGGCTTCGGTCACACGCTCGACCAGCTCGAAGCGAACCTCGACGGTCACGGGTTCGGCCTCGCGGACGTCGAGTTCGTCCTCCTCACGCACCAGGACGGCGACCACGTCGGCGGTCTCGCCCCGCTCGTCGACCGCGTGCCGGACGTCACCGTGTTCGCGCACCGCGACGACGCGCCCGCTATCGACGGCCGCGAAGCCCCCATCAAGGGCCAGGGCGACCGGTATCCCGCCGTCCCCGTGGACGTCGAACTCGCCGGGGGCGAGACGTTCCGCACCGCCGCCGGCCCGCTCGACGTCGTCGCCACGCCCGGCCACACCCCCGGCCACGTTTCCCTTCACCTCCCGGAGCGCGACGTTCTCCTCGCCGGCGACGCCCTCACGGCGGACGACACCGGCCTCCGCGGCCCCAAAGAGCACTTCACCCCGAAGTTGTCGCAGGCCATCGACTCCGTCCGGGCGCTCGCCGACCGAGACCCGGAGACGACGCTCGCCTACCACGGCGGCCTCGTCGAACACGGCCACGGCCGCGTCGCCGACCTCCACGACGAACTCGACGCGGACCTCGACTGACCCGCGGACGCTGCCGTCGCCCTCGCTTTTTCGCATCGACTCAAACAGTCGCTTGCGTCCGCGCTACGGGTATAGGCCGGTCGTGCGTAGCGCCGCGTATGCATCGCCGGTCAGTGCTCGCGGCGCTCGGGCTGTCGCTCTCCGCCGGCTGTAGCGGGCCGCTCGGCGCGCTCGGTGTCGAGACCGAGCGCGGCGGCCCGACGGTCACGTCCGATCCAGTGCCCGACGCGCTGCGTGCGGCCGTCGACGTCGCCGTGACCGCCGGCGGGAACCGACGACCGGTCGTGGTGACGGTTGCGGTCACGAACGACACCGCGGAGACGCAGTCCTATCGGTTCGGCGGCGCGGCCCCCTGGTCGGCGCTCGACGCCCAGCGCGGTCCGAACGGCGCGAACGCCGTGCTCGCCCCCGGCGGCCGCGCGAGCGAGTACGCCCCAGACAACGCCGGCCGGTGCGCGCGCGCCACCGGCCACGTCCGAATCCCCGGCGAATCCGTGGTGCGCGACCTCGCTCCCGGGTCGACGCTCACCGGCCGCTACGCCCTCCTCGCTCCCCACGATGCGACCGACTGCCTCCCCGCCGGCACGTACCGCTGGCGCGCGAACACCTACCTCGGGAACGCCGATTGGGGGTTCACGCTCCGGCTCCCCGACTGACCGCGCGCGGCGGAAGAGCCATACCTGTCCCCTGCCTCTCCACGCCGCGTGACAGCCCCACTCACTGCGCCCACGTTCCCGCTCGACGACGCGGACGAACGCCTCGTCGAACGCGCCGCCGACGCGACGCGCCGCGCCTTCGACCCGGACGGATTCGGCGGGTCGCACGCCGTCGGCGCGGCCCTCAGAACGACCGACGGCGACGTCTACACCGGCGTCAACGTCCCCTCGAACGTCCGGCGGACGAGCCTCTGCGCCGAACCCATCGCCCTCGGCAGCGCGCTCGGCGACGGCGCACGCGCCTTCGACGCCATCGTCGCCGTCCGCCACGAAGACACCACCGAGAGCGGCGACCCCGAAGTCGTCCCGCCCTGCGGAGCCTGCCGCGAACTCACCGCCGACTACGGCCGCGACATCGAGACCATCGTCCCCCGCGACGGCGACCTCGTGAAAGTCCGCGCCGTCGACCTCCTCCCCACCCGCACCTGGTAGACGCGGACTCACCCTCCCGTGAAAGTGCGAGCGAGCGACTGAACGAACGTCGTTGAGCATCGGCTGAGACGGTTACCGGGCGTAGAGATTCCCACCGGACTTGCTTCCAGAAGGGGACACGAGCACTCTGCGAGCGTTCGCGCACCGAGTGGCTCGTTAGAGCCCGAGGTGCGCGATTCACTCGCCGTAGGCGAGGCCGACGAGTGACTAACGCGCGGCGGAGCCGCGCGGCTGGAACGAGGAGGCTTTTAGTCCAGGTTTTTATCGAGCATAGCGCGAAGCGCTATGCTCGCAATAAAAAAGTGGGTTTTTAGATCCGACCGACTTCGTCGACGTCGACGGATTCGACGCCGTCGACGCCGCCGAAGGCCTCTTCGACGGCTTCGGTGCCGCCGGCTTCGTCGGGGATGATGACGGTCGGGAAGAGGGCGACGAGGCCGAACGCGACGTCCTCGCGGTCGGTGCGGGAGATTTTGGCACCTTCGGGGAGCGCGGATTCGAGGCGCTCGGTGAGGTCGTCGAGGTCGACGTCGGGGCTCTGCGGCATGACCTTGATGCGGGCGGCGACCTTCCCCATCGTTACGGCCCCCGGAACCCGCAGTCGGGGCATTCGTAGAGGTTACTCTGTTTGCGGCATTTGGCACAGCGGTAGATCTGCTGGCCGCAGTCCGGGCATTTGAACGCGGCGGCGTTCGTGCCGGAGATGTTGATGCCACAGGAGACGCACTTGCGTGCCTGTCGCGCTTCACTCATACTTCACTGTAGCCGACGGAGGCGGTTTAACCGTTGTCCTTCGGCGGCGCTAGCGTGCGGGTGTGGTTAACTGCCGGGGAGGATGTCACCGAGCGCGGCACCGAGCGCGGTGGGTCCCCAGGCGACGGCGATAGTGCCGGCGGCGACGGCGGGATCCGCGGGGAGTTGCCCCCAGCCGGCGAAGACGAGGACCGTGGTGAGGAGACTGGCGGCGATGACGCCGACGAGCCGGCGGGGAATGACGCCGAAGAAGGGGTCGGCGACGCGGACGTCCTGGATGTCGGCGACGTAGAGGACGCCGTAGACGAGGGCGAGCGTGGCGACGAGCGTGCCGGCGAAGGCGAGCGGGCGGGCGGCGACGAACGCGCCGGCGTCCCCGGTGCCGGATTCGACGACCATGGGGATGCAGAAGAGGACGCTGCCGAGGGTGGCTTCGGCGAGGTCGGCGCGGTCGAAGCCGTGGATGACGCGGCCGAAGACGGGGGAGTCTCGCTGGAGGTCGACGGCGGTCTCGATGGCGTCGGCGACCTGCTCGCGGGCGTCGGGGTCGTCGATGGTGTCTTCGAGGGCTTCGAGCTCGTTGAGGAGGTCGCCGACGTCCGGTGCCTCGTCGTCCATACGTGTGCGTGGCGTGCGGTCGGCATAAACGGTCGGAGTCGGTGAGCGGTCGGCGTCGATTGGAAGGCGGCGTCCGGTGGTCGGTGTCTCGCGGCGTCCGGCGGCTCTCGCTTCGGGAACGCCTATACGAAGCCGGCGTTTAGGCGGGAGTAATGACTGACGAAGCCGCGAACGCGGGCTGGTTCGCCGGGGTCGAGCCGGGCGGGGACGGTGCGCGTGAGGCGATACGGAACGGGTCGGCGGCGGAGCCGGATGCGTGGCCGGAGCGCGCCGTCGAGGCGGGCGTCGTGGATTCAGAGGACGACTACTACGAGTGGCTGCACGAGGCGACGGTGGCGGCGACGCGGGAGGCGGTTCGGGAGCGCGAGCGCGCGGACGACCGCCAGCTCGTGCACGCGATTCGGACGGTGGACGACCTGGCGAGTGAGGTGAACGAGCTCGCAGAGCGCCACGCGGAGTGGGCGGGGTCGCTCTTCGAGGGGTCGGGGTCGGGCGTCGAGTACGCGCGGTCGGTCGCGGGCCGGGAGACCGCGACGCCGGTCGAGGAGCGCGTGGTCTCGCTGGCGGAGCGCGTCGTCGACCTCGCCGAGGAGCGCGAGGCGACGCGGGCGTTCATCGAACGGCAAGCGCCGGCGGTCGCGCCGAACCTCGCGGCGCTCGCGGGGCCGGTGCTCGCCGCGCGCCTCGTGGAGCTCGCGGGCGGGCTCGAAGCCCTCGCGAAGATGCCGTCGGGGACGGTGCAGGTGCTCGGCGCGGAGGACGCGCTGTTCGCACACCTCCGCGGGCACGCGCCGTCGCCGAAGCACGGCGTCATCTTCACGCACGAGTACGTCCGCGGCACGCGGCAGGAAGACCGCGGGTCGGCGGCGCGCGCGCTCGCCGGGAAGCTCACCATCGCGGCGCGCATCGACCACTACTCGGGCGACCGGCGGCCCGAGCTGGAAGCCGAGCTGGACGAGCGCATCGCGGCGATTCGCGCTCGCGCCGACGCGGGCGACGGAGGCGAGAGCGATGACTGACCACCTTCCGGCGGGCGTCGAGCGCCGCTCGTTCGACGGCGAGGAACACCTCGCGACGGAAGGCGAGCCGGTGTACGGCGAACCCGTACGCGGCGGATGGCGGGCGTGGAACCCGCATCGGTCGAAGCTCGGTGCGATGCTCGAAGCCGGGATGGACACCGGGCTCGCGGGCGGCGACGCGGTGCTCTACCTCGGCGCGGCGAACGGGACGACGGCGAGTCACGTCGCGGACTTCGCGGGCCCCACCTACGCGGTGGAGTTCGCGCCGCGGTCCGCGCGCGACCTCGTCGACGTCGCGGAGGGGAGGGGAAACCTCTTCCCGCTGCTGAAGGACGCGCGGAAGCCGGAGACGTACGCGCACGTCGTCGAAGCCGACGTGGACGCCGTCGTGCAGGACGTGGCGACCCGCGGACAGGCGCGCGTCGCGGTGGAGAACGCGGAGTTCCTCGCGGACGACGGTCGGCTCGTCGCGGTCGTGAAAGCGCGGAGCGAGGACGTCACCGCCGACCCCGAAGCGGTCTTCGCGGACTTCCGAACCGACCTCGAAGCGGCCTACGAGATACTCGACGCCGAGCGGTTGGAGCCGTTCCACGACGACCACCTCGGCGTCGTCGCGCGACCGAAGTAGGGCGCGGCGAGAGCAGGGCGCGCCGGCTTCCGGAACTATTTACCTCGCGCCGGGGAAATCACGGGCAGATGGTGTCGGGACTGGGTTCGCCGGACGCGTTCGACCGACTCGGGACGCTCGGCGTGGAAGAAGAGTTCTACGTCGTCGACGACGCGGGCCGACCGGTGTCGGGGAGCGACACGCTCGTCTACGGCAACGACCCGTCGGGGATACTCGAAGGGCGCGTGGACCACGAGCTCTTCAAGACGGTGTTGGAGACGCAAACGCCGCTCATTGAGGACCCCGCGGAGGCGGCGGCGACCGTGCGCGACGTCCGTGACGCGCTCGTCGAGTACGCGGGCGAGCACGGGTTCGGCATCGCCGCGGCGGGCCTCCACCCGGCGGCGGAGTGGCGGACGCTCGAACACGCCGAGAAATCGCGGTACCGCTCGCAGCTCGACCGCATCCAGTATCCGCAGCACAGGAACACGACCGCGGGCCTGCACGTGCACGTCGGCGTCGACGACCCGGACGCGGCGGCGTGGGTGGCGAACGAGCTCCGCTGGTACCTTCCGGTTATGCTCGCGCTCTCCGCGAACTCGCCGTTCTGGAACGGCTACGACACGGGGCTCGCGTCCGCTCGCGCCGTCGTCTTCGAGAACCTCCCGAACACGGGGATGCCGACGACGTGGGACTCCTACGCGGAGTTCGCGGAGTTCGAGCGGCTGATGGTGGAGGACGGCTCCGTCGAGGACAGGGGCGAGCTCTGGTGGGACGTCCGCCCGCACTCCGGACACGGGACGGTGGAAGTACGAACGCCGGACGGCCAGTCTGACCCGGCGGTCGTCGACGCGTTCGTCGAGTACGCGCACGCGCTCGTCATCGACCTCGCCGAGCGGTACGCGGACGGCGAGGACGGCTACCGCCACCGCCGCGAACTCCTCGACGAGAACAAGTGGCGGGCCGCCCGCTACGGCCACGACGCCTCCTTCATCGACAGGGACTGCAGCGGAACGATCTCCCTCCCCGAGGCCGTCGAGCGCGAGTGCGACCGGCTCGGCGTCACGGGTCTCCGCGACGTCCTCGACCGGGAGAGCGGCGCGGAACGCCAGCGACGCCTCTGTGAAGAATCCGGGCCTGAAGCGCTCTACCAGTCGCTCACGCTCTGAACCAAGGGTTTTTATCCCGAGCGGTGCTTTTGTTCCTCCAGAGACGACTTATGCCTGAGGATTCATCTGACGCGCCGGAAGAGGGACGGTCCTCCAGAGGGCGCATCGACGAAGGCAAGGAGCGCGCCGTCGCCGGTTTCGACGAGGGCGTCGTCGACATCCTCTCCTGGCTCCTCGACACCGAGACGCGCGCTCGCATCTACGTCTACCTCCGCCAGAACCCGTGGAGCACGAGCGAGGAAGTCGCGGACGGCACCGGCCTCTACCCGAGCACCGTCCGGGAAGCGCTCGCGGAGCTCGCCGACGAGGACACCGTCGACCGCCGGAAGCGCGAGAGCGAGGGCGCGGGGAACAACCCCTACGAGTACACGGCGATTCCGCCGAGCGACCTCGTCGGCGGCGTCGTCGGCCGCGTCCAGGACGAACTGAACACCGTCTTCAATCTCGACTCGAAGCTCGGAAGCGAGGAAGCCGCCGACGAAGAGCCCGTGCGCATCGAAGTCGAGGACGCGCGCGACGAAGATTAATCTAATTCTGAACCCCAACGGCTAAACGCGCGGGACGCTTCCGCGGCCGTATGAACGTCGCCCTCGGCGGGACGTTTGACCCGATACACGACGGCCACCGCGCACTCTTCGAGCGGGCCTTCGAACTCGGCGACGTCACCGTCGGCCTGACGAGCGACGACCTCGCCCCGAAAACTCGTCACACCGACCGGCCGGTCCGCTCCTTCGACGAGCGGAAAACCGACCTCGAAGCCGAACTCGAACCGCTCGCCGCCGACTACGACCGCGACTTCGACGTCCGTGAACTCACCGAACCCACCGGTATCGCCACCGAACCGGGCTTCGACGTCCTCGTCGTCTCCCCGGAGACCGAGGACGGCGCGGAACGCATCAACGAAATCCGCGAAGAACGCGGCCTCGACCCCCTCGACGTCGAAGTCGTCCCGCACGTGAAAGCCGAGGACGGCGACATCATCTCCTCCACCCGCATCGTCAACGGCGAAATCGACGAACACGGCCGCGTCCTCGAGTAATTCGGCTGTCGAATCGGACCCGCTGCGCCGCGTCGTGTTTCGCTCGTGTTACCAGTCGGGCGTGCGGAACCCCGCGCCGTCGAGGAGGTCCTTCCACCGGCTCTGGATGGAGAGCCGGGAGACGTCGGCGGCGTCGGCGACCTCGGTCTGCGCGCGCTGGTCGCCGACGAGCAGCGCCGCCGCGTACACGCTCGCTGCGAGCACCGCGCGCTTCGACCGGTCCTCGTCGGGGAGCTGGGAGAGGAAGAGGTCCTGCGCCGTCGAGCGCGCCTCCGCGTCGAGGTCCAGCCGCTCCGCGACCGCCTCCAACTCCGCCAGCCACTCGCCCTGATCGACCTGGTCACCGGCTCGATACATACCACTCACTCCGTCGGTTTCGTACTTAAACCCACGGCGGGAGCGACACCGTTAACTCGGCCAGTCGGCTACCCCTACTCGCGCACGGGTAGCCAAGCCTGGAAACGGCGTAGCGCTTAGGACGCTATCCCGTAGGGGTCCGCCGGTTCAAATCCGGTCCCGTGCATTTTCTGCGCGAGCGTAGCGAGCGAGAGAATCACCGAGCGGATTCGAAGCAGGGGGTAAATCTCCGATTTGCGACCGTGGTCTGGCGTGACGAACGGACGTGAGGAACGCCAGAGTACGGAGTGAAAGCGCTCATCGTTCAAATCCGGTTGTGTCGTCGCGGTTCGGGCGGCGTGCGGTCAGTCGTCTTCGGCAGTAGGGCGAGCGTCGTTGGCAGGACGGGCGTCGTCGGTGTGGCGGGCGTCGTCGGTGGGGTCGCCGGCGCGGAGTTGGGTGAGTGCGTAGACGTAGGTCGCGCCGCAGTCGCAGTGGGTGATGCCGTCGAGTTCGTCGGCGTCGTCGGTGTCGAGTCGTTCGCCGCAGGGGCAGTCAATCGTGAGCGAGGCCATCGTTCGGTGGACTGTCGGTGAGCGCGCGGTCGGTGGTGGGTTCGGTGTAGGTGAGGTCGCCGTCGTCGTAGACGGCGACGGAGAGGCCGGTGTCGTCGAGGCGGATGGTGGCGTGGTCGAAGTTGGGCTGGTAGACGTTGTAGTGGTTGCCGTCGCGTTCGACGGAGTTGCGTTCGTGGAGGAGGTTGCGCTCGGTGAGGACGGAGATGCGTCGGTAGATGGAGGAGCTACTGGCGTCGAGTTCGTCGATGAGTTCGGTGGCCGACATCGAGCGGCGGGCGGTGAGCTGGAGGATTGCCTGGACGCGTTCGTCGCCGAGGATGTCGAAGATGTCGTTTGGTTGCCATTCGTTCGCCACTACGTACCCCCTCGTATGGTGTGTACCTATCGTCGCGGGTCGCCGTCACGACCGCGCGTTACTGGTTAGGTAATTCTGGTATTGCTTCGGGTAGAAAAATGCACGGCGGTCGTTCCAGCGGTGACTGGAATCGGGTCGAGCCGGTGGTTTTCGGGGCGCGTCGAGGTCACGAGCAGTGGTGTGTCTCGGTGAGTCGAGGTGTGAGGGTGGCACAACCCTTTTGCCGGGTGCACTGGTCGGTTTGAGTAATGACTGAGCCGCGGGAACTGGTGGGTGACATCGTCTCCGATGTCGATGCGCTGATGTTGTTCTCTCCGAGTAGCTCGTACCACGAGCGCGCGGCGGCGGTCGACGGCGTCGAGCTCGTCGTCGTCGCGAAGGAGAACAGCGTGGATGCAGAGCAGTTCGTGGAGCTCCCGCTGGAGTTCGACGAGCTGACCGAGCGCGTGCGGTTCGGGATCGAGGGCGCGCTCGATAACGGCTTCGTGTCTGACGGGGACATCTTGGCGTGTGCGGCGCGCGTGTTCGGCGACGACATCGATACGGTGTCGCGGGTTCGCGCCGACGAGGACCGCCATTCGGGCGTCTACGACCTCTTCGTGAACTCGCGGGCGGACCCGGCGGTCATCCGGGACGTCCTCGACGTGGTCATCGAGCTGGGGAAGAAGGGTCAGAAGGGGAAGCCGGTCGGGGCACTGTTCGTCGTCGGCGACGCGGGGAAGGTGATGAACAAGTCCCGCCCGCTCTCCTACAACCCCTTCGAGAAGAGCCACGTGCACGTCGGCGACCCCATCGTGAACGTGATGTTGAAGGAGTTCAGCCGGCTGGACGGCGCGTTCGTCATCAGCGACGCGGGGAAAATCGTGTCCGCGTACCGCTACCTCGAGGCGTCCGCCGAGGGCGTCGACATCCCGAAGGGGCTGGGGACGCGGCACATGGCGGCGGGCGCGGTGACGCGAGATACGAACGCGATTGCCGTCGTTCTCTCCGAGTCCGACGGGCTGGTGCGCGCGTTCAAGGGCGGTGAACTCGTGCTGGAGTTGGATCCGGAGGGGTTCTAATGTTCGACGTCCAGGGCGTGACGGGCGAGAACTTCCGGTACGTCGTCGCGCTCGCCGTGCTCTTCGTCGGCCTCGTGACGGGCTACCTCGTCGGGCGAGTGAACGAACGCGTCCTGCGCGCCGCGGGGATTCCGTCGGCCGTCGAGGGGACGAGCGTGGAGCGGTCGGCGCGCCGCCTCGGCACGACGACCGTACAGGTGATGGCGCGCGCGAGTTCGTGGTTCATCTATCTCGTCGCCGCCCTCATCGCCCTCCAGATCGCCGAAGTCGTGCCGACGCAGCTTCTCTGGGCGCAGGCCGGCATCCTCCTCCCGCGCGTCGTCGTCGCCGTCGCCGTGTTCGTCGTCGGTCTCGTCGTCTCGGATAAGGCGGAACTCCTCGTCTCCGAGCGACTGCGCGGCGTGAAAGTCCCCGAGATCAACGTCGTGCCGCGCGCCGTGAAGTGGAGCATCGTCTTCGTCGCCTCCCTCGTCTCCCTCGGCCAGCTCGGCGTCGCGACGGACGCGCTCATCGTGCTGTTCGGCGCGTACGCCGTCGCCGTCATCGTCTTCGGCGTCGCGGCGACCCGCGACCTCCTCGCGGCGGCCGCGGCCGGCGTCTACCTCCTCCTCAGCCAGCCGTACGGCATCGGCGACCGCGTCGCCGTCGGCGACCACGAAGGCATCGTTCAGGAGGTCGACGTCTTCGTGACGCGTATCGAGGAGGACGGCCGCGAGTATCTCGTCCCGAACCACCTCGTGATGCGGCGCGGCGCGACGCTCGTCCGGGAGTAGAAGCAGTGTGAGCCGGGTTCGACAGACGACTCGGCCTCGGACTCAGTCTCGTTCTATCGGCTCCGCGGGGACGCCGGCGACCGTCGTTCCCTCGGGCACGTCTTCGGTGACGAGGGAGTTCGCGGCGACCTGTGCGTCCGCGCCGACGGTGACGCCGGGGAGGACGATTGCCCCCGCGCCGACCATCGCGCGCTCGCCGATTTCGACCTCGCCCGTCCGGTATTCGTCCTGGAGGAACTCGTGGCAGAGGAGGGTGGCGTCGTAGCCGACGATGGCGTCCGCGCGGACGGTGACGAGGTCCGGCCAGAAGACGTCGGGCGTCGCTTCGAGGCCGACGGTCGCGCCGGCCTCGACGGTCATGCCGAGTCGCCGGTAGAGCCAGTTCTTCACCGTGAGGCTCGGGCAGTGGCGCGCGAGCACGATGAGGGCGTAGTTGTAGGCGACGCGGAGCGGGTGGCGGGCGTCCGGCCAGTGGCTGAGGGAGTTCCCGCCGCCGGGCGTCGGGTGGCGGTCGAGGGTGTCGTGTCGCCGGGGCACACCTGAATGGGGGCCGTCGAGCCGCTTCAACCCCGTGGATTTCGACTATTGTCGTAGCCCAGATTTATGGTCGTCGAATGGTTGTGGGCGAGTATGCACTCAACGGCTACTCGAATCCCCGCAAGCGTCGACTCGCCGAACGCGAAACTCGTCTACCTCTACCTCGCGACGAACGGCGGCGCGTCGCTCACCGACGCGAAGCGCTCGCTCGACATCCCGCAGATAACGCTCCTCAGCGTCCTCAAGACGCTCCGGAAGCACGACCTCGTCGAACACGACGGCGACACCTACACCGTCGAGGCGGACGGCGCGGCCGCTCCCGGGCGTGAGCGCGTCGAAGCCTGAAAAGGAGAGAAACCTATCGTTCGACGGGCGTGAACGAACCCGTGATGTCCCAGTCGTGGATGCACCGAACGCTTCCGGTCTCCGCGGCGACCTCCCAACTTCCCTGGTCCGGGTTCCATCGCTCGTCTCGGCCGCACTGTACGCAGGACCGCTCGGACGGCGTGCGAATTACACTCATACTCGTTCTTGAGTACCTTCACCCCTATAAACTCATCCACCGACGCGAAAATTCCCTACTCGTCCCAGAAGGCGTCGATCTGCGCGCCGAGGAACTCCGGCGTCATCCGCACGAACTCCGCGCGTTCTTCCGGGCCGAGGTAGGGGTAGACGGAGCGCGGCGCGCCCTTGACGTACCGACCGCCGGCGAGCACGCGCACGCCGCGTTCGTCCGCGCCGCGGATGACGCGCCCGATGGCCTGCCGCGCGCGCCGGACGGCGGGGACGGTGAGCGCGTACTCGAAGGCGTTGTCCTCGCCGAACGCGTCGCCGTACGCCCGCCGGGTCGCGCGGACGCGCGGCGACCCGATCTTGACGAGGGGGACGCCGACGACGCAGCACGCCGCGAGCTTGTCGCCGTCGTAGTCCACACCCTCGGTGAGCGTCCCTCTCGTGGAGGTGACGAGGACCTTCCCGGGACCGCGGAAGAACCGGTCTTTCAGGTCGTCCGTCGCCTCGTTCGACGACGACTCGTCGACGAGCACCGGCTTCTCGACGACGCCACGGAGGTAGTCGGCGGCCCACGCGGCCTCCCGGTAGTTCGGCATGCAGACGAGGACGTTCCCGGGGGAGCGCGCGACGGTACGTAAGACCTGTTCGTACTCGCCGCGCGTCCGCGTGTCCTCGCCGGGGTCGCCGCGGTTCCGCGCCGTGAACGCCGTCGCGTCCACCGTGAAGGACGCGCGGTTCTCCTCGGGGAACGGGAGGTCGTACGTCCGTTCGATGACGGGCCGCGGCTCGTCGCCGTTCGCGAGCCGGTCGAGGCCCGTCACCGCTCGGAAGACGTCGATGGGTTCGAGGGTCGCGCTCATCAGGACGCCGCCGCCGAGCTCGCCGAGGACGCCGGCGACTTCGCGCGCCGGCATGCAGTTGTACTGGACGAGCCCGGGGTTGTACGTCCCGAGGTACGCGCGGGCTTCGCCGACGTCGCCCGGCGAGTGTTCGAGTTCGATTTCGCGGAAGTAGGTCGCGTGGCCGCGCTCCCACCACCGCCCCATGATGACGCCGACGGCCGCGCAGACGCAGTTCCGGTCGTCGCCGAGGGCTTCCTCGACCGCGCCGCCGACCGCGGCGAGCGCGCGCCACAGCCCGCCCGTGTGCCCTTCGCCTTCCGCCCACCGCGTCAGCTCGTCGGGCGCGACCACTTCGGGTTCTCGCAGCGGGATCTCCACGTCCTCCTCCGGGTACTCGTCGAACGCCGCGAGGTGCTCCTCGACGCGCTCGTCCAGCCACCGCGTCACGTCCGCGTAGAAATCCCGTGCGGCCTTCACGTCCTGGAGGCGCACGTCGCGGCCCGCGAGCTCCTCTTGGACTTCGGCTTTCGCCTGCTTCGACTGGTTCGCCTGGCGGACGAGTTCGGAGAGGTCGTTTCGCGCGCGAACGAGGGTCGAGCGGCCGACGCGGTCGGAGAGGAGGCCGCGGACGCGCTCCTCGATGCGGTGGGCTTCGTCGACGACGACGAACGTCGACTCGTCGAGGAGGCCTTCGAGGAGCGGGCGCGTGTCGGCGTCGAAGAGGTGGTTGTAGTTCCCGACGACGACGTCCGCGTGCTCTAAGAGGACGGACTGAACGCGGTGCGGGCAGGTGCCGGCCTCGACGGCCGCGGGGAGGAAATCGTCGCTCGTCACGACGGAGTGCGCTCCGACGGAGAAGTCGACGGGCGAGCCTTTGTCGCGGCCGTACCAGTCGGCTTCGAACGGGCAGAACACGACGTCCTCCTGGCCGTCTGCGAGGTCTGCGGGCGCGGTCGGCTGGTGGCGGACGTACGGGGACTCCGCGCCGGCCGTCGACAGGCTGTTCGCGAGCGTCTCCGGGTCGTCCGCGCGCGCCGACTTCGCGAGCTCGCGCCCTCTCGCGGGGTTCCACCACGGATCGTCCGGCGTCTCCGAGCGCAGCTTCGTCAGCTCCTCGATGCGCTGACCGTCGTGGCCCTCGCCGCCCTCGACGAGCCCCGACGTGGTCTCCCGAAGGTCCTCACAGCGGTCGTTTACGCCCTGCTCGCCGAAGAGGTCCTCGCGGCCGTACGGGCAGAGGTCGCGCTTCCCCACGAGCGAGACGCCGCGGAGCGGGTCGTCGAGCCCGGCGTTCATCGTGCGGAGGTCGTCGACGAACTGCTCCAGTTGTTGTTTCACCGGCGTCACGACGAGCACGCGCTCGAACTGGCTCGGCCCCCGAACCAGGGTCGCGCCCGCCGTCAGCGCCGCCATCGTCTTTCCCGTCCCGCACGGGCCCTCCATCGCGAGGAAGCCCCCGTCGCGCGCCGCGTCGAGCGCCGCCTCGACGGCGTCCGCCTGGTTCTCGTAGGGCTCGTCGAACCCGAAGAACTCCCCCCACTCCGGCGACGTCGCGGCGTCAGACATCTACGATAGTTCTCGCCGCCCTCCCGTATCAACCCCCGGATTCTCGCCGTCCGCGAACTCGACGTCCGTGAACGCGAAGCGCGCGCCGCCCGTCGCCCCCTCCGCGACCGCGACCGTCCACCCGTGGGCGCTCGCGATGTCCCGGACGATAGTCAGTCCGAACCCGGACCCGCCCGAGCGCGTCGAGAACCCGACGTCGAACGCCGACTCCCGCTTCGACTCGGGAATGCCGGAGCCGTCGTCCTCGACGAAGAACCCTGTACGAGCCGGTTCGTCAGACGGCGAGGTGCCGGTGGTCGGTGAGGCCTCGGTTTCGCTGAGGGTGTCGATGTGGATGGTGACGGGGTCGTCGTTGTGCTCGCGGGCGTTCCGGAAGAGGTTGGCGAGGGCCTGTTCGAGGCGGTTCTGGTCGGCCATGACGACGGCGTCTGTGCGGACGTCGAGGGTGATGCCGTCGCCACCGATGTCGCGGTGGACGGCGCGTGCGGCGTCGGCGAGCGAGACGGGGGCGAGGTCGGTGACGGTTTTGCCCTGCCGGGCGAGGAGGAGGAGTTCTTCGAGGAAGTCGTTCATGCGGTCGGTGGTGGCGCGGACGGTGTCGAAGTGCGCTGGGTCCCCGGTCTGTTCGGCGAGGTCGGTGTAGCCGTTGATGACGGTGAGCGGGGTGCGGAGGTCGTGGGCGACGATGCGCGCGAACTCGTCGAGGCGGGTGTTCTGGCGTTCGAGCTTCCGGGTGGCGCGCTCGCCGTCGGTGACGTCCTGAATGAGGACGACCCAGCCGTAGGCCGCGCCGCGCGCGGTGAGCGGGGAGCGCGTGAGTTGGACGATGCGCTCGGCGTCGTCGTTGAGCGCGGTGCGGAGTGTCGGTTCGCGCGTCAGGTCGTCGTAGGCGGGGAGGCAGTCTGCGGCGTCCGCGCCGAGGACGCGGTCGGCGGGGCCGAGGAAGGGTTCGGCGGCGGGGTTCAGGTCGACGACGCGCTCGCGTTCGTCGAGGACGACGACGCCGTCGCGGAGCTGTGCGAGCACGACGTCCCAGGCGACCGGGATGATGTCGAGGGCCTGGTAGCGGAAGACGGCGACGCCGAAGAGGACGGCGGAGCCGGCGAGCGAGACCGGCGTGAGGTTCACGCCGAGGCCGGCGACGGGCGGGAGGTCGAGCACCTCGAAGACGTTGAGTGCGAGCGGGACGAGCGCGCCGACGGCGAGGAGGAGGGATTGCCGGCGGAGCGGCGCGGTCGCGCGGACGGCGTGTCGGACGATGAGCCACGCGCCGG
This sequence comes from Halocalculus aciditolerans, assembly GCF_014647475.1. Lineage (NCBI taxonomy): Archaea > Methanobacteriati > Methanobacteriota > Halobacteria > Halobacteriales > Halobacteriaceae > Halocalculus > Halocalculus aciditolerans. The sequence goes on along the minus strand of NZ_BMPG01000001.1, from coordinate 1,062,809 downwards.
CGAGGATGGCGACGTAGCCGTAGGCGAGGAAGAGGCTGTAGAGCGGCCCGCTCTCGGTGTCGAGGACGACGAGCGAGCCGTGGGTTTCGAGCGACGCGCCGGTGAGCGCGAGCGAGGAGGGGTTCGTCGGGAGCGCGACGAGGAGCGCGAGCGGGACGACGAGGAGCGCGCCGACCGTCCACGGGCGCACCCAGGCGTCGCGGCGGGCGTACGTCAGCGCGAACACCAGCCACGCCGGCGGGACGAACACCGCGCCGACGTGTAAGAGCGCGTAGGCGAGGAGTTTCGCGTCGAGCGTCGTGCTCGCGAGCTGGACGGCGTAGACGCCCGCCCAGACCGTGACGGCGAAGCAGAGCGCGACGAACGGCCGGACGTGTCGCCGGTCGCTCTGCCGCAGGACGGCGAGGCCGTAGACCCCCCAGATGAACGCGGCCGCGGCCGCGCCGAACGACAGGAGGACGAACGGGGACGACTGCCAGTCCATCCGCTCCTCACTCCCCCTCGTCTTTGTCGACGCGCGTCGAACTCACTCGCTGAGACATTCGGTTCCTCGATACCTGTGCGTCGGCAACCCATATCACCGTTTCCCTCCCCGAGAACGCCCGGCGTGCCCGCGCGCCGACGCCACGTCTATCCCCGAGACGCGCGAACGGCGACGTGTGATCGAACGCATCTGGTACGGCTGGACGGAACCCGGAGACGCCGACGCCTACGAAGCACTCCTCGCCGACGAAATCGCGCCGCGCTTCCGCGCGGAGAGCGACATCACGGGCTTTCGCGTCGGCCGCCGCGACCGCGACGACGACGTCGAGTTCGTCACCACCATCACCTTCCCTGATTGGGCCGCCGTCGAATCCTTCGCGGGCGAGCAGTACGCGGAAGCCCACGTCCCCGACGCCGCACGCGAGGTCCTGAAGGACTGGGAGGACACCGCTCGGCACTACGAGGTCCGCGAGCTCTGACTACGAGAAGGGGAGGTCGAGTGGGACGTCGCCGACGGTGTAGCCGTCGACGCTGCCGTCGGGGCGGGTGCGGTAGACGGCGGCGGGGCGGTGGCGGACGCCGGGGGTCTCGCCGCGGACCTGCCGCCAGTCGTCCGCGAAGAAGGAAGAGCAGTCGACGAGGAGGACGACGCCGCCGTGTTCTTTCAGCTGGCCGGTCGCTTTCGACGCCGCGGTCTCCTTGACGGCGGCGACGGGCGTGCTCGCGCGGCGGCGGGACGGCGGCGTCGGGCGCGTGACTTCGACGAGAACGTCGCGGCCGCCGTGTTCGACGGCGTAGTCGAGGGAGTGTCCGGTGTCGACCGGAATCTCGGGGGTGAGGTCGTAGCCGGCGTCGTGGAGGAGGCGGGCGGCGTTGAACTCGCCCATCGCGGCGCTCATCCGCTGATGATCGAGGTATTCGCTCGTCCCGAGTTTCCCCGCCATGACGTGGCGGTGGTCGTCGAGCGCCCCGCTGGAGAGGAAGTCCTCGTAGAAGCCGAGGGCGTCGTCGCGGGAGGCGTCCGGGAAGCCGCCGGCGTGCTCGTCGAAGAAGTTTCGCGTCGTCTCGCGGCCGTCCTTCGAGAGGAAGACGGGGAGGAAGAACCAGGAAACATAAGGATATGGTTCGAGCCACGGCGTCTCCTCGTGGAGCTGTGCCGTGAGTTCGCGGGTCACCCACCGGGAGAGCTTCCACGGAACCTCCTCGAAGCCGTACTTCTCGGTTCGCCAGAGCGCCTTCGGCGTCTCCGTGTTCCCCATCCAGTAGGCGTCGTCGTCGCGCCACGCGAACAGCGCGACGTCGCCGTTCGCCATGTCGAATCGGCGCGCAGTGTATCCTCCGGGGGGTTTGAACCACGGGGTCGACATCTCCGCGCCGATGTTGCTGTCGAGCGAGGAGAGGAGTTGACTTCGCACGCGACCGTCGGACCAGGATTCGGTCGAGTGCCGGAACCGGAGGGGTCGTGCCACACCTAGAAGCATTCGCTCCCGCGACATACGTCTGTCGCGTGCCGATATGGCCCGGTTCGACAGACGGGGCAGTGCCGGTATCCAGTCCTACCGCCAGGGGGCGTCGTCGGGGTCGAAGAACCGCTCGCCGCGGTCGAGTTCGAGGAGGCGCTCGTAGTCTTCGGCGTCGAGGGAGAGGTCGTGGGCGGCGTAGTTGTCGCGGAGGTGCGCGTCGCTCGTCGCTTTCGGGATGGGGGCGACGGTGTCGAGGGAGAGGTGCCAGGCGAGGATGACGCGGGCGGGGCTGACGGCGTGTTTCTCGGCGACGCTCCCGATGATGGGGTCGTCGAGGAGTTCGCGGCGGCCGAGCGGGGCGTACGCGACGAGCGGAATGTTGTGCTCGCGGCCGTACGCGCGGAGGGCGTGCTGCTGGAGGTAGGGGTGGAGTTCGACCTGATTCGCGAACACGGGCGCGTCGAGGACGTCCCGCGCTTCGTCGAGGAGGTCCGTCGTGAAGTTCGAGACGCCGACGTGCCGGGTCTTCCCGTCCGCGTAGAGCTCGTCGAACGCCGGGAGCGTCTCCTCCGGGTCGTACGCGCCCGTCGGCCAGTGGACGTAGAGGAGGTCGACGGAGTCGACGCCGAGGCGGTCGAGGCTCGCCGCGGCGCTCTCGATGACGTCGTCGTACGCGAGGTTGTCGGGGTGAATCTTCGTCGCGAGGAAGACGTCCTTGCGGGGGACGTCGGCGCGGGCGACGCCGTCGCCGACGGCCGCCTCGTTGTCGTACATCTGCGCGGTGTCGACGTGCCGGTAGCCGAGTTCGAGCGCGGTCTTCACGGTCTCCGCGCACTCCGCCGCGTCGTCGTTTCCGGACGTCCCGAGGCCGAGCCGCAGCGCCTGCTCCATGCGGGATTCCTTGTGACGGACAACCAAAGCCGTTCGGGGAGGCAACGTTATTAGTTGCGCGTCGGAAGGCGACTGTATGGAGCGAATCAGCACCGGCGTTTCGGGGCTCGACCGTATCCTCAAGGGGGGTCTCGTCCCGGGCCGGCGCTACCTGCTAGAGGGGGGGCCGGGGACCGGGAAGACGGTGTTCGGCCTGAAGTTCCTCGCGGCGGGCGTCGAGCGGGGCGAGACGGCGCTGTGCGTGAACTTCGAGGAGTCGCCGGACGCCATCCGGGCGAACGCCGCGGAGATCGGCCTCGACCTCGACGGCGTCGACTTCCTCGACCTCAGTCCGAGCCCGGAGGAAGCGCGGAACGAGGAGCCCTACACGGTGTTCGCCGCGGACGAAGTCGAGGGGCCGTCGATAACCGACCGCATCCTCGACGCCGTCGACGACCTCGAACCGGACCGCATCGTCATCGACCCCGTCACCCAGCTCGAACTCCTGTCGCCGGACGAGTACCAGTTCAGGAAGCAGATTCGGTCGCTCGCCACCTACTTGGAGTCGAAGGGCGCGACGGTCGTGTTCACGAGCCAGCCGGACGACACGGGCGGGCAGACCCTCCAGTACGTCACTGACGGCACCATCCTCCTCGAACGCGACCGGGACGTGCGGTACGTCCGCGTGCCGAAGTTCCGCGGGTCGGGCGTTCTCACCGGCGACCACGTCTTCCGCATCACGGACGACGGGCTGAAAGTCGCCCCGGAGCTCATGCCGGAGGCGTACGGGCAGTCGTTCGTCGCGGAACCCATCTCCTCGGGGATTCCGGAGATGGACGAACTCCTGCACGGCGGCCTCGAACGCGGCACGACGTCCGTTCTCAGCGGGCCGACGGGCGTCGGGAAGACGACGACGGGCACGCAGTTCATGAAGGAGGCCGCGGGACGCGGCGAGCGCTCCGTCGTCTACCTCTTCGAGGAGAACGAGGCGACCTTTATGGAGCGCTCGGAGGCCGTCAACATTCCCGTCAAGGAGATGCGGGAACGCGGCACGCTCTCCGTCGAAGTCATGGAGCCCCTCGAAACGACGCCGCAGGAGTTCTGCGAGGAGGTCCGCCGCGAAGTCGAAGAAGAAGACGCGCGCATCGTGATGATCGACGGCATCAAGGGGTACAGCGTCTCGGCTCGCGACGGCGAAGAATCCCACATGCGGCGGCTACACGCCCTCTGTCGATACCTGAAGAACATGGGCGTCACCGTCGTCCTCGTCGACGAAACCGCGTCCGTGACGGGCGAGTTCCGCGCGACCGACTCCAGTCTGAGCTACATCGCGGACAACATCATCTTCCTCCGCCACGTCGAACTCCAGGGAGAGCTCCGGAAGGTCATCGGCGTGCTGAAGAAGCGGACGAGCGGCTACGAGCGCCTCCTCCGCGAACTCGAAATCACGGCGAACGGCATCAAGGTCGGCGAGCCGCTGACGAACCTCCGCGGCATCCTCACGGGCACGCCCGAACTCGCCTCGAACCCAGACCCCGAGGGGCGTCGGCCGCCGTGGGCGAACGCGAACTGGGAGCCGCCGTGGCTGCGCGACGACCGCCGGCCGCCCTGGGAGCGCTGATGGCTGCGCCGGCAGACACGCTGCTCGTCCTCGTCGATCGGCCCCGCGACCGCGAGCTCCTCGCCGAGCGACTGCGGCCGAGACACGACGTCCGAGCGCCGTCGCCGCGGACCTTCGGGAGCGTGTCGGGCGACGTCGCGCTCGTCCTCGTCGACGCGCAGAACGCGACGCGTCACCGGAGCGCGCTCGCCGCGTGGTCGACGGAGACGCGCGTGTTCTCGCCGGTCCTCCTCTTCCTCGGGGACGACGAGCGCGCCGACGACGACGTCTGGCGGTTCGTCACGGACGTCATCCGGACGCCGGTGCGCCGCCGCGAACTCGACGCGCGCGTCGAGACGCTGCTCCGCCACCGCCGCGCGACCGTCGCGCTCCGCGAACGCGAAGCCGAACTCGCCGACCAGGCGACGCGCCTCGACCAGTTCGCCAGCACCGTCGCTCACGACCTCCGCAACCCGCTGAACGCCGCTATGGGCTGGCTGGACACCGCACGGGAGACCGACGATACCGCCGCCTTCGAGCGAGTGGACGCCGCCCACGAGCGCATGCTGACGCTCATCGAGGACGTCCTCGAACTCGCCCGGCAGGGCGACCTCGTCGGCGACCTCGAACCCGTCTCCTTGGACCGCGTCGTCCGCGCGTCGTGGTCGGACGTCGCCACCCCCGACGCCACGCTGACGCTCACCGACGACGCCGCCGACGCCACGCTCCTCGCCGACTTCGACCGCCTCTACGAACTCCTCGGGAACCTCTTCCGGAACGCCGTCCAGCACGCCGGCTCCGACGTCACCGTCACCGTCGGGGCTCTCGACGACACCTCGCACGATGGAGCGTCGACCACGGGGTTCTACGTCGCCGACGACGGCCCCGGGCTCACCGAGGAGGTCCGCGCCCGCCTCTTCCAGCCGGGCGCGCGCGGCGGCCCGAACGCCGGCACCGGCTACGGGCTGAGCATCGTGGCCGCCATCGCGGACGCCCACGGCTGGACCGTCGACGCCACCGAGGGCGACGCCGGCGGCGCGCGCTTCGAGATTCGGGGCGTCGAACGCCCGCCCGAGAACACGGAGGCCCAGTAACGCCGCACGCGACCTCGGGCGACCCGCCGCCGTCGGCATCGGAGTCGCCTCTCTCGTCGACGCCTCGGCCTGACGCGCGCCGGTCGAACCGCGGGTGTTTTAGGCCGCCCTCCGCCACTCGTAGGTATGTACGAGGCCGTCTACCCGTATCCCGTCGGCGACGCGACGGTGTCGCGGTTCGCCGCGACCCTCGACCGCGCCGGGTACGACGGAATGGTCGCCCGGTCGGTCACGTCCGCGGACGACCTGGTCGGCGCGCCCGACGCTCCCGAGGACTTCGACGTGGTCGACGCCGTCGAGGTCGTCGCGTCCGACCCGTCCTCCGCCGCCGGCGCGGTCGGCTCCCGCCGCCCCGAAACCACACTCCTCATCCTCCGCGGCGGCACGCCCGAACTCAACCGGTTCGCCGCCGAAGAACCGAAAGTCGACGTCCTGAGCGCGCCGATGGAGGCCGACGGCGACGTGAACCACGTCGTCGCGAAAGCCGCCCGCGAGCACGGCGTCCGCGTCGAATTCGACCTCGCCCCCGTCCTCCGGAAGACCGGCGGCCCGCGCATCCGCGCGCTCCGCGGCCTCCGGAAACTCCGCGAACTCGTCGAGCAGTACGACACCCCCTACGTCGTCTCCGCCCGCCCCCGCTCACACCTCCACGTCCGCGCCCCCCGCGAACTCCTCGCGCTCGGCGAGGAGATCGGCTTCAGCCGCGAACAGATCCGCCGCGGCCTCCGCGAATGGGGCGTCCTCGCCGAACGCAACCGCGACCGCCTCAACGACGACTACATCGCCCCCGGCGTCCGACGCGGCAGATACGACCCCGACGACTGGGACTAGCGCGCACAACACACCCGCCCGCTCGCCGTCTTCCGGTCTACTGAACCGGGGAATCTCGTGTCCTCCCCCGTCTGTCGAACCGGGGTATCCCGCATCCTCCCCGTCCGTCGAACCGGGGTATCCCGCGTGTAACAGAACGCCTTAACGGCGCGCGGTCGTACGTGGCGTACCGTGAAGCACCTCCCGAAGCACGTCCGGCCGCGCTGGCGGTATCTCGCCGTCGGCATCGAAACCCGGCCGGACGCCGAGCTCTCCCGGCACGGCTTCCAGCGCGCCCTCTGGTACGCCGCCGGGAACCTGCTCGGCGACCCCGGCTCCGCGGACGCCGACCTCCGCTTGCTCTCCTTCGACTCCGACGGGGGGAGCGGGGAGGCGGTCGTTCGCGTTCGCCGCGACGAAGTGGCGTCCGGGCGGGCCGCCCTCGCGTGCGTCGACACCGTCGACGACACCCCCGTGCGCGTCCGCGTTCGAGGGATTTCGGGGACGGTGCGGACTGCGGAAGAAAAGTATTTAGGACGCGCGGCGGAACGTTCAGTCGAAGAAGACGTCGTGTTCCAGGGCCAGTCCTACCGCGCCGTTCGTCGCGACGGCGTTGTCGATCTCGCGGGGGACGGCCAACACGTGGGCGCGACGGCGTCTGACCTAGAGTGATACATTATGCAGGGTCAATCCCAACAGCAGGCATACGACCGAGGAATCACGATCTTCTCCCCGGACGGCCGGCTCTACCAGGTCGAGTACGCACGTGAAGCCGTCAAACGCGGGAGCGCCAGCATCGGCGTTCGCGCGAAGGACGGCGTCGTGCTCGTCGTGGACAAGCGCATCCGGTCGCCGCTCATGGAGGAGACGAGCGTCGAGAAAATCCACAAAGCGGACGACCACATCGGCATCGCGTCCGCCGGGCACGTCGCCGACGCGCGCCAACTCATCGACTTCGCGCGCCGCGACAGTCAGGTGAACCGCCTCCGCTACGGCGAACCGATCTCCGTGGAGACGCTGACGAAGGACGTCACCGACCACATCCAGCAGTACACGCAGGTCGGCGGCGCGCGCCCGTTCGGCGTCGCGCTCGTCATCGGCGGCGTCGACGACGGCCAGCCCTACCTCTACGAGACGGACCCGTCCGGCACGCCGAACGAGTGGAAGGCGCTCGCCATCGGCAGCGGCCGCGACGACGTCCAGGCGTTCTTAGAGGACAACTACTCCGAGGACCTCGAACTCGACCAGGCGGTCGGGCTCGCGCTCGCCGGTCTCGGCGAAGTCCACGAGGAAGGCCTGACGCCGAGCGGCGTCGGCGTCGCGACCGTGGACGCGGAGACGGAGTCCTTCATCGAGCTCACGAACGACGAGATCGAGGAGTACCTCGTCGAGCACGACCTCCAGAAGGACGAATCCGACGAGTCCGCGGAGTAACGACGACACCCGATTCTCACCGTTTTTCGCGCCGCGTAGCGACGCCGCTCTCGCCCGAGTGTCGAATCACCCTCGGACGAGTTCTCGGGTTCGGTGGTGGCAGCAAGTTGTTCGGAGGTCGGTGGAGGCGGCGAGCGTCCGGTGGCGCGGAAAGGGTTTTAGGCGGTCCGGGCGAACGCTTACGCATCCATGATTTCGCTCGACGAAGCCGTCACAGCGCGGTTGGAGTCGCACGGTGAGCGCTTCGAAGTGCTCATCGACCCGGACGCGGCGCTGGCGATGAAGCGCGGCGAGTTCGACGGCGAACTGGAGGACGTCATCGCCGCGCGGGACGTCTTCGAGAACGCGTCCCGCGGGGACCGACCCGCGGAGGAGGACTTAGAGGAGGTGTTCGGGACGACCGACCCGATGGAGATCATCCCCGAAGTCGTGACGCGCGGGGAGATTCAGATCACGGCGGAGCAGCGCCAGGAGATGCAAGAGCAGAAGCGCAAACAGCTCATCAACACCATCGCGCGGAACGCGGTGAATCCGCAGATGGACGATGCGCCGCATCCGCCGGAACGCATCGAGTCCGCGCTCGAGCAGGCGGGATTCACCGTGGATCCGATGGAGCCGGTGGAGGGGCAGGTGGACGACGCGCTGGAGGCGCTCCGGCCCGTCATCCCGATTCGTTTCGAGGAGGTGACGGTCGCCGTGAGCCTCCCGCCCGAGCACGCGGGCTCCGGGCAGGCGCAGATCCGGCAGTTCGGCGAGCTCGAACGCGAAGAGTGGCAGGCCGACGGCTCCTGGGTCGGCGTCCTCACCTTCCCTGCGGGGATGCGGAACGAGCTTTACGACCTCGTCGCCGAACTCACCAGCGGCGAGGGAGAGACGCGCGTCATCAAGGATAAGGACGAGCTGTCGACGAGGTAGGCGGTTCGAAGCGACCGCAGGGAGCGAGAACCGCCGGACACGCGAACGGCGATAGCCGTGAGCCATGCGGACCGAAGGTCCGCCGAACGGGTGAGCGGGAGCGACCGGTAGGGAGCGACACGCGAGGCACGTGGTTCGGACCGAGCGAACGGAGTTCGCGTGAGTGAAACGAACGCGAGCAGGGAGGAGTGCTACGAGAGACGCTTCGCGTCTCTCGGCATGACGAAAGGCGCGTTGCGCCTTTCGAACCACTTGCTCCGACTGAGTGAGCGAGGGAGAACCACGGAGGATCCGAGCGGGAGCGACCGGTAGGGAGCGACACGCGAGGCACGTGGTTCGCCCGAAACGTTTCCTTGGGTGGAAGCCGTGCGTTGAACTGTGACTGGCTACGATGCGGTGCTCTTCGACAACGATGGGGTGTTGGTGACGCCGCCGCGGTACGAGTCGCAGTCGGGGGCGACGCGGGCGGCGTTCGAGGCGGTCGGCGTCGAGGACGCGCGTGACGAGCACGTCGACGCCGTCGTGGACGGGGTGTCGAGCGCGGAGCTCCGCGAGCTCTGTGCGGGCTACGACCTCGACCCGGCGGTGTTCTGGGCGGCGCGCGAGCGCCGCGACCAGCAGTCCCAGTTCGCGGATTTCGAGGCGGGCGAGCGGGACGCCTACGCGGACCTCGCGGCCGTTCGCTCGCTTTCGGTTCCGACGGGAGTGGTGAGTAACAACCACCATTCGACCGTCGAGTACGTCCTCGACCGGTTCGGCCTGCACGACACCGTCGACACCTACTACGGTCGGGAGAAGACGGTCGACGCGCTCGACCGGAAGAAGCCGAACACGCACTATCTCGACCGCGCGCTCGCGGACCTCGACCCGTCGAGCGCGCTCTACGTCGGCGACCGCGAGAGCGACGTGCGCGCTGCGCACGCCGCCGGTCTCGACTCGGCGTTCGTCCGCCGCGACCACAACGCCGACGTCGTCCTCGGTGTCGACCCGACGCACGAACTCGACACGCTCCACGACCTCCGGCGTCTGATCGAGTAGCCGTCAGAAGGCGAGTCGAACCACCGCGCCGGCCGAGTTCGTGATGGAGACGCCCGCGTCGGTGACTGCGACGCCACTCTCTGCGCCCTCTCGACCGTCGCGCCAGATTGTGTCTCCACTCACCGGGTCGAGCGCGTACACACCCTCGTTCGCGGTCGGGACGAGAAGTGCATCGGCCGCGCGGACGGACGGTGTCCACGACTTCCCGAGGTCGCGAGTCCAGGCTCGCTCTCCGTCGGTTGTGAAGGCGTGGGTGCCGGTCGCGTTCCCACCGGAGACGTAGACGCGTTCACTCCCGACGGTCGGTGCCGGCGGGAAGGATCCGTCGACGAGCCGCGTCCACCGCCGCTCGCCCGTCTCGGCGTCGATGGCATGGAGCGTCCCCGTCGCCTCGGTGACGTAGACGACGGTGTCGGCGACGGCGGGGACGGTCTGGACAGCACCGATGTCGGTGTACCGCCAGCGTTCACCGCCGTCCGCGACGTCGAGCGCGACGACGTCGCCGTTCGCGTTTGAAGCGGTCGTCACGAAGACTCGATTTCCCGCGACCGCGACGCCGGAGACGACACCCTCGATGGCGTCGGACCGCCACCGCCGCGTTCCGTCGCGGAGCGAGTACGCTGTCGGCCCGTCGGCGACGTAGAGCACGTCGTCCCGGACGATCGGGGGTGCGTCACCGCTTCCCGCGTCGAACTGGCTGCGTTCGGTACCGTCCTCAGCGTCAAGGACGTGCGTGGCTCGGGTGGTCGCCGCAACGACGCATCCGCAGCCGAACGCGGGTGCCGCGTGCACAACGCTGTCCGTCTCGACCGTCCAGTTCGCTCCGTGGCTCCCGATGGGGACAGCTTTTACTCCGGTCGACGTGCCGCCGACGAGGGTGCCGCCGACGGCGACCGGCGCGGTCTCTACCCCGCTGTCGGCGACTGTCTCGGTGGCAGTCGGCCCGCTGTCGGGGACGGAGACGCTCGTGCGCCCGGTGTTCGCGGCGTCACGCTGGAACGACGGCCAGTCGGTCGCCGCGACGGTGGTGTCGCACTCGCGGACGTTCGGTGCGGTCGTTCTCGTCCGGGTCGACGGGACGCCTGTAGACGAGCAGCCGGAGAGCGCGAGACCTCCGAAGAGCGCCAGCGCGCCGCGGCGCGTCGCGGCCGTGTCGGTCACGGCAGCAAATGGTGTCCGATTCAGAATAGGTCTTCGGGTGTCGGTCCGTCGATACAGGGTCGGGGAGTCGCGTTATCCCTTCTTGAAGCCGGCGAGGAAGCCGAGGCTGAAGCCGCCGGAGACGGAGATGGTGGAGAGGATGCTCATGAGCCAGGAGGGCGGGGTACCGGAGGCGGCCTGCTGGCTGGCGTCGATGAGGCCGGCGGTGAGGCGGTCCCATTTGACGGTGAGGATGCCGCGGGATTCGAGGAAGGCGAAGACGGCGAGTTCGATGCCGACGAGCACGGCGATGATCTTCGCGACCTTCTTCGCGGCGAAGCCGATGATGCCGCCGATGACGGCACCCGTGCCGGCCTGGAGGCCGAGTTGCTGGAGGTTGATGTCGAAGGCCATGCTCGGAAGGTAGCTCCGGTGGCGTATGACTCTTGTGGGACTCGGAATTCCGGCTTGGGCTTAAGTGCCTGGACGCCGTAATCCGGGGCGAGTGACAGGGAAAAGTCTCACGCGTGCGGTGGTGGCGAAGCGAGTGGATTCCGGGGAGCCGGATACGGGCGAGGTTCGCGACCTCGCTCGGGCGGCGGGCTACGACGTCGCGGGCGTCGTGACGCAGTCGCGGAAGGCGGACCCGGCGCTCCAGCTCGGCGAGGGGAAAGTCGAGGAGCTCGCGCGCGTCGTCGCCGACACGGGCGCGAAGACGGTCGTCTTCGACAATCGCCTCGGCCCCTATCAGACCTACAACCTCGGGCAGAAGCTCCCGGAGGGGACGGAGGTCATCGACCGGTTCCGTCTCATCCTCGATATCTTCGGGCAGCGCGCGCAGACGCGGAAGGCGCAGCTACAGGTCGAGTTGGCGGAGCTCCGGTACGAGTTGCCGCGCGCGGAGGCGAAGACGAGCCTCGCGAAGCGCGACGAGCGCCCGGGCTTCATGGGTCTCGGGGAGTACGACGAGAGCCGCGAGCAGGACATCAAGGCCCAGATTTCGCGGATTCGCGACGAGCTCGCGGACATCGAGCAGACGGAGCAACAGCGCCGCGAGCGCCGCCACGAGTCCGGGTTCGACCTCGTCGCGCTCGCGGGCTACACGAACGCCGGGAAATCGACGCTACTCCGGCAGCTCGCCGCGGACATGGACGTCGACGAGAACGAGGACCTCCACCCAGACCTCGACACGACCGCGGAGTCCGAGGACCGCTTGTTCACGACGCTCGGGACGACGACGCGGCGGATGGAGATGGAGCGGCGCGAAATCCTCCTCACCGACACGGTCGGGTTCATCTCCGACCTCCCGCACTGGCTCGTCGAGTCCTTCAAGTCCACATTGGACTCCGTCTATCAGGCGGACCTCGTGCTCCTCGTCGTCGACGCCACGGAGGACATCGCGGACATCCACGAGAAGCTCGTGACGTGTCACGACACGCTCTACGAGCGCAACGAAGCCCCCATCGTCACGGTGCTGAACAAGGTCGACGCCGTGAGCGACGCGGAGCTCGAAGAGAAGCGGGAGGCGCTCTCCGCGCTCGCCCCCGACCCCATCGCCGTCTCCGGGATGGAGGCCGTCAACCTCGACGCGCTCCGCGAGCGCATCGACGACGGCCTCCCCGAGCGCCGCCGCGAACGCCTCGTCCTCCCGATGACGGACGACACGATGAGCGTCGTCTCCTGGGTGCACGACCACGCGCACGTCCGCGACGTCTCCTACACCGACGAGGAGGTCGTCGTCGACTTCGAAGCCCGCCCGAGCATCGTCGATAAGACCCGCGCGAAGGCGAGTTCGCTCGCCGAGGCCTGACCGATTCGCTCGGCGTCTCCGTCGACCGCCCTCAGTTCTCCGCCGATTCACCGCGGGTTCGCCGTCGCGTTACGCCTCCTCGTTAGTGACGGGTGTTCGCCACGCGAGGAGGAGGCCGACGGCCGCGCCGACGACGACCGTGCCGCCGTAAGTTGGAATGAGTCCGAGCGCGCCGAGGAACAGCGGCACGACCAGGAAGGCGGCGGCGTCGCTCAAGACCACGAGCGGCGTGAGCCCGCCGGGGTGTGGGCCGAAGGGGTTCCCGGAGACGAGGAGGACGCCGACTTCGAGGATGTAGAAGGGGACGGGGAGGGCGAGCAGGCCGACGAGCGCGCCGACGACGACGCCCCTGCCGCGTGACCGCGCGCCGCCGAGTCGCCGCCAGAGGAGCGCGGCGAGGAGCGCTCCGCCGGCGAACCCGCCGAGGACGAGCAGCCAGAGAGTGCCGGACGGCGGCGTCACCGGCTCGCCCGCGAGCAGGCCCCGCGCGGCGTCGGTGAGGACGAAGAGGAGCGCGAACGCGCCACCGGCGAGGCCGAACGCCAGTTCGGGACGCCGTCGAGCGACCGCGGAAGCCCACTGTTGCATACGCGAAGAGAGCCCGCCTGGCGGGATACGTATGTCGCGGGCCGCGGAGCCCCGACCGGGACGCGCGCGAGCGCGGTCCGGAAAGACCTACAACGCGCCGCGCGAACCACCGGCCATGCGGACGTTCGTCCCCCAGCGCGTCGCCGACATCTACTTAGAACAGGAGGGCTCTCGCGCGCTCCTGATTCTCGCGAACTGCCTCGCCATCCTCGTCGGCATCAACTTCTACCTCTCCCAGCTCCTCGCTAACCGAAACGTCGTCCTCTGGCCGGTCATCGCCGACAGCCCGCTCTCCGTCGCGTGGATGACGTTCAGCCTCTTCGCGCTCTCCGGCGCGGGCGCGCTCGCGAGCTATCGGAACTCGTGGTTCCACGACCTCGTCGACACGCTCGCGTTCGTCAGCCTCTTCAAGTACGGGATGTGGACGGTCTTCACGCTCAACTACTTCTTCTTCTCCTACTACCCCGACCTCTGGAGTTACTTCGGCATCCTCTTCGCCCACGTCGTCATGGTCGGCGAGGCCTTCCTCCTCCCCTACTACGCGAACACCTCGAAACCGATCCTCGCTGTCGCCCTCGGCTGGCTCCTCCTCGGCGACGTCGCCGACTACGCCTTCGGCCTCTACCCCCACCTCCGCGTCGAAAGTTTGGGGGTTCTCCCCGAGGTAACGGTCTTCCTCTCGTTCGCCTCCGTCGCCCTCGCCTGGTACTGCCTCGACGAGGCGTAATTGGACTCCCGAACCGAGTCAGACGGTTACTGCGCCGTCTGCCGAACCGGCTCAAGCGAGGCGTCAGTCGAGCGTCTTCTTCGTCTTCTCGACGACTTCGACGTCGCCGATTCGCGTCCCGGGATACTGGCCGTCCGCGTCTTTCTCGGCGGCTTTCACCATGTCCCAGACGACGCCGAGACCGGTCGTGACGCCCTGAATCGCCTCCATCTCGCAGCCGGTCTTCCCGGTGGTCTCGACGGCGACGTCGAGCGTTATCGACTCGTCCTCGACGTCGAAGTCGGTGTCGACGTTCGTGATGGGGATCTGGTGGCACATCGGAATCGTCTCCCACGTGTGCTTTACGGCCTGTATCGCGCCGATGCGAGCGGTCGCGAGGACGTCGCCCTTTCCGAGCTCGTCGCCGCGGACCGCGTCGACGGTCGAAGAGCCGAGGTCGATGCGGCCGCGGGCGACGGCGCGCCGCTTCGTGTCGGGCTTCGCGCCGACGTCCACCATCTGGACGTCGCCCTCGTCGGTCGTGTGCGTCAGTTCGTCGTCGCCGTCGGCGTCTGTGTGGTCAGTCATCGTCGTGTTTGAATGCGCGCGGGAGTTCGTCGAGGAGGTCGGAGGCGAGGAGGCCGTAGCCCTGCTCGTCGACGACGGCGTCGCCGGCCTTGCCGTTGGCGTAGGCGGCGAGCGCGCCCGCTTCGACGGGGTCGTGGACGGCGAGCCGTGCGCCCGTCGCGCCCGCAAGGACGTCGCCCGTCCCGCCCACGGTCATCCCGGGGTTCCCCGTTCGATTTACTCTCGTCGTCTCGCCGTCCGTGACGACGTCGTACGCACCCTTCACGAGCACCGTGTGGCCGAGGTCGCGCGCGAAGTTCTCAACCGTCTCGCGGCGCTCGCGCCAGTCGTCGCTCCGCGGCCCGCCCATCTTCACGAGCTCGCCCTGATGGGGCGTGCAGACGAGCGTCGCCTCGGTGTCGACGTCGGGGACGACCTGGAGCGCGTCGGCGTCGACGACCGCTCGCCCCTCGTAGTCTGCGAGGAAGCCGTGGACCGCGTCGAGCGTCGCGTCCGCGCTCCCGAGACCGGGACCGAGGACGACGACGTCGCGCTCGCCGGCGCGGTCGAGGAGCGCGGGGACGTGGTCGGCCGTGAGCACCTCGCCGTCGTAGCTTTCGACAATGAGGTCTTCCGAGTAGCCCTGAACCCGGTCCGCGACGCGGTCGGGCGCGGCGACGTACGCGAGGTCCGCGCCGGCGCGGAGCGCGGCCTGCGCGGCGAGCGCGGGCGCACCCGTGTAGGGGCCGCCGCCGACGACGAACACGCGGCCGAAGTCGCCCTTGTGCGCCTGCGGGTCGCGCGTGACGGCCTGGAGGTCGCCGGGGCCGACGAACGTCTCGGCCGGTGACGGGATGCCGATGTCCGCGACGGTGACGTCGTCGCGGCCGAGGAGTCCCGGCTTCGGCCGGTGGAAGGTCACGATTTCGTCCGCCTCGACGGCGACGTCCGCAGCCTCGCCGGTGTCGGCGTCCGTTCCCGAGGGGACGTCCACGGAGACGACCGTCGCGTCCGTCGCGTTCATCGCTTCGATGGCGGTGCGCTCGGGTTCGCGCGGCGCGCCCGTCACGCCCGTCCCGAGCACGCCATCGATAACGACGTCCGGGTCGCCGAGGGCGACCTGCGCCGAGTCGGTGACGGTCTCCCGGGGGAGCTCCGCCTCGCCGAGCGCGTCCCAGTTCGACCGGGAGATGTCGGTCGTGATGGACTCCCGGCGGCCGAGCAAGAACGTCGAAACCGCGTAGTCGTCGAGGAAGCGCGCGGCGACGAACGCGTCCCCGCCGTTGTTTCCGCGCCCCGCGACGACCGCGACCGACGCGCCCGGGTCGGCGTGCCGGCGGACCGCGCGAGCGACGGCGCTCCCGCTCGACTCCATCAGCTGTTTCGTCGAGACGCCGAGCGCGGCCGCGTTCCGGTCGACGGCCGCCATCCGCCGCGAAGAGATACCGTCCATACTCGGTGGTTCGCTCGGGCCGAGGAAAAACTCCCCGACCGTCCCGGCTGTGCCACTCGCCCGGACACCCAGCACCCGCCTAACTCCACCCCCAAATATTTCCGGTATCTGAGGGTGGCGGTGGTCTCGGATTAGCGGCGAACCTCGAAGCCGTCCTCGCCCTCGGGCGTCGTGTACTCGACCGAGACGTCGTCGACGCGAGCGCGCGAACTCCCCTCGTGACACCACGACACCATCGTCGATACGGCGTCCTCCGGCCCCTCGAAGACCGCCTCCACGCGGCCGTCGTCGAGGTTCCGCACCCAGCCGTCCACGCCGAGCTCGCGGGCGTTGTCCCGCGTCGTATTCCGGAAGAACACGCCTTGGACTTTCCCCGAGACGAAGACGTGTGCACGAGCGCGTGCGTTCTCCTCGTTCATACGCGCTAGCTGCGGGCGCGTGACCTAAGGCTCTAGCCCTCGCGGTTCCGGAGATAGTGGAAGACGTAGGTCTGCGTGTAGCCGGCGTTCGGGCCGAGGCGCTCGCGGATGGCCCGCGACGTCTCGGCGTAGGTCCCGCGGTCGCAGCCCGGGAAGTACTCGGAGATGGCGGTCTGAATCCACGTGTCGAGCGGGACGGCGTCGAGGTAGCCGAGCGAGAAGAGGAGGACGCAGTCCGCGACCTTGTCGCCGACGCCGACGAACCCCGTCGCGGCCTCGCGCGCGGCCTCGTAGTCGAGCCCGCGAACGTCGGACTCGGTCAGCTCGCCCGAGGCGACGAGTTCCGCCGTCGCCGTGACGTAGGGCGCGCGGTAGCCGAGGCCGAGCCCGCGGAGTTCGTCCTCCGTGGCGTCGGCGAGCGCGTCCGGCGTCGGATACGCGTGGTAGGTCTCGCCGTCGAACGTGACGCGCTCGCCGTACGCTTCGCGGAGGGATTCCTGCATCCCGAAGATGCGTTCGACGCGCATCTGCGCCGAGCAGATGAAGGAGACGAGACACGGGAAGAAGGGGTCGTCGACGATGCGCATCCCCGGGTACGCCGCGTACGCCTCCCGAATCACGTCGTCGTCGGGCGCGGCGGCCGCGATGGCGTCGAGGTCGTCGTCGAGTCGCAGGAGTTCGCGGAGGCGGGCGTCGGCGTCCGTCGTCGACTCCCACTCCAGCAGGCCGTCGCGCTGCCGGACGCGGAACACGTCGCCGTCGGCGACGGTGGCGTACCACGCGCCCCCGCCGTGCGCGCCGTCGGTCGTGTACGCCGCACCGTCCGGCCGCCACCAGAGGTAGGACTGCCCGGATTCGAGCGTCGACTGGAGGTCGAACCCGCCCGCGAGCGAGTCGACCGGGATGCTCCCCGTTCGCATTCACGACTCCTACCCGCGGCGTCGTTAGGAGGGTGTCGGTTTCGCGCGGCGAGCCGGCGGCTACGGGACGGGACTTCGGGGAGGTACGCGACTGCGCTGCAGGAATTAGTCGGCTTGCGCGGCGATCTTCTCGGTTTCGGTGTCGTCGGACATCGAGGAAGTAATACTGCCCGCGAGCGCGAAGACCGCTGCCTTGTGGTCGGTCTTCGATTTGTGAATCGATGTCGGTCGTACGCCGAGGTCGTCGTAGTCCGTCAGGTCTACGTCACTGTCCTCGTACTGTTCGTGGTAGCTTTTCACTTCCGCAAGGAGGCCGTGCAGGTGGATGAGCTCCTGCTTCTTCATAACGAATACAGCTAACGGTCCGAGGGTTATAGTATTACCTTGAGTGCCGTTACCACACGTCTTCGAGATGGGCGTTCTAAGCGCCCGAGCCCTTATCGGGTCCCTTCGGTTCGAACGGAAACCGAAACCCGTCGACGACGACCACTCGGATACATCCCTCGGGGAGACAGGTGAAAGGAACGCGCGCGTGAGCCAGTGTGCGTCGGCGAGGACGGGAAGGATGAAACGCTTTTACGCTCGCCAGCCCACTGTCCGGGTATGGATTATCAGGACTCACTCGACAGAGCGATGGCGAAGAAGCCGGAGCAGGACGCCGGCGACAGCCGCTTCTCCGTCCCCGACCCGAACGTCCGCGCCGAGGGGAGCGCCACGGTCTACGAGAACTTTCAGGCGACCGTCGACCGCCTCGACCGCAGCGAACGCCACGTCCTGAAGTTCATCCAGAACGACCTCGGGACGTCCGCGCAGATCGACGAGTCCGGGCGCGCGCGCCTCACCGGCTCCTTCGACGCCGACCGCATCCAGGACGTCCTCGACGCCTACGTCGACAAATACGTCCGCTGTCCGGAGTGCGGCCTCCCGGACACGAAGCTCACGCAGAAAGACGACGTCGAACGCCTCACCTGCGAGGCCTGCGGCGCGCGAACGACCGTCTGAGGAGAACCGAAGCGTCCGGATTCAGGTTCCGTTCGGTTACTGCAGGCGTTTCAGGTTCTCGAGGTCCCGCTCCGTCCGCATGAACTCGGACGTCTTCCGCGTCGCGTGACAGTCGGGACACGAGTAGTTCTTCTGTGGTTTCGGGAGGTCGGACGCGTTCTCCTCCCACTTCTTCTCGCACTCCGGACAGACGAGCTGGATGTATGCTTCACGTGCCATAGTGGGGTAGAACAGTGGGCTCGGGAAAAAACTTCTCGCTGGACGGAGTCAGTAGTAGCTGTCTTCGCCGACGAGCTCGAAGAGTTCGTCGTACGCGTCGGGGAGCTGTGCGGTGACGTCGTCGAGCTCGGTGTCGGGGACCGACTCCGCGACGACGTCGACGACGACTTTCGCGTAGAAGAGCGCGTCCGACTGCTCGGCCTGTGCGCGCTGCGAGACGCGGCTGACGAACTCGTCGAAGTCGAAGAGCTCGCCGGAGTGCGCGTCCTGGAGGAAGTAGTCGATCTCCATCGGGAGCGCGCCCGCGAGGTCCGAGGCCTCGCCCGGCTGGAGGCGCTCGCCGAGCGTCGTCAGCGTCGCGCGAGTCACTCGAATCGCTTCGCCGCGGGATGCGAGGTCTGCTCGGTGCTGGACGGCACCGACGAATTCGTCGTGTTGCATTGCACGACCGGCTACCGGCGGACGCCAATTAGTCGTAGTGGCCAAGGGAGACGGGGCGACGTCGAGAGAACCGGAGAAGGCGACGGGGACGCCCGAGAGCGAGTGCTCGGGTGCCAGTCGGGGCGTTAGTCCTGCCGGCGGAGCGCGACGAGGGCCGCGCCGAGGAGCGCGAGTGCGGCGGCGACGAGGCCGAACCCGGGCGAGTTCGTCTGCGTCGTGTTCTGCATCGTCGTCTCGTCGGTCGCCGTCGTGGTGGACTGCATCGCGGTCGTCGTGCTCTCGACCGTGACGTCGGCGCTCGCCATCACGGGCGCGCCGTTCGCGGTGTAGGGGCCGTCGTTCGCGCCCTCGCTGGTGACGAAGTCGTACATCTCGTTCCCGTTCGAGTCGGCGTGCGCCATCGCGTAGACGGTGGCGGACTCGGAGAGCGGGTCGTCGAGCGCGACGGTGACGTTCTCGTGCGTGCCCGCGGAGAGGTAGGCGGAGGTGCCGCGGACGGAGTCGAAGACCGCGCCGTCGGCGAGCGAGGCGTCGTGAATCGTCACGAACCCGCCGTTCGCGAGCGTGACCGAGTCGACCGTGACGGTCTCGCCGTTCTCGGCGGTCTGCGCGTCGGCGACGACGGTCGCCGTCACGAGGGCCTTCCCGGTGTCGACGACGGCACCGCCGTTCGCGGCGTAGGGGCCGTCGTTCGAGCCCTCACTGGTGACGAAGTCGTACATCTCGTTCCCGTTCGAGTCCAGGTGCGGCATCGCGACGAGCGCCTGGCTCTCGTTCACGGGCGTGTCGAGCGTGACGGTGACGTTGTGGTGGACGCCGGCGTCGAGGTAGGTCGAGTGACCGACGACGCTCCCGAGGACGTTCCCCGCGCCGAGCGAGGGGTCGTGGACGGCGACGAAGCCGCCGTCGGTCATGTCGACGGTGTCGATGACGACGGTGTGTCCGTCGGACTGCTGGGCGTCGAGCGCGACGGACGCCGAGACGGTCGCGGACGCCGTGTCGACGACGGCGGAGCCGTCAGCCGTGTACGGGCCGTCGCTCGCGCCCTCGCTGGTGACGAAGTCGTACGTCTCGTTGTCGTTCGTGTCCTCGTGCGCCATCGGGACGAGCGTGCCGTCGTCCGTGTAGGGCGCGTCGAGCGTGATCTGGACGTTCCGGTGGAGGCCGGGTTCGAGGTACCGCGAGGTCCCCTTGATGGAGTCGAAGACCTTGCCGTCGGTGACGGTACCGTCGTGGACGGTGACGAAGCCGCCGTCGGGGAGGAAGACCGAGTCGACCGTGGCCGCGTGGCCGCCGGTCGTCTGGTTACTCACGGAAACCATCGCGTGCTGGGCGGTCGTCACGGACGCCGTGTCGACGACGGCAGAGCCGTCAGCGGTCGTGAAGGGACCGTCCGCTTCGCCCTCGCTGGTGACGAAGTCGTACATCTCGTTGCCGTTCGTGTCCACGTGCGCCATCGGGACGAGCGTCGTGTTGCCGACCGCGGTGTCGAGGTCGACGCGGACGTTCTCGTGGACGCCCGCGGAGAGGTACGGCGAGGTCCCCTTAATCGACTCGAAGACCTTCCCGTCCGTCACGGACGCGCCGTGGACCGTGACGAAGCCGGGCTGGCTGAGTTCGACGCGGTCGACGACGACGGAGTCGCCGTCGGTCGGCTGCGCGGACATCGAGACGGAGGCGGCGACGGTGACGTTCGCGGTGTCGACGACGGCGGAGCCGTCAGCCGTGTACGGGCCGTCGGCCGCGCCGTTCGCGGAGACGAACTCGTAGACGCGGTCGCCGTCAGTGTCCATGTGCGGCATCGCGACGAACGTGCCGGAGTCGGCGAGCGGTTCGTCGAGGCGCACGGTGACGTTCTGGTGCGTCCCCGCCGCGAGGTACGTCGAGGAGCCGACGACGCTCCCGAGGACGTCGCCATCGGTCACGCTGGCGTCGTGAATCGTCACGAAGCCGCCGTCGGGAAGGGTAACGGAGTCGACGGTGACGGTGGAGCCGCCGGAGGTCTGGTTCGAAATCGTCGCGCTCGCGCCCGCCGACTGCGCGGCCACGGGGGCCGCCACGCCGGCGAGGGAGACGACGAGCAGTGCTGTGAGCGCTATCGCCTGAATGCGTTGCCGCATACTCCCACCGACACCAGTCCACTTAAAGAGGGTTTTCCGGACTCTCACCCAAATCTCTCCCCACTCCGTCCCAAACGACGACTCAAGCCGTGACGAGCGCGATGCTGAAAGCGGCGAGAACGAACGGAGGTATATAAATGGGTTAGTCGAGCGTGACCCACGCGAGGAACGCGAGCGCGGCGAGTTCGAGGACGGGGAGCACCATCAGCGCCGTGCCGGCGACCGGCGGGACGGCAGAGGAGAACCACGCCGCGCGGACCTCGTCGATGGTGAAGAAGTAGAAGCCGAGCGCGTTCTCCGCGAGCAGGAGGACGCCGAAGACCGACAGGCCGAGCGCGTGCTTCGAGCGGAACTGCCAGTAGTTCCGCACCCACACCGCACACAGCGCGAGCAACACGATGACGTTCAGCGCGGATGCGGCCCGAACGACGTCTAGCCAGAGACCCATGCTTGTCTCACCGTACCCCGTCGCCGTGGATATACTCTTTCCCAAATTCGCCCATAATCACTCGACCTCCGCGAGGATTTCCTCGACCGTCTCCCAGTGCGTGCGCGCCTGATCGGTCGGGAGGTAGATGTCGCCGTAGCCGTCGCCGCTC
The DNA here is from genome assembly GCF_014647475.1 of Halocalculus aciditolerans. Lineage (NCBI taxonomy): Archaea > Methanobacteriati > Methanobacteriota > Halobacteria > Halobacteriales > Halobacteriaceae > Halocalculus > Halocalculus aciditolerans. The sequence continues at coordinate 1,041,118 of NZ_BMPG01000001.1, read as the reverse complement.
GCCTCCAAGACGTTGTTGTCCACGAGCACGTCGAGGTGGTGGCGGACCGTCTTGTAGTCGAGGTCGAGCGCGTCGGCGAGCTGGTTCGCGTTCCGCGGTCGCTCGTCGACGGCGCGGACGAGCCGCGCGCGGTTCGGGCCGCCCCGCGTACCCGTGAACACGTACCAGAGGACGGCCTCCATCACGCAGAACGTCGCCCGGCAGCCACCTAAAGGGTGCGGGGTTACTGCGTAAACAGGTGGCCCTCGGTGGGGACGTCGAAGACGCCGATGCGCGCGCCCGCGTCCATCCAGCCGTGGCCGTAGGAGAACGACGCGAGCGCGTTCACGAGGTCGCCCTCCGCCTTGAAGTGCCGGCCGTCGTCGAGGTAGGACTGCGCCATCTCCTCGAACTCGGCGGCGGCCTCGCCGAGCGGGGTCTCTGCGGGTGGCGCGACCTCCGCCGCGTCCAGCGCCTCCGCGAGCAGTCGCTCGTACCGTTCCGTCTTCTCTGCTAACTCCGCAGCCATACCCGTAGATGCGGTGAGGCATCGGGTAAGCGTGTCGTCACGCCGTCGGCGACGCCGCCGCGACGCCGCCGCCGACGCTCGCGGTGCGCCCCGCGACAGCGGCACGCGTGCCTGCCAGCACAATCCTCATAGGCGTTCACCGAGAAATACGGGTATGAGCGAGACGCCGACGGTAGAGATATACACGAAGACGGACTGCCCGTACTGCGAGAAGGCGAAGGACCTCTTCGACGCGAAAGGCGTCGACTACGTCACCTACAACGTCACCGGCGACGACGAGCTGTTCGCGGAGATGAAAGAGCGCGCCGACGGCCGCGAGACAGCACCAGAGGTCTTCATCGACGACGAACTCATCGGCGGCTGGGACGACACCAGCGCCCTCGACGCGAAAGGCGAACTCGACGAGAAACTCGGCCTCGCCACCGACGGCGGCGACGACGTCGAGGAGCACCGCAAGCTCATCATCGCCGGTACCGGTATCTCCGCGCTCTCCGCCGCCATCTACGCCGGCCGCTCCGACAACGACCCCCTCCTCTTCGAGGGCGACGAACCCGGCGGCCAGCTCACGCTCACGACCGAGGTCGAGAACTACCCCGGCTTCCCCGAGGGCATCAGCGGCCCCGAGCTCATCAACAACATGAAGGAGCAGGCGAAGCGCTTCGGGGCCGAGATGGAACACGGCATCATCGAGAACGTTGACGACTCCCAGCGCCCGTTCCGCGTCGAGCTCGCGAACGGCGACGTCTACACCGCCGACGCCGTCATCGCCGCGTCTGGTGCATCTGCCCGCACCCTCGGCATCCCCGGCGAGGACGACCTCATGGGATACGGCGTCTCCACCTGCGCCACCTGCGACGGCGCGTTCTTCCGCGGCGAAGACATGATCGTCGTCGGCGGCGGCGACGCCGCCTTCGAGGAAGCCAACTTCCTCACGAAGTTCGCCGACACCGTCTACCTCGTCCACCGCCGCGAGGAGTTCCGCGCCGAAGACTACTGGCAAAAGCGCCTCGACGAGAAAGTCCAGGCCGGCGACATCGAAATCCTCACCAACACCGAACTCACCGAAGTCCACGGCACCCCCGAAGACGGCGTCTCCCACGTCGACCTCGTCCGCAACCCCGACGGCCACCCCAGCGAGAAACTCGACGACCCCGAAACGGAATCCTTCCAGATGGACGTCGGTGCCGTCTTCGTCGCCATCGGCCACACCCCCAACACCGACTACCTCCGGAACACCGCCGTCGAAACCGACGACGACGGCTACCTCATCACCGAAGGCGGCCGCGGAGCCGGCCAGACCAAAACCGGCGTCCCCGGCCTCTTCGGTGCCGGCGACGTCGTCGACTTCCACTACCAGCAAGCCGTCACCGCCGCCGGCATGGGGAGCGAGGCCGCCCTCGACGCCGACGACTACCTCGAAGACCTCCCCGATCAACCCGAAATCGAAGCCACCGACGCCGCGCCCGCGGACGACTAGACCAGTACCTTTTACGCTGCGCTCAGCGGCCTTCGGCCGCTTCGCTCGGTAAAAGCTACGCTAAAAGCATCACCAGAAATCTCCGATTTCTGGTTGGCTCACGAGACGCGAAGCGTCTCGTGAACAGCTCCTCCTTCGGTCCTTTCAGTCCCTCAGTCGTCGGCCCGCGGCTCGCTGGTTCGCGGCTTCGCCGCTCACCCGTTCCGTCGCGCGTAGCGCGACGTGTCGCTCGCCGCGGTGAACCGGCGACCTACCGGGTCCTAACGGACCGCTCGGTCGCCGGACGCTCACCAGGTTTTCGTTTGGACGGCCACAGCTGATTCATCGTTCAGTTCGGGCGGGAAATCGAAAGGGTTCTCGCGAGGGCCGCAGGCCCGAGTGAGAGCAAGCGGGGCGCGAAGCGTCCCGCCCTGGCCGAGTCGTCGGCGGTTCCGAGCGGCCCCTATCCCGAACGAAGTGAGGGATATGTCGCTCAGAACCGCCGAGGGCGAGGGGGCTTTCGGAAGCGACATAGACACTGGTCCGAACTTCTGAGCCCCCTAAACGAAATGCTACCCCAGATAGGAAACCCAGCACCTATACGCGCAGGCGGAGACAGATAGGTATGGCTGAACGCGTGACGTTCACGATTTCGGGTCCGGACGGCGAAGACGAGATCGAGCTTCCGGCGGGGCTCGTGGACATGCTCGGCGAGGAGGACGACGAGTCGCAGGCGCAGGTCGTCGGCGACATCACGACGATGGCGTTCGCGTCCCGCGCGCACATGATCGCGCACCACGGCGAGGGCGAGTCGAGCGAGGGCGTCGAGGACGTCGAGTCCGAGGCGATGGACCTCTTCGAGGAGCGCTTCGGCATGACGTACGGCGAGGCGACCGGCCACCAGCACTAGCAAGCCCTAAACGGTCGCCTTCGGCGACCGTTTACCCCTTGCAGATTCCCACCCGTTGCCGCGGGCGAACGCAGCCGGGCCGCCTCTGGCGGCCCGCGTCATTACGAACACCCATTATGCGTAGAACTACGCCAAGAAGACGAAAAGCGGACGCTAATGACTGAGACGCCGCCGGCCGTCGCGCGGGCGCTCGACGAACTCGCCGACAAGCATGAAGTTCGGGTCGTGCTCGCGCGGGAGGTGGGGAGTCGGGCGTGGGGGTTGGCGGGGCCGGCGAGCGACCACGACGTCGGCGTCGTCTTCGCGCAGGCACCAGTGGAGTACGCGCAGCTCGGGACGGCTACCGAGTCCGTGCACGAGGCGTTCGCGGGCGTGGACGTGAAGGCGTGGAACGTGACCCGGCTCGCGGAACTCGTCGTGGAGTCGAACCCCACGGTTCTGGAGTTCCTGGGGAGCGACGTCGAGTACGTCGAGGCCGTCGACGCCGACGCGCTCGCCGAGCACGCGCACGCGAACTTCGTACCCATCGACCTCTACCACCACTACCGCTCGCTGGCGACGCGCCAGCACGAGAAGTACGTTCGCTCGGGGACGGACGCGACGGTCTCTCGGAACCTCCACCTCGCCCGCGCGGGTCTCTACGCCCGGTACGTCCTCGCGACGCACGCCTTCCCGGCGCTCGACGTTCCGAGATTCCTCGACGACGAGGCCACCGCGCTGGCCGTTTCCGAGGGGGTGCTCGACCGCGTGCGCGACCTCGTCGCGCGGAAGCACGCGGGCGAGGGCGGCGTCGAGGTCGGCGACCCGTTCCCCGAACTCGCCACCGAACTGCCCGGACACGTCGACCCCGACGTCCACAACGTCCGCGGCATCGACGTCGACGTGGTGAACGCGTTCGTCGCGCGGTGTGTCGAGGCCGTTCAGACGTCGTAGGTGAGGAGGACGCCGTCGTCGAGGCGTTCGACGTCGACGAGGTCGAGGTCCGGGAAGCGCTCGACGAAGCCGTCGCCGTCCGCGGGCGTGGGGGCGTCGCGGCCGCCGATGACCATCGAGCCGACGTAAAGGGTGAAACGGTCGACGAGCCCCTCCTCGAAGAGGGAGAAGATGAGTTCGCCGCCGCCCTCCACGAGGAGGCGGTCGACGCCGCGGCCTTCGAGCGTGTCGAAGGCGTCGGCGAGGTCGACCCGGTTCGTGCCGGCGACGACGATTTCTGCACCGACGCCGGCGAGCGACTGCACGTGCTCCGTGGGTTCTTCCTCGGCGACGAGGACGAACGACCGCGCGGCGTCGTCGAGGACGTCGGCGTCCGGCGGGGTGCGGGCGTGCGAGTCGGCGACGACGCGCGCGGGCTGTCGCGGCTTCCTGTCGGCCTCGCGTTCGTCGGCGAGCGCGGGGTCTTTCACGGTGAGCGAGGGGTCGTCGGCGAGAACCGTGCCGACGCCGACCATGACGGCGTCGCTGTCCGCGCGCAGTCGGTCGACGCGCGTCATGTCCTCGGAGCCGCTGATGCGGATCTGTTCGCGTCGCCGCGAGGAGAGTTTCCCGTCCGCGCTCGCGGCGACGTTCACGTGGACGAACATAGCGCCTCTACCGCCGCGGCCCGAAAACGCGTTTCGCTTACGTTCGCGCGTCGACGTTCGGCGCGGGGACGTAGATGTCGTCGGTCAGGCCGGGTTCGGCGAGCGGGAAGTCGCCGTCGAGGCGCTCCGGCGTCTCGGGGGCGTCCGGGAGTCCGCCGGGCGGCGTGAAGTCGCCGAACGGATCGTCGGGGGCGACGCCGTAGCGCTCGAAGAACCCCTCGTAGCGCGCGTAGTAGGCGTCGCGCTCCGCGGGCGGGAACTCGACGAGGTCGCCCCACCCCTTCTCAGTGAAGGCGAATGTCCCCATGATGTGCGTGATTTCGCGGGCTTCGGCCTCCGGGTAGCCCTCGTCGAGCGCGTGCTCGTAGGCGTCGACGCTCGCGTCGAAGAGCGCCTCGAAGAACGCGCGGCGCGCCTCGGCGTCCACCTCGGAGGCGTCGACGAAGAAGTCCGCGTGGAGGTCGACGAGCCACGACCGCGTCCAGTGGCGGGCGACCGGGACGCCGAGGGCGGCCTGTGCGACGTAGTTCTTCCACGACTGGTAGAGACGCATATCCAGCGGTACCCGCGGAGGCCGGTTGGGCGTTGGGGCCGAAAATGGGACGAGCAGTCAGCGGCCGACTTCGTCGCGGACGGCGAAGTAGAGTATCCAGACGACGATGCTCCCGAAGAAGGAGGCGAGCGCCCACGCGAGCGCGTGTCGGCTGTCGAGTCGCTTCGCGTCGCGGTAGACGTAGACGCTGACGCCGACGACGACGAGGAACCAGAGGAGGGAGAGGATCGCTCCGGCCCCGCCGGCGGCGAGCGGGAGGGCTGTGAGCGCCATACCGGTGTCGTCACTCGTCGGATACTTCACCGTTCCGGCCGGTCAGCGAGGAACGTTTTTACTGTCGCGCCTCCGATTCGTACTCGATGGAACTCGACCAACATGCCGAGGAGCTCGCCTCCGACCTCGGTGTCGACAAACAGGAGGTCAAGACCGGACTCGAGAACCTCGTGGAGTATTCGGTGCCGCTCGAGGAAGCGAAGCAGAGCCTCCGCCGGAAGTACGGCGGGGGCGGCGGTGGCGGGTCGTCGTCGACGCCGACGGCGGCGAACGTCGCGGACGTCACCCCGGATTCGGGGAGTCTCACGCTCACCGTGACAGTCCTCACCGTCGGGAAGCGCTCGATCCGCTATCAGGGCGACGACCACGTCATCTTCGAGGGCGAACTCGCCGACGAGACGGGAAAGATCTCCTACACGGCGTGGGACGACTTCGGCCTGGAAGCCGGCGATACGGTGACGATCGGGAACGCGAGCGTCCGCGAGTACGAGGGGAACCCCGAGGTGAACTTCGGGGAGTCCTCGACCGTCGAACCCGCCGGCGAGGATCTCGATATCCCCTACGAGGTCGGCGGGGACAGCGCCCTCGCGGACCTCGACCCCGGCGACCGCGGGCGGAACGTCGACGTCCGCGTCGTCGACGTCGAAACCCGAACCATCGACGGGCGCGACGGCGAGACCGAGATTCTCTCCGGCGTGCTCGCCGACGAGTCCGCGAGCCTCCCCTTTACTGATTGGAACCCCCACCCCGAGCTCGCCGAAGGGACCTCCGTGCGTATCGAGGACGTCTACGTCCGCGAATTTAGAGGCGTCCCCTCGGTGAACGTCTCCGAGTTCTCGACGGTGCGCGAACTCGACGAGGCGGTGGAACCGGGCGGCCCCCAGAAGCTCTCGATCCGCGAGGCCGTCACGGGCGGCGGCGCGTACGACGTCGAACTCCTCGGGAACGTCATCGAGGTGCGGGACGGCTCCGGCCTCATCCAGCGCTGCCCCGAGTGCGGCCGCGTCACCCAGAAGGGCCAGTGTCGGACGCACGGCGAGGTCGACGGCGAGGACGACCTCCGCGTGAAAGCCATCCTCGACGACGGCACCGGGACTGTCACCGTTATCCTCGACGACGAGATGACGGCGGACGTCTACGGCGGCACGCTGGAGGACGCGCTCGAGGCCGCGCGCGAGGCGATGGACCAGGAGGTCGTCGCGGACACGATCCGCGAGCACATCGTCGGCCGCGAGTACCGCGTGCGCGGCCACCTCTCCGTCGACGACTACGGCGCGAACCTCGAAGCGACCGAGTTCGAACGCAGCGAGGACGACCCGGCCGCGCGTGCCGAGGCGCTCATCGAGGAGGTGAACGCATGAGCTCGAACGGGAACGACAACGACGTCATTCCGAGCCGCGAGGTCGCGTGGCGCGTGTTCGCGAGCGAGTTCGACGACGCCGACTTCTCCTACGCCGAATCCGACGAGGAGCGCGCGCCGAACTACGTCGTCACGCCGTCGGGCGCGCGCATCAACCGGCTGTTCGTCGTCGGCGTCCTCACCGAAGTCGAGGACGTGAACGAGGACGTCGTTCGCGCGCGCATCGTCGACCCGACGGGGGCGTTCGTCGTCTACGCCGGTCAGTACCAGCCGGACGCGCTCGCCTCCCTCGAGTCCGCTGAGACGCCGTCGTTCGTCGCGCTCTCCGGGAAAGCGCGGACGTTCGAACCCGACGACGCCGACGTCGTCTACACGAGCATCCGCCCGGAGTCCGTGAACGAGGTCGACGCCGACACCCGCGACCGCTGGGTCGTCAGGACCGCAGAACAGACGCTCGACCGCGTCAACACGATGGCCGCGGCGCTCGACCGCCCGGAGCGCGGCGACGACCTCGCCAGCGTTCTCGAAGACGGCGGCGTCCCCCCGGCGCTCGCCTCCGGGACCGCGCTCGCCATCGACCACTACGGCACCACCGAACACTACCTCGCGGGCCTCCGCGACCTCGCGCTCGACGCCGCGCGCGTCGTCACCGGCGAGAAGAGCGAAGTCGACGGCTTCGACCGCGCGCCCGACACCGACGGCGACGGCACCGTCGAACCCGCTACTCTCGACGTTGACGCAGCCACCGCCGACGAACCTCTCGACGCCGAGAGCGAGCGCGAGGAGCCCGAACCCGGCCCCGACGCCCCCGGCGAGGAACCGGTCGCCGAAGGGCCGACCGCTCGCGCGCTCGACGACGACGAACCCGAACCCGAGGAGTCCGACCTCGAACCCGAACCCGCGGACGCGGAACCGGAGCCGGAACCCCTCGACACGACCGAAGCGGAAGCCGAGAGCGAATCTGAACCGGACGCCGAAGTCGAACCGGATTCCGAGGCCGAAGCGGAAGCCGAGTCCGAAGTCGGGTCCGGGCAGGCGGACACCTCCGAAGTGACCGAGGACGTCGACGCTATCGAGACGGACGAGATGCAGGGGCTCACGGAGGAAGAACGCGAGGAGGTCGAGGAGAACTTCGACGTCGGGTTCAGCACGGGATCGGACATCCCCGACCAGGGCGAGGCGGACATCGAGACGCCGGAGCCCGAAGACGTCGAGGACCTCGAAGCCGCCGAGGAGCCGGGCGAAGGCCCGCTCGGAGACTTCGAGGACGCGAGCGAGGAAGACGAGGACGACCTCGACGACTTCACCGAAGCCGAGTACGACGAGCCGGAGTCCGACGCGGAGGACGAAGCTGCCGGGAAAATCGACGGCGACCTCGAGGACGTCGTCATCGACGAGATGCAGGCGCTCGACGACGGCGACGGCGCTGACCGCGACGAGCTCGTGCGGACGCTCGTCGAGTCCTCCGACGCCGGCGAGGACGAGATCGAGGACGCCATCCAGTCCGCGCTGATGAGCGGGCGGTGCTACGAGTCCGGCGAGGACCACCTGAAGGCCATCTAGCGTGGCTCGCGTCGACCCCGTGCCGGACGCGCCCGCCGCGGTCGCGCACGCGGACGGGGAGCGCGCCCTCGTCGTCGCCGACTACCACGCGGGCATCGAGCGGAGCCTCCGCCGCGACGGACTCGAGGTCCGCTCGCACGCCGCGGAGCGCCGCGAACGACTCCTCGACCTCCTCGACCGGACGGCCCCGGACCGGATGGTGTTCCTCGGCGACCTCGGCCACCACATCGGCGAACCCGACGGCGAGGAACGCGAGGAGCTGGAGGCGCTCGTGGACGCCATCGACGTCCCCGTGACGCTCGTCAAAGGAAACCACGACGGAAAGCTCGACGCCGTCGTCGACAGCGTGACGGCGGGCGACGGAATTCGCGTCGGCGACGTCGGATTCACGCACGGCCACACGTGGCCCGCCCGCCGCGTGCTCGACGCGGACGTCGTCTGCATGGGCCACGAACACCCCACTGTCCGCCTCGCCGACGACGTCGGCGGCTCCAGAGTCGAACGCGTCTGGCTCCGCGGCCCCCTCGACCCCGCGCCGTTCGAAGCGCACTACGACGACTTCAACCTCTCGGGTGACCCGTCTGCCGAACCGGGCCACACGTTCGGTGAACTCGTCGTCTTCCCCGCGTTCAACGACCTCTCGTCGGGGACGTGGGTGAACGTCGACGGGCAGGAGTTCCTCGCGCCGTTCCTCCCCGCGGCGCTCCCGGAGGCGGACGCCTATCTCCTCGACGGCACGCGCCTCGGCCCGTATCGCTCACTCTGAGCGGACGGGCGCGGGCGGGGCGAGCTCCTCCCACTCCCGCTCGGCGAGCCACTCACAGAGCTGCACGAGCTGGTCGGACGCCGCCTCGAACAGCTCCTCGCCCTTCTCGGCCGTCGCGTCCGTCTGGTCGCCGAACACGCCGTTCTCCGAGTTCTCCACCGCGTCGTAGTACGTCCGCGCGCCGTTCTGCATCGTCAGCGCCGGCGTAATCGTCTCCACGCCGCCCGCGTGGGCGTCCTCCAGCCGGTCGTCGTGGACGAGGTCCCCGTGGAGGTACTGAATCAACGCCGTCTCCTTCGGCCCGCCGTGCGGCCCGTTGTGCTCGAAGGCCTCCTCGACTACGTCGGGAATCGACTCGTCCCACATCCACTCGACCGCGTAGGCGACGCCGTCGTCGCGGAGCCGCCGCCCCACTTCTCGGAGGTGCTGGACGTTCCCGCCGTGCGCGTTCACGAAGACGACGCGGTCGACGCCGTGGTAGGCGAGGTTCCGCGTGAAGCTCTCCACGTAGTCGCGGAACGCCGGCGCGTCCACCCACATCGTCCCCGGGAACTGGCGGTGGTGCGGGCTCACGCCGATGTTCACCGTCGGCGTGCAGAGGTAGCCCGTCCGCGCCGCCGCCTCCCGCGCGAACGCCTCCGCGATGACGTGGTCCGTTCCCTCCGGGAGGTGCGGGCCGTGTTGCTCGGTGCTCCCGAGCGGCACGAGCGCCAGCGACTCCGCCTCGAAGTACGACTCCAGGTCCGGCCACGCCTCGTCAGCCAGATACATACGGCGAGCTACGGACTCGGGGGCGAGAAAGATTCGGGTCGGCGAACCGGCCGGACGGCCGGGGAGAAACAGACGAAACGCGCTCTCGGACTACTTCTCGACGATGACGTACTCGTTGCCGTACTCGTCCATCATGATGAGCTTGTGGCCGTCGCCGTCGTACTCCGCGTGGTCGAAGACCTCGTAGCGGTCGTCCTGCTCGTAATGCTCGATGCCGGTGTCGAGGCCCTCAGCGAGCTCGTCGAGGTCCTTCGCCTCGCCGCTACTCCCGTTCTCGTCGGCCCACTCCGGCTCCTCGACGCCCCGCTCGTCCGCGGACGCATCGTCAGCGGACTCGGCGGCCTCGTCGCTCTGCGTCGTCTCCGGGGCGTCGGACGGCTCCGTCTCCTGCACGCTCTCGACGGACTCCGCCTCCGACGCGAGGTCGTCGAGACTCCGCGTGTCCTGCGTCGGCTGCTCGACCGGCTGTGCGCCGGTCGCCTGCACCGACGACGACCCCGCGTCGGCCTGTGCGGACCGCTGGGTCTGTGCGCTCGTCTGTGCGTCGGCCGACTCGGTGGACGCCGCCTCGCTCGTCTGCTCCGGCGAGGACGTCGCCGCGTTCTCGTCCGGCCAGAGCGCGTCGGTCTCCTCCTGCACGTCGTCGAGCGCGTTCTCGGCGTCGTCGATGGCCGCCTCGGCGTCTTCGACTTCCTCGCGGAGGTCCGTGACGCTGTCCGGTCCGGTCGTCACCGGCTCGTCGGCCAACCCGGCTTCCTCCTGCACGTCGTCGAGCGCGTCCTCCGCGTTATCGATGGCCGCCTCGGCGTCTTCGACTTCCTCGCGGAGGTCCGTGACGCTGTCCGGCCCGGTCGTCACCGGCTCGTCGGCCGTCGAATCGGTCTCGGACTCGGAGTCCGCGTCCGCCTCGGACTCCACCGTCTCGGGCGTCGACTCGGTCTCCGTCACGTCCGTGACGTTGTCCGGTCCGCTGGTCGTCGTCGTTTCCGGGGAATCGGCCGTCTCCGTCGACGCCTGTTCAGAGTCGTCGGACGCCGCCGTGTCGTCGCTGTCGGAGGTCTCGCCGTCGGTCGCGTCGGTGACGTTCTCCGGCGAACTCGTCGTCGTCTCAGCGGGCTCGGAGGACTCGGAACCGTCGGAGGACGCCGGGTCGCTGTCCCCGTCGGCGTTCCGGTCCGCCGTCGACTCGGACTCAGACGTCGACTGCTGGCTCGCCTCCGCCTGCGTCTCCACAGACGACTGCGACTGCGCGTCGGCGTCTCCTTCAGTTTCCGTCTCAGTCTCGGACTGCGTGTCGTCCGCTGTGGACTGAGCGGCCGCCGCAGTCTCCGTCTCGGACTGCGTGTCGTCCGTCTGCGTGTCGTCCGTCTGCTGGTCGGCCGAGCGCGTCTCGCTGGCCGTGGTGGTCGAAGCGGCCGCGGAGCCGGCGGCGTCGGCGGTCGCGTCGCCGTCCGCGTTCGCGGTGGTATCAGCGGTCGAATTCGAGGGGGGCTGGCTGTCGCCGTCGAAGGTCTCGCCGCGGCCGTCGTAGTTGTCGCCGTCCGCGCTCGTGCCGGCGGAGCGCGTGTGGCCGCGCGGGCGTTCGATGACGGTGCCGCCGGAGCCGACGGCGACGTCGCCGTTCGAGCCGAGGACGACGTCGTAGAGCGTCTCCTTCGTCGGCGTGTGCGTCTTCTCCCAGCGGTCGCCACCGAACTGGCGCTCGTAGAAGCTCCCGCCGTCGCCGAGAACGACCATCTGCGAGTCGTAGATGTCGAAGGAGTGGAGAGCCGTGTTCCCAACGGCGAGCGGCGTCCACGAGCGGTAGGAGTCGTCGTAGCGGTAGACGCGGCCGTCGCCGCCGGCGACGTAGACTTTGCCGTGCGTGCCGGCGTGGATGTCGTAGAATTTGACCTGCGCGTCGACGACGCCGACGTCTTCCCAGCCGCTGTCGGGTGTGGTCTTGAACGCGTTCCCGGAGGTGTCGACGGCGTAGCCGACGCCCTCGGGGCTGGCGGCGAGGGCGGAAATCTTCGCGGCTTTCCCGCTGACGGGCTTCATCGTCGGCTCCCAGTTGACGTCGAAGCCGTCGATGGTGAACGGGAGGATTTCGCCGGAGCCGTTCGCGGCGAGCCCCTTCTCGCTGCCGGCGGTTCCGGAGACGGCGATTCCCTCCCACGTGCTCGTCATCTCGTGCGGGTACGAGTAGTCGTACTTCCGGCGAGTCTCGACGTCGTAGCAGCCGAGCGCGCCGGAGGAGCCGAGGAACCAGAGGCGCTTCCCGTCGTCCGTGACGTCCATCGCGCGGAGCTGGTTGTCCTTCGCGCCGGGGCCGTCGTCGAAGACGATCTCCCAGCCGTTCTCGTTCCGGTTACCAGCGAGGACGCCACCGCTCCCGATCGCGTACGGGCCGACGGCCGTCTGACAGACCTCCATGAGGTCCGTCTCGAAGTCGGTTTCGACGACGCGCCATTCCGGGTCATCAGCGTCGGGGCCTTGGTCCCACATATATTCCACTTACAGATGCTTGCAAATAAACCCTTTCCCCCACGAAACCAAGCGGCCGGCGGCGGTGCGCTTAACCGCCGTCCGACGGTAGTACAGCCATGAGCGAAACGGGCGTCGTGGAGGCGTTCACGACCCTCGGACCCGCCGTCAGGGACGCACTCGGCGCGCGCGGCTTCACCCGACCGACCGAGCCACAGCAGCGCGCGATTCCGCCGCTCGTCGCCGGCCGCGACGCGCTCGTCGTCGCGCCCACGGGCACCGGGAAGACCGAGACCGCGATGCTCCCCGTGCTCGACGCTATCGCCGAATCGGGGGAAACGTTCGGTATCTCCGCACTCTACGTCACGCCGCTGCGCGCGCTCAACCGCGACATGCGCGAGCGCCTCGACTGGTGGGGCGAACAGTTAGGCATCGAAATCGACGTCCGGCACGGCGACACGACGCAGTACCGCCGCGGCCAGCAGGCCGACGACCCGCCCGACGTGCTCGTGACGACGCCGGAGAGCCTGCAGGCGATGCTCACCGGGTCGAAACTCCGCGTCGCCCTCTCGGACGTCGAGCACGTCGTCGTCGACGAAGTCCACGAGCTCGCGGGCTCGAAGCGCGGCGCGCAGCTCTCGGTCGGCCTCGAGCGCCTCGTCGAAGTCGCGGGCGACTTCCAGCGCATCGGCCTCTCCGCCACCGTGGGCGACCCCGAGGAGGTCGGCGCGTTCCTCACGGGCGGCCGCGGCTGCGAAGTCGTCGAAGTCGACATCGCCTCGAAAGTCGAGTTCGCAGTGCGAGAGCCCGAAGTCACCGCCGCCGACGAGGCGACCGGGAACGAACTCATGACGAGCGCGGACATGGCGAGTCACGTCCGCGCCATCCTCGAACTCGTCGAGGACCACGACTCCACGCTCGTCTTCGTGAACACCCGGCAGACCGCCGAAGCGCTCGGCTCGCGTTTCAAAGAACTCGACGCGAACATCGGCGTCCACCACGGGAGCCTCTCGAAGGACGCGCGCATCGACGTCGAAGACCGCTTCAAAGCCGGCGACCTCGACGCGCTCCTCTGCACGAGTTCGATGGAGCTCGGCATCGACGTCGGCCGCATCGACCACGTCGTCCAGTACCAGAGTCCCCGGGAAGTCGCGCGCCTCCTCCAGCGCGTCGGGCGCGCGGGCCACCGTCAGGACGAGGTCTCCCGCGGGACGATCATCACCGGCCACCCGGACGACACGTTCGAAGCGCTCGCTATCGCCCGACGCGCGGCCGCCGGCGACGTCGAAGTCACGCAGATTCACCACGGGAGCCTCGACACGCTCGCGAACCAGATCGTGGGGTGTGTGATGGACGACGGCGAACTCCCGGCGCGCCGCGCCTACGAGATCTGCACGCGCGCCTACCCCTTCCGCGACCTCGACGAGGAGACGTTCAAGGAGGTCGTGCGAGAGCTCCACGCGAACCGCGTGCTCTACCTCGACGAGGACGCGGACACGCTCAACAAATCGGGCGGGACGTTCCAGTACTTCTACGCGAACCTCTCGATGATTCCCGACGAAGAGACCTACGAGGTCTACGACATGGCGCGCGGGAGACAAATCGGGACGCTCGACGAGCGCTTCGTCGTGAATTTTGCTGAGCCTGGCGCGTCCTTCATCCAGCGCGGCGAGATGTGGCGCATCGCCGAAATCGACGAGGAGGAGTCGAGAGTCCGCGTCTCCCCCATCGAGGACCCGACCGGCGAAGTCCCCTCGTGGACGGGCCGAGAGATTCCCGTCCCGTACGAGGTCGCGCAGGAAGTCGGAGAGATTCGAGGCGTCGCCGGCCCGCAGTTCGCCGCGGGCGCAGACACCGCGAGCGTCGCGCGCGAGTTCACGCAACGATACCCGACCGACCAGTACACCGCCGAACAGGCCCTCGAACAGGTCGAACGGCACGTCGACGCCGACGCGCCTGTCCCCGACCAGGACACGCTCGTCGTCGAGGCGCACGGGAACGACATCGTCGTCAACGCACCGTTCGGTCACCGGGTGAACGAAACCCTCGGACGACTCCTCTCCGCGCTCCTCGGCCAGCAGACCGGCTCCTCTGTCGGCCTCGACGCCGGCCCCTACCGCATCGAACTCGAAGTGCCGGCGAAGACGAGCGCGACCGACGTCATCGACGTCCTCGAAACGACAGACCCCGCGCACGTCAAGCCGCTCCTCGAACTCTCCCTCAAGAAATCCGACGCGCTGAAGTTCACGCTCAGCCACGTCGCCGCGAAGTTCGGCGCGCTCAAACGCTGGAAGGGACGCGACGGCGTCGGCCTCAACCGCGTGCTCGCCGCGCTCGAAGACACGCCGGTGTACGACGAGGCGATACGCGAAATCTTCCACCGCGACCTCGACGTCGAGCGAGCGCGCGAGATACTCGAACGCATCCGATCCGGAGACCTCGCCGTCGAAACCCACCGGGGGCGAACACCCATCGGCGTCGACGGCCGCTCTAGCGGGAAGGAGCTCCTCACGCCCGAGAACGCCGACGCCAGCGTCGTGAGGGCCGTGAAAGAACGCATCGCCGGCGACCGCGTGAAGCTCGTCTGCCTCAACTGCCTCGACTACGAGCACACCACGAAAGTCGGGCGCGTCCGCGACCAGCCCCAGTGCCCGCACTGCGACTCCACTCGCATCGCCGCGCTCTCCCCCTGGGCCGACGACGTCGTCTCCGCCCTCAAACAGGACGACAAAGACCCGGAGGAGGAGAAGATGACCGAGCGCGCCTACCGGAACGCCAGCATCGTCCAGACCCACGGCAAAAAGGCCGTCATCGCGCTCACCGCCCGCGGCGTCGGCCCACAGAACGCCGCCCGCGTCATCAACAACCACCGCGAGGACGAAGCCGACTTCTACCGCGACATCCTCGAACGCGAACGCGAATACGCGAGAACCAAAGCCTTCTGGTAGTCCCTTTTTACTCGTCGGGTTTCCTCGCTCGCTGCGCTCGCTGTGGGAACCCTCCTCGCAAAAAGCTACGCTAAAAACGCTCCGCGAACGCGTCGCGTTCGCGGTGAACGCGCTCGCTCGGGTTCTTGGCGGGACCCACCGGTCCCGCTTGCCCGCACTCGTCTTCGACTCGCGCGGACTCCGAACCACTCGCTCGCGCGATGCTTGTGATTCCCGTTTCACTGGCTGTTCCTGCGAGAGTTTATCCGTGAGAGCGCGGCGAACTCGCGGTATCGCCTGAAAATGGCGGGCGTCGGCCGAGGCGGGAGCGCGGCACACCGACGCCTGAGAGCGCGTGCCGCCTGTTCGCAGCCCGCTCGGCGAGTGTGCGTGTTTATCCGTCGTCGGCGAGAAACGACGGCACCCCCGATGAAACTACTCAGGTTCACCGCCGCCGGGTCCATCACTCTCACCGGACTCGTCCTCCTCGTCCCGAACGCCGCACAGCTCTTCGCCAGCCCGCCGCTCGTCGGCTTCGTCCTCGCGGCGCTCGCCTCCATCATCTCGCTCGGCCTCGTCGCCGTCGGCCCGCTCGTCTACCGCGCCGACATCGACGACGTGAACACCGCTCGGGTCGCCGGCTGGAACCTCCTCGGCCTCGCCGTCCTCGGATTCGTCTTCACGCTCGTCTTCACCTACCAGCCGGTGGACAACACGCCGTTCATCTTCGCCGCCGTCCTCTCCGCCGGCGCGGTCGCACACGTCATCATCGGCGTCTACGACGTCCGGCGTATCCGCGCTGAAGAACTCGCGACCGAACGCGAGAAGCTCGCCGTGTTGAACACGCTCGTCCGCCACAACCTCCGACACGACGCACAGCTCCTGCTCGCCGCCGCGAGCGTCGTCGACACGGACTCCATCCCCGGAGAGCACGTCCGCACGGTCGCGGACGACCTCGCAGAGATGAACGAGAACGTGAAGACCATCGAGCAGTCCCTCGAAGAACACCCGCACGAGATCGACGTCGCCGCGGTCTGCCGCGAGGCCGTCGTCGACGCGCGCGACGAGTACGCGGACCGCGAGTTCGTCCTCGACGCCCCGGACTCGCTCACGGCGACGGCGAACGACCACTTCCGCGCCGCGGTCGACGAGCTCGTCGAGAACGCCGTCGAGCACGGGGCGGGAACCGTCACCGTTCACGCGACCGACGCGGGCGGCTCCGTCGAAGTAAGCGTGAGCGACGACGGGGACGGCATCCCCGCGAAGGAGCGCGAACTCGTCCTCGGCGAACGCCCCATCACGCAGCTCGAACACGGGAGCGGGCTCGGCCTCTGGCTCGTCCGGTGGACGGTCGAGGGCGTCGGCGGTTCGCTCGCCTTCGACGACGCCGGCTCCCGCGCCGTCGTCACGCTCCCCGCCTAATCGCGTAGCTCGCTACCGTGTTTCGAAGTAGCTTTTCACACGAGTAGCGGCAAGTCCGAGTATGGGCCGACCAGACCCACTCGGTCGCGCGATGCTCGACTACGCCCGCGGCGACTACGAGCGCGGCGCGTGCGAGTACGTCACCGCCGAGGCGGACGCCCCGCGAAACGACGCGGAACACGCGAACGGCGAAGGTGTCGGTGGCGAGCGCCGCGAACGCGCTCGGGTCTTCGAGAACTACTTCGACGGGCCGAACCCCGCGAGCGAGGACGTGCCCGCGCGGCTCTCCCGACTCGCCAACGCTGGTGGGCGCGTGCTCGACGTCGGCTGCGGGGCCGGCCAGCACGCGCGCTGGCTGCAAGAACGCGTCACGACGCTGGCCGCGGACGCGTCGCCGAACGCGGTATGCGCGGCGCGCGAGATGGGCGTCGTGCACGCCGCGGAGATGGATCTCTTCGACCTCGCCGTCCCCGCGGACGCGTTCCGCGGCGTCCACTGCATCGGCACGCAGGCGACGCTCAACCGGCCGGGAACGACGTTCACGGACGTCCTCGACGAGTTCGCGCGCGTCACGGACGACGCCGGCGTCGCGTTCGTCGACGCCTTCGACCCCGAGCACGCCGACGCCGACCGCCTCTTCGGCTACCGCGACGACCCCCGCGACGGCCTCGCCTCCCGCGCGTTCCGCGTCGAGTACGACGGCGAGGTCGGGCGCACGCTCGCGTTCACGCTCTACGCGCCCGACCGATTCCGCGATGCCGCCGCCGGGACCGAGTGGCGTGTCGCCGACGCCGAACCGGCCGCCGACACGCCGCACTACGTCGTCGAACTCCGGAAGCAGTTGAGGGGGGACAACGACTAAACCGTCTCCCGACGGAAACGTGAACATGGTGACCGAGACCACGCGTGACGGGATGACGTGGTACGAGTGCGAGAAATGCGGCCTCCTCTTCGACAACGTCGAGGACGCGGAGTCACACGAAGCGAACTGCGACGCCGAAGACCCCTCCTACATCCAGTGACCGACCGCGGTTCGGCGGTCGCCGGCGAGCGTCGTCAGTCAGTCGAGCGGACGATCTCGTAGGCGTACTCGGCGAGGTCGGACTCCTCGAAGACGAAGACGCGGCCGCTGACCTCGTCGAGGTCGGCGGTGATCTCGACCGCGTACCCCTCCTGTCGCGCGACGACGCCCGGGAAGATCGATTCTTCGTCGCCGGCGTCGAGGAGGACGCGGCCCACGCCGGACTCCTCGAGGATGGCGTCGTCGGTCTTCCGGTCGTTCACGTAGACGAGCACGCCTTCTTCGCCTTCGGCGTCGGTGACGAGGACGTGGACGTCGCGTTCGGGGGCGGTGCGCACGCTCCCGTCGCGCTTCTCGGGGACGCCGTTGTAGAAGACGCGACGGCCGTCCGCGTACTCGACGAAGACGCCTTCGGCGTCGAGTTCGACGGTGAGCGGGTCCGGGGCGCGTTCGGTGCGCTGCGTCATACCCGTCGTTCGCTCGCGCGCCGGAAAAGCGCGCCGAGTCGCGTTTGTCACGACCGAAGGCGCTAACTGTCCGCTGTGACTCTCTCCCGCATGGACGGTCGCGCCATCGCGCCCGGAGCCGGAACCGTACTGTGCGCGCTCGCGACGGGCGTCGGGTCGGCGTTCGCCATCGACCTCGACGTGACGGCGTCCGTGACGCTCGAACCCGAGCAGTCGTCGGTCGAGGGCCGGGTCGCCGGCGACGCGGACGCGGACACGTCGCTCGTCGAGCGCTGCGTCGAACTCACTGTCGCGGCGTACGGCGAGAGCGACCCCGGCGGCGTCGTGGAGACGGAGAGCGAGATTCCGATGGCGTCGGGGTTGAAGAGTTCGAGCGCCGCGGCGAACGCGACCGTGCTCGCGACGCTCGACGCGCTCGGCCGCGCGGACGAGGTGTCGCGCGAGGACGCCTGCCGCGTCGGCGTGCGCGCCGCCCGGGAGACCGGCGTGACCGTGACGGGCGCGTTCGACGACGCCTCCGCGAGCATGCTCGGCGGCGTCACCGTCACGAACAACACCGAGGACGCGCTCGTCGCCCGCGACGAACTCGACGCGCACGCGCTCGTCTACACGCCCGACGAGCGCGCGTACAGCGCGGACGCGGACACCGCGCGCTGCCAGCGCGTCGCCGGAACCGCCGACGTCGTGGAGGAGCTCGCGCTCGCCGGCCGGTACGGGGAGGCGATGACCGTCAACGGCTGGGCGTTCTGCGCCGCGCTCGACCGACAGACCGAGCCGATGCTCGCCGCGCTCCCGGAGGCCGACGGCGTCTCCCTCTCCGGGACGGGCCCGAGCTACGTCGCCATCGGCGACGAAGACGCACTCACGGAGATACGCAACTCATGGGACGAAATGACCGGAACGACGAGACTGGTACGGACGAGGAACGACGGCGCGCGGACGACATGAGCCTCGACGAGCTGCGCGCGGAGATCGAGGGGATCGACCACGACATCGTCGAGCTCATCGCGCGGCGCACGTACGTCGCCGACTCCGTCGCGCGCGTGAAAGAGGAACGCGACCTCGCGACCACCGACGAGACCCAGGAGGAAGCCGTCATGGAGCGCGCCGGCAAGTACGCCGAGCGCTACGACGTCGACTCCAACATGGTGAAAGCCATCTTCCGCCTCCTCATCGAACTGAACAAGATCGAACAGCGCGAGAGCCGATAGCCTTTCAACCACCGCGTCGTGTCGCGACGCGGCCGGGAGTCGGCTCCGGGGGCGAGTGTCGCGGTGGCCGGACGAGTTTTATGCCACCCGGTCGTATTGTCGAGTATGAGGCAACGAATTACGCGAGCGGTCGGTCGAGCGAAGTACGCAGCGATCGGTGCCGCGGTCGGCGCGGGCGTCGGCGGCCTCCTCAGCCGGAACGCGGCGAGCACGGGCGGCGCAGTCGGCGGGCTCGTCGGCGCGTTCGTCGGCGAGACGAGCACCACGGCGAAGAGCGCGTACGAGAAGTACTCCGAGAAGGCGGACTGAGTCTCTTCCCGGGTCACCGACCCGGTCTCGTGTCGCAGTGTGTCGGGTCGCCAGTCAGCCGCGGCGTCGCCGCCGCGGTCGTCTCGGTCGCGGGGTCAGTCGTCGGCGACGCTCGGCGTCGGGGCTCCCTTCGCGGTCGGCTCGGCGGTCTTTTCCTCATCGAGCGGCGTCCAGCCCTCGGTTTCGTAGCGGAAGGCGCGGTGGTCGCGGGTCGGGTCGACGACGGTGAGCGAGAGCCACTCGTTGCCGAGCAGTGCAGCGACAGTTTCGTTCGCGGCGACGGCGTCGCGCACCTGTTCTCTGGGCGCGTGGACGACGGCGGAGAGGCGGAGCGGGCGGTGGTAGGGGGTGCCGTCGGCGGCGAAGAGTGACTCGCGCGGGAGGCCGGTGCGGAGGTCGCCGCCGTTCCCCTGATAGACGCCGACGTTCCCGACGGGGTTCTGCGTGATTTTCGACCCGCTGCCGTAGGCGGCGTTGTCGACGGCGGCGAAGTAGTACTGCGTGTTAATCCACTGGGTGACGACGAGCGGGCCGGCGAAGATGGCGGCGAGCGCCTCTCCACTCTCGTCCGTCGTCCAGTCGTAGGAGTGGAGGAAGACGCGGCCGTCGAGGTCGAGGTCGTCGGTGAGAGCGCGCGGGCCGACGACGAGGCCGGCGTTCCCGGCGAGCCCCCACTCCGGCCGTGTCTCCGCCCAGTCGGCGGCGCGGCGCTCGACCTCGCGAACACCCGTCCCGGCGTCGGATTCGTCGATGTCGACGCCCATGTCGCGGGCGCGTTCGGCGGCCGCGTCCGCCTGAGCGGTCGCGAGGTCGGCGCGGAGGGATTCGACGTCGTCGGCGTGGGTCTCGGGGACGTCACCGTCGTAGAGTTCGACGGCGTCCGTGGTGGTGTCGTGTTCGGCGGCGAGGAAGACGGTATCCTCGGGGATGTCGATGCCGCGCTCGCGGAGTTCCCGCTGTACGGCGTCGTCGTTACAGATGGCGGCGAGCACGCGGGCGTTCGGGCCGCCGGGGTTGCCGGCGCACGCGCCGCAGTCGAGACTGGAATCGAAGGGGTTGTTCGTCGTGTCGCTCGCGTGGCCGGTGAAGACGACGAGCCGGGAGAGATCGGTGAGGCCCATGAGCTCGAACGCGTTCGCGGCGTACTCGACCTGTTCGTCGCGTGTGAGGCCCTCGCGGAGGCCGTGGACGCCGTCGGGGTTGTAGTCGACGGTGGGCTCGCAGAACTCGTGGGCGTCGGGCACGCGGTCGTCGACGCGTTCGAGGGCGTCGTAGACGCGGTTGGGGAGGAGCGTCCGCGCGGCGAGCGCCGCGCCGTAGGCAACACCAGTATTCTCGACGAAGCTGAACGCGGTCGCCGCGTTCTTCCGGAGGTCCTCGATAGTTTCCGCGCCGGCTTCGAGGAGGCTCCGGCGCGATTCGGCGGTCTCGTGCGTCTCTGCATCCTCCGGGCGCGGGCGGTCGGCGACGTAGTGTTCGGCGTCGACGATCGGCGGGCAGGCGTCGGTCGCGAGCGCGGCGTCGTACCCCTCGAAGCGCATCGGCACGCCGAAGAAGCCCGCGTAGCCGTAGGTCTCGTAGTCCCCCGCTTCCTCGACGTGCCGGCGGAGAATCTCCGAGCGCGTGTCGATACAGAAGACGAGTTGGGCGTCCGGGCGCTCCCCGTCGCTCCCGTCTTCGCCTGCTCCCGTATCGGCGAGTGCGGCGCTCTCGGCGGCGACGGCGTCGGTGAGGGAGTCGCGGTAGGTGGCCTCCCAGGCGGCGAGCCACGCGTGGGCGAGCGGCACGCCGGACTCGCCGGACTCGTCGGGGTCGTCGGCCGCGGGCGCGTCCGCGTCCTCGGGGGTGAGCGGGGCGTCGAAGCGGTCGACGAGCGCGAGGCGGACGGCGAGGTAGCCTCCGAGCGTGATTGGGTGTGCCTCCTGCCAGTCGCCGTCGGCCTCGGCGCGGTGTTTGACGAACCCCGTCCAGCCGGGGAGCGCGGTGAGGTGGTACTCGAAGACGTCCCGCCACTCTCCGACGGGCACGTCCGCGAGCGCGTCGCGAATCGCGTCCAAGGGGTCGTCCGGGAGGTCGGCGAGCGCGTCGCGCCCGGGGATGTCGCCGTCGTGGGGGGCGACGGTCCGGAACGCCGCGTAGAACCCCTGACTCCGGTTCGGCATCGGCCACTCCGCGCGGCCCTCGTCGAGGAAGGCGGCGAGCCACTTCGACACGACCGCGTCGACGCGGTCAGTCGCCGTCTCGGCGTCGGCGTCGGTCGTGGCGGCGTCGGTCGTGTTGGTGGTCGTCGCTTCGGATTCGGCGTCGGCGAGCCGGTCGAGCGCGGCCTCGGGGTCGGGGGCGTAGCCGGCGTCGGTCAGGCGGTCGCGGAGCTCGTCGCCGTCGATTTCGCCGGCTTCCCAGGCATTGCGGAAGGTGTCGGCGCTGGGGTAGCCGTCGCCGTCGAGGCGGCGTTCGCCGGCGGCGACGGCCTCGTGGAACGGCCGGTCCTCGAAGCCCGCGAGCGGGTTCGCAGTGACGAACGAGTGAATCGGCCACGCGGAGCCGACCGCGTCGGCGGCCGCGTCGATGCTCTCCTCGACTGCGGTGTCAGTAGTCATTGGTAGTCCTCCGTGTCGGTGAGGAGCGTCCCGGCGCTCGGCCGCGCCGCGTTCAGGAGTGCGACGTAGAGCCGGGCGCTGCACCGGTAGAGGCCGGTCTCGACGGCGAGGTAGACGACGAGGAAGGCGGCGGCGACGACGCCGTGGACGGGCGTCAGCGGCTCCGGGTGGCCGACGCCGGGCAGGCCGGCGAGGAGCCCGTGGACGACGGTGTAGACGCCGGCGTAGACGCCGATGGCGGGGAGGGCGACGAGCGGGACGCCGGCGTACCGAATCGCGGCCGGAAGGTCGGCGCGCGCGGCGACGTCGCGCGCGGCCTGCAGGACGGTGAGGACGACGAGGAGCACGAGCAGGAGGCCGCTGCCGCCCTCGGTCCCTTCGCCGGTGAGGAGGGCGAACACGCCGCCGCCGACGAGGCCGGTGAGGGCGACGACGAGGAGCGTGACGGCGCTCGACGAGCGCTCGGCCGAACGCTCCGTCGCCGTCTCCGGTGCTTCGCGGGCGACCGCGCCGCCGGCGGAGAGGAAGTGATAGGCCTTGTAGAAGCCGTGGAGGACGAGGTGGGTGAGCGCGGCGGCGAAGAAGCCGAGGCCGGCCTGCATGAGCATGAAGCTCATCTGGCCGACGGTCGAGCAGCCGAGCGCGCCCTTCACGTCGGGCTGAACGGTCTTCAGGAGTTTCCCGGTCAGCGCGCTCGCGGCACCGATGAGAACGACGAGGAGCGGGAGGGCGTCGTCGGCGGTGACGACGGGAGCGAAGCGGACGAGGAGGACGCCGCCGGCGTTGACGAAGCCGGCGTGCATGAGCGCGGACGCGGGGGTCGGCGCGGTCATCGAGGAGAGGAGCCAGCGGTGGAAGGGGACGAGGGCGGACTGCACCATCGCGGCGAGGACGAGCGCGCCGCCGACGGCGAGGACGACGGACTCCGGGAGCGTCGCGATGGCGGCGGCGACCCCGGAGACGGTGGTCGCGCCGGTCGTCCACCAGAGCGCGCCGAACGCGAGAGCGAGGAGGCCGCTCCCGCCGAGGAAGTACCGGCGGGCGAGCGCGGCCGAGGCGTGCGCGCTCTCCCAGTCGTCGACGTGGCCGATGAGGCGGGCCATCGCGAGACCCATCGCGGTCCAGGCGGCGAGGAAGACGAGGAGGTGGTCGGCGGAGACGAGCACCAGTACGGACGCGGTGAACGCGGCGAGCGTGGCGAAGAAGCGGTCGACGTTCGCGTCGCCCGCCATGTAGCGCCGCGAGTAGCTGTAGACGACGCCGCTGAAGAAGGTGACCGCGACCCACATCACGGCGGTCAGGCCGTCCACGCGGAGGACGCCGCCGAGCGTCAGGTCCGCGCCGGTCCAGAGGCGCGCGCCGAGGACGACGACGCTCGCGAGCCACAGCGCCCAGACGAGTCGCGTCAGCGCCCGCGGGAGCGCGTCGTCGTCGGTCGTCGGGGGCGAGAGCGGTTCGACGGGCGTGTGTTCCTTCGTCATCGATCGGTCGTGGCCGGTCGCGCCGCACCGGCCGGTCTACCGCATTGGACGAACGACTCGGTAATTAATCTTTCTCAACCGAACGAATCGTTCGCAAAAACTGCCGCGGACGCAGGATATGGTAATAGTTCACGTGGGGCGTGGCGGGTGAGTTTCGCCCGGGTTAACCGTCGGGCTCGGCGTGCGCCGCCGGGTCGAACCCGCCGAACGGCGTCGTCTCGTGACTCCGAACGAGCACCTCGTCCGTGACCGTCAACCCCATCTCCAGGAGTTCTTGGGCGACGAGCGTGATGTCGCTGTCCGACTCGCCAACCATCGTCACCAGGAGGTTCTCGTCGCCCGTGACGAGCTCCTGGACGGAGACGACGCCGTCGATGGCGAGGATTTCCGGGACGAGTTCGCCGCGCTCCGGAATCGACGCCGTGCAGAAGAGGAGCATCCGGAGCGGATACCCCGACTTCTCGTAGTCGACCTGCGCGCTGTACCCCTTGATGACGCCGTCGGATTCGAGCCGCCGGATGCGCTTTCGCACGGTGCTGTCGGACGTTCCGGCTCGCTCCGCGATGTCACCCGAGGACGTGTTCCGCGCGTCTTCCTGCAACGCGTACAGAATCGCCTTGTCCACGTCGTCGATGTCTTCGCCGGTCATACAGGGTTGTGCGCGGCACGCCTACTTTATTCGTCCGTCCAGAGGCGGCCGATGCGGTGGGCGAGAGCCGGGTGCGCCTCACGAATCGCCTCCGGCGCGGTCTCGCCGTCGACGTTGACGACGTGCACCTCCCCGCGCGCCCCGTCGTAGACGTCCTGAAAGTCGTAGACGACGCCGAGAACGTCCACGGCGTCGGGGACGTCGTCGCTGGCGAGGAGGAGGTCGACCTGCCGGTCGACGTTGTACTCCACGAGGCGGTTGATGCGCTCGGCGCGCCCGAGGTCGTCGGGGAGCGCGTCGACGCCCGGCGCGAGGTGGGGTTCGAGGAGGGCGAGGCAGCGCGCGATACCCGCGGGTTCGTCGAGGACCCCCTGGACGGCGTCGTACGTCGCGGTGACCGCGCCGCAGCCCGTGTGGCCGACGACGACCGCGACCTCGGTTCCCGTGTGTTCGATGGGGTAGAGGACGTCGCCGGAGACGACGTCTTCCCCGTCGACGCGCTGGAAGACGCGGTTCCCGATGTTGCTACACGTGAAGACGCGGCCCGGTTCGTCGTTCCCCCAGACGTGGTCGTGGAGGACGCGGGAGTCCGCACAGGAGACGCTCACGACGGCGGGCCGCTGGGCGTCCTGCACGTCGTCGAAGCGACCCGCGAACTCGCGTGCGTGCTCGGCGTTCGCGTCGAGGAGGTCGACGACCGCGTCCTGCATACCGGACGGGGGCGGTGCGCGCGCTTAGTGCTTGGTGGTCGGCGACGAGCGCCGTCAGTAGTCGGCGACGAGCGCGTCGAGGTGGTCGTGGTGGCTCGTCGAGTGCGGGGCGGTGAGCGGCGACACGGAGAGGAAGCCGTCGACGACCGCGCGGCGGTCGGTCCCTTCCGGGTCGGTGATGGCGTCGGCGTCGATGCGGTCCCACATCCGGTCGTCGATGCTGATGCGGCCCTTCTGGTGGTTCGCGGTCATGTCGTAGCCGGACGCGGGCGCGGTCACCCGCATCCCGCGGACGTCGCTCTCGGGGTGCGGGGCGTTGAGGTTGAGGTAGTCCGCTTCCTCGAAGACGCCGGAGTCGAACGCGTGCTCGGCGAGGTATCGCGTCGCGTCCGCCGCGGCCGCGTACTCGTCTTTCTCGACGGTTCGCTGGAAGTCCTCGCTCTTGAGGAGCATCGAGGACGCGATGGCGGGCACGTCGCAGAACGCCGCTTCCACCGCCGCGGAGACCGTCCCCGAACGCCCGAGGACGTACGTTCCGATGTTCGCACCGGCGTTACAGCCGGCGACGACGAGGTCCGGGCGGGGGCCGATGGCTTCGACGCCGACGATGACGCAGTCCGCGGGCGTCCCGTCGACCGCGTAGCCGCGCTCGCGCTCCGTGACGGCGACGTCCCGGGAGAGCGCGCGCCCCGTCGCGCTCTTGTTCTCCGCGGGCGCGACCACGGTGACGTCCCCGATCTCGGAGAGCGCGTCGTCGAGCGCGTGGAGCCCGGGACTGTCGATGCCGTCGTCGTTCGTGAGGAGAATGTCGAGCGTCACTGCACGGGGCTTGCGGCGCGCCCGATAAGGAGGTGTCCCTTCCCTTCCCTTCCTCTCCTCACCGCGGGACGGGGTCGACGACCGTTTCGTCGTCGACGACGAGGTTGTACGCGCCCTCGTCGTCGTTCCAGAGGAGGAGCGCGGATTCGACGGAGAGCAGGTCGCCGTATTCGGCCGTGCGGAGCGCGACGTTGAGGCTCGTCTCCTGCACGAGCACGGCGTAGTGGTCGACGCGCTCGGAGCCGTCGGAGACGCGGAAGAGGGGGTTCGCGTCCCCGCCCGCGAGGTTCCGGCTGAGCTTTCCGACTAAGGCGTCGACGCGGTTCGTGACGCGGTCGCCGCTGTCCGCCATCCGCAGCGTCCGCCCCGGCGAGAGCGAGACGTCGTACCGCCGCTCGCCGTCCACGGTGAGGAACGAGTACGCGAACTTTACTGTCTCGTTCAGGAACTCCGACGGGCGCTCCGCGCGCTCCGCGAGTTCGCGCTGAATCCGCGGCGGCTCCACGTCGGGGCGCTCGTCGAACGACCAGCCCGTATCCGTCGGCGCGTACCCCTCCCAGAGCCGCACCGCCGGCGCGAACACGGTCGCAGAGTCGTTCGCCTCCACCTCGCGTTCGACCTCGCGGAGCTGGATGGCGGTGTTCTTGTCCGCCGGCGCGATGGCGACGAGCGTCCCGTCGTCGTCGAGCGCGTCGAGGTACTTCTCGACGACGGCGACGGGGGCGTCGAGCTCGCTGAGGACGTTCCCGAAGAGCACGATATCGTACGTCCCGGGGTCGAAGGCCTCCGCGGTCGTCTCGTGAATCGACGGGTGGACGTTCGTCCCCGTCTCGTCGAGGAGGAGGTCGAGGAGTTCGGTGCTCGCGCTCGGCTCCACGGCCTCGTAGCGCACGAGCGCGTCCTCGGGGAGCGCGTCGAGCAGGCCGAGCGCCGGGCCGCCGACGCCCGCGCCGACGTCGAGCACGCGCAGCGTCCGCGGCACGCGGCCGTCCCGCGCGAGGTCCGCGAAGACGTACCGGCCGGCCGCGTAGAAATCCGGCAGGTGGTAGAGCGCGTAGCCGAACGCCGCGTCTAGGTCGTACTCCACCGGGTTCTCGTGGTAGTAATCCTCCTTCAGCCGGCGAATCGACTCCCGGAGGGTGTCCCCGGTCGCGCCGGCGTACCACTCGCCGCCGTAGCGCTCGACGAGCGCGCCCTCCAGCGCCGCCGCGTACTCGCTCGGCAGCCCCTCGACCGCCGCGTCCTCGATGCGGACCGGGTCGTCGTCCGCCGGAACGAACGTCCCGTCCTCGCGTTCGACCAGCCCGAGGTCCCACGCTTCCTCCCGGAGCACCTGTCGGACGACCGCGCCGTGCGGGTGGCCCTCGACGTACTCCGAAATCTCGTCCGGGTCGACCGGCCGAATGTTCCGCAGGTACTTCGCGTTCGAGACGACGGCGTCCCTATCGACCGGCATCGTCGTACACCTCCGCGAACGCCTCCGGGTCGTCGACGGCGGCGGCGAGGCGCTCCGCCGCCGCGGCCACCTCGCTCGCCCCGCCGAACACCGACTGAATCTCACGGTAGACCTCGGGGTTCCCGCCGCCGACGCGGTCGAGGACGCCCACGAGCTCCTCGTAGACGGGCGTCGCGAGGTCGTCCGGGACGTCGTCAGCCGCGAGACCGAACGCCAGAATCGCGGCGTGCGTCCGCCCCTGAATCGTCTGCATCGCCTCGTCGTGCTCGCCCGGGTCGATATCGACGAGCTCGTTCCCCGCGGCGTCGAGGTCGCGTCTGACGCCGTCCGTCGCCGGCCCCGGCGCGCCCGCCGCCACCGCGATGCGTCCCGGCGCGTGCTCGCCCGCGAAGAGCGGGTGGAAGCTCACGCGCTCGCGGGCCGGCGCGACGCGCGCCATCGCCGCCAGCGGCTCCGCCATCCGCCCCGTCACGTCCACGACGGCTTGCTGTGCGCGCGGCGCGTGCGCCTCGATGGCGTCGACCGCCGCCGACATCGGCACCGCGATGCAGACGACGCCGAACGACTCCTCCCCGTCGAGCGGCACGACGCGCGCGTCGAGCGCCGACGCCGCCGCTTCCGCCGCGTCGCGGTCCGCGTCCGCGAACGCGACCGGCGCGTCCACCGCGTCCGCGAACCACCGCCCCATCTCGCCAGCCCCCACCACGAGTACCTCCATACGCCAGCGACTACCCGCCCGCCCGGCAAAAACCGTTCGTCTCTCCGAAACTGACTCCCGGAAGGGGGAAACTTAACTCCCGGCGTGTGAATGAAGAGAACGGGGATGACGGACAAACCGACAGTCCTCGTCGTCGAAGACGAGGTCGAACTGGCTGAACTCTACGCCACATGGCTCCAGCAGGCCTACGAAGTGCGAACGGCGAACACCGCGGCGGACGCACTCGACCAGTTCGACGACGAGGTTGACGTCGTCCTGCTCGACCGGCGCCTGCCGGAGATGAGCGGCGACGAATTTCTCGAACGCATCCGCGAACGCGGCTTCGATACCCCGGTCGCGATGGTGAGCGCGGTCGACCCCGACTTCGACATTCTCGAGATGGGGTTCGACGCCTACCTCGTGAAGCCCGTCACGCGCGACGACCTCGACGACGTCGTCGACCGCCTGCTCGCCCGCCGCCTCTACGACGACGAGGTCAGCGAATACTTCTCGCTCGCCGCGAAACGCGCCGCGCTCGAATCCGAGAAATCCACGCGAGAGCTCGAATCGAACGACGCCTACATCGAGCTCTGCGAGCGCCTCGACGACCTCAGAAGCGACCTCGACGACCTCGTCGACTCGCTCGACGCGGACGACATGGCGGCGCTCTTCCACGCGCTCGAAGACGGCGAGGGCCAGTGAGTATATAGGACGCGACGACCAGAAACACAGACGGACGCATGGACGAGGGGATCCGCGTGCTCTACGCTGCCGGGGGGACCGAAGGCGAGGCGAGAGCCGACGCCCTCGAAACCACCGGCGAGTTCGATGTTACCGCTGTCACCGACAGCTCCGCCGTTCTCGACGCGCTCTCCGAAGACACCGTCGACTGCCTCGTCAGCGAGTACGCCCTCGACGGCATCGACGGCCTCGGCCTCCTGAACCTCGTCCGCGACACCGACCCCGCCATCCCCTTCGTCCTCTTCGTCGGCGACGGCGACGAAAACGTCGCGAGCGACGCCATCTCCCGCGGCGTCACCGACTACATCCAGATGTACGACGGCGACGACCTCGCCGTCGAAACCCTCGCGAACGCCGTCCGCGACGCCGCCGAACGCTACCAAGCAGAACAGGACGTCGCGATGCTGAACGACCTCGCGCGGAACGTCTACGAACGCATCACGGACGCCTTCTTCGCGCTCGACCGCGACTGGCGCTTCACCTACGTCAACCCCGAAGCCGAACGCCTCCTCGACGCCCGCGCCGAAGCACTCATCGGCGAGAACTTCTGGGAGGTCTTCCCCGAAGCCGTCGGCACCACCTTCTACACCGAATACCACCGCGCCATCGCCACCCAGGACTCCGTCACCTTCGACGAGACCTTTCCCCCCGTCGACGAACACCTCGAAGTCCGCGCGTTCCCCTCCGAAGACGGCCTCTCCGTCCACTTCCGCGCCACCCCCGAAGACGCGAGCTCCGCCGAATCCAGCCACCTGATGGAGCTCACCAACATGCTCTCCTACGACCTCATCGACTCCATCCGACGCGCACAAGACGCGGTCGAACGCGCCAAAGCCAGCGGCGACCGAGACGACCTCGACGAAGTCGAAGCCGCCCTCTCCCGCATGAACGACCTCGTCAACCACTCCGTCACCCTCGCCTCCGAAAACCAACCCCACCAGCGGTAACGCGGTTCGGAGCGAGCGCCGACGGCGCGAGCGAGAACCGCGGGAAAGCGAGCGGTGAACGAAGTGAACCGCGAGCAACGCGATTCTCACTCCCTGTGGTCGCTCGTCGTTTTCTCGTGGTCTATTCGGCCGCGCTGGCTCGCGTGTCGCTCCCGCTCGGTCGCTCCCGTCACCGGAACGCTTCGCGTTCCGGTTGCGAGCGAGAACTCCGTTCTCGCCACCGCTCGCCGTTTCGCGGTTCTCGCCACCGCTCGCCGTTTCGCGGTTCTCACTCACTCGCTCCCTCCGGTCGCTCGTTCGCTCCGGACCGCTTACTCCCTCACCATCTGCATCGTGTAGTCGGTGTAGTTCTCGTACCCCCGGTCGTTGTCGGCGACGACGACGAGGTCCTCCAGTCGAACGCCGCCGACGTCGGGGTCGTAGAGGCCGGGTTCGATGGTGACGACGTGGCCCGGCTGGAGCGGTTCGTCGCTGCGGTGGCTGACGCTGGGGGCTTCGTGGACGTCGAGGCCGATACCGTGGCCGGTGGAGTGGATGTAGCCGGTGTCGGTGTCGGGGTCGCTGCGGAGCGTGGGGTAGCCGGCGTTCTCGTAGACGTCGCAGACCGCGCCGTGGACCTCGGCACCGGTCGCGCCGGGTTCGAGGGCGTCCATCGCGGCGTCGAACGCCTGCTGGGTGAGTTCGTAGAACTCACGGGCCTCGGCGGAGGGATCTCCCTTCACGAACGTCCGCGTCATGTCGCCGTTGTAGTGGGTGTCCTTGTTCTTCGGGAAGACGTCGACGACGATGGTCTCGTTCGCGCGGAGCGGGCCGCTCCCCGAGTTGTGGGGGACGGCGGCGTCCGCGCCGCAGGCGACGATGGTCTCCTCGGCCGCACAGCCCTCGTCGAGGAGCGTCTTGTCGACTTCGCGCTTCACGCGCTCGCTCGTCAACACCCCGCCCTCGTAGTGGAGTTCCCCGCCTTCCACGGTAGCGTCGGTGATGAGTTCGTCGACGCGCGCCATCGCCACCTGGTTCGCGCGCTGTGCCTCTCGAATCGCGTCGAGTTCGTCCTCGGTCTTCACGGCGCGGATGTCCGTCACCGTGTCCTCCGTGTCCGCCGTGACGTCGACGTCGCGGCCGCGCAGGCCGTCCGCCGTCGCGAGCGGGAAGCGCCGGTTCGTCGCCACCGACTCCACGCCGAACTCGTCGAGGAACGCCGCGCGCACCCGCGCTCCGGCTTCCTCCTGCCCGTGCTCTTGCACCAGCTCGGCGTACTCGTAGTCCTGGTGTTTCCGCACCACGTCGGCGCGCGACTCCGCCACCGCCCGCGAATACTCCAAGCCCGACACGAGCAGCGCCGTCTCCTCCGGCGTGTACAGCGTCACGAACGGGTCGTTCGCGAAGAACCCCGAGAGGTAGTACTGGTCGCTCGCCGTCGAATCCGCGTCGAGGAGGTAGCCGTCGAAGCCCTGTTCGTCGAGAAACGCGTCGAGCGCCGAGAAATCCTTCGCCATACTCGCTCTTCCGCTCGCCCGCTCGAAAAACGTACGGGTCGCGGTTAAACGGAGGACGCAGTGTCGGAGCCGCCGAACCGTTGCCGACCCCGGAACGTTTACCGGGGTTCCTGTCGACTCCTCGGACATGCAGGTCACTGTCTCACCGTCGGACGTTCACGGGTCGGCGTACGCGCCGCCGTCGAAGAGTTACACGCACCGGGCGGTGCTCGCCGCGGGCTACACGGCGGGGACGACGCGCGTGAAGAACGCGCTGTGGAGCGCGGACACGCGAGAGACGATGGGCGCGGTGTCGGCGTTCGGCGGGGACACAGTCGACGTCGACGGGACCGCGGAAATCGACGGGTTCGACGGCCGGCCCGGAGTCCCCGAGGACATCCTCGACTGCGGGAACTCGGGGACGACGATGCGCCTCGTCACCGCCGCGGCCGGCCTCGTCGACGGTGCGACCGTCCTCACGGGGGACGCGAGCCTGCGGTCGCGGCCGCAGGGCGCGCTCCTCGACGCGCTCGAACAGCTCGGCGCGCGCGCAATCTCGACGCGCGGGAACGGCCAAGCGCCGCTCGTCGTCGAAGGCCCCATCGCCGGCGGCGACGTCGCGCTTCCCGGCGACGTCTCCAGCCAGTTCGTCACCGCGCTCCTGATGGCCGGTGCCGTGACGGACCGCGGAATCGACATCGAACTGACGACGGAGTTGAAGTCCGCGCCGTACGTCGACATCACGCTCGACGTCCTCGACTCGTTCGGCGTCGACGCCTCGGAGACCGACGAGGGCTACCGCGTGCCCGGCGGACAGTCCTACGCGCCCGACGACGGTGAGTACGACGTGCCCGGTGACTTCTCCTCTGCGTCCTACCTGCTCGCGGCGGGCGCGCTCGCCGGCGATCCGAGCGTCGACGTCCGCGGCCTCTATCCGTCCGTGCAGGGCGACCGCGCCATCCTCGACGTCCTCAAGGAGATGGGCGCGAGCGTCGACTGGAACACGGAGGACGGCGTGGCGACCGTCGAGCGGTCCGCGCTCTCCGGCGTCACGGCGGACGTCGGCGACACCCCCGACCTCCTGCCGACCATTGCCGTGCTCGGCGCGGCCGCCGACGGGACGACGCGCATCGAGAACGCCGAACACGTCCGCTACAAGGAGACGGACCGCGTCGCCGCGATGGCGAGCGAGCTCGCGAAGATGGGCGCGGACGTCGAGGAGGAACCCGACGCGCTCGTCGTCCACGGTGACGGGAGTAACCTCGAAGGCGCTGTCCTCGACGGCCACGGCGACCACCGGATCGTGATGGCGCTCGCGACTGCCGCACTCGTCGCCGACGGGGACTCCACGATCTCGCACGCCGAACACGTCGAGGTCTCCTTCCCGCAGTTCTTCGACGAGCTCTACGACCTCGGCGTCAGCGTCGCACACGAGAACGAGTAGCACGCGAGCAGTAGTTCCATATTCCCGGCGTCCGCGAAGTCGGGTATGCGACGGGATTCGCTGGCCGACGACTTGGCGGACCGCGGCGACGACGCCTACGTTCCGCCCGCCTACGGCGACTACGGCTTCCACCGCGTGCCGAACACGGCGTTCGACGTGCTCGGCGCTGACACCGGCGACACGCTCCCCGGTGACGTCTTCGACGGCGTCGACACCGACGTCTCGAACGTCGTCGTCGTGCTCCTCGACGGCTTCGGCTACGACCAGTGGCGCGCCGCGGAGCCAGCGATTCCCCTCC
Source organism: Halocalculus aciditolerans (assembly GCF_014647475.1). Lineage (NCBI taxonomy): Archaea > Methanobacteriati > Methanobacteriota > Halobacteria > Halobacteriales > Halobacteriaceae > Halocalculus > Halocalculus aciditolerans. Next base: position 1,008,238 of record NZ_BMPG01000001.1, on the reverse strand, counting down.
TCGAACGCCTCGCCGACGCGGGGACGGTGACACCGCTGACGTCGACGTATCCCTCGGAGACCGCGGCGGCGATTACGACGCTCCACACCGGCGTCACCCCGAGAGAGCACGGCGTGCTCGGGTGGTTCCAGTCTCTCGACGCGCTCGGGGCGGTCGTCGCGGCGCTCCCGTGGACGACGTTCGACGGCGACCCGGTCGACGAGGCGTTCCCGGACGCGCCCGAGTGGGCGGACGCGCTCCTCGACGCGTCGACGGTCTACGAGCGCGCCGAGGGGGTCGATTCGGCGGTCGTGGAGCCCGAGAAAATAATCGGGAGCGCGTCCGACGGCGGACTGAGCGTCGGGGCCACCGGAATACCCTACTACGGCGTCGCGGACATGGCCGTCCGCGTGCGGGAGCGGCTGGAAGCCGTCGACGACGGAGCGGCGAGCTACACGCTCGCGTACGTTCCGGACCTTGACGCCGTCGCGCACGAGGACGGGCCGGGGACGGCGGCGACGCGCGCGCAGGCCGAGAGCCTCGCTGCGGCGGTGGAGCGCGAGCTCGTCGGCCGGCTCGACCCGGCTGTCGCGGCGGACACGCTCTTCGTGTTGACCGCCGACCACGGCCACGTCGACACCGGTGGAGAGAACGTCGACCTCCGGGGGTACGACCCGCTCTGGAACCACGTCCGAGCCGGGGCGGACGGCGAGCCGATTCCGCCCGTGGGGAGCCCGCGGAACCTCCAGCTCCACCTGGAAGACGGCACGGTCGGGCGCGTCCGCGAGGCGTTCGAGCGCGACTTCGACTGCCGGACGTACACGCGCGAGGAGTACGTGGACGCCGGGCTGTTCGGGCCAGTACGAGCCGGCTCGGCAGACGGTGAGATACCGGTGCGAGCCGGTTCGACAGACGGTGAGATACCGAGCGGGCTTGGGCGGGCGTTCGCGGAGCGCGCGCCCGACTTCGTCTGCGTCCACGCGTCGAAGGGGATGTGGTACGCGGACGAGCATCTGGGGCTCATCGGGCAGCACGGAGGGCAGACGAGGGCGGAGATGCTCGTGCCGTTCGCGGCCGCGCGGCTGGACGAGGTGGCGTGAGGGCTAACACGACGGCCGTGGGTGGCACCGGGACGGGCGGCCGTCGGGTTTCGCGCGGCCCGCCCCGGTTCTCGCTCACGTCATACGGGGGGGTGGCCGCGTCATCGGGCTTGAACCTTCGCGCGGTCGGTCCGATTTTGCGTGTTGTGCAAGGCCTTTTACTCGGCCGAGATAAGGGAGAGTATGAACGGGAATCGATTCGGGCGGCTCTTTCAGGTGACGACGTACGGGGAGAGCCACGGTCCGGGGATGGGCGTGACGGTGTCGGGGTGTCCGGCGGGGCTCGAGCTCACGGAGGAGGACGTGCAGTACGAACTCGACCGGCGGAAGCCGGGTCAGTCGATGATTACGACCTCGCGCGGGGAGCCGGACGAGGTCACCATTCAGTCCGGGATTCAGGACGGATACACGACGGGGACGCCCATCGGGATGACCATCGAGAACAAGGACGCGCGCTCCGGGAAGTACGAGCCCTTCATCACGGCACCGCGGCCGTCGCACGGCGACTACACGTATTCGGCGAAGTTCGGCACGCGGAACTGGGGCGGCGGCGGGCGGTCGTCGGCGCGCGAGACGGTGAACTGGGTCGCCGCGGGGGCGGTGGCGAAGAAGATTCTGCGCTCGCAGGACATCCAGGTGAAGGCGCACGTGAACCAGATCGGCGACGTCGAAGCCGGCGACGTCACCTGGGAGGACATGCTGGAGCACGCGGAGGAGAACGACGTGCGGTGTGCGGACCCGGACGCCGCCGCGGAGATGCAGGAACTCATCGAGGACTACCAAGAAGAAGGCGACTCCATCGGCGGGAGCATCTACTTCGAGGTTCGCGGTCTCCCCCGAGGGCTGGGCTCGCCGCGGTTCGACAGCTTCGAGGCGCGACTCGGGCAGGCGCTCATGTCGGTGCCGGCGTCGACGGCCTTCGAGTTCGGCCTCGGGACGGAGGCGCGAGAGTACACGGGGAGCGAGCGGAACGAGGACTGGACGTTCTACGAGGGCGAGCGCGAGGAGATCAACGCCGAGGAGGGCGACCCGATCCCGGTCGGAAACGACCACGGCGGCGTCCAGGGCGGCATCACGACCGGACAGCCGGTGTTCGGCGAACTGACGCTGCACGCGCCGACGTCGATTCCGAAGACGCAGACGACGGCGGACTGGGAGACCGGCGAGGAGACGGAAGAACAGGTCATCGGCCGCCACGACCCCGTCCTGCCGCCGCGCGGCGTCCCCGTGGTCGAGGCGATGTGTCGGCTGGTCGCGCTCGACTTCCTCCTGCTCGGCGGCCGCCTGAACCCCGACCGCCTCGACGGCGACGTCGGCGAGTACGACACCGACTACCACCCGAGTAACCCGCGGCGGGAGTAGGTCGGGTCGGCCGGCGGCCAATCACGCGGTGACCGGGGGAGAATGCTTTTCGCGGTTCGGACTCCGGAAGTAGGTATGGCAGAGCGCTGGTCGTCGAATCTCGGGTTCCTCCTCGCGTCCATCGGCGCGGCTGTCGGGCTAGGAAACATCTGGCGGTTCTCGGCGGTGCTGGGGCAGAACGGCGGCGGCGCGTACCTCGTACCCTATCTGATCGCGGCGTTCGCGTTCGCCGTCCCCCTCCTCGTCTTCGAGTTCGCGGTCGGGCGCGCGCTCCGCACCGACGTCGTCTCGGCGTTCCGTGGGGTCGGCGTGAACTACACGGCGCTCGGCTGGGTGGTCGCGGGGAGCGTCCTCGTCATCCTCTCGTACTACCTCGTGCTCACCGGGTGGGTGCTCGGCTTCCTCGTGGCGACGCTCCTCGGCGTCGACCTCTCCTTCGCGGGGTTCACGGGGACGTGGTGGCCGGTGGCCGCGTTCGTCGTCACGACCGTCGCGACCGGCGGCATCGTCTCCCTCGGCGTGAAGGAAGGCATCGAGCGACTCGTGAAAGTCGTGCTGCCGGTCGTCTTCGTCGTCATCGCGGGGCTCGCGGTCTACGCGGCGACGCTCCCCGGGTTCGCCGACGCGCTCGCGTTCCTCTTCACTCCCGACCTCTCGGTGCTCGCCGACCCCGGCGTCTGGTCGGCAGCGGTCGGCCAGGTGTTCTTCTCGCTCTCCGTCGGCCAGGGTATCATGCTCACGTACGCCGCCTACATGGACGAGAACACGGACCTCTGGCGGTCCGCGGTCGTCATCACCGTCGCGGACGTCGCCATCGCCATCACGGCCGGTCTCGTCATCTTCCCCGTCGTCTTCACGCTCGGCCTCGCACCGACCGCGGGGACGGAACTCGCCTTCACGACGCTCCCGCGCGCATTCGCCTCGATGCCCGGGGGTCGCGCCGTCGGCGTCGCGTTCTTCGGTCTGCTCTTCTTCGCCGCGCTCACCTCAGCCGTGAGCCTCCTCGAAGTCGGCGTCGCCGCCGCGACGCGGTCCTTCGAGTGGTCGCGCGCGAAGGCGACGCTCGCCCTCACGACCGGCGTCTTCCTCCTCGGCGTTCCGTCCGCGCTGAGCTACGGCCCGTCCGGGTTCGCGCTCGGCGACGTCCCCTTCCTCGACGTCCTCGACGAGTCCGTGGGGACGCTCGCTCTCCCCGTCACGGCGTTCCTCATCGCCGTCGTCTTCACGTGGGTCGCGCCGAACGACACGGCGGAGCGGGAGCTCGGCCGCGCGTACCCGGTCGTGAAGTACGCGCTCCCCGTGCTCCTCCCCGTACTCGTCGCCCTGAAGGTCGCGGGCGTCGCCCGACCCGCGTGGTCGCTCACCGTCGACCGACTCCTCGCCGGCCTCTGGACGCTTCCCGGACTCCTCGTGACGCTCGCCGTCCTCGGCGCGGCGGGGTGGCTCCTCCGCCGACGCGCCCGCGCGCCGCGCCGCCGGAACCGCCGCGAGTAGCCACACCACTCTTACGCCGCCGGAACGACAACCGAACCGATGCCGGTCGACGTCGCCGACGCCGCCGACAGGATTCGCGAGTTCCTCCGCGAGAGACGCGACGCTGCGGACGCCAGCGGCTACGTGCTCGGCGTGAGCGGCGGCCTCGACTCCGCCGTCGGGGTCACGCTCGCCGCGGCCGCCGTCGGCGTCGAGAACGTCACTGGCCTCCTGATGCCGGGCGCGCCGACCGACCCCGAGAACACGCGTGACGCCCGCGCACTGTGCGAGGACCTCGGCGTCGATTGCGCGGAACACCGCATCGAACCGCTCGTCGAGCCGGCGGTCGACGCGCTCCCCGGAGAGCCGTCGAAGACGACGGTCGGGAACGTTCGCGCGCGCGTCCGCATGGTGCTCTGGTACGAGTACGCGAACGACCGCGACCTGCTCGTGCTCGGCGCGGACAACCGCTCGGAACACCTCCTCGGCTACTACACGAAGTACGGCGACGGCGCGGTCGACGTCGCCGCGCTCGCCGACCTCTACAAGACGGAGGTCCGCGACCTCGCTCGCCACCTCGACCTCCCCGAGAAGCTCGTCGAGAAGACGCCGACCGCCGAGCTCTGGGAAGGCCAGACGGACGAAGCAGAAATCGGGGTGCCCTACGAGGACATCGACCCCGTGCTCCGCGCGTACGTGGACGACGACCGCTCGACCGCGGGGGCGTCCGCGGCCGCCGGCGTCGACGAAGCCACCGTCGAACACCTCGTCGAGCTGCACGAGGCGAGCGCGCACAAGCGCCGTCGGCCGCCGACGCCGGGAATCCGGTGACGCCGGCGTTCGGTAACGCCTAACCCCGTGGCCGAGAGAGCAGTCGGTATGGACGCGGACCAGCAGAGCCCGGGGAACCCGTTCGGGATGGACGAAGCCTGTGAGAACTGCGCGCGCGCCGCCAACCGCGAGCGCGTCGTCCACGGCTACGGCGACGTCGGCGCGGACTTCGTCTTCGTCGGCGACGCCCCCAGCGCGGCCGCCGAAGCCGCCGGCGTTCCCTTCACCGGCGACCCCGCGGGCGAGCGCCTCCAGGACATGCTCGGCCGGCTCGGCTTCAACCGCTCGCTCCCGTCGAGCACCGACCCCGAACTCGACAACGCCTTCCTCACCTACCTCGCGCGCTGCCACGCCCCGACCGAACCCGCGGACCCGGAGGTCGTCGCCTGCGAGCCCTTCCTGAACGCCGAAATCCGGATGATTAACCCCGAGATCATCGTGCCCGTCGGGGAGCGCGCGCTCGCCGCCATCGGCGAGGAGTACACCACCACGCCGGTGGCCGACCTCGACGTCGTCGCACACCACGCCGACCGCATCAGGGGGAGAGGGTTCGAGCTCGTCCCGATGATTCACCCCGCGGAGCTGACCGACGAGCAGGCCGACGCGTTCGTCGACGCCGTCTCCGACATCCTCGACACCGACTACCGGCAGACGAAGGGACGCCGCGGGCGCTGACGCGGGGCTTTCAAGGCCGCCGCACTCCGAGGACCAGACATGACCGTTCACGCCGTGCTCGTCGACCCGCCCCGACCGGGACTCGTCCTCCCCGACCTCACCGACGACCTCCTCAGCGACGCGGAAGCCGCGGACCTCTACGCCGCCATGGCGAGAGACGCCATCGCGGCCGCGGCAGCCAGCGGCGGCGACCTCCTCGTCAACTACCGCCCGACCGACCTCCTCCCCGAAGAGTACGAGGGCGTCGACGCGGAAGCCGGCGTCCGCGCGCTCGCCGCCGACGCCCTCCCCGACCTCGACGACGTCCGCTTCGAGGTCCAGGTCGGCAGCACGCACGCCGCGCGCGTCGGCAACACCGTCACCCACCTCCTCCGCGACGAGGACGCCGCCAGCGTCGCCGCCGTCGACCCCCGTGCTCCCCTCCTCGACCACACCACGCTCGACTCCGCCGCGATGAAACTCCGCCGCTGCGACGTCGTCCTCGGTCCCAGCCAGCGCGGGCGCGTTCACTACGCCGGCTTCGCCGACACCCTCGACTTCGCCGACGCCTACCACCCCCCGGAGGTCGACACCCTCGCCGCGCGCGCCGCCGACGCCGGCCTCGACACCGACTTCGCCCCCGCCTCGCCCGTCGTCACCGACGAAGCCGGCCTCGCCGACCTCCTCCCCCTCCTCTCCGCCCGCGAACGCGCCGGCCGCCGCGTCCCCACTCACACCGCCGCCGTCGTCGACGACCTCGGCCTCCACGTCACCGACGACCGCACCGTCACCCGACACTCCGACTAACCGACAGTCTGAAACCACCCACCTGCAAATACGTACTCGTGGTGAGGTGGCAGAGCGGCCTATTGCGCCGGTCTTGAAAACCGGTGGCTTTCAGCCTCCAGGGTTCAAATCCCTGCCTCACCGCATTCTGGAGAACTGAGACGCGCAGTCACGACTGGGCGTCCCCCGTGAGCGGAAATCGTCACGCCGGGATCTGCATCAGGGAGCGAATCGGAGATTCGCGACTGTGGTTCAAATCCCGCCTCACGGCATCCTACCGAACCCAACGGGCGTAGCGGCGGCCGGCGCGGCTCCGGTCGGTTTCACGGAGCTGTCGTCGACGTCGGGTCGGGTGAGTGGGCTTTCCGAAGGAGAAACCGTTTTGGGTCCTGCCCGTAAGTTCGAGGTATGGACGATATGTACGACGAGTCCGGCCAGGACTGGCCGCACGACCCCGACGGCGAGGAAGGGAGCGAAGGCGGGCGGAAGTACGGGATGGCGGTGCTGTCGAAGAAGGTCGACGAGGGGGAGGATTTCCCGCTGGAGAAGTCCGAGTTCGTCGAGGAGTTCGGCGATCATCCGGTGCGCTTGAACTACCGGAAGGTGGTGAGCGTGGCGGACATCTTCGAGCACGTGGAGTCCGAGGAGTTCGAGACGAAGGTCGAGTTCCACCACGAGACGGGGAAGGGGATGCGGCGCGGTGACCTCTGGGAGTACCACCCGCAGGGGAAGGAGTCGGAGACGACTACGACGCGGTAAGGGTCAGTTCCCGAGGCCGTCTGCTTCCTGGTCGACCCAGGCGTCGAGGCCGCGGGTTTCCGCGTGGACTTTCTCCTCGAGGAGCGTCACGGCGGTCTTGTTCGCGCCTTCGGGGATGATGATGTCGGCGCTCTTCTTCGTGGGTTCGATGAACTGTTCGTGCATCGGCTTGACCGTGGAGAGATACTGGTCCATGACGCCTTCGAGGTCGCGGCCGCGCTGGACGACGTCGCGTTCGATGCGGCGGAGGATGCGGACGTCGGCGTCGGTTTCGACGTAGATGTGGAGGTCGAGCATGTCGTTGATGTCGTCGTCGTAGAGGGCCAGAATCCCTTCGAGGACGATGACGTCGGTGGGTTCGACGTGGAGGGTGTCGTCGCGCCGGAGGTGTTCGGTGAAGTCGTACTGCGGCATCTCGATGGCCTGTCCGGAGAGGAGTCGGTCGAGGTGGTCGTTGAGGAGGTCCCACTCGAAGGCGTTGGGGTGGTCGTAGTTGACGTCTTTCCGGTCGTCGAAGTCGAGGTGGGAGAGGTCTTCGTAGTAGTTGTCGAGGGGGATGAGGGTGACTGATTCACCGACGTTCTCGGTGATTTCGCGGGCGACAGTGGTTTTGCCGGCACCGGTTCCGCCGGCGATGCCGATGGCGAACGACGGGAGAGTCATCGATGGTGTAGAGCGGCGAGACGCGTTTGAATCCCTCGCTTTCGAGCGTGGCGGATGGTCGTGGCGGGGGTTAAGCCTACCGGGGACACGCTTTTGCCGGAGAGCGTGGTACGTTGAATCATGACACAACTGGCAGTGCGTGACGTCGCGAGTCAGCGGTTCGTGGGCGTGAGTGAATCGGACGACCTCGCGGGCGCGGTAGACGTGTTACGGTCGGAGGGCGCGAACGCGGCGCTCGTCCTCCGCGGCGAGTCCGTCGTCGGCCTTCTGACCGCGAGCGACGTGCTCGACCACGTCGGAGCGCTCGACGGGGTGACAGTGGCGGACGCGATGGGCGCGCCGCCGACGGCCGTGCGGCCGGACGCCGCGGTGAGCGAGGCCGCGGAGGTCGTCCGGCAGACGGGCGTCGGCTACGTCGTCGTCCGCGACGACGAGGGCGTGCGGGGGCTCGTGGAGGCGCGCGACCTCGTCGACGCGGGCGCAGAGCCGCGGGAGCCGCTCAATCCGACGCAGAGCGCGCGCGCCGAGGCGACGGACGGCGGTCAGGACGGGGCGTTCTCCACGCAGAGTATCTGCGAAGTCTGCGGGTCGCTCGCGGGGTCGCTCTCGAACGTCAACGGCCAGCTCGTCTGCGCCGACTGCCACGCCGTCTGAGCCGAAACCCCGGAAGGGGGCAGCTTTATATCGAACCGGAGTGCTCCTTGTTGGTATGGCGTACGATACCAACAGACGCTCGTTCTTGAAAGCGACCGGTGCGGCCGGGGCAGTGGGTCTCACCGGGCTCGCTGGCTGCTCGGGCGGTGGCGGGGGGAGTGGCGGTCGTTCGGTGAAACTCGGTCTGCTCTTCCCGGAGACCGGCGACCTCGGGAGCCTCGGCAAACCGATGCGCGACGCGGGGGAGCTCGCGGCGATCATCGTGAACGACGCCGACGTCGACATCACGGTCGACACGCAGTCGGAAGACACGCAGACAGACCCTTCACAGGGCGTGAGCGCGGCGAACTCGCTCGTGAACGCGGGCTACCCGATGGTGAACGGGCCGGCGTCCTCCGGCGTCAACCTCCCGGTCTGTAAGCAGGTGTTCATCCCGAACAACGTCGTCGGGAGTTCGCCGTCCAGCACCGCGCCGAGCGTCACGTCGCTCGACGACAACGACCTCGTCTACCGCACCGCGCCGAGCGACGCGCTCCAGGGCCGCGTGCTCGCGCAGATCGCCTACGAGCGCCAGGAGGACCGGACGGCGTCGACGATGTTCGTGAACAACGACTACGGCCAGCAGCTCTCCGACGCGTTCGTCGGCGCGTTCGAGGACAAGGGGGGGACGGTCCAGCAGACCGTCTCCTTCGAGAAGGGGCAGTCCTCGTACACGTCGCGGCTCCAGAGCGCGCTCTCCGGAAACCCCGACACCCTCATCGTCGTCGGCTACCCGGAGTCCGGCGTCCAGCTCTTCAAGGACTACTACTCGAACTTCTCCGGCGAACACAACATCCTCCTCACGGACGGGATGGCGGAGGCGAGCATGCCGTCGAAGGTCGGGAACCCGATGGACAACGCGAAGGGGAGTGCGCCGCTCCCGTCCGGCCCGGCGAACGACTTCTTCACCCAGCAGTACAAAGACGAGTACGGTTCCGAACCGACCGTCTTCACCCCGCACAGCTTCGACTCGGCGATGGTGATGATTCTCGCGAACGCTCACGCGGGCGAGAACACCGGCTCCGCGGTCAAGGAGTCGATGCGGATGGTCGCGAACCCCGCGGACGGCGCGACCGACGTCGGTCCGGACAACATCGCCGAGGGCATCTCCGAGGTCCTCGACGGGAACCGCGTGAACTACAGCGGCGCGTCCTCTTCCGTCGACTTCGACGAGAACGGCGACATGAGCGCCGTCACCTACCAGTACTGGGGCTTCGGCGACGGCGTCATCGAGACGCTCGCGGAGATCCAGTTCGACCAGTAGTACGACCCCACCGATTCTTTTACGCGGCGCGCGTCGAGTCGACGTATGGAGCTCCCGCCACCCGCGGCGGTCGCCGGCCGCCTCGTCCGCACACTCGCCGTTCGCCCCTATCGCGCGCTCCGCCCGTTCCTCGAGGAGGACGCGACGCCCGCGGACGGCGTGTTCGGACAGCTGCTCGGCGTCGCCGCGGGCGTCCTCTCGTTCGCGTTCGTCACGCTCGGCACGCTCACAGCCGCGCTCGGGTCGATGCTGTACGTGATTGTCTTCACGCTCATCCGCCTCCCCGCGCGACTCCTCGCAGCCGTCACGAGCCGGCGGTGAGGCCCAAACCGTTTTCCATACCGGGCTTGTAGTCTCGAAAAAATGGACGCGGGTACCGGCGGTCGCTGCGCGTACGTACACGACTCGGCGGACAGCGAGTGGTCGTGCCCGCACGACGCCGTCACCGGCCGCGACGTCTGCGCCTTCCACCTGCCGCCGAGCGAGTACGACGCCGTCGGCCTCACCGATGCCGACGTCTCCGAGCGCCTCCTCGCGTGCGTCCGCGACGACACGCAGCGCCACAACGAGTTCGTCGGCGCGCACTTCGGGACGCTCGACGCCCGGAACGTCACGGTCGAATCCGACCACGCCTACCCCGTCCGCCTCACCGACGTCACGGTCGACGGCGACCTCCGAATCGACAGCGCGAACGTCGTCGCCGAACTCATCTTCGACGGCTCGACCGTCCACGGTCAGGTCTGCCTCGATGGCACGCGGTTCGTCACCGACGTCTCCTTCGTCGACTGCACGTTCGGCGGTATCGTCTCCGCCTCCACGACGAAGTTCGAAGGCGGCGTGGTGTTCGCACGCGCCACCTTCGAGGACGCCGCCGCGTTCGACGCCGGCGCGACCTTCCTCGAAGACGCCGTCTTCACCGACACCGACTTCGGGGGCCCCGCGCAGTTCCGCGGCGCGCTCTTCGAGAACCGCGTGTTCTTCCGCGGCGCGCACTTCACCGCCGACGCCGACTTCGCCGGCTCCGTCGTCGAAGCCATCGCCACCTTCGAAGCCGCCGCGTTCGACGGCGAAACCTCCTTCCGGAACTCGCGCTTCGCCGGCCCCGTGAAGTTCGGCGGCCGCACCGACACCGCCACAACGTTCGCCGACGCGCCCGACTTCCGCCGCGTCACCGCCGAGGAATCCCTCGACTTCACCGAAGTGACGTTCGCCGACGGCGTCGACTTCGCCGACGCCGGCTTCGAAGCCGACGTGGATTTCACTGACGCCGAAATCTACGGCGAGGTCGTCCTCGACCAGGCGAGCTGCGGCGAGCAGTTCCGATTCGCGCCCGCCGACGCCGACCTCGACACCTACGTCTCCTGCGACCGGACGACCATCCGCGGCGGCGTCCTCCACCAGCCCCGCGAAGGCCGCCTCCTCTTCGACTTCCGTCAGGGCCGCCTCGGCGACGTCGACGCCCAGGGCACGCCCGCGAACGACGCCATCGACTTCCTCCGCTTCGTCAACACGACCTTCGACGGCTTCGACTTCACCACCTACCGGCCGCGACTCGAACCCGACTACCGCATCCACCGCTTCGACGTCGCCACCGACGTCGCCCCCGTCGACCTCACCGCGCGCGAGGAGGAACTCACCTACATGAAGGCGAAAGCCGGCGCGGACAGGATCGGCGACGGCCGCTGTCAGTCCGGGTTCTTCGTCCGCGAGATGCGCGCCCGCGGCCAGCGCGCCCGCGACCGCCGAAAGGACGCCGGCGGGCCGCGCGAGTGGCTCCGCGCGACGCTCACCCACTCCTACAACCGCGCGTTCGACTGGACCTGCGAGTACGCCGAAGACCCCCATCGCCTCGTCGGCGTGATGTTCGGCGTCATCCTCGCGTACGCCGGCCTCTTCTGGGCGGGCTTCCGCGCCGCCGGCACGACCCTCGAACAGGGGAGCACGACGCCGGACGCCGTCATGCACGCCCCCGTCGCCCTCGACTACATCCTCCTCTCCGGCGAGGCGTTTACCACCATCGTCTACTACCCCGCCGCCGTCCTCCCGTCCTGGCAGGTCCGCCTCATCGCCGTCTCGGAGAGCCTCGTCGGCGTCCTCCTCTCCGCGCTCTTCCTCTTCACGCTCACCCGGGCCGTTCACAGATAACGCGGTTCGGACTGAGGGAGCGAACGCGACCGAAGGAGAACCGAGTCAAGGCGAGCGGGAGCGAACGAACGTGAGCGACACGCGAGCTAGCGCGCGGACCGGAGTCGAATCGGCGCGTTCGGAGCGACGACGCGGTTCGGAACGAGGCCGCCGAAGGCGGTCGAGTGAGAGCCGCGCAGGAACGAACGGCGACCAACGGGAGCCGTGAGTCGACCGCAGGGAGCGAAGAGTGAGAACCGCGTTCCGGTGACGGGAGCGAACGAGCGGGAGCGCGGTCGGAACGGAGTTCCTCCCTGCTCGCGCCTGCGGCGCTCGCTCGTTCGGTCGCGTTCCGCGACGTGCTGCTCGCACTCGCTATCGCTCGCGCGAACGACACGCGGGCCAGCGCGCAGCACAGGAGGCGCGCGGACCTCGTCAGCGCGAGCGGTCGGCTAGCCGAAACGGTAAGGGCGCGCCGTCCGCACGCTCTTCGTATGGCTCGAATCCACGATCTCGGTCTCGGCACCTACCAGAACACCGACCCGGACGAATGCGCGGACGCGGTTTCGACCGCCCTCGACGTCGGGTATCGGCACGTCGACACGGCGCAGATGTACGACAACGAGGCGGCCGTCGGCCGCGGTATCGCCGAGTCCACGGTTCCGCGCGAGGACGTCTTCCTCGCGACGAAGCTCGACACCGACAACCTCGCGTACGACGACGTCATCGAGAGCACCGCGGCGAGCCTCGACCGCCTCGGCGTCGACTCCGTCGACCTCCTCTACGTCCACTGGCCGCTCGACTCCTACGACCCCGAGGAGACGCTCGCGGCGCTCGACGACCTGCGCGACGACGGCGTCATCGACCACGTCGGCCTCTCGAACTTCACGCTGGACCTCCTCGACGAGGCGCGCGACCACCTCGACTCGCCGATTTTCGCCCACCAAGTCGAGATGCACCCGCTCCTCCAGCAGGAGGAGCTCCGCGAGTACGCCCGCACGCACGACCACCACCTCGTCGCCTACTGTCCCATCGCCCGGAATCAGGTGGAGGGCGTCCCCGAACTCGAAGCCGTCGCCCGGAAACACGGCGCGACCGAAGCGCAGGTCGCGCTCGCGTGGCTCCGCGAGAAGAACGTCACCGCCATCCCGAAGGCGAGCAGCGAGGCGCACATCCGCGAGAACTACGAGAGCCTCGACATCGACCTCGACGCCGACGACGTCGACGAAATCGACGGCATCGAGGCGGAAGAGCGCATCGTCGACTTCGACGGCACGCCCTGGTAGCGTCGTCTGCTGCGCTCGGCCGCGCGAAGCGCGCCCGGCGCATACGCTCGTGAACGGGTGACCGGCTGCCTCCAGGGTGGTTCGTTCGATTCGTTCTTTTTCGAAAAAGCGTCGAGAGCGCCGTGAGAGCCGCGTGGGTTAGCCGCCGAGGAACTGCTGGCGGACCTCCTCGTCGGCGAGGAGGACGTCGCCCTCGTCCATGTAGCGGTTCTGGCCCTGCGCGAGGACGTAGCCGCGGTCACAGCGCTGCAGGGCTTCCTTGGCGTTCTGCTCGACCATGAGTATCGCCGTGCCGTCGTCGTTGATTTCGTCGATCCGGTCGAACATGTCGTCGACGAGGTCGGGCGCGAGGCCGGCGCTCGGCTCGTCGAGCATGAGGAGGTCGGGGTCGAGCATGAGCGCGCGGCCCATCGCGAGCATCTGCTGTTGCCCGCCGCTCATCGTCCCGGCCTTCTGGGACTGGCGTTCGTCGAGGATGGGGAAGCGCTCGAAGACGGCGTCGAGGGCGTCCTGCGGGACGTCGTCGAGGATGTACGCGCCCATCTCGAGGTTCTCGCGCACCGAGAGCGTCGGGAAGATGTTGTCGTTCTGCGGGACGTAGCCGAGGCCTTCGTAGATGACCTCCTCGGGCGGCATGCCCGTGATGTCCGTGTCGTCGAAGGTGACGGAGCCGCCCATGTGGGTGGTGAGGCCGAAGACGGACTTCATCACCGTGGACTTCCCCGCGCCGTTCGGCCCGACGATGGTGACGTACTCGCCGTCCGCGACGTCTATGTCGACGCCGTGGAGAATCTGGAGGTCTTCGCCGTACCCCGCGTCGAGGTCGCGAACCGCCAGGAGGCTCACTCCGCGTCACCCCCGAGGTACGCGTCGATGACGCGTTCGTCGCCTTTGATGTCCGCCGGCGTGCCGTCCGCGAGTATCTGGCCCTGGTGCATGACGATGACGCGTTCGCAGTTGTTCATGATGACGTCCATGTCGTGTTCGACGATGAGGACGGTGTAGCCGTCGTCGATGAGGTCGTGGAGGTGTTCGACGAGTTTGTTCTGGAGCGTCGGGTTGACGCCGGCGAACGGCTCGTCGAGGAGGAGCATCTCCGGCTCCGTCATGAGCGCGCGAGCGAGTTCGAGGAGTTTCCGCTGTCCGCCGGAGAGGTTCCCGGCCTGCTCGCGCGCGAGGTGGTCGATGTCGAAGAACTCCAGCATCTCCCACGCCCGCTCGCGGACGTCGTACTCCTGGTCGACGACGCCGGAGCGAACGCCCGGCGTGACGGCCTTCCAGAGCTTCTCGCCCTCCTGTCCGGGCGGGGCGAGCATGAGGTTCTCCAGAACGGTCATCTCGGAGAGTTCCCGGGCGATCTGGAAAGTGCGGACGAGCCCCTGGTTCGCGACCTGGTAGGGTTCCATCCCGGTGACGTCCGTGTCGTCGAAGGTGACGGTGCCCGCGGAGGGCGAGAGCGTGCCGGCGATGCAGTTGAACGTCGTGGACTTCCCCGCGCCGTTCGGCCCGATGAGTCCCGTGAACTCGCCGCGCTCGATGCCGAAGGACGCGCCGTCGACGGCGGTGATGCCGCCGAAATGCTTCTCCAGCGAGTCGACGTCGAGGACGACGTCAGTGGGAGAATCGCTCACTTCGACTCACCCCCGTTCCCCTCGGTGGCGTCGTCGTCGGTCGCGTCGGTGGCGAGCGCTTCGCCGGTGGTCGTCGAGCGCGATTCGTCCCCGCGGTCGCCGAGGATGTTGACGGCGGCGGCGGGCTCCTGACGGTGGCCGAGGAGGCCGTCGGGCCGCCGATGCATCAGGACGACGAGGACGACGCCCGTGAGGATGAGGCGGATGGGGCCGACGTTGTTCATGAAGTAGGAGAGGAAGACGCCGGGGCCGCCGAAGGCCTGGAGGATGGTGTCCGGGCTGGACGGGAGCGCGAGGAACTCGGAGAGGACGTTCGCGACGTAGCGCGGCCCCTCGAAGAGGAGGCCGGCGAAGAGCGCGCCGCCGAGGACGCTCCCCGTGTTCGACCCCGCGCCGCCGATGATGATGGCGATCCAGATGAAGAACGTCACCTGGGGTTTGAACGTCGTCGGGTTGATGAACCCGCGGGAGCCCTGCCAGAGGATGCCCACGAGACCCATGAACGCACAGCCGACGACGAAGGACTTCATCTTGAACTTCGGCGTGTGCTTCCCGAGGCTCTGCGTCGCTTCCTCGTCTTCGCGGATACCGGCGAGCACGCGGCCGAACGGCGAGTTCGCGACGCGCGCGAGGAACCAGTAGAAGACGCCGACCATCACGAGGAGGAAGATGGCGTAGAACCACCCGTTGACGACGGGGGCGCTGACGCCGCCGACTGCGACGTTCGGCGAGAGGTCGGCGACGACGGACGCGGGCGTGGAGTCGAGGGTGAACCCGCTCCCGCCGCCCGTCCACGGCTGGAAGGTCGTCGACTGGTAGGTGAACCGCGCGATCTCGGAGAGACCGATGGTGACGATGGCGAGGTAGTCCGCGCGCAACCGGAGCGCGGGGAGGCTCGCGACGGCCCCGAAGAGGCCGGCGGCGGCCATGCCGGCGAGGATGCCGACCCAGAGCGGGAGTCCGAGGCCGCCCTGGAAGGAGCCTGCAGCGGCACCCGGGACGGGGGCGGCGCTCACCATCGCCATCGTGTAGACGCCGACGGCCATGAAGCCGGCGACGCCGATGTTGAACAGGCCCGTGTACCCCCAGTGGAGGTTCAGGGCGAGGACGGCGAGCGCGTAGACGGCCGCGAGGAACGTGATGCGGCGGAGCGCGTTCGCCGTGCCGTTCGCCCCGTATCCGAGGAGGAGGCCGAACGCGATGTACAGCGCGTAGATGCCGACGAAGAACGCGATGACGAGACCGAGGTCGCCGCCGAGGCGTTCTGCGGCCCGGTCGATGAACGGTTCGTCGCTCATGCTGTCTCCCTCCCTGCGAAGAGGCCCTGCGGGCGCAGGACGAGGATGAGAATCATGACGAGGAACGCGGTCGGCCGGGCGAACGAGCTCTCGGGGAGCCAGAGGAGGCTCACCTTCGCGGCGAGCCCGATGATGAGGCCGCCGCCGATTGCGCCGTAGACGCTCCCGATGCCGCCGAGGATGACGGCGGCGAAGATGAGGAGCAAGAGGAGCCAGCCGAGGTTGTAGCCGAGCGTCCCCTGTTTGAGCGCGATGAGGTAGCCGGCCGCGCCCGCGAGGCCGCCGCCGACGATCCACGTCCACGTGACGACGCGCTCCGTCGGGATACCCGTGATGCGCGCGAGGTCCTCGTTGTCGGCCATGGCGCGCATCGCCTTCCCGAGCTTCGTCGTCTGCAAGAGGAGGTGGATGCCGAGCATCAGTCCGACGGTGATGACGACGAGCGTGATGTCGCTCCAGGAGATCTGGAGGAGGGTCTCGCTGCCGCGCGTCCACGTGAACGCGTTCGTCTCGCCGCTGGTGAGGCCGCGTTTCGACTGCTGCCAGACGAGAACGATGACGTACCGGAGCGCGAGCGCGACACCGATAGAGGCGATGAGGACGGTGATGCCTTCCGCGCTCCGCAGCGGTTTGAAGACGGTGCGGTCGATGAACAGCGAGAGGAGTATCGTCGCGACGACGGCGACGACGAGGCCGGCGACGATGCCGAGCGGCGCGGCGAGGACGTTCACGCCGACGTCACTGGCGTAGGTGTCGCCGCCCGCGCCGAGCAGGATGAGGCTGCCGAGGTCCGCGGAGCCGAAGCCCGCGATCGCCCACGTCGTCGCCCAGCCGGCGAACGCGCCGGTCGTGAGGTAGTCGCCGTGCGCGAAGTTCGCGAAGTTCAGAATGCTGTACGTCATGGAGAGACCGACGCCTGCCAACCCGAGGACGAGGCCGAGCGTGAGCCCGTCCCACGTGTACGTCGCCATCGTCGACACGATACTCGGGTCGGTGGCGAGCCGGAAGGCGAGGTCGAGAAGGAGGCCGACGCCGACGAGGACCAGGAAGACGGTGAGGACCAGCGCGGGCACCGAGTTCTCCGAAATGTACGATTCTAAGGGATTTGCGGCCATTGGTAACCTTGTACACGACAGAGAGTGACTAGCCCGGTTAAAGCTTTCTTTGCCGCGCACGCGACAGTAACGACTAAGCCCGGTCGTCGCCCAGTGCCCCGTAATGCCGGTTCGGACCCTCGACGACCTCGACGTCGACGGCGCGGCCCTCGGCGTCCGCGTCGACATCAACAGTCCAGTGGACGCCGACGGCGGCCTCACAGACGACGCGCGCATCCGCGCGCATCGAGAAACCATCGCCGAGCTCGCCGAGCGCGGCGGCCGCGTCGCCCTCCTCGCCCATCAGGGCCGACCCGGCGGCGACGACTTCGCCCGCCTCGAAGCGCACGCCGAGCGCCTCGACGAACTCCTCGACGCCCCCGTCTCCTACTGCGACGGGACGTTCTCCGCCGACGCCCGCGACGCCGTCGGCGCGCTCGACCCCGGCGAAATCGTCGTCCTCGAGAACACGCGCTTCTACAGCGAGGAGTACATGGAGTTCGAGCCGGCGCGCGCCGCCGAGACCTTCCTCGTCTCCCGGCTCGCCCCCGCCCTCGACGCCTACGTCAGCGACGCGTTCGCCGCCGCCCACCGCAGCCAGCCGAGCCTCGTCGGCTTCCCCGAACGCCTCCCCGCGTACGCCGGGCGCATCCTGGAGCGCGAACTCGACGTGCTGGGAAGCGTCGAAGACACGCCCGAACCCCGCGTCTACGTCGTCGGCGGCGCAAAAGTCCCCGACTCCATCGACGTCGCCGAGCACGCCCTCGAAAACGGCCTCGCCGACACCGTCCTCACCACCGGCGTCGTCGGGAACGTCTTCCTCCTCGCCGCCGGCGTCGACATCGGCACCGCCAGCGAGGAGTTCGTCCGCGACCGCGGCTACTGGGACGAGATCGGGCGCGCCGCCGACCTCCTCGGACGCTACCCCGACCGCATCGACCTCCCCGTCGACGTCGCCGTCGAACGCGACGGCGAACGCGTCGTCCTCTCCAAGACCGACCTCCCGCCCCGCGACGGCGAATCCGCGATGGACATCGGTCCCGCCACCGTCGCCGCCTACACCGACTACTTCGACGCCGCCGGCACCGTCGTCCTCAACGGCCCCGCCGGCGTCTTCGAACACGACCTCTTCGGCGACGGGAGCCGCGACCTCTTCACCGCCGTCGCCGACAGCGACGCCTACAGCATCGTCGGCGGCGGCGACACCGCCGCCGCCATCCGGAAGTTCGACGTCGAGGGGTTCGACCACGTCTCCACCGGCGGCGGCGCGGCGCTCACCATCCTCACCGGCGGCACCCTCCCCGCCGTCGACGCCCTCCGCAGATGACCACCGAGGCGACTATCGAACCCGCGACCACCGACGACCTCGACGCCGTCCTCGACCTCTGGGTCGACCTCGTCGCCGACCAACGCCAACACGGCACCCACCTCCTCGCCGAACCCAACCGCACCACCGCCCGCGACGTCGTCAGCCAGTACATCGTCACCGACAACCTCCTCGTCGCGCGAACCCGCCAAATCGTCGGGTTCGTCATGTTCCACGTCGAAACCGGCCTCTACCAGGAGGACGCCACGCGCGGCCTCATCGACAACGTCTACGTCACCGAACCCTACCGACACGACGGCATCGGCTCCCGCCTCCTCGACGCCGCCGAAACCCGCCTCCGCGACGACGACGTCGACACACTCGCCATCTCCGTCATGGCCGACAACGACGACGCCCGCGCCCTCTACGAGTCCCGCGGCTACACCCCCCACCGCGTCCTCATGGAACGCCCCGCCGAAACCGACACAAACTCAACCCCCGACCGAGAATAGCCACTCGCGCCAGTGGCGCTTGGGTGGTTCAAGCGCTCGACTTGTAATCGAGAGATCGGGGGTTCAAATCCCCCCACTGGCTTAGAAGCTCAGGTTCAGAGCCACAGACGACCTTCTTCGCCCAGCCGGGGTGTTCGGCATGACTCTCACGCGCGTAGTGGGAGACTGTTCTCTTAAAGCCCGACCCCGCGACGTTCGGCGAGGTCGTCGACGCCTTGGAGGACCCGACGCAGCGTTCGTTGATGCGAACCACCGCGACGCTCTCGAAGAGTTCGCGGCCCGTCTTCTTCGGCCGCCCATCCGGGAATCGGTAGGTCTCCGCATCAACTATAGCACCTCCAGTCAAATTGGGTCTGTCTCGTGTTTCAGCGATCGGCAGTCAGAGACTTCTATTGATGGTTGGCGGCTATGGAATAAGGAAACATAGAACGGGAGTTATTCTATCGAATAGACACTTTATCTTAGTAACCCTTCAAATGGCGGAACAGCAGAATCGCGGTGACACCGATTATTAGTCCACACATCAGCGAAAGCGCGGCCATGTATTGCCCGTTCGTATATACGACAGCGATAGTGGAGAGCAAGACGATTCCCAGAAATTTCACAATCGTCTTAGGACCGGACCATTGTTCAATTCTGGGTCCCACAGTCAGGCTAATTACAGCGAGAATGAATCCGAGAACTATCCCGGGCGAGTAGAGAATAATTGACTGAATCATGGTCATCGGTGTACTCCTGTTAGTTAGTAATACACCGTCTGCTATTGTGTCTTTTCGTGGATACTAAGAGGGAGATGGACCCCCACAGTGGTGGTAGATTAGACTACGATGAAAACTGGATCTTTCCACATATGACCTTGATACGTACCAACGCCGATACCATCACCAACACTTGGATGGTGATGGTCATCAACTAAAACATCGATCCTGGGGTAATCTACCCCTGGTGTGTCGGTGTCGTTCACGATGAACGAAAACGTGTCGTCAGTGAATAAGCTCAGAACTTCCCCTGCGATAACTCCCGCCAGAAAACCCCAGCCACCTGATAGACTTAGCCCGATAAGACCGGTCGTGTTTAGTTAGGCAGATTCAGTCGAATGGGGCGGCGACGTCGGCGTTACCGAAAGCCCCCTCGCGCTCGTGGCCTACACCTCGCTGTCGTAAGCAAGACGCGAAGCGTCTTGCGGGATGACGAAAGGCGCGTCGCGCCTTTCGAACCACACCCGCCCTTCGGGCGTGCTTGCGTCGGTTCGGCTCACGACCGCTCGGCCCCTTTCGAATTCCCACCCACAAGCGGTTGACCGGCCAGCTTTCGCTTAACTAAACACCGCCCCCAGGACGGACCGTATACTTATCACCCTGGAGCCGTTACCGCGAGTTGACCGGTGGTTCCGAAACCGGTCTCGTTGTCGATACCGGGCGTCGACGATACCCCCTTCCCCCCCTTTCCCCCATCGTCGACGTCCGCTCTTTACGTTTCGACGCTTACTGCTCCGCGAGCGCGTCCGTCGCGTTCTCGACCGCCGCCTCGCGCTTCGCCGGATACGCCTCCACTTTCGCGCGCAACACGATGCCGTCGCCGAGCCGACTCGCCCCCCGGTAGGCCTCCTGCTTGTCGAAGTGCACGTAGAACTCGCAGTTCTCCGTCACGCGATTCCGCACCTGCTCGCGTACCGTCTCCAGATCCGCGCCCTCGCGAATCGCGTCCAACACCACCCGCATCCCGTCCGCGTTCTCCACGCGCGCCGACAGAATCAGGATGCGGTCGCCGTTGTGCCCCGTCGTCTCCGACGCCTCCAACTCGAACTCCTCCGGCAGGAAATGCCGGAGCGCGCGCTCGACCCGCTCGACGTCCTCCGTCTCGTACGCGAACGCCCGCAGGTCGATGTAGTGGAACGGAACGCTAGCCATTACTCCTCGATAACACCGCGAGCAGTAAAAGGACCGCGTCCCCCGGTCGCGTGTGCAGTGGGTCTCGCCGACTGCCTCACGCCTCGCTATCGCTCGCTTCGAACTAGCTGTGGCTCGCGGGTCGTTCCTCCCCGCTCGCTCGTTCGGTGGCTCTCGCTCGCTAGCGCTCGCTCCGAGCCACCTACGCGATATCCCGGGAGGTGTCGATCCGGACGCGGTCGCCGAGGTTGAGTTTGATGGTCTCGCTGAGGGCGCGGCCGCCGCGGAGTTTCGGAATGGAGATGCGGGTTTCGACGTCGCTCGCGGTGACCGTCTGGCGGAGGTCGATGACGACGTCGGCCATGTGTTCGGTGGTGTCGCGGAGTTCGGGGCTGTGGTCGCTCTTCAGGCAGTGGAGGATCGCGACGCTGTTCGTGTTCCGCATGTGGTTCTGGAGTTCGGAGAGGAAGGTCTGGTAGCGGCTGCGTTCGGTGCGTTCGAGGGCGTCGGCTGGATCGATGATGAGCGTCGAGCCTTCGGGGACGTTGCGGAAGGCGCGGCGGCCGGTGTCGAGGGGTGCGCCCTCGGGGAGGAAGGTGAGCTCGGGTGCGTTGGCGGGGACGGCGGAGGATTCGAAGGCGTCGGCGACGGCGGACTCCGTGCGGTCGGCGGTGAGGTAGTAGGTGGGGCGGGGGATGGAGAGCTCGTAGAGGAGGAGTTCGCCCTGGCTCGCGGGTGGGTCCTGATAGGCGACGACGCTCCCGGCGGGGAAACCGCCGTCGAGCTCCCTGTCGAGCACGTCGATCCCCGTGGGGAGCCGCTCGGCCATGCTCCTAGTCACGGCTCGGTCGTAGTTAAGGATTCGGCCCGAGGAACCCCGATATACCGTCGTAAACTGTCCGAGCGGCCGAAATTTTCATTAGGCGGGTAGCTTCGGGGACCGCGGCGAGGACGGGTGCGTCGAACGCCCGCGCGAGCCGGTCGGGGACGGTGTCGGTCTTCGTGACGAGCACGCCGGCGACGTGCGTGTCGAGCGCGCGCGCCATCGCCGCGGTCTTCACGGTGTCCGCGACGGCGTGTCGGGTTGGCGTCGTGACGAGGAGTGCGCGGTCGGCGGCGCGGAGCGGCGCGACGGCGTCCGGGCCCGCGCCGGCCGGGCAGTCGACGAGGACCGACGCGTTCTCGTCGACGGCGAGTGTGTCGAGGGCGTCCGCGACGGGTGCGCCGGGCCGGGCGGGCGCGACCCAGACGCCGGGCGTCCCCGGTGCGGGTCGCGCGACGGCCCGGGGGTCGCGGCCGGCGGCGAGCGCGCGCACGCCTTCGCCCGCGTCGACGCCGGCGACGAGGTGGAGGTTCGGCGCGTCCGCGTCGGCGTCGACGGCGAGGACGCGGCGGCGTTGTCGGCCGTAGGCGGCCGCGAGCGCGAGCGTCGTCGTCGTCTTCCCGGTGCCGCCCTTCCCACCGGCGATAGCGAGCATACCCGCGTCTCGCCGCGGCCTCGGCGATAAAGGTTCGTGGGCGCTTCGGGAGATTCAAGGCGGCTCCGGCCACGAGGATAGATAATGCTTGGGCGTAGCCTCCTGACCGCGAAACAGCTCTCACGGGAGGACATCGAGACCGTCCTCGACCGGGCGAGCGAGTTCGCGGCCGACCCGTCTGCCGCGGGCGACCGACACCCGGGGAAGCTCCTCGCGCTCTGTTTCTTCGAGCCGAGCACGCGGACGAAGATGAGCTTCGAGACCGCCGCGAAGCGCCTCGGCGGCGACGTCATCGACATGGGCTCAGTCGAGTCCTCCTCCGTGAAGAAAGGCGAGTCGCTCGCTGACACCGTCCGCGTCATCGAGGGGTACGCGGACGGCATCGTCCTCCGCCACCCGAAGCAGGGCGCAGCGAAGATGGCGGCCGAGCACGTCGACGTCCCGCTCGTGAACGCGGGCGACGGCGCGGGCCACCATCCGAGTCAGACGCTCCTCGACCTCTACACGATTCGGGAGAACGCGGGCCTCGACGACCTCACCATCGGTATCATGGGCGACCTGAAGTACGGACGAACGGTCCACTCGCTCGCGCACGCGCTCACGAACTTCGACGTCCGCCAGCACTTCATCAGCCCGCAGAGCCTGAAACTCCCGCGGAGTGTTCGCTACGACCTCCACGAGGCCGGCGCGCACGTCCGCGAGCACGAGGAGTTAGAAGCCGTCCTCCCCGCGCTCGACGTGCTCTACGTGACGCGCATCCAGCGCGAGCGCTTCCCGGACGAAGACGAGTACCAGAAGGTCGCCGGCCAGTACCGCATCACGCCGGAGACGCTCGACGACGCGAAGGACGACGTCGCCGTGATGCATCCCCTCCCGCGGGTCGACGAGATTTCGGCCGCCATCGACGACACCTCGAACGCGACGTACTTCGACCAGGCGCACAACGGCGTCCCCGTCCGCATGGCGCTCCTCGACAGCCTCCTCCAGACCGATGACTGACACAGACACCGAACTCCGCGTCAACAAGATTCGCTCCGGCACCGTCATCGACCACGTCACCGCCGGCGAAGCCCTCCACGTCCTCGCCATCCTCGGCATCGACGGCACCGGCGGCGAGACGGTGAGTCTCGGGATGAACGTCCCGTCGAAACGCCTCGGGAAGAAGGACGTCGTGAAAGTCGAGAGCCGCGAGCTCAGCCAGGGGGAACTCGACGTGCTCTCCCTCATCGCGCCCGACGCCACCATCAACATCATCCGGGAGTACGAGGTCGTCGAGAAGAACCGCGTCACCCGCCCCGCGGAGGTCGTCGGCATCCTCCAGTGCCCGAACCGCGAGTGCATCACGAACGCCGGCGAACCCGTCGACACCGACTTCTCCGTCCTCGACGACGGCGTGCGCTGTGAGTACTGCGAGACCATCATCCGCGACGACCTCACCGCCCACATCGACGTGTAGCGGTCGCGCGACCGCCGCTCGCATCGCCGCTCGCATTCTCGCGTACACTCTCGCTCACATCCCCGAAGACGTATAGGGGAGGCGAACACTCACTCGGATATGGCCCGCTCCATCGTGAAAGTCGCCGTCGCACTGCTCCTGATCGCCCTCATCTGGAAGGTCCTCGTCGGCGAGGACGCCGAACCCGAGGACATCGACCGCATCGACTAGGAGAGTTTCTCGAAAATCGCCGCGACGTCGTCGTGTTCGTCGATGGCCGTGACGGCGTCGTCCAGACGGCGTTCGCGTTCCGCGATCCGTGTCTCTAGCTCCCGGTAGTCCGTGGACGCCGCGAGCTCGCCGTCGGCGTTGGACGTGCGGAGCGTGGCGCGTTTCGTGACGAGCGCGTAGTAGTCGCGGAACGCGTCGTCGTAGCGTCCGCGCCGCCGGAGGCGTTCGACGAGGTCGGTGAGGTCGCTCCGCGTCGCTGGTTTCACGAGGTAGTCGTCGAAGGGGAGCGCGGCGTCGTCGGCGTCGGGTTCGACGCCGGTGACCATGGCGACGGGAACGGTGTAGCCGTCGTCGCGGATGGCTCTGAGGACGTCGCCGCCGGAGGCGTCGGGGAGGTTTCGGTCGAGGAGGATGGCGTCGAGGCCGTCGTGGACGCTCGCTCGCGCGGTCGCGGCGTCGGTCGCCGTCGTCACGTCGTATTCGGCACCGAGCCAGACGGCCATGGCTTCGGCGAGCGCTTCGTCGTCTTCGACGACCAGGATCTCGGGGTTCTCGTTCGGCGTCACGTCCGACTGCGAGTTCGACATGGATTCCCCTGATAGGTCTGCCCGTGGGGGGCTGTCACTATGCACACAGACGGCGCTGGGACCTCTTAGCACTTACTATCGTCACGTCCGCCGACATGTGTGTCGCGGGTGAAAACGAATCGTGCGCCGCCGTCCGCGCTCTCCTCGACGCGCGCAGTCAGACCGTGGGCGTCCGCGATCTCCTCGACGATGGCGAGGCCGTATCCCGTGCCGTCGTCGCGCGTCGTGAACCCCTGTTCGAAGACGGCGTCGCGGTCGGATTCGGGGATACCGTCGCCGTCGTCCTCGACCGCGAACCCGCCGTCGACGGCGGCGAGGCGAACGGTGGACGCGCCGTGGTCGCAGGCGTTCCGGAAGAGGTTCTCGAAGAGTCGGCGCAGGCGCTCCGGGTCGCCGGCGAGTTCGTCGGGGTCGGTGTCGACGACGAACGTCACGTCGGCCGCACCGGACGTCTCCCAGGCCTCCCGTGCGATGGCTGCGGGGTCGACGCGCTCCGGCTCGTCGAGGGCGCGCCCCGCGGTGGCGAGCGTACGCAGGTCGTCGACGAGGGTTTCGAGGCGGTCGTGGGCAGCGTCGACGTCGTCGAGGCGGTCGGGGTCGTCCCGGGCGATGTCGAGGTAGGTTCGCGCGGTCGCGAGCGGCGTGCGGAGGTCGTGGACCGCCTGCGCGACGACGTGCTCGTCGACGGCCGCGTCGCTCGCGTCCCGCATCGTGACGACGAACCCGTTCACGCGGCGGTCGGCACGGCGGTCCGCGACGCGCACTGACGCGCGCCGCCACTCGCCCTCGCCGTCGCGGAGCCGGACGACGACCGAGCCGTCCGAGTCACCGTGCTCGGCGGCCGCGCGGACCGCGTCGGCGTCCGCGTCGTGGACCACGTCGAAGACGGAGTCACCGACTGCGGTCGCGGGTGCGAAGTCGGCCGCGGCGGCGTTTCGGTAGCGGACCGTGTAGTCGCCCGCGAGGAGGAGCGTCGGGTCCGGCGAGGACTCGACGACCGGGCCGAGCGGCGTCCCGGCGTCGGTGAGCGCGCGGATTCGGTCGCGAAGCGCCGCGTCCGCGTCAGTGAGGCGTTCCGCCGAGACGTACTCGGTCGCCCCGGCGCGCGTCACTTCTGCTGCGGCCTCGGCGTCGTCGGCGTCCGTGTACGCGAGCACCGGGAGCGCGGGGTCGCGGTCGCGGACCGCGCGCAGCACGTCGAGGCCGTCCCCGGACGCCGGGTCGACCGCGCAGACCACGCAGTCCACCCTGCTCGCGGCGAGCGCGTCCACGACACCCTCCACGGAGTCGGCGGGTTTCACCGTCACCCCGAACCCGGACGGGTCGAACGACGGCGAGGACGCCCCCGTCCGCGCGTGAACGACGACAGACATCGGAATGACACGTAGTCCGTCAGCCGGCGGTATAACGTTTTCCAGAGAAGCGAATCGCTTACCCCGACCGCACCCCAAGTAGAATCTATGTACGGCGTCGTCACGCGGAACGCCGAGGAACTCGACTGGGCGGAGTTCGACACGGGCTTCTACGAGGTCAAGGACGTCACCGGCCGCCACACCGACCCCGTGCCGAACGCCGTGAACATGGTCTCCTGCTTCGGCGACACCGCCACCGCCGAAACCGACCCCGACCTCGTCCCCGTCGACGCCGACGGCAACCGCGCCACCCGCGACAGCACCTTCTTCGACTGGGGCTACATCTGCCCGAGCGCCGGGCACTACAAGAACGGGCTCCTCGAAGTCGTCAAAGCCTGCGCGGACGCCAACGACGACGTCCGCCTCGACGACGTCGGCTTCCCCCGCGACGGATACTGCCGCTGCGACCGCTGCGAAGACACCTTCGCGGAGAGCGAGTTCGACGACTGGCAGGCGTGGCGAGCCGACGTCATCACCGAGTTCGTCGAGGAAGCCGACAAACGAATTCCTGGAAAGCTCTACCTCACCCTCTACCCCGACCCCTACCCCGGTCACCTCTACGAGCGCGCCGGCCTCGACCTCGACGCCCTCTCCGAGTACGTCGACGAGTTCGTCGTCCCCATCTACGACACCGCCTACGGCACCACCTACTGGCTCGAAACGCTCTGCCGCGGCTTCCGGGACGCCCTCGACATCCCGTTCTCCGTCGAACTGTACGCTGTCGACC
The DNA here is from genome assembly GCF_014647475.1 of Halocalculus aciditolerans. Taxonomy (NCBI): domain Archaea; kingdom Methanobacteriati; phylum Methanobacteriota; class Halobacteria; order Halobacteriales; family Halobacteriaceae; genus Halocalculus; species Halocalculus aciditolerans. The sequence goes on along the minus strand of NZ_BMPG01000001.1, from coordinate 981,664 downwards.
CCGACGTCGAAAACCTCATCCACGCCGCCGAAGTCGCCGGCGAATACGCCGACGACGTCTACTTCGGCTACCACGCCTCCAACGCCCGCGCCGCCCTCCGCCGCATGGACGCCGAGACGAGAGACGGGAAAGAGTGGAAGTGACGTGGTTCGGAGGGACGACGCGGTTCGGAACGACCGGAGTTCGCGTGAGTGAGGCGGGACGCGAGCCAGCGCGATTGACAAACGATGAGGAGTGAGAACCGCGTCGAGGCGAGCGGTCGGTGCGGCGTCGGCGACGTGGTCGGAGGCGGAGCGCTGCGTGAGTGAGTCGGGTGGAAATCGGATATCACGCCACTTTTCTCCGGGGTGGTCTAACGGGGAGGTATGAGCTTCGAAGAAGGCGACCACGTCGTCCTGCACGACGAGCACTCCGAGTACGACGGCGAGACCGGGAAGATCACGCAGAAGGTCGAGACGATGTTCGGCGACGCGAACTACACCGTGTCGTTCGACGACGGGCAGGAGGCCGGCGTCCCCGAGGACAACCTCGAGGAAGCCGACGTCGACGAAGAGTAACGAGAGTCGCGGCGAGCCGACGGTTTTTGCGGTCCGTACGCTGGTGGAGTGTCAACGCCGGAGGAGACGGTTTCGTGTGTCCCGTGGCGCGAGGTCTCCGGACGGTGTTTCCGTCAGGCGCGGAGGCGGCGGTTGCGCCACTGGACGAGGGTGTCGCGGTCGCGGGTGTCGCGGGGGAGGTCGGTGAACCAGCGGGCGGCGCTGATCTCCTCGTCGGGGTCGTCGGGGACGGGTGATTGGTCCGTGGTCGCTTCGAAGACGGGGAGGACGCCGGTGGTCCGGTAGTCGCCGCTCTCGATGGTGAGGCGGGTGAGGATGGCGAGGCCGTCGTAGGTCGCGTCGACGCCGGCTTCCTCGCGGAGTTCGCGCTCGGCGGCTTCGCGGTAGGATTCGTGGGATTCGACGCCGCCGCCGGGGAGGACCCAGAGGTCGACGCCGGTGTGGCGGACGAGGAGGAGGTCGCCGTCGGGACGGTAGACGAGGGTGTGTGCGCCGAACGGCGCGCCGGTGGCGTCGATGCGGTCGACCAGCGTCTCGAAGTGGCCGCGGGAGACGCGCTGAGTGCGTTCGCGTTCGGTGAAGTCGTCGTAGCGCTCGCGCAGGTCGTGATAGGCCTGCTCGCCGCGCTGTGCGGACTGCTGGGCGCGGTACCAGCGGTCGTCAACGCGCATCGTCGGGACCCCATTTCTCGAACGCGTTCACTGAACGATGCCCGACCGTCGGCGTGGTGTAGATTCTCATACCACGATATTGGGCGAGGAATCGGATAACCGTTCGGACAGCGGCGACCGGTGGCGTGGTCGACGAAACTCCGCGGCGGACGCGACGGCCGTCGCTGTCGGTCGTGTCGCGAAAGAACGTGAACAGTCGGAGGTCGGGTGGTTTACTCGAGGTCTTCGGCTTCGAGCTCCTCGGCGATTTCGTCGGCGTCGACGTCGGCGTCTTCGAGGGCGTCCTCGAGGTCACCGAGGTCCTCGCCGCCGCCCATGCCGCCCATCATACCGCCCATCCCGCCCATCATGCCGCCCATGCCGGAGCCGTCGATGATCTCCTGGACGATGACGCGGTCGATGCCGGTCTGCTGCATGACCTGCTGGAGGATCTGCTGTTTGCCCATCATCCACTGCTGGTTGAACTGGAGCTGCGGGTCGGATTCGATGTAGAGCGTCTCCTGCTCCACCGTCTCCGTCTCGGGCTCCTCGTCCTCGTCCTCCGCGGGGACTTCCTCCTCGACCTCGTCGGTCTCGATGTGCATGTCGAGTTCGACGTCGAAGTACATCGAGATCATGCCACGGGCCTTCTCGAGGGTGTCCGTGACCTCGTCGACGATCTCGTACTCGTACTCGATGTCCTCGCCGGCGAGGGCGTGGTTGAAGTCGACGCGGGCGCGGCCGCCGATGATGGTCTCGACGTGGCCGTGCTCGCCGTCGATGTCGACGTGCGCGCCGGGGTAGCGGGAGTCCTCGGGGATCTTGTCCGCGCTCACGGTGCGGACTTCGGACTCGTCGTACTCGCCGAACGCGTCGGCGGCGGGGACGACGACGCTGCCGTCGTCGCCGATCTCCTTCCCGATGATGTCCTCTTCGACGGGTTCGAAGATGTGGCCCTCGCCGAGCACGATGGTGCGCGGGGAGAAGTCGCGGTCCTCGACGTCGACGTCGGCTTCCTCGGCCACTTCCTTGTCGGTGGTGTCGACGAGGTCGCCGTCCTCGACGGTTCGTGCGGTGTACGCGAGTTTGATGAAGTCGCCGCGCTGGAATCCGGTCTCTTCCTCGGCCGCTTCGTCGGCCTCGGTCTCGTCGGCCACGTCGGCCTCTTGGTCGTCACTCATACACCAATGGACAGTCGTTCCACCCTTAAGAATCACGTTTCCGCCGCGCGAGCTACCGGTGGTCGTCGAGGTCGCAGAGGACTGACGCGTTGACGGTGAGCCACGTGGTCGTCCGGTCGGCTTCCGGGAGGTCTCGCGGGTAGACCGTGCAGCGGTCGGGGCCGGTGACGCCGGATTCGACGACGGCGGCCAGTGCATCCGCGTCCGGGTCGACGAGGTGGGACTGCGTTGACATCGGCTCGACTATGTATCGTCCCGTGTGGATTATGAAGGTCGCTATGAGGGATAGGGAGAGCTATAGAGCCGCGCGGTTCCGGGCGGTTTATCCAATCGGTCCGCGACCCACGACTATGTACGAGGTCGAAGTGAAAGTCCCCGCGGACCACGACGAGGTCCGCGCGGCGCTCGCGGACACGGACGCCACCGAATCCGACACCGTCCACCAGTCAGACACCTACTACAACGCGCCTCACCGCGACTTCGAAGCGACCGACGAGGCGCTCCGCATCCGACGCGTCCGCTTCGAGGACGACACGGAGCGCACGGAGGCGGCGCGCGTGACGTACAAGGGCCCGAAAGTGGATACGAAGTCGAAGACGCGCCGCGAGATCGAGGTGGGCGTCGGCGACGGCGACGACATGGGCGCGATTCTCGAAGCCCTCGACTTCGACCCCGCGGCGACCGTCAACAAGACGCGCACCCACTTCGACTTCAAGGGGTACACCGTGACGCTCGACACCGTGGAGGGCGTCGGCGAGTTCGTCGAAGTCGAACGGGAGTCAGGGGACGTCGAGTCCGCGCGCGAGGGCGCGTTCGACGTGCTCCGCGACCTCGGCCTCGACCCCGAGAGTCAGGTGACGACGTCCTACCTCGGCCTCCTCCTCGAATAACTGGTAGGTATACTCACAGTCCGTGTGGTTCCGGAAGGTTATAGGCCGGGCGAGCGCCAAGAGCGAGTATGACTGAGCGGAACATCCGCGTGCAGACCCTCGACCGCGGCGCGGTCGAGGACGAGGCCGTCGAAATCGTCGAGCGAAAGGGCATCGGCCACCCCGACTCCATCTGTGACGGCATCGCCGAGCGCGTCTCCCGAGAGCTCGCCCAGACCTACCTCGACCGCGTCGGGAAAGTCCTCCACTACAACACGGACGAGACGCAGCTCGTCGCCGGGAACGCCGCGCCGGCCTACGGCGGCGGCGAAGTCGTCGAACCCATCTACATCCTCATCGTCGGCCGCGCGACGAAGTACTACGTCGACGACGACGGCGTCGAACACCACATCCCCGTGGACTCCATCGCGCTCGAAGCCGCGCGCGACTACCTCCGCGAGCACTTCCCCGACCTCGACCTCGAAACGGACGTCATCGTCGACGTGAAACTCGGCGAAGGATCCGGCGACCTCCAAGACGTCTTCGGCGAGGACGGCAAGCAGGTCCCGATGGCGAACGACACCTCCTTCGGCGTCGGCCACGCGCCCCTCACCGAAACCGAGACGCTCGTCCTCGAAACCGAACGCTACCTCAACCGCGCGTTCCACGACGACCACCCCGGCATCGGTCAGGACGTCAAAGTCATGGGGAAACGCGAAGGCGACCAGATCGACCTCACCGTCGCCGCCGCCGCCGTCGACGCCTACATCGACGGCCTCGACGACTACGAAGCACTCGTCGGCGACATCCAGTCCGCCGTCCTCGACCTCGCCGACGAATACACCACGCGCGACGTCTCCGTCCACGTCAACACCGCCGACGACTACGAAGACGGCTCCATCTACCTCACCACCACCGGCACCAGCGCCGAACAGGGCGACGACGGCTCAGTAGGAAGAGGAAACCGCGCCAACGGCCTCATCACCCCCAACCGCTCCATGAGCATGGAAGCAACCAGTGGAAAGAACCCCGTCAACCACATCGGGAAGATCTACAACCTCCTCTCCACCGAAATCGCGCACTCCGTCGTCGACGAAGTAGAGGGAATCCGCGACCTCCGCGTCCGCCTCCTCTCCCAGATCGGCCGCCCCATCGACGAACCCCACGTCGCCGACGTCCACGTCGTCACCGACGACGACACCGCCATCGCCGACGTCGAAGCCGACATCCAAGCCATCGTCGACGACGAACTCGCCAACGTCACCGACATCACCCAACGCGTCATCGACGGCGAACTCTCTACCTTCTAACGGACCTTTTTATTGCGAGCGCCCGGCGTCGCCGGGCGCTCGATAAAAAGCTCCACCAAAAGCCCTGCGCGACCCCTCTGGGGTCGCTTGGGCCTCGCGCTATCGCGCGAGTGAACCGCTCCGCTCGGGCTCTTCGAGCCGCTCGCTCGCGGACGCTCAACGCTCGTTCGTTTCACCTGCGATAGGAAATTCTCACCGTTCAGTACAGGGTGGGAGGTTACCGGAAGAGTCCTGCGTCACTCCTTCCCGTCGGGATTCATCTGCGGTCATGGAGCTACGGTTCAGTTCCCATTGCTCGATTTGTTCATATCTGCTCCCAGACCGATGCCTGCAGCTGCGACGCCCGTTGCGAGAAACATGAGGGGAACCCGAAACTCGCCGAGCGGGAGGTCGGCGTGAATGGCGAACGGCGGAATACCGACAAGTAACAGAACACATAGCAGTCGATGTACGGTGTCTGAGTGCCGCAGGACTCGGCGATTCTGAGACAGTGACCACCCACCGACTGCCCAGACTGCTCCGAGACACACCAAGAGTTGCACGCTCTCCAGCCCATCGATATAGTTGACGCCAGCTGCAGCCACTCCAGCAAGACCGCCGACCGCCAGCGATTCCGGATCAGTCATGCTGGGACATTCTTCCCTGCCTACAAGAAATCTCGGTCGAGGTCCCGGACTGACGGGCGATAGACTCGCACATCCACCTAACGACCGAACCATCACCGCAAAAGCCCCCATCTCCCCGTCCGACGGCGTCAGTTCTCGGCTTCGACGTTTTCGGGTTCGGGGATGGTGATGTCGGTGAGGCCGGCTTCGATCTGGTCGCGCTGGGCTTCGAACTTACCGGGGAGGACGAGGCGGCCGCCGAGGTCGTCGAGGGGTTCGTCGGCGGTGTATCCCGGTTCGCGGGTGGCGAGTTCGAAGAGGACGCCGCCGTGTTCGCGGAAGTAGACGGAGCGGAACCAGTGGCGGTCGATCTGCGGGGTGGGGTTGAGGCCGCGCGAGCGGACGGCGTTCCGCATCGCGTCCTGGTCGTCGTCCGTGGGGGTCTGGAAGGCGACGTGGTGGACGGTGCCGTGGCCCTGCCGGCCGCCCTGGATGGTCGGGAGGACGTCGACGTATCTTCCGACTTTCCCGGTGGCTTCGAAGCGCGTGCGGACGTCGCCGGGCGTGTCGCCCTCGGCTTCCTCCTCGCCGACCTCCTCGAAGCCCATGACGCCGAGGAGTTCCTCGGTGGGCTGGGTGTCGGCGAGCCAGAGCGTCACGGAGTGGAAGCCGCGGATAGCGTGCTCCTCGGGGACGAACTCCGTCCACGGAACGGTTGGATCGTCGTCGGGAATTTCGACTTCGACGAGTTCGACGGGGAGGCCGTCCGGGTCGCGGAAGGGGAGGACGGTCTCGCCGAAGCGCTCGACGCGGTCGTCGTAGTCGACGCCGTAGGTGTCGAAGCGGCCCTCCCAGTAGTCGAGGCTGCCCTCGGGCACGCGGAACGCCGTTCGAGACACTTGCCCGGAGCCGACCTTCCCCTGCCGCATGTCCTCCCAGGGGAAGAACGTCATGCTCGTCCCCGGCGTCCCCTCCGCGTCCGTGAAGAAGAAGTGGTAGGTCGAGGGGTCGTCCTGATTGATGGAGCGCTTCGCGAGGCGGAGGCCGAGCGTCCCGACGTAGAAGTCGAGGTTCTCCTGCGGGTCGCCCGCGATGCACGTCACGTGATGAATCCCCGGCGTGGGGTTCGGTTCTGCCATACCTCGTCGTAGGGGACGTGGGGACTTGAGTGCGCGCTGACGCGAGTGTAACCGGGTTCCGTCGACGTCAGTATCGAAGACGGGAGAATCCTGCGAGGCGAAGGCGGTTTATTCCCCGGGAGTCTCTCAGTGACTATGCAGCCGCCGGGAGCCGATTGCGTCCTCGTGAGGCACGGGGACGTCGGCGTGAAGAGTAGCCGCGTGCAGGGGAAGATGGAGCAGCGGCTCGCCGAGAACATCGAGGCGCTCCTCGCGGACAGAGGGATTCCGGGGAGCGTCGAACGCCAGTGGGGGCGGCTCGTGATTCGGGAGACCGACCCCGACGCGGCGGCGGACGCCGCGAGCGACGCGTTCGGCGTCGTCTCCGCTAGCCCCGCGCGAAGCGTCACCCCCGAGATGGACGACATCACCGGCGTCCTCGCCGAAACCGCGCGCGACGCCTATACGGAGGGCGCGTTCGCCGTCGACGCCCGCCGCGCCGGCGAGCACGACTTCACGAGCGAGGACGTCGGCCGCGTGGGCGGACAGGCCGTCTGGGAAGCGGTGGAAGACGCCTTCGACCCCGAAGTCGACCTCGACGACCCCGACGTGACGTTCTCCGTCGAAGTCCGAGCGGAAGAGGCGTTCGTCTTCCTCGAAAACCGGGAGGGCCCGGGCGGCCTCCCGCTCGGGACGCAGAACCCGCTCGTCGCGCTCGTCTCCGGCGGAATCGACTCGCCCGTCGCCGCCTACCTCGGGATGAAACGCGGCGCGCCGATTATCCCGGTCTACCTCGACCTCGGCCCGTTCGGCGGCCCCGACCACGAAGCGCGCGCCGTCGAAACCGTCCGCCGCCTCGCCGATTTCGCGCCGAACTACGACATGACCGTCCGCCGCGTTGCTGCCGGCGAGTACGCGCAGCGCCTCCACGACGAGGTCGGCAAGACGAGAATGCTCTCCTACCGCCGCTTCATGTACATGGTCGCCGAGGAGATCGCCCACGAGACCGGGGCCGTCGGCATCGTCACCGGCGAGGCTATCGGGCAGAAGTCGAGTCAGACGACGACGAACCTCGGCGTCGTCGACCGCGCCACCAGCCTCCCCGTCCACCGCCCGCTCCTCACGATGGACAAACAGGAGATTATCGCGCTCGCCCGCGACCTCGACACCTATCGCGACTCCACGATGAACGTCGGTTGCGAGCGCCTCGCACCGAACAGCCCGGAGACGAAGGGCTCGCACGCCGCCACCATCGACGCCGAACCCGACGCCCTCCCCGAGTGGGCGCGAGCGGCCGCCCAGTCAGCGACCACTATCGACCCCCGTGGCGAGCTCGGCGAGGTGGACGCGCGGTGACTCGCGTCTGCCTCCTCGGCAAGGAGGACGTCGACCTCCGCATCGACATCTACTCCTACGAGACCGCGCGCCGCGCCCTCGCCACCTACGACGTCTCCGAACCCTGGACGAACACCCTCCAGCTACGGACGAACAGCCTCGGGAACGCCGTCACCCTCCTCAACGACCTCAACTGGTACCTCGCCCGCCTCACCCGCGACGCCATCATCCGCGAGCCGTCCGTCAGCACCACCGAATGGCTCTCTCGCCCCCTCGCCCGCCAGATCCGCGACGGCGACCTCGACCCCGACGAACCCGTCAACCGCCTCAAAGTCTACGGCGTCGACGACGACCGCCTCGTCGACCCGACTTTCGTCCTCCGCGGCGACGCCCAAGAAGGAACCTACGAACGCGCCGACTACGACGAATCCGTCGTCGTCAGAGTGACGAAAGGCGAATTCTTCGCATGAACTTTTTTATTGCGAGCATGGCGCGCTGCGCCATGCTCGATAAAAACCTTCACTAAAAGCCCTGCGCGCTCCCAGGGTCGGAGCAAAGCTCCTCCTTGCCCGCACTCGCTCCGCTCGCGCGGACTCTGGTCGCGCTTGGGCCTCGCCTACGGCGAGTGAATCGGGTTCTAACGGACCGCTCGGGCGGCGAATGCTAACCGGAGTTGGAGGGATATCCGTCCGGCATCGGTGACCCGAGTGGTTCGAAGAACCCGGAAGGGTCGCCGTTCACTCGCGCGAGCGGCACGTCGCGCGAAGCGCGACGGAATAGGCGAGCGGCGAAGCCGCGAGCCAGCGAGCGCGAGGCCGACGAGCGACCGGAGTCCGCGCGAGCGGAGCGAGTGCGGGCAAGGAGGAGCTTTGCTCCGACCCTGGGAGCGAGGAGGGTTTTGGTGAAGCTTTTTATCGAGCGCTGGCTCCGCCAGCGCTCGTGGTTCGAGACGGCGCTGCCGTCTCGTCATCACGAAAGGCGCGAAGCGCCTTTCGAACGACAATAGAAAAGTTCAGTCGAAGGTCCCGGCGGTGAGGTAGCGTTCGCCGGAGTCGGGGAAGACGGTGACGACGAGGGGGCAGTCGTCGTAGCCGTCGGGGCCGCCGTCGGAGGATGGTCGGTGGTCGTCGAGGTCGCGGCCGCCGTCGGAGCGGAGTTCGGGGGGGTCGCCGGGGTTGTCGAACATTTCGGGGAGTTCGACGTCGGGGCAGTTGAGTTCGGGTTGGGCGATGCGTTCGGCGACGCGGCGGGCGACGATGCTGGCAGCGCCGGAGGACTGGCCGACGAGGATGCCTTCGTCGCGGGCGAGGCGGCGGCATTCGGCTTCGGCGGTGTCGATGTCGACGGTTTCGATGGTGTCGATGAGGTCGACGTCGAGGATGTCGGAGACGAAGCCGGGGCCCATCCCCTGGAACCGGTCGTTCCCGGATTTGCCGGTGGAGAGGACGGCGTTCTCGGTGGGTTCGACGGCGACGACCTCCATGTCGGGGAACTCCTCGAGGAGGCGGGTGGCGGTGCCGGTGATGGTGCCGCCGGTTCCGACGCCGGCGACGAAGGCGTCAATTTCGCGGCCGTCGACCTGGTCGAGGATTTCCTCGGCGGTGGTCTCGTAGTGCGAACGCGGGTTCGCGGGGTTCTTGAACTGGCCGATGAGGAAGGCGTCGGCCTCCGCGGCGATCTGGTCGGCGCGAGCGTTGGCGGTCTGCATCTCGCCCTCGACGAGTTCGAGGTCCGCACCGTACGCGCGGAGGAGGCGGCGGCGTTCTTCGGACATCGAGGCGGGCATGACGATGGTGAGGTCGTAGCCGCGGGCGGCGGCGACGACGGCGAGGCCGATCCCCGTGTTCCCGCTCGTCGCTTCGACGAGGCGGTCGCCGGGTTCGATGTCGCCGGCGCGCTCGGCGGCTTCGACCATCGCTCGCGCGGGGCGGTCTTTCGCGGACCCACCGGGGTTGAAGGATTCCACCTTCGCCGCGACCGTCGCGCCTTCGGGGGAGGCGACGCGGACCAGCGGCGTGCCGATTGCGTCCAGTATGCTATCCTTCATTACTCCCCCGTAGGCAGTTCACGCTTAAGGGAGTGATGGACGCCGGCAGAGGCCGCCGACGACGAGCGATGCCGCCGACGCCGGGAGCGACCCCCGTCGACAGCGCGAGAGTCACCGACGCTGCTGGCGCGCCGCCGAGTGCTGGCGAATCTCTCCGTCCCCGCACGCGTTAAGCCGGTCGAGTGCGTTCTCCCGGGTATGACTGGCACGCTCGAAACGATGCAGCCCGCGGCGGACGCCGACCTCGACGACGACGCGGTGGGGACGCTCCGCTCGCTCAGTGAGAACGTCGTCTTCCGCGTGTGGGGCGGCGACTGGTGCGGCGACTGTCAGAACCAGCTCCCGACGTTCGCGGCCGCGCTCGACGAAGCGGGCGTCGACCCCGCCGGCGACCGCGTCCACCACTACCCCGTCGAGAAGAACGCGGACGGCTCGAAATCCGGCGAGCTCGTCGACGAGTACGACATCGAGTTGATTCCGACGGTCGTCGTCGAACTCGACGGCGAGGAGCTCGCTCGCTTCGTCGAGGACGCCCCGGACTCCATCGCTGTGACGCTCGCGAACCAGCTCTCCACGGCGGACCTCACGGCGTAACGGCGAAGTCCGCCAGCCAGGAGTCGACTTCTGCGGTCTCGTGGAGCGGCGGTGAGCACGCGCGCCGGCAGACGTAGGCGGTGGCGTCCGCGCCGTCCCGCGCCCCGCGGTCCGCCCAGATTGCGGGCGTCTCGGCGACGCCGAGGTCGTCGAGCCACGCGTCGAGTTCGCCGTCGCCGCGCGGGCGACGGGTGAGCAAGAGGTCCGGACGATACGACTCGGTGAGGAGCGCGCGCCACTCGTCGGGGACGCGGTCTGCGGCGACCGTCGTTTCGAGGAGGCCGTTCGCGCGCGTGACGGCGGCGTCGACGAGGGAGACGTGCTGGAGCGGACTGTTCTCGATGGTCTCCGCGTGCGTCGAGAGGACGGCGTCGACGATATCGCCGAACGCCTCGTCGGGCGCGAACGCGTCGAGGCGCTGGAGGACGTCGACGGCGACGCCCGCGGGCGACGGCGTCGACTGGTCGGTGAGGTCCTGCGGACGCGCGAGCAGGTCGTCGCTGGCGGGCGCGGCGTACAGCGCCTCCACATCGGCGTCGTAGAACACCTCACACAGGGCGCGGGCGAGGTCGAGCGCGAACGCGAGGTGGTCGTGGTCGCCGGTCGCCGCGTAGGTGTCGAGCGCGCCGCGCGCGAGGAAGGCGTAGTCTTCGAGGTAGCCGTCGCCCTTCACGTCGCCGTCCTTCCAGCGGCGCGCGAGTCGGTTCTCGTCCTCGCTCCACAGGTGCTCGCGGACGAACCCGAGCGCGTCGGCGGCGCGGGCGGCGTACTCGTCGTCGAAGGCGAGGCCCGCGCGGGCGAACGCCGACACCATCAGGCCGTTCCACGAGCCGATGATTTTCTCGTCGCGCGCCGGTCGCGTTCGCGAGGAGCGCGCCGCGAACAGCGCTTCCCGGGCGTTCTCGACGCGCGCCGCGGCCTCGTCTTCGCTGAGTCCGTACTCGTCGGCGAGCGCCGTGAGCGACGCGTCCGCCGTCAACACCGTCGCGCCCTCGAAGTTCCCCGCGTCCGTGATTCCCCAGCGGTCGCAGGCGAGCGCCGCGAGGTCATCGTCGCCGAGTACCTCTCGAACTTCGCCGGGCGTCCAGACGTAGAACTTCCCCTCGACGCCGTCGCTCCGCGCGTCGAGCGTGCTGAAGAACCCGCCAGCATCGTGTCCGAGTTCGCGGTCGGTGAACGCGAGCGTCGACTCGACGACGTCGGCGTACCGCTCCTCGCCCGTCGCCTGGTAGCCCGCGAGGTACGCCGTGGAGAGTTCGGCCTGGTCGTAGAGCATCTTCTCGAAGTGCGGGACCGTCCAGTCCGAATCCGTGCAGTACCGGTGGAAGCCGCCCCCGAGGTGGTCGTAGAGACCGCCGTTCGCCATCGCGTCGAGCGCGTCGGCCGCGACCTCCCGGTAGTCGTCGCCGCCGAGTTCGCGCGCGGCGCGGAGGAGGAGGCGGACGCGCCCCGGCTGCGGGAACTTCGGCTGCCGGCCGAATCCGCCGTTCGCCCGGTCCGCGCTCCGCACCGCGTCCGCCGCCGCCTCCGAGAGCACCTCGGCTCCGGGCGGGTCGCCGGCTTCGTCCGGTACGGCTTCGAGCTCGCCGCGCGCCGCCGCCGCCCACTGATCCGCGCGCTCCTCGATGGATTCGCGGTCCGTCTCCCACGCCTCGTGGACGTCCTCGAGTAGCTGCTCGAACCCCGGCTGGTTCCGCGTCGCCTCCTTCGGGACGTACGTCCCCACCCAGAACGGCCGGCGGTCGGGAGTGAGGAAGACGGAGAGTGGCCAGCCACCGCCGCCGCGCACGAGCTGTGCGACCGTCATGTAGACGTCGTCGACGTCCGGGCGCTCCTCCCGGTCGACCTTCACGGGGACGAAGTGCTCGTTCACCGTCTCGGCGACGTCGTCGTCCGCGAAGGACTCCTCGGCCATCACGTGACACCAGTGGCAGGCCGAGTAGCCGACGGAGAGGAACACGGGGACGTCGCGCTCCGCGGCAGCCTCGAAGGCGTCGTCGTCCCACGGCTGCCAGTGAACGGGATTGTCGGCGTGCTGGCGGAGGTACGGGCTCGCCTCCTCGTCGAGTCGGTTGCGCCGCGTCGGGTCGCTCATACGGGAGTCGACGTCCGCGAGGCGGAAAAGCCCGCGTGACTCGACGAAACGAAGGCACGTTCGTGTACACTCAGTGTGTTCAGTAGGAGAAGGTTTACACTTCCGTGCGTTCACGGGTCGGGTATGACCGAAACAGTGCTCCTCGTAGGGGGCGGCGGCCGCGAACACGCGATGGCGCGCGCGCTCGCGCCCGACTGCGACCTGCACGCCGCGGCGAGTAACCGGAACCCGGGTATCGACCGCCTCGCGAACTCCGTACACATCGTGGACGAGACGGACGCCGACGCGGTCGTCGAGGCCGCGGAAGCCGTCGGCGCAACGCTCGTCGCCGTCGGCCCCGAAGCCCCGCTACAGGCCGGCGTCGTCGACGCCCTAGAGGACGCCGGTATCTACGCGTTCGCGCCGCGACAGGCCGACGCCCGCCTGGAGACGGACAAGGCCTTCCAGCGCGACTTCATGGCCGAACACGACATCCCCGGCACGCCGGGCTTCGAGACGTTCGACGACGCGAGCGAGGCCGCCGACTACGTCGAATCACTCGAGCGCGACGTCGCCGTCAAACCAACCGGCCTCACGGGCGGAAAAGGCGTGAAAGTCACCGGCGACCAAGTGACGCACGCCGAGGCCGCCGACTACGTCCGCGACAGCGGCCACGGCGAGTGGGTCGTCGAGGACCGCCTCGTCGGCGAGGAGTTCACGATCCAGGCGTTCGTCGCCGACGGCGACCTCCGCACCACGCCCGCCGTCCAAGACCACAAACGCGCCTACGAGGGCGACGACGGCCCGAACACCGGCGGGATGGGGAGTTACAGCGACACGACGCTGGAACTGCCGTTCATGCAGGACGGCGACTACGAGGCCGCCGTCGAGGTACTGGAGGCCGTCGTGGACGCGCTCCCCGAGTATCGCGGCGTGCTCTACGGCCAGTTCATGCTCACCACGGACGGCCCGATGGTCGTCGAGTTCAACGCGCGCTTCGGCGACCCCGAAGCCATGAATACGCTCCCCGTCATGGAGACGCCGTTCATCGACGTCCTCACCGCCGCGCGCGACGGCGACGCCCTCCCCGCCCTCGAGTTCTCGGGCGAAGCGACCGTCTGCAAGTACGCCGTCCCCGCCGGCTACCCCACCGACCCCGAAGCCGGCGCGGAAGTCGTCGTCGACGAGGACTCCGTAGGCGACGCTCTCCTCTTCTACGCGAGCGTCGACGCCCGCGACGGCGGCGTCTACACGACGACCTCCCGGTCGTTCGCGGTCGTCGGTCGCTCCGACAGCATCACCGCCGCCGAGGCCCAGGCGGAAGCCGCACTCGCCGACGTCGACGACGGCTTCCACGTCCGCCACGACATCGGCACCGACGCGCTCGTCCAACGGCGCATCGACCACATGGCGACCCTCCGCGGCGAGTAGCGCGGCGGCACCTAGACCTTTATCGGAGGCGCTCGAAGACCGAAACATGGCAGACGACCAAGTCATCGAGCTACTGCAGAAGGCGTATCAGGACGAGATCGAGACGGTCATGAACTACCTCTCGAACAGCATCGTCCTCGACGGCGTGCGCGCCGAGGAGATCAAGGAGAGCCTCCAGACGGACATCCAGGAGGAACTCGGGCACGCCGAACAGCTCGGCGAGCGACTCAAGCAGCTCGACGCCGCGCCGCCCGGCTCCGCGGCGTTCGAAGCCAGCCAGCACGACCTCCAGCCGCCCGAGGACACCACGGACGTCGTCTCCGTCATCGACGGCGTCGTCGCCGCCGAGAACGACGCCATCGAGACCTACCGCGCGCTCATCACGGCCGCCGAGGAAGCCGACGACCCCGTCACCGAGGACCTCGCGGTCACGCTCCTCGCCGACGAGGAAGCCCACCGCACCGAGTTCAAGGGCTACCGCAAGGAGTACAAGGAGTAACGCGCCGGCACTGGCCCGTCTGTCGACCCGGGCCGTATCTCCCTCGGCAGACGAGTGCGTCCGGTGAATCTCGACCTTTTTGACCGCGGAGCGCGACCCGACGAGTGATGAACACGACTCTCGTCGCCGTCGCGCTCCTCGTCGGCGCGGTGACCGGTGCGGTCTTCGCCGCGCTCCGCGTCCCCATCCCCGCGCCCCCGAACCTCGCGGGCGTGATGGGAATCGTCGGCATCTACCTCGGCTACAAAGCCGTCGAATACACCGGCGTCGGCGTCGACGTCCTCGGCCGGCTCGGCCTCTAAGCGTTCGGACGGCCCGCGCTCTTCGACTCGCCGGGAGGTCGCCGCCACTCACCGAACCCCCTCCCGGGCGCGTTCTCACGTCACGGCCCGAGTTCGCCGCGCTCTCACACTTGAACGTTCGGCGAATCGTCGGCAGGGTAGCGTCCGCGTTACTGTCGAAGTAATTCGGAAGAAACCGAGAACAGCGACGAAACAAGGACGGTGAGCATCCGCGAGGCGAGCGTTAACGAGACGCGAAGCGTCTCGTTCGCCAACCAGAAATCTCAGATTACTGGTGACGCCTTGAAAAGGCCGAGCCGAGCGGTTCACTCGCGCTCCGCGCGAGGCTCAAGCGCGACCACCGCGCCCGAATGGGCGCGACGGGAGCGCGCCGAGCTTTTAGTGCAGGTCTTTATCGAGCGCCCGGCATCGCCGGGCGCTCGCGATAAAAACGTGCGTTAGTAGGACCGTTCTTTCGGTTCGTAGGTCTTGTTCTCGCCGTCGAGGAGGACGGGACGGTACCAGAGTTCGGGGTTCCCGTCGTTCCAGGAGACGCAGGTGTGCTTGAGCCACTCGTCGTCGCGGCGCTCCTGGAACTCCTTGCGCCAGTGCGCGCCGCGGAACTCCTCGCGGGCGAGCGCGCCCATGGCGATGATTTCGGCGGTGTCGATGACGTTCCGTGTCTCGATGGTGTGCTGGAGGTCCGTGTTGAACGTCCGGGATTTGTCGGCGACGTAGACGTCCTGGTACTCCTCGCGGGCTTCCCGGATGACTTCGAGAGCCTCCCGGATGCCGTCTTCTTCGCGGAAGACGTTGACGTTGTCCGTCATCGTCTTCTGAATCTTCGAACGGACTTCGGCGTGGTTGACGCCGTCCTCTTTTTCGAGGAGGCCGTCGATGCGCTCGGTTTCGGCCTCGACGGCGGCGTCGATGACGTCGTCGGGCGTGTCGCCGGAGACGACGGCGGACGTCTCGTCGGCGCTGCCGGGGTCGACGGGGTACTGGACGTCGCTCTCCTCGATGCCGTCGCCGGATTTGCCGACGGGAATCTCGGGTTCGCCGACGTCCGCGCCGGCGGCGTGGCGGCCGGCGCGGCCGCCGAAGACGATGAGTTCGGGGAGCGCGTTGCCCCCGAGGCGGTTGGAGCCGTGGACGGAGACGCAGGCGGCTTCGCCGATCGCGTAGAGGCCGTCGATGCAGGTCTCGCCGTTCTCGTTCGTCTCGATGCCACCCATCTCGTAGTGGTGGCCGGGTTTGACCGGCATGGGGTCTTCGAGGCCGTCGACCCCCTCGAAGTCCTCCGCGAGGTGGAGGATGTTCTCCAAGCGGTCCATGATGCGCTCCTCGCCGAGGTGGCGCATGTCGAGGTGGACGTACTCGTCGTCGACGCCGCGCCCGCTGTTGATCTCGGTGAGCTCGGCGCGGGAGACGACGTCGCGGGAGGCGAGTTCGCCGTCGTTCGTGGCGTATCCGTACTCGAACATGAGGCGTTCGCCCTCGGAGTTGTAGAGGATACCGCCCTCGCCGCGCGTCCCTTCGGAGATGAGGACGCCCGTGGAGGGGAGCGTCGTCGGGTGGAACTGGACGAACTCCATGTCCTCGATGGGGACGCCGGCGCGGTACGCCATCGCGACGCCGTCCGCGGTGTTGGCGACGGCGTTCGTCGTGTGGTCGAAGACCTGGCCGTCACCGCCGGTTGCGAGGATGACGCCGTCGCGCCCGCGGAATCCGGCTATTTCGCCGGTCTGGACGTCCCAGGCGACGCAGCCGTGGCAGCTGCGGTCTTCGGGGTCGTCCTCGTCCGTGACGGCGAGACGCGTGACGTACCACTCGTCGTAGACCGTGATGCCGCGCTTGACGACCTGCTCGTAGAGCGTGTGGAGGAGGTGGTGGCCGGTCTCCGCGCCCGCGTACGTGGTACGTGGGAAGGAGAGCCCGCCGAACGGCCGCTGACTCATCCGGCCGTCGTCTTCGCGACTGAAGGGCATCCCCCAGTTCTCGAGCTGTACTACGTTCTCGGGGGCGTCCTGCGCGAGCGTCTCCGCCGCCGGCGCGTCAGTGAGGTAGTCTCCGCCCTTGACCGTGTCGTAGGCGTGGAGCTCCCAGTCGTCGCCGTCGCGGAGCGCCGCGTTGATACCGCCCTCGGCCGCGCCCGTGTGGGAGCGAACCGGGTGGAGTTTCGTGACGATAGCCACGTCCGCACCCGCCTCGTGCGCGCCGATGGCCGCGCGGAGTCCCGCGCCGCCGCCGCCGACTACGATAACGTCGTGTTCGTACATAGATTACCAGAATTTGAGGTTCTGCTTGACTGCCTCGCGCTTCAGCTCCTGAATGTGCTCCGTGAGCGGGATGTCCTTCGGACACACCGTCGTACAGGAGAACTGGGTCTGACACCGCCAGACGCCGTGTTCTTGCTCGATGATTTCGAGGCGTTCCTGCTGGCGCTGTTCGTCCTCGCGGTCGTCGAAGTAGAAGCGGTAGGCCTTGTTGATCGCGGCCGGCCCGAGGTACTCGTTGTCGCCGGCGGCGATGTTACAGGAGGACATACACGCGCCACACCAGATGCAGCGCGTGCTCATCTTGATCTTCTCGCGGTTCTCGCGGGACTGGAGCTGTTCGCCGTCCGGCTCTTCTGTCGGACTGAAGTACGGCTCCACGGACTCCATCTGGTCGTAGAAGTGGTCCATGTCCACGACGAGGTCTTTCACGACGTCGCGGTGGGGGAGCGGCTCGACGCGAACCGTCTCGGAGTCGTCGAGGTCGGCGACCTGCGTCTGACAGCCGAGGCGCTGGCTGCCGTTGATGAAGAGCGCGTCGCTCCCGCAGACGGCCTGCCGGCAGGAGTGCCGGAAGGTGAGACTGGAGTCGTAGGTGTCGCGCGCGTAGATGAGCGCGTCGAGGACGGTGATACCGGGCTCGAAGGGGACTTCGAAGGTGTCGAAGCGCGGCTCCTGTTTGTCCGGAATCTCCGGGTCGTAGCGGAAGACCTTGAGCGTGATCTGGCGCTCGTCGGCGTCCGTCCCGGCTTTCGCGCGTGCTTCGTCGTCCCGCTCGGCCTTCCGCTCCATCCGCTCGGCCTGCGGCGAGTCCGATTCGGCGTCCGTGTTCGGCGTTTGCGTGCTCATAGTGTTAGAATCCCACCGTCAGCTGCCAGGCGACGCGCGCGCCCTGCACGAAGAGCAGGAGGCTCGCGACGACGAGAATCCACTTCGCCGCCTGTTTCTGCGTCCCCTCGATGCCCTGGTTGACGAGGGCGTTGTAGATGCCGTTCGTCCCGTGGAACGTCGCCGTTGCGAGGAAGAGCACCATCGTCACGAGATAGCCGAGTTGCTGCATGCGGAAGTGCGACCCGGCGAACGTGATTTCTGGTGCGTGCACGGCGAAGTGGAGGAGGAAGAAGTGGAACGCGAGCACCACGACGAGGAACGCGGCGGTGAGGCGCTGAAGCAGCCAGCGCGTGCCACCGTACGCGAAGCTGGAGACGCGTTCCGGGTTGTTCGAGTTCGACATCAGAACACCCCCTCCATGAAGGTCGGGACGCTCGCCACGACGATGACGGCCGTGAGGACGAGCGCCGCGTAGAAACTCTTCTCCTGTACGTCGAGGTCGAGGCCGAGCCCGAGGTCCACGAAGAGGAGGCGGACGCCGTTCAGAATGTGGAAGACGGCGACCGCGAGCAGTCCGACTTCGAGGACGCGGACGACGGCCAGGCTCTCTAGTCCGTGGAGCGTCTGCGTGTACGCCTCCGGACTCTGGAGTGCGGTGCTCAGTACAGCGATATGCGTGAATAGGTACCCGATGAGCACCCAGCCCGTGAATTTATGGAGAACCCAGGCCCACATCCCGGCCGAGAACTCCTTCCACCGGCCGAAGTCCTCGACGAGGCCTCGGTCGTACGACTGGCTCATACCACTTGTCACTCCTTGCCGCCCGCACATAGAAGTTACTAAGCGGGCATGGCCGTCTGCGGGTCAGGCCTGCGGCGTCCCACCGGCCTGCTCGTAGGCGCGAGTCGTCGGTTCGTCGAGTTCGACGAGGTGGCAGAGCGGGTTCCCCGGGTAGACGAGCGGGTTCTCGAGGATGCCGACCAGCAGGCCGGTGAAGGGCGCTTCGACCGTCGTGCGCTCGGTCTTGAAGGGGTTGGCGATGGTGCAGATGGTGTCGCCTTCCTCGACGAGGTCGCCCTGCTCGTGGTGGGTTTCGACGAGGCCGCCGACGTCCGCGCGGAGCCACGTCTTCTCGCCGGATTCGATGACGGTGCGCCAGCCGGGCCAGCGGACGCTCCCGATTTCGCGGAGGCCGTACTCGGCGAGGACGCTGACGACGCCGTCGAGCGCGCGGTCGATGAACGCGCGCTGGAAGCGGTGGGCTTCCCCCATCTCGACGGTGACGGTGGGGACGCCGGCTTCGCTGGCTTCGCGGCGGAGCGTCCCCGACGGCCCGTCGCTGTCGAGGATGACGTTCGATCCGAACGCCCTCGCGAGGCGGGCGACGTCGTCGTCGCTCATGTCGGCGCGGACGTGAATCATGTTCGAGCGGCCGCGAGTCGACGTGTGGAAGTCGAGGCAGACGTCGCCCGGTTCGATGAAGTTCCGGAAGATGGTGTTCGCCATCCGCTTCGCGGACGTCGAATCGGGGTCGCCGGGGAAGGAGCGGTTGAGGTCGCGGTCGTAGATCGGGAGGTAGCGCTGTTGGGCGATGAAGCCCGGGACGTTCACGACGGGGAGGCAGACGAGGGTGCCGCGGAGGTCGGTGTGGTCCCAGTCGGTGGCGACTTCGCGGACGACCTCGATGCCGTTGAGTTCGTCGCCGTGTGTCGCGGCGGTGAGGACGACCGTCGGGCCGTCCCGCTCGCCGTTCACGACGTTGACGGGGAGGCGGACGGGGTCGCCGAGGTAGGTTTCGCTGACGCTGTACCGGAAGTGCTGGGTCTCCCCGGGTGCGACCGAACCGCCGTTGAAGGTGAACGCCCCGTGAGCCATTACTCGAGTGGAGTAGGGGCGCGGGGTAACGCTTTTCGACTCCGTGCGCGGAGTTCGGCAGGCCTTTGGCCGGCGGCTCTGTGCCAGTGAGTATGAACGACGACGTTCGCGTGGGCGTGTTGAGCCTGCACACGAGCCGTGAGACGAAGGCTATCCTGAACGCGGTCGAAGACCTCGGGCACACGGGCGTGTGGCTGCGCGACGACACTATCTCCATCGACATCGCGGACGGAGAGGTGTCGCTCTCACCGGACGTGGACATCGTGGCGAACCGCCTGCTGCTGTCGAACACGGAGCAGCCGGCGGAGCTCCTCGGGCTGGCGAGCACGTACGCGCGGACGCGACCGATGCTGAACCGGCCGTCGAACGTCCTCACCGCCTTCCACAAGTTCGCGACGGCGACGGCGCTCACGGACGCGAACGTCCGCGTTCCCGACGCCCTCCTCTCTCTCGACGCCGACCGCCTGAACGACGAGCGCAGCCGGTACGGCGAGGAAGCGGTCTTCAAGACGGCTATCGGGACGCACGGCGGCGGGACGTGGAAGGTCGGGAGGGACGAGGACGTGAACCCGATGGTCGGCGACCGCTACGCCTTCTTACAGCGGCTCATCGAGCGGGACGAGGACCGCCACCAGGACCTCCGCGTCTACGTCGTCGACGACGAAATCGTCGGCGCGATGCGGCGGTACGCCCCGGATAACGACTGGCGGACGAACGTCGCGCTCGGCGGCGACGTCGAAGGCGTCGAGGACCTCCCGAAGGAGGTCGAGGATATCGCCGTTCGCGCCGCCGAGACCATCGGTCTCGACTACGCGGGCGTCGACGTCATTCAGGGCGACGACGGCTGGTACGTCCTCGAAGTCAACCCGACCGCGGGCTTCAAAGGGCTCTTCTCGGCGACGGGCGTCTGCCCCGCGCCCTACATCGCGCGCGCCGCCATCCGCGAGGCCGGCGGGAGCGTCGACGACGAGCAGGTCGAAGCGCTCTCCGCGCGCATGGACACCTCCACGCCGAAGGGCGTCCCGACGCAGCGCGAGGAAGCGCCCACGGAGGCCGACCAGGTCATCGGCTACACCGAGGAAGTCCTCGTCTCCGGGACCTCGGGGACGCGTCGCGTCCTCGCGAAATCCGACACCGGCGCGTCCCGCACCAGCATCGACACCCGGCTCGCCGCCGAAATCGGCGCTGGCCCCATCAAGTCCATGACGAAGGTGAAATCCGGGAGCGTGAAATCCGGGAAGTCCCGGCCCGTCGTCGACATCGTCGTCGGCGTCGGCGGCGACCGCCACACCGTCGCCGCCAGCCTCGAAGACCGCGGCCACATGGAGTACCCCCTCCTCCTCGGCCGCGACATCCTCAAGAACTACCAGGTCGACGTCCGCCGCCGCGTCGACGCCACCGACGAAGGCGACTCCGAAGAATAACGCGGTTCGGAACGACGAGCGAAACGAGGAGTGAGAACCGCGTTCAGGCGAGCGGTGGCGAGAACTCTGTTCTCGCTCGCAGCCGGAACGCTCTGCGTTCCGGTGACGGGAGCGACCGAGAGGGAGCGACACGCGAGCCGGGCAACGTGGGAACGAGTCAGCCCGGTTCGAGCACGAAATTCGGAGCGGCCGCTCGACGTGGTGAGCGGACGAAGAGATTAGCGTTCGTCGAAGTAGAAGTAGCCGCCGATGGCGAGCGAGCCGAGGACGGCGACGACGAGGCCGCCGAAGCCCTGCTGGGTGAGGAGGGCGAACCAGGAGAGGATGAAGGCGATTTCGACGAGCCAGAGGAGGTCTTCGACGATGGCGTACCAGGAGCGGAGGCGGTCTTCGTATTCGTCGGCGAGGACGTAGCCGGCGATGCCGGCGATGGCGATGGCGGGGACGAAGATGATGAGTGAGAAGGCGCTCACGAGCGATCACCGGGGCGGCGGTCGAGCATCTACCGGCGAGTATGCGGGAAGGGACACTAAAACCACGGGCTCTCGGGGAGAACGCGTCGAATCGCTGTCGCGTCAGTCGACGGCGCGCCAGAGGTAGCGGGCGGCGTGGCTGCGATAGGGCGACCACTCTTCGGCTTTTTCGACCATGGCCGCACGGTCTTCGATGCCGTAGACGGCGGTCATGGCGTTGCGGATGCCGAGGTCGCCGACGGGGAAGACGTCGGGGCGGCCGAGGCAGAAGATGAGGAACATGTCGGCGGTCCAGTCGCCGACGCCGGTGATCTGTGTGAGGTCGGCGCGGACGTCGTCGTCGGTGGCGTCGGCGTAGGTGGCCGTGTCGATGCCGTCGGGGAAGTGGTCGGCGATGTTTCGGACGTAGCGGATTTTCTGCGCGGAGAGTCCGCAGTCGCGGAGGGTGTCGTCGTCGGCGTTCCGGATGCCGTCGGGGGTGACGTCGACGGCGTCGAAGAGGCGGTCGCGGATGGCGGCGGCGGACTGCGTGGAGAGCTGTTGGTTGACGACGGCGACGACGAGGCGCTCGAAGGGGTCGTCGGCGGGTTCGAGAGTGAGGGGGCCGTGTTCGGCGACGAGGTCGGCCATGGCGGGGTCGCGAGTGAGGACGGCACGGGCGTCGCGGGCGTCATCGTCGGTGTCGGTCATGCCGGGAGAGAAGGCGGCGGAGCGGGCTATGTCTGTCGGAAGGTGCGGACGGCCCCGCCGGCGAAGACGGCGGTGGCGAGCGTGACGGTTCCGACGACGGCCTCCCAGACGACGACGAGCGCGGTGGATGGCCCGGTCACGCTCATCCCGTCGGCGACGACCGTCGCGCCGACGACGAACGCGCCTTCACCGACGAAGAACGCGACGAGCGCCGCCGCGGCGACCGCGAGGAGGACGGTCGACCACTCCCGGTCGAACGGCACGCGGCCGCCGAGCCAGTAGCCGGCGGCGAGGGCGAGGATCGGGGAGACGAGCGCCCCGAGGACGTGGACGGCCACGATGACTTGGCCGAGGGTGATCGTGGTCGTGCCGAGGTCGACGAGGAAGGCGGGACCGAACTGCTGGAGGCCGCGGAGGACGCCGTCGACGAGGGCGAGGCCGCCGCTGACGGCGGCCGGGAGGGCGTGACGGGGCATATCGAATCTCTCCGACCGGAGTCAAGTTAATGTTTCGTCAGGTCGTCCGGGAGCGCCACGCACCGGCTGGTTCCCGAGTGAATCCGCGTCAACGCCCGTAAACCCGCCGAGCGTTCCCGACGCGGGAGGGAAACCTTCAATCGGTGGCCCCGAGACGACTCGGTATGGACATCGACGACGTCGATAGCATCGCGGTGCTCGGAGCCGGAAGTATGGGCCACGGCATCGCGGAAGTCGCCGCGCTCGCCGGGTTCGACGTGACGCTCCGCGACATCAAAGCGGAGTTCGTCGAGCACGGCTACGAGCAGGTCGAGTGGAGTCTCGATAAGCTCGTCGACAACGAACAGCTCACGCAGGACGAAGCCGACGCCGCGCTCGACCGCGTCACGCCCGTCGTCGACTTAGAGGAGGCCGTGAGCGACGTGGAGTTCGTCATCGAGGCCGTCCCGGAGAAGATGGACATCAAGAAGAACGTCTACCGGGAGCTCGAACAGTACGCCCCCGAGGACGCCGTGTTCGCGACGAACACCTCCAGCCTCTCCGTCACGGAGCTCTCGGAGGTCACGGACCGCCCGCAGCAGTTCTGCGGGATGCACTTCTTCAATCCGCCCATCCGCATGCAGCTCGTCGAGGTCATCGAGGGCGCACACACCTTAGAGGAGACCGTCGACCTCGCCGTCGACCTCGCGCGAGCGATGGGAAAGACGCCCGTCCGCGTCCACAAGGACTCCCCGGGCTTCATCGTGAACCGCGTGCTCGTCCCGCTCCTCAACGAGGCCGCGTGGATCGTCCACGAGGGCGACGCCACCATCGCCGAAGTCGACTCGACGACGAAGTACGACATCGGCCTGCCGATGGGCGCGTTCGAACTCGCCGACCAAGTCGGCATCGACGTCGCCTACGACGTCCTCGACTACATGCAGTCCGTGCTCGGAGACGCCTACGAGCCCTGCCCGCTCCTCACCGAGAAAGTCGACGCCGGCGACCTCGGGAAGAAATCCGGCCAGGGCTTTTACGACTACGAGGACGGCGGCGCGGACATCTCCGCGGACGCCGTCCGCGGAGACGTGAAGTCGCGCGTGCTCGCCGTGATGGCGAACGAGACGGCGAAGCTCGTCGGGAACGACGTCGCGAGCGCCGACGAGGTCGACGAAGCCGTGATGCTCGGCGCGGGCTTCCCCGAGGGCCCCGCGCGGATGGCCGACGACTACGGCCTGCTCGACCTCTACGAGACGCTCGCCGACCTCTACTCCGAGACGGACGAGGCGCGCTACGAGGCCGCGGACGAACTCGTGCAGCTCGCCAGCGGCGGCGAGAACTTCCACCACGAGGTCAGCACGGAGACCGAGCAGAGCTACTCGAACCTCGAAGTCGCCGTCGACGACCGCGTCGGCCACATCACGCTCGACCGCGCCCACCGAATGAACACCATCTCCGCCGAACTCCTCGAGGAGTTCGAAGCCGCGATGGACGTCCTCGAAGCCGACGAGGAAGTCCGCGCCATCCTCATCACGGGCGCAGGAGAGCAGGCGTTCTCCGCGGGCGCGGACGTCCAGAGCATGGCGGGGAGCGCCGACCCCCTCGACGCCGTCGAACTCTCCCGCACCGGACAGCAGGCGTTCGGCCGCCTCGAAGAGTCCGACAAACCCGTCGTCGCCGGCATCGACGGCTACTGCCTCGGCGGCGGTATGGAGCTCGCCGCCTGCGCCGACATGCGCGTCGCCAGCCAGCGCTCCACGTTCGGCCAGCCCGAGCACAACCTCGGCCTCCTCCCCGGCTGGGGCGGCACGCAACGACTCAAGCATATCGTCGGCGAGGGCCGCGCGAAGGAGATCATCATGACCGCCGAGCGCTACGACGCCGACACCATGGCGGACTACGGCTTCGTGAACGACGTCACGCCGAACGACGAGTTCGCCGAGACCGCGATGGAGCTCGCCCGCGACCTCGCGCGGGGTCCGCCCGTCGCCCAGCGCTACACGAAGCGCGCGTTCCGCGCCGGCCGTGAGAGCACCGAAGCCGGCCTCGAAGCCGAAGCCCTCGCCTTCGGCCAGCTCATGAACACCGAAGACCTCATGGAGGGGCTCACCGCCTTCATGGGCGACCGCGACCCCGACTTCACCGGACAATAACCACGCGCACACGCGGGGGGTATTTTCCCCCGAACCACGCGCTCCAACCCGAATTCTCCGGACACAAACGCCGACACACAGAGACCCATCTTCCGTCTCGTCGTACTCCCGCCCGGCGATGTCCGACGCCGACTCCGACCCAGACACCGACCTCGACGCTGACTCAGGCGTCGATACCGACGCCGATGTCGACACTGACCGCGACGTTGACCCCGACGCCACCTATCGCGACGCCGACTGGCTCACCACCCAGTACCACGACGCCGGCCGCACCCAGCGAGCGCTCGCCGACGCCTGCGGCGTCTCACCCCGCACGATTCGGAAGTGGATGCAGAAACACGGCATCGAAACCCGCGACGTCGACGGCGAGAACCACGGGCTCTACGGCGTCGAACGCGACGACGACGTGAAAGCGAAAATATCGGAGTCGATGCAGGGGCGGGAAGTCAGTGAGGAGACCCGGAAGAAGATGTCCCGAGCACACGAGGGAAAGCGTATTCCTCCGTCTGTCAGAGAGCGAATCTCAGAACGGCTACGTGGACGTGAAAAATCAGAGCGGACCCGAGAGCGGATGAGTGCGTCGACGAGCGGAGAATCGAATCCGAACTGGAAAGGTGGCTACAGCCGACGATACGGACCCGGATGGAGTGTCGCCAGAGAACGCGTAAGGGACAGAGACGCCGTCTGTCGACTGTGCGGGCACGACGGAAGCGACACGCGGTTAGAAGTGCACCACATTGTGCCTGTTCGAACGTTCCGCAACGACCGGGAGAGAGACTTGGGCGACGCACACGACCTGTCGAATCTCGTGTTACTCTGCCGAACGTGCCACCTCGGCGTCGAACACGGCCACATCGATATCTCTGTGTCAGACTAAGACACGGCGTAGCCGATTGATAGGGTTTATTAGCCGGCGGCGATTCGATACGAATGCAGTTGGCTCGGTTGGTGTAGTCCGGCCAATCATGCGGGCCTTTCGAGCCTGCGACAGGGGTTCAAATCCCCTACCGAGCATTCTCGATCGTTCTCCGAGTCGTAGTGGTTACGTCGTTCTACCGGTAGCTCGGGCGTAGACGTAGATAGCGGTGCGTTCGACGGCGAGGGCGAGGAGGAGTGAGAGGGCGGCGAGGGCGAGGTAGGCGGCGGTGAGTTGAAGGCTGTCGCCGGGGGCGAAGCCGGGGAGGACGAGGAGGCCCATGAAGAGGACGGGAATGACGAACCAGCGGACCAGCCAGTGGTCGTCGAGGAAGCGGCTGCTGCGCTGGGCGGCGGCGTGGAGGGGGTCGGTGACACGTCGTGGCAGCATGCGTTCCTGTTTGAATCAAGTCACTATAAGGGTGTGGGGCGGGAGGGCTGTGTCGTCGGTGGGTCGGGAGCGCGTGCGTGTCGGGGTCGACGACGGCGCGGGGTTGTCGCCGAGGGAGACACCGTATTTCGTCTGTTCGTCGGGGGTGAGCCTCCGCGGGGCGTGAGTGCTCTCGGGGTGAGAGCATGCTCGGGGCGCGTGGCGAAGGTGGTCGGAGCCGCGCCCACGGAGCGACTCGCGGAGGTCGACGAGGGACGCACGGCGAGGCCCGGAGTCGGTGCGGTGGTTAGCGCGGACGGAACTGTGCGTTTATCCGCGCGGGCGGCGAACGGTCGGGCGATGAGCGACGGCGACGCGTGGGACGCGCTCCCGGAGTCCTGGGTGGTGTGGAGCGACGCGGACGACGGGCGGGCGGTGCTCGTCTTCCGGCCGGACGTCTTCGACGGTGACGCTTACCCCGCGGCGTGCCTGCCGACGGTCTACGTGAGTCAGCGCCCGCCGGAGCGGCGGATGCGCGGGCCGGGCGCGGAGAGCGACCGGTGGTTCGTCTCGCTCACGCTCGAACCCGAGGTCCGCGTGCGCGAGGTCGAAGCCGACTTCGACTCCCGCGACGCCGCCGTCGACGCCGCCATCGCGCTCGCGTCGGCGTTCGCCGCCGGCGACGTCGACTACCGGAGCGCCTACCAAGTCCCGCGGGAGGACTACTTCGACGCGCTCGACGACCTCACCGACTGACGCTCGGCCCAGCGCTGCCGGGGCTCGCCAGACGCGTCGGCGTGTCGCGGACACCACCCCGGTTGGCGCTCGGCGTGTCGCGGGCACCACGACGTTTTTCCCCTCGTCCCCCGAATTTCGGCGTATGATTACGTTGCTCGGGACGCGACTCGCGGAGGAGGGCGGCGAGTTCGTCTATCGGGGGGAGGCGTCCGCCTGCGAGGGGTGTCCGTACCGGAAGCAGTGTCTGAACCTGGAGGAGGGCGTGCGGTACGAGGTGACGGACGTCCGGGACGGCGGGCAGACGCTCGACTGCGGCGTGCACGACGACGGCGTGCGCGCCGTCGAGGTCGAACCGGCGTCGATTCCGGCGAACGTCCCGTCGAAGGGCGCGTACGCGGGGAGCGCCGGGAAGCTCGCGGGCTCCTGCCCGCACGTCACCTGTCCGAGCCACGAGTACTGCGAACCGCTAGGCGCAGAACAAGGAGAGACGTATCGAATCGACGAGATACTCGGGGAGCCGCCGCACGACTACTGCGAGCTCGACCGGGAGTTGACGCTCGTGGAGTTCGCGCCCTCGACGGGGGACTGACCGAGGTCCGTCTTCGGCCAGCCCTTGTAGCCGAACTGGTTCTCGTAGCCGTACGGGGAGAGGAGGACGGGCCAGAACGCCTCGTCCGCGCGGATGGATTTCCCGTCGGCGGCGGCGAACACCTCGCTGGCTTCGACTTTCTGGAAGTTCTCCGCGAACACTTCGTACTCGTCGGCGGGCGGTTTCGGAATCGGGTCACCCATCGCGAAGACCGGGAGTTCCCGCGCGACGGCGTTCCCGGGGAGCGCGCCGGTCGCGGTGAGGAACTCGCGGGCCAGCGTGTAGGCGTTCGCCGCAGCGGTCTCGGAGCCCTGGAGGCCGGCTTCGACTTCGACGATGTCCGCCGCGGTGGCGAAGAGCCGCCCCGCCTCGAACCCGGCGGTGTCGACGAGCGCGACGACGGAGAGCTTCGGCACGATGTCGCGGACGTGCGGCGCTTGGCCGTCGGAGACCGCGAACGGGTCGGCGTGGCTCTGCGTCGAGTGAATCGAGAACGCCGTGAGCCCCGCGAGCTCCGCGGCGAGCTCCTTCGCCAACCCCCGCTCGTAGGCGTCCTCGGGCGTGTCGTCCGTGAACGCTCGGTTCAAGTCGGCGTCCGTGTACCGGACGCCGCGTTCCAGCGCGCGTTCGTTCGCGACGACGAGTTTCACCGGTCGCTCGACGTCGGGGTCCTCGGCCGCCAAGCGCTCGACCGCTCGAACGCCGCACGGCTCGTCACCGTGGATGCCCCCGACTATGGCGAGCTCCGGGTCACCGTCGCCCAACTGCGTCACTCGCATCTACTCCACTCCACGGGACGGACCGTCAAAGCCCGTTCGCTTCTCGGAGCGGAACGCAGCGTTTTAAAGCGACCGAGGCGAATTTACGCTGCGCGCGGGGGTAGCCAAGCGGTCAACGGCGGCGGATTCAAGTCCCGCTCTCGTAGGAGTTCAAGGGTTCGAATCCCTTCCCCCGCATGTTCTGTCGCGAAGCGACGAACTGAGACGGAAGGGTTCGCATCAGGGAGGAGCTCTGCTCCGACCGTGGTCGACGCGAGCGGTAGCGAGCGTCGAGTTGGGAGCGCAAGCGACCGTCGTTCGAATCCTCTCACTCGCAGAGTGGGATGCGGCGGCAGTGTCGACGTCGCCGGTCGAATCGGCGTCAGGAAGTAGCTCTCCCGAGCGCTTCACTCAACTCACTCGCCGCGTCGAACACGGAGCCGCTGGTTCGTCGCGCGAGAGTGCGGTGATTGCACGAGGGAGAAGGGTAAAGCGGCCGAAACACCGAGGGGGAGTATGGAGATCGACGATACGGACCGGGAGATTCTGCGGGCGTTACAGGAGGACGCGCGGACGCCGTTCTCGGAGATCGCGCGGCGCATCGAGATGTCGAGCGCGACGGTCCACGACCGCGTGAATCGGATGGAGGAGGAGGGGATCATCCGGGGGTATCACGCGGACGTCGACCCGAAAGCAATCGGGTACGAGATTTCGGCGATCGTCGGGCTGCGCGTCGAGCAGGGTCGCGAGGACGAGACGCTGGAGCACCTGAAGGCCGTCGACGGCGTGCAGGAGATCAACCTGACGACGGGCGAGTGGGATATCGTGATGCGGGTGTTCGCGGCGAACACGGAGGATCTCCGGCAGTTGATGTTCGAGGAGGTCTCCCAGCTCGACGGCTTCTCGCGGACGCAGACGATGGTCGTCCTCGGCACCGAGTACGAGACGCACGAACTCCCGGTTCCAGACCGGAACCAGTAAGGGCGGTCTGTCCCACCCTTCGCGCATGACGTTCCCGGAGACCGAACGCGAGCGGCTGTGGACGGCGCTCGTCGGCGGGGCGGCGGCGGTGCTCGTGCTCGGATCGCTCCTCCTGCCGGACCTCGTCTACGCACGGTTCGTCTGGCAGTACTTCTGGGGGCCGGTGTACGCGGACGCGCACGGCGCGCAGTGCGTGGCGTGGGCGAACGGCGCACAGCAGCTCGGCGCGACGTGGAACGCGTGCTCGCAGTACGCGGGGCCGGTGGCGCACCCCGGCTACACGCTCGTGTCCGAGGTGGGCTACGCGGTCACGCTCGTCGGCCTGCTGTCGGGCGTCGTCTTCCTCGTCGACCGCCTCGACATCGGCGACGACTTCGGGCTGCTGTGGGCGCTCTCGCCGTTCCTCTTCTTCGGGGGGGCGCTCCGCGTCGTCGAGGACGCGGACAACGCGCTCGCGGGGACGGGCGCGGCGAGCATCGAGTACCCGCTGAACGCCCTCTTCATCAGCCCCGTCATCTACTTCACGGTGTTCGCGGTGACGGTCGTCGCGCTCGTCGCGGCGGTGTCGCTCGCGCGCCGCGGGGTCGTCGACCGCTACGAGTACCCCCTCGTCGCAGCCGGCGGCGGGCTGTTCGCGCTCTGCATCGCCTACCTCGTCTACCTCGCGGCGACGACCGCGCAGGTGTCGCTTCACCCGGTGTTCACCGTGTTGACGGTCGCGTTCTCCGCGCTCTGTACGGGCGGGCTGTGGTGGGTGACGGAGCGGTTCTGGCCGGAAGTGAACGCGGGGACGGGGTACGCGGGCGCGTTCGTCGTGTTCGCGCACGCGGTCGACGGCGTCGCGAACGTCATCGCGCTCGACTGGGCGCAGGAGCTCGGCCTGCCCTCTGATCTCTACCCGAAACACCCCGTGAACCAGTTCGTCGTCGACGTCACCGGCCGCTTCCAGCCGGCGTGGGTGACACAGCGCATCGGCGACGCGTGGCCGTTCCTCGGCGTGAAGCTCGTCGCCGCCCTCCTCGTCGTCTGGCTGTTCAACGACGAGATGTACGAGGAGAACCCGCGATACACCGTGTTACTCATCGTCGCCGTCGCCGCGGTCGGCCTCGGCCCGGGGACGCGCGATATGCTCCGCGCGACGTTCGGCGTCTGAATCCGGGCTCTCCGGTCGAGCGTCGGTGGAAGCTTTTATTTCTCCGCCCGCGAGTCAACCGCTATGAGCGAATCCGAGTCCGATCTCCGGAACACCCTCGAACGGGTCGGCGAAGCGTTCGACCTCGGGGAGTACGAGATCGAGGCCTACCTCGCGGTGCTCCAGCACGGGGAACTCACGGCGAGCGACATCGCGGCAGAGACGGACATCCCGCAGCCGCGCGTCTACGACACCGTTCGGAGCCTCGGCGAGCGCGGCCTCGTCGAGATTCGGGAGTCCCGGCCGATGAAGGCCATCGCGGTCGAGCCCGCGGTCGCGTTCGAGAACCTCCAGTCGAACGTGACGTCGATGGTAGACGACCTCGAACAGCTCTACACCGCGCCGGCGCGCGACACGGAGGCGGTGAGCCTCGTGAAGAGCCGGTCGACCATCCACCGGTACTTCGGCGACGTCATCGAGGCCGCCGAGTACGAGCTCGTCGCGTCGCTGACGCCGTCGCTCCTCGACCGTTTCAGCGATGAGCTCGAAGCGGCGCGCGAGCGCGGCGTTCACGTCACGCTCGTGCTCACGCCTGCCGTCGAAGCGCCCGACCCCGACGAGTACGACTACGACGCCGTCGCCTCCGTCGTCCGCGGCCGCCGCGGCATCACCACGCCCGTGCTCGCCGTCGCCGACGGCGACTACTCCATCTACGCGACGCAGGACGCCGTCCGCGAAGACCCCGACCGCTACGGCGTCATCTTCCACCGTAGCGCCCTCGGCTTCCTCGTCTCCGGCTTCTTCAACACGGTCATCTGGACGACCGCCGACTTCGACCTGCTCGCCGAGTCCGCGGCGACCGCGCTCCCCCGCCGGTACGCCTCTCTCCGCCGTTGCGTGAAGGACCTCCAGGCCATCGACGGCGACGTCCACGCGACCGTCGAAGGCCGCGACGTCGAAACGGGTGACGCCCGCGTCGTCGCCGGCCCCGTCGTCGACGTCGACTTCGACGAGAGCGAGGAAGTCGCCACCCTCTACGTCGAGGACGGCGGCGAGCGCGTCTCCGTCGGCGGCCGCGTCGCCGCCTACGAGGACGTCGAAGCCCACGAAATCGAACTGCGCGAAAACTGAACCGAGCTATAGCTCGGCGTCGCCTTCGTCGGTGACGACGGCGTCGACGAGGCGAGTCGGCGTCGCGTCGTAGGAGGGGTTGGCGACCGCGAAGCCCTCCGGTGGTTCGCGGATGACCTCGCTCTCCGGGCGGAAGTCGTTCTCGAAGCGGAACCCGGCGTTCACGATTTTCGCGGAGGAGCCGGTGACGACGAGCGGGACGTCGGCGTCGGCGGCGGTCGCGGCGATAGGGTAGGTTCCGACGCGGTTGTAGAGCGTGTCGTCGACGATGCAGTCCATGCCGGTGAGGACGAGGTCGGAGTCGTCGAGGACGTAGCCCGCGGCGGCGTCGACGACGAGCGTCGGTTCGACGCGGTCCATGCCGCCGAGCGCGCGCGCGGTCTTCCGCCCGATCTGTCGCGGGCGGGCTTCCGTGATGTAGACGTCCAGTTCGTTCCCCGCCTCCGCGGCGAGTTCGATGGCTTCCAGCACCGTCGAGGAGTAGTCGTGCGTGAGGAGGGTCGTGCCGTCGTCGAGGCGGTCGGCGACGTTCGCGGCGGCGGCGTGCTTCGCGTTCTCCACCTGCTCGACGACCGCGTCGATGGCCTCCCGTGTCGCGTCCTTCGCCTCCGCGACGGTCGCGGGGTCGGCGTCCTCGACGGCGGCGACGATGTCGCGCTGCGTCGTCACGAGCGACGCGTGCGAGGGGTTCGCGCGCCGGAGCGCCCCCGAGTTCCGTTCGAGCGCGCGCAGGTACTCCTCCGCCGTCGGATACTCCTCGTCGAGGAGGTCCGCGAGCGAGCGAGCGGCCTTCACGGCGACCACGGACGACGAGTGCGTCCGCATCCCCTGAATCTCCGCGACAGTCTCGTCGATCATACCCGGACCGTGACGCGAGGCGAGCAAAGGTCTTTCTCACCCGCGACACACCGACGCGGCAGCCGGTGAGCCGTCGCGCAGCGCGAGCGTGGTCGCGGGTGGGTGTTCGTACCACAGGGTGAACTTATCAACCGGCCGCTTACCCCGGATAGCGGCGTCTTAGTTAAGGGTAACGGCCCCAACGGCCGACAACTTATTTCCCATCCGTCGGGTACGGGAAGTTACGATGCAACGCGCACGACTTCACCTCGCGACGACGCTCCGCGTGCTGGCGGCCGTCACGGGGCTGTTCGCTGCAGAGGAGGCGTCGATGCACGCGACCCTCGGCGACGGCGGGTTCTTCACTCGCCTGACCGCCGGTCTGTCCGGTCGAGCCGAGCGCGTCGAACCCGACGTGAACTCTCTCCCCGGCCACGGCGGCCCCACGCCCCTCTACAAGAAGGCGGGGCGGGCAGCCATCACTGGCCTCGTCGTCGCCGGCGTCTACGCGGTCGACGCCGCGAAGTACGCCGGTGCCGCCGTCGCGGCCGGTGCCGTCGCGCTCGCCGGCTTCGTCCGCCGACACCTCGGCGACGAACCGCGCGGGGACGAGCTCGAAGCCCCGATGGCCTAGGGGGGCGAACCGTTCGACGCATCGCGTATCGAGTACCGAGAGCCGACCACGAGAGCTAACCGTCTTCTCGCCGTTCACGTCGTATGGTCGACGTCCGCTACTACTGCCCGCGCTGTGGCACCGTCGCCGTCCTCGACCGCGACGCCTACCTCGCCGACAAATCCGTTACGCCCTACCCGCTGGAGGGGTGGACGTACGCCGCGCCCGACGAGGAGTACGAGGGCGACGGCGTCGACGGCGTCCGCCTCGTCTGCGGGGAGAGCGACGGCTGTCGCTGGGAGCACGCGGAGACGCGAGCCACGGGAAGTACAGAGAGACAGGCCGATGGGTGTGGCGAGGCGTTCTACCTCAACTTCGTCCGCTACGAGGCGGGCGAGGAGCGCGACGCGAGACCGGAGAGCGAGTACGTCGAACTCGCGGAAGGACGCGTCCCCAGCGGGCCGCGCGGGCCGCAGGGGCCGGGCGGTCCGGGCGGCTTCAGTCGGTAGGGTTCAGCCGATAGGGGTCAGCCCTTGATGTTGCAGACGGGGAAGGTGCGGGCGACGCGGTCGCCGATGCCGAGTTCGTCGGAGACGCGGACGACTTCGTCGACGTCCTTGTAGACGCCGGGGGCTTCCTCGGCGATGGTTTCGCCCGACTGGGCTTTGACGTAGATGTGTTCCTGGTCCTTCAGACCGCCCTGGACGTCGTCGGGGTCGAACTCGCGTTTCGCCTGCGTGCGGCTCATCGTGCGGCCCGCGCCGTGCGCCGTCGAGCCGAACGTGAGGTCCATCGAGTGCTCGCCGCCGCGGAGCACGTAGCTCCCCGCGCCCATGCTTCCGGGAATGATGACGGGCTGGCCGACGTCGCGGTAGGCCTCCGGAACTTCGGGGTGGCCGGCGGGGAACGCGCGCGTCGCGCCCTTCCGGTGGACGTAGAGCTCTTCCTCCTCGCCGTCGACGTCGTGGGTCTCCTTCTTCGCGATGTTGTGCGAGACGTCGTAGAGGAGGTCCATGCCGAGGTCCTCCCAGGGCGTCTCGAAGACGTCCGCGAACGTCTCGCGGACCTGGTGGGTGATGAGCTGGCGGTTCACCCACGCGAAGTTCACGGCGGCGCACATCGCGCCGTAGTACTCCTCGGCGAGCACGCTCCCGGACGGGGCGGCGGCGAGGTTCTTGTCCGGTAACTGCGCGAGGAAGTCCGGGTGGGCGTCCTCGATGCGGCGGAGATAATCGGAACAGACCTGGTGGCCGAGCCCGCGGCTCCCGCAGTGGATGAGGACGACGAGCTGGTCGCGTTCGAGGCCGTAGGCGGCCGCGACGTCGTCGCGATAGACGTCCGTGACGCGCTGGACTTCGAGGAAGTGATTCCCGCTCCCGAGACTCCCGAGCTGATTGACCCCGCGGTCTTTCGCTTTCTGCGAGACGAACCCGGGGTTCGCGTCCGGCCGCACGCCGTTGTCCTCGCAGTGTTCGAGGTCGTCCGAGACGGCGTAACCCTCGTCGAGCGCCCAGTCCATCCCGCGGGAGAGCACGTCCTCGATGTCCGCCTCACCGGCCTCGACGACGCCGCCGCCGCCCAATCCCGAGGGCACGGCGTCGAAGAGCGCGTTCACCAGCTCTTCCTCGCGTCCCTCGAGGTCGCTGTACGTGAGGTTCGTGCGGACCATCCGGACGCCGCAGTTCGAGACGACAAAGCCGTTCGCCACGAAGTTGTGTTCGTCGTGGCGGACACCGATGTCGTAGACGGATTTCTCTCCGAGCTCCGTGATCGACGCGATGGGGGTCGCCACCGCGAGTCCACGTGTTTCGACCGTCTCTGCGAACTCCTCGTAGTCCGGGAAGGACGTCGCCGGCCGCGGGCGGCCGCTTCGCCCCCCGTAGACACTCCGCTCGATGAACCGGTCGTTGATCTCGAACGCACCCTTCACGTCGGAGAGGGTTGCGCCGCCGTCCGCCATCGCTTTCGCTTCCTCAGCGATGCGTGCGCGCTCCGCGACGTGTCGTTCCTTCCGCTTCAGGTAGGCGGTCGCGACCGCTGCCTTCCGCTGTTTCTCTCGGTTGTACCGGTAGCCGATGGTCGAGAAGAACCGGACGAGGTTCTCGTTCCCGTTCGAGACGCCGAACCGGAATCGCACGGTCTCACCGTCCGCGTTCTCCCCGCGTTCGACTTCCTCGAGCACGTTCGTCTTCACGCCGAGCCGGTTCAGGTGTCGCATCAGGCCGCGGAGGAACGCTTCGCCCGCCTCCGCTCGTTCGACGCTCCGGTTGTGGGAGACCGACGGCGCGTACAGCGTCTTCCCCCGCATCTGCGCCGGGGCGCTCATCTCGGCACCGAAGAACGCCGAGAGGTAGAGCGCGACCTGCCAGTCTGCAAGCCGGTCGAGGTAATCAGGAGTGGTGAACCCCGACTGGACTTTCTTCCCAGTTGGGACACCAAGACGAACGAGAAGTTGCTTGAACGCGTTCGACGTCGACCGCACGCTGTACTCTGTCGTCGTGAACTCGTTCCCTCCGACGTCGTGGTCGCGTTCCCGCTCGTAGATTCGGGACGGCGTGAACCCGAGCGCTTCGATATCGTCTCGAATCGACTCGAGGTCCGCGGGATTCGCGTAGAACCACGTCTGGTCGCCGCCGAAACTCCCGTCGCCGGTGTGGAAGCCAACGAGCTTTAGGAGTCTGGCGAACGCTTCGTCAGTCGACTTCAGCGGCAAGAGGTCGCGTTCCTCGAGGGCGCGGGCGAGCTGGGGGTCTTCGTCGGAGAAATCTGACGCGTCGAGGACGGTGAACTCCGCCGGCTCTTCGTCTGGAAGGCCGACGAACTGCCGCTGGAAGACGTCGTCACCGACGTCGAGATCGCCGAGTTCGACCATCCCCTCCGGCGTCGCGAACGGATGGTCGAGGGTTGCTTCGACAGTATCGCCGGATTCCGTTGTCACCTCGTGGACCGTCCGGTTGGACGTCTCAGTGAAGAGTCGGACGTCGGACGGCGTCTCCGCGTCGTCCGTCTGGACGACCGCGCGATCCGTCTCGAGCGCCGAATCCATCGCGCGGATCTGCCGCGACCGACCGAACTCGAGAAGGACTTCCGAATCGCCGGACAGACACGAAATGTCGAACCCCACGCCACCGGGACTGATGCAGCCGTCTTCGACCGATGTGGCGGCGACGCCGCCGACGGGAAAACCGTAGCCCTGGTGGCCGTCCGGCATGCAGAGCGCGTGTTCGGCGACGCCGGGGAGGTGGGTGACGTTCGATATCTGCTCGATGGTGTCGTCGCCCGATATCTGTTCGAGGAGGGGTTCGCTCGCGAGAACGCGCGCGGGCGTCCCCATCTCGCCCGTCTGCTCGACCTCCCAGACGTAGTCGGCGATCTCGCGGAGCGTGACGTCGCCAGCGTCGAACGTAGTCATACCCGAAGGGAAGTCCGGGACGTAGGAGTAGGTTTTGACTCGGCCGCTAGACGTCGAAGACGACGTAGGCGTACCACACGGTCCGACCCGATTCGACAGACGGGTCGGTGTCAGGGTCGCGTTCTTCGACGACCATCTCGCTGTAGGTGACGGCTTTGAGGTCGCGGGCGGCGACGTCGGCGAGGGGGACGCCGCGCGCGGACCCGGAGAGCGTCCACGTGTTCTCGTCCGTCCCGTCGCTCTCGTCGTCGACGGAGACCGTCGCGTGGTTGTCGACGGGGAGGACGCTGCAGACGTCGCGTTCGTAGATGAGGGTGTCGAGGTAGTCGTAGAGGAGGCGTTCGGGGTTCGGCGCGCTCGCGGTGACGTCGAAGCGGTCGCCGGTGTCGGGGACGCTATCGAGGTCGCACATCGCGGCCGCCATCCCCTCTGCCACGGCGGCGAACACCGCGCCGGGCGTCTCGCCGCGCGCTTCGACGGCGACGTCCGCGGTGTGTTCTCGGAGGTCGAATCGGCCGCGGGTCACGGGAGCGGCTCGTCTTCGTCCGTGTCGTTCGTGTTCGTCGCCGCCATCGCGTCCGTGACGTCCGCGCCGGAGAGGCGGGTGAGTTCCTCGCGGGAGAGGCCGGCGCTCGAATCCGTTTCGGCGACGGCGACGCCCGTGGTGATGACGGCGCGCATCCCCTCCTCGACGGACATATCGACGTCCATGATGCGGTCTTCGGGGATGTGGGAGAGGAACCCGCCCATGACGGGGTTTGGTGCGAGCGGGAGGAAGAGCGTCCGTAGCGAGTCGTCGCGGGCGGCCTCCCGAATCGGCTCCGGCGTCTTCGTCGTCTCGAACCCGAGCGTGTACGTCCCCTCGTGGGGGTACTCGACGAGCTTCACTTCCTGGAAGTTGTTCGCGTCCGACTCCACCATCACGTCGCTCATCTGCCGGAAGCTCGTGTAGACGCTCCCGAGCCCCGGAATTCGTTCGATGACCTTATCGAAGTACCCGATAATCTGCTCGCCGGTCTTGAACGTCGCGACGAACCCGAGGCCGAGCGTCAACACCGCGAGCGACGTCACCGCCGCGATTTCGACGATGATACGGGACGTCGTCGGCGTGATGGACGCCTGAATGAGGAGGTCGGCGATAGGGTCGAGAACGTTCGAGAGGAGGTTGACGCCCGTGACGAAAACGTAGAGCGTGATGAGCAACGGAACGATGATAGCGATACCCGTGAGCGCGGACTCTCGGATGCGGTCGGCGATAGACTCGCCCGCTTCCTGCATGCGCTCGCCGGGGCGAGAACGATCAATCGGCATTCGTACCGGAGACACGGCGCGGAGGCGCTAAGGCGTTGTGGGCGACGACGGTGGAATTATATCCACGCGCGAACTACAGTGAGAGTAGTGAGTGTCACGGTCGAACAGCGAACCGTTCCCCGCGGAAGCGACGAGTACCTCGACGCCGCCTGGGACCTCAAAGAGCGCATCCGGGCTGAGGACGGGCTGCTCAAGCAGGAGTACGGCTTTTTCTCCGACGCCTACAGGCGTGCGACGGTCTACGTTTACGTCTCCGGGAACGACGACCTCGTCGGGTTCGCCGCCGCGCGCCGTGACGGCTACATTCTCTTCCTCGCCGTCGACCCCGACCACCGGGGCGAGGGGTACGGTTCGAAGCTCGTCGGCGACGTCGCCGAGGACGCGCGAAGCGTCTCGTGTCACGCCCGCACGACGAACGAGAACGCACTCGAGTTCTACCGTCATCTCGGCTTCCGTATCGAGCGCCGCATCGACAACTACTACGAGGACGGCGGGAGCGCGTACTACCTCCGTCTCGGCGACGCGGAGAAGCTCTCCGAGCGCATCAGTCAGTTCTTCCGCCGGTAGCGAACGACACGCCTATACTCGGCGGCCAGCAAGCAGTGGGTCGTATGGAGGAGCGAACGCGAGCGTACCTCAGGGGCCGCTTCCGCGACTACTACCGGCGGGTCGACGTCGAACTGCCGCCGGGCGCGGAGGCGCGCGAGTGGGGGTACATCCCGTGGACGAGCGGGCCGGACACGACGATGGTCCGGCACAAGTCCGTCCTCGACATCGGTAACGTACAGGAGTTCCTCCAGCGCGAACGCCCGCGGCACGTCTACTTCTCCGGCGGCTACTACGACGACCCCGGCGCGCGAACGATGGGGGAGAAGGGGTGGCGGGGCGCGGACGTCGTGTTCGACATCGACGCCGACCACCTCCCGCAGATCACGCCGGGCGAGGACTCCTACGCGGAGATGCTCGAAGCCGGGAAGCAGGCCCTCCTGAAGCTCCTCGACTTCCTCGAACGCGACTTCGGCTTCACGGACGTCCAGTGCGTCTTCTCCGGCGGCCGCGGCTACCACGCGCACGTCCGCGACGAGCGCGTCCGAAAGCTCGACCGGCAGGAACGCCGCGAAATCGTCGACTACGTCCGCGGAAACGGCATCGAACTCGACGCTCTCTCGGAGAAGCAGATGGTCGGCGGCCGCCGCCTGAAGAACCCCGTCGAGAAGAAGACGCTCCCCACCGACGGCGGGTGGGGGCGGCGCGTGAACGACTACGTCAACGACTACGTCGACGACCTCCGCGAGATGGACGACGACGAGGCGCGCCTCCGCCTCCAGACGTTCGACGGCGTCGGCGAGGGACGCGCGAACGCGATTCTGAACGTCGTGGAGGACCGCCGCGAGGAGATCCGGCAGGGGAACATCGAACTCGGCGGGGCGTACATCAAGCTCGTCCGGCAGCTCCTCGGCGAGGCCGTCGACGAGTACAACGCGCCCATCGACGAGCCGGTGACGACGGACACGAACCGGCTCATCCGGTTCCCCGGAACGCTGCACGGCGGGAGCGGGCTGCGCGTGCTGCGGCTCGACGAGTCGGAGCTCGAGGCGTTCGACCCGCTCGTCGACGCCGTCCCCGATACTTTCGTCGGACACGACATCACCGTCGAAGTCACGGCGAA
The DNA here is from genome assembly GCF_014647475.1 of Halocalculus aciditolerans. Taxonomy (NCBI): domain Archaea; kingdom Methanobacteriati; phylum Methanobacteriota; class Halobacteria; order Halobacteriales; family Halobacteriaceae; genus Halocalculus; species Halocalculus aciditolerans. The sequence goes on along the minus strand of NZ_BMPG01000001.1, from coordinate 942,480 downwards.
CCGAACCGTCGAACTGCGTGGGGAAACGCTTACAGTCGAACCGGGTGTGGTGTCGATACCCGAGTACGCGGGCATCTACTTGATGGCTCGCGGGTGGGCGGAGAAGGCGAAAGAATGAATCTCGAAGACCTCCGCGCGGCGCAGACGCGCGAGCGCGCGACCGACGGCCTCCAAGAGCTCCGCGAATCGTTCTACGAGGAGGTCGCGGACTACCTCCGCGACCTCGAAGACGAGCGAGACGAGGCGGCCGCGGAAGCCGACGACCCCTTCCGTTCCGAGGAAGTCCAGCAGCTCACGGACGAGATCGAGACGGCCGAGCAGGTCGCGGAAGCCATCTACGAGCGGCGGATGGGGAAGATCGTGAAGCAGGCGAGTCTCGCCGCCGCCGGGATGCGCGCGAACGCCGACGGTCTCACGACCGAGGAGACGGCGCTCTACGACGACCTCGTCGCTCGCATCGAGGAGAACAAACGCCACGTCCTCGACGTCATCGCGGGCGAGGCGACCACCGACCGCGACGCCGCGGCGACGTCAGAGTCGCCTGAGCGGTCGCTCGATCTGGAGCGCGAGAGTGCGTCGAGGACGGCGGAACCGGAACCGGCGTCGACTGACGACGGGGAGACGGTCGCGCCGTCCGCGCCGACCGACCCGGAGCCGGCGGCGTCGAGCGCCGCGGCGGCGATGGGCGACGAGGACCGAGCGGACCCGACGCCGCCGCCCGAGGAGCCGCCGCGCGACGCCGGCGACGTCGACGAGCCCGAGGCGGCTGCGGACGAACCCGCGCTCTCCCGGAAGACCGTGCGCGTCACGCAGGACGTCGGCGAGATCTTCGGCCTCGACGAGCGCACCTACACGCTCGAAGCGGACGACGTCGTCACCCTCCCCAAGGAGAACGCCGACCCCCTCCTCGAACGCGACGCCGCCGAAGAACTTACGCCGGAACAGTAGCGTTCGCTCGTTCTCGCGGTCTCTGGCGTACAGGCGGCGACTGTTACTTCGCGGAACGGGTGCCGCACAACCGTAGACGCTCCGCGGCGATTCTCAGGTCACGACACGGGGTCGCCGCCTAATGACTCGTAAACGTTCGTAGAACGGGAGGGAGACGCTACCAGCGTTCGTCGACCGAGCGGCTCGTGAGAGCCCGGGAGGTCGGGGATTCGCTCGCCGCTTCGCGGTGAGGCCCAAGCGGTCCCGAAGGGGTCGCGCAGGGCTTTTGGTGGAAATGTTTATCGAGCGGGTCGCGTTGCGACCCGCTCGCCTAAAAGGGTCCTACTGGAACCCGCGGCCGGCGACTTCCTGTTCTTCGGGGGATTCGGCTTTTTCGAAGCGCTGTTCGATTTCGTCGTACTGTTCGCGGACGTCTTCGTCGACGCTCGGGGTGACTTCGTCGAGCGCTTGCTCGAAGTGGTCGGCGGTGACGCGGACGTTCCCGACGGATTCGATGGCCTCCTCGGGATCGACGGAGTTGATGAACTCGCGGGTGGCGTTCATCGTGGCTTCGCGGGCGAGGGCTTCGAGGTCCGCGCCGACGAAGCCGTCAGTGCGCCGCGCGACGTCGGCGAGGTCGACGTCGTCGGCGAGCGGTTTGTTCCGCGTGTGGACCTCGAGGATGGCTTCGCGGGCGTCGCGGTCGGGGACCGGAACGTGGACGTGGCGGTCGAGGCGGCCGGGGCGGAGGAGTGCCGAATCGATGAGGTCCGGGCGGTTCGTCGTCGCGATGACGACGACATCCTCTAAGTCCTCGATGCCGTCGAGTTCGGTGAGGAGCTGGCTGACGACGCGTTCGCCGACGCCGGAGTCGCTCTGGTTGCGGCCGCGCTGCCCGGCGATGGAGTCGATCTCGTCGAAGAACACCACGGTGGGTGCGTTCGACCGAGCCTTCTCGAAGACTTCACGGACCCCCTTCTCGGACTCTCCCACATATTTGTTGAGGAGTTCGGGGCCCTTGATGGAGATGAAGTTCGAGTTCGCCTCGTTCGCCACGGCCTTGGCGAGCAGGGTCTTCCCGGTCCCCGGCGGGCCGTACATGAGGACGCCCTTCGCGGACTCGAGGTCCATGGATTCGAAGACCTCGGGGTAGTCGAGCGGCCACTGGATGGTCTCGCGCAGCCGCTCTTTGGTGTCTTCGAGGCCGCCGACCTGATTCCACGTGACGTCGGGGACTTCGACGAAGACCTCGCGCATCGCGCTCGGCTCGATGCCCTTCAGCGCCTCCTTGAAGTCCGATTCGGTGACGTGGATGGACTCGAGGATTTCCGCGTCGATCTCGTCGGATTCGAGGTCGATCTGCGGGCGGATGCGGCGGAGCGCGTTCATCGCGCCCTCCTTCGCGAGGGATTCGATGTCCGCGCCGACGAACCCGTGCGTGTTCTCGGCGAGGTAGTCGACGTCGACGCCCTCGGAGAGCGGCATGCCGCGCGTGTGGACTTGGAGAATCTCCTTCCGGCCGTCCTGGTCGGGGACGCCGATTTCGATCTCGCGGTCGAACCGGCCGCCGCGGCGGAGCGCGGGGTCGATGGCGTCGACGCGGTTCGTCGCCGCGATGACCGTCACGTCGCCGCGCTCTTCGAGGCCGTCCATGAGGCTGAGGAGCTGGGCGACGACGCGGCGTTCGACGTCGCCGCTCGTCTCCTCGCGCTTCGGCGCGATGGAGTCGATCTCGTCGATGAAGATGATCGCCGGCGACTCCTCTTCGGCGTTCTCGAAGACCTCGCGCAGCTGCTCTTCGGACTCCCCGTAGTACTTCGACATGATCTCGGGGCCGGAGATAGTCTCGAAGTGCGCGTCGATTTCGTTCGCCACCGCTTTCGCGATGAGCGTCTTCCCCGTGCCGGGCGGGCCGTGGAGGAGCACGCCCTTCGGCGGCTCGATGCCGAGCTGTTGGAAGAGCTCGGGGTGACGCATCGGCAACTCGATCATCTCCCGCACCTGTTCGAGCTCGCGGTCGAGACCGCCGATGTCCTCGTAGGCGACGTTCGGCGTGCTGTCGCGGCTACCGGCGTCCCCGCCGCTCTGAATCTCCTCGGCGGGCCGCTCGGAGATGTTGATCTCCGTCGAATCCGTCACGACGACCGTGCCGTCGGGGTCCGTTTCAGCGATTTTGAGCGGGACCTGCTGGCCGCTCATGTTCCCGAGACCGCCGAACCCGAGGCTCACGGGGACGGTCTGTCCGGAAGTGACGGGGCGGCCGGAGAGCTTGTCGCGGATGTACGGCGAGATGTTCCCGCGGATGCGGAGGTTCTGCGGGAGCGCGACCGTGACGCTGGTCGCGGGCTTGATGTCCGCTTTCTCGACGGTGACGCGGTCGTCGATGCCGACGTCGGCTTCCTGGCGGAGGCGGCCGTCGATGCGGATGACGCCCTCGCCTTCGTCTTCGGGGTAGCCCGGCCAGACGCGCGCGACGGCGCGACCCTGTCCGGTCCCGTCGATGACGATGTAGTCGCCGTTCTCGAGGTCGAGCTCGCGCATCGCCCCGCGGTCGATGGCCGCGAGTCCGCGTCCCGCGTCCTTCTGCTTGAGGGGCTTGACCGTCAGCTTCATCGTTTCACCTCGACGGTGACGACGCCGTTATTGATAAACGCTTCCGCCTCGCCCTCGGGGAGGTCGAACTCGTACTGGCGTTCGGTGTCGCCGCGGGTCGCGACGACGATGGCGGTCCCGTCGGCGACGTCGACGCTGCCGTCCTCGACACCGAGGTCGGCGGCCACGACGCTCGCATCAGTGTAGTCGTACCGCCGAACGATGCCGCCGTCCTCGCGGACGGCTTCGGAGTGAGACTCGTTCATAGCTAACCCAAAGTAATCGGACTAAGTATTTAAACCTTACTCTAGTTTCGGGGGGTACGTGGGGTGTTTTCCACGCATCGGTAGAATTGCGGTTCACACCCCGTGGGCTTATCGGGTCGCCGGCCCCACACCCGGTATGGAGACGGTCACACACGACGGGCGGACGACGGCGTACCGAACGTCGACGCGTGGTGACGGGCGGCGAATCCTTTGTGTCCACGGAAGCGGCGGCACTCACCAGATCTGGCGCGCGCAGCTCGGCCGACTCGCCGCCGGCCGAACCGTCGCCGCCCTCGACCTCTCCGGCCACGGCGACTCCGCGGACGTCGACGTCCCGCCCGAGGACGCCATCGACGCCTACGTCGACGACGTCGCCGCCGTCGCCGACGCCGTCGACGCCGACGTACTCATCGGGAACTCTCTCGGCGGCGCGGTCGTGCTCTCAGGGTGTCTCGACGGCCGCCTCGACCCGGAGGGAGCGGTTCTCGTCGGCTCCGGCGCGAGGCTCGCCGTCGGCCAACCGCTTAGAGAGTGGCTCGCGCACGACTTCGACCGCGCCGTCGACTTCCTCCACGAACCCGACCGGCTCTTCCACGACCCCGACCCCCGCCTCACCGACGCCTCCCGCGCCGCGATGCGCGACGCCGGCCGCGCCACCGTCGAACGCGACTTCCTCGCCTGCCACAACTTCGACGCCCGCGACCGCCTCCCCGGCCTCGACGTGCCGCTCCTCGCGCTCACCGGCGACCACGACACCCTCACCCCGCCGCGCTTCAGCGAGTACCTCGCCGACCACGTCGACCGCGGCGAGTGGACGACGCTCCCGGACGCCGCCCACCTCGCCTTCCTCGAAACCCCCGACGCCTTCAACCGCGAGGTCGACGCCTTCCTCGCCGCTCTCGACTGACCGCGCGAAGCCGACGCGCATCGCCGGACTTACCGCCGTCGCCGCGAAGAACGAGACATGAGCGACGTCGACTTCCAGTGGGTGATGCAGACCACGTTCTCGCTCACCATCGTCGTGGGCGCGCCCCTCGTAGCCGCCCTCTCCCTGTTCTTCACGCTCCCCGGCTGGGAGGCGTGGGTGAACTTCGCCATCCGCGTCTGCGCGGCCGTCTGGCTCGCCACCGCCCTCTGCGTCTACGGCTACGCGCGCTGGGTCCGCGAACCAACGTCGGTCTGACTCGGCTCGACCGTGTTTATTCGTCTGGTTCTCCCGGGACGAGCGACCGCCGCATTCGGAGTTCCATCCGCTCCATCCGGTCGTCGGCGACGCTGAACCCGCAGGACTTGTAGAGCGCGATGGCGCGCGGGTTCGTCCGCTCGACGTGGAGGACGACGGCGGGGATGCCGTCGGCCGCTCCGGCGTCGAGGAGCGTTCTGAGGAGGTGCGTGCCGACGCCAGCGCCCTGGTAGTCCTGGTGGACGAATATCGCGAGTTCCGCCGCTGCGCTCTCCGTCGGCACGAGCACGGCGTGCCCGACGACGCCGCCGTCGTGCTCGATGACCGCGTGGAGGCCCGGCGCGATCTGGTCGAGCCACGCGTGGATGCGTTCGCGGTCCATCGGGGGAAGCCCCTGTGCGCGCATCGTCGGGTCGAACGCCGCGTACATCGCCGCGAGCTCCGCCTCGTCCACCCGACACAGCCCCCGGAACGACCGAACGCGGAGGTCCCGTCCCGCTTCGTCCGTCACCGTGTGCGGCGGCGGCGCGCGCGTCGACGCGAACGACCCGCTCGAACAAGTAGTGGACGATTGTTCACCAGAATTCGATTTTGGTAGGCTATCTACAGTCATGTCCGGGCGACTAGTTCTCGATCCAGTGCGTAAATACGTGTTTTCGCTAGAGGATGCAAGAGAGCTAGAGGTGTGACGGTCGACTCCGGATACCCCGTTAGAGTGCGGTAGTGTTCTAGGAAAGAGATGGAACCGGTTCGCGTCGCCGCCGCCGACGAGAGGGAGGACGGGGCGTCGGAGGGCTGTGGCCGTCGGAGGGGGGACGAGCGTCGGGGAGGACGGGGCGTCGGAGTAGGCGTGAGTCAGTAGAGGCCGTCGAGGTCGTCGTCGCTGTGCGCGTGCGCTTCGTCCGGGAACTCCCCGTTCTCGACGGCGTTCTTGTACCCGGAGAGCGCGGACTCCATCTCGGATTTGACGTCGCCGAACGCCTCCGCGAAGGGCGGGAGGCGGTCGGAGAGCCCGAGCACGTCGGTGATGACGAGGACCTGGCCGTCGCAGTCCGGGCCGGCCCCGATGCCGATGGTCGGGATGTCGATGGCCTCCGTCACTTGCGCGGCGACGTTCGCCGGGACGTGCTCGAGGACGAGGCTGAACGCGCCCGCGTCCGCGTGCGCCTCCGCGAGGTCGATAATCGCCTGTGCGGCCTCCCGCGTCGTCCCCTGCCGGAAGTAGCCGCCGAGCTGATTCACGTGCTGCGGCGTCAATCCGAGGTGGGCCTGAACGGGAATACCGAGCTGCGTGAGTCGCTCGGTGAGGTCGACGGTGTGTTCGCCGCACTCCAGTTTCACCGCGTCCGCGTCCGCCTCCTTCAGGAGCCGGCCGGCGTTCTCGACGCCCGTCGCCTCGTCCGGCCCGTAGGAGAGGAAGGGCATGTCGGCGACGACGAGCGCGTCGTCCGTCGCCCGCGCCACCGCGGCCGTCCGAGAGAGGACGTCCTCCATCGTCACCGGAACCGTCGTCTCGTACCCCATCACCGCGTTCCCCATGCTGTCGCCGACGAGAACCACGTCGATGCCCGCCTCGTCGACGAGCGCCGCCGTCGGCGCGTCGTATGCCGTCAGCATCGTAATCGCCTCCTCGCCCTTCATCGAGCGAACCGTCTGCACGCTGGTCATACTCTCCTTTCTCGCGCGACCCGTGAAAAACGTAGGCGACCCGGCTATCCGCGGGGGCGACTACACGTACTCGAAGCCGGTGCCCGCGCGCCGCGCCGTCTCCGCGTCCCGGTCCGCGTCGCCGACGAAGAGCACGCGCTCCGGCGGTACGTCCAGCGCCTCGATGGCGCGGTGGAGCGCCGCCGGGTCCGGCTTCCGCGCCGGCACCGTGTCGCGCCCGACGACCGCGGCGAACCGCTCGCCGGCGTCGTGCCGGTCGAGCGCGATGCGGCACGCCGCCTCGCAGTTCAGCGAGCAGACCGCCGCCGGCGTCGCCGACTCCCGGACGTCGGCGAGTAGCGGGAGCGCCGCCGCGTCCGCCGCGCTCGTCCGCTCCGCGCTCGCGATAATCTCCTCCACTTCCGTCGCGACGCCGACCGCCTCCGCGCAGTCGTACAGCTCCCACGTGACGAGGCCCTCCGGGTCTGCGCCCGCGTCCCGGAGCACGGCCTCGACGTCCGTGCGGACCCGCGACCAGTCCACCGGGAGGTCGACGAGCGTCCCGTCGAGGTCGTAGACCACGGCGTCGTACTCACTCACACGCCGGCGTACGCGCCGCATCGGAAAACGGTTTCCGCTCCGTGGGACGAACCGTGAGGCCTATACGGGACGCTTCACTTGGAATCGAAGGTTACCGATGAACGTCCGAACCGGACTCTCCTACGGGGACGTACTGGTCGTCCCGCAACGCTCGCCCGTCGACAGCCGCAGCGACGTCTCGCTCGAAACCGAACTCGCGCCCGGCCTCACGCTCGACGCGCCCGTCCTCAGCGCGCCGATGGACTCCGTCACCGAAGCCGACGCCGCAATCGAGCTCTCGCGCCTCGGCGGCCTCGGCGTCGTCCACCGCTTCCTCCCCGTCGAGAAGCAAGCCGCGGAGGTCGAAGCCGTCGTCGACGCCGGCGAACAGGTCGCCGCCGCGCTCGGCATCGCCGAAGACCACACCGAACGCGCGCAGGCCCTCGTCGACGCCGGCGTCGACGCGCTCGTCCTCGACGTCGCCCACGGCCACATGGAGGCCGCCATCGACGTCACCCGCGAACTCGCCGGCGATTTCCCCGACACGCCGCTCGTCTCCGGGAACGTCGCCACGAAACAGGGCGTGCACGACCTCGCCGACGCCGGCGCGGACTGCGTGAAAGTCGGCATCGGCCCGGGCTCGCACTGCACGACCCGCGAGGTCGCGGGCGCGGGCGTCCCCCAGTTCACCGCCGTCACCGACGCCGCCGAGGCCGCCGACGAAGCCGGCGTCACCACCATCGCCGACGGCGGCATCCAGACCTCCGGCGACGCCGTGAAAGCCCTCGTCGGCGGCGCTGACGCCGTCATGATGGGCGGGTTCTTCATGGGAACGCCCGAGGCTCCCGGTGAAACCGTCGAGGTCGACGGCGTCAAATACAAGCGCACGCGCGGGATGTCCACGGGCGCGGCGATGGAGCGCCGCGAGGACAAGGACGGCCGCCCCGACGCCGACGAGGGCGTCGAGTCGATGGTCGCCCTCAAACGGCCACTGGAGACCGAACTCCGCGAGTTCCTCGGCGGCGTCCGCTCCGGCGTCTCCTACTGCGGCGCACACACCCTCGACGACGCCCGCGAGAACAGCGAGTTCATCCGCCTCACCCCCGAGGGCAAGGCTCGCTCCGGCGCGCACGGCGTCGCGCGCTCCGAAACCACCGGCCGCAGCGACTAGTCAGTCGAGCAGGCCGCGCGCGATGACTTCTTTCTGGATCTCCGAGGTCCCCTCGTAGATAGTGGTGATCTTCGAGTCGCGGTAGTAGCGCTCGACGTCGAAGTCCGTCGTGTAGCCGTAGCCGCCGTGGACCTGCACTGCCTCGTTCGTCACGTCCACCGCCGCCTCGCTCGCGTAAAGTTTCGCCGCCGACGCCGCCTGCCGGAAGTCCTCGCCGGCGTCCGCGAGCTCGGCGGCCTCACGAACGAGCGCGCGGCCCGCCCGCACCTGCGTCTCCATATCCGCGAGCTTGTGCCGGACGCTCTGAATCTCCCCGATAGCCTTCCCGAACTGCTCGCGCTCTCCTGCATATTCGACGGCGTCGTCGAGCGCCGCCTGCGCCAGCCCGACCGCCTGCGACGCGATGCCGATACGACCGGTGGTGAGAATACTGAACGCCGCCGACAGCCCCCGCCCGACCTCCGTCAGCCGGTACTCCGCGGGAATGTGCGCGTCGTCGAACTCCAGGCTCGTCGTGTCGCTCGCCCGCAGCCCGAGCTTCTCCTCCTTCTTCCCCACCGAGAGCCCCGGCGTGTCCTTCGGGACGAGGAACTGCGTGACAGCGTCCGAGTCAGCAGTCGTTCCCTCCGAGCCGTCGTCGACTTTCGCGAACAGGAGGACGACGCCGGAGCGCTCGCCGTTCGTGATCCACTGCTTCGTCCCGTTGATGACGTACTCGTCGCCCTCTCTCCGCGCCGTCGTCGTCATCTGCGCCGGATTCGACCCCGCGCCCGGCTCCGACAACGCGAACGCCCCGACGGGCCGGCCGTCCGCCATCTCCGGCAGCCACTCCTCCTTCACCGATTCGCTCCCGAACTCCGCGATACACGACGTCGCCAGCGAATGCACGGAGAGCGCCGTCGCCACCGCCAGACTCCCGTACGCCACCTGCTCGTTCACCACCGAGTACGTCGTCTTGTCCGCGTCGTACCCGCCGTACGCCTCCGGAACCGTCAAGGAGGTCAAGTCGAGGTCGGCGAGGCCGTCCCAGACGCCCTCCGGGAACCGCGCTTCCTCGTCGCATTCGGCCGCGACCGGCGCGATCTCCTCTTCTGCGAACTCTCGCACGAGGTCGCGCACCGCCGCCTGCTCTCCACTCAAAGGCATACTCCTCCTTCTGCCGCCACCCTCGAAAAAGCGATTGGTTCCCCGCGAACGTTCAAGACAGATACCGCGGCCAAACTGCATATGACCTGACGAGCCGCTCGGGCGGGAACGACGCGACTGTGCAGTACACCCCCCGAGAACGCGCTAGCTGCCTGTTAGCCCCCGAGTGAGTCGACGACGTCCGTCGCGGACGCGTCGAGGCCGCCGCCCTGTGCGAGCGCGCCGCCACCGCCGCCGCCACCCCCGAACTCGGCGGTGACCTCGTCGACGACGCCGCCGGCGTCCACGTCCCCGGTGGACGCCACGACGAGGAACGCGCGTTCGCCGCCGCCGGCGACCGCGACGACGTCCGCGCGGCCGGCCGCGGCCTCGCGCAGCCGGTCGGCGACCGCGTTCGCGTCGAGGGCGTCGACGGTCCCGACGAGCCAGCGCGCGCCGTCACGCTCGAAGCTCGAGAACCCGTCGAGCCGCGCCTCCAAGAGCGCGTCCCGGAGGCGTTCGCGCTCCCCTTCGAGTTCCTCGACGTTCGCGTGCAGGCTGTCGACGCCCGCGTCGAGCTCTTCGCGCGGCACGCCGAGGTCGCGCGCCGCCGCGAACGCTGCCCGGCGCTCCTCCGCGCGCGAGTCGACGGCGGCCTCGCCGACGGAGAACTCGACGCGCGTCAACCCCTCGCCGGGGTTCGACCGGTCGCGCACCGCGACGAGCCCGATTTCTCGGGTGTTCTCGACGTGCGTGCCGCCGCAGGCGGAGACGTCCCAGCCGTCCACGTCGACGACGCGAACCGTGTCGGAGTCGGCCATCACGCCCTCCTCGGTCGCGACGTTGAACGCGATGTCGTCGCGCGCCACCGCGTCCGCCTGCGGGACTTCCTCCCAGGAGACCGCGCGCGAGTCCCAGACCGCTCTGTTCGCGAGTCGCTCCAGTTCGACGAGTACGTCGTCGTCGACGTCCGTCGTCGTCTCGAAGTCCACGCGCACCTTCGTCTCGCCGATGTCGAACCCGCCGTAGCCGAGGTCGGAGAGAAGTCGCCGACCCGCGCCGTAGAGGACGTGGCTCGCGGTGTGCGCCCGCATGCAGTACGTTCGGAACTCCTCGTCTATCTCGCCGGCGACGACCTCGCCGACTTGGACGTCCGGCTCCTCAACGAGGGTGTGAACGACCGCGTCGTCGGCCTCGGCGACGTGTTCGACCGGGACGCCCGCGAGCCGCCCGCGGTCCGCTGGCTGTCCACCGCCGACCGGGTAGAAGTACGTCTCGGAGAGCGTGACGTCACGGCCGTCGACGGCCGTGACCGCGGCCTCGAACCGCGTCGTGTACGGGTCGGTCGGCGCGAGCGACTGCGTCATCGTCTCACAGTGTACGGCCGCGCCGCTAAAACACTACTCCTCGGAGAGGGAGATATCGAACTTCTCTTCGAGCGCGCGGACGACGGAGCCGCCGACGCTCGCCTGCGTCGCCCGGCCCTGCTCGACCGCGAGCAGGTCGTTCTCCTCGATACCGAGCTCCTCGGCGAGCTCTTCTTGCGTGTAGCCCGCGCCCTGTCGCGCGTTCGTCACGCGTTCGCCGTAGTCGGAGACGAGGTAGGGGAGCTGGTCGGCGTCGTAGTTCGAGCCGTGCTCCTCCCAGTAGTTCGACTCGGACTGCGCGGAGTCGAGCTGACGGGCGGTGTTCTGCGCGGCGCGCTTCCGGCGGTCCGCCTCGCTCCGCGACTGGTCTTCGCCGCGGCTGTGGCCGCCGGTCTTCTTCGATTCGTCGAGGTTCGCGCAGTTCGAACAGACGTTGAGCTCCGCGCCGGCGACGGTCGCCGTGGTGAGCGAATCCGTCGTCTGCCCGCAGAGCTCGCAGGTTCCGTCGGAGCTTCCGCCCCGGGACCCGCCCGTCGAGTACTTAGCCATACCAACGTGTATGTGGGGGTGGCCTTTTCAACTGTGCGGTAGCGGGAACGCCTGAGCCGACGGAACCGCCGGGCGCGACGACTGGCGGGGATCGACGACGAGAGAATCCACGACCCGTGCCGGCGGCCACGGCTACGGGGCGTGGTTTCGAAGTGAAGTTGTGCGTGGGTGATGTCCCAGAGGGATATCACCTGCATCGCAGCGGTCGCGGCGGCCTGCCGCGTGTGCGATGCGTGGGGCAGGATTTGAACCTGCGAACCTCTACAGGACAGCGCCCTCAACGCTGCGCCTTTGGCCTAGCTTGGCTACCCACGCTCGCGTCGTGCGATTGCAATCATTCGTAGAACGGGGACTAATAAAAGACCTTCCATTCGACGGCAGCGTGCAAAACTCCCACACGGCGGCGGGGCGCGGGGACTTATGCCGCGCGCCGCCGAACGAGGCGGTATGCGAACGTTCGTCCGTCAGCACGTCCCGGCGACGACGGCCGTGGTGTCCGCGCTCGCGCTCGCGGCGGTCTTCGCCGCCGTCGGCGGTGTGATTCCACCGCGCGCGGTCCCTCACCACCCGTTCGTCGCACTCGCCCCGCACGCGAACGCGGTCGTGAGCGTCACCGCCGTCGCCACTATCCTCGCCGGCGTCCGGTGGGCGCGCCGGAAGGAGTTCGGGAAACACCGCGTCGCGATGCTCGCGAGCACGCTCCTCTTCGTCGCGTTCCTCACGCTCTACCTCTGGCACATCATCCTCGAAGGCACCACCGCGTTCGGCGGTCCGGATAGCGTCTACACCTTCGTCTACCTGCCGCTGCTCGCCGTCCACATCCTCCTCGCAATCGTCTGCATCCCCGTCGTCTTCTACGCGCTCATCCTCGCCGGCACGCATTCGGTCGCAGAACTCGCAGAAACACACCACGCGCGCGCCGGCCGAATCGCCGCCAGCCTCTGGGTCGTCTCCTTCACGCTCGGCACCGTCGTCTACGTCCTCCTCCACCACGCCTACGCCTGATCAGTCGGCGTCGACGGGCTCCGGCCGGACGACGGGGCGCTCGACGTCGCGGTCGGTCATCTCCCCGTCGATGTCGTAGGGGTACTCGCCGGTCACGCAGCCGAGACAGAGGTCGTCGCCGGACTTCCCGACCGCCTCGGTGATGGCGTCGACGGAGAGATAGGAGAGGGAGTCCGCGCCGATATGCTCGCAGATTTCCTCCGTGCTCCGGTTCGCGCCGATGAGCTCCTCGCGCGTCGCCATGTTGATGCCCATGTAGCAGGGCGCGAGGATTTTCGGCGCGCCGATGCGGACGTGGACTTCCTCCGCGCCGGCGTCGTAGAGGAGTTCGACGAGCTGGTCGGAGGTCGTGCCGCGCACGATGCTGTCGTCGATGAGCGTCACCGTCTTCCCCTCCACTGTCGAGCGGATGGGGTTGAGTTTCAGGCGGACGGCGCGCTCGCGCGCCTCCTGTGTCGGCATGATGAACGTCCGGCCGACGTACCGGTTCTTCATCAGGCCCTCGGCGAACTCGACGTCGGCGTCGTCCTCTTGGGCGGCGTCGGCGTACCCGGACGCGAACGCGCGGCCGGAGTCCGGCACCGGCATGACGACGTCCGTGTCCGCGCCGGCTTCCGCCCAGAGCTTTCGCCCCAGCTCTCGGCGGACCTCGTAGACGAGCTCCTCGTCGATGACGGAGTCCGGTCGGGCGAAGTAAACGTACTCGAAGAAGCAGTGTGCGGTGTGCTCGGGGTCCTTGAGCTGGTAGGAGTCGAAGCCGCCGCCGTCCTCGTGGAGGACGACGAGCTCGCCCGGTTTCACGTCCCGGACGAGCTCGCCGCCGAGCGTGTCGATGGCGGCGGATTCGGAGGCGATGACGTGGCCGTCGTCGAGCCGTCCGATGCAGAGCGGGCGGTTCCCCTCGGGGTCGCGAACGCCGAGGACGGTGTCGTCGTGCGTGATGGTGAGCGCGTACGACCCGTGGACGCGCTCCATCGTCCGCTTCACCGCGCGCACGAGGTCTTCCTCTAAGAGGTTGCGCGCGAGGTCGTGCGCGATGACTTCGGTGTCGCCGTCGCTCGTGAACGCGTGGCCCTTGTTCGCGAGGTCGTCGCGGACCTCGGCGGCGTTCACGAGGTTGCCGTTGTGACTGAGGCCGAGCGCGCCGCCCTTGAAGGAGACGGTGAACGGCTGCGCGCAGGACGTGTCGACGCTCCCCGCGGTCGGATAGCGGACGTGCCCGATGCCCGACGAGCCCTTCAGCGACTCGACGTCCGCCTCGTCGAACGCGTCCCCGACGAGCCCCATCTCGACGTGGCTGTGCTGCTGGAAGCCGTCGTGCGTCACGATGCCCGCGGACTCCTGTCCGCGGTGCTGGAGCGCGTACAGCCCGTAGTAGAGGGGGAGTGCGGCATCCTCCTCGTCGAGGCTCATCCCGACGACGCCGCACTTCTCGGTCAACCCGTCCGCGGCCGGCTCGCCCATTGCCATAGCCAGTGGTCGCACACCCAACACCAAAAACCCACTCTTTTGTGCCCTAACGACCGCAAAAACACCGAGTTGATATCCACGTTTGTGCAACGTCTCGTGTATCCGTCTCGGATGGACGTCGACGTCCGCGCCGCTCACCGGTTCGAGGCGTCGAGCGCAGAATCGTCGACGGAGACGTCGAATCCGGAGCCGCGGCTAACGCAGCGGCTCCGCGACGAGAGAGCGAGAGAATACGGCGTTAGTTGTCGCCGTTCTTCGACTGCCAACTGTACGAGCGGCGTTTCGCGGTCTTACCGAATCCGCAGCTCGCGCAGACTTTCTTCCGGGAGTGGTACGACTTCTCGCCGCACCGCCGGCACTTCACGTGCGTCGTCTTGTTCTTCTTCCCCTGGCTCGGGGTTCCTGCCCCAGTCATGGCTGTATCGTGACGACGTTGTCGCCGCGTATAACGATTGTGTCTTCGCCGTCTTCGAGGACGAGATTCATGTGCTGGTCGTAGCCCGTGAGGACGCCCTCGTGGAACTCGCCGTCCTTGAGGTGGACGGTGACGGGCGACTGTAGGGCTTCCTCCAGAACGTCGAGCGGTCGGCCGGTCATACACGATGGCCGTATGCGAAGCGGATAAGCGTACCGGCACAGGCCGAGAAGGCGTCGCCGCGCCTAGAGGTCGACGCGGAAGTCCTCGCGGTCGGACTCGGAGTCCGCGACGGCGGCGAGGAGGTCGGCGGCCGCGTCGAGGTCGCCGGTGTCGATGATTTCGGCGGGCGTGTGCATGTAGCGGTTCGGAACGCCGAGGTTCATCGCGGGGATGCCGCCGCGCTGCGTGAACACCGCGTCGGCGTCCGTCCCCGTCCGGATGCCGTTCGCCTGGAGCTGGACGTCGATGTCCGCCTCGCCGGCGGCGTCGCGCACGGCGCGCACGAGCTCGACGTGGTTCGTCGCGCCGCGCGCGACGACCGGCCCGCTCCCGAGCTCGACCTCGCCGGGCGTGTCGCCTGGGTGGACGGGGTGATCGGTCGCGTGCGTCACGTCGATGGCGACGTAGGCGTCCGGGTCGAGGTCGAACCCGACCATCTCCGCGCCGTTCAACCCGACTTCCTCTTGTACCGTTGAGACGGCGTAGACGGTGGCGTCGACGCCGCGGTCGGCGGCGCGGCGGAGCGCCTCGGCCGCCGTCCAGATGCCGATGCGGTTGTCCATCCCGCGCGCCGCCACCCGCGTCCCCTGGAGGTCGTCGACCGCTTCGGCGATGGTGATCGGGTCGCCGACCTCGACGAGCTCGCGGGCTTCTTCTTCCGATTCCGCGCCGATGTCGACGTACTGCTCGCCGATGTCCTTCGGCGCGTCCGGGTCGTCCTGCGTCATCCGCAGGTGGATGGCGGCCTGCCCGACGACGCCGTTCACCGGACCGTCGTCCGTGTGGATACGGACGTGCCGGCCGAGCGAGACGGTGCGGTCCGCGCCCCCGATGGGCGTCAGGCGGACGAAGCCGTCGTCGTCGATCTCCGCGACCATCAGCCCGATTTCGTCGGCGTGCCCGGCGAACGCGAGCTCGGGACCCGCCTCGTCGCCCTCGTAGACCGCGACCGCGTTCCCGTAGGCGTCCGTGGTGACGTCGTCGGCGAACGCGGACACGTACTCCAGCCAGACGGACTGAGCGGCGGTCTCGAACCCGGACGGGCTCGCGGTCGAAAGGAGGTCGTCGAGGAACGCACGCGGAGCGTCTTCCATACGGACACATCACGGCTACGGGCCAATCAACGGTGCGGTTCCGGAGCGGCGCGCGGTCCCACAACGGCTTTAGTTGTGGCCGCCGCCGAGAGATGTATGGGACTTGTCGACATTCACTTCCACGAATCGGACCTCGACTTCGCCTGCAACATCGGCCCCGGCGCGAGCGACGCAGGAGGAAAACCCGCGACGGAACCGCCCGTCTCGACCGGCGACGACGCCGAGGAGTTGTCCGGCGGACCGGGCGTGGCCGCGCTCGCCGTCGCCGCCCTCGCCGTCGCGGTCGTCGCTACTGGTGTTGCTGTCGCCGTGAAGAAGAAACTCGGCGGATCCGCCGACGACGCCGACGACATCAGCGTCCAGTAACCGGCGTCCAGTAACCGACGTTCAGTATCGCGGTTCCCAGAAGGGCTTTCCCGCTTCACTGGCTCTCTCCGTGTAATGAGTCTCTACGAGAGCGTCCGGGCGGTCGCGTCCGCGTCCGGCAGCGGGCCGCTGGACTGGGACGCCGCCGTCGACGCCGCGAAGGAAGCGACGCCGCCCGGCCGCCTCGACCTCACGCCGGAGATGGAGGCCGCCTACGCGAGCGACGTCCGCGACGCCCGCGAGCGCGTCCGCGAGGTCTCCGGCGTCCACTTCGCCGTCCCGAAGACCCTCGAAATCCAGAACCGCCACCACTGGATGGAGGCGAACGTCCCGACCTTCCGCCGCGCCTTCGAACCCCTCGAAGGCCAAGAGGTCGCGCTCCCCGGCGTCTCCAACACCGTCAACACGGGGACGATGGCGGTCGCGCTCGCCTTCATCGCGCGTCACGTCCTCGGCCAGTACGACCCCCTCCTCCTCGCTGACGGCGACGAGCACGACCTCTACTTCGTCCACCCGAACATCGTGAAAGCCGCCGACACCCTCGACGTCGACTTCCAGCGCTTCCGCCGCTGGATCGCCTTCCACGAGGTCACGCACGCCGCGGAGTTCGGCGCGGCCCCCTGGCTCTCCGACTTCCTCGGCGACCGGATGCGCGCCGGCGTCAGCGACCTCGCCGACGCCAAAGTCGCCAAGGACGCGTTCCGCGACCTGAACGTCGCGATGACCGCCGTCGAAGGCTACGCGGAACTCCTCATGGACGAAGCCTTCGACGACGACTACGACGACTTACGGCGAAAGCTCGACGAACGCCGGAATCGGACGAACGTCAGCAGCCTCGTCGGCCGCCTCCTCGGCTTCCAGCTGAAGCAGAAACAGTACGAGCGCGGCCGCGCGTTCTTCGACGACGTCGTCGACGCCCGCGGCATCGAAGCCGCCGCCCGCGTCTGGGACGGCCCCGACTACCTCCCGACCGACGCCGAACTCGACAACCCCGACGCCTGGCTCGCCCGCATCCCCCGCGAATAACCCCTCTCGACACGCCTGTCGAACCGGGGCAGAACGCTACTGGAAGCCTTTGTTCACGTCGTCGCGTTCGACGAGGTCTTCGAGTTCCTCGGTGAGGAGTTCCTCTGACTCCTCGAACTGCTCGGCGAGGCCGTCGAGGGCGTCGGGGCGGCCGTCGAACTCGTACGCCATCGGGCCGAACGCCGGCGACTCTAACACGTCCATCGCGTCGTCGAAGAGCGCGTCCGGCGTCGTCGGCGCGTCGGCGTGCGTTTTCACGACCTCTTCGAGTCGTTTCGCCCGCGACTTCGCGGTGTCCTCGTCGGGCGCGGGCTCGCGGACCGCGAACCGCCCGCCGGTCTTCTCCGGGAAGAACGAGTCGAGGTCGTCGTCGAGCCGGCGCGCGACTCGCGTCCCCTTCCCTCGCACCTCGTAGGGGTTCTTCGCGTAGGTCTTCAGGTGGTAGACGCCGACGGCGGGGTGGCCGAGGTAGAGGTCCTCGCCGATGCCGTTCGAGCGGTCGCCGGCGACGGCGCGCCAGCCGTCGGGCTCGGCGTTCGTCTCCGTCACGTCCGCGAGCACGTCCTGCCAGTCGCGAACACGCATACCCGGGGGTTGCGACGGCGACGGATTAAGCGTAGCGGACCCGGCGGAGCAGTGGGAAATCCACTCCGGTTCGACAGACGGGGCAGTCGGAGGTCTGACTCGGTTCGGCAGACGAGTCACTCGACCTTGATGGTCTGACCGTCTTCGGCGAAGGAGACGTCGCCGTCGTAGTGGGCTTCGATGCTGGCGCGCATCTCGTCGTGGCGGCCCTCGGTGTGCGGGTAGAGGTGGGTGAGGAAGACGCGGTCGAAGTCGCGGCCGGCGAGCGCGCGGCCGAGCTGGGCGGGCGTCGGGTGGTTGGAGACGTCGACGTCGTCGGGGAAGGAGCAGTCGACGAGGAAGGCCGTGCCTTCGGCGAACGCCGCGAGGCCGTCGTCGGCCTCGGAGTCGCCGCCGTAGGTGAAGGCGTCGTCGAGGCGGTAGGCGTGACACCGCATCGAGTGGTCGGTCTCGTAGGTCTCGACGTCGAGGCCGGCGATGGAGAACTCGCCGACGGCGTCCCGCGGGGTGACGGATGCGTTCTCCCGGAGGTAGTCGTAGCCCGTGAAGACGTCGTCGGCGAAGTCGACGGTCCCCGGGGGGCCGACGACGGGGAGGTCGCCCGCGCCGGCGAGCCAGCGGGCTTTGAGGAGGGCGAGGAGGTCGCTCGTGTGGTCGAGGTGGAAGTGTGTGAGGAGGACGGCGTCGAGGTCCTCGTAGCCGCCGTCGGTCGCGGCGAGGCGTTCGAGCACGCCGCTCCCGCAGTCCACGAGCACGCGCGACTCGGCGGTCTCCACGAGGACGCCCGACTGCGCGCGCCCCGGCGTCGGCATCGCGCTCCCGGTTCCGAGGAACGTGACCTGCATAGTCGGTGAGGGAACCGGGAGAGAGAAAGGTGTGTTGCTCTCGGCGACGCCGAACGGGTCGCGGACGGAGTCGCCTCCTACGACGACTGCAGCGACGCCCACTCGACCATCCGCTCGTAGACGTCGTCGGTCTCCAATGCCTCGCGGTCGCCGACGAGCACGAGCGCGCGCTTCGCCCGCGTGAGCGCGACGTTCACCCGCCGGTAGTCCTCGAAGATCGGCCCGTCGAGTTCGCCGGTGGCGACGAAGGAGACGAGGATGACCTCTTTGCTCGACCCCTGGAAGCGGTCGACCGTGTCGACGGTGACGCCGTCCGGCATGCGCCGGCCGATTTCGGCGACCTGCGCGCGGAACGGCGCGATGACGCCGACGTCCTCAGGGTCGACGCCCGCGTCGAGATAGTCTTCGACGAGTTCGGCGATGCGGTCCGCCTCCTCGCTGTCCGTGTGCCGCGCGTCGGTGCCCGCGACCTGCTCGAAGTCGACGCCGTCCGGCACGCCGGAGACGTCGAGGTCGGCGAGGGTCTGCGTCGCCACGTCGCCGTTCGCGGGCCGAAGCTGGCCGTCGTAGAACTCGCGGGAGGAGAACGCCTGGATACTCTGGCGCATCCGGTACTGGCTGTCGAGCATCACGCCCGCGTCCGCGTAGGTCTCGATGAGGCGCTCGAAGAGCGAGTCCGCGAGCCGGCCGCCGGAGCGAACCACGGGCGGGAGCTGGAGGTGGTCGCCGACGAGCACGAACGTCGCTCCCCGGTTTATCGCGGCGAGCGTGTCGGGCTCGGTGAGCTGGCTGGCCTCGTCGACGAGCACGACGTCGAACTCCTGAGAGCGCATGACGCGCGACCCGCAGGTGGCGGTGGTCGCGGCGACGAGCGGCGCGTCCCGGAGCGCGCCCGCCTGCTCGCCGGGGTCGCCCGACTTCGAGAGCCGGAAGGACTGCATGTCCTCGCGCACGCCCGTCTCCGTGCCGACGCGCACGAAGTCGTCGAACCCCTGGTCGCGGATGGCCTCCAGGGCGTTGTCGACCGCGCGGTTCGTGAACGCCGAGAGGAGCACGCGGTCGCCGCGCGCCACGAACTCCCGCACGAGCGTCGCGATAGTGTACGTCTTCCCGGTTCCCGGCGGCCCGTGTACGAGCGCGAAGTCCTCCGCGTTGAGGGCCTTGTTCACCGCCGCGTTCTGCGCGTCGTTGTTCGGGATGACCTCCTGCTCCTCGTCCGCGAACGCGGGGTCCTCGCGCTCGAAGAGCACGTCCTTCCGGCGCTGGTCGCCCTTGAGGAGGAAGTCGTGGAGCGCCGTGAGCATCCGGTCGACGCCGAGCTCGCTCGGGTAGACGTCGAGCCGCCGGAGCTTCACGGGTTCGTCCGTCGTCACGACCACCTCGTCGGGCGTGAGCACCTCGACGCGCGCCATCTCCGCCGTCCCCGTCACCGGGTTCCCGTCGCTCGCCAGCACGCGGTCGCCCGCCCGAATCTTCGACGTCGCGTCACCCGGCCGAGTCGCGGAAAGCCGCCACCGGCCGTCTTCGAGTTCGTCTTCTGCTTCGGGTTCGAGCCCGACGACCGCCCGGTCGTCGTCGACGCGCTCCTCGGCGCTCTGCTCCCAGAGCTTTCGGTACTCGGCGTGCACCGTCTCCCGCTCCGCCTCGACGGCGTCGTAGAAGTCGTCGAAGTACTCGCGCTCCGCCGCGGGGAGCGGTTTCCCGACTTTCCCGACTTTCGACTCCTGGTCGAGCCGGCCGGAGACCACCATGCAGGTCTCGCGCTCGAAGCAGTACTCGCAGACCGCGTCCGCCTCCTTCCCCGTCGGCGTCTTCTCCTGCGCTTCGAGCGCCGCGAGGTGGTTGCGGGTGCGGACGACGAAGTCGAGAAAGCCCTTCCCGATGCTGAACTCCTTCGCCGGCGAGAGGTCGCCCGTCTCCTCCGCTCTGTCGACGGCGGCGTTCTTCGTGTAGAGGAGCGTCCCCGTGTTCGGCTCGACGCCGCGATCCCGGAGGAGGAGCGCGTAACACGCCGCCTGCACCTTATCGTGGAATCGGGGATCGCGCTTCGTGTTCTTCCCCGTCTTCAGTTCGACCGGCATCCCCTGCCGAATCGCGTCGCACCGCCCCTTGATGCCGAACGTCTCCGAGATGAGCGTGAACTCGGAGCGCCAGTCATCATCACCAGTGAGGGATTCCTGTGCGAGCCACCCCTCGATGGCCGACGCGTGGTCGTAGACGTCTCGACGGACCTCCTCCGGGTCCTCGCCCAGCAGGCCGAGCTCCAGGCCCGCGTCGGTCACGGCGTCGTCGACGGCCGCGTCGAGGTCGCGCCCCCTGAGGAGGTCGCCGAACACCTCGTGCACGATGGTCCCCTTCGTCACCGGATACTTGAGCGGGAGCCCCGAAAGCTTCGAGAGGTAGTACTGGCGGGGGCACTGGACGAACTCGCGAACGCTCGTCACGTCCACGAGGAAGTCCGGTTCGACGACGAGGAACGACTCTTTACCGATACTGTACTGCGTCTCGCCGTTCCACTCGCGTTCTTCGGGGTCGGTGACGAGCACGTCCATGCCCGGCTCGACGTACTCCGCTGTTTCCGCCCACTTCCCCCAGAGCGTCACCGTCACCGGCTCGCCGACGCCGCGCTCCGGACGCACCGTCAACTCGACGAGGTCGCGGTCGCCGTACTTCGTGTTCACCGAGCGCGTCTCCCCCACGTCGGCGACCGGCCCCCGGATAGTCACGCCCTGTGGTAGCCCGCGAGCGCGAAAAACGCTGTCGCTCTCCCCGTGGTTCGGCATGCCACACTACTAAGCGCTCGCTCGCGAAACAACGGGGTATGACCGAGCGACAGCCCTACGGCGAGTGGGACTCCCCGCTCTCGCCCGAGTTCGTGTCGACCGGCGGCGTCTCCTTCGGCGGCGTCGCCGTCGACGGCGACGCGACCGACTGGCTCGAACGCCGCCCCAGCGAGGACGGCCGCGGCGTCGTCGTCCGCGACCGCGACGGCGAACGAATCGACGTCACCCCCGACGACCACGACATCCGCACGCTCGTCCACGAGTACGGCGGCGGCGACTTCGCCGTCCACGACGACACGGTCTACTTCGTCCGCTTCGACGACCAGCGCGTCTACCGAACGTCAGCAGACGGAAGCGACGACGCCGACCCGTTGACGCCCGAACCGCCGAGCGAGAAGGCCGACCGCTACGCCGACTTCGAGGTGTCGCCCGACGGCGACCGTCTCTACGCCGTCCGCGAACGCCACCGCAACGGAGACGTTGAGAACGACCTCGTCGTCATCCCCACCGACGGTGGCGACCCCGTGCAGGTCGCGAGCGGCCACGACTTCTACGCGTTCCCGCGACTCGACAGCGAGGGAGACCGGCTGTGCTGGACGACGTGGGACCACCCGCGGATGCCGTGGGACGGCACGACCCTCCGCGTCGCCGACGTCGAAGACGACGGAACGCTCACGGACGAACGCGCCGTGCTCGGCGGCCCCGAAGAATCGGTCTTCCA
This sequence comes from Halocalculus aciditolerans, assembly GCF_014647475.1. Classification (NCBI taxonomy): domain Archaea; kingdom Methanobacteriati; phylum Methanobacteriota; class Halobacteria; order Halobacteriales; family Halobacteriaceae; genus Halocalculus; species Halocalculus aciditolerans. Next base: position 920,542 of record NZ_BMPG01000001.1, on the reverse strand, counting down.
GCCGGCGTGGAGCCCTGATGGGACACTCCACGCCGTCTCCGACCGCTCCGGCTGGTGGAATATCTATGCCGTTCCCGACGACTCGGACCTCGCCGTCGGTTCTGATGGGGGTGTGGACGCCGACCCGTCCTGCGTCTTCGCGGCGGAACGCGAGTTCGGGCTGCCGCAGTGGGGGATCGGGATGGCGACCTACGGCTTCCTCGACGCCGAGCGCATCGTCGCCATCTCCGGGAAGCGCAGCGAGTACACCATCGGCGTCCTCGAAGACGGCGACTACGACGCGCTCGACGTGCGCTACGACGCGTTCCCGCACGGGAACCTCGCCGTCGACGACGGCCGCGTCGCCTTCGTCGGCGCGTCACCCGTCCGCCCTCCGCAGGTCGTCGCGTGGGAGTCCGGGGAACGCCGCGTCCTCCGGAGATCCCTCGACCTCCCGTTCGACGACGCCTTCCTCTCCCGCCCCGAGCACGTCGAAGTCCCGACGACCGACGACGAGAAAGCGCACGCGCTCTTCTACCCGCCGAAGAACCGGCACACGCAGGGGCCGCGCGGCGAGGACCCGCCCGTCGTCGTCCGCTCCCACGGCGGGCCGACGAGCGAGACGCTCCCCGTCTGCGACGTCGCCGGCGGCAGCGGCATCCCGCCCGTCCAGTTTCTTACCACGCGCGGTATCGCCGTCCTCGACGTGAACTACCGCGGCAGCACCGGCTACGGCCGCGCGTATAGAGAAAAACTGAACGGCGAGTGGGGCGTCACGGACACCGCCGACTGCGTGAAGGCGGCAGAACACCTGGCCGAGAAGGGCCGCGTCGACTCAGACCGCCTCGCCATCGAGGGCGGGAGCGCCGGCGGTTACGCCACTCTCTGCGCGCTCGCCTTCCACGACACCTTCGACGCCGGCGTCTCCTTCTATGGTGTTGCCGACCTCGAAGCGCTCGCCCGCGACACCCACAAGTTCGAGTCCCGCTACCTCGACGGCCTCGTCGGCGCGCTCCCCGACGCCGAGGAAACGTACCGCGAGCGCTCCCCCGTCCACCACGCCGACGGCATCGCCTGCCCCCTCCTCCTGCTTCAGGGCAGCGACGACACCGTCGTTCCGCCGAGCCAGGCGGAGGCCATGTGTGACGCCCTCGACGCCGACGGCGTCCCCCACGCCTACGTCGAATTCGACGGCGAGCGCCACGGCTTCCACGAGGAGGAGTCGGTCCGGCGCGCCGCCGAACTCGACCTCGCCTTCTACGGCCGGGTCTTCGACTTCACGCCCGCCGACGACGTCCCGAAAATCGACCTCGACTGACTACTGCATCCGATAGCGCAGGAGGGCGGCGATGCCGCCGAGCGCCTCCAGCTGGTCGCCGGGGGCGTACTCGTGGCTGAAGACCGTGACGTCGCCGCCCTGCTGTTCCACGCGAGTGATGAGCTCGTTGATGTCGACTGTCCACTCGCCTTCGCCCGCCCGCTCGCGGCGGAGGCGCTCGTCGAGCACGAGGAGCTCTTCCACCGCGCCGAACTCGACGGCTTCCTCGACCTCCTCGATGCCGTAGGCGGCCGTCCCGTCGGTGGAGATGCGTTTCGTGAGCTCGTCGATCTTCTCGGACTCCTCGCTGATACGCGTCTCCGCCTGCACCTCCTCGATTGCGCCGCGCTTGAGGACCTCGTGGACGCCGCGCCCGCCCACGGCGGAGGTGTCCACGAGCGTGATTTTCTCCGCCGCCTCGGGGTAGTTCTCCTCGACGAAGTCGTAAGCGTCGTCTTTCGTGAACCCCGGGCCGGCGAGGATGATGGCGTCGACGTCGAGCCGAGAGAGCGCCGCTGCGACCTCACCGAAGAGCTCGTCGCGCCCACGGGCGTACTCGCCTTTCCCGGTCGTCCCCGTGAAACTCCCGTACTCGTCCACGCCGTACTGCTGGACGAGGTGGATGTGCGCCTCGCCCTCCTCGATGGTCGCGATGGCGACGTCCACGCCCTCGGTGTCCTCCGCGGCCTCCTCTAAGCGTTCTTCCTGATCGGGCTTCCAGACCTTCTCCACCTCGATCTCCTCGCGCTCCTCGACGTTGAGCGTGTGATGCATGCCGAGTTGGTCCTCGCGGGAGGCGTCCTCGATGACGCCGGACACGCGGAGGCGGTTCGCGAACTTGTGGAACTCGACGTCCTCGACGTCGATGGTGACGTACATGTGTTCGCGCTCCCCGCCGGTGTCCCGCATCTGGTCGTCGGCGCGCTGGATGCGCCGGTGCGTGTCCCCGGAGACGAGGTCACCCGGCTCCAGAATGTAGGCGAGGTGCCAGAGGTCGTCCAGGGACTCCGGCACGAGCGTGACGGCCTCACGACCGTCCTCCCGCCGGTGTCGCTCCTTAATCTGCATGGTCGAAAATCGGGCCCGCCGGGGTAAGTGTCCTGCTATCTTTCTTCAAGGAGAGAATCCCGCCGTTTACGGCGGGAGTGAATCCGACAACTCCTACACAAACCAGCGACGATGGCAGGCCGGATATTCCACGCAAATCCATATCATTAAGTAGATTTGTCTACATAGGCTATGTATGGCGATTCAGGTCACTCGAACCTACGTTGGTTCCATCCAGAACCACCGACAGGTCTGCGATGGCCTTGACTCGCTCGGAGACTCTGCCTCGAAAATCTGGAATGTCGCCCGATGGACAGCCGACCGTATCTGGGATGAGACAGGCGACATCCCAGACGAGGGCGTGCTGAAATCGTACATGAAGAACCAGTCGTGCTGGAAAGACTTGAACGCGCAATCCAGTCAGAAAGTCATCGAAGAACTTTCCGACGCTTTCCAGTCATGGTTCGACCTGCGACACAAGTTTGACGAGGCGAATCCGCCCGGCTACCGCAAACACGGCGACACCCGACCCAAGAGTACGGTCACGTTCAAAGCAGACGGCTTCAAACACGACTCCGAGAACAACCGCGTCAGACTCAGCAAAGGCTCGAATCTCAAGGAGTATTGGTCGGACTTCCTGCTCTGCGAGTACCAGACCCGCCCGGACGTCGACCTCGCAGAAGTCAATAAGGTACAGAACGTTCGAGCCGTCTGGAACGGCGACGAATGGGAACTCCACTTCGTCTGCAAAATCGAACTCGACACTACCGACTCCGCAGGCGACGAAGTGGCAGGCATCGACCTTGGCATCAAGAACATCGCCACGGTCGCGTTCCCCGACGAATACGTCCTGTACCCCGGCAACTCACTCAAGCAGGACAAGCACTACTTCAAGCGAGCCGAGTACGACACCGAAGGTGAGAACGGCCCGTCTGCGAAGTCGATGTGGGCACGTCGGAAACTCGCAGACCGCGAAACCCACTTCTACCACACGCTCACGGACACCATCATCACGGAGTGCGTTGAACGCGGTGTGGGGACGCTCGCGGTGAGTTGGCCTGAAGACGTGCGCGACTCGGACTGGGGGAAGACCGGCAACAAGAAGTTGCACTCGTGGGCGTTCGACCGCATCTACCAGTACCTCGAATACAAGGGCGAGATCCGTGGCGTTGAGGTGTTGAAGGAGAACGAGTGGAATACGTCGAAGACGTGTTCACGATGTGGTGACGACACGAAGTCGAACCGTGTTGAACGTGGGCTGTATGTCTGCTCGTCGTGCGGTTTGGTCGGTAATGCGGATTGTAATGGGGCGGAGAATATGCGCCAGAAGATAACTCCGAGTCCTCACGGCGAGGATAGGAGTAACGGCTGTGTGGCACAGCCATCGACATACTTGTTCGACCGCGAGAGCGGGTTGTTTCACACGAGAGAACAGGTCGTGTCGTAGACCAGCAAATATCCCAACTGCGGTACGGGAAGCCCGGTCGTTCACGACGGGGAGGATGTCACCCCGGGAGAAACGTCCAGCCGAAGAAGACGACGGCGAGGTTGTTCGCGGCGACGACGACGCCCGCGACGACGAGGAGCGCGCTCCATACTTCGAAGCTCGCCGCGACGACCTCGTCGAACGGGCTCGGCGCGCGCACGGCGAGTTCGATGAGCGCGTAGAAGAGCGCGGCGAGCACCGCCAGCACGGCGAGGTGGACGCCGAGCAGCACCGCGAACCCGCTGCCGAGGAGATACGCCATGATGGGGTTCGCCTCCCCGCCGACCCCGTAGGCGCGCACCGCGAGCGCCGTCGTCAGGAGGTCGACGGTGAGGAGCACGAAGAGCGCGAGCCCCGCCCGACGCCAGTACCGACGGCGGCGCTGCTCGCGCGGAACGGCCGAGACCATGCGAAAAGAGAGGACGTCGACGCGTCTAAACCGACCGGTCGTCGCGACGCTCGCCGCCGCCCGCCGAATCGTCGTCATCATCGTCGGCGTCGTCAGCGTCGGAGTCAGCGTCGGTCTCGTCGGCGTCCGCGTTGTCAGCAGCGCCGGCGTCGGACGCGTCTTCGTCGCTCGTCTCGCCGGCCGCGTCCGCCGGCGGCCGGGACTGCTCGACGTCCTTGAGGCTGCTGACGGTGTCGTCGACGTCGCTGTCGGGCTCGACCGTCGTCTGCGCTTCGGGCATCGAGTCGTCGTCTTCGCCCTCGCCGAGGCCGGCGTCGGAGCCGGCGGCTTCGTCGAGCGTGGTCTGGTGGTCGGTGTCGGGGTCGAAGTCGATGCCGCGGACGTCCATGAAGCCGCGCGTGAGGAGGTAGGTGCCGGAGACGCGCGTGTAGAACTGGACGAGCGGCACGAGGAGGAAGCCGACGACGACCGCGCCGAGGATGCTGTTCACGACGCCGCCGAGGAGTTTCACGACGACCGCGAGCAGCCAGCCGACCGCGTAGTCGCCGTCGAGCGCGACGTCGGAGAGCACGGCGAAGTCGAACGCCGCGGCGACGTCGTCCTCGCGCGCCATGTTCACGAGCGAGACCGGGAAGACGTAGGTGACGGCGAGGCTGTAGGCGAACGCCACGAGGAAGAAGACGACGATGACGAGCGCGCCCACGTCGGCCCGCCCGCCGAGCACCGCCACGGCGAGGAAGACGAGGCCGAGCACGAGCAGCGGAAGCCCGTAGACGATACCGACGAGGAAGACCTTCAGGCCGTCGACGAACAACCGCTGCCAGTCCTCGAACGCCGGCATCTCGGGGTCGCTGTCGAGCACGCTCCGCGCGACGTCGAGCGTGTACCCGGCGAGCACGATGCCGGGAACGACGGCGAACCAGATAGTCAGGAAGCCGATACCGACGAACATCAAGAAGACGGAGACGAAGACGATGAAGGCCGCGACCCACTGGAGGCCGCCGCCGATGAGTATCTTCGTCAGCCAGTCGTCTCCCTCGCGGGGGTAGTTCAGGGCGTCTTCGAACACACGAAACACGTCACCGGGTCAGGGGATAAATCCTCGCCTCGCGCGACACTCACACACGAATCCGCCCGACTGCGCCGCCCTCGCTCAGTCCTTGATGCGACTGCCGCCCGGCGGCATGAAGAGCTGAATCTGGTCCGGGCTCGCGACCTTCCGCACGAAGCTCGTGTCCGCGAACGCCTCCCGGAATTTCCGATACACGCGTTTCGCGGCGTCTCCCTGCGCGTACCGCCCGGGCTCGAGTTCGACGGCGAGCTCCGCCTGCTCGGTGATGACGCTCGGCGGGCCGCCGACGACGCGCGTCTCCGGCTCACAAGTGATACCGACCGCACACCCCACGGCGACGTCGCGGAAGTACTCGCGCTCCCCGCGGATGGTGAACCCGCCCTTCGAGAGGTACTCGCCGGACTCCGCGGTCTTCGAGACCTGCTCGGGCATGACCATGTAGGCGTCGCCCGCGCCGCGGCCGTCCTTCCACACCGAGGAGTAGCTGACGGCGAACTGCGCCGCCTCCTCCAGCGACTGCCGGGGGACGTCGATGTCCTGTGCGGGCTCCGACGGCGCGCTCGTCTTCAACACCGTGACCGGGCCGCCGTGCGCCTGCGCGTGGAAGAACCGGTCGTAGTTGTCCATGTACTTCTTCACGATCTCCTCGTTCTGGTCGGCGTTCCGCCCGCCGATGACGAGGAAGCCGTCGGAGGTGCGGAACCAGCGGAAGCGGTCGTACCACCGCTCCGGCTTCCGCACCGGCACCGACGACCGCGACAGCCAGTCGATATCCTCGTCCTCTGCGTCCTCTTCTGCCTCGTCGGACGCCGGCTCCTCCGACCACTCCGCCTTCCGCTTCTTCGCCGCTTCCAGCTCCTCGCGCGTGTTCTCGATGGCCTCGAGCGCGCCCTCTTTCTTCTCCTCGATGCGCTTTGCCTCCGTGTAGAGGCGGTCCGCGTTCTTCTCGACGCCTGACTCCGGCTCCAGCCAGATGGAGTGGTCGCCGAGGCGCACGCGGACGCGGCCGTTCTGCTCGTCGACGCCCTCGAACGGCTGCGCCTCGTCCATCCCCGACTCCTTCGCGTCTTCGAGCGTCTCCTCGACCTCCGCCCACGAGTACCCGGCGTCCCGCGCCTCTCGGACGGTCGTGAGGAAGTCGTCGACGAGGTCGTAGTTCCCGTAGAGCGCCTCGGCCTTCTCTCGCTCCGCCTCCGCCTCCCTCTCGAAGTCCTCGATCGCGCCCTCCTGCTGGGCGATGATGCGCTCGTTCTTCTCGATCTCCGCCTGGAAATCCGGCTTCCCCGCGTTCGCCGCGCTCCCCTCCTCTTCTTCCGTGCCACCGAGGTTCGTGAAGTAGTCGTCGAGCGCCGCGTTGAACGAGTCGAACGCCTCCGACTCCAGCTCCGCGTGCTCCTCCAGCGGGAGCGGCGTCACGTCCACGCGCGTCTCCGAGCCGTCGTCGTCCTCGCTCGGCTCGTAGTAGACGCGCGGGTCGACGTCGCCCGACTTGAGCCGGTCGAACATCGACGTCATCGCGTGATAGATGGCTTCGAACTCGTCGTCGCCGGCGTCCGCGATGTCCTTCGTCTTCTCCACGCCCGCTCGCGTGCAGAGCTCCTCGCCGTAGAGCCCGCCGAAGTTCAACTGCGTCGCCACCGTCCGCACGAGGTCCGTATCGGACTGCTCCATCTGCGCCGCGAACTCCTCGTAGTCGACCTCCAGGGGGTTCAGGCGCGCCTGCGGGAACCCGTACTGGCTCCCCGGCGCGACCGTCCGGCTCTGCAAGCGCACGGTGTCGAGGCAGTCCACGACGGTGCCGTTCTGGTCGAGAACGGCGACGTTCCCGTCCCCGAAGAGCTCCACGACGATGGTCGTGTCCTGGTCCTCGCGGCGGAACTCGAACTCGACGATGCGGTCGAAGCCGTACTGGCGGACGTCCGCGAGGTCCGCGCCCGACAGCCGGTTCCGCAGCATCTTCGCGAAGTTCGGCGGCCGCCCCGGCGCGTCCGGGACGTGCTCCGGCGCGGCGACGTGCGCGCGCTTCGTGTCGCCGACTTCGAGGAGGAGTTCCACGCGGCCCTCGTCGAAATCCCGCATCTTCAGCCGGACGAGGTCGTCGCCGTAGAGATAGGCCTTATCGACCTTCGCCCCCTCGTAGTCGCGGAGCTCCCGCGTGAGCGCCACGAGGTCGACGCTCGTCATCTCCCGTTTCTGATTCATTACCTCCGCTTTGGAGAGTCCCCGCCTTCCCTCCTACGGTCGCCCGCGGCGACGCGACGTCCCACGGGTTCTCTCTCGACCGGCGAGGAACGGCCGGGACGCCAACGCCTTTGCCGGCGCGCGCTCAACCCCGGAGTATGCGAATCGCGATCTACGGCGCGGGCGGCGTCGGCGGCTACTACGGCGGCCGCCTCGCCCAGGACGGACACGACGTCGAACTCATCGCGCGCGGCCAACACCTCGACGCATTGAAAGAAGACGGCCTCACCGTCGAATCAGTCGAGGGCGACTTCCACGTCGACCTCCCCGCGACCGACGACCCGAGCGAGATCGACCCGGTCGACGTCGTCGTCTTCTGCGTGAAATCCTTCGACACCGCCGACGCCGCCGCCGACCTCGACGGCCTCCTCGCCGACGACGGCGCGGTGCTCAGCGTGCAGAACGGCGTCGACAACGAACCCGTCCTCGTCGACGCCGTCGGCAGCGAGCGCGTCTGGGGCGGCGTCACCTACATCTTCTCCACCATCAAGGAACCCGGCGTCGTCGAACACACCGGCGGCCCCGCGCACATCCTCTACGGCCAGTACCACGACATCGACGAGGAACCCCCGGAACGCTCCGCGCTCGCCGACGCCTTCCTCGACGCCTGCGAGGAAGCCACCGGGATGAGCGCGAAGTACACCGAGAACGTCCACGCGACGCTCTGGGATAAGTTCGCGCTCATCTGCGCGCAGGCCGGCCTCACCGCCGCCACCCGCCAGCCGCTCGGCCGCGTCCGCGCGAACGACGAATCCTGGAGCCTCTACCGGCAGGTGATGGAGGAAGTCGTCGCCGTCGCCCACGCGAAGGGCGTCCGCTTCGACTGGGACCCCGTCGGCAAATGGCTCGACGCCATGCAGGAGGGAAGCGACGACCAGTACTCCAGCCTCCACTACGACCTCACCCACGGCAAGCGCATGGAGCTCGACGCCCTCCACGGCAGCGTCGTCGCCCACGGCCGCGACGCCGGCGTCCCCGTCCCCGCCACGCGCGCGATCAACGCCGTCCTCGCCCCGCAGGCCGACGCGAACGCCGAGTGACGAAACCACCACGAGCCACCGAATTCCTCGGCGCGCCTCCGCAGGTCTCCGGACCGCACAGGAGACCTCGATAGACCGCCGCGGACCGGAATCGCTTACCACCCGCGTTCACAAGACCCAGACGTGACCACGTCGCGCTCCGTCCTCCTCACGAACGACGACGGCATCGACGCACCCGGCCTCCAAGCCGTCTACGACCGCCTCTCGGAAACGCACGACGTCACCGTCGTCGCGCCCGCCGAGAACCAGTCCGGCACCGGGCAGACGCGGAGCTGGGGGCACGTCGACTACGACGAACGCCACCGCGGCTACGCCGTCCAAGGCACTCCAGCCGACTGCGTCGCCATCGCCATCGGCGCGCTCGACGTCGAGCCCGACATCGTCGTCTCCGGCTGCAACGACGGCCCCAACCTCGGCGCGCACGTCCTCGCGCGCTCCGGCACCATCGGCGCAGCCATGGAAGCCTCCTTCCTCGGCTACCCCGCCATCGCCGTCTCCATGTACGACTGGGCCTACACCCCCGGTGAACCCTACCACCCCGAACAACCCGACTTCGTCGAGGCCGCCGCCGCCGTCGACGACCTCCTCCCCGGCTTCCTCGACGGCGACGTCCTCCCCACCGCCGACTACCTCACTATCAACGCCCCCGCCGCCGGCCAAGCCGACACCCCCGTCTATCGCGTCACCCGCCCCACCCAGGAGTACGAACTCCAGGCCGAATTCACCGAAGCCGGCGTGAACGTCAACGACCGCTTCTGGACCGACCTCTTCGACCGCGACGTCCCCGACCCCGAAGGCACCGACCGCCGCGCCGTCGTCGACAACGAAACCTCAATCAGCCCCCTCGTCGCCCCCCACAGCATCGCCACCGGCGCGACCGCCGGCGGCATCATCGACGTCTAACCCGCGCTCTCCTCCTTCGCCGCCGCTCCGAACGTTCAAATACGAAACCGCGGCCAACTCGCCGCGTGACCTGAGAACTGCCGCGGCGCGCCAGCGGTTGTGCGACACGCGTGCCGCGGACGAACGCTGTCGCCTGCTCGCCCAGAGCCCGCGTCAGCGCCGAAGCCACAGAGCCGACGCCGCCCTACAGTTTCTTCGAGACGTACGGGCCGTCCTGCTCGTAGCCGTGCTTCTGCTTGTAGTACTGGCGCGCGCCGATGCCGGAGATGACGGCGAGCTTGTCGTAGCCCGCTTCGCGTGCTTTCTCCTCGGCGCGTTGCATGAGCTTGCGGCCGTAGCCGCGGTGTTGGTGCGTGCCGGCGTCGCCGTCGCGACCCACGCCGACTTCGCTCCCGTAGACGTGGAGCTCGCGGACGAGCGCCGCGTTCTCCAGCTCTTCCCGTCGGGCGTCGTTCGGGAAGCGAAGCCGGCAGAAGCCGACGAGGAGGTCGTTGTCGAAGTCCTCGTAGGACATGAAGTGCTCCGTGCCACCGCCGGACTCGTAAGTGAGGACGTCGTAGGTGACGTTCTCCGGCTCTTCGTCGTTCATCCCGGCTTCCCGACAGCGGATGCACTCGCAGGTCCAGCCGTGGTCGTCCATGACCTGCCAGGCGAGCTGGCGGAGGTTCGACTTCCAGACGCCGCCGTCGATGAAGTCCGCGGGGATGTCGCGCTGCACGCGCTGCAGGCGGACGTACCGGGGGAGGTCCTTCATGATCTCGGCGACGAGCCGGGCGGCCTGGTCGTTCGTGAGGGGGTCGAAGTCGTCGCGCCGCCACTGGTCGTAGACTCGCGTTCCTCTGACGACGAGCGTCGGATAGATCTTGAGGTAGTCCGGCCGCCACGCGGGGTCCTCGAAGATGCGGCGGAAGTCCTCGCGCACCATCTCCTCCGTCATCCCGGGCTGCCCGGGCATCATGTGGAAGCCGACCTTGAACGCGGCGTCCCGGAGCCGCTGGTTCGCGTCCATCGACGCCTGCATGCCGTGCCCGCGGTGCATCTCGCGGTTGATACGCTCGTACGTCGTCTGCACGCCCACCTCGACCTTCGTTCCGCCGAGGCGGAGCATCCGGTCGATGGCCTCGTCCGTACACCAGTCGGGCTTCGTCTCGAACGTCGTCCCGATGTTCTTGATGTTCCCGTGCTCGTTCGCCTCCTTGACGTCTTCGAGGTAGCGGTACTCGTACTCCTCGGGGTCTTGTGCGAAGCTCACGCCCTCGGCGGGCTGCGGTTCGGCGTCGGGGTCGAAGTCGTTGAGCGCTTCGAGCGCGCGCTTCGCGAACCACTCCTGGTAGTCGTGGCTGCGCGCGGTCATCGTCCCCCCCATGATGATGAGCTCGACCTTATCCACCGGGTGGCCGATCTCCCGGAGTTGGTTCAGCCGAAGCATCACCTGCCCGTAGGGGTCGTAGTCGTTCTGCTCGCCGCGCGCGGCGGCGGGCTCGTGGCCCGTGTAGGACTGCGCGCTCCCGAAGTCGCTCGCGGGACCGCCCGGACAGTAGAGGCACTTGCCGTGCGGGCAGAGGTGCGGGCTCGTCATGATGGCGACCGGCGTCACGCCGGACGCCGTCCGCACGGGCTTCCGCTGGAGGACCTTCTCGAGCTCCTCGCGCCGTCCGTCGGGCGCGCGGTCGAGCAGCTCGGTGTGCGTCGGCACTTTCGGCGCGGAATACTCCCCGCAGACGTCCATCTTCGCGGACTCGACGTCGTCCTTTCCGACGTCGCCGGCGAGGATGCGGTCGACGAGCTCGTCGCACGCCGCTTCGAACGCGCCCTCGGCCTCAGAACTCATTACCAGGAGACAGCCGACCGCGAGCAAAAAGCATGTCGTTGACTCCGGAGAAAACACTTCCCGTCGGCGCGCCACTCACTCGATGTGAACCGACGAGCCCTCCTCTCGACGCTCGGCGCGTTCGGTGCGGGCGCGCTCGCCGGCTGTGCGACGCCCGTCGAACAGCCGGACGCACCGACGCCGGCGTTCCGCGGGGCGGTCGCGTGGACGAGGCACGACGATATCGTGTTGACGGCGTCGCCGCGAACCGTACGGCCACCGGCGGCGTTGACGTTCACGGTCGAAGCAACGGGAGAGCGCGAGAGCCGCGTCTGCCGGAACGACTGGCGGTTCGTCCGCGACGCGGGGAGTCGGTGGGAGCCGATGGCGGTCGGCGAGACGCCGGGCTACTGCGCGGAGGCGGACGCTCGACGCGGCGTGTCGTGGCGGGCTGTCGTCGCCGCGGACGGCACGTACGTCTTCGACGGCGACGCCTACCGCTACCGAACGGAACTCGAAGGCGGACGCTACGCGTTCTTCGTCGACGTTTCGACCGGTGAGAAGCCCGTATGGCTCGGACGAACGGTCCGCGTGAGCGGCGGCGCGGAGAAGTAGCGGCGTCGGTTCGTCGAGCGCGTTACTCGAGAGTCGCGGCGACGGCATCGAGCGCGGCGTCGAGGACGTCGTCGCGTTCGCCGCGGAGGAACTCGACGTGGCCGTCGCGGCCGCCTTTCGCGGTGACGCCGGCGTCGGGGGCGTCGTCGGCGACGGCTTCGGCGACGGCGCGAACGTCGAGCGTCTCGTCGCTGCGGAAGCGGAGTTCGTCGCTGTCCCAGCCGACCGTCACGTCGCCCTCGCTGCGGCGGCGGTGGAGAGCGTCGAGGAGGAGGTCGACGGGCGGGAAGTCGTAGCGGTGGGTGAACGCGTCCACGTCGAGCACGGTGATGTCGACGCCGTCGATTTCGAGGTCCTCTAAGTGGGGGTCGGCGGTGTCGACCTCGCGGTCGAGACGCGTGCGGAACTGGCCGGCGACGTGCTCGCGGAGGTCACTATCTGTGTCTTCTTCGTCGCTCCAGAGGAGGTCGGCGATGAGTTCGCGCTTCCCCTGATAGGCGTTGTAGAAGGCTTCGAGGGCGACGGCGTCGCGCATCGCGGCGAGGTCGTCGGTGTCGTAGCCGGCGTCGGCGGCGGCGTCCGCGTAGATGTCGGGGACGTCGCTCCAGAAGGGGACGCCGGGGAGGTGCGCGAGGTCGTCGCGGACGTCGGCGTTGACGAGCGCGCCGAGGTGTGCGCCGATGGTACCGGTCGCGGCGGACTGCTCGCCGTAGACGGTCGGGGAGACGAGGACGTCCGCGGCCTCGACGGCTTCGTCGTCGGCCCAGCCGCCGTCGACGACGACTGCGGGGGCGTCGTAGATGTCGAGGAACTGGAGGCCTTCGACGGATTCGGCGGTGCTGCCGGTGCCGACGAGCACGAAGAGCGGGTGGCGCTCGCCGTGGCGGTCGGCGGCCTCGAGCATGTTCGTCACGTCGTCCGTCGCCGCGGACACGTCGTAGAAGTCCTGGTCGAGCGGGCGGCGGTCGACGAAGTGGTATTCGGCGTCGCTCGCCGCGTGCTCCTCGCGGACGAGGGGGAGCACGGCGTGCTCGACGGCGGTGCCGGCGATGTAGCCGTCCACGTCCGCGGTGTGTCGGATGACGACCGGGCGGTCTTCGACGACCGCGCGGCGAATCGCCGTCGCCGCTGCCACGAGGTCGTCGTGGACGGCCTCGACGTCCTCGTCCTCGACGAGGAGCGAGTCGTCGGTCGGCGCGGCGCGCTCGTTCAGCGCCTCCGTGAGCGCCGTGACGACCGCCTCGCGTTCCTCACTGCCGAGGACTTCGAGCTCTTCGGTCTCCACCTGGAGGTCGCCGCGGCGGCGCTCTACTTCGCCGACGAGGCGAACGACCGCGTCCTCGCCGACCTCGGGGTAGGCGCGCACGCCCGCCTCGACGAACGCCGCGCAGTCGACCGCGCCCGTCTCGTCCGTCAGTTCGAAGACCGTCGGCCCGCTCGTCTGCCGCGCGCTCGTGATTCGACCGCGAATCTCGACGACGTCGCCGATGCGCTCTTCGAGGTCCGCGACGGCGACGCGCTCCGGCTCCTCGTCCTCGGCCGATTCGGACGCCGCCTCCGCGGACTCGGTTCCGGTCTCCGCTTCCGCGGATTCCGCTTCGGACGCAGACTCGGAATCTGCTTCTTCAGATGAGGATTCGACGTCTTCGGACTCCTCGACTGCCGGCTCGGACTCGGATTCAGATTCGGGCTCCGGTTCCGGCTCGGGCTCCGTGGACTCGGACTCGACGTCCGGTTCGGGCTCGACGTCCGGTTCGGGTTCCGGCTCCGGTTCGGGTTCCGGCTCCGATGAGGGTTCGGCGGTCTCTTCGGGGAGTTCGGCGTTCGTCGGCGCGTCGGGGTCGTCGATGAGGAGGCCGCGGAACTCGCGTTCACGCTGGCGGATGCTCCAGGAGAGGTCGACGTTCCCGTTGTCGTGGACGGAGTCGACCTGGACGAAGACGGTGTCGCCGGCGTCCCAGTCGAGGGATTCGAGGCGGCCGGGGACTTCGCTCCGGTGGAGGAGGCCGGTGACGGAGGACGCGAGGTTGACGAAGACGCCGAAGTCGGCGAAGCCGTCGACGGTGCCCTTGTAGTAGCGGCCGTTGGTTAGTTCGTCCGGACTCGAACCGCGGAACTCGAACAGGACGTCTTCTTCGTGGGTGTCACAGATGTGGCCGTCGGCGGACGCGCCACAGATAATACACGTACCCATATACTGGGGAAAAAGCAACCCTCGCCTAAACGAGTGTCGAAAGCCCCGCGCTCGCCGCTACTCGAAGACGGTCGACTCCTCGCGCAGTTCGTCGACGTCAGCCGCCAGTGCCGCCACGTCCTCCGGGAAGAGCGCGACTTCCACTTCGTTGCCCTCGTCGTCTTCGAACGCGAGCTTCACGCGTTTATCGCCGAACTCGCGCGCCTCCACGTCCCCGACGTCGAACAGTTTCACGGAGGCGGATTTGTTCGACGGACCGACGTTCTTCAGCGCGCCGTCCTTCAACTCGACCATGAAGTCGCTGAGCGAGAGCGAGAGCATCACTCGGGGTTCTCGCCGCCGAGAGAAATAGGTAGGCGAAAGGACGCAGTTAGTCCCGGTCGACGACGTGGCAGTCCCGGCATCTCGCCTCGTAGGACTCCTGTGCGCCGACCATGATGGTCGGGTCGTCGACGTGCGCGGGTTCGCCCTCGATGAGGCGTTGATTCCGCGTCGCGGGCTCGCCGCAGACCGTACAGATCGCCTGGAACTTCTCGACGTACTCGGCGAGCGCCATGAGCTCGGGGACGGGCGAGAACGGTTCCGCGCGGAAGGTCTGGTCGGTTCCGGAGACGATGACGCGGCGGCCGTCGGCGGCGAGTCCCTCGCAGACGTCGACGATTTCGGCGGGGAAGAAGTTCGCTTCGTCGATGGCGACGACCTGCTCGCCGTTGAGCGCGTCCGGAATCTCCCGGACTCCTTCGGGGGTGTTGTCGACGACTTTCGCCTGCCACGTGCTGCCCGCGTGCGAACCGAGGGTCTCCTCGCCGTAGCGGTCGTCGATGGCGGGCGTGAAGGCCGCGACCTCCTGTTCGGCGATTTCGGCGCGGCGGAGCCGTCGGAGGAGCTCCTCCGTCTTCCCGGAGAACATACAGCCCGTTATCACCTCCACCCAGCCGCTGTTCGTGATGGCGTGCATGCCACGACGGAGGGCCGCCGGGAATCAAAACCGTTGTCCAATCGACCCGCCGGCCGCGAAACCGAGAGCGTCGAACCGTGACGGGGAACGGCCGAGCCTCGAGCTGTCGCTCAGTAGAGGCGGTCGCTGGCGATTTCCGCGCCTTCGACGAGGGCTTCGAGTTTCGCCCAGGCGAGTTCGGGGGAGACCATGCCGAGGCCGGCCTGCGTGCCGAATCCGCAGTCGGGCGCGGCGACGATGGGGGTGTCGTCGGCGGCGGCGTCGGCGACGCGTTCGATGCGGTCGGCGATGGTTTCGGGGTGGTCGATGATGTTCGTCTTCACGTCGACGACGCCGGGGATGAGCGTCCAGCCGTCGGGGAGCGGGTGTTCGGCGAACGCGCGGTACTCGTGCTGGTGGCGGGGGTTCGCCTGCTCGACGCTCAGTCCCGTGATGTCGGCCTCGTAGATGACGGGGAGCATCTCGGCGAGGTCGACGTCGAGGTGGCCGGGACCCTCGTAGCTCCCCCAGCAGGTGTGGAGGCGCACCTGCTCCGCGGGGACGTTCGAGAGCGCTTCGTTGAGCGCTTCGACGTGGAGTTCCGTGACGCCCTTCACCTTCTCCAGGGGTTCGTCGGCCATCGCGGCGGTCTGCGCGGTCGTCAGGAGCTCCGGCGCGTCAATCTGGAGCGTCAGGCCGGCGTCGGCGATGAGCTCGTACTCCTCTTGCATCGCGTCAGCGGCGTCGAAGAGGTACTCCTCGTAGGAGTCGTAGTGCTCGTTCACGTGCGTCGCCGTGACGACGCTCGGCGACGCCGACGTCATGAACGCTCCCTCGAAGTCCGCGCCGGTGTCGTCGAGCGCGGTCTGGAACTCCGCGATTTCGTCTCGGGCTTCCTCGTGGCCGGTGTACTCGATGCGGTCTTGGACGACGGGCTGGACCGCGAGGTCGATGACGTCCGTGCGGAACGTCTCCGACGCGTACTCCGGGTACTCCTGGAGGTCCGCCCAGAGCTCCTGCTCGCGCGTCCCCTCGATGCCGGAGAGCCGGTTCTTCACGTACCAGTTGAAGGAGACGCGGGACTGCTCGCCGTTGTTCGCGAGGTCGAGACCGACCTCCTCTTGGCGCTCGACGACCGTTCGCGTCGCCTCGCTCGTCGCGCGCTCCCACTCGGCTCGGTCGACCTCCTCGCCCTCTTCTCGCCGCTTCAGGAGGTCGAGGAGTTCGGGCGGTCGCGGCAGACTTCCGATGTGCGTCGTCAGAATCTCGTCGGCGTCCTGTGTCATACCACACCCTACCCACACCGCGGGCATATGACTTACGCTCCTACTCCGACCGAGAGAAATGCCCGATAGTAATCTTCGTTATCTTCGGAGGCGGGCCAGCGTCTCCCCGTCGCGTTCCTCGACGTCGACGAGTCCGTCGTCCTCCAAGTCCGCGAGGAGGCCGAGCAGCCACTCGCGGCCGTGCTCCCCGCCGGGGTTGTAGTCCACGCGAACGCGCGGGCCGAGCGTGTCGAGTGTGAGTTCGCCGTGCTGGTCGAGCGCCCCGACGATGCGGCCGCGCATCTGCCGGCGACTCCCCTCGAAACTCGGCTGCGTCGGCACGTCCGGCGCGGTGAAATCCCCCGTCTCGTAGGCGTGACACCACGCCCGCCACGGACAGTCCGCCTCGTCGCAGCGCGGGGTCTTCCCGCACGCCACCCCGCCGAGCTCCATCACCGCGTTGTTCCACACCCGCGACGCGCCCGCCGGCATCAGCTGTCGCGCCGCCTCCTCGAACGCCGCGTCGTCGTCGGGAACCGCGAACGCCCGGTGCAGTACACGTTTCACGTTCGTGTCCACCACCGCGTCCCCGTTGTTGAACGCGAACGACGCCACCGCGTTCGCCGTGTACGGCCCGACGCCCATCAGCTCCTCCAGCTCCGCGGGCTCTTCCGGGAACGCGCCGCCGTACTCCTCGACGACCTGGGCGGCGGCCTCGTGGAGGTAGCGCGCGCGGTTGTTATACCCGAGGCTGTGACTGGTCCAGAACCCCACCACGTCGCTCCGGTCCGCGGCCGCCAGGTCGTCGACGGTCGGCCACTCCGCGAGGAACTCGTGCCACGCCTCCACGACGCGGTCGAGCTGGGTCTGCTGGCTCATCACCTCCGACACCAGAATCTCGTAGGCGTCCTCCGTCTCCCGCCACGGGAACGACCGGTGGTCCGCCTCGTACCACTCGACGAGCGCCTCCCGGACCGCGTCCACGTCGTCCGGGAACCACCCCGAACCCCCTGTCTCCGCCGACTCCGACATACCTCGGCGTCCGCGCGGCGCGCGCTTAGGGGTGGCGAATCACTACTCCTGCACGCTCCGCGCTCGCCCGCTCGGCGACGCTCCCGGCGAACCCACCCCAAAACTCATACCGCGACAGCCACCCTCCCCGAGTATGCCCACCCGCGATACGACCATCGTCCTCCTCTTCGCGCTCGCCGCCGTCGCCCTCCTCCTCGTCAATCCCGCACTCTGGTTCCTCTCCGCGCTCCTCGTCCTCTTCGCCCTCGGCGCTCGCCTCCTCCTCCGCGGCCTCTCAACCGACCAAACCGACCACGCGCCGCCCGCGAACTGCCCGGACTGCGGCGCACCCAACGACCCCGACGCCACCACCTGCCAGTACTGCGACGCCGCCCTCTAACCCCGCGTTCCACCCGAAACCCCCTTCCCTCGCCCGCGAGAAACCCCGCCGATGACTCTCGACGACCTCACCGACGACGTCCACGACGCCTACGGCGACCTCGACGAACTCGACATCGACCTCGACGAAGAGACCCGCGCCGAACTCGCCATGCTCACCGCCGCCCTCGACCCCGACGACACCACCGAACTCGTCCGCCGCGCCGTCCACCTCCTCTTCGACTCCACCATCCAATCCGGCAAACTCGACTTCCACCTCCGCACCCAGTACGACGTCACCTACGACGAATACCTCTCAGGCATGACCTTCGACGACGTCGCCGGACAGGGAAACCCCGGCCAGCCCGCCGACCGCGACGACCAACGCCGCTATCAGTACTAAAGACCCACTTTTTGCCGAGTGGGGTCGCTTCGCGACCCCACTCGGCAAAAACTTGGGGAAAAAGCACTCCTCCTTCGGTCCTTTCAGTCCCTCAGTCGTCGACCCGAGCGCGACCAACGGGAGCGCTCGGTGAACCGGCGACCTACCGGGTCCTTCGGACCGCTCGGTCGCCGGACGTCAACCCCGTGATTCGATGAATCAGCTATCGCTCGAGCAGTGTGACGTGGGAGAGTCTTAGCGACAAGACATTTACCGTCACTCGACGGACATGTGATGATGCGACGCGTCTCCCGTGACAATTACGTTCGGGCGACCGCCCTCCTCGCTGCGCTCGCGACCGTCGGGCTGTGGCTCCCGTGGGTCACGAAGCTGCCCGCCGGCTACACGCAGGGACAGCCGTACTACACAATGGAGTGGGTGGCCGGGCTTGACGCCGGCTTCCAGGCGATTGACGTCCCCGCGCTCATCATTCTCGTCCTCTTAGTCGTCGTCGTTGCCATCCTCCGGAGCGGTCAGTGGTCGGCTGCCCTCCCACTCCTCGCCGTCGGCGCGCTCTCGACGTGGCTCACGGGGAACCAGCTCCTCGGCTACCGCGGCGTCGAGCGTTACGCCGCCCAACCAGGCCTCTACCTCCTCGTCGCCGCGTCCCTCGGACTCTTCATCGTCGGTGTCGTCGCGGCGTCCGACTGGTTCCGACGCAAGTTCCAATCGACCACCGCCGGCTGAGCCGAACGATAGCGTACCCACGACTACTGAACGGACAAATGCATAGACAACCGATTCAGACGATCTCCTATCGTTCGCGCGACGAGCGGCTCGAAGAGCCCGGTAGTCGCGCGATTCACCGCGAACCAGCGAGCGGGCCGACGAGCGACCACGCGCCGGAAGGCGCACGGGAGCGAGGAGCGCTTTTAGTGCAGGTTTTTATCGAGCGGGTCGCGCAGCGACCCGCTCGATAAAAACGTGCTATAAGACGTCCGCGACGTCTTCGCCGGGGTGGGGGCTGGCTTGCTTGACTGCGGGGTCGTCGAGGGCGTCGAAGAGGACGTTCGCGCCGATTTCGATTTCGCGTTCGGTTGCGTCGAGGGGCGGGAGGAGGCGGAGGGTCTTGTAGCCGCAGCCGAGCGTGAGAAGGCCGCGTTCGAGGCAGGCGTCGACGACGGCTTCGCGGCGGTCCTTGGTGTCGAACTCGACGGCGAACATGAGGCCGCGGCCGCGGACGTCGACGATGTAGTCGGAGTCGTGGTCTTCGACGAGCTCGGTGAGTTGGCGGCCGCGGCGCGCGGCGTTCGCGGGGAGGTCGTATTCAGTAATTGCTTCGAGGGTGGCGACGCCCTGCGCGGACGCGATGATGTCGCCAGCGCCCCACGTGGAGGAGAGTCGGCCTTTCTCCTCGGGGAAGAAGTCTTCATTTGCGACCGTTGCGCCGACGCGGAGGCCTTTCGCGCTCGTGATGACGTCGGGGTCGAGGTCGAGGTGGTCGATCCCCCACATCTTGCCTGTGCGGCCGAGGCCGCTCTGGATCTCGTCGGCGATGACGGCGACGTCGTAGGTGTGCTGGATGTGGTTGATGTCGGCGACGAAGTCCTCGTTGGGGACGCGGTAGCCGCCTTCGCCCTGCTGGGGTTCGAGGATGAGGAACGCGACTTCGTCGGGGTCGACGTTCCCGCGGGTGGGGTGGAGTTTGTCGGCGAGGCGATTACCTCCAGGTCCGTCGGTCTGCCAGCCGCAGGTACAGTCGCCCTCGCACGCGCAGTAGGGGACGCTGATGATGCCGGGGACCTCGGGGAACTTCTTGCGGTGGACGGTCTTCGAGCGGTTGAGGGAGAGCGCGCCGAGGGTGCGGCCGTGGAACCCGCCCTCGAAGGTGACGCCGCGGTGGCCGCCCTGATTGTACGCGATCTTGATGGCGTTCTCGACGGCTTCCGCGCCCGAGTTGGAGAGGAAGACCGTGTCGAGGTCGTAGTGCGCGGTCATGTCGGTCAGGCGGTCCATGAGGTGGCTGGGCCCGGGGAGGTCGGGGTTCTCGGGCGTGCCGCCGTTCGAGACGTAGAAGTCCTGACCGGCGATCTTGAGGGGGTCGCGGAGTTCGAACTCGTCGAGTTTGTCGAGGATCTTCGGGTTGTTGTAGCCGAGGGGCGCGGAGGCGACGTGGCTGGTGAAGTCGAGGAGGGTGTTGCCGTCGACGTCCGTGACCCACGGGCCGATGGCGTCCTCGGTGGTGTCCCAGACGAAGTCGTAGACGTAGGTGGAAGGCGCGGCGTGGCGGCGGTGGTACTCAGCCCACTTGCGGGCGTCGGGACCCGGCATCTCGGTGACATCGGGAGTGGCCGTCTCTCGGTCCATGGGTGTAGTAGCCATACTGATTGTATTAGGATGTTGGTTCGTTCGCGCGGCGTGTCAGAACCCGGTGACGGCCGCGACGGCGGCACCGAGGAGGAGGGTGGCGACGGTCCAGGTGACGGTGCGCCGGGCGAACGCGCGGTTGGACGCGGTCGCGGCGAGCACGGCCTTCACGGCGATGCTGGACGCGGTGGCGAGGAGAATGGCGAACGTCGCGGCGTTCGCGGAGAGCTCGCCGCTGCGGTAGAGGACGACGGCGGACGTCGCCGCGCCGGCGCTGGAGACGAGGCCGGAGAGGAGCGCGGTGGCGTAGAATCCGACGTCCCCGAACGTCGACTGGGCGAGGCCGCCGACGACGACGACGGCGAGGAACATCGCGCCGAAGCCGAGCGCGTTCCGCATGGAGAACGGGCTGTCGAGGTCGATGTCGACGCGCTCGCGCCAGTCCGCGGAGAGTCCGGCGACGGCGACGCTCCCGGCGACGACGGCGAGGAGCGGGAGGACGACGCCGGAGAGCGCGGCGATGGGAACGGTGAAGGCGAGCGCGATGACGAGGTTTCGGAGCGCCATCGCGGCGTTCGCGAGGAGGATGCCGGCGGTGGCGTAGGGCGTGGCGTCCTCGCGCTGGCCGACGTGGTCGATGAGGCTGCCGACGACGGCGGTGGAGGAGGCGAGCCCGCCGAAGAACCCCGTTACGGCGATGCCGCGGCCGCCGTAGGTCTGGACGACGACGTAGTTCGCGATGCCGATGCCGGCGACGGAGACCACCATCAGCCAGACGACGCGGGGTTCGACGGCGAGCGACGCGGGGCCGGGGAGGAGGTCGACCGTGCCGGCGGGGAGGAGGGGGTAGACGACGAACGCGAGGATGGCGAACTCGATGGTGGAGCGGAGTTCCTTCCGGGAGAGCCCCCACGCGAACCCGTGGAGTTCGCGCTTGAACGCGAGGAGGACGCTGGACGTGATGGCGACGACGGTCGCCGGCAGGACGTCGCCGAGGCCGACGAGGACGCCGACGCCGTACGCGACGAGAATCGTGACGGCGGTGGTGAGGTGGAGGCCCTGTGACTCTCGGGTGAGTCCGGAGAACATCAGCGCGGCGGCGAGCACGGTCGTGAACACCGCGCCGGCGACGGTGAGCGCAGGGAGGCAGACGACGCGGGACGGCGCGCACGTCGCGGTGTCGTAGAGCGTGAACACCGCGCCGAGCGTCGAGACGAGCGCGAACGTCCGGATGCCCGCGGCCTTCTGCGACCACTCGCGTTCGAGGCCGAGGAAGAGACCGAGCGCGGCCGCGATGGCGATGCGCACGACCTGCGTGTCCGCCGCGACCGTGGAGGCGTCGACCATCGCTTGCCCCGCCGTACGCGGCAGGGCGTGATGAAGGGTTCGCCGCGACGACCGGCGAACCGAGGACAGACTTTTGCCGGGCGGCGACGACCACCTCGGTATGGAGTCCTCGCAGAGTATCGACCGCGCCCGCGCCGGCTGGTGGGCGATGGGGACCGTGCTCGCCGCCGTCCTCGGATTCATCCTCTATCAGTTCATCGGCACGTTCGTCTTCGGCATCTTCCTCTACTACGCCACCCGTCCGGTCTACAAGCGCGTGCGCCGCCGCGTCCGCTCGCGGAGCCTCGCCGCCGCCATCAGCGTGCTCGCGCTCGCGCTCCCCGCGCTCTTCCTCCTCGCGTACACGCTCGCCATCGCCCTCCAGGAGTTCAGCAAGTTCGTCGCGACGCAGGGAATCGACGTCGGTCGCCTCGAAGCCTATCTCTCCCCGTACGTCGACGTCTCCGGCATCGTCCAAGACCCCCAGTCCCTCCTCTCCCAGCCCGACTCCATCGACGCTATCCTCGGGCTGTTCGCCGGTCTGAACCAGTACCTCGGGTTCCTCGGGAGCGTCGCGCTCCACGCGTTCATCATGGTCACCATCGCGTTCTACCTCCTGCGCGACGACCACCGCCTCAGCTCGTGGTTCCTCCGCCGGTTCGCCGACGGCGACGGCATCGTCGAAGTCTACGGCCGCCGCGTCGACCACGACTTCTCCAACATCTTCTTCGGGAACATTTTGAACGCCGTCATCACCGGCATCATCGGCTCCATCGCGTACAGCCTCCTCGACTTCGTCGCGCCGTTCGGCCTGAACATCCCCTACCCCGCGCTCATGGGCGTCCTCACCGGCATCGCGAGCCTGATTCCCGTCGTCGGGATGAAGCTC
Source organism: Halocalculus aciditolerans (assembly GCF_014647475.1). NCBI lineage: Archaea > Methanobacteriati > Methanobacteriota > Halobacteria > Halobacteriales > Halobacteriaceae > Halocalculus > Halocalculus aciditolerans. The sequence continues at coordinate 897,873 of NZ_BMPG01000001.1, read as the reverse complement.
GTCTACGTCCCCATCACGGGCTGGCTCGGCTTCCGCGTCTTCGAACTCGGCGGCACCGACCTCGTCTGGTTCCCCTTCCTCTTCGTCCTCGTCTCCTTCGTCGTCGTCGACGTCTTCCCCGACCTCGTCCTCCGGCCGTACGTCTCCGGGCGCGGCATCCACCTCGGGATGATCATGCTCGCGTACATCTTCGGGCCGCTCCTCTTCGGCTGGTACGGCATCTTCCTCGGCCCGATGCTCCTCGTGCTCGTCGTCCACTTCGTCAACCTCGTCCTCCCCGAGCTCGTCTCCGGCCAGCCCATCGAGCCGGAAGAGCTCGGCGACGTCATCACGACCGCCGGCGAACACCCGGCGGACGCCGAAGTCCTCGACCGCCTCGAAACCGAAGTCGATGCAGAATCGGCTGGCGGCGACGACGCCGCGCCCACGGATGTCGCGTCCGCGGACTCCGAACGCGACGCGGGAGCCGGGGACGGGGCGAACGCGGACTCGGATGCGGCGAGCGGGGGCGGGGAGGACAGCGAGTCGGACGCGGCGGGCGGAGGGAGTGGGAGTACGAGCGGGTCGCCGAGCGGCGAGTAGCTACTCGAGCGCCGTGCCGTCCCGCGGGCAGTAGTCGTAGTCGGGCGAGCGCGTCTCGAACCCGCAGGCGGGACACGTCCGCGTCTTGGGCTCCGAGTCGTCGCCGGAGCCGCCGCGGAGGAGGAAGGGAACGAACGGAAGAAAGACGAACGCGAACAGCGTGTCGAAGTAGTAGTAGAGGGCGGCGCTGAGCGCGAGGCTGAGCGCGAGCCCGACGAGCGCCGTCGTCCAGCGACTCCACGCCATACTCACTGGTGTGCGGCGGCGGGCTTACCGGTGGCGGTCGAGCCGCGGGGGTTTATCACTCCCGCGCGGTGAGCGTCGGTGAATGGCGTCCCCGCCCGTCGACCCGGACGACATCACCCCGGCCGCGTGGCGACTGCTCCGCGTCGCCGCCGGCTACGAGCAGCGCGCGGTCGAACGCGAACTCGACGGCGTCATGCAGGCGCACGTCTCGATGCTGGAGTCCGGAAGCCGCGCGCTCAGCCGCGAGCGCCGCGAACGCCTGCTCGTGCTCTACGCCGCGGAACTCACCGCCGAGCAGGTCGTGGTGCTCGCCGAACACTTCTAGTGGGAATCAGTGATTATTAATTATCGACCGGGCAACGGCTACGTGTATCAATGATACGGCCCGACGTCTCGACGCAACGCGGCCGACTCGTCGTCGTCGCGTTCGCGGTACTCGCAACGCTCGCCGTCGCGCTCGCACCGACTCCCAGCGGGCTCTCGCTCGCCGGGAAGTACGCGGTCGCGACGATGGTGTTCGCCGCCGTCTGCTGGGTGACGGGCGCGCTCCCGCTCGCCGTCACCGCGCTCAGCATCCCCGTGCTCCTCACCGCCTTCGGCGTCTACGGCGACATCGACGCGGCGCTCGCGCCGTTCGCCGACCACCTCATCTTCCTCTTCATCGCCGGGTTCATGCTGGCGAACGCGCTCCAGAAGTACGACATCGACCGGCGCGTCGCCCTCTGGCTCATGGCGACCATGGGCTCCTCGCCCCGGAAGCTCGTCGCCGCCGTGATGATCGCGACGGCCTTCTTCTCGATGTGGGTGTCGAACACCGCCACGTCGGCGATGATGGCCCCCATCGCCGTCGGCGTCCTCACCCAGGTCATCGGCCGCGACGACCTCAAAGAGCAGGGCGACGACGGCGAGTTCACGAACCTCCAGGTGTCGATGCTCCTCGGGACCGCGTACGCCGCCTCCGTGGGTGGCGTCGGCACGCTCATCGGCACGCCCCCGAACGCCATCGTCGCCGGCCAGCTCGAACAGCTCCTCAACTACGAGATCACGTTCTTCGACTGGCTCCTCATCGGCCTCCCAATCGTCGTCGTCACGCTCCCCATCGTCTGGTTCGTCCTCACGTACGTCCTCTTCCCGCCCGAAGTCGACGACGTGAGTGACGCCCGCGCCCGCGCCGAGGAGTTCCTCCGCGAGGAAGGCGACCTCTCCCGCGACGGGACGGTCGTCGCCGGCATCTTCGCGACGACCGCGCTCCTCTGGGTCGTCGGCGGCCTCGGCGACTTCGTCCAACCCTACCTCTCTCCCGTCACGTACACGACGATCTTCGGCGGGTCCGGCGAGACGCTCCTCGGCACGACGAGCGGCCACCAGGGCCTCCTCTACTACGTCATGGTCGGCCTCTACGCGATTCCCGCGCTCGTCCTCTTCGACACGATGGAGTGGGAGGAACTGGAGGACATCGACTGGGGGACCATCCTCCTCTTCGGCGGCGGCCTCTCGCTCGCCAGCGGCTTCGCGGAGACCGGCGCGACGAAGTGGATCGCCGAGACGGTGTTCAACGCCCTCACCGGCGCGCCCATCGTCCTCATCGTCGCCGTCGTCGTCCTCCTCATCATCTTCCTCACCGAGATGACGTCGAACACCGCGACCGCGACCATCATCGTCCCCGTCCTCATCAGCCTCGGCGGCGTCCTCGCCGCCACCCTCGGCCTCGCCGACTACGCCGCCGCCATCTTCCTCGCCGTCTCCGGTGCCGTCGCCGCCTCCTTCGCGTTCGCCCTCCCCGTCGCCACCCCGCCGAACGCCATCGTCTTCGGCAGCGGCTACCTCGAACAGAAACACATGATGCGCGCCGGCGTCGTCCTCAACCTCGTCATGACCGCCGTCCTCACCCTCCTCATCTACGCCCTCTTCCTCTTCGTCTGGCCGACCCTCCTCTGGTAACCCCAGCCTCCTTCTCCGTCGGCCACAGCCGTCGACGGCAGTTCCCGTCGCCGACTACCAAGAGCCGTGAGCGAACTCGCGGGCAGTCAGCGGTCGCTCACGTCGGCTTCCCACTCGCGGCGCGCTTCGATCTCCTCGACGCCGGCGTCGGTGAGCGAGTAGGCGTTGGAGCGGGCGTCGCGCGTGGACTTATCGATGAGACCGGCGTCGGCGAGCGTGTCGAGGTTCGGGTAGAGGTGGCCGTGCTGAACGGCCGAGTCGTAGTACGCCTCGAGGGCCTCTTGGACGGCCATGCCGTGGGGGTCACCGAGGCCGGCGACGACGAAGAGGATGTCGCGTTGGAATCCCGTCAGCTCGTGCATTCGAAGTCGTCTCTTCGTTTCGGACGGATGACTATAAGCGTATCTCGGTCGCCCACGGGGCGAGAACGCTGTGGCTGGGACGTGTGAAGAGTGGGGGTGCCCGGCCGAAACGGCCGGGCACGAAGTGGACCCGACCCCCGGAAAAGTGGGGGTCGGGGCCGCCCTGAATTGTCCCCGCTGACGCTTCGGCCCTCCAAGCGAAGCGTCACCTGATACAAACGCGGACAGGAGTATAAGTCTGTCGTCGGTGGTTCTCTCTGCCGGGTTCGGGCCGAATCAGATGTGTTCTTCCTCGAGCACCCAGCCGAGCGCGCGCTTGTAGTAAGTGAACATCTCCTTGACGCCGGCGTGCGTCATCTCCTCGGACTCCAGTTGCTCTTCGAGGAACTCGTACTGCTCGCGGATCTCATCCTCGTCACGCATACTCGTAGTTCGTCGTCGCCCCGCAAAAGCATGGGGTACTTCGGTATCCGCTCGCGTTTACTTGCGGTCGAGGCGCTGGAGGCCGTGCCAGATGGCGTTCACAACCCGCTCTTCACCGTCGGCCCCGCCGCCTGTCGACCCGGCGAGTCCGTCCCCGCTCGCGTCGTCCCAGCCGCGCGCGATGGCGTCTTCGAGGACGTCGAGCGAGTGGTTCTCGAAGTTGTTCATCCCGCGAAACGCCTCCAGCGCGTCGCGTTCCGCCTCGCCGAACTCACCGGACGGCGTACCGTCGTAGAACCCGAGGTCCGCGAGCGTCTCCAGCACCGCCTCCGCGGTCTCGCCGGCGAGCTCGCGGGTCTCCTCTGGCTCCTCGCGGGCGAGGAGCGTGATGTCGTAGATGCGGAAGACGCGTTCGAGTTCCTCGATGGGGCGGTCGTGGTCGTCGACGCGGACGTCCACCCAGCGGTCGTTCCGGCCGTCGTAGCCGCCCTCGGGCTTCGCGACGTAGAGCGCCGCGCCCTGCTCGCCGCGGGAGTCCCCGCCCGCGTCGTTCCCCGCGTGGAGCGCCGCGAGCAGCTTCTCCGGCAGCCCGCCCTCGGTCTCCTCGAACGCGTCCGCCATCGCGTCCACGGTCTCCCGGTTCTCCAGAATGTTCCCCTGCACAGTGTAGTTCTCGCCCTGTCGGTCGCCCGCGTGCTCGAAGCAGTCGTCGCCCGTGAACGCCGCGACCGAGCCGTCCTGCCCGACGACGCCGACCTGCCGGTCCGCGGCGTCGTCGTCCGCCGCCGTGAGCCGGTCGATGGTCTCCTCCGCGGTGAGCCCCTCGCGGAGGTAGTCGAGCCCGTCGGGCCCGTAGGCGACGTTCGCGAAGGACTGCGTCGCCACCGCCCCCGCGTCCGCCGACGCGAACGGAACCACGCTGCCCACGCTCACGAACTTCGACTGGACCGCCACTCCGACCGCCTCCGTTTCCGGGTCGCGCGCCACTATCGAGAACGTCATACTCGAAGGCTACGCGGCCGCTCGGTTAAGCCTACGCCTCCCGGTACGCTACGTCACCCAGTCCTCGCGCTCGTGACTGGTGCCGCAGGTGCCGTCGACGTCAACACGTAAACGATGGAGCCTACGCGTCGTCCTCCCCGCCGTCTTTCGCGGCGGTGAGCGGTTGTTTCGACGCGAGCGAGCAGTCGAAGCGGGGGTGCTCGGCGAAGTGCCAGACGAGCATGTGCCGTCGGCTCCCCGTCACGCCCGCCGCGTCGAGGTCGTCCGCCGTGAACGAATCGGGGAGGCGGTCGTAGAGCCGGCAGAGCGCATCGACGGAGTCGAAGACCTTCCGGTGGCCCGCCGAACTCGCGTTCCGCCGCTCGACGACGTAACCCCCGTCCTCCCGATGCTCGCAGGCCGTGTGCAGGAACTCCTCGCGCTCCGTCAGCGCGTCCTCGAGCTCCCCGCACAACGCGGCGGCGTCGCTCCGAGACACTTCGTGCACGTGACCGTCGACTTCGAGCAGAACAGTACCTCGCGCCGGGTCGCCAGTCGCAGAGAGTGGGCTATCGGACGGCGATTTCCCGGCCAGCCGCCTCGCGGCGACTTACTCTATCCTCGTGGGTCGAGAGAGAGCTCGACATACCCGTGTGGTACCGCGCCCCGCACTTAAGCGTCCCGGTCAGACAGGCGTATTTGCCACTCCTCCCACGGGAAGGCGGTCGTCGACGTCCGCTCCCGACGCGGACCCGAGGGCTTTCCCGGCGAGCGCTCGTCGTGTGGGGTATGGAGGTTCGTGGTCGTCGAGAGTGCAAGGCGTGTGGCGCGGAGTGGTCGTACTTCGAGACGGGGAGCGTGGAGTGTCCGGAGTGCGGGAGCGTGGTGAGCGTCGGCGTCGGCGAACGACGAGAACACACGGACCACGCGGCCGACCTCGACCTCGGGGAAGTGCTCGCCGCCCGAGGAGAAAGAGACGTGCGAGCCGGTTCGGCAGACGGCGAGAGAGGCGGCGACATTGTGCTCGCTGCGGAGGCGGCGGAGGAGGCGGCGCGGGCGTACCTCCGGGAGCGCGGGTTCGTGCGCGGCGGGGAGCTGCTCGACCTCGACGACACGTACCTCGCGGCGGCGGAGCTCCGGTTCGTCGCGGGGACGCTCGCGCGGCGGACGGACGTGAGCGAGGGAGAAGAAGCGTACTTCGAGTCGCTCGTCTCGGCGGCGGCGGACGGGGAGCGGCCGGACGCGAGCGAAGTCCCGGATTCGCTCCGGGATTCGCGCGGGCTGGGGTACGCGAACGCGGTGCGGGACTACCGTCAGGAGCTCCGGGAGTGGGGGGAAGAGACAGGACGCGGCCTGCGGGATGTTTTGGAGTCGCTCGGCGACCACGTGAAGCGGGTGCGGGCGCTCGACGGGGACGTCGGCGTCGAGGAGTCGGAGGCGCTCGTTTCGGCGGCGCGCGCGGCGGCGGACGCCGCCCGCGGGGACGAGTCGGGCGTGGAGCGGGCGCGCGACGCGCTCTCGGCCCTCGCGTAGTCAGTGGAGGGCGTCGCGGAGGTCGCCGGCGACGTCGTCGAGGAGATCGTGGCCGCCCTGAACGTCCATGGGCTCCTGGACCATGTTGAGGACGCCGTGGATGAGGTCGTCGTACTCGCGGCGAGTGACGTCGACGCCGTCGGCGTCGAGGGCGTCGGCGTACGCGCGGCCTTCGTCGCGGAGCGGGTCGAACCCGCAGGTGGCGACGGTCGCGGGCGGGAGGTCGGCGTGGCTCTCGGCGAGGAGCGGGCTGAGGTAGGGGTTTCTGTGGTGGACCCACGAGGGCGCGTAGTGGTCGTGGAAGTACTCCATGTCGGCGGCGGTGAGGAAGTAGCCCTCGGCGTTCTCCACGTGGGAGGCGTAGCCGCCGCCCGCGGCGTCCTCGCGGAAGTCGACGACGGGGTAGACGAGCGCCTGGTAGGCGACGTCGGGGCCGTCGTCGCGGTTGCGCGCGGCGAGCGCGGCGACGGCGGCGAGGTTCCCGCCCGCGGAGTCGCCGGCGACGGCAACCGTGCCGTTCCCGCCGACGGCTTCCTGGTTCTCGGCGACCCACCGGAGGGCGGCGTAGGCGTCCTCGACGGGCGCGGGGAAGGGGTGTTCGGGGGCGAGTCGGTAGTCGACGGAGACGACGACGGCGTCCGCGCCGTTCGTCAGGAGGCGCGCGGGCGCGTCGTGGCCGTCGGGGCTCCCGAAGACGAACCCGCCGCCGTGGTAGAAGACGACGACCGGGTGCGGGCCCTCGCTCTCGGGCGTGTAGACGCGCACGGGGATGTCGCCGTCGGGTCCGGGAATCTCGCGGTCCTCGACGGCACCGACGTCGGCGACGGGTTCCGCGCCCGCGAACCGCCCCTCCATGCCCTCGCGGACCTGCTCGGGTTCGAGTTCGTGTATCTCCGGGAGGTCCATCGACTCCATCGCGGCGAGCACCGCCTGCACGTCCTCGCTCGGCTCAGACACCATACTGAACGAGCGGTCAGCCAACAGCATAAACCTGGGGCAGCCGGAAAGCGAACAGAGGGACGTTCCCCCGCCCCACCAGTTAGCACGCGTAACTTTCGTGGACGCTCGCCGGTAGTCACCGCGTGAGCGCCGGTGTGATACCGGGTCGAGACGCCCCGGCGCTTATAGAACCACACGCTGTCACTGCTGACGATGACGTCCCCGACGCGTCGCGCGGCGCTCGCCGTCGCTGTCGCCCTCCTCCTCGTCACCGCCGGCTGTAGCGACGGAACGACCAGCACGACCGGCACCGCGCCGACGACCGGTCCTGCTACGGCGACCAGCACGGACACCGATACGACGACCACCGCGACGTCCGTCGCCTCGGCGTACACCGTCACGGGGAACGCGACGGCTGACCAGTACCCGCCGGGCGTCGCAGCGGACGGCACGCTCACGAACGTCTCCGCCATCCGGCGCGCGCACGAGAGCGCAGTGGCGAACGAGTCGGTAGCGCTCACCGTCGAGGGGACGAACCCGAACGGGAGCACCGCCTTCCGCCACGCACACGCCGCGAACGGGACGTACTACAGCGAGCGAACCAGCACGACGGACGGAGAACGGCGGACGAGCGAGGTCTACCGGACGGGCTCACACGGCTATACCCGGGCCGTCGTCGGTAACGAGACGTACTCCAGCGTCCTGCAGAACGCGACCGGCACGGTCCCCGCCGGTCTGACGCACGGGGTGTTCTCCCCGGACAACGCGCCCGTGGAGCTCCTCGCCGACGGCGATTATACTGTCAATGGGACCGTGGAGCGCGGCGGCCGGACGTTCGTCCGCCTCACCGCCGACGGCGTCCCGCAGCACCGGAGTCACGGGTTCGTCACGGCGTACGAGGGGACGGCGCTCGTCACGCCCGGCGGCGTCGTCGCCGCCGTCCACGCGTCCTTCGAGCGGACCGCCGACAACACCACGGAGCAGTACGAGCAGTCGGTGACGCTCGACACCGACGCGGACTGGTCCGGGCCGCCGCCGTGGGTCGCCGACGTTCCCCGCCTCTCGCTCTCAACGGTCGAGGACAAGCGCGCGTTCGAAATCCGGAACGCCGGCGGCGCGACCCTCCCGGCGAACACGACGTTCCGCGTCGACGCCGCCGAGAGCAGGCAGTGGGTGTTCCAGGCCGACGCCGTCGGGAGTAACGCGACCGTCACCACGGACGCGCCGCTCGAACCCGGCGACGCCGTCTACGTGACCGCGAACGCGGACGCGTCCGCGTTCACGCTCCACGACGAACCCGAGCGCGGCGCTTACACCTTCGAGGACGTCGACGTCCGCGCCCGCCGCGGGGACGCCAACACCACCTACCACTTGTCCTGGGGCGTCCCACCGGGACAGGTCGACTGGTAGTCGGCGCGAATCCGCGAACGCGAACGAATCGAGACGGAGTGGGGCGGCTCGCTAGGGGAGCGGGACGTCGCTGTCGGTGAGGGCAGCGGCGGCCTCGACGGTGTTGACGAGGAGCATCGCGCGCGTCATCGGGCCGACGCCGCCCGGGGAGGGGGAGATGACGCTCGCTTTCTCCTTCGCGCTCTCGAAGTCGACGTCGCCGGTGAGGTGGTAGCCTTTTTCCGAGCTATCCTCGACGCGGTTCGTGCCGACGTCGATGACGACTGCGCCCTCGGCGAGCATGCTGGCGTCGATGAACTCGGGGATGCCGGCGGCGGCGACGACGAGGTCGGCGCTCCGCGTGTGCGCTTCGAGGTCGGTCGTGCGCGAGTGACAGGTCGTCACCGTCGCGTTCTCCTGGAGGAGGAGGTTCGAGAGGGGTTTCCCGACGATGTTCGACCGGCCGACGACGGTCGCGTCCAGCCCGTCGAGGGGGACGTCGGCGTCGTCGAGCAGGCGCATCACGCCGTTCGGCGTGCAGGGGACGAATCGGGGGTCGCCGGCGACGAGGCGGCCGACGTTCTCCGGGTGGAAGCCGTCGACGTCCTTCGCGGGGTCGACGCGCCGCAGGACCTCGCGCTCGTCGACGTGGTCCGGCAGGGGGAGCTGGACGAGGATACCGTGCACGTCCTCGCGCGCGTTCAGGTCGTCGATGGTCTCGTAGAGCTCGCTCGCGGGTTCGTCGGGGTCGATTTCGACGTGGAAGCTCTCGATGCCGACCTCCTCGCAGTCGCGTTGCTTCATCGAGACGTACGTCGAGCTGGCGTCGTCGTCGCTCATCAGGACGGTCGCGAGCCCCGGCGTCACGCCCTCGGCGTCGAGCGCGTCCACGGTCGCCGCGACGTCCGCGCGCACGTCCTCCGCGACGGCGTTCCCATCGATGACGGTGGTCATACCCGAACAGTAGACGCCCGCGCCCTTCAACCCCGCGGAGACGTGCCCAAAACCACAGACGTAAATGGAGAAGTAGTCACGTTCGTGTAGTAGTCGGCAGTGAGTCGGAGGCGGTGTGCGGCGGCGCTACTCGTAGATGGGGTGGTCGTCGCAGAGTTCCTGGACGTCGGCGGCGACCTCGGCGTAGACGTCGGCGTCGCCGATGTTGGAGACGACGCGGGCGATGCAGTCGCCGACGGTGCGCATCGCGTCGGCGTCGAAGCCGCGCGTGGTGAGCGCGGGCGTGCCGGCGCGAATTCCGGAGGGGTTGAACGCGGAGCGCGTCTCGCCGGGGACGGTGTTCGCGTTCAGGACGATGCCGACCTCCTGGAGGGCATCCTCGGCGTCGCCGCCCGTGACGTCGGGGTGGGATTCGCGGAGGTCCGCGAGCACGAGGTGCGTGTCCGTGCCGCCGGAGACGAGGGAGAACCCGTGGTCCTGGAGGGTTTCGGCGAGGACCTCGGCGTTCTCGACGACCTGTGCGGCGTACTCCGCGAACTCGGGCTCTAAGGCTTCGCCGAACCCGACCGCTTTCCCGGCGACGTTGTGCATCAGCGGGCCGCCCTGCGACCCGGGGAAGACCGCGGAGTCGACGGCTTTCGCGTGTTCCTCGTCGCACATGACGATGCCGCCGCGGCCCGCGCGGATGGTCTTGTGCGTCGACCCCGTGACGAAGTCCGCGACGCCGACCGGGTTCGCGTGCTCGCCCGCGGCGACCAGCCCGGTGATGTGCGCGATGTCCGCCATGTGGTAGGCGTCGACGGCGTCCGCGGCCGCCTGAATCGCCGTCCAATCGATCTCGCGCGGGTACGCGGACGCCCCGGAGACGATGATGTCCGGGTCGACGTCCTCGGCGCGCTCGACGATGGCGTCGTAGTCGAGGCGGCCCGTCTCCTCGTCGACCTTGTAGTGCGTGACGTCGTAGAGCTTCCCCGCGAAGTTCACGTGGTGGCCGTGGGAGAGGTGGCCGCCGTGCGTCAGGTCGAGCGAGAGAATCGAATCGCCCGGCTCGAGGACGGAGAAGTAGACCGCCATGTTCGCCGACGACCCGGAGTGCGGCTGGACGTTCACGTGGTCTGCGCCCCAGAGTTCCTTCGCGCGCTCGATGGCGAGGGTCTCCACCTGGTCTGCGTTCTCACAGCCCGCGTAGTACCGCCCGCCCGGGTAGCCTTCCGCGTACTTGTTCGTCAGGACGCTCCCCTGCGCTTCGAGCACGGCTTCGCTGACGTGGTTCTCGCTCGCGATCATCGCGAGGGTGTCCTGCTGGCGTTCGACCTCGCCTTCGAGGGCGTCGGCGACGGCCGGGTCGGTCTCTCGGACGGACGGATACTCCATGTAGAAGGGGCATCTCCCGGCCCAATAAGTCTATACACCGCGGACGATATTCGCAGAATCTATCAGCGAGAACGGAGGTGCTCGACAACTCTATATGTCCGCCGCTGGTTACCTTTCCACTACGTGATCGACTGGGACGTGTCCGGGAACGGCGTTCGTGCGCGGGATAGCGCGAACCGGGAAGTTCTCGTCGAAACCCCGGACTGGACGCCCTGCGGCGAGCCTGCTGACCTCTCCCATCCCGTCGACGCCACCGCCGCGGGCGACCTCTCCTCGTTCTCGCTACCGCCGCTCTACGCGACTATTCTCGACCTCGACACGACGGAGACCAGCGACCTCTCCCGGGACGCCGACGCCGTCGACCTCCCCGCGGGCGCGTACGAACTGAACGTCGACGCCGCCGTGAAGACGTACGTCAAATTCCGCGGCCCCGCGACCATCGAGCGCACCGACGACCGCCTCCACGTCTCTCTCGGCGACGCCGACCGCGTCACCATCGGGTTCCGGTCGCGCATCCGCGCGCCGAGCGCGACCGTCACCGTCCCCGAAACGGTCGAAGGCGTCGCCGCCGCCGTGGCCGCCGCGAGTTCGGCGCTCCGAACCACGCGGCCCGACCGCTCCTTCGAGACGATGCGCGGCCACCCGCCGGAAGTCGAGTTCGGCGACGACTACGACGTCCCGGCCGCCGTCGCCGACGCCGTCCCCGACACCGGCATCGACGTCTGCGTCCCCCGCGACCTCGAAACGCTCCTCACCGTCGCCCCGCTCGCCTACTACCTCGGCGCGGACGTCTCCGTCGAACCCGGCGAGCGCGCGCGCGTTCGAGCGCCCGACGCGGACTTCGCCTACGACCTCGGCCCGAACGTCGTCGAGCGCGCGCCGGCGCTGCTCGCGCGCGTGTTCTGGCTCGACTGCCTCGTCCGGAACGCCGGCCCGCACGGCATGGACGTCGCGGAGACGCGCCTCCTCGACGAGTTCGAGACGACCGCCGCCGAGTTCTACGCGATGGCTCCCGACGAACGCCTGCGGGCGTACGTCGACGCGCCCTACGACCGCATCGCGGACGGCCTCCCGGACTGGCACCTCGCGATGCACGTCGAACCCACGCTCCAGAACGCCGAGACCCTCCCCTTCCTCCTCGACCGCCTCTCCGTCATCTACCCGCCCGAGACCGCCGAGCTGGAGAGCCAGGAGCTGATGAAGCGCTCGCTCGACGACTTCTACCGGGCGGGCGTCGGCCCGGTCGCGCAGGTCGAGATGCTCAAGCCGAGACTCCGCGACGGCCGCGTCTCCGGCTGGCTCGCCGACGGCACCCCCATCGACGTGTTCAAGACGCTCCCGGAGGCCTACGAGAACCACCTCGACTACCTCGACGTCTCCCCGGGCGGCATCTCCGTCGCCGTCGTCCTCAACGACGAAGCGATGCGCGAAGAACACGAACGCGTCGCCGAGATCTACCGGGAGCGCGCCGAGGACGTCGACATGGACCTCCGGCTCGAAAAGAACCTCACGCGCGCCGAACTCGCCGCCCTCCTCGAAGACGACCACGACTTCGTCCACTACATCGGCCACTGTGAGGTGGACGGACTGCGGTGCGCGGACGGGAATCTCGCGGTGTCGACCATCGAGGAGTCGAACGCCCAGACGTTCTTCCTGAACGCCTGTGGCTCCTACCACGAGGGGCTGGAACTCGTGCGGAAGGGGAGCGTCGCGGGCGCGGTGACGTTCCGGAAAGTCCTCGACGAGCAGGCGGCGAAAGTCGGGACGGCGTTCGCGAAACTCCTCGTCAACGGCTTCAGCATCGACCGCGCCGTCCGCCTCGCTCGCCGCCGAATCATGATGGGGAAGGACTACGCGGTCGTCGGCGACGGCACGCAGGTCGTGACGGAGTCCGAGGCCGCGATTCCGGCCACCGTCACCGTCGACTCCGCCGGCGACCGATTCGCCGTCACGTACGACGCGAACAGCATCTGGGTGCACGGCGGCGTCTATCACGCCCGCACGCCGGGACCGAGTTCGCTCCACCTCTGCGGGAACTCCATCGAGACAGAGCTCTCGGCGGGACAGACTGTGAGTTTTCTCGAACAGGAAGAACTCCCCGTTATCCTCGATGGAGAGTTTCACTGGTCCGACGACGCCGCAGAACGCATTCGTGAGATGAGTTAGGACGCTAATACAATGGGTAGCTAACCGCGCCACGACGGATTTAATCCGAGTCTAATTGCCGATAAAATTTTATAGCCCGGTGTGTTAGTGGAGAGTAGGTATGACAGCGAACCTGCTCGGCACGGATGTCGAGGAAGTACTGGGGGAAGTGCTCCGGGGGGAGCCTTCTGAACTCTACGTCGTCAATCCGTCGGCGGACACCGTCGAGCGTGTCGTCGACGCGACGACGAACTACGAGGGGGACCTTCCGACGATCAAACTCGTCGCCGAGAAGGGCTTGCTGAAAGACGTCATGGACGACTTCATCGTCGCGTCCAACACGGCAGACCTCCTCGAATCTGGCACGCTCGAGCTCGCGACGGCCGACGCGTCCAACCGGAGTAGCCTCCTCGTCACCGAGACGCAGACCGTCTCGCTCGTCGAGGCCGGCGGCCAGGTCGGCGGTGTCGCCACCGACGACCCCGACTTCGCCGCCACGTCCTACGACGCGGCCGTCGAAACGTTCGACGACGCCGACGAGTTCTCTCTCCGCACCCCGGCGATCAGCCGCGTCCGGCAGACGCTCGACGACGAAATCAGCCCCGACGTCGAAGGCGACTTCGACGGCGTGATGGCGTCCATGGAGACCGCGCGTGGCGACGGCGACGGCCTCGACGAAGTCACCGTCAGCCTCCTCGTCGCGGCGAAGAACCGCGTCCTCCTCTACGACATCTCGAAATGGGGCGAGGACGTCGGCATCGCCTCCAAGGCGACGTTCAGCCGCACGAAGACCAAGCTCGAGGACAAGGGCCTCATCGACACGGAGAAGGTCCCCATCGACGTCGGCCGGCCGCGCCTCCGCCTGAAGCTCGCGGACGACCGACTCGAAGAAGCGCCGCCGTCCGAACTCGCGAACGTCGCGCAAACGGTCCTCGCGAGCTAACCGCCCCGCCGAACCACCGCGTTTTTTCCCGCGTCACGCTATCGTCCAGTAGAGTTAGCTATGCCGGATTCAGCCACGGTCGCCCTCGTCGGCGACGGACCCGCGGTCGAGGCGGTTCGCGCAGCGGTGAGTGACGTCGACGCCGCCGTCGAAGCCTGCGCGCCCGGCGCTATCGGCGGGTTCGACGCGGCCGTCGTCGCCGGCGTCGCGGGGAGCGACGGCTTCGCCCGCGCGAACGCCGCCGCCGTCGAGAGCGCGACTCCGTGGGTGGCCGTCGAAGCCGGCGGGCTCGGCGGGTACGCGCTCGACGGGACCGCCGCGTCCGTCTCCGTACTCGCACCCGAGGCCGGGTGTTTCGCGTGCCTCCGCGCGCGAATGGAAGCGAACGACGCGCCCGTGGCCGACGCGCCGTCGACGGACCGGGCGACGCTCCGCCTCGCCGGCGCGCACGCCGGGAAAGCCGTCGTTGACGGGCTCAGCGCGGGGTTCGACGGCGGGCGCGTCGAGGAACTCCCGCAGCGGGAGCGAACCTTCCAGCGCGTCCCGTTCTGCGGGGTCTGCGGCGGCGGGCGCGACCGCGCGCTCTCGCTAACCGCGGAGGACGTTTCGTTGGAGGACGCCGTGGGTCGAGCGGAGCGCGCCGTCGACGACCGCGTCGGCGTCGTGCAGGTCGTCGGCGAGCGCGAATCCTACCCCGCGCCGTACTATCTCGCACGGAGCGGTGATACGTCGGGATTCAGCGATGCTGCGGCCGCGCGGCAGGCCGCGGGCGTCGCGGCCGACTGGAACGCCGCCTACATGAAGGCCATCGGAGAGGCCTTAGAGCGGTACTGCGCCGGCGTCTACCGCGCCACCGAGTTCGACGTCGCGCCCGCCGGCCACCCCGACGGCGTCGGCTTCGACGCCTTCGTCCGACCGCAGGACGCAGGAACGCCAGACCACGACGAGCCGATCCGGTGGCTGCCCGGTCTCGACCTCGGCGATGGAAGCGACGTCCGGCTGCCTGCGGACCTCGTGCAGTTCCCGCCGCCGAGCGAGGCGTACGCGCCCGCCATCACGACCGGCCTCGGCCTCGGGAGCGACTCCGTGGACGCCGTGCTCTCCGGCCTCTACGAGTCCGTGGAGCGGGACGCGACGATGCTCGCGTGGTACTCGACGTTCGAGCCGATGGGGCTCGACGTCGCGGACGACGAGTACGCCGAACTGGCGAAGCGCGCACGGAGCGAGGAACTCACGGTGACGGCGCTCCTCGTCACGCAGGACGTGGACGTCCCCGTCGTGGCGGTCGCCGTCCACCGCGAGGAGTGGCCGCGGTTCGCGCTCGGCTCCGCGGCCGACCTCGACGCGAACGCCGCGGCTCGCGGCGCGCTCTGCGAGGCGCTCCAGAACTGGATGGAGCTCCGCGCGATGGGGCCCGAGCAGGCGAGCGGCGAGGAGGGCGCAATCGGCCACTACGCGGATTTCCCGCGGGCGGTCCGGTCGTTCGTCACGCCGGAGACGACGATTCCCGCGGACGCGGTCGGCCCGGACGAGAGCCTCTCCGGCCGCGAGGAACTCGACGCCGTCCTCGACCGACTCGCCGACGCAGACCTCGACGCGTACACCGCGCGCCTCACGACCCCCGACGTCGAGGCGCTCGGGTTCGAGGCGGTCCGCGTGCTCACGCCGGCGACGCAGCCGCTCTTCGTCGACGACCCCTACTTCGGCGAGCGCGCACGCACCGTTCCCGAAGAGCTGGGGTACGAGCCGCGATTCGACCGGGACTTCCACCCGTTCCCGTAAGGGGCTGACAGGCGACGCGTTTCGCGTTCCGCGGGGGGCGCATCGCACTTCCGCCTCGTCCACCCCGCGGCGACTCGCTACCGCATGCGACCGACTGGCCGCGTCATCGTACTTGAACTCGGGGAAGAGTCAGGCGGTGACGGGTGGCGGATGGCGGACGGGCAGCATGGTGACGGGGCGGTAGCGGAAAAGCGTACTCGCCCTCCGGGCGAGTTTCCCCGAGCGACTCCGGCGCTCGGGGGTTTTTGTCGCCAGAGAGCTCTGCTTTCTGGCTGAATAGCGGGAAGCTCCGCTTCGCGCGATGTCGTCAGGCGGCTCCGCCGCCTGACTGCTAACCGGAACGCTTTGCGTTCCGGTAATGTCGCCAGAAACCGTCGGTTTCTGGCTGGACGACGGGAAATCTTCGATTTCCCGTAGTGGTCCAGATTTCTGCTCCGAGCGGTCGGCGGAGCCGATCCGAGGAGGGAAAAGGTGGTTTTAGACGTACATGCGGTCGTCGGGTTTCTGCTGTTCGGCGACGGCTTCGACGCGCCGGGCGAGTTCGGCGTAGTAGTCGGCGACTTCTTTGGCGAAGGCTTCGAGGGGGCTGGTGTCGACGTCGAGGCCGTAGACGTCGCTGACGGTCTGCGTGAGGCGGATGGCGGCCTCGACGTCGGGGACGCGTTCGTGGACGGGGGTGATGTAGACGCCGGCGGCGAGGTCGGAGTCGATGCCGCGCTGGAGGATGCGGCCTTGGACGCCGTCGAGGAAGCCGGTGCCCATCGGGGGGACGTCGTGGCCGGCGAGGCGGTCGTCGACGTAGTCGTCGGTGGCGACGTAGTAGGTGCGGTGTTCGTCGGGGCCGTGGGCGACGGGGACGCCGGAGGCGATGGCGACTTCGCCGACGCCGTTCGCTTCGGTCCAGTCGAGGATGGCGTCGGCGAAGGAGTCGGCGGCGACGGTGGGGACGAAGAGTTCGTTCACGAGGAGGGTGAGGTCGAGGCCGTCGCGGGAGAAGAGACGGGTGTGGTGGCGCGGTGTGCCGTTCTCGAAGGGCGTGATGGCCGGGAGGCTGTCGGCGGCGACGTAGCCGGTCTGTTCGAGGTCGAGGTGGTCGACGAGGAAGTCGACGGCGGTGAGGCCGGCGAGGCCGAACTGGCTGAAGCCGGCGAGGAGGGTGTCGCTCGGTTCGGTGTCCTGCATGACTTCGAACGAGGCCGTGCTGTGCGTGAGCGGGTCGTTGCTGTATCGCGCGTCGTCGGGCATGTCTCGGGGTTGGGCGGCGGCGAGTATTATGGTGTGGGTGAGCGCGTGGGACAACGGTTTTCCCGGGGGGCGTCGTGGAGTCGGAGTGTATGGTGTCGTGGCCGCCCGGAACCGACCCCGCCGTGCTCCTCGAGGAGTACCGACTGGTCGTCGCGGTTCTCTGCTT
Organism: Halocalculus aciditolerans; assembly: GCF_014647475.1. NCBI lineage: Archaea > Methanobacteriati > Methanobacteriota > Halobacteria > Halobacteriales > Halobacteriaceae > Halocalculus > Halocalculus aciditolerans. The sequence continues at coordinate 880,868 of NZ_BMPG01000001.1, read as the reverse complement.
GCTCGCTGGCTGGTACGGCGGTCGGCTGGTCGTGCGCGTGGCGGGTCGTCGGGTCGCGCGGCGGTTCCAGCGGCCGAGCGTCACGCGGACGATTCTCCGCCTCGTGAAGGCCGGCGGGGTCGCCGTCGGGGTGCTCAGCGCGTTCCACTTCGCGGGCATCGGCCTCGGGAACGTCGTCCTCTCGGTCACGGTGTTCTCCGCCGTGCTCGGTGTCGTGCTCGCGCCGCTCGTGGGGAGCGTCATCAACGGGGTGTTCGTCCTCTGGGACCAGCCCTACGAGATCGGGGACATGATCGAGTTGACGGACCGCGGCCAGACGGGGTTCGTCGAGGACATCACGCTCTCCTACACGAAGATTTTCACGCTGGACAACACGTTCATCGTCATTCCGAACGCGTCGATGCGCGAGCGCGACGTCGTGAACTACTCGGCGGAGGACGAGCGCACGCGCCTCTCGCTCACGCTCGAAGTGACGTACGAGGGAGACCTCGAACACGCCCGGGCGTTGATGGAGGGGGCGGCGGCGAGCGTCGACGGCGTCCTCGCGGGCGGCCCGGACATCCGCATCGGGAGCGCGCGGTATCCGGCGGGGCCGCGCGCGCACATCGACACGTTCGCGGACAGCGCGGTGCGCCTCCGCCTCCGGTACTGGGTGCGCGAGCCCTACCAGCTCTCGCGCGTCAAATCGAACGTGCAAGAAGCCATCTGGGAGCGCTTCGAGAGCGCGTCGGACGTCGAAATCGCCTACCCGCACATGCACCACGTGTTCGACGAGACGAGCGGCGAGGCGGCGGTCAGTCTACGCGAACGGTGACGACCTCGCAGTCGAGTTTCTCCTTCAGGTAGGATTCGATGTCGGGCGTGCCGACGAGTCGGCGGAGCGCGCGCCGCCACCGGCTGACGTGCGCGCTCCCGATGACGACGACGTCGGCACCTTCGGCGGCGGCCTCGTCGAGGATGGTCTCCTCGACGAGGAAGCTCCGGCGGACGACGTACCGGACGTCGGTGAGTCGGCCGAACGCGCGCTCGACGGCGTGTTTCAGCGCCGTGCGCGTGACGTGGCCGTCGTCCTGGTAGAGCGCGACGTGGAGGACGGTGAGTTCGGCGTCGCGCTCCTCGGCGACGTCGATCGCTGCTTCGAGGGTGCGCTTCGAGTGGTCCGAGAGCGGGTAGCGGACCGGGACGAGGACGCGAGTCATACCGGCGGTATGCGGGGCGTCCGCCTAAATCTGGTCGTTGACGCCGCGGCGGACGACGCGGCCTTCGATTTCGGGGTCGATGCCGTGCTCGCGGGCGTAGGCGGCGAGGACCTCGTGCTGGACGTCGAGGGCGGCGACGCGGTGGTCGGTGTCGAGGACGGGGAACTCCTCGTCGGAGAAGAAGAGGTAGTTCGTCGTCGCGAGCGTGTACGTCTCGTCGGGGGCGACGGCCTCGCCGCCGACGCGGAGGTCGACGAGTTCGTCCTGCGCGGCGTCCCACGTGACGCTCGCGCCGGAGAGGTGGGCGTGCCACCAGTCGGCCTCTCCGAACCCGAGCGTGGAGCCGGCGGCGTGTTCGAGGAGCGCTTCGAGCTCTTCACCCGTGAGTTCGGCGACGGCGACGGCTTCGTCGAAGGGGACGACGCTGACGAGGTCGGCGATGGTGACGTCTCCGGCGAGCGGGTGGCCCTCGCGGATGCCGCCGGAGTTCTGCAGGCCGACGTCGGCGTCCGCGGCCCAGCGGTAGGCGTCGGCGACGAAGTTCCCGACGCGCGACTCCCCGCGGAACGCGGTCGCTTCCGTTCGCTCGATGGGGTCGTCGACGCGCGCGACGACGTCCGTGAGGTCGGCGTCCCGCATGCGCCGGCGGAGGCGGTCGGCGAGAGCGGCGTCGAGCGGGCCCTCGGAGACGTCGTGCCGGGTCGCTGTCGGGCGTACACCCGAGAAGTCGATTTCGAGGAGGACGCGGCCGCCGACGCCGGGGCGGGTGAGGAGGACGTCGTCGACGTACTCGATTCGCTCGGAGTGGACGTGGCCGCCGAGAACGGCGTCGACGTCGGCGGCGAGCGCGAGTTCCTCGTCGCCGCGGCCGAGGTGACTGAGCGCGACGACGTGGTCCGCGCCGGCGTCGCGGAGGCGGTCAGCGGCGTCGGCAGCGGCCGCGTAGGGGTCGGTGACGGTCAGGCCGGCGGCTTCGGGGTTGAGCGCGGGCGTGTCGGCGTCGAGCACGCCGAAGAACCCGACTCGTTCGCCGTCTCGCTCTTCGAGGAGCGTATCGCGGACGCCGACGTCGCGGCCGAACGGCTCGCCGTCGAGTTCGATGTTCACGGACACCCACGGCTGCGGGCTGGCGGCGACGAGTTCTTCCGTTCGTTCGAGGCCGTAGTCGAAGTCGTGGTTCCCGAAGGTCTCGGCGTCCGGGCGGACCGCGTCGAAGAAGTCGAGCGCCTGCTCGCCCTCGGTGACGAGGGAGAGGACGCCGGGCGCGGTGTTGTCGCCCGTGCCGACGACGAGCGTGTCGGCGGCGCGGCGGTCGTCGATGAGGCCCGCGAGCCGGCCGATGCGACCGGGGTCGTCGTAGGCGTTCTCGACGTCAGAGTAGTGGAGGACTCTCACTGGCTGGAGAGAGCCGGTAGAGGCAGTAATGGGTTTCGTCCCGGGGCAGCGTCGGGCGGGTCGGGGGCGAAGCCACTAAGACGCGGCCGGGAAAACGAACGACGCATGGAAGCACGCGAACTCGACGACGGGACGACGGTCTACGTGTCGGACGACGAGGTGGAGCGCGGACAGAACGGCGCGTTCAAGGCGACGTACAAGGACCCGGACGCCGACGAGCGCTGGGGGTGGTTCTGCGCGAACTGCGAGACGTTCGACAACGCGATGGACTCGATGGGCCGCATCCAGTGTAACGTCTGCGGGAACCTCCGGAAGCCCGACGAGTGGGACGCGGCGCACGAGTAGTTCTCCCGAACGGACTCGCCCGCCTGGCCCTCCCTCACTTCGTTCGCGAGAACGCGGCGCACGAGTAGTTCTCCCGAACGGACTCGCCCGCCTGGCCCTCCCTCACTTCGTTCGCGAGAACGCGGCGCACGAATAAGCGCTCGCCTACTCCCCCTTGTTCTCGACGTCGGCGACGTGCTCGAAGTCGTTCCGCAACAACAGTTAAGACCCATCCGAGCGAATGGCGTGATAGATGGTGGCACACACCACCCCACCGGCGGCGGACGCGAAGACCATCTTCACCGACCTCGGCTACGACGTCGTGGGGGACGGCCCCGAGTTCCGAGCGACCCGCGACTGGAAGGAGGTGACTGTCCGCGCGGTCGCCGACGACGCGACCGACGCCCCGGACGCCGACCTCCAGTGTTACGTCACGTGGTCCGAGCACGCGCCAGCCCTCCAGCGACGCCTCGACGGCCGCGACTGCGACGAGTGGGCCGTCATCGGCGTCGACGACGACGGCGGCTACGAAGTGACGCGCGCCCCGCCCGCCGAGCGCGCATAAAACGAAGTACGGATTTTTCGAGACGTCGAGGACGCCGCTCAGAACGCGTCCCGGACGGCCGCGGGGCCGGCGTTCACGTCGACGTCCGCGCCCTGTTCGTCGAGCGCGTCGGCGAGCGCGGACACGAGGAAGGTGACGTTCTTCTCGCGCGCGCCGTGGCCCATGCAGCCGATTCTGAAGATTTCGCCGCTGAGGTCGCCGAGGCCGCCGGCGATTTCGAGGTCGTACTCGTCGAGGAGAAAGTCGATGACGTCGCTGTCCGTGACGCCGTCGGGGACGCGGACGGCGTTCAGGCTCGGGAGCCAGTAGTCGTCCTCGGGGTTGAGATCGAGGCCCATCGCTTCGACGCCGGCCTTGAGCGCGCCGGCGACGCGCTCGTGGCGCGCCCACCGCTCCTCGATGCCTTCCTCTGCCACTAACCGCAGGGCCTCGCGGAGCGCGTAGACGTTCGTGATGGGCGCGGTGTGGTGGTACGCGCGCTCCTCCCCCCAGTAGCCTTCGAGGAGGCTGAGGTCGAGATACCACGACCGCGCGGGCTCCTCGCGGGAGAGCACCTTGTCCATGGCGTCGTCGTTCAGCGTGAGCGGGCTCGCGCCCGGCGGGCAGGAGAGGCACTTCTGCGGCCCCGAGTAGGCGACGTCGATACCCCACTCGTCGACTTTGAGCTCGACGCCGCCGAGGCTCGTGACGGTGTCGGCGACGACGAGCGCGTCGTGGCTGTGCGCGACGTCCGTGAGCTCGGGGACGTTCGTCTGTTTCGCGCCCGTCGACGTCTCCGCGTGCACGAACCCGAAGACGTCCGGCTGGTGTTCGTCGAAGGCGTCCTGAACGTCGACGGGGTCGAGCGGTTCGCCCCACGGCGCGTCCACCTCGACGACGTCGCCGCCCGCGCGCTCCGCCATCGACGCCATCCGCCCGCCGAAGTAGCCGTTCGTCGGGACGAGCATCGTGTCGCCCGGCTCCACGAGGTTCCCGATAGCCGCCTCCATCGACGCGCTCCCTGTCCCTGAGACCGGAATCGTCCACTGGTTCTCCGTCCGGAACGCGTAGCGCAGGAGCTCCTGCGTCTCGTCCATGATGTCGAGGAAGGACGGGTCGAGGTGGCCGACGAGCGGCGTGCTCATCGCCCGCAGTACGCGCGGATGGACGGGGCTCGGCCCCGGTCCCATGAGCGTTCGATTCGGCGGTGCGAGTTCGTCAACGTCCGGCGGCGTCTCCATAGACACCCCTTCCCGCGAACCCCGCAAAAAGCTCAGGAATCCGGTTAGCCCCGAGGCCTTTACCCCGCCCGGTCGAACGCCGCGTATGGCCAACGTCGTCACGACAACGCTACGCTCGTTCGTCGACGGTATCGTCACCGCGCTCCCGGACATCCTCACCGGCCTCGTCTTCCTCGCGCTCGCCTTCGTCGTCATCCGCGTCGTCACGTGGGTCACCGGCGTCGTCGCCGCGCGCGCCTTCGGCGACGAGGAGATATACGTCCGCCTCGTCCGGCTCGTCGTCGCCATCTTCCTCTGGTTCGGCGCGCTCTTGACCTTCCTCACCGTCGTCGGCCTCGGCGACATCGCGGCCTCCCTCGGCACCGCGTCCGGCTTCCTCGCGCTCGGCGTCTCCTACGCCCTCTCCGGGATGCTCGCCGACGTCGTCGCCGGCATCTACCTCATCCGCGACCCCGACTTCGAACTCGGCGACCACGTCGTCGCCGGCGACACCGACGGCGTCGTCGAAGCCATCGAACTCCGTAAGACGCGCTTCGACGTCGGCGAGGACACCGTCGTCCGCGCGAACGCCGAAGTCGAGAAGAAGTGGACGAAGAAGAGCGAGTAGCCCACACTCTTCGAGCGCTGGCGCGCCAGCGCGCAGCTCGCGTGAGTCACTCGCACGATTGGGGCTAGCAGCATTTATTCGCGCGTCGCGTACTCGGGGACGATGTTCATCGGACACGAGACCGTCGCGTTCGCCGTCGTCGCGCTCGCCGCCGTTCGGCTCGGCGTCTCGAAGGAGCGGGCGCTCGCGCTCGGCGTCGCCGCCGGCCTGTTCGCCGCGGTCCCCGACGCGGACATGGTCTACGCCCTCTCCGGGCTCCTCTCCGCGCAGGGCGGCGTGTTCGGCGCGACCGAGGCGTTCTGGGCGGCGTCCACGGCGGTCCACCGCACCATCACGCACTCCGTCGTGCTCGCCGCCCCCGCCGCGCTCGCGTTCGCCCTCCTCCACGACGAACAGACGACGTTCCGCGCCGCCGGCTGGACCGTCCTCGTCGGCGTCGCCGGCGTCGCCTTCCTCGTGAGCGGCCCGCTCGCCCTCCTCGTCACGGCCGCGTTCGCCGCCGCCGGCCGCCTCGTTCTCCTCGCTCTCGACCGCTACGTCACCCCCGCCCTCTCCGCGCGCGACGTCGGGGTCGCCGCGTTCGCCGGCCTCGCCACCCACCCCTTCGGCGACTACCTCACCGGCCACCCGCCCGACCTCCTCTACCCCCTCCCGATCCACATTCTCACGGCGCGCCCCGACCTCTTCGGCGACGAGACCCTCAACCTCCTCGCCGCCTTCGGCTTCGAACTCGCCTGCATCTGGGCCGGCGTCCTCGTCGCCCTCCACCTCCTCGACCGCGACCCCCGCGACTACGTCTCCCCGAAAGCCACCGCCGGCATCGCGTACGCCGCCGTCGCCTTCGTCGTCACGCCGCCGACGCTCGACCTCTCCTACCCCTTCGTGTTCAGCGTCCTCGCCGTCGGCGTCGTCGGCGTCACCCCCGACTACACGCGCCGCCTCCCCGACGCCCCGACCGCCGCCCTCACCGGCCTCGCCGCCGTCACCCTCGCCGGCGTCGCCTACCTCGCCACCTACCTCGGATTCGTCTCCGAATACCTCTAAGTACCCGCCCCGTCACGAACTGGTAATGATGGACTCCGACCGCCTCGGTCGTCTGATCGAGGCGAAACGCTCGAACGCGGTGCTCGCGTGGCTCCTCGTCGCCTTCATTCTCCTCGTCTTCGCCGAGAGCCTCTGGATGCGCGACCTCGTCTGGGCCGGCTTCACGCTCGTCGTCGCCGGCGTCGCCCTCGTCCCGCCCGTCGTCGCCCGCGACCCCGAAATCATGCTCCCGTGGGAGGTCGTCCTCCTCGCCGCCCTCCCCGTCCTCGCGCGTACGGTCACGACGTGGGGGCCGGCGACCGACCTCGCTACCTCCCTCTCCATCGCCGCGCTCGCGCTCCTCGTCGCCGTCGAACTCGACGTCTTCACGCCCGTCCGCATGACGCCGTGGTTCGCCATCGCCTTCACCGTCATCGCGACGATGGCCACCGCCGGCCTCTGGGCCGTCGGCCAGTGGCTCGCCGACCTCTTCCTCGGTACCTACTACGTCCTCCCGCCGCCCGGGAGCGGGATGACCGAGGGCGACGCCCTCTACCGACTCATGTGGGACTTCGTCGGCGCGACCGGCGTCGGCCTCGTCGCCGGCGTCGTCTTCGAGTGGTACTTCCGCCGCGTCGTCGACAGCGCCACCCGCATCGAGGTGGTCGACTGATGCGCGTCCGCGACGTCCTCGGCGTGAGCCAACGTCGCCAGCGCCAGCTCACCCGCGCCCTCCAGCTCTCCCTCGTCGGCTTCATCTTCGTCGGCTTCGACCGCGGGAACCTCGGCATCGTCGTCAACGCCGCCATCGCCCTCGGCGTCACCTACCTCCCCGCCGTCCTCGAACGCGACTACCAGGTCCCGATGGACGCCGCCCTCACCCTCTGGGTGTCGCTCGCCGTCTTCCTCCACGCCCTCGGCACGCTCGGCCCCTACCAGAACATCTGGTGGTGGGACCACCTCACGCACGCGCTCTCCTCCAGCGTCGTCGCCGCCGGCGGCTACGCCGTCGCCCGCGGCATCGACGAACACACCGAGGACATCCACCTCCCCACCGGCTTCATGGTCCCCTTCCTGTTCATGGTCACCCTCGCCTTCGGCGTCTTCTGGGAGGTCATCGAGTTCGGCGTCTCCGGCGCGGCCTCCCTCCTCGGCAGCGACACCGTCCTCACCCAGTACGGCATCGGCGACACCATGCTCGACCTCGTCTTCGACACCGCGGGCGCGGCGCTCGTCGCCGCCGGCGGCTGGGCCTACCTCACCGACGTCACCACCGCGATCAGCGACCGACTCGACCGCGGCGGTGGATAGTTTTACCACGCCGCCCCGCGACATCCCGCCTATGGTGTACAAGAAGATCACGCTGATCGGCCGTAGCACCGAGAGCTTCGACGACGCCGTCGACGACGCCGTCGACCGCGCCGAAGACACCCTCGACAACGTCTCCTGGGTCGAAGTCGTCGACCAGCGCGTCGGCATCGAAGGCAAGGAAGACCGCGAGTACCAGACCGAAGTCGAAGTCGCGTTCGGGCTCGAGTAACGTGATTCGGAGCGAGCGCCGCAGGCGCGAGCGAGAATCACGGGAAGGCGAGCGGCTCACTGCGCTCGCCGTTCGCGCGTTCGGCGAACCTTCGGTTCGCCCGCCCGCCGCCCGTTTTTTCAGCGTACTGTCGGATTGCAAGCCAATCACCCTTTCCGTGCCCCTCGCGTAGAGGCGGACATGGGGTTTGGTAGCTACGACGAGTCCGAGCAGGAGAACCAGCAATCCGACAGCGAGTACGACGAGGACGACGTCCTCAACGTTCACGAGAACGACCACGAGGGCGAGGTGAGCTTCGACACCGACGCTTCCCAGGACGAGCTCATCGGTCGCCTCCAGGACATGAAGGACGACGAAGACGACGAGTAACGCGCTTCTCTCCCACTTTTACCGCCGCATATCGTCTCGCACGGGCTTGAGCGCGATCCCCGCGCCGGCGAGAAAGACGAGTACTGGGCCGAACGTCCGCGGGTTCGACCAGTCGAAGTACCGCGGGGGCTCCGCGGTGTAGTACGTCCCGTTCTTCACGACGACCTCCGGCATCGGTGTGTCGTCCTCGAAGCGCACCGTCTCACCCGAGACCGCTCGGTCGAATATCGCCTGCTTCTCCGGCCGCATGTTCTCGTACTGCTCGTAGTGGAGGTTCCCCGGCGGCGCGTGGTCCGCCGTCGAGTCGATGGCGAACTTGTAGTCCGCGTCCGCGACGCCCACGAAGAGCACGACGCCCGCCATCGCGACGACGACGCCGACGAACAACACCACGGTCTGCTGCCACGTCACCATACCCCCCACTCCACCGTCACCGGGCATAAACCCCTGCGCCGGTCGACGTGAATCCGACTGGACGCGACGCTGGCGGAAAGTCGAGAGAAGCGAAAAGACCGGGAGAACGCGAGCGGCTGAGAGCGTCGCTACGTCCGGAAGGACTCACCGCACCCGCACTCTGCCTCGACGTTCGGGTTGTCGACGTCGAACCCCGCGCCCTGGAGGCCGCCCTCGAAGTCGAGGCGGCTCCCCGAGATGTACTTGTGGCTCGACGGGTCGACGAACACTCGCAGCCCGTGGCCCTCGTAGATGTGGTCGTCGTCCTCCGGCTCCGTGTCGAACCGCATCCCGTAGGATAACCCCGCACACCCGCCCTGCTGAACGAACAGCCGCAGCCCCGCGACGTCCGTATCCATATCCTCACCGCGGAGGAGGCCGAGCGCTTGCTCGGCCGCCTCCTCCGTGATGACGAGACTTCCGTTCTCCCCGCCGTTCTCGGCGCTCGTACTCATACGCGTTGGTTGTCCGTCCAGCGGCATAACGGTGGCGCTGGTTCAGGTGATTGCCGGTTTACCGGACGGTAAAACGTGGGGTCGGAGCGGTCGGCACCGCGTCCGCCGGCTTGCGGGCGCGTGAAGGCGACGGCGTCGACGCGCCGGCGAACGCTCGCGTTCTCGTGGGTCTCGTGAGTGATAGCGAGTGCGAGCAGGGGGGAACGCGTTCCGGCCGTGCTCGTTCGGCCGCCTGCGGCGCTCACGGCTGACGCCGCTCGCGTTCCCGCGGTTCTCCTCCGCTCCCTCCGGTCGCTCCGTCCGAACCGCGTTACTCCTCAAACCGGGCGTCGATGCTCGCGCTGTGGGCTTCGAGTCCTTCGGCGTCCGCGAGCGTCGTGACCGTTTCGCGGAGGTCGGCGAGGGCGTCCTCGTCGAGGCGCTGGACAGTCGTCGCGCGGAGGAAGGTGTCGACGGAGAGGCCGCCCTGCACTTTCGCGGTGGCGTTGGTGGGGAGGACGTGGTTCGTGCCGGTGGCGTAGTCGCCGGCGGCGACGGGAGTGAAAGGACCGAGGAAGACGCTGCCGGCGTTGGTGATGCGGTCGAGGAGTTCCGCATCCCCGTCGGCCTGGATGGAGAGGTGTTCGGCGGCGTACTCCTCGGCGAAGAGGACGGCTTCGGGCATGGAGCGGGCGACGAGGACGCCGGACTGCTCGCCCTGGAGGGCCTCTTTGATGACGTCGTCGCGTTCGCGTTCGGGGAGGCGTTCGGCGACTTCGACGCAGACGGCGTCGGCGAGCGCCTGGGAGTCAGTCACGCAGACGACGCTCGCGTTCGGGTCGTGTTCGGCCTGCGCGAGCAGGTCGCTGGCGACGGCGGCGGGGTCGGCGGTCTCGTCGGCGAGCACGCAGACCTCGCTCGGGCCGGCGAGGAAGTCGATTTCGACGTTGCCGCGGACTTCGGCTTTCGCCGCGGTCACCCACTTGTTCCCGGGGCCGACGATTTTCTGTACCCTATCCACCGTCTCCGTTCCGTAGGCGAGCGCGCCGACGGCCTGCGCGCCGCCCGCGGCGTAGACGACGTCCGCGCCGGCCGCGTGGATGGCGGCCAGCGTGACGGGGTTCATCTCCTCGGCGGGCGGCGTGACGACCGCGACCTCCTCCACGCCAGCGACCTTCGCCGGCACGACGGTCATGATGGCGCTCGACGGGTACGCGGCGGACCCGCCGGGAACGTACGCGCCGACGCGGTCGATGGGGCGGAATCTCCGACCGAGCTCCCGTCCGTCGAAGTCCTCCGTCCAGTCCCCGGGGAGCTGGGCTTCGTGGAACGCGCGGACGTTCTCGATGGCCGCCTCGATGGCCTCGCGGTGTTCGTCGCCGAGGTCCTCGTAGGCGCGCTCGGCGTCGTCCGTCACGTCGACGTTCCCGACTTCGACGCCGTCGAACTCGCTCGCGAACTCGCGGAGCGCCGCGTCGCCCTCCGTGCGGACACGAGAAACGATGTCCGCGACGTCGCCGCGTACGGCGTCGATGCCCGCGTCCCGCTCGAAGAACGCCCGCCGCCGCCCCGGACCGAGGTCGGCGAGGGCTTCGGGTTCCAGACTCATACCTAGACGGAGGCCGTCGGGCCGGAAAACCGTTCGGACTTTCACGACTCGCGTCGCGCACCGAGTAGAATGTACGCCCGCGACACGATTCACCCTCTCGTGAGAACACTGCGATGGTTTCGTGCAAATCGAACGTGTGGCTACACGAGAGCGTCGTTGGCCGGACAAAGCGGAAGTCGTCACAGCGTTCGATGGCTGTCGCGAGCAGCCACCCACGACGACGACGTCCCGCCGCGTGAGAGTAGCTCGAACCTGCTCGACCGCGGTCGTTGCGGGTGATTATCGGGTCATTCCCGGGCCACCTCCCCTGACTCGGTCGCCTGATTCGTATCGCGGCGATGTGCTTCGTAGAGGGCGGGAAGTCCGAGGGGGAGCGAAAGCACGCCAAACACCGTGATCGCGTATTTCGTGGCCCACCGATACCGAGTATCGAGCAAGATGCTGAGGGCACCAAGGGTCGCAACTGCGTACGCGAGATCGCTCCAGATCGGGTGGTACGACGAGCAGTAGAGCCAGCAGACGAACGTGTACGACGGTGCGTTCCACGTCGGCGGATGTAGTTTCGGCCAGAAGAACCGACAGTAGGTCGTCCACGCGAACATCGCTCCGGTCGGGAGGCCAACGAGCCACGCCATCGGTGAGATGCGACGAGCCGCGCTGTATCGCTCATACCCCTTCAGAAAGAGTCCGGGGAAGCCGACGATCCACAGCCAGATCCCAGCCGTGTAGGTGACTGGCCAGTGCTCGATGCGCGGCTGTCTGAACGGTAGTCGCAGCGACGCCGGCAACGTCGCCCACGGGAACGATGGGTCTGGAACCGGGTTCGTAAACAGGGCAAACAGACACAGCGCCGCCCCGGCGACGAGTCCGTACAGTGCGGCGTCTGTATATCGCGCGAGCGAGTCTGGCAGAACCCGTTCACTGCGACCGCTTTCGACGGGCGCGGGAGTGCTATCTTGCATTCAACTCCCCTCGTGTAGCTCGTGCGTCATCCCCATCTCGTGTTCAGCGGGTTCCTCACCGCTCTGTGTCGCCCAGTGACCGACGTAGACCTGACCGGGGAGAAGCAGTGTGAACACGGCGTTGAGGTACAGCGTATAGCCGGACGGCGCGGTTCCACCGGCTTCGCCCTGCGGCGGGACGAGACCCACATGACACGGCCCAGTTCGATCACGAGGTTCGTCGAGGCGAACTGAGAGGCGGCCGCTCGCAACAGGTGATGCACCTCTCTCGAACGGCGACTCGGTCGCCGCAACCGCGCCAAGCGAACACCGCGAGGACGCCGCCCCGAAGACCGTCCCGAGACCGAGTTCACGCCGGCCGTTCCCACCGAGAACGGCGGACGTCCTTTCCTCACTGACGAACGCCTCGACGGCACCAGCGACCGTGAACCCCACGAGCGCCCACCGGGTTTCCCAGAACACCTCCCCAGCGAGGCGCAAGCCCTCAACGACGGTCTCAGTCACCACCTCGTGACCACCTCTGGTTAGGTGTCGGCGGGCACCAATCGCGCTCCGCGTTCTCGCCGATCATCCCAGTAAATAATACAACCACCCCGTTCAATGCTCTTGTGCTTAAGAGATAACGCATGAATGGTAGTTTCAAGTTTGGTGTGTTAGGTTCGAAATATCAGACACCGATATTTTTAAACTGATGATGGGGTCAATGTGTGGTACGCGCTCTGTAGCCAGCGCGACGATCCAAAGCCGGCAGATGTCGATACCCCGGCAGCCCCCGTTCCAGGCTCGTCAGCGTTGACTGTGTCCACAACGCGGTAGGAGGCGCAGTCACGACGTCGCTCTCAAGGGTAGACCGTAACTGGAGCACTAGATATTATTTATGGACGCATCTAGCAGTATATTGAAATGTGCGCCCGCGACACTAACGACCGGCGTCATCCCTGGGCGGCGTGCCGTGTCGGCCGGGAAACCCTCGTGGCGGGCGAGTACGTGCGTGTACCAGGCGGGCCCGTGTGGGCCGGATGTCGCGTCCCTGGGTTCTCCGCTCGTCATCGCGCCCGGAGCGGGTAGGCTCGGGCGGGGACTTGTGGGACGCGAGAGAACGTATGCGGGCGGGGCGTATGAGGGCTGCGCTACGCCTGTCCGGCGGGCTCGGGTTCGGATTCGGTGCGGAGTTCGTAGACGACCTCTTTGGTGGCGCAGACGCCGCAGACGCAGTCGACGAGGCCGGCGGTTTCGAGTTCCGTGAGGGCGTCCTCTGCGTCGGCTTCGGTGATTCGCGCCTCGGTCGCGACTTCCGCGGGAGAGAGCGGGCCGCGGTTGTCGAGCACCACGCGCGCCAGTTTCGCGTGGCAGGAGAGGTCGGGAGCGTCGCTCATGTTCGTCCCTATTCGATGTGCGGCAAAAACCCTTGGCTTACCGGCGAGGAGGGCTGACGGCGGCGTTCACCCGGAGAGAACGCGGCGCAGAACGCCGCGACCGTCGCGCGCTCCGGGCGGCGGGAGGCGAGCGACGCACGGACGCAGGTCGATGTAGCGTCGACGGCGGGCTGGTGGCGGTCTGTGGGGCGTCTGCGGCGGGCCGGCGGCAAGCGGGCGCGGTGACGAGAACGTTTAGGTCGGTTCCGGTGCGACGACCCGGTATGACCGATGTTGTGGTGCTCCGTGCGGACACGCACGGGCTGACCGCCCGCGACCTCGCCGCGGAAATTCGGAGCCGACTCCCGGACGCCGACGTCGCGTTCGCCGCGACGCCCCGTGAGGAGCGCGAACTCGTCGCCGACGCGCCCGTCGTCGTCGGCACCGGCATCGACACCGACCTGCTCGACGCCGCCGAGGAGCTCGAACTCTTCGCGTGCGCCTACGCCGGCTACGGCCACCTGCCGCTCGCCGAACTCGACGAGCGCGGCGTCGTCGTGACGAACGCCGCCGGCATCCACGCGCCCGCCATCGCCGACCAAGTCCTCGGCTACTGTCTGACGTTCGCGCGGAACCTCCACGAGGGAATCCGCCGGAGAGAACGCGGCGAGTGGCGGCACTTCCAGGGGTACGAACTCACCGAGGCGACGGTGACCGTCGTCGGTCTGGGCGCGATTGGCCAGGCGGTCGTGCAGCGCCTCGACGGCTTCGACTGCCACACTATCGGCGTGCGGTACACGCCGGAGAAGGGCGGGCCGACGGACGAGGTCGTCGGCTTCGAGGCGGACGCGGTGCACGACGCGTTCGCCCGCTCCGACTACGTAGTCATCGCGTGCCCGCTCACGGAGACCACGGAGGGACTCGTCGGCGCGGCGGAGTTGACGACGATGGAGCCGCACAGCGTCCTCGTCAACGTCGCGCGCGGCGGCGTCGTCGACACGGACGCGCTCACTGCGGAGATTCAACGAGAAGGCATCCGCGGCGCGGCCATCGACGTCGCCGACCCCGAACCGCTCCCGAGCGACCACGCGCTCTGGGACATGGGGAACGTGCTCATCACGCCGCACAACGCCGGACACACGCCCCGGCACTGGGAGCGCCTCGCCGACATCGTCGCGGAGAACGTCGAGACGCTCAGAGCCGGCTCACGCGACTTCCGGAACCGGGTCCCATGACCTCGTAGACCTGATAGAGGAGGGGGCCGGCGAGCGCGACGGCGAGCGCGATGGCGAGACCGAGGACGTCGTCGATGAGGTACTGCGCGAGCACCAGCCACGTCGCGAACCCGCACAGCAGACTCCCGGCGAACACGACGCGCTTCCAATCCATATCTGACGCCACGACACCGCGCACTAAAAAATCGGGGGACGAGACGGACGAACGAACAGGCGGACGGACAGACGGGCGGATAGACAGACGGGCGGGCGGGCGAAGCCGGGCGTTAGAGCCAGCCGTCGCGTTCGAGGAGTTCGCCGTTGAGGACGGACGCGCCGGCCGCGCCGCGAATCGTGTTGTGCGCGAGGCAGTTGTACTGCACGCCGTCCGGGGTCTGCTGGACGCCGCCGGCGGCGACCGCCATGCCGTCGCCGAGGAAGCGGTCGAGGCGGGGCTGCGGGCGGTCGGGCTCCTCGAACGTCTCGATGAGCGGGCTGGGCGCGCTCGGGAGGTCTTGACCGGCGTAGTCCTCGAAGGCGGCGAAGACGTCCTCGACCGTCGGGTCGTCGTCGAGCTCCGCCCAGACGTTCTCCAGGTGGCCGTCGAGCGTCGGCACGCGGTTACAGGACGCGGAAACGTCGACGTCGTGCCAGTCGATTTCGCTCCCCGTGAACTCGCCGAGGAGTTTGCGACTCTCGGTCTCCATCTTCTCCTCCTCGCCGCCGATGTGCGGGATGACGTTGTCGAGGATCTCCATCGAGGAGACGCCGGAGTAGCCCGCGCCGGAGACGGCCTGAAGCGTGGACACGTGGACGCGGTCGAGGCCGAAGCGGTCGAGCGCCGCGAGCGTCGGGACCATCGTGATGGTCGAGCAGTTCGGGTTCTTCACGAGCGCGCCGTCCCACCCGCGCTCGTCGCGCTGGACCTCGATGAGGTCGAGGTGGTCGGCGTTCACCTCGGGGATGACGAGGGGGACGTCGGCGGCGTTCCGCTCGTTCGAGGAGTTTGAGGAGACGACGTAGCCGGCCTCGCAGAAGCCGTGCTCGACGCGCTCGGCGACGCTGGAGGGGAGCGAGGAGAAGAGGAGGTCGACGTCGTTCGGAACCGCCTCGGGCGTCGTTTCGAGGACGTCGACGTCGGCGACCGAATCCGGGATGGGCGTGTCGACGCGCCACTTCGCGGCCTCCTTGTAGGGTTTCCCGGCGGAGTCACTGGAGGCGGTGAGCGCGGCGATTTCGAAGTCGTCGTGGCTAGAGAGGAGTTGAATGAAGCGCTGGCCGACGGCACCAGTGGCTCCGAGTACACCTACGCGAGTCATACGCGTCCCCTATCGGCGGGACGGACAAAGCACTTCGGGTGCTGGAAAATATGGCTTAGTTGCGTTTGTGCGTGATGTAGCCCGCGATGCGGTTGCGGACCGGCTTCGACTCGATGTTCGTGAGCTGCTCGACGGCTTCCTTGTTGTGATCGAAGTCCTCCGTGCTGAACGCGTCCGGGTAGCGCTCCATCAGGATGTTCCCCGTCTTCTTGACGTAGTCGGGCTTGATGGCCATACTTCCGCTATCTATCGCCGCGCGTTAAAACGTTCTGAATGTCCTCCCGCCGCCGGCCGCAAACGCCCCGCACGCGACCCACGCGTATGCGGGAGATACGCACGGGCGTGGTCGTGGTCGTAAACGCGCCGAGAGCCCGCGCCGAAGCCGAGACCGATTGCTACTCGCGCCAGCCGGTGAGTTCGTCGAGGAGCGCGAACGCCTCGCGCTCTCGCTCCCCGCCGCATGTCTCGCAGACGCCCGCGAAGTAGTCGAGGCGCTCGCGGAGCGCGTCCGTCTCGTAGCCCGGCACGTCCAGCCGCGACGCCGCCACCGTCGCCTCCACCACGGCGTAATACCCGCGGTTCGCCGTGAACGGCCGCTCCGCCACGACCCGGCTCTCCACGGGCGTCACCGCCCACTCCTCCCACTCCGTCCCGCCGTCGACGCCCGCCTCCAGCGACTCGACGTCGACACGCGCCCACGCGTCCGCCGACGGCAGTATCGGGTCGTCGACTTCGTGCACCGAACACGCCGCCCGCACGAACACAACCGGGTCCGGCGTGAACTGCACGTAGCCTTCGCCTTCCCGGTGGAAGTTCCCCCGCGTCCGCGTCCGCCCCCACGTTCGCGCCGACGCGCGGCTCTCGACTCCGTCGCTCGCTCCGTTTGCGTCGGTATTCGCCGACGCACGGCCCGCGGGTCCTTCCCTCCCGTTCCCTTCCTCCGCACCGCCGCTCCGTGGCGGCGCGTGGACTCCCAGCGCCGCGACGTTCCACCGGCCGTTCGGACCGCGCGTCGTGACGACGGTTTCGGTGACGCCGCGGAGGACGACCGGCCACGCGGTCATACGGTCACCCCGCGTTCGAGGGCGAGGAAGATGCCGGCGCAGGTGAGGTCCGCCGTCGTTCCCGGATTGACGTCGCGCGCGACGAGGTCGTCCGCCCACTCCTCGACGGCTTTTTCCGACGCTCCGCGGAGTTCGTCGGCGCGCTCGCGCACGCGTTCGGCGGTCTCGCGGTCGTGCTGTGTGGCGACGAGCGTGTCGGGTTCGCGCGCCAGTTGGTCGAGGAAGGCGCGGGCGGCGCGGTCCGGGAGCGGACCTTCGCCCCGCTGAATGACGTCGGCGATGCGGAACGCGCGCGGGAACCCCTCGCGCCACTCGGCGGCGTTCAGGTCGCCGTCACTGTTCCCCATGACGTCGGCGAGGGTGAGGTCGCGTTCGCGGAGCGCGGGAATCGCGTCGCTCCCGTGGCGGACGTCGAGGGCGTCCCAGCCGTCGGGCGGGTCGGCGACGGCGACGTCGACGTGTTCGAACGCGCGGTAGAAGCCGGCGGCGTCGTCGACGGTCGTCGCGTCGGTGACGCGCGCGGCGGCCTCGCGGGTCGGCGGTCGCCCCCCGCGGGCGGCGGCGACGAGCGGAACGAGCAGGAGGAGGCAGCCGAACTGCGTGTTCCCGCCGGTCTGCTCGCTCATCCCCGCGACGGCGCGTTCGAACGCCTCGCCGACGGGCGCGCCGGATTCGGCGGCTTCGAGGCCGGGGCGCGCGCCGACCCCGCCGGCGAGGAAATGCTCGAACCGGAGGCCGTCGAGGTCGCGGTGGCGGTCGACGTTCCCGGGTTTCGGCGTGCTCGCGACTTCGAGGTGGAGCGCGAGTTCGGCGTTCGCGGCGGCGCTCCGCCGCATCACTCGCCCCGCTCGTCGAGCGCGTCGCGGACGCGTCGGAGGACGCGCGGGTTGTCGCTCGGCCGGCCGACGGAGACGGCGTCCGCGCCGTACCCGAGGTATTCGTCGACCGACTCCCGGCCTCGAACGCCGTTGTTCGCCACGAGGACGCCCGGGAAGGCGTCGCGGCACGCCTCGACGACCGCCTCGGAGTCCATCGCGTCGACGTGGAGGACGCTCGCGCCGGCGGCGTCGAGGCGGCCGGCGAGCGCGGGGAGGTCGACGCCGTCGACTTCCGCGCGGACTTTCACCGAGACCGTCGCGCCTTCGCCGGCCGCGGCGGCGACCTGCTCGCAGAGCGCGTCGGGCCGCGCGAGGAGCGATTCGCCCGCGCCAGCGGCGCACATCTCGCCCTGCCGGCAGTGCGCGTTCACCTCCAGCCACGCGTCTCGCTCGGCGCAGACGCGCGCCGCCTCGCGGAGCGGGGCGAGCGTCGTCGCCCGGACGTTGAACCCCGTCTCGATGGGTGCGTCCGCGAGCGCGTCGAGCTGGTCGGCGACGAACGCGACGGGGTCGTCGGGGAGGAACTCCGTCCGCTCTCTGTCACGCGCCATCTCCCGCGCCGCCTCGCGGGTGGCGTCGTCGAGCGCAATCCCCCCCAGGACGGCGCGGTCGGCGTACTCGCTCGCGGCGCGCGCCCACTCGGCGTCCGCCTCCCCGGAGAGGCTCGCGAGCACGAGCGCCGGGGGGTCGCGTCCGCTCACGCGCCCACCTCCGCGAGCGCGTCGCGGCAGGCGCGCGCGACCCGTTCGGCGTCCTCGTCGTCGTCCATCCGCGTGTCCGTGCGGACGACGGGGCGGTCGAGGTCGGTCCCGTCCGCCGCGTCGAGGACGAAGGCGTCCGCGAAGTCGTAGGCGTCGGCGACGCCGCGCGTGCTCGCCTCCCGCCCCGTCCCCGCCATCAGGTCGGCCGCGGGCCCGGAGAACACGTCGTCCTCGACGAACGGCGACACCGCCACGACCCGCGTCTCGTCGAGCGCCTCCCTGAGCGCGTCGAGCGCGAGCATCGGCCCGAGGCTCGTCACCGGATTCGACGGGCCGACGACCACCGGGCCCTCGCGAATCGCGTCGACGGCCGCCGTCGCCGCCGTCGCCGCGTCCGCGCCGCGGAACTCCACGTCGGCGACTGTCGGGGCCGCGCGCTCGCCGACCCAGTACTCCTGAAAGTGCATCGGGTCCGCTCGTTCCTCCACGTGGATCAGCGTCGCCACCGGGTCGTCGCTCATCGGCACGACGTCGTAGGGCACGTCGAAGGCGTCGGCGAGCGTCCGCGTCACTTCGGTGAGCGATTCCCCTTCGTCGAGCAGGCTCGTCCGCAGAACGTGAACCGCTCGGTCCTCGTCGCCGAACGTCATGAACTCGCGCGCGCCCGAGAACCGCCGCCAGCGCGAGATGTCGCGTCCGCTCGTCTGCGCGTCGGCGTCGAGATACCGCGGGCCCTCGGGAATGCCGGCGGCGTCGGCGAGCCGCTCCAGTTCGTCGTGCGTCGTCGTCGTGTCGCCCTCGATACCCCACCAGAACTCGCGGTCGAGGACGCCGCCGCCGTCGAAGAGCACCGTGTCGATGTCGGGGGAGACGAACAGCCCGCCGAACTCCACGTCGTCGCCCGTGTTACAGACGACAGTGGTGTCCGCCGGGTCGAAGACGTCGCCCGCGCCCGCGAGCAACTTCGGCGTCCCGGTGCCGCCAGCGAGAAACGTCGTCATATCCGGAGAGAACACTGGGAGGCATTAACCGCTTGCGTCGTCGGGGAAAAAGCGCGATACCGCGGACGGCGCTCTACGAGGCGGTCGTGTTCGCCCTCGCGTCGTCGAGCCACGGCGGCGGAGAGACGTCCGTGGACCCGAGGTCCGTGTAGCGGCCGGTGACGTCCATCGTTCCGACGCCCTCGTAGGCGACGTGGTAGCGGTACTTCTTCACGAGGCCGTCCGAGCGGACGTAGACGCGGAGCGTCGACGTGACGTTCGCGTCACTCCCGCCCATCGTGGTGTTCGTGCCGGCGAGCGCGGAGAGCGTCTGGTTCTCGTGCGCGACGTACTCGTGGACGGTGTCGCCCTCGACGGTCGCCGTGCCGTTGTGCGTGAAGTTCACCGACTCGGTGAGGTTCCCGAGGCCGAGGTGCGTGAACTGCGAGGCGTTGTACCGGCCGTCGTCGCCGCGCGCGTACTGCGTGCGGTCACCCATGGTGAGGCGGAGGAACGCCGTGCCGTTCCCGAACTGGTAGACCGAGAGATTCCCGAGCGCCGTCGTCGTGTTCACCGCGAGCGCGTCCGACTCGGTGTCGACTTTCACGGTCGTGCCACCGGAGAGGCTCGACGACGCCTGCTCGTCACCGAACGACGTGTTCGTCGTGAGTCGGTACGTGAAACTCCCCGACTCCTCCAGAGCCTGCGTGTGCGACTGCTCGACTTGCGTGCTGTTCAGCGGCGTCTGATAGGGCTGCCCGCCGCTCCCGCTACACCCAGCGAGGACGACGAGCACGACGAGGAGGACCGGTCCGAACTGGCGGAGACGCATACCCGACCGGTCGCCCGCGCCGGATAAATAGCCGGCGTTCCGCGAGCGACGGTTTTTGTATCGTGACGGCGAACCACGAGGTATGTCGACTATCAAGGACTCCGTCCACGACCACATCACGGTCGACGGAGTCGCCGCCGACCTCCTCGACACGCCGCCCATCCAGCGCCTCCGCCGCATCAAACAGTTAGGGACGGTCTCCTACGTCTACCCGTCCGCGAACCACACGCGCTTCGAACACTCCCTCGGCGTCTACCACCTCGCCTGCGAAGCCCTCGACCACCTCGGCATCGACGGCGCGCGCGCCGAACGCACCCGCGCCGCCGCCATCCTCCACGACATCGGCCACGGCCCCTACAGCCACAACGTCGAATCCCTCCTCCACCGCCACACCGGCCGCTACCACGACGACGTCGACGACCTCGTCGCCACCGGCCCCGTCGCCCGCGTCCTCGACGACCACGGCATCGACCCCGCGACCATCGCCGACATGGTGCGCGGCGACGGCGAACTCGCCCAGCTCGTCGCCGGCGAACTCGACGTCGACCGCATGGACTACCTCGTCCGCGACGCCCACCACACTGGCGTCCCCTACGGTACCATCGACCACGAACGCCTCGTCCGCGAACTCGCCTTCATCGACGGCGAACTCGTCCTAGGTGAAGGAAACGTCCAGACCGCCGAATCCCTCCTCGTCGCCCGCGCCCTCATGAACCCCACCGTCTACAACCACCACGTCGCCCGCATCTCGAAGGCGATGCTCCGCCGCGCCACCGAAGCCCTCGTCGACGCCGGCGACGCCCAACCCCAGCGCGTCCGCCGCATGGACGACGCCGAACTCCAAGTCGCCCTCCGCGCCCACGACGCCTCCCGCGACCTCGCCGACCGCCTCGCCGACCGCGACCTCTACAAACGCGCCGTCTGGGCCGAAATGGCCGACGTCTTCGAAGACGTCGTCGACCCCGACGCCGGCCTCCTCGACGCCACCCACGGCGAACGCCGCGCCCTCGAAGACGACATCGCCGCCGACGCCGACGTCGACCCCGACCACGTCATCATCGACGTCCAATCCGCCCCCGGCATGCGCGAAACCACCACCCGCGTCCTCGTCAACGGCGACATCCGCCGCCTCGGCGACCAATCCACCCTCGTCCGCGCCCTCCAGATGGCCCAACGCGAACAGTGGCGACTCGGCGTCTACACCCCCACCGAACTCACCGAACCCGTCGGCCGCGCCGCCGAACGCGTCCTCGGCCTCCAAACCGACGGCGCACTCATCGCCGAAAACGCCTCCCACGGCCAATACACGAGTCTGAGCGACTTCTAGCAAGCCCTTTTCCGGGCGCAAAGCGCCCGGAAAACCCCTTGCAGATTCCCACCCTTGCCGTTGGCAGACGCAGACGGGCCGCCTTCGGCGGCCCGCGTCATCACGCGGTACGTCGACCGCTTCCGCCACCGCACTGCTCCGCTTCCGCTACCGCACTGCTCCGCTTCCACCACCGCACTGCTCCGCTTCCGCCACCGTACTGCTCCGCCACCGTACAACTGCCGCTTCCGCATTGACCATCATTCGGCGGGCTGTCGCGCGTTTGGAGTCGTGACCGGCGCGCGGGCGCGGTGGAAGTCCCGAGGGATGCCGAAGGCGAACGACCCATAGGGCGGGGCGTCGAAGCGGCGAGTATGCAGGAAACGTTCGAAGGGACGGTTCTCGTCGGCCCCGAGTTCGAGGCCGTCGAGGGCCGCGTCGTCGTCGACGACGGCGAAATCGCGAGTATCGAGGAGGAGTCGGTGGCGAGCGACGACATCGTGCTGCCGGCGTTCACGAACGCGCACACGCACATCGGCGACTCCATCGCCAAAGAGGCCGGTCGGGGGATGGAGCTCGACGAGCTCGTCGCGCCGCCGGACGGCCTGAAACACCGCCTGCTCCGGCGGGCGTCGAGCGAGGAGAAGGTCGCGGCGATGCGGCGCAGCCTCCAGTTCATGGCCGAGACGGGGACGGTGTCGACCATCGAGTTCCGCGAGGGCGGCGTCGAAGGCGTGGAGAACATCCGGGAGGCCGCCGACGGGACGGGCGTCGACCCGTTCGTGCTCGGCCGCGAGGACGAAGCCGTGCTCGAAATCGCGGACGGGTTCGGGGCGAGCGGGCCGAACGACGGCGACTTCACCCGCGTGCGGAACGCGACGCGAGAGCAGGAGAAGTTCTTCGGGATTCACGCGGGCGAGCGCGACGACTCGGACATCAACCCCGCGATGGACTTAGACCCCGACATGCTCGTGCACATGGTGCACGCCGACACCATCCACTTAGAGCGGCTGGCGGACGCCGACATCCCCGTGGCGGTCTGCCCGCGCTCGAACCTCGTCACGAACGTCGGAACGCCGGACGTGAACGCCCTCCTGGAGACGACGACGGTCGCGCTCGGGACGGACAACGTCATGCTCAACTCCCCGAGCATGTTCCGGGAGATGGAGTTCACGGCGAAAGTCTGCGGCGTGGACGCCGTCGACGTCCTCCACATGGCGACGCGCGCGGGCGCGGAGATTATCGGCGCGGACAGAGGCGTCGTCGAGGAAGGCCGGCCCGCCGACCTCCTCGTGCTCGACGGCGACACGGACAACCTCGCCGGCTACCGGGACGCCGTCCGCGCGGTCGTCCGGCGCGCCGGCGCGAGCGACGTCACGGACGTTCACGCAGCGAGCGTCGACCAGTAGCCGGTCAGGAATCGAACGACAGCCGAACGGTAGCCAAACAGCAGTCGGCCAGTAGGGACGACAGCGCGGCTTAGGCCGGCCGGAGGTGCTCGCAGTCGCCGGCGTGGACGACTTCTTCTCCTCCGTCGGTGTCGACGACGAGCGCGCCGACGTCCGTGACGTCGACGGCGTCGCCTTCGACGGGTCCCTGTGCGGTGCGGACGCGGACGCGCTGGCCGAGGGTGGCGCTGCGGTCGCGCCACGCGTCGAGAATGTCGTCGGGGGCCGCGCGGAGGCCGTGGAAGCGTTCGAGGACGTCGCGCGTGAAGGCGGCGCGGTCGACGTCGCCGCGTTCGGCGCGGAGGCTCGTCGCGTCCTCGCCGAGTTCGTCGGGGTCGAGGTTCGCGTTGACGCCGACGCCGAGGACGACCCAGGACACGCGGCCGGCCTCGCCCTCCATCTCGGTGAGGATGCCGGTGAGCTTCCGGCCGCCGCGAGCGGTAGACGAGTCGGGGACGAGGACGTCGTTCGGCCACTTGATGGCGGCGTCGACGCCGCGGGCTCGGGCGGCGTCGGTGACAGCGACGGCGGCGGCGAGCGTGAGGAGCGGGACGCGAGCGGGCGGCCAGTCCGGGCGGAGGACGAGGCTCAGCCAGATGCCGCCGGACGGGCTGGCCCAGGCGCGGCCGCGGCGGCCGCGGCCGCCGGTCTGTTCGTCGGCGAGCACGACGACGTCGTCGCGGCCGGCGGCGGCGAGTTCTCGCGCTCGGTCGTTCGTGGACGCGACGCTGTCGTGGTATTCGAGGTCGAAGGGCGCGTCGAGGCCGAGTTCGACGGCCGCGCCGCCGAACTCCGGGGCGGCTTCGAGGACGTAGCCGTCGTCGGTCGAGTCGATGCGGAAGCCGTCCGCGCGGAGGGCTTCGACGTGCTTCCAGACTGCGGCTCGGGAGACTCCGAGGGCGTCGGCGAGCGTCGGCCCGGTGACGGGGCCGTCGGCGACGCGTTCGAGGACGGCCCGGCGCGTCTCGTGCATACCCGGCTCTCGGGGCCGGACGGAGAAAAGCGTAGACGTCTCGCTCAGAGTTCGAACCAGCCGCTCGCCTCGTCGAGGTGCCAGCGCTGCTCGATGCGGTGGGTCGCGCGGAGTTCGACCTGCGCGTCGAAGCCGTCCGCGATGTCGGTGACGAGGTGGTCGTCGCTCGGCGCGTCGAGCGTGCAGTGACCCATTCCTTTCGTTTCGAGGAACACCTCGGCGAGGTGGTCGAGGGTCTCTCGGATGTCGGCGTACGCGTCGGTGGCGTGGAACTCGCCGAAGCACGGGACGCCGACGCGGAGTTCGCTCGGGTGGTAGCCGCGGTCGGGTTCGAGGTCGTCGACGGCGTCGGCGACTGCGTCTCGGAGACTCGTCGGGTCGCCGGCGTCGGGTCTGAGCACGCGGACCGTGTCGTCGTCGGCGCTCACACCGCTCGGCAGGTAGTGTCCGGGGTGTTCGTCGTTCAGCACGAGGACTCGGCGGCGCGGCTCCTCTGGCGCGCCGAGAAGCCGCCTCGTGGCGAGCATGCGGCCTTCGTCCGGGACGTCTCCCGTGACGAGAAGCGAGCAGCCGCGCTGTTTGAGCGATGCGAGCCGTGACGTGAAGTCGGGTGCGTGTTCTCGTGTGACCATCTTCCCCCGCCCCCCAGCGGATCCGTGTTAGCCAATGACAACTCGGCGGTCGCGTCGGAAAAGGCTGGTGGCTGACGTGAGAGGTTAGAGGTCGAACCAGCGGGTGGGTTCGTCGAGGTGCCAGCGCTGCTGGACGTGCGGGGTTTCGCGGAGTTCGAGGTGGGCGTCGAAGCCGCCGGCGACGGCGTGGGCGTCGTCGCTGGCGACGTGGAGGCGGCAGTGGCCCATGCCGTTCGCGTCGCGGACGCGGTCGCCGACGGAGCGGGCGGTGCGCGCGACGACGTCGACGTCGCCGCCGCGGTCGGTGGTGACGACGCCGACGCGAAGCTGGCCGGGGTCGTAGCCGGCGTCGGGTTCGAGGGCGGTGACGGCGTCGCTGACGTCGGCGGCGACGTCGGTCGGGTCGGCGGTGTCGGGCCCGTCGTCGACGACGGCGACGTGGTCGTCGGTCGGGGCGACGCCGCCGGGGAGGCAGTGGCCGGCCGGGACGTCACCGCCGAGGACGAGGACGCGTCGGCGCGATTCGGTCGGCGCGCCCATGAGCCGCCGCGTCGCCGCGTGTCCCGCGTACGAGGAGACGTCCCCGGAGACGAGGAGTGAACACCCGTCCGTCTTGAGTGCGTCGAGGCGCGTGACGAACGACCGGTGGTCACCCCCCGTCATGCGTCGATAGGTCGCCCATCCATCTTCATTCTTATTTCTGAGAACATCATTGTTGCAAAAAAGGGTGGCGGCCGGGTGAAATCGCATGAAGACGGACGTCTGACGCTCGGACGACAGAAAATGTCTATAGAACGAGAAGAATCGGAGTTACTCGATGACGACGAGGACGTCACCCATGTCGACGCTCTCGCCCTCCGAGACGAGCACCTGCGAGACCGTGCCGCCGTGGCTCGCGACCACGTCGTTCTCCATCTTCATCGCCTCCAGCACGAGGAGGACGTCGCCCGCCGCGACCTCGTCGCCCGCCGCGACGTCAACGGAGAGAATCGTCCCCTGCATGTCCGCCTCCACCGTCTCGCCGTCCCCTTCGACGACCGGCGTCTCCGCCTCGCTCCCGCTCGACTGCGCCGACTCGGGGCGCTCCGCGCGCCCGCTCGACCCCGACGCCGGAGCCGCCAGCGCCGCGCCGCCGACGTCCTCCAGACTCACGTCGAAGCGCTTCCCGTTCACCTCGACCGTGAACTCACGCTCGACGCGCTCTTCCTCCTCGCTCTCCGAGGAGTCGTGCTCCGGCCCCCACTGCTCCTGGGCGTCCACGAGCCGGCTCTTGTCGAAGTCCTCGTCGAGGTACTTCGTCGTGTGCTCGCCGTCGACGAACGTCTCGTCCTCCAGCATCAAGCGGTGGAACGGGATAACCGTAACTAAGCCGTCGATTTCGAACTCCGCGAGCGCGCGCTTCGACCGCGCGATGCACTCCTCACGGTTCTTCCCGTACACGACGAGCTTCGCAATCATCGAGTCGTACTCGCCGTTGATTTCGTCGCCCTGCCGGAGCGCGTCGTCCATCCGCACGCCGATGCCGCCCGGCGGGTCGTAGACGTCCAGCGTCCCGGTCGCCGGCGCGAACGACTTCGACGCGTTCTCCGCGTTGATACGGAACTCCATCGCGTGCCCCTCGATCGCTACCTCGTCCTGCGAGAAGTCGAGTTCCTCGCCGGCAGCCACCCGGAGCTGGTGCTTCACGATGTCGATACCCGTAATCTCCTCGGTGACCGTGTGCTCGACCTGAATCCGCGTGTTCACTTCGAGGAAGTAGAACTGGCCCTCGGACACGAGGAACTCGACCGTGCCGGCGTTCACGTAGTCGGCCTCGCCGACGCCGCGCCGAGCGGCCTCGCCGATGTCCGCGCGCACGTCGTCGGAGAGCGTCGGCGACGGCCCCTCCTCGATGACCTTCTGGTGGCGGCGCTGCAGGCTGCAGTCGCGCTCGCCGAGGTGGCGGACGTTCCCGTGCTCGTCCGCGATGATCTGCACCTCGATGTGCTTCGGGTCCTCGAGGTAGCGTTCGAGGTAGACCGAGTCGTTGTCGAAGTACGCCTCGCCCTCGCGCTTCGCGGACGCGAGCTGGTCTTCCGCTTCCTCCTCGCTCTCCACGATCTTCATCCCGCGGCCGCCGCCGCCGCCCTCCGCCTTGATGGCGATGGGGTAGCCGTGCTCCTCGCCGAACGCGCGGACTTCCTCGGCCGTCTCGACCGGGTCCGTCGTCCCCGGCACGATGGGGACGTCCGCGGCGTCCATCACCTTCCGCGCCTTCGTCTTCTCGCCGAGCGTCTCCATCGACTCCGACGCCGGCCCGACCCACGTCACGCCCTCCGTCTCCTCGACGAGCGCCGCGAAGTCGGCGTTCTCCGCTAAGAAACCGTAGCCCGGGTGAATAGCGTCCGCACCGGCCTGTAACGCGGCGTCCACGATGGCCTCCTGGTCGAGGTAGGAGTCCGCGGCGCGCGCCGGCCCGACGTTGTACGCTTCGTCCGCGTACCGCACGTGGCCCGCGTGCTTGTCCGCGTCACTGTAAACCGCGACGGTGTCGATCCCGAGGTCCTCGCACGCGCGCATCACGCGCACGGCGATTTCTCCCCGGTTCGCGACGAGAACCTTCTCGAACATACCTGCAATTCTTACACCGCCCTACTGAGAGTGTCGGTTCCGAGTCGCCCCCTCCCTCTGGTCGGTGGCGACTCGGAACTCGGGAGCGGCTCCGCTATCCGTCGTCGACGTCACCAGTCGCGTGCGTCGGCGTCGCCGGTCGTGAGTTGTGTGTGGGTTCGGCGAGCGTGTCGCTCGTCGGGTAGTTTCGCTAAAAATCTGCGTTTCGAGTGCCGCCGTGTGGCGGCGAGAGCGCCTTAGAGGCGCTCGAGGTTTTTCGCGCGGGGACCCTTGGGAGCGTCCTCGATTTCGAACTCTACTTCCTGTCCCTCTTCGAGGTCGGGTCCGCCGATGTCTTCCATGTGGAAGAAAACGTCGTCGTCTGCGTCCTCGGTGGAGATGAAGCCGTAACCGCCAGTGTCGTTGAAGAAGTCGACCTTACCGCTTGCCATTGCAACTCCTCGTATGCGGGGGCCACTGATAACCCTTCCGTGAGTCGGCGTCCCACGGCGACCGGGGTGGAGTGGGGTGCGGTGGGAGCGTCGCGGGGCGAGGAGAGGTGTCGCGAGTGGGTTAGAGCCGGTCGATGCGGCCGGCGGCGGTCCAGGCGTCGGTGGGCGCGCCGTCGGGGACGCGTTTCGGTTCCTCGCCGAGGGCGTCGAGGCGGCCGGCGAACCGCCACTTCTCGCCCTGCCAGGTCTCCTCGGTCGATTCCGCCGCGGCGGCTGCGGCGGCGACGTCCGTGAGGTGTTGGCCGACGGCGGCCGTGATCGCGGCGGCCTCCTCGACGTCGGCGTCCTCGGGGATGTCGAGGCGCATTTAGAGGGGGATGTTGCCGTGTTTCTTCGACGGGCCCTCCTCGCGTTTGGACGCGAGCATCTCGAGGTCGGAGACGAGCCGGGGGCGGGTGTCCTGCGGTTCGATGACGGCGTCGAGGTAGCCGCGGTCAGCAGCAGTATATGGGTTCGCGAACTCCTCGCGGTATTCGTCGATGAGTTCCTCGCGGAGTTCGTCGGGGTCGTCGGCGTTCGCGAGCTCCTTCCGGTAGAGGACGTTCACCGCACCCTTCGGGCCCATGACGGCGATTTCGGCGGACGGCCACGCGTAGTTGACGTCCGCGCCGAGGTGTTTAGAGGCCATGACGTCGTACGCGCCGCCGTAGGCCTTCCGGGTGATAACGGTGAGGAGGGGGACGCTCGCCTCGCTGTAGGCGTAGAGGAGTTTCGCGCCGTGCCGGATGATGCCGCCGTGCTCCTGGTCGGTGCCGGGCATGAAGCCGGGGACGTCGACGAAGGTGAGGATGGGGACGTTGAACGAGTCGCAGTGGCGGACGAACCGGCTCGCCTTCTCGGACGCCTCGATGTCGAGCGTGCCCGCGTTCACGCGCGGCTGGTTCGCGACGATGCCCACGGAGCGGCCGTCGAGGCGCGCGAACCCGACGACGATGTTCGGCGCGTACTGCTCTTGGACTTCGAAGAACGAGCCCTCGTCGACGACGGAGTCGATGACGCTCGTCATGTCGTAGGGCTTCCGGGGCTGGTCGGGGACGATAGAGGTGAGCTCTTCGTCGCGGCGCTCGGGGTCGTCCCAGGGCTCCACGCGGGGTGGGTCTTCGACGTTGTTCTGCGGGAGGTAGGAGAGGAGTCGCCGAATCTGGTCGAGTGCGGCCTCTTCGTTCTCGCAGGCGAAGTGCGCGACGCCGGATTCGCTGGCGTGCGTGGTCGCGCCGCCGAGCTCCTCGAAGCCGACCTGCTCGCCGGTGACGGTCTCGATGACGTCGGGGCCGGTGATGAACATGTGGCTCGTGTCCTTCACCATGAAGATGAAGTCGGTGATGGCGGGCGAGTAGACCGCGCCGCCCGCGCAGGGCCCCATAATGGCGGAGATCTGGGGGATAACGCCAGAAGCCTTCTCGTTGCGGGTGAAGATGTCGGCGTAGCCGGCGAGGCTGGAGACGCCCTCCTGGATGCGCGCGCCTGCCGAGTCGTTCAGGCCGACGACGGGCGCGCCGACCTCCATCGCGCGGTCCATGACCTTACAGACTTTCTCGGCGAAGACCTCGCCGAGCGAGCCGCCGAAGACGGTGAAGTCGTGGGCGAAGACGAAGACGGTGCGGCCGTTCACTTCGCCGTAGCCGGTGACGACGCCGTCGCCGGGGATCTGTTCTTCTTCCATCCCGAAGTTGTGCGAGCGGTGCGTGCGGAGCTTGTCGAACTCGTTGAAGGTGTCGTCGTCGAGGAAGTAGTCGACGCGTTCGCGCGCGGTCATCTTCCCCTTGTCGTGCTGGGATTCGATGCGCGCCTCGCCCCCGCCGAGCTCGGCGCGTTCGACGCGTTCGCGTAACTCCTCGATGCGCTCTTCCATCGTCATCTGTTACTCGTGGCTTCAGCCACGGCGTGCAAAAGGGTTGCGAGACGGCGAGCCGCGAGAAATCGGGGTTCGACGCGCGTCGATAGCGCGGGGTCAGACGGCGGAGCCGGGCCGGCGGAGGGTCGCGTAGGCGGTGAGGGCGAGGAGGACGGCGACGCCGACGAGCTGGGTCGTGCCGGAGACGGTGACGCCGCCGAGCGCGACGTCGGCGACGGTGACGCCGAGCGCGCCGAGGACGCCGGTGACGAGGGTGAAGAGGAGGAAGACGGGGAGGACGACGGCGACGGCGTAGAGCCACGGGGTGGCGAGGCGGCCGGCGAAGTCGCCCGCGCCGGTGCGGAACTCGTCGACGGCGTCCTTCCCGAGGACCCAGCCGACGAAGAGGAGGAAGCCGACGAGGCCAGTCGTGAGGAGGAGGTCGACGAGGGTGCCGGAGACGAAGGCGAATATCGCGGGGAAGAACGCGCAGACCCCGCTCGTGACGGCGAAGAGGCTGAGGAGGCCCGCGACGGCGGTGTGCCGCGAGTGCTCGCGCTCCTCCACGAGGTAGGCGACGGGGATTTCGAGCATGCTGATGGAGCTGGAGAGGGCGGCGAGGAGGACGACGCCGAAGAAGACGACTCCTAACACCTGGCCGTAGGGGAGGGTCGCGAAGGCGGCGGCGATGGAGACGAAGACGGCACCGGGGCCGCCAGCGCCCGCGCCGTCGCCGAGCGCGAAGAGGAGGGGGAAGACGACGAGGCCGGCGAGGACGCCGACGAGCGTGTTGAGGACGGCGATGGCGGTGGCGTCCGCGGGGAGCGAGCGGTCCTCGGAGAGGTAGGAGGCGTAGGTGAGCATCGTGCCGCAGCCGAGGGAGAGCGTGAAGAGCGCCTGGCCGGCGGCGGCGGGCAGGATGTCGAAGGCGTTCGCGCGGAGAGTGGCGAGGTCGAAGGCGAGGTAGAAGGAGACGCCAGCGCCCGCGCCGGGGAGGGTGAGCGCCCACGCGGCGAGCGCGACGAGGAGGACGAGGATGGCGGGCATCATCACTTTCGAGGCGCGTTCGATGCCGGCGTCGACGCCGCGGTAGACGACGAATCCGGTGAGCGCGAGGAAGGCGAGCGCGAACGCGAAGGCGTCGAGGCCGCTGCTCGCGCCCGAGAAGTACGCGCCGGGTTCGGCGAAGTACGCGCCGGTCGCCGAGGTGAGGAAGTAGCGGAGCGTCCAGCCGCCGACGACGGCGTAGAAGGAGAGGAGGAGGACAGCGGTTCCGACGGCGAGGAGGCCGGGGGCGCGCCAGCGGTCGGAGTCGGCGAGTGAGACGAGCGCGCCGACGGGGCTTCGGTTGCTTCGCCGGCCGATGACGAGTTCCGCGAGGAGGCCGGGGACGCCGACGAGGACGATGACGGCGAGGTACACGACGAGGAAGGCGCTGCCGCCGTTGTCGGCGGCCATCCAGGGGAATCGCCAGAGATTGCCTAGCCCGACGGCGCTGCCGACGGCGGCGAGGATGAACCCGAGGCGTGTCCCCCACGAGCCACGTGTTGTCATTGACCCCTCGTAGCGAGTAGGCGGTAAAGAGGATTTCGACTAACGAACCGTCAAAACACAAATCTCACGGTCGTTGATGGCCGTTGCGCCGTCTTTCGGGTTCAAAACGGTCGGCTGAAATCGGGTTGAAGTTACGATTCGTCGGCGCTAGAAGTAGCCGCCGGTGGTGAGACCGGTGTAGAGGGAGGTCACGCCGAGGTAGAGCGTGTAGAGGACGACGATGGGGACGACGACGCGCACCCACCAGAGCCAGATGGTGGTGAGGGGCGCGGTGCCGGGGACGTCGCCGACGACGCTGCCGCGGCCGAGTTCATCGAACGCTTCCGCGTCAGCCACCCAGCCGACGAAGACGGCGATGAGGAAGACGGCGACGGGGAGGAGGACGTTGAAGACGAGGTCGTTGTAGAAGGCGAGCCAGGTGATGCCGAAGGTGGAGGGGACGCCGACGACGAAGGTGACGACGCCGACGCCGACGGCGATCTTCCAGCGGTCGTAGTCGTAGGTGTCGACGACGTACGAGGTGGGGGCTTCGAGGAGGCTGATGGAGCTGGAGAGCGCGGCGAAGAGGAGGACGACGAAGAAGACGAATCCTAACACTTGGCCGGCGGGGAGCTGGCCGAACGCGCCGGCGAGCGCGGTGAACGCCGTACCCATGCCGCCGGAGGTCGTCGTCGGGTCCTCGAGCGTGGAGAAGAGGACGGGGAAGACGGCGAAGCCGGCGAGGAGCGCGACGACGGTGTTGAGGACGACGATGATGGCGCTGTCGCCGGGGAGGCTGTCGTCGCTACCGAGGTAGGAGGCGTACGCGATCATCACGCCGAACCCGAGGGAGAGCGTGAAGAAGGCCTGTCCCATGGCGGACGGGACGATGGAGCCGAAGTTGCTGAGGATGACGTCGACGTCCGGGGAGAGGTAGTAGCTGTAGCCCGCGCCAGCGCCGGAGAGCGTCGCGCCCCAGCCGGCGAGACCGATGAGGAGGACGATGATGGCGGGAATCATGAACTTGGTCGCGCGCTCGATGCCGTCGGCGACGCCGAACGCGACGATGCCGATTGTGATCGCCATGAACGCGGCGTGCGTGACGATTGCGCCGGGGCCGGCGGAGATGGCGGCGAAGTAGCCGGCGGTGTCACCGAAGTACGCGCCGGTGAGGCTGCCGACGATGTAGCGGAGCACCCAGCCGCCGACGACGCTGTAGAAGGCGAGCGTGACGAAGGCGGCGAAGACGCCGAGCGCGCCGGTGAACGTCCAGTTACTGAAGCCGAGTCGCTCGAAGGCGGAGATGGCGTTCTGCTCGGAGCGCCGGCCGATGACGAACTCGGCGAGCATCGTCGGGAAACCGATGAGGAAGACGGCGAGGAGGTAGACGACGAGGAACGCCGCCCCACCGTTGGAGGCCGTCTGGAAGGGGAACGACCAGATGTTGCCTAACCCCACGGCGCTGCCGACCGCGGCGAAGATGAACCCCGCGCGCGTCGTCCAGGTTTCTCGTGTTGACATAGCGTGTCACGTCACTGGTCGGCCCCCCGCAATAAGCCACACGGATTGCTGCTCCGTCACACATTCTCGACACGCATACAGAACAGACAGATATCCGATGGGAACGAGAGAGTCGCCGTCACGGAACCACGGTCGCAACTCGTTCCCGACGCCCACGCGTCTCGTTCGTCGGCGAACGCGACACCGCGTCCCGTCCGCGCGAACCGCTTAAGCCGCGCGCCCGTCACGCATCGAGTATGCCCGCCACATTCGACCCGTCCCGGCTGTTCAGTGGGGACGCGCTCGTTCTCGCAATCGGCGTCGTCGTCACCGTCCTCTTCGTCGCACCGCTCCTCAACGTCTCTCTCGCCGGCGTCGTCGGTGGTTTGCTCGCGCTCGCCGAGTTCGCCGCCGTCGCGCTCGCGCTCTACTTCCTCCTTCGCATCGCGGTCGCCGCCGAGCGCATCGCCGCGGCGCTCGAAGACTGAGGCGTTAGACGTCGACGACGAGCTTCCCGAAGAAGGACGCGTCGAGGACGTCGCGCTGGGCGTCGGCGGCCTCGTCGAGCGCGTAGGTGTCGTGGACGTCGGGGACGAGCAGGCCGTCCGCCATCAGCGTGGCGAGCGACTCTAGCACGCCCGCGAAGTCCGGCGTGTTGTACATGCTCATGAAGTGGAATTCGACGTCCTTCGAGCGCGCCGCGCCGACGGCGTCGAAGCCGACGGCGGGGTCGTCCTCGCCGATACCGACGACGCGCGCGCCCTCGGCGGCGACGTCCGCGTCGAACTGGAGGTAGTGGTCGAGCTTGTGGTCGAGGACGACGTCGGGGTTCCCGGCGTCGACGACGGCTTCCGCGAGGTCGTCGCGCGCGTAGTCGAGGATCGCGTTCGCGCCGAACTCGGGCAGGCGGCGGTGGTACGCCTCGCTCGCTGTTGTCGTTACGCGTGCGCCCGCGGCGTCCGCGAGCTGGACGGCGACGTGGCCGACGCCGCCGCTCCCGCCGTGGACGAGGCAGGTCTCGGCCGGGTTCAGGTCGCCGTGGTCGAAGAGCGCGCGCCACGCGGTGACGCCGACGAGCGCGACGGCCGCGCCCTCGACGAAGGAGACGCCGTCGGGGAGCGCGGCGAGGCGGTCCTCGGGCGCGAGGACTTCCTCCGCGTACGTCCCCTGCCGGTCGTTCCCGAGGCCGGTGCCGAAGACGCGGTCACCGGGCTCGAAGCGGGTGGCGTCGTCGCCGACGGCGTCGACGACGCCCGCGACGTCGCTCCCGGGAATCATCGGGAGCGCCGGCGGAGCGTACGCGCCCTCGCGGAAGTAGGTGTCGACGGGGTTCACGCCCGCCGCTTCGACGGCGATTCGCACCTCGCCCGGACCGGGCTCCGGCGTCGGCACGTCGTCGACCTGCAGGACCTCGGGACCACCGTGCTCGTGATAGCGGACTGCGCGCATACCCGAACCGTCGGCCGCGGCGCGGATAAGTGTAGGCGGCACGTCCGGCCGCGAGGCGATTCGTCGACACGCGCGAGTAGCGGCGGATCAGCCCTTGTTCCAGGCTTCGAGCGTCATGACGGCCATGGCGGCGAGGAGGCAGAGACCCCAGACGAATTCGAGGATGCCGATCTGGTGCATGCCGGTGACGCCCTGGGCGACGAGGGTGGCGGGGAGGAGCCACTGACCGAGGACGAAGCCGTAGACGACGACCGTCCGGCGGGTGCCGCTGGTCTCGAAGTGGTCGACGGCGAAGCCGGTGGCGACGGCGAGGATGCCGAGGACGCCGAAGTGCGCGTGCGCGCCGACCCACTCGGCCCAGAAGGCCGGCGGGCTCCCCATGAGGTAGACGACGTTCCCCATCCCCCACAGCATCTGTACGGTCAGTCCGAGGAAGCCGGACGTCTTGAGTAGTCGTGACATCAAGACAACTGTAAAATCCGGACGTGATAGTTCTTGGTGTCACGGGTGTCGCGGGCCCTGTGAGCGGGGCGCGTCACCACATACCCAAATGGACGGTTTTATGCGCGGACGGGTTGGACCATCGAACGCATGAGGCTTCACGAATTCCAGGCGAAGGATGTTTTCGCCGAGGCGGACATCCCGACGCCGCCGTCTGCGCTCGCGACCACGGTCGACGAGGTCGTCGAGCAGGCGGAGCGCATCGGGTATCCGGTTGCGGTGAAAGCACAGGTCCACGTCGGCGGCCGCGGGAAGGCCGGCGGCATCAAACTCGCCGAGGACGAGGAGGAGGCGCGCGACGCCGCCGAATCCATCCTCGGCATGGACCTCAAGGGCTACCAGGTCGATAAGGTCCTCGTCGAGGGCGCTGTCGACTTCAAGAACGAGCTCTACGTCGGGGTCACGATGGACCGCGGCGAGGGCAAGCCCGTCGCCATGGTGTCCACGCAGGGTGGCGTGAACATCGAGGAGGTCGCCGAGGAGAACCCCGACGCGATCGCCCGCGAGCACATCGACCCCGCGTTCGGGATGCATCCCTATCAGGCGCGGAAGGTCGTCTACGACGCCGGCGTGCCGAAGGAGCTCGCCCGCGGCGTCTCCAGCGTCCTCACGACGCTCTACGACATCTGGGAGGACTCGGACGCGAGCGACGCCGAGATCAACCCGCTCATGGTCACGACGGACGACGAGATCATCGCGGCCGACGCCGTCCTCAACATCGACGAGGACGCGCTCTTCCGCCACCCCGAGTTCGCCGAGTACGAGACCGAGGCCGCCGAGAACGACCTCGAAGCCAAAGCCAACGAGTACGGCTTCGACTACGTCCGCCTCGACGGCAACGTCGGCATCATCGGGAACGGCGCGGGGCTCGTCATGACGACGCTCGACCTCGTCGACTACTACGGCGGGAAGCCCGCGAACTTCCTCGACATCGGCGGCGGCGCGAAAGCCGAACGCGTCACGAACGCCCTCGACATGGTCTTCTCCGACGAGAACGTCGACTCCGTCGTCTTCAACATCTTCGGCGGCATCACCCGCGGCGACGAAGTCGCGAAGGGCATCAACACCGCCCTCGAACAGTTCGACGAGATTCCCAAACCCGTCGTCGTCCGCCTCGCCGGCACGAACGCCGTCGAAGGCCGCGAAATCCTCAACGACGAACTGGTCACGGTCGAAGAAACCCTCGAAGGCGCTGTGCAGCGCGCCGTCGAATACGCGGAGGACGAACAATGAGCATTCTCGTAGACGAAGACACCCGCGTCGTCGTCCAGGGCATCACTGGCGGCGAAGGGAAGTTCCACACCGAACAGATGATCGAGTACGGCACCAACGTGGTCGCCGGTACCTCGCCCGGGAAGGGCGGTCAGGAAGTCAGCGGCGTCCCCGTCTACGACACCGTCGACGAGGCCGTCGAGGAAGAGGACGCGGACGCCTCCGTCGTCTTCGTCCCGCCGGCGTTCGCCGCCGACGCCATCTTCGAGGCCCTCGACACGGACCTCGACCTCGTCGTCGCCATCACCGAGGGCATCCCGACGCAGGACATGGCCAAGGTCAACAAGCGCCTGTCCGAGGTCGACACGCGCCTCCAGGGCCCGAACTGTCCGGGGATTATCACGCCCGGGGAAGCCAAACTCGGCATTTTACCCGGTAATATCTTCTCCGAGGGGAACGTCGGCCTCGTCTCCCGCTCTGGCACCCTCACCTACCAGGTCGTCGACTCCCTCACCGAGCGCGGCATCGGCCAGACCACCGCCATCGGCATCGGCGGCGACCCCATCATCGGCACCTCGTTCATCGACGCTCTCGAAGAGTTCGAGAACGACCCCGAGACCGACGTCATCGCCATGTGCGGTGAAATCGGCGGCGAGGACGAGGAAGAAGCCGCCGCGTACATCGCGGAGCACATGGATACGCCCGTCGTCGGCTTCATCGCCGGCCGCACCGCGCCCCCCGGAAAACGCATGGGGCACGCCGGCGCAATCGTCTCCGGCAGCGGCACGGGCACCGCGGAATCCAAAATCAACGCCCTCAACGACGCCGGCGTTCCTGTGGGAGATACCCCCGAGGAAGTCGCCGAGCACGTCGAAGACCTCCTCTAACTCCGCCGACGCCTTCTCTCTTTATCGAACGCCGCCGTAGCCGTGCTCGCCGTAGCCCTGCCGCCCGTAGTCCGACGAATCGTTCGACGTCGTCGGCGCGCTCCCGAACCCACCGCCGCCCGTCGACCCACTACTGCTACCGCCCGTCGACCCATCACCGCTCCCGCCTGTCGATCCACTACCGCTTCGTGTCGACCCGCCGCCAGCGCTGCCTGTCGACCCACCGCTCCCAGTCGCCGACTCGCTGTTCTCCGGGGTCTCGGTCGTGGTCTCGTCGCTGGTCGCCCCACCGTTTGACGAGTCCGGGGCGGTCGTCGTCGCCGTCGGTGGCGTCGTTCCGGGGGCTGTGGTCTCGTTCGACGCCCCGGTGGACGTCGACGTGGTCGGCGCGAGTGTCGTGCCGCCGTAGCCGACGGGCGTCGGCGTCGACGTTTCGTCGCTCGCGCTCTCACTCGCCGTCGCGCCCTCGTCGGGCTCGTCGGGCTCGCCGTCGCTCACGGCGTTACAGCCCGCGAGGGACGCCGCGCCGAGCGCCGCGAGGAAGCCGCGTCGCCGCAGCCGCGACCGTGAATCCCCATCCTCCATACCCACCCCTAGCGCTCGAAGTATAAACGTCCGTGGCGGGGTCTCGGAGCGGCGCGGAGTCGGGACTGAT
This sequence comes from Halocalculus aciditolerans, assembly GCF_014647475.1. Taxonomy (NCBI): domain Archaea; kingdom Methanobacteriati; phylum Methanobacteriota; class Halobacteria; order Halobacteriales; family Halobacteriaceae; genus Halocalculus; species Halocalculus aciditolerans. The sequence goes on along the minus strand of NZ_BMPG01000001.1, from coordinate 843,794 downwards.
AAGTCCCACAGGCCCCCGAGAGGACGTATGGGAGTGCGTTCGTTCTTCGACCGGTTCGTCCACCCGTACGTCGCGATGGTCGTCGTCGTCGGCATCGCGATCTGGTTCCTCTCGTTCTTCGTCGCCGCCGCCGGCCTCTACTTCCAGCGGCTCGCCGGCGAGTACCAGCTCGCCGTCCTCCTCTTCTACTACTCCGGCGTCATCGGGACTATCGGCATCGTCGTCATCGCCGCCTGCATCCTCTACCTCGGCGCGATATGGCTGCTCCGCGACGTCCTCGGCGTCATCGGGAGCTGACGCGAAGAAAGCGAAGGAGGGCGAGGGAGAGGGTTATTGTTCGAGGCGAGTGTGGTCGGCGACGTAGCCGTCGGGCGTCGGCTCGACGTCGTCGACGGCGTAGAGGCGGATGTCGCGTTCGGTCTTCGTGACGACGGGGAAGTCGTAGTAGGTCGCGTCGTACCCGGGGGTGTCGCCGTCCTCGCGGCGCGCGTCGACGAACGCGCGGTGGTCGTCGAGTCGCTCCGACTGGATGGCCGTGGAGAGCCCGGGAACCTCGTCGGTGTGTTCGCGGAAGGCGTCGACGAGGTCGGGGAGGCGTTCGACGCCGACGGAGTGGCGGCCGGCGACCATCGCCGCCGTCGTCGTCGTCCCCGTCCCCCAGAAGGGGTCGAGGACGGTGTCGCCGTAGGCGCTGTACATGTTTATCAGGCGGAAGGGGAGTTCGAGCGGGAACGCGGCGGAGCGCTCGCGCGCGTCCCCGTCGAGCGCCTGTCGCTTCCCCCGGATGTCCGTCCAGAGGTCGGAGAACCACTCGTTGCGCTCCTCCCAGAAGTACGCCGCGCCGTAGCGGTCGTCGTCGCCCGGCGGGAAGGACCGCCGGCGGCCGTTCCGGAACACGAGGACGTGCTCGTGTTCGAGGGTGACGTAGGCGTTCGGCGGGAGCGTCCCCGACCCCATGAACTTCGCCGCCGAGTTCGTCGGCTTCCGCCAGAGCACGCCCGGGAGCTGGTCGAACCCGCGCTCGCGGAACGCGCGAACGACGCGTTCGTGGTTCGGGTAGAGTTCGAAGGAGTCGAGCGTCCGCGTCGCGTCCCCGACGTTCACGCAGGCGATGCCGCCGTCTACGAGGACGCGCGCGACCTCGTCCCAGGCGTCGTCGAGCACGTCGTGCATCGCGTCGAACGCCGCGTCGCCGTCCCCGCGGTCGAGCGCCGGCGCGACGCGGTCGTCGAGCGCCCCGAACGCCTCGTCCCACATCTCCACCATCGGATACGGCGGCGACGTCACCACGAGCTCCACGGAGTCGTCGGGGAGCGGGAGCGAGCGAGCGTCCCCGACGGTCACGGTGTGCCGCGTGCGCATTGGCGAGGACTCCGCCGTCCGCCCGCAAAAACCCCCGCCATCGGCGGAAACGTGATAACGACTCCCACCCACGGGTCGGTCGATAGCGCATGCTGGACGGACTCCGCCGACTCCTCGACCGCGTCCGCCCCGACGACGACTTCCCCACCCCGCCGCGAACCGTCGAGGACGCCCACGGCCGCCCAATCCACTACCGCGCGTTCACCGACGCCGACGTCGACGCGCTCGCCGCCATGTACGACGACTTCGACCCCGCGATGCGCGCGCAGGGCACGCCGCCCGTCGGCGAAGCGGCCGTCCGCGACTGGCTCGACCACGTCACCACCGGCCCCGGCGTCGTCGCCCGCCACGACGACCGCGTCGTCGGCCACGTCGCCTTCGTCCCCGACGACGACACCCACGAACTCGCCATCTTCGTCCACCAAGACTACCAGCGCGCCCGCGTCGGCACCGAACTCATCCGCACCGGCCTCGGCCACGCCAGATCGCAGGCCGTCACCCGCGTCTGGCTCTCCGTCGAATCCTGGAAGCGCGGCGCACAGAAACTCTACCGCCGACACGGCTTCACGACTGACGACCCCGTCGGCGCGACCTACCGCATGTCCCGCCGCCTCTAACCGCGTCGCTCACGCCCTCCGAACCGCATCGCCCGCGCGAACGCCAGTGAGTGCGAGCAGGGACGAACCCGTTCGGACCGTGCTCGCGGGTCGTACCTCCCCGCTCGCTTTTTCGCGGTTCTCGCTCGCTCCCGTCCCGGTCGCTCGTTCCGAGCCGCGTCACCCCCCGATTTCGAGGTCCTGCCGGCTCACGTAGATACGCTCGAGCGGCTCGTCGTCGCCGACGAGCGTGACGGTGAATCCGGAGCCGTCGGTCTCGACTTCGACGTCGACGCGTTCGACGTCCGCGGTGGCTTCCGCGGTCCACGTCTCCCCGTCGTAGTCGTCCTCGCGGAGCGCTTCCTCGCCGTAGTCCTCGTAGTCGAGGCGCGTCGAGGCGACGATGAGGTCGTCGGCACCACGGACTTCGACGTCGAGGCCCGCGTGTGAGTCGTCCTCCGTCACGACCAGCTCGTAGGTCTGCATCGACATACGGGGAGTTCGACGCGGTGACAGTTGAGCGTGGGGGCCAGCCGCGGTTCGGGGAAAGACCGCCGCGTCGGTGCGAGCGGCGCTGGGTGCGAGAAAGCGCGGACGTCGACGCCGTGAGCGCGGACGACGGCGGCGACTGTGAGCGAGGGGAAGGCGTCGGAGAACCGGTGAGTGGAGCGTTAGAGGCCGAAGAACGCGGGGATTGCGAGCGTGACGACGACGGCGAGGAGGAGTTGGAGGGGGCCGCCGACGCGGACGTAGTCCGTGAACCTGTAGCCGCCGGGGCCGTAGACCATGAGGTTCGTCTGGTAGCCGATGGGCGTCATGAAGGCGGCGGAGGCGGCGAAGGTGACGGCGAGGAGGAAGGCGAAGGGGTCGGCGTCGACGCGGGTGGCGGTGTCGATAGCGATGGGGCTCATCAGGACGACGCTCGCGACGGGCGTGATGACGTTCGCGAAGAGGCCGGTGAGGACGTAGAAGAGGCCGAGGACGGCGATGATGGGGAGGACGTGCGCGCTCTCGACGAGGAGGCCGGCGACGACGGCCGCGCCGCCGGTGCGCTGCATGGCGACGCCGAGCGGGAGGACGCCGGCGAGGAGGAAGACGATGTTCCAGCTGACGGCGTCGTAGGCGTCGGCGGGCGCGAGACAACCGGTGACGACCATGGCGACGACGCCACCGAGCGCCGCGATGACGATGGGGACGACGCCGAGCGCAGCGAGGCCGACGACGACGGCGACGATGCCGACGGCGACGGGCGTCTTCGCGCTGAGCGGCGCGACGTCGGCCTCGTCGGCGTCGGGTTCGAGGAGGTCCAGTTCGCCCTCGGGGACGTGGGTGACGGAGACGTCGCCCCGCGCTTGGAGGTGGTCGACGCCGGCGGGCGTCGCGTGGAGGAGGAGGGTGTCGCCCGCGCGGAGTTCGACGGTTTCGACGGCGTCGCGGAGGAGGTCGTCGCCGCGCTGCACGGCGAGCACCGTGGTGTCGTAGCGGACGTCGAGTTCGGCTGACGCCGGGGTTTCGCCGACGAGCGCGGAGTCCGGGAGGACGACGGCTTCGGCGACGGTGCTCGCGTCGGTGACGAGGTCGTCGTCGGAGACGTCGCCCGCCCGCGGCTGGCTGAGACCGTACTGGTCGAGGAGGCGGTCGGCGGTTCGCGCGGTCGCGCGGAACGTGAGGACGTCCCCGGCGGCGAGCGTCTGGTCGGAGGACTGCGCGTGGAAGCCCTCGCCGTCCCGCTCGACCTGGAGGAGGTCGGCGTCGGCACCCTGTGCGTCCAGTTCCTCGTGGAACGCGTCGACGCCGCGGCCGACGAGCGCGGAGTCCTCGGGGACGCCGAAGCGAACGAGGTGGCGGTCGACCGCGAACTCCTCGGTGAGGGCCGCGAGCGGCGGGACGCGTTCGGGCGTGAGTCGGCGGCCGACGGTGAGGAGGTAGGCCGCGCCGACGATGAACACCAGCACGCCGAGCGGCGTGAACTCGAACATCCCGATGGGGCCGCGGCCGGGAATCTCGCGCGCGAAGTCGCTCGCGAGGAGGTTCGTCGCCGTGCCGATGAGCGTGAGCGTGCCGCCGAGCATCGCGGCGTAGGAGAGCGGGAGGAGGAGTTTCGACGGCGAGATTCGGGCGCGCTCGGCGAGCCCCGTCACCATCGGGATGAAGACCGCGACGACCGGCGTGTTGTTCACGATGCCGGCGGAGAGCCCGGTCGTCCCGATGGTCGCCGCGAGCAGTCGCGTCTCGTCCCCGCCGGTGAGCCGCGCGAGGTAGACGCCGAGGCGCTCGACGATACCGGTCTGCTGGACGCCCTCGCTGAGGATGTACATCGCGAGGATGGTCACCGTCGCGGGGCTGGCGAACCCCGCGATGGCGTCCGCGGCCGGAACGCCCGTATAGGGTTCGAGGACGGCGAGCGCGACCAGCACGCCGATAGCGGTGAAGTCCGACGGCACCACCTCCGTCACGAACAACACGAGCGCGACGGCGATGAGCGCGAAGACGACGAGCGTCCCCGTCGTCACCGGTGGGACGACCATACACTTCCCGCGTCACGGCCCCGGCAGAAAAGCGATGCGTCCCGCCCGTCCGTTCGTTCCCGTCCGCGCTCAGGCGTCGTCGACCGGGTCGTCGAGCGCGCGCTCGATGGGGTCGTCGCCGCTGAGCACTTCGAACGTCACGCCGTGCGTGCTCGCCATCGGAAGGGCGGTGACGAGGGTTTCCGCGACGTCCTCGCGTGGAATCGTCCCTTCGCCGCGGTCGAGGTCGCGGCCCGTCCGAACCCGGCCGGTTCCGGGGTCGTCAGTCAGCGCGCCCGGCCGCACGATGGTGTCGGTGCGGTCGCTCTCGCGGAGGTAGGCGTCCGCCTCGGCTTTCGCGCGGAGGTACTCGCGGAGTTCCTCGGGCCCCTCCTCGGGCGCGTCGGCGTTCATCGCGCTCAACATCACGAAGCGGTCCGCGCCCGCGTCGCCCGCGGCGTCGACGAGGTGTTTCGCGCCCTCGCAGTCCACGCCCCAGACGTCCGCGCCGCTCGACCCCGCGGCGAACACGACCGCGTCACACCCGCCGACGGCGTCCGGGAGCGACACCGGGTCCGTCAGGTCCGCCACTACCGGCTCCGCGTCCAGCGCCTCGATATCTGCCGCGTACTTCGGGTCGTGCACCATCCCGCGAACCCCGTGCTCGCTCCCCGCGAGCAGTTCGGTCACGTGCTGTCCGACCTTCCCGTGCGCGCCGGCGACGAGTACGTCCATACTCGTCCTTGCGCGCTCGCCCGGAAGAAGTCGACGCCCGTCGGCGGTCTCGCCGAAAACCCCCTTGATGAGTCGTCTCGATGAGTCGAATCAGTAAGTGGAATACCGCGAGTCAGGCGAGGTCGGCGGCGTCGAGGGGCGTCGCGGTGCGCCAGTAGTGGTCGAAGGTGTCGCGCGCCCACGACCGGACCGCGTCGTCATCGGTGTCGAGCGACGCCTGCAGCACGCCGTTCTCGTCGCGCAAGAGCATGTGGACCGTCTCGTCCGCCGTCGTGACGGCGAGCGGGATATCCTCGTCGCGCACGCGGATTTCCGCGCCGTCCGCGTCGAGGAGGGACTCCAACTGCCGGCGGAGCGGCGCGTCGTCCGCGAGCGCGTCGATGGCGCGCTCCGAGAAGACCGCGCGGAACGTCTGCTCGCCCGCCGCGACGCGCGCTTCGACGGCCTCCAGACTCTGGTTGTTGAACGCGTGCGAGAACACCGTGACCGCCTCTGCGTCCCGAATCAGGTCGACGACGCGTTTTACGGGTGCGTCCGGCCGCGTCTGACTCGGCGTCACGATGGTCGCGTCCGCCAGCCGCCCCAGATCGAAATCCATCGCGTGCGTCGGCAGATACTCCACGATGTCGCGGAGCTCCCGCTCCGTCTCGATGATGTTGAGGAGGTCGGTGAACCCGCTCGCCACCAGCCGACCCGTCGCCGTCGCGACGTACTGCGCGCCCGCCCGCCGCACCCACGACCGCTCCTGGAAGTCGGTGAGGATGCGGCCGAGCGTCGCCTGCGACGCCCCCGTCGCCGCCGCCAGTTCGTCCCGCGTCTGCCGGTCCTCCGCGAGCAGCCGCAGGACCTCGACGCGGTTCGGCGAGCGCGCGAGAAACTCCACTTCCTCCAGCACGGACTCCATATACTCCTCCTTCCTCGCCCTCGCGGTAAATCGCTTTCCACCCTGCAAGGGTTGCACGCCGTGCAACGTCCCGCGCGCCGCCCGCCCCGGCCGCGCCCGCGAAACGATTTCTGGACGGCACTATCCCCCTGACGCCCCTCCATCCGTGTATGCACGAACTCCTCGCTCTCTCGCCCGCGGAGGTGACCGCGTAGTGGCCGCGCGCCGCACCGCCCTCGCCTTCCTCGCCGCCAGCCTCCTCTTCGGCGGCACGTTCGTCGCCGCGAAGTACGGCCTCCAGTTCTTCCCGCCGCTCCTCTTCGTCTCCCTCCGCTTCGACGTCGCCGCCGTCGCCCTCGCCGCCTACGTCCTCCTCACCCGCCCGCTCCGGAGCCTGCTCCCCCGCAGCCGCCGCGACCTCGCCGCCATCGCCGCCGCCGGCGTCTTCTCCGTCGGCCTCACCAACGCCTTCCTCTTCGTCGGCCAGCAGTACGCCACCAGCGCCATCGGCGCGATCGTCTTCAGCCTCAACCCCATCCTCACACCCGTCTTCGCCGCCCTCCTCCTCGACGACGAACGCCTCTCCCGCCGCACCGCGCTCGGCATGGCCGTCGGCCTCCTCGGCGTCGCCGTCGTCGTCAACCCCACCCCCGACAGCCTCCTCGCCGGCGGCCTCGGCAAACTCCTCCTCCTCGGCGGCGCCGCCAGCGCCGCCCTCGGCAGCGTCCTCATCCGCCGCGCCGACGGCGACCTCTCCAGCACCACGCGCACCGCCTGGGCCTTCCCCCTCGGCGCACTCCTCACCCACGCCCTCGCCGCCGCCGACGGCCAGACCCTCGACGCCGTCACCTGGACCCACACCGGCCTCGCCGCCCTCGCCTTCGTCGGCGTCTTCGCCGGCGCGCTCGCCTTCATCGCCTACTTCACCCTCCTCGACGACGCCGGCCCCACCCACGCCAACCTCATCTTCTACGTCGTCCCCCTCGCCGCCACCGCCGGCGGCGCACTCGTCCTCGACGAAACCATCACCCCCCTCACCGTCGCCGGCTTCCTCGTCGTCTTCGCCGGCTTCGCCATCATCGGCAGCCGCCACCTCACCACCGCCCTCACCGACTTCCTCCCCACCGACGCGACCCAGAACGCCACCCCCACCGTCCGCCTCGACGACGCCACCGGTCACGACGCCGACTGACCAACACAACACCTTGGCTAGGCAATAACTAAGGGGCACCGACACGAACGGTTGTTCATGACCGATAGCGCCCCCGTGGAACCGTGCCCCGACTGCGACCGACTCGTCAACACCTTCGTCAACACCACCCACTGCCCCTTCTGCAACGAACGCCTTCCAACCCCCGACGCCACACCACCACCGACCGCCCCCGACGAACCCGAGCCCGAACCCGACCACACCGAACGCTAACCGAACACCACAGCAACGCTATCGGTCACCCTCGTCGTTCCAGAGACGCGCTTCGCCGACGCGGATTCGTCACGGCCGATTTCGAACCACTCGTGCCGCTCCCCGCGACCATGGTCACTATCGCTCGTCGAGAACGTTCATGGGTCGAGGCGGATTCGTCCTTGACGCTCGCTCCGCTCGCGTCAACTACGGTCGGACGCGCTCGCTACCGCTTGCGCGTCCTCCCTAGTTCGAATCGCCCCTCCGAACGAATTCGTCGCTCGTCGGTGACTCGCGACAGAATTAGTGGGTCGGGGCGGATTCGAACCGCCGGCCTGCTCCGTGTGAAGGAGCCGTCATAACCGGACTAGACCACCGACCCGGACAGTTCGATGTAGAGGGAGGGAACCCTTAAGGGTGCTTATTCGGAGTTGCGGTAGGCGTCGATTTTGAGGCGGGCGTCGCCGATGGCGTTCTTGGCTTCGCCTTCGGCGCGCTGTTCGAGGTTCTTGAGGTCCGCTTGGAGTTTTTCGACGCGGGAGGGCTCGGGGTCTTTCTCCTTGCCGATGAGTTCGCGGACGCGGGTTTCGACGTCGTCGAGTTCGTCCTCGATGCCGTGTCGGGCGTCTTCGGCGGCTTTGGTGAGGTGGTGTTGCGCGTCTTTGAAGTGTTGGTTCATAGGCGACAGTATACCCGGACGGAGAATAAGCGTGTCGGCGGACTCAGTAGGTTGGCTGGTGTTCGGGGACGCCTTCGCGGGCGTTGACGAGGCGCGCCCACTCGAAGAGGGCGTCGGAAAGGCGGTTGAGGTAGGCGACGACGGCGGCGTTGACGTCTTCGTCGTCGGCGAGGGTGACGGCGCGGCGTTCGGCGCGCCGGCAGACGGCGCGGGCGTGGTGGAGTCGCGACCCGGTCTCGCTCCCGCCGGGGAGGATGAAGTGCGTGAGCGGCTCCAGTTCGGCTTCGGCGGTGTCGATCCACGCTTCGAGTTCGTCGACGTGCGCTTCGGTGATGACGGGCGAGTCCTCGTCGGGGTCGGGGTTCGCGAGGTCCGCCTGGATGACGTGGAGGTGGTTCTGCGCGCCGGAGAGCCACTCGTCGATGTCGTCGTAGCCGGTGGGGCGCGCCATCCCGACGACGGTGTTCGCCTCGTCGACGGTGCCGTAGGCCTCGATGCGGGGGTTCGTCTTCGAGACGCGGGACATGTCCTGGAGGTCCGTCATCCCCTCGTCGCCGCGGCCGGTGTAGATCTTCATCTATGCGTCTACCGCGGGCGCGAGCGTCTTCTCGACGTACTCGACGATGTTCGCGGACTCCGCCATCGTGACGCCGCGGTCGTCGTCGACGAGGACGGGCACGGCGCGCTGCCCGCTCACGCGCTTCACCTCGTTCCGCGTCGAGTGGAGGCCCTCCACCCAGCGCGTCTCGTAGTCGAGACCGAGGTCGTCGAGGGCGTCGTGGACTTTCTGACAGTACGGACAGCCGTCCAGCGAGTACAGCACGAGGTCGTCGCTCATACTCGAAGTGGGACGGGAAGCCTCATAGGAGTTTCCCGCGAACACGCCCGGTCGTTTCGCGCCCGGTCGGTTCCTCTGGGTCAGTGGTCCGGCGGCCCGGCCGCCTGAGGAGGCGGCTCGCCGGAGCGGGCCGGAACTGCGCGTCGGGGCTGGCCGTCGACGCCGGATAGCAGTAGTCAAGTGCCCGAGTCAGATAGAGGAGGGTAACCGACCACTCATGATCGAACGCACGTATACGAGTGAGATTACGGAAGCGATGGACGGCGAGACGGTGTCCGTCGCGGGGCACGTTCACGAACTCCGCGACCTCGGCGGGCTGGTGTTCGTCATCGTCCGCGACCGCGACGGCCTCATTCAGGGCGTCTTCAAGGAGGACCGCGAGCCCGAGCTCTTCGAGCAGGCCGAGGAGCTGGGCGCAGAGGACGTCGTCCGCGTCACGGGCGAGGTCACGGAGTCCGGGCAGGCCCCCGGCGGCGTCGAACTCGTCCCCGAGGAACTGGAGGTTATCGACGAGGCGGACGCGCCGCTCCCGCTCGAAATCTCGAAGGACGTCGACGCCGACCTCTCCACGCGCCTCGACCACCGCGGCGTCGACCTCCGCCAGCCCGAGGTGATGGCGGTCTTCACGCTGAAGTCGAAGCTGATGGACGCGATGGAGGAGTGGTTCCAGAACGAGGGCTACGTCGACGTCGAAACTCCCTTAATCTCGAAGGGCGGCGCGGAAGGCGGCGCGGAGCTCTTCCCGGTCGTCTACTACGAACAGGAGGCGTTCCTCTCGCAGAGCCCGCAGCTCTACAAGCAGATTCTGATGGCGTCGGGCTTCGATAAGATCTACGAGGTCGGGACGGCGTTCCGCGCGGAGGACTTCGCGACGAGCCGTCACGTCTCCGAGATCTCGATGTTCGACGTCGAGCTCTCCTACATCGAGGACCACCACGACGTCATGGACGTTCAGGAGGAGTCGCTGCGCTACGCGCTCCGGGCCGTCGCCGACGAGGCCGAGCGCGAACTCGACGAGCTCGGCGTGGACCTCACCGTCCCGGAAGAGGACTTCCCGCGCATCACGTTCGACGAAGCCCTCGACATCCTCGAAGCCCAGTTCGGCCACTTCCCCGAGGACCCCACGGACCTCGACACGAAGGGCGAGCGCCTGCTCGGCCAGCACTTCGAGGAGCAGGGCCACCCCGCGTTCTTCGTCGTCGGCTACCCCGGCGAGAAGTTCTACTACATGCAGGACGTCGAGGGCGACGACATCGCCTCCCGGAAGTTCGACCTCATCTACAAGGGCCAGGAGCTCTCCTCGGGCGGCCAGCGTCAGCACGACGTCGACGTCATGAAGGAGGTCATGGCGGAGAACGACGTCCCGGAGGAGAACTTCGAGTTCTACCTCGAAGGCCTCAGCTACGGGACGCCGCCCCACGGCGGCTACGGCCTCGGTATCGACCGACTCGTCCAGAAGGTCTGCGACCTCGACAACATCAAGGAAGCCATCCTCTTCCCGCGCGACCCGACGCGCCTCACGCCCTAGGTTCGCGGTCCCACGGCGATTCGGCGGGAAGACCTTTTTCTCGGCGTCCGATAACGGGAGACGATGGCTTCGTTTGCTGATCGGCTCGCGGCCGTCCGGTCCGTCGACGCCGACGAGAACCGCCTCGTCTCCCTCACGCTCCCGCCGGACGGTGATTTGAACGCCGCGCTAGCGGACGTGGAAGAAGACCACGCGGCGGCCGAATACTTAGACGAGTCGGCGAGCGAGCCCGTCGTGGAGGCGCTCGGTGCGGTGCGCCACCGCCTCCACGAGTATACGGAGATCCCCGACGGCGGCCTCGCGGTCTACGCGGGCGTCGTCGACGGCAGCCTGACGGAGTTCGTGTTCGACGACCTCGACCGGCCAGTCAGCGAGCGGGTCTACGCGGTCGAGAACGCGTTCGTGACCGAGCCGCTCGACGCCGCAGAACGCGGCGGCGGGCGGTACGGCCTGCTGGTGGTGGAGCGCGGCGGCGCGGCGCTCGGCGTCTACGAGGACGGCGGGGTGACGCCCGTGGAGCGGGTCGACAGCGACGTGATGGGGAAGCACTCGAAGGGCGGGCAGTCGGCGGCGCGGTTCGCGCGCCGCCGCGAGGCCCAGAAACGCGCGTTCTTCGCGGAGGTCGGTGCGGCCGCGGCGGACGCGTTCACCGACCCGCTCGTCGACGGCCTCGCGCTCGGCGGCACCGAAATCACGGTCGAGGAGTTCCGCGACGCCGACGTGCTCGACTATCGACTCGCCGACCGCCTCCTCGACACGTACCCCGTCGACCACGCCTCCGAGACGGGCCTGCGCGAACTCGCGGAGCGGGCGCGCGACGACTTCGACGCGGACGGCGAGGTTCGAGAGACACTGGACGCGTTCTTCGACGGGGTGGGCGACGAAACAGTCGCGTACGGCGTGGACGCGGTGGACGACGCGCTCACGTACGGCGCGGTCGATACCCTCCTCGTCGCGGCGTCGCTGGACGCGGAACGCCGACAGCACCTCCGCGAGCGCGCGGAAGACGAGGGCGGCGACTGCGTCGTCGTGTCTGCGGACTCCGACCGCGGGGCGCGGTTCGTCCGCGGGTTCGACGGCGTCGGCGCACTCCTCCGCTTCCCCATCGAGTAGATATCCATATCGCCACATTCGGTTTATCGACTCGTGGTGGCGTCGCTCGGGCGGTGCGGAGGCGTTCGGTGCAGAGCGGTCTCGGCGCGGCGGCGTGGTCGGTCCGAGGTGTTCAGATACGCATAGACCATCGCCACAACCACCGCGGGGTTGGAAATCGAAAGGGGGCCGACTGCTCGGCGAGCGAGATCGTTCGAAAGGCGCAAAGCGCCTTTCGTGATGACGAGAGAGCTTCGCTCTCTCGAACCAACCCGCAAGCACGGCCGGAGGCCGCGCGCAGCGGCGTTCGCAGCCGCCGAGCAGTCGGGGGGTTTCGGAAACGACGGCTCCGACGTTTCTCCCGTCACAATCGCCTCATGTGAACAGTACCGGCCGGTCGAACCAGTACGTTAACGTACGCGCCGGCCAGAGGAGCGAGTATGGCTACGGAACTGGAACGGGAGTGCCCCGACTGCGACGCGGAACAGGAGTTCTACCGCGCGGCCGCGACCCACCTCCACCTCGGGTTGAAGACGAAGTGGTTCTGCACCGACTGCGGCTACGGGTTCGTCAAGATCGACGGCGACATCGACTCGCTCCCCGCGTAACGATACGGATTCTCTCCGTCCTCCACCGCCGCGTAGCCATCGCCACGCGACGCCGCTCGACGCGAGTACGGCGCAAAATGCTGTCGCGGGCAATGTCGGGAGCGAGAGCGAGTGTCGGGTGAGGAAGGCTCGCAGAGGCGTCGCCGGGGTCGTAGCGCGTTGTCGCCGGGCGTCAGTGGCGGAGTTAGTCGTAGTGGGCGTCGACGTGCGTGGTGATAGCGTCGACTGTGCGGTCGCTGTACGCCTCGACGGCGCGGTCGAGGTCGGCGGGGTCGACGGGACAGGTGGATTCGACCTCATTCGGGTTGCGCGCCCACGTGGAGAGCTGGTCGTCGTACCAGTAGGTCATCGGGGTGACGTGGGCGTGCGTCTCGTCGGCGTCGTAGTAGGCTTGTTCGCCGAGGTAGTGTTCGTTCTCGGCGTCGATACCCGCCATGAGCGAGTGGCCGAGCTCGTGGATGGCGGTGACGGGGATAGCGCGTTTCGGCGAGTAGGGGACGGGGGCGAGCGAGACGAAGGCGTCGACCCACGTGTTCGTGTAGGCGAGACCGTGGGCGTAGCCGTCGTCGCCGGCGATTCCGGCGACGCGCGTGCAGACGCCGGCGGCGAGCGCCGGACCGACCGAGCGGGTGCGGAGGGCGTCGCTCGCGAGGCGCGTCGGCCCGGCGTCGACGAGGACGTGGAAGGTCGTATTCCGGGTTTCGTCCGGTGAGAATCGGTCTTTCAGCCAGCCGTCGACGGCGGCGTCGAGGGCGCTTCGGTCGGCGGTGTTCGGCCGGTCGCCGTCGTAGGTGACGGTGTCGCCGACGGCGAGGTAACCGTCGGGAAGTCGGTCGGCGGCAGTGTGGAGCGCGCGTTCGGCCTGGTCGCGGTCCTCGCCGGAGACGCCCGTGTCGAGGATGCGAACGGTGAGCTTCGCCATCGTGAGTTCCCACGCGTGTAAACCCCCCGCGCGAACTTAATTGTGTGTGCGCTCCCAGAGAAATCTATTGGGTTACTGGCTGTAGGGGAAGGCGTCGACGGGGATGACCGAGTAGTCGACGCTGAGGATGTCACGGGTCGCGCGGACGCGGCCGACGAAGGAGGAGATGCCTTCGAGACTCCCCTCGAGGATGAAGAGCTCCATGCAGTAGTGGTCGCCGACGTGGTTGTGGACGTTCGCCGTCACGAGGTTCTCGTGCTCGTGGCGGAGGTGCATCATGCGCTCTTCGACGGCGGTCTCCTCGTAGTTGAAGAGCACGGTGACGACGCCGATGAGGTCGCGGTCCTCCAACTGTTTGTCCTCGAACTCACCGAGGAGGTTGCGCGCCGCTTCCCTGACGACCTCGCTGCGACCGGTGTAGCCGTGGTCGTCGGCGAACTCGTCGATACGCTCTAAGAGCTCGTCCGGCATGGAGACGCTGACGACGGTCATATTGTTAACTGAGTCGCCAATGAGTAATAAGAAGCTAGTAAATCGGCCGGTCAGTCGTCGAGGGCCTGCCAGGACAGGCGGGGGTTCCGGGCGGCGGTGGTCTGGTCGATGCGGCGCGCGGTCGTGCGTTCGGGGGCGGCGTGGAGGGTTTCGTCGTCTTCGTCGGCGACGGCGGTGAAGGCGTCGGCGAGCTGGTCGAGGCTCCGCTTGCTCTCGACCTCCGTCGGTTCGGTCATGAGGGCTTCGGGGACGATGTCCGGCCACTTCGTCGTGGGCGGGTGGACGCCGTAGTCGAGCATGCGCTTTGCGACGTCGGCGGCGTCCTGGTCGCCGGCGGACGCGACGAACTCGTGGTGGAAGGGGCCGTGCGGAACGTCGTAGGGAACCCGTTCGGCGAGGTAGTTCGCGTTCAGGACCGCCTTCGCGGAGGCGTCGCTGAGGCCGTCGTCGCCGAGACGCGCGATATAGGCGTAGGCCTTGACGAGCACGAGCCAGTTCCCGGCGAAGCCGTGGAGGTGACCCACCGAGTTCTCGGGAGTGTACGTCTCGAACACGCCGTCGTCCGTCTGGCGGACGTGGGGGTCGGGGAGGAAGTCGGCGAGACGGTCGACGACGCCGACCGGGCCGGCTCCGGGGCCGCCGCCGCCGTGCGGGGTCGCGAACGTCTTGTGGACGTTGTAGTGCATGATGTCGAAGCCCATGTCGCCCGGGCGAGCGCGGCCGAGGAGCGCGTTCAGGTTCGCGCCGTCGTAGTAGAGGAGGCCGCCGGCGTCGTGGACGGTCTCGGCGATGGTCTCGATGTCGCGTTCGAAGAGCCCGAGCGTGTTCGGGTTCGTGAGCATGAGCGCGGCGGTCTCCTCGCCGACCGCGGCGTCGAGCGCGTCGAGGTCGACGCGGCCGTCGTCGGCAGAGGGGAGTTCGACGACGTCGTAGCCCGCGAGCGCCGCCGACGCGAAGTTCGTGCCGTGCGCGCTGTCCGGGATGACGATTTCCGTCCGCTGGTCGCCCTCGCCGTTCGCCTCGTGGAACGCCGCGGCGATGCGGATGCCCGCGAACTCGCCCGCCGCGCCCGCGGGCGGCTGGAGCGTCACGGCGTCCATCCCGCCGATTCTCGCCAGCTGGTCCTGAAGGCCGTGCATGAGGCCGAGCGTTCCCTGTACGCTCTCCTCGGAACGGTCCGGGTGAACGGCCGCGGACGGCCGCGCCGCGAGGTCCTCCGTGAACTTCGGATTGTACTTCATCGTACAGCTCCCGAGCGGGTACGGCCCGGAGTCGACACCGTAGTTCTGCTCGCTCAGGCGGACGTAATGTCTCGCGAGCTCGGGCTCGGAGAGCTCCGGGAGCTCCAGTGAGTCCCGCGTGAGGTCGTCGGGGAGCGAGGACTCCACCTCGACGTCGCGCGTGCCTTTCTCGGAGAGGAGCGGTTCGTACGTCTCGTCGTCGTGCGTCCAGCGTGCCTGGTCGTAGTTCATAGTGCCTCCTCGAAGGCCGCGACGAGGTCGTCGGCGGCGTGTTCGTTCACGTCGGTGATACAGACCTGAATCTCGGTGTCGCCGACTTGGTGAACGGCGAATCCGTCAGTTTCGAGTTCCTCGCAGACCTCGCCGGCGGGCCGGTCGACGGCGACGACGAACTCGCGGAAGTGGTGGCGGTCGTGGACGGGCGCGGTGACGCCGTCGATGGCGTCGAGGTCGGCGGCGAGCGCTCGTGGCAGGTCGACCATGTCGTTCGCGAGGTCGACGAGGCCCTGCGGGCCCAGGGAGGCGGCGTGGATGGCCGTGCGGAGCGCGACCCACGCCTGATTCGTGCAGATGTTCGACGTGGCGCGCTCCCGGCGGATGTGCTGTTCGCGCGTCTGGAGCGTGAGGGTGTACGCCCGCACTCCGTTCTGGTCCTCGCTCGCGCCGACGAGTCGCCCCGGGACCTGCCGGAGGAACTCCTCCCTACACGCGAAGAGGCCGAGCCCCATCCCGTAGGCGTGGCCGACGCCGAGGGCGGCGGCGTCGCCGACGACGACGTCCGCGCCGACGTCGCTCGGCCGCTGGAGGAGAGAGAGGGCGACGGGGTCGCTGCCGAGGCAGAAGAGCGCGCCCGCCTCGTCCGCGATGTCGCCGATCTCTCGGAGGGATTCTTCGATAGCGCCCGTGACAGTCGGGTTCTCCGCGTAGACGAACGCGGTGTCCGCGTCCGCGGCCTCGCGGAGCGCGTCGACGTCGAGCGTCCCGTCGACAGTCGGGACGGTCTCGACGTGGAGGTCCTGGCCGCCGAGGTAGTTCTCCAGCACTTCGAACTGCGCCGTGCGGAGGTTCTCGGGGACGAGAACCGCGGTGCCGTCGACGCTCCGCGCGCGGTCGGCGAGGAGCGCGGCCTCCGCGAGCGCCGTCGCGCCGTCGTACATCGAGCAGTTCGCGATTTCGAGCCCCGTCAGCTCGACGAGCATCGACTGGTACTCGAAGAGCACCTGCAGGAAGCCCTGCGTCACTTCCGGCTGGTACTGCGTGTACGAGGTGATGAACTCCGAGCGCTGGGAGAGGTGGTCGACGAGCGACGGGACGTAGTGCGCGTAGTGGCCGCGCCCGAGGAACTCCGTCAGGTCGTCGTTCGCCCCGAGGAGATCGCCGACGTGCCGCCGCGCCTCCTGCTCGCTGCGCGCGTCCAAGCCGAACTCGCCGTCGAACCGGACGGACGCGGGAATGTCGAAGAGATCCTCTTCCGAGTCGACGCCGACGGCGTCGAGCATTTCTGCCGTTTCGTCCGGCGTGTGCGGCGCGTACGGGCTCCCCCCGCGTTGTCCGCTCATCGTCGAACCTCTGTCGTGTCGCGCGTGCTCATGCGCGGTGATTGCGGACCGGAGGATATGATACTCCCGGTTCCGGAACCACGCGAGCACCGAAAACTACGCACGTTCGTGTATGTGTTAGCGGGTGGGTTGTCCAGTGTGGGCAAAGACGCGTATCAATCAGCCGTTTCGACGTCAACCCCGCCAACCGACGAAGACGACAGAATAAACCAATGATCGCGATACAGAATCGCGTGTTCTCGCCGAGCCCAACCTGGCTATTTGGACATCTACAAACCACCACTCGGCTAATATTTTCGCGCTCTCTTCGCTGGCATCTGGTCTTCCTAGAGGAATCGATGCCCAAACGCTCGCTGCCTTCCTGAATAAGGGGGTTCAGAAAGGATACTGGACACTGAAAGAGAAACAAGGGCGTGTGATGGTCACGCCATCCGTCTCGGCTTCCAGTACCGGGATCTCGTCTACCTCGTTGAGTAGTAACTCGACTGGTGTGACCGCTCAGGCAACGAACTGTGGCCAGACCAAACTGACATACTCTATCCAGACAACCTATGCCCAGGTTAACCTCTGGATGGACCATCAACTCACGAAGCAAGTTGCGGCGTCCCTCATCGCAGGAGATGCGGTAAGTGCCGTTACCGCGGTTATCCTGGACGCGACCGGAATCGGCGCTGTCCCAGCAGTGGTTCCGGAGATTATATCTATAGCGTTAACGGCTTTCATCGGAGAAATTGAGGTGTACGACGACGGGTGTGGTGTTGAAATTACTTACAAGAGATACTACGTCGGAGGAACAACGGGGAGTATTCACAGTCAGTGACTCGTGAGTTGAAAGAATGGTACATTTAACACTTAGAATTCATAAGTATCGACATGGATAACTCCTATCGTAAGAGAGCAGCGGGCATGCTAGCTCTCTGGATCATAAATTTGATCCTCGGCCTCTATGTAGTGTCGTTACTAAACCACAAACCGTGGACCGTATATCTGTATCTAGTTGCGGTATTACTTGGGATTGCCGTCAGTGGATGGAAATTACTCCAAGGCCGAAAATCGTAGCCCATCGCGGATATAACGAGCGAGGAGACGACCGTTCAGCTGTTCGCTCCTCATCGATGTAGACGTTCACTCGTCGGGTGGTGTGATTCAAGGAGACGTCATGCAAGTCTTACTGAATGGGGTAGAGGGCACTGTCTAGTTGGGTCAGTTTGAGAAGTGAGCAGGTCGTTGAGTAACTTGACTAGAGATGCTCGCAGACCTGCTCAGCGAGAGCGATGACGCGGATTTAGAAGAAGCTTGGGAGAACGAGCCGACGGTGACGTTGACGAGAGCGGAGCGCTCGTTCGCACCCAGAAATCGAAGATCTCTGGGGACACCCGTCAGGGCGTTCGCCGCCACCCTCCACGAAACCTGTTGTTCGCTTCGTGATATGAAAACGATTCTCGCGGAATTAGGCGTTGAACGCTCACATAGAGCGGTTTGGAACTAGGTATATCGGATCTCTGATAGCGCCTGCGACCCGCCGACGCTCACGAGAGCGGAGCTCTCGTGTGCCAACCAGAACGCTTTGCGTTCTGGTGACGGCGAAGCCGTCAAGGGTCGCCGTTGACGAGACCGCTATCGGGATTAACGGCGAGTGGTCTTGGTTGTACACTGCAATAGACATCGAGACGAAACTGATTCTCGACGTCGAGTTGTTCGGTCGGCATGGCACCGATCCGGCGGCTGCGTTCCTGCATGGTCTCCGCGGGAAACACGATCTCTCCGATACGGTATTTCTGACCGATAGATTCGGCTATCAGACTGCCCTTGCTCGATTAGGGTTGAACGCTCGGGTGGACGGTACCGACCGGAACCTTATCGAAAAGCGGTTCGACACGCTCAAAATGCGTATCGACCGTTTCCATAACTCGTGGGTGGGCAGTCGGTCGAGCGTCCGCGAATGCCTTGAACAGTTTATGCACTACTACAATAAACAGAGACCGCATCAATCTCTCGGTGGAAAAACGCCAGCTGAGGAGGTGCAGAACTAGACAGTGCCTTCTGGCTAAATGAGTTCGGAAAACGAAGAATTCGGTCCGGTCGAGCGATGGTTTCTTTGAGTAGTTTTGTGGATCGTAGTCACTTGTTTTGGAGTGATATCGTGAACCACCATTTCGCTTCTTCCGCAGTGTTGAACGTGGCCATTTCACTATTCCCTGACTCTTTGAACAGTTTAAATGGAACTGCGAATTCATACTCTCCTTTCGGGAGGTATGACCTGTTCTGTGGGGCGTCCCAAATGCGGAGACGTTTAGTCGTCGCCTCACCAGGATCTAACTCAAACCGATTAATTGATGCCTTCTGTGCAGGCACCTCGTTAAGATGCCAGGGCTGTCCCTTACTCGGATTCTGAGGATTCCTATTGTCGATAGGAAGAAGAACCAGCCTGTTTTCCCCTTCCGACCCGATGATCGGCCCGATAACTGGCTCTGCTCCCGTTGAAAAGGAATGTTTTTCTTTGCTGGAATTAACCAAAACAATCCTCAGATCGCCTGGCTCAGTAGCCGTGATCACATCCTGAACCAGTTCAATCCCTACTGTAAGTCCGATACTCTCTATTACCGAGTTGTCGTTTTGTATCGTTATCGTTCGTTGCATAGTATTTGTTCCCTTATTGGACAGTGAATCGGTTCTTGAAGGGCGGTCCAGTAATTTTGGGGTAGTCACCCCTAATCCGCTAATACCAAGGAGGGACAGAAACCGTCTACGGCTAGTCATACATTTTATGGACCGCATCATTTAATAAGTTTTCTGCCAGTGGGAGGGCAGAAGACGGATTGTAACTCCTATCAACACCCGTTGAAGTACCCGATATCGTAGTTTTGGTTGTTAGCCATTGCCTCAGCTGAGTAACCCAAGGTCCGGATTGACTCGTGAATTCGTCATCGTACTCGACCTCCTCATCGACTGGAGTCGTGACTGATTCGCCGAACGCGTCCACGTACGCGGGCTGATCGTCGAGGCGCGCGAGCTCTGCCTGATGCGTCGTCACCCACTCAACTAACGAATCCATCTCGTCCTCGATCCGGTGCGTATAATCGAGAATCGTCTGGCACGCGTGCGTGATTCCCTGCCGGTCCATCCGCCGGACTACGCGCCCCCACGCGTCGTGATTCGGTACTCCTTCCGGACCGCGGTCTCACCCAGGTTCATCCCGGATGTGACGAGCCCGTGACTCTGCGCCTCTGCGAGTCGCTGATTCAACGTCGATGAACTGATGGTTAACTCCGCTTCCAGATCCGTGAATCCAAAGCCATCCGCTGAACGCGCGAAAAACGGGAATCGAAAGTCCGAGTCTTACTCGATCTGCTCGCGGTACTCCTCGGGCGTGAGGAGGGCGTCGACGGTGTCTTCGGGGACGTCGTCGAGTTCGAGCATCCAGCCGTCGCCGAAGGGGTCGTCGTTCACGAGCTCGGGCTTGTCGTGGAGCGTGTCGTTCGTGTCCGCGACCGTCCCGGAGACGGGGCTGTAGAGGTCGCTGACGGCCTTGATGGATTCGACGACGCCGAACTGGTCGTCAACGGTGAGTTCGTCGCCGTCGTCGGGGAGTTCGACGAAGACGACGTCGCCGAGTTCGTCCTGCGCGAAGTCGGTGATGCCGACGCGGCCGTCGGCGGGGCGGTACCACTCGTGCGATTCGAGGTAGTAGCAGTCGTCGGGAACGTCGAACATGGTGTGTTAGAGGAACGGGGGGGTCGTGATTTCTGCGGTCTTCTCCTCGCCGCGGATGACGACGGTGACGCCCTGGCCGTCCTCGGCGTACCCGGTGTCGATGTAGCCGAGGCCGATGGGCTGGTCGAGCGTCGGACTCATCGTCCCGGAGGTGAGTTCGCCGATTCGCTCGCCGTCAGCTCTGACTTCGTAGCCGTGGCGGGGGACGCCGCGTTCGGTGAGTACGAGGCCGGTGAAGACCTCGTCCGTGCCGTGTTCGAGTTGGTCGGCGACGACGTCGCGGCCGGGGAAGTCGTGGTCGACGTCGACGGCGAAGCCGATGTCCGCCTCGACGGGCGTTCGCGGGTTGGTCTCGGGGTCGAAGTCCTGTCCGGAGAGGAGGAATCCGTACTCCTGGCGGAGCGTGTCGCGCGCGCCGAGCCCGCAGGGTCGGCAGTCGAGCGCGTCCCAGACGGTCTCCGCGTGCTCGGCGGGGAGGACGAGTTCGAAGCCGTCTTCGCCCGTGTAGCCGGTGCGGGCGACCCAGCACTCGACGCCCGCGACGTCCGCGTACTGGGCGCTGAATCGGGAGAGCGTGGAGAGGTCCGCGTCGGCCAGGTCGTCGACGAGTCCGGGCGCGTCCGGGCCCTGTACGGCGAACATCGCGTACTCCGCGGTGACGTTCTCCACCTCGGCGGCGAGGTCCCACTCGTCGCGGTGGTCGGTCCACCGCCGATACATCTGGTCG
This sequence comes from Halocalculus aciditolerans, assembly GCF_014647475.1. Lineage (NCBI taxonomy): Archaea > Methanobacteriati > Methanobacteriota > Halobacteria > Halobacteriales > Halobacteriaceae > Halocalculus > Halocalculus aciditolerans. The sequence goes on along the minus strand of NZ_BMPG01000001.1, from coordinate 822,909 downwards.
TCGTGGCCGGCGTTCGGCACGAAGAGCAGGTCGTCGTCGTCACTCTCCGGGAGGCGGTAGACGACGGTGTCGTCGAGCATCGCTCCCGCGTCGTTCGTGATGGCGGCGTACTGCGCGTCGCCGTGGTCGAGCGCCGAGACGTCGTTCGACGTGAGGCGACTCGTGAGTTCGTCGGCGTCCGGGCCGCGAACCCGAATCTCGCCCATGTGGCTCACGTCGAACTTTCCGGCTTCCTCGCGGACAGCGGCGTGTTCGGCGCGGATTCCCTCGAACTGGACGGGCATCTCCCAGCCGCCGAAATCCGTGAACGTCGCGCCGTCCGCCTCGTGCGTGCCGCGTAGTGGCGGCGTCCGTGCACCCATACCCGTGGGTCGAACGCCGGCACCTAATGGCTTTGCTATCAGGCCGGCTCGATGACGATCTTCCCGTCCTGCTTCCGGAAGACGATCTGGTCGCCGACTTCGACCGAGTCGCCGTCGGCTTCGAACTCCTCGCGCACCGCCTTGATGAGACTCATCCGCCACCTGTCTGTCACTTTCGTCGTGCCGAGAATCCGGTCGTCACTCATTACCCGGGAAGTGCGGGTCGGCACTATTATCGTCTCGTAGCTATTTCGACGAAATAGTCAATGTCGTCGCAGACGGGATGGATCGGACGCCGGCTCGTGTTCGAAGCGGGACAGCCAGCCCGCAGCGCCCGCAGCGCACGCGACACCTCCGACGCGGGCGACGGATTCGGCGGACACGACCGACTGTGTTCGGCCGTCGTCTACTCCGCCGCCGACGGCCGGTGGTTCGTCCACTACCGAAGCGACGACGTCGTCGACGCGACGCGCGCCGCGGTCGTGCTCGTGTTCCGGGAGCGGCCGGCGGAGGTCTGGCTCCCCGAGGCGACGGCGGCGTGTCTCTGCGAGCGCTGTTCGCCGGCGCTCGCGTCGACCGTCGTCGGCGTACTCGACTCGGCCTGCGCGAACGTCGGTGCGGAGTTCGTCCGCGCGGCCTCGCCGTTCTACGCGGCGGAGAGGTAGTCGTCGAGAGCCGCGACCGGGTCGCCGGCGACGGCGGTGCTGTCGCAGGCGGCGCACTGAAGGGAGAGCGAGACCGCCGGCGGGTCGTCGACGCCGAGCGAGACGGTGTGTTCGATGGTGAGGCGGAACGCGGACCGGTTACGGCAGTTCTGGCAGGCGAGCATGGTCGGACCGGCTGGTGTGTTCGGTGGCCGGCGACAGTCGGTAGCCGCGCTCTCGGTTATGAATCCTCGGCCGCGGTCTCGGGGTCGTCGACGTCGAGGCCGTACTCGCGGGCGCGTTCGCGCCAGAACTCCTCGAACCCCTCGCCTTCGCCGGAGACGGTCGTCTCGCCGCTTTGAACCTGGTCGAGTTTGAGGTTGACTTCGCGGAGGAGTTCGTCGCCGACGTCGTCGGAGATGATGCCGCGACGCATCGCGTCCATCACCGCGGATTTCTCCTGTTTGAGGACGCGGCGTTCGCCGGCGAGCTGTTGTTCGTGGCGGAGTTCCGGGTGTTCGCGGAGGAGCTGGGTGATGGCGGTGGCGAGCGCCTCGCGTTCCTCGCGGTATTCGCTCGTGAACTCGTCGTAGACGTCGCCGGGGAGGTCGCCGCGGCGTTTCAGTCGGTCCGCGGCGTCGAGGGCTTCGTCGACGGCGCGGGCGCGCCCGGAGAGGAGCTCGTAGAGCTGTTGGGATTCGCTGCGCGTGACGACGCCGAGGAAGTCGAGGTAGCGCGACATCGTGAGGCCCTGAACGACGAGGCTGAAGGCGGCGACGCCGAAGACGAGCGCGCGGAGCTCCGTCCGGTAGGGCGTCTCCGGCGGGAGGCCGAGGACGAGCGCGATGGGGATGGAGGCGTGGAGGCCGGCCCACCAGAGGACGTGCTGGTAGTCCCATTCGACCGTCGTGTCGGTGACGCGGTTGACGACGGCGAGCGTGGGGTAGAGGCCGGCGGCGCGCGCGACGAGGACGAGCGGGATGGCGACGGCGATGATGCCGGCGTGGTCGACGAGCTGGGAGAGCGGCGTCTTCACGCCGATCATGATGAAGATGAAGGTGTTCGCGAGGAAGCCGCCGGTCTCGAAGGTGTTGAACACCGTAATCTTCGTCTGCGGGCTCATCGCGTATTCGACGGCGCGGTTCCCGATGAAGAGGCCGGCGACGACGCAGGCGATGACGCCGGAAACATGAAAATAGTGTTCGGCGAGGAGGAAGCTCCCGTAGGCGAGGATGAGTGCGAGGACGGTCTCGGTCATGTGTTCGTCGAGGTTGTACATGACGCGGTAGACGACGTATCCGCCGGCTAAGCCGACGAGCGCGCCCCCGATGGAGACGTAGAGGATTTCGACGGCGACGTGCCCGAGGACGCCGGGGTTGAGGAGGTCAGAGAGCGCGGTAGTGGCGACGTCGTATTCGGCGATGAGGCCGAGGACGACGGTGTAGAGGACGACGCCGGTGCCGTCGTTGATGAGGCTCTCGCCCTCGACGAGGACGCTCAGTCTGTCCGGCGCGCCGAGCTCCTTGAAGAGCGCGAGGACGCTGACGGGGTCAGTGGGGAGGATCATCGCGGCGAAGAGGAGGGCGACGAGGGCGGGGAGTCCGAGGGCGGACGCGCTGACGACGCCGAGAACCGCGACGGAGACGAGGAGACCGAGGACGGCGAGCGCGATGATGGGCGGGAAGTTCCGGCGGAACTGCTCGAGCTCCGTGTTCGCCGCGCCCTCGAAGAGGAGGGGCGGGAGGAGGACGAAGAGGATGATGTCGTGGCTGATCGGGATGGAGAGTTCGGTGCCGACGCCGAGCGCGGACGCGCCGAAGCCGGCGATGAGGAGGGCGATGGTGTAGGGGAACCGGCCGACCTTCGCGACGAAGACGCCGACGCCGGCGGCGATGATGAAGATCGCGATGAGGTCGATGAGTTCCTGTTCGACGCCGGTTGCAGCCATGGGTGGTCGAGAGAAGCGGCGGGTGACACAAAGACGTTGGTGCCTCGGCGAACGCGAGCGGTCGACGCAATCGCTCGGAGGGAGACGCGGTTCCGGCGGCGGGAGCGGTGTAAGCGCGCGTGGGCTTCGGTCGAATTGTACGGGAGTGGAACGGTACGGTTTTGCCCGCGTGTACCTGAAGGCGTCCATGGAGATACTCCGGCGGTTCGTCGACACGAACGCGCGTGTCGGCCTGTTCGTCGACGGGCCGAACGTTCTCCGCGACGAGTTCGATACGGATTTAGACGACGTTCGGGAGGTCGCGCGAGAGCACGGGAACCTCTCGGCGACCCGGCTCTACTTGAACGAGCACGCGACGCCCGGGCTGATTCAGGCGGGTGAGGCGCGGGGGTTCGACGTGCGCGTGACGAGCGGCGACGTCGACGTGAAGCTCGCGGTGGACGCGACGGAGCTCGTCGTCGAGGGGCAACTGGAGGTGCTCGCGGTGGCGTCGCGGGACACGGATTTCAAGCCGGTGGTGGAGAAGGCGAACCGGCACGGGCTGCGGACGGTAGCAATCGCACCGGGGGAGCACGGGCGGTCGGACGCGCTCGTGAACGCGGCGGACCACGCGGTCGTTCTCTGAGCGCGGGTATCGAGCCGCGAAACCTGGAGAGCCTTTATCGGAATACGTCGTCTCTTGCTCCGCATGTCTCAGACGATAGACCGTTCAGCGGGCGGGAGCGCGCCCGTCGCGGTGGAACGGAGCGTCGAGCGGAAGGAGGAGGGGGTCACGGTCACGTACCACGTCGCGGTCGCCGCGACGGAGGTCGCGGGGCTGCGAATCGTGCAGCCGCTCGCGGGGGACGCGGCGGTGCGCGACGTCGGCTTCCACCCGGAGCACGGGCCGACGGCGTGGGAGCAGTCGGACGACGCGGTCGTCTTCGATGTCGCGGCGGACGGCGAGACGGACGTGATTCTCGGCGTCGCGGGGGACCGCGACCGCGTGCTCCCCGCGGACGACGACCCGAAGGTCACCGCGCTCGACGTCGGCGTCGACGCGAACGCAGGAGAATTCCTCTTCGGCGACCCCTTCGAGACGTCGGGGTGGCTCGGCGGCGTGCGCGCGCTTCTCGGCGGCGGTAGCGAGGAGCCGGACGTCGACATCGTCGAACGCGACAGCGGCGCGGAAGACGCGGCGAGCGCGGCGGACGCGGACACCGCCGAGGCGGACGCGTCGGCCCCGCGAGGTGGACGCGAGGAGTCCACGACGACTATCGAGACGGAGGACGGCATCGCCATCGAGACGGCGGAGCCCGCAGGCGAATCCGAAGCGGTGGCGTGGGAGGACCTCGACGACGCCGTCGAACGCGTCGACGCCGAAGCCGAATCCGCGGCCGACGAGGCGGCGGAGGCCGACGGCGAGACGACGGCCGGAGACGAAACGGACGCGGCTGACGACCCGGACGACGAGGACATCGTCATCGAAGCGGCCGAAGCGGTCGATTCGGACCCGGACGCCGAGGCGGAGCCGGGAACCGACGGCGAGCCGAGCGACGCGGAGGGCGCAACAGCGGAGGGAGCGATAGGGGGCGGTGACGCGCGCGAGACGGTCGACGAGACCGGTGATGCGGCGGTCGAATCCGCCGAGGACGCGGACGGCGAGTCGGTCGTCGACGAGTCGGTGGCTGAGCGGCTCGCGGCGGAGGTCGAGTCGGGCGAGGTGAGCGAGGAGACGCTCGAAGTGCTCCGCGAGTACGTGCGCGCGGAGGATGCCGCGGCGGACGTTCGGCTCCGCCACCTCCAGTCGCGGATGAGCGACTTCGAGGCGTACGCGGACGCGCTGGAGGAGACCATCGAGGCGCACGGGACGGCGTCGCCGTTCATGGACGAGACGGCCGCGCGGCTCGACGACCTCGACGACGCCGTGGAGTCGGTCGAAGCGCGCGTCACTGAGCGAGAGGACGCTCACGACGACCTCGCGTCCCGCCACGACGACCTGTCCGAGGACGTCGCGGCTCTCCGGTCGTCCGTGGACGCGCTGGAGCGCGAGGTGGCGGACGTGCGGAGCAGCCACGAGACGCGGTTCCGACGGCTCGAAGACGACGTCGACATGCTCGCGACGGACGTCCGGGAGGCGCGCGAATCCCTCGAAGGCGACGTCGAGGAGCTGGAGGCGGAGCTCGCGGAGATGCGGGATTTCCGGGAGAACCTCTCCGCGGCGTTCTCGACCGGCGGGAGCGACGAGTAGCCCGCCGGGCGGCGAAGCGTAGAAGTCCCCGGCGGGAGTCGGTTTTTCTATGGCGTATCAGACGGCGAGTGCGAGCGACGTCGAATCGGTCGTGGACGAGGAGTACGGCGGGATGTGGTTCCTGAAGGAGCCGCTGGAGGCGAGCGAACTCGGCGTGAGCGTCCTCGAACTCGAACCGGGCGCGCGCGGGATGGAGCACGACGAGAGCGGGACGAGTCAAGAAGAGGTCTACGTCTGCGTGGACGGTGAGGCGACGTTCGAGATCGCGGGCGACACCGTCACAGTCGGGGAGAACGAGGCGGTCCGGGTGGACGCGGAGACGACGCGGCAGGTGTTCAATCGCGGCGAGGAGCGCCTGCGGCTCGTCATCGCGGGCGCGCCGACGAGCGCGGACGCGTAGTCGCCGCAGGTCGGGGCTGGCGTTCCGACTGACTCCGACCGGTTTTTTCGCGCTCGGCGAGTAGCGGGCGTATGCGTGACCTGGGGACGCCGGTGTTGGACGACCACCTCCACCTCGATAGAGACGGGAAGGGCATCGAGGCGGCGCGGGAGTTCGCGCGGAGCGGCGGGACGCACCTGCTCGTGGTGAACAAGCCGTCGTGGCATCTCGGCGTCGAAGCCGAGGACGGCGCGGACTTCCGGGCGGTCTTCTCGGCGACGCTCGCTCTCGCCGCGGACGCCTCGGCGGAGCTTCGCGGGCGGGCGTGGCCGGTGCTCGGCGTGCATCCGGGCCTCGTCTCCCGACTCGTCGACGACCGCGGGTTCAGCGCGGACGAGGCAGCAAAACTGATGAAGGCCGGGTTGGACGAAGCGGCGACGTACGCGGCGGACGGCGAGGCGGTCGCGCTGAAGTCCGGGCGGCCGCACTACGACGTGAGCGACGACGTCTGGGCGGCGTCGAACGAGGTCCTCCGGCACGCGCTCGAACTCGGCGCGGAGACCGGCGTCGCCGTGCAGCTCCACACCGAACACACGGACGACCTCACCGAGGTCGCCGGCTGGGCCGAAGACGCCGGCCTGCCGCCCGAGCGCGTCGTGAAACATTACGCCACCGGCGAGCTCGCCGGCGTCACCGGCTCCGTCATGAGCGAGAAGGAGTACCTCACCGACGCCATCGACGCCGGCGACCCCTTCCTCATGGAGACGGACTTCGTCGACGACCCCGACAACCCCGGGATGGTGCTCGGCCCGAAAACCGTCCCCCGGCGGGTCGCCTGGCTCCGAGAAGAGGGCTTCCACGACGCCGTCGAGCGCGCGCACGTCACCACGCCCGAGCGCGTCTACGGCGTCGACACCGCGGGCACGCTCGACTAGGCGAGGGAAAGAAAGGTCTTTGAAGCGGCGGGGCGGGCGTATACGTATGAGCTCCGCCGAGGAGGAAGCCTACTCCGAAGAACGCTGGCAGAACTGGCTCTCCCGACTAGAGGACGAAGAACTCGACCCCGAGGACGAGGACTCCGCGCGCCTCCTCCTGAACCTCCAGGACGACGTCGCCATCGCCGTCGCCAAAATCGTCACCGACTACGACGACGACGAGATCGAGCAGGAGGACGCCCTCGAAGAACTCGCGGACATCCGCGAGGTCGTGCTCGCCGAACCCGACATCGAGGACGAGGAGACCCTCATGCTCGTCGACGGCGTGCAGACGAGCCTCGTCGCCGTCTTCTACTCCGCCGAGCAGTACGTCGGCGACGGCGTCGCGGACGAAGCCAGCGTCGAAGAGTACGTGCAGGCCGCCGCCGGCGCGGAAGCGGACGAGGACTTCGACCGCGCGCTCGGCCTCGCCGCCTGCGCCGGCACCCGCATCATCGACGGCGACGACCTCGACATGAGCGTCACCGAAGACCTCGAGTACGGCCTCGTCACCGAGTGGGTGAACGGCCTCGACAGCCTCCAGTCCGCGCTCGCCCAGCCCGAAGTCATCGAAGACGACGAGTAACGCTGACCAGCGCCGCGCCCGACGGGTTTTAACTGCCAGCGCGCGCAACTACACCCGTGAGACTTCGGGACGACACACGCGGCGTCACGGTGCAAGTCGGAGCGATCCTCCTCTTCGCCGTCCTCGTCGTTCTCCTCTCTATCTACCAAGCACAAGTCGTCCCCACCCAGAACGAGGGCACCGAATTCCAACACTCGCAGGCCGTCCAGTCGGACATGGTCGAGCTGCGGAACAACCTCCTCAAGACCGCCGCGTCCGGTAATTCGTATCCGACAGCAGTCGACCTCGGCGCGCGGTATCAACCACGGATCTTCTTCGTGAACCCGCCGCCGGTGACGGGACAGCTCCGAACTGGTGCGGCCGGGAACGTCACGATAACCGGTGCGACAGCCACCGAGAGTGACGCCGCCGACTACTGGAACGGGAACGAGCGGAACTTCACGACGAAGCCGCTCGTCTACCGGGCGAGCTACACCTACATCGACTCGCCTGACGTCCGATACTCGAACTCACTCGTCTACCGGAACTACACCCAGCAGAACGCGCAGATCGTCGACGCCGACCCCTCCATCGTCGACGGGAACCGGCTCACGTTCGTCACGCTCACCGGGAACTACTCGCAGAGCGGCGTGCGCACGAGCACGCTCGACTTCCAGACGAAGAGCACCGCGATGAAGTCGACGCAGGTGACGGCGGATAGCGAGATGACGATTCGCCTCCCGAGCAGCCTCTCGGCCGACCGGTGGGAGTCCCTCCTCGGCGACGACTACGACCCGGACGGAGCGGACGGAGCGACGGACGACGCAGACGGCCACGTCGTCGACGTTACGGAGGACGGCTCCCGAATCGCGCTCACGCTCGAACCCGGAACGTACACGCTCCAGATGGCGAACGTCGGCGTCGGAACCGGCGCGGACGATCCGCGTCCGTGGTACGTCGTGAAGCAGTCCGGAAACGGCTCGACAGTTGCCGAAGACGGCACGCAGACGCTCGTCGCCGAAGTCAGAGACAAGTACAATAACCCCTATTCCGGTCAGACCGTCCACGCGGAAATCGTGACCGCGAAAGGGAGCGGCGAGAGCGTCACTCCGACAGACGAAAGCGGCGTCGACGGCGACGCCTCCTTCACCTACAACGCCCCCGACAGCATCACCGGACAGGAGAAGAAAGTGAACGTCTCCGTCTGGTTCGGCTCCGACACCCTCTCCGGTGAACCCCGGCAGAAGGCCTTCTACGACCTCACCGTCCGGAAAGGCGGCACCAGTGGTGGTGACGGTGGCGGCGGTGGTTCGACGTCGGCCTCACAGATCGACTACAACTATGACGCTTCGCCGTACAACGGGGAGAGCGGAATCCAGTTTAGTATCACGAACACGGGTAACGACTCTGTGGAAGTGACGGACGTGATGGTGAACTCCTCGGCAGCGGATACGATATACGAGAGCAGCGGTGGGAACAACCACGAGATCATGGTCGGGTCCGGCTACTACGACTCTGGCGACCAAGCGAAAGGGAGAGACGCCTACCGGCTTGAGACGAAAGCACCGCTCATTCGACCGGCAACGGTTGCACCGGGAGCAGACTCCTCGGTGAAACTCTACTACTTCTACGACGGGGGTCGAGAGACGAACATGCAGTACGAGTCGGTGACGGTTCACCTCTACTTCGATGACGGGTCGGAGAAGACTATCCAATTCACGAACGGTGGGTACTAAGCCCAAGCTCTGGCGCGCCGGCACCCAACAATCGTCGAAACCCCTAATCGACAGCTCCATATGGGCGTTTCGTGTATGTGCCGGGTATGACCGCAGTCGGCATCGACGCCGTCGAAATCTGGACCGGAAAGTTGAAACTCGATCTGGCGGAGACGTTCGCGCCGGAGATGGGTGACGACCCGGCGAAGTACACGAAGGGGCTGGGGCTGGAGGGGTCGTCGTTCCCGGACGCGTACGAGGACATCGTGACGATGGGCGCGAACGCCGCGCATCGGCTGATGGAGCGGAAAGACCTGGACCCGGACGACGTGGGTCGGATCGACGTGGCGACGGAGTCGGCGTTCGACAACTCGAAGCCCGTCTCGACGTACATCGCGGGGTGTCTGGAGCAGGTGTACGAGGGTGATTTCCACCACGCGAACAAGGGCGAGCGGAAGTTCGCGTGTATCGCGGGGACGCAGTCCATCGACGACGCGTACAACTGGATCAAGGCGGGGCGGAATCGCGGGCGCGGGGCGATCGTCGTCGCGTCCGACACCGCGCTCTACGCGCGCGGCGACGCCGGCGAGGCGACGCAGGGCGCGGGCGCGGTGGCGATGTGGATTACGGAGAACCCCTCGCTCGTCGAGCTCTCGACGGAGCAGGGGTACGGGAGCGCGGACGAGACGGACTTCCTCAAGCCGAACCAGCAGTTCCCGTCCGTCGACGGGAAGCGCTCGGTGCAGGTCTACCTCTCGCGGATGCGCGAGGCGCTGGAGGACTTCGAGAGCGTCGCGGGCGAGACGCATCCCGACGACTACGAGTACATCCCGTTCCACACGCCGTTCCCGGGGATGGTGCGGAAGGCCGCCGTACTCGGCTACCGCCACATGATCCGCGGCACCGACGCTGAGGAGGCGCTCACCGACCGCATCGGCCCGCAGCCGCGCCGCGACGACTTCGACTCCCGCGAGGCGTTCGACGACGCCATCCGCGACTACATGGACGACCTCAAAGAGACCGAGGAGTACCGCGAGTGGTACGGCGAGACCATCGAGCCGACGCTCTCGATCAGCTCGCAGGTCGGGAACTGGTACACCGGTAGCGTCCACATCGCGCGGATGAGCGCGCTCCGCGCCGCCGCCGAAGCCGGCGACGACCTTACTGGTGACAAGCTCCTCGTCGGCTCCTACGGCTCGGGCGCACAGGCCGAAATCCACGAAGAGACCATCGTCGACGGCTGGGAAGAGGAAGCGCTCGCCACGAACATCGACGAGCAGATCGAGCGACGCTACGACATCTCCTTCGACGAGTACGAGCAGGTCCACGACCGCCACAACCACGACAAACGCACCGAACTCGAACCGTTCACGCAGCCCGACGGCGAGTTCGTCTTCGACGGCTGGGGCCCCATGAACGAGCGGAAGTACACCTTCGTCTAGCCACTTTTTCCGCTGCATGGGGTCGCTTCGCGACCCTATTCGGCAAAAACTTGGAAAAAGCACTCCCCTCAGTCGTCGGCCTCGCGCTCGCTTTGCTCGCGCGAGTGAACCGCTCGCTCAGGTTCTTGGCGGGACCTCCGGTCCCGCTTGCCCGCACTCACTCCGTTCGCGCGGACTTCGAACCGTTCGCTCGCGGACGCTCAGCACCGTGGTTTGTGAGGGTGGCATCGAGAACTCTCAGACGCGCCTCTGCGTGATAGGGCAAGCGTGAGGTTAGAAGGGTTACGTATCGATTGCCGAGGCGGAATCGCTCGACAGGTCGAATAGAGCCGACGTGTTTGTAGCTATTATTCGCAAGTTAGCTGCTTTTCCCCGATAATCTCACGTCGGTAGATTCGATATCGGATACGGTTCCGAGACGCCACTTCTGAAGGTAGTACGAGAATGTAGGTCGTTCCGGTTCGTGCTCTGCTGCAGTGACGCTCATTTGATAGGAGAGGGACTGTCCGTTCACCTCTTGTTCATCAAGTACTACTTTCGTCCCGCTCTCTGATAGACCCACAACCAGCACGAGACAGTGCGTATCGAAGTTCGTCTGCCGGTACTCTGCCGGATGTAATAGCATCCCCCAATTGAGAGCCGATGCTTCGCTTTCGGTATCGAAAATATAGGCCCGCGCAAGCGGCTTTTCTGCTTGCAGATCTGGTTGCTCGGGGTAGAAGACCGCCCCCCTCCGGAACTCGATACCTCTGTCAATCTTTGGCTGGACCCGAACGATACTCGTGCATCCTGAAAGAAGAAGCGCAGACGTTGTCGCTCCAGTGAGTACAGTCCGGCGGGAGGGCATCGTGTGGTAGTTTACGGGGTTTGTACAAGTATCTAACCCGCATCTCGGGGGAGTGGTGCTAACGTACCGAGCGATCGTTTCGGCGGTCGTCGCCGGTAGAACGCGCAGCCTGTGAGCGAGCGGCCCGGAGTCACGTAGGCGCGTGTAACCTGAAGGTCCACAAGTGATAGGTGGCCGTGCTCGGAAGGTTGGCGAATGACCACTGTCGTCGTGACGCGGCACGGTGAGACCGCGTGGACGCGGGAGGAGCGCATTCAGGGCTGGGCCCCGGTGGCGATGACGGAGGCGGGCCGCGAGCAGGTGCGGGCGCTCGGTGTGGAGTTGGGTCGGCGGTACGACGTCGACCGGGTGCTGTCCTCGGACCTCCGTCGGACGGCGGAGACGACGGAGCTACTTCGCGACGACGTCGACGCCCCGGTGACGTGGGACGAGGCGTGGCGGGAGCGGGATTTCGGGGTGTTCCAGGGCCTGCTGGCGAGCGCGTGGTTCGAGCGGTTCCCCGCGTACGATCTCTGGGAGAACGGAATCGACGCGGCGCGAGAGACGCCGGAGAGCGGGGAGAGTCTCGTCGACCTCCGGGAGCGAATCGTCGCGGCCTGGGAGGGGCTCCTCGACGACTGCGGCCCGGACGAGACGGTCCTCGTCGTCGCGCACGGCGGCCCGATTCGCCTGGTTCTCGGGCACGTGAAGGGCCTCGACGTCGCGGCGTCGATGGAGCAGACGCAAGCGATGTGCGCCATCAACGAGTTCGACTACGACGCCGAGACGGAGGAGACGCACATCGTATGCGAGAACGAGACTGCGCCGCCGACGGACGGGCGGTAGAACTGTCGTCGACGGGCGTGTCGCAGATGGCGGGGGAGTGCGCTTCCGACGTGCCCGTAATCGACCGCGGGGTTATCCGAGTGGAGGCCCCAGGGTACACGATGGCAGACGACAAGAGCGGGCGGCGAAAGCAAGCGCAGGACGCAGAGAGACGCCAGCAGGAGCGAGAGATCGCCGAAGAGGTAGAACGGGGAGACGAACCAGAGCCGCCGGTGGAGGCGTCGGAGCTCGGCGATTTCGAGGCGGAACTCGAGTCCGTCGAGTTCCCGGCGTCCGGGGCGGACATCGTCGCGCAGCTCGGCGACTACGCGGTCCAGTCAGTCGAGGGAAGCTACGCGATTCGGGAGGTCGTCCCGGAGACGGAGAAAGAGGAGTTCGACTCCCCGGCCGCCGTGCGAGTGCAGATCCGGCGGCCGACAGTCGCGGCAGCGATGAAGCGAGTCGTGGAGGCCGGCGAGACGCTTCGGAACACGGAGTTCAGCTGGTCGCAACGCAGGGCGTACGAGCAGACGTTCCGAGAGCTCGAAGCGATCGACGCCGACGACGACGAGGGAATCGCAGTCGTCAGTGATTGGGTCGTCGACCGGATTCACGAGGATGAGACGCTGCCGTCGTCTCGCGCGGTGCGACGACAGGCGGCGAAGTTCTGCCGGACGAACGGGTACGAGGTCCGAGCCGACGAATGGCTCGGCATCTAACTCGGCGGTGACACGCCCCGCGAGCGCTCCGGCATCGCCGCCGCGGAGCGCGTTCGGCTCGTCGATCGGTCGGACGGACCGGGTGACGAGACGCAGGGGCGACTTCCGGAAGGCGTTCCGCTAGAACTGCTGGAGGGCGTCGAGCACGTCGTCGACGGGCGTGTCGCAGATAGCGAGCGAGTAGTCGTCGCGCTGGGCGAGTCGGGGGGCGTGTTCCCAGAGGTCGTCTTCGTCGAGGCCGTGGAGGAGGACGGCGTTCGGCGTGGGGTTGACGACGCGGAGGGCGACGAGGGGTGATTCGCCGCGGGTGACGCCCGTGAAGGCGAGGACGCGATTGGTGCTCTGGCCGTAGAGGCGGTAGAATTCGTCGCTGGAGAGCTTCGTGATGGCCTGGATGGAGTTGATGACGGTGTGGCCGTTGACGGTGTCGCGGCTCCCCTCGGTGACCTCTTTGGCGTCGATGGCGTCGTAGACGTCTCGGAGGGGGACGCTCGTCGAGTATTCGCGGAGGTCGTGGACGACGTCGCTGGCGAAGCCGGCGGAGACGACGCGGGCGTACTGGCGGATGCGGTCGCCGCCGCGCCGTTCGTCGATGTCGAGGAGGGCGTTGACGAGGCGGGAGACGAGGTCGATGCCTGGCGACGCGCGACGGCCGCTCTCGTAGTCGGAGATAACGCTCGAGGAGACGTCGAGTTGGGTGGCGAGGTCGGTCTGTGAGACGTCGAAGTCGGTGCGCCACTTGCGGAGGGTGGCTCCGGGGTCCTCGGAGAGCGTCACGTCGCCCGCGATTCGTTCGGCGAGCGCGTCACGCGGGTCGGTGTCCATACAGGCTGTGTGCGGCTACTCGCCCTAATGCGTATCGAAACCAGGGTTCGACACGTGCCGAACGCGAAGGGCTTACCGTGCGCGGGCCGCCGGAGGCGTATGGTCAGACCGTACGACGACGCGGACGGCGAGGAGCTGTGGTCGCTGAAGGAGGGGTTCGAGACGGGGCTCGGCGAGGGGACGGGCGGGGAGGAGAAAGCCGAGCAGTACGCGGCGAAGCTCACCGATTCGTACCGCGGGGAGTGGCTGTCGTGGGTGGCGGACTGTGTCGGTGAGGACGAGCGCTGCGTGCAGGTCGCGGAAGGCGACGTCGGTCTCGCGGGCTACGTCTTCGTCCTCCCGGAGTCCGCGAAGTTCGTCTGGGACGCCGCAGTGCTGAACGAAATCTACGTCGCGCCCGCGCACCGGGGGACGGGCGTCGCGGACGACCTGATGGACGCCGCGCTCGCCTTCGCGCGGGACATGGACCTCCCGCTCGACCGGATGGTGCTCGACGTCGACGGCGAGAACGAGCGCGCGCGGGCCTTCTACGACCGCTACGGCTTCTCGCACTGGGGCGAGATGGTCGCGCGCGACCTCTGAGCCGTCAGTCGCCGACGACGCCGCCGACTGCGCCGCCGACTGCGCCGAAGACGACGGGGTAGATGACGCCGGCGAGGACGATGCCGGTGACGACGTCGGGTTTGGCGGAGGGGCTTCCGGAGCCGATTTGCATGACGAAGACGCCGACGACGGCGAGGACGGCGTAGCCGATGGCGACGGTCACGCCGGATTTCGCGCCGCTGGCGGGGTCGCGGGCGTTCGACCGGAAGGCGACGAGGAGGCCGGCCAGGAGGAGGGCGAGGGCGGGGATCGCGTAGAGCGCGACCGTGAAGCCGTCGTCGCCGCCGATGAAGTTCGTCGCGGACGAGCCGAAGAAGCCCGCGTTCACGATGGTGTCGACGAAGTGCGCGTTGTAGAAGACGAGGCCGACGGCCTGCCAGACGCCGCCGGCGTCGCTGTTCTGGAGGAGCTGGCCGATGAGAGAGTTCCGGATGGACCCGGCCGTCGCGGCGTACGTGAGGACGTAGCCGACGAGCCACGCGATAACGCCGGCGGCCGCGCCCGAGACGAACGGGACCTCGTACTCGTCAAGTGCGGTGGACATACGTGGGTACGTTCGCGGGAGTCGGCAAAAGCCGTTGGGGCCGTATCACGCGCAGACATCGAACAGAACGACCGCGAGTGGCGGTCGAGGGCTTCGCGCCCGGTGAGTCGCGTGCGGGGAGGTGTGTACGAGACCGCGCGTCGGTGGGCGGGGGTGCTCCGCAACCACTAAACGCGCTTCGGCCCACCCTCCGGTAATGACCGATTGGACGGAGAAGTACCGCCCGTCGACGCTCTCCGAGGTTCGGGGGAACGACAAGGCTCGGGACGCGTTGAAGCAGTGGGCGGCGTCCTGGGACGAGCACCGCGACGCGGTCATCGTTCACGGGCGGCCCGGGGTGGGGAAGACGTCGGCGGCGCACGCGCTCGCGAACGACATGGGGTGGGACGTCATCGAGTTGAACGCGAGCGACAGCCGGACGAAGGACGTCATCGAGCGCGTCGCCGGCGAGGCGGCGAAGTCCGGGACGCTCACGGGCGGGAGCGGCGGGCGGAAGCTTCTCATCCTCGACGAGGCGGACAACCTCCACGGGAACGCGGACCGCGGCGGCGCGGCCGCCATCACGCGCGTGGTGAAGGACGCGAGCCAGCCCATCGTCCTCATCGCGAACGAGTTCTACGAGATGTCGAACGCGCTCCGCCGGGCGTGCGAGGACATCGAGTTCCGCGACGTCTCGAAGCGCTCCATCGTGCCCGTGCTCCGCGACATCTGCCGGCGAGAGGGCGTCGAGTACGAGGACGCGGCGCTCGACGCCATCGCGTCGAAGAACTCGGGTGACCTTCGCTCCGCGGTGAACGACCTGCAGGCGCTCGCGGAGACGAACGAGGTGCTCACCGCCGACGACGTCGTCACCGGGGAGCGCGACACGACGGAAGGCATCTTCGACTTCCTCGACGACGTCATCAAGAACCTCGACGCGGAGAGCGCGCTCAAAGCGTCCTACGACGTCGACGAGAACCCGAACGACCTCATCAACTGGATCGAGGACAACATGCCGAAGGACTTCGAGGGCTCGGAGCTCGCGGACGCCTACGGCTTCATCGCGAAGGGCGACCAGTGGCTCGGGCGGGTGCGGGCGACGCAGAACTACTCGTACTGGCGGTACGTCTCCGACAACGTCGTCGCGGGGACGGCGGCGAGTCGACAGGGGTCGAAGGGCGGGTGGACGCGGTACGGGCCGCCCTCCTACTGGTCGAAGCTCGGACGGACGAAGGGCACGCGGAACACGCGGGATCACGTCGCGAGTCAGATCGCGGACCGCTCGGGGGTGTCGATGGCGACGGCGCGCCGCGAGATCATGCCGGTGTTGGCGGCGATGACGCATCACTGTAAGCCCCGGGAGCTCACCGTCGCGATGGCGGCGGCCTACGACCTCGACGCCGCGCACGTCTCCTTCATCACGGGGTCGGGCGAGGACACCAACAAGGTACAGCAAATCGTCGAAGACGCCGAGGAGCAACGAGAGGAGGCCGCAGTCGAGCACTCCGGCGGCGCGTTCGAAGGCGCGACGCGCGACGAACGCGGAACCGAAGGCGAGGTCGGAGAGCGCGGCGACGGCGACGGGTCGTCGGACGACTTCGACGCGCTCGTCGAGGACGACGAGAACGAGTCGGCGGCCGACCCGGAGGAAGCAGACGAGGACGACTCGCAGGCGGGGCTCGACGAGTTCTTCTGAGCGAGGGTGGCGAATACTGATAGGGGTCGGCGGCGAGGTGGCGAGTAATGGCTGGAGAGACGAGGTGGCTGCCGGACCGCCCACCGTCGTGGCTTGACGTGGGGGTGGCGCTGCTGGCGGTGGCGTGGCTGGCGCTCGAAGTGGTGGGCGAGCCGGTGTCGTGGCCGTGGGTGGCGGTCGGAGTCGCGGTGTTCGCCGTCGGCGCGGGGCCGGGGGCGAACTCGGCGGTCGGCCGGCGAGCGGGCGCGTGGTTCGGCGACCGCGGTGCCGTCGGGCGGCTCGCGGTGATTCTCGCGTTGCTCGCCGTCATCGTCGCGGTGCGGTCGGTGCTTTCGATTCCGCTCGTCGTCGTGGTGAGCGTCGCGGCGGGCGTCATCGGGTCGGTTCCGGTGTACGTCGCGCTCCACGTGGTCGTCGCCGGCGGCGTCGGGGGCGTCGGCGGAGAGCGGGGATAGGGGTTGCCGGCGGGCGAGGAGTTTTCGGGTCGGGCGGTGAGAGGCGAGGTATGAAGGCCGCAGTGCTGCGGGAGTACGGGGAGCCGCTGGCTATCGAAGAGCGCGCGCGACCGGAGCCCGCGCCGGACGGCGTGGTGGTCGAGGTCGAGGCGTGCGGGATCTGTCGGAGCGACTGGCACGCGTGGAAGGGCCACGGGGAGTGGGCGGACGACCGCGTGGAGCCGGGGACGGTGCTCGGTCACGAGCCCGCGGGCCGAGTCGTCGAGGCCGGCGAGCGCGTCGAGCGCTTCGGCGTCGGTGACCGCGTGGCGGTGCCGTTCTCGCTCGGCGACGGGACGTGTCCCTACTGCCGGGAGGGGAAGGGGAACGTCTGTCAGGACGGGTGGGCGCTCGGGTTCGAGCCCGACGCGGACGGTGCGTTCGCGGAGTACGTCGCGGTTCCGGTAGCCGACTACAACCTCGCGGCGCTCCCGGACTCCGTGAGTTTCGAGGCGGCGGCGGCGCTCGGCTGCCGGTACATGACGGCGTTTCACGCGCTCGCGGAGCGCGTCGCCGTCGACTCGGGGGACTGGGTGGCCGTTCACGGCTGTGGCGGCGTCGGGCTCTCCGCCGTCCAAATCGCGCGCTCGCGGGGCGCGAACGTTATCGCGGTTGACCTGAGCGAGGAGAAACTCGACGCCGCTCGGGACGCCGGCGCGCACGAAACCGTGAACGTTCAGGATGTCGACGACCCCGCCACGGCCGTCCGCGATATCGCCGGCGACGGCGGCGCGCACGTCTCGATGGACGCCGTCGGCGTCCGCGCGACCTGCCGCGCGTCCGTCGGGTCGCTCCGCGACCAAGGCACGCACGTTCAGGTCGGTCTCACCACGGAGGAGGAGAGAGGCGAGGTGAGCCTGCCGACGGACTACATGACTCGCCACGAGCTCTCCTTCGTCGGCGCGCGCGGGATGCCGCCGACGAGCTACGACGCCCTCTTCCGCCTCGTCGAGACTGGTGACGTCGCCCCCGCCGCTCTCGTCACGAAGGAAGTCTCCCTCGAAGCCGTCCCCGACCGCCTCGCCGCCATGGATGACTACGGGACAGTCGGCGTCGAAGTCGTCACCGACTTCTAAGGGACGCGCTGCTCCGTGGATGCAGGCGGAGAGAGTGGAGCGCAGGCCGACGAACCGAGGGCGGTCGGAGAGAGCGGCGCTACGCGTCGAGGGCGGCGGCGATCGCTTCGAGTTCGCCCTTCCGGAACGCCCGGTCGACGTCGCCCGTCTCGTCGTCGCGTTCGCCGATTCGTTCGAGGATGCCGGCTCTCATCCGCGGTTTCGGCGGCAGCGAATCAGTGTCGATATCATCGCCGACGGCGTCGCAGATGGCGGCGAGGTCCTCTTTCGTGAACGTCGCCGATATCTCCCGCTCGAATCGACCCACAGCCACCCGAATCTCGTTCCGGAGTTCGTCGACGGTCTTCGCCATACCGCCCTGTGGGGTGAGCGCGCCGTGTAGCTGCTGGTTACGCTTCGACATCCGGAGGGAGCGAGGGCGTCGCTCTGTGTTCGTCAGCGGCGTGCGGCGTCAGAGGCCGGCGACGTCTTCGATGGCGTCGGTGAGTCGTTTGATGCTGTCGAGGTCGTGTTCGCCCATGTGGCCGATGCGGAAGGTCCGCTCGCCGAGCTGGGAGCCGTAGCCGTTCGAGAAGACCATGTCGTACTCCTCGGAGACCTGTTCGATGGTGGCGGCGACGTCGATGTCCTGAGTGTTCTCGATGCAGGCGACGGTCTGGGACTCGTAGCCGTCCTCGGGGAACATCGCGAAGTGCTCGCGCGCCCAGTCGCGGGTGTATTCGGCCATCTCGCGGTGGCGCTGGTCGCGCGCTTCGTGAGTCTCGTCGAGCATGTGCTTCATCTGCTGGCGGTACGCGAGCATCACCGGGATGGCGGGCGTGGAGTGCGTCTGGCCCTTCCGGTCGTAGTAGTCGAGGGAGCGCTGGAACCCGCCGTACCAGGAGGCCGAATCGGATTCGACCTCTTGGTCGTAGGCGTCGTCGCTGACGACGCAGACGGCGAGGCCGGGCGGCATCGCGAACGCTTTCTGTACGGACGTGAAGAT
This sequence comes from Halocalculus aciditolerans, assembly GCF_014647475.1. NCBI lineage: Archaea > Methanobacteriati > Methanobacteriota > Halobacteria > Halobacteriales > Halobacteriaceae > Halocalculus > Halocalculus aciditolerans. The sequence continues at coordinate 804,078 of NZ_BMPG01000001.1, read as the reverse complement.
GACGTCGATGCCGTGGGCGTCGATGTCGACGTAATCCCCGCCGAGGGCGGAGACGGCGTCGACGACGAAGCGCGTGTCGGGGTACTCTTTCAGGACGTCGCCGATGTCCTCGATGGGGTTGCGGACGCCCGTCGAGGATTCGTTCATGACGCAGGTGACCGCGTCGTACTCCCCGTCCGTTGCTTCGAGGTGTTCGCGGACGTCTTCGGGTTTCACCGCCTCACCCCAGTCGTATTCGAGGGTGTCGACGTTCTTCCCGAGGCGTTCGGCGACGTTCGCCTGCCGCTCGCTGAAGCTCCCGCAGGTCGTCACGAGCACGTTCTCGTCGACGAGGTTGAGAACCGAGGACTCCATGAACTCGGTGCCGGAGCCGGTGAGGACGATGACGTCGTTGTCCGTGCCGAGGAACGTCTTGGTGTCCTCGACGATGGTCGTGTAGAGGTCGGTCATCTGGTCCATGCGGTGGCCGAACATCGGCTCGCACATCGCCTCGATGACGTCCTCGCGGACTTCGGTCGGACCGGGGATGTACAGCGTCTTCTCGGGGTAGTCGTCTCGGTATTCGCGTTTCTGAGTCACGTGCGCCACCTAGCTGTCCGCGACTTCGCTTCGACGCGGTATGGTCGTTGTGATACGGCGAATATTTCGCCGGGCGAACACGGGGCAGAAGGAGAGAAGGAACTATTTATATCCGCGTCGACAGGACGGTATGGCGCTCTCGCGACCCGTGAAAATCGTCCTCGTCGCCGCGCTCGTCGTCGTCGCGGCCGTCGTCGGCACGGGCGCATTCCTCCTCTGGAACTTCACGCAGCCCATCGAGGAGTCCTACGAGCACGAGTACGAGTACCGCGTGACGGTCGACCCGAACGAGACGCTGACGAACGCGACGCTCTACCTCCCCGCGCCCGTCGAGAACGGCTCGTCAATCGTCGACGCGCGCATCGAGAACACGAGCGACGGCGTCGCGACCGAAGTCGTGGAGACGGCGCGCGGGCCGATGCTCGCGGTGACGGCGGACCGGCTCCCGCCGAAGTACGAGAACCGCTCGGAGCCGCTCCCGACGCCGACGGGCACAGCAGGAGAGACGACGAGCGGAGCGACGACGTCGACGGCGCAGTCCACGCGGCGGTACCGCGAGCCCTACCAGTGGGTCGTCACCGTCTCCGTGAACGAGACCATCGACACGAAGACGCCGGACACGGGCGAACCGCTCCTCCGCCCCCGCGAGAACGTCACGCGCACGGCGTGCGGGTCCGGGTACGGGGACGCGACCTGCTACGCGTTCGACACGGCGGTGTACGCGTCCTACGACGCGCCCGCGAACGCCACGACGCAGGTGGCGGTCGTCTTCGCCGGCCGGAACACGTGGTTCGCCGGCGGCTGGACGGGCAACGAGTACGAAGAGCGCGTCTTCGTCGACCTCGCGGGCGAGGAAGACGGCTGGCGGCGCGTGAACGGGAGCGCCCGATGGGGCTTCGGGCGGTACTGACGGTCGACCGGCCGGCTATTCGAAGGAGACGTCTTCGAGCGCCGGCCGGTTCTTCGGGAGCGCGGCGGAGAGCTGGTCGGCGAGGTGGCCGTACCACTCGCGGGCCTCCGCGGTGACGGAGGCGTGGACGTCGTCGAGCGCGGCGTCGAAGTGGTCGGCGGTGACGGTGAGCGAGTCGACGCCGGTCGCGCCGCCCGCGACGTAGTCGTCCATCGCGACCATGCTCGCCTCGCGGACGAGCGCTTCGATGTCGCTCCCCGTGAAGCCGTCCGTCCGGTCGAGGAGCGCGTCGAGGTCGACGTCGTCGGCGAGCGGGACGCCCTCGGTGTGGATGTCGAGGATGCGGCGGCGCGCCTCCCGGTCCGGCACGGGCACGTGGATGGCCTTGTCGAGCCGGCCGGGGCGGAGGAGCGCGGAGTCGACGATGTCCGGGCGGTTCGTCGCCGCGAGCACGACCACGCCGTCGAGCTCTTCCACGCCGTCGAGTTCAGTGAGGAGCTGGCTGACGACGCGCTCGGTGACGCCGGAGTCGAAGCTCTGCCCGCGCTGCGGCGCGACGGCGTCGAGCTCGTCGATGAAGACGATGGTCGGCGCGTTCTGCCGCGCCTTCGCGAAGAGGTCGCGAACCGCCTTCTCGGACTCGCCGACGTACTTATCCAGCAGCTCGGGGCCTTTGACGGAGATGAAGTTCACGCCGCTCGCGTTCGCCACGGCCTTCGCCACGAGCGTCTTTCCCGTTCCCGGCGGGCCGTAGAGCAGGACGCCGCGCGGCGGGTGCGTCCGCAGGCGGTCGAACGCCTCCGGATACGTGAGCGGCCACTCGACCGCGCGCGTGAGCTCCGTCCGCACGTCGTCCAGCCCGCCGACGTCGTCCCACGTGACGTCCGGCACTTCGACGAAGAGCTCGCGCATCGCCGACGGCGACACGACCTGAATCGCGGCTTCGACGTCGTCGCCCGTGACGGTGATGTTGGCGAGCACGTCCGCGGGAATCTCCGGCGCGTCGAGGTCGAGCTCCGGCCGGACGCGACGCAGCGCGTTCATCGCCGCTTCCTTGGCGAGCGCCTCGATGTCCGCGCCGACGAACCCGTGCGTGCGGTCCGCGACGCCGTCGAGGTCCACGTCCTCCGTGAGCGGCATCGCGCGCGTGTGAATGTCGAGGATCGTGCGCCGGCCCTCGCGGTCGGGGACGCCGACCTCGATCTCGCGGTCGAACCGCCCCGGTCGCCTGAGCGCCGGGTCGATGCCATCCGGTCGGTTCGTCGCCGCGATGACGATGACGTCACCGCGGTCCTCCAGGCCGTCCATGAGACTCAACAGCTGGGCGACGACGCGGCGTTCGACCTCGCCGGAGACCTCGTCGCGCGGCGGCGCGATGGAGTCGATCTCGTCGATGAAGACGATGGTCGGCGCGTTCGCGCTCGCCTCCTCGAAGACCTCGCGGAGGTGCTCTTCGGATTCCCCGTAGAACTTCGACATGATCTCCGGCCCGGAGATGTCGACGAAGTTCGCGTCCACCTCGTTCGCCACGGCGCGCGCGATGAGCGTTTTTCCGGTTCCCGGCGGGCCGTAGAGGAGGACGCCGCGCGGCGCGGAGATGCCGAGGCGCTGGAAGAGCTCCGGGTGGCGGAGCGGGAGTTCCACGATCTCGCGGACCTGCTCCAGTTCGTGGTCCAGCCCGCCGATGTCCTCGTAGGATATCTCCGGCGTCGTCGTCCAGTCGTACTCGAGGTCGGCGTCGCTCACGGGTTCTGCGCGAATGACGACCTCCGTCTCGGCCGTGACGAGTATCGGACCGGTCGGCTTCGTGTTCGTCGCGAAGAAGACGAGCGGGTTTCCGAGGAGGTTGAAGCGGACGGCGTCGCCGCGGACGAGCGGGCGGTCGCGGAGCGAGTTCTTCGCGAACGCCTCGCCGCCGGTGAGCGAGAGGCCGGGCGGCGGCGCGAGCACCACGCGCTCCGCCGGCTCCGCCGTCACCGGTTCGACGGTTACTTTCTCGTCAATCGCGGCTTTCGCGTTCGACCGCGTCGTCCCGTCGACGCGCACGAGCCCCGGCGAGTCGTCCGGATACGCCGGGAGGGCGCGCGCGACGGTCGTCCGGCGGCCGCGGACGCTGACGACGCCCCCCGGTTCCACGCCGAGATCGTCGAGCACCGACCGGTCCACGCGAGCGACACCGCGGCCGGCGTCTTCCGGACGCACCGCCGCGATGGTGAGTTCTACGGGCATACACGGAGCGACGACGGCTGCAGTAAAAGTCGTTCGGCATCCAGCACGGAACGGAAAGACGAAGGGCCGTCAGTCGTCGACGACGGATTCGCCCTCGCGTTCTTCCTGTGCGGTGAGGAGCTTCGAGAGGAACTGCTTCGCGCGGTCGGTCTCCGGGTCCGTGAAGAAGTGCTCGGGGTCGCCGGATTCGACGATGCGGCCGTCCGCCATCAGAACGACGCGGTCCGCGACTTCGCGCGCGAACCCCATCTCGTGGGTGACGACCATCATCGTCATCCCCTCGTCCGCGAGGCCGCGCATGACGCCGAGGACTTCGCCGACGAGCTCGGGGTCGAGCGCGCTCGTCACCTCGTCGAAGAGCATGACGTGCGGCTCCATCGCGAGAGCGCGGGCGATGGCGACCCGCTGTTGCTGGCCGCCCGAGAGCTGTGCCGGGTAGGCGTCGGCCTTCTTCGCCAGGCCGACTTCGTCGAGGAGGTCGCGGCCTTTCTGCTCCGCCTCGCGCTCCGGGACGCCTTTGACTTTCGTCGGCGCGAGCGTGATGTTCTCCAGCGCCGTCTTGTGCGGGAAGAGGTTGAAGTGCTGGAAGACCATCCCGATGCGCTGTCTGAGGACGTTGATGTCCGTCCTGTCGTCGGTGATGGATTCGCCTTCGAGGCGGATGTCGCCCGACTGGATCTCCTCGAGGCGGTTCGTGCAGCGGAGGAGCGTGGACTTCCCCGACCCGGACGGGCCGATGACGACGACGACTTCGCCGTCCTCGACGCCGAGGTCGATGTCCTTCAGCACGTGGTTCTCGCCGAAGTACTTGTTCACGCCCTCGAAGACGACCTGCGGGTCGTCGCCGGCGGAACGACGGCTCAATGGCCGTCACCCCCCCAGGACGCGCGGTCTTCGAGGTACGTCACGAGTCGTGAGAGCGGCATCGTAATCATGAGGTAGGCGATAGCGACGAGGACGATGGGCGTCCACGCGTCGAACGTCGCGGAGTTCACGGAGCGGAACGCGTCGATGAGTTCGGGCACGGCGATGACCGTGAGGAGCGACGTGTCCTTCACGAGAATGACCTGGTCGTTCCCGATCGCCGCGAGGGCGTTCCGCCACGCCTGCGGGAGGATGACCTCGCGCATCGACTGCGTGTAGGACATCCCGAGCGACCGCGCGGCCTCCTGCTGGCCGTCGGGGACGGCCTCGATGCCGCCGCGGACCGCCTCGCCGATGTAGGCCGCGTGGTTGAGCGTCAGTCCGATGACGGCGGCGGGAATCGACCAGTTCGGAATCGGGAACTGGCCGGGCGGCCAGAACGCCGGAATCCCGATGTAGAGCACCATCAGCTGGAAGAGGAGCGGCGTGCCGCGGAAGAACTGGACGTAGCCGGAGGTCACCGCGTTCGTGAACTTCGTCTTCGACACGCGCCCGAGGCCGACGAAGATGCCGGCGATGACGGAGAGCACGCTCGAAACCACGAAAATTCCGAGCACGAGGAGGAACGCGTCCACGAACTGCGGGTAGATGATGTTCACGAACAGCGACGGGTTCACCTTCAAGAAGACGATGGACCCGACGAAGGCGACGACGGCGAGCGTGAACACCGCCGCCGCGGCGATACCGAGCCACTTCACGTTCTCGTCGTTCAGCCGCGGCTCTTCCACCCGCGTCATCTCGTCCGACTGCTGGTGGGATTCAGCCATAGCGGGCGATCAGCCGCTGAAGTACTCGTTGTAGATTTCGTCGTACGTCCCGTCGTCTCTGATAGCCTGCAGGGCGTCGTTGACCTGAGAGCGGAAGTCGTCGTCGTCCTTCCGGAACGCGATGCCGTAGTTCTCGACGGTGAGCGTGAGGTACGGCGGCGCGTTCTCGCCTTCCTCGGCGGCCGCGCCGTCGCCTTCGACGAACCGGACGGTGTCCTGGTGGCTCTCGACGAACTCCGCGTTGACGGTGTTGTCGTTGATGACGGCCACCACCTGGTTGTTGTTGAGCGCGTCGAACGCCGCGGGAATCTGGTCGTAGGACTTGATAGTGAGGTCGCCGCCGAACTCCTCTTTGAGCTGCTGGGCGGCGTTCTCGCCGGTCGTCCCCTTCTGCACGCCGACGTTCTTCCCCTTCAGGTCCTCCTTCGCCGTGATGTCGGAGCTCTTGAGGACGACGATAGTCTGGTACGCCGTGAAGTAGGGGTCGGAGAAGTCGACCTGCTCCGCGCGCTGGTCGTTGATCGTCATCGCGGACATGATGACGCGGAAGTTCCCGTTGTTGAGCGAGCCGATGATGGTGTCGAACGCGGTGTCTTGGAACTCGTAGCTCATCCCCATCTCCTCCTCGAAGACGGCCTGCGCGATGTCGACGTCGAACCCCTTGAGGTTCCCGTCGGCGTCGGTGTACTCGAACGGCCGGTACGGGATGTCCGAGCCGATCGTGACCGTGTTCTCGCCGCCGCCCCCGCCGGAACAGCCGGCGAGTGCGAGCGCGGCGGCCGCGCCGCCGGTGGCTTTCAGGTAGCTTCTGCGATTGGTGTCAGTCATGACGACTCGTACTTACGAGGGGGCAGTTAACACGTTTTCCCCTTCGGCCGGCTGACGGCCCGCCATCCCCGCGAGCCGTGAATGAACGTTCACTCGGTTCCTCGGAGTTCCCGACGCGCCGGGTCGTTCCTCGCGTCGATGCGGGGTGCGGGCACCCGCGAGTTTTTGTGAGCGTCGCGCGCAGGGCGTACTGTATGGAGTTCATCCACGTCTGCCTGAACGTCGCGGACGTCGACGAATCGGTCGAGTGGTACACGGGCGAGCTCGGGTTCGAGGAGTCCTGGGAGTTCGAGGCCGACGGGACGAAGAACCGGTACGTCGCGGCGGAGAACGGCGTCGAGATACAGCTCGCGGACACCGAGGGGGAGACGCCGGACGAAGCGGGGACGGCGTGGGACCACCTCGCCGTCGCGGTGGAGGACGTCGACGAGGCGTTCGAGCGCGTCGAGAACCACGGCGTCGTACAGGAGCCGGCGGACAACGACGCGGCGGGCGCGCGGACGGCGTTCATCGAGGACCCGGACGGCCACGTCGTCGAGCTGGTGGAGCCGCTGGAGTAGCGGGGAAAACGGCCGCCCCACCCGTGTTTTCGACGTTTGTCGTCCGTCTCTTTTATAATCGTGGAGGGTCGTTCGGGGGTATGGGATTAGACGAAGACGCCCTCGACTACCACCGGCGCGACCCGCCGGGGAAGCTCGAGATCTCGACGACGAAGCCGACGAACACGCAGCGCGACCTCTCCCTCGCCTACTCGCCGGGCGTCGCCGCGCCGTGCCTCGAAATCGCGGACGACCCGAACGACGCCTACCAGTACACGGCGAAGGGGAATCTCGTCGGCGTCGTTTCGAACGGCTCCGCGGTGCTCGGCCTCGGCGACATCGGCGCGCAAGCGTCGAAACCCGTGATGGAGGGGAAGGGCGTGCTGTTCAAGCGGTTCGCGGACATCGACGTCTTCGACATCGAACTCGACCACGCGGACGAGCAGGCGATGATTCAGTCCATCGCGGCGATGGAGCCGACGTTCGGCGGCATCAACTTAGAGGACATCAAAGCGCCGGAGTGCTTCGTCATCGAGAACGCGCTCCGCGAGGAGATGGACATCCCCGTCTTCCACGACGACCAGCACGGGACGGCCATCATCAGCGGCGCGGCCCTGTTGAACGCGACCGAAATAGCGGGCAAGGACCTCTCGGATATCGAGATCGTCTTCTCCGGCGCGGGCGCGTCCGCAATCGCGTCCGCCCGGTTCTACGTCGAACTCGGCGTCGACGTCGAGAACATCACGCTCTGTGACTCCTCCGGCGTCATCACCGAGGAACGCGTCGAGAGCGGCGACGTGAACGAGTACAAAGCCGAGTTCGCGCAGTCCGGCGACGGCGGCGACCTCGCCGACGCGATGGACGGCGCGGACGTCTTCGTGGGGCTCTCGGTGGGAGGCATCGTGAGCGAGGAGATGATTCGGTCGATGGCGGCCGACCCCATCGTGTTCGCCATGGCGAACCCCGACCCCGAAATCACCTACGAGGAGGCGAAGAACGCTCGGGACGACACCGTCATCATGGCGACGGGGCGCTCGGACTACCCGAACATGGTGAACAACGTCCTCGGCTTCCCGTTCATCTTCCGCGGCGCGCTGGACGTGCGGGCGACGGACATCAACGAGTCGATGAAAGTCGCGGCGGCGGAGGCGCTGGCGGACCTCGCGAAGGAGGACGTTCCCGACCAGGTCGTGAAGGCCTACGGCGACCAACCCCTCCAGTTCGGCCCGGACTACATCATCCCGAAACCCGTCGACCCCCGCGTGCTCTTCGAGGTCGCGCCGGCCGTCGCCGACGCCGCCATGGAGTCCGGCGTCGCCCGGCAGGAACTCGACCTCGACGCGTACCGAGAGCGCCTCGAAGCCCGCCTCGGCAAGAGCCGCGAGATGATGCGCATCGTCTTGAATAAGGCGAAGAGCGAGCCGAAGCGCGTCGCGCTCGGCGAGGGCGACGACGAGAAGATGATTCGCGCCGCCTTCCAGATGCAAGAGCAAGGCATCGCCGAACCCGTCCTCATCGGCGACCGGAACACGGTCGAGGGGACCATCACCGGGCTCGGCCTCGACTTCGACCCCGAAGTCGTCGACCCCGCGCAGGGCGACACCGGCGCGTACGCCGACCGCCTCTACGACCTCCGGAAGCGCAAGGGCGTGACCGAGTCCGAAGCCGCCGACCTCGTCCGCGACCCGAACTACCTCGGGAGCGTCATGGTCGAGGAGGGCGACGCCGACGCGCTCCTCACCGGCCTCACCCACCACTACCCGAGCGCGCTCCGCCCGCCGCTCGAAGTCATCGGGACCGCGCCCGACGTCGACCACGTCGCCGGCGTCTACATGCTCACGTTCAAGAATCGCGTCATCTTCTGCGCCGACACCACCGTGAACACCGCGCCGACCGCAGACGTCCTTCAGGAGGTCGCGCGCCACGTCGCCGGCATCGCGCGCCGCTTCAACGTCGAACCGCGCGTCGCGATGCTCTCCTACTCGAACTTCGGGAGCGTCGAGACCGACGGCACGCAGAAGGTCGCGGAAGCCGCGAACGCCCTCCGCGACGACCCCGACGTCGACTTCCAGGTCGACGGCGAGATGCAGGCCGACACCGCCGTCGTCGAAGACATCCTCGACGACACCTACGGCTTCACAGATTTCGACGGGCCGGCGAACTGCCTCGTCTTCCCCAACCTCGAAGCCGGGAACATCGGCTACAAACTCCTCCAGCGCCTCGGCGGCGCGGACGCTATCGGCCCCATGCTCGCCGGAATGGACGAACCCGTCCACGTCCTCCAGCGCGGCGACGAAGTCAAGGACATCGTCAACCTCGCCAGCGTGGCGGTCGTCGACGCCCAAGAGGAGTAACGAGATTCGGAGCGAGCGAGAATCTCGGAACAGACGAGCGGAGAACGAAGTGAACCGCGAGTACGGTCGGAACTCGTTCCGACCGTGCTCGCACTCACGACGGTCGCGCGAGTAACGAGATTCGGAGAACGCGACAGCGTTCGAGAATCTCGGAAATACGAACGCTGAGCCGAGCGGAGTGAGGCGAGGCGTGAGCACGGTCGGAACAGGCGAGCGGGTCGCTGCGCGACCCGCGAGTAACGTGGTTCGGAGCAACGGGATTCGGAACGAGACGCTCGGGAGTCGTTCTCTTCTCGGAGCGGGTCGTGGAGGCGGAGTGGGCGGAGAGCGGTGCGTGGGGGGGTCAGCGTTGGCGGCCGGCGACGGTGCGGGAGGCGCGAGACTGCCGGGTGAGTGTTTTCTGCATCTCGACGACGCGGCCGTCGGTGTCGTCGGAGAAGTCGTGGGTGGTTTCGCGGACGCGGTGGAAGCCGGCGTCGTCGTAGAAGTCGACGGCGTTGCGGGAGGCGTGGAGGGCGAGGGTGTCGGCGTCCCAGACGCGCGCGACGGTTTCGAGCGCGCGGAGGAGGCGGGAGCCGACGCCCGTGCGGGCGTGGTCAGGGTGGACGTAGACGCCGGTTACTTCGGCGTCGGCGGCGGTGTCGAGGTGGTCGCCGGGTCGCGGACTGAGGGCGGCGAAGCCGACGACGCGGCCGTCGGTTTCGGCGACGAGGAAGGCGTCGGGGCCGTCGAAGGCGTAGTCGTCGGGTGAGCGGTCCGCGCCCCACGCGGCGACCTGCTCGTCGTCGTAGCCGTCGACGCCGAGCGCTGCGATGGACGCCTCGTGGACGGCACACACTTCGCGGGCGTCGCGCGGGGTCGCTTTTCTGACTCGCATACCTCCGTCGTGGGACCCCGTAGAAAAGGGCGAGTCGGTCAGGCAGACGGGGAGTGTCGGACCGGGTCAGTCGCTGGCGTTCGTGTTGGTGTTGCGGCCGGCGCGGCTGGGCGGGGGGATCTGTGGGTCGGCGGTGAGGTCGTCGGCGTCGGGGAGGAGGCAGCGGGCGGGTTCGCGGTTGACGTGGGCGTACTGGTCGGGGGCGTTGGCGAGGGGGTGGGCGGGGTTCCGGCCGGAGTCGAGGGCGGCGGCGCGGAGTTCGCCGAAGCCGGCGATGCGCGCGCGGATGCCGCGCCAGTGGGTGGCGGCGGCGGGAGGAATAGAAACGTCGTGGAGGGGGCGGTTGTGGGGGCCGGCGGCGGCGAGGCTCGCGACGTTGACGTTGGCGGCGAGGTCGTCGTGGTCGAGGACGACGCCGACGCGCGCGCCGGGCGGGGCGCGGGCGGCGAGGACGTCGAGGCCGAGGTGGAGGGCGCGGTATTCGGCGACGTTGTTGTCGGGGGCGTCGTCGGGGAGGGCGAGGCGGGCGACGCGGTCGCCGCTCCGTGTTTCGACGAGGACGCCGAGCCCGCTCGCGTCCGCCGAGAACGACCCGTCGGTGGCGACGTAGAAGTCTCGGTGGTGGGTGCGCGGCGGGTGCGCGATGTGCGGGGTAGGTGCGTCGTCGAACAGGTCGCGTAGGACGGGCCGGCCGACGGAGGCCATATCCCTCACTCGCGCCCCCGTCCTCTTAAACTATCCGCCGGAGTCGGTGGTCGCGTCCCGCGAGTTCACGTTCGTCCATTCGGGGGCGCGCGCACCGGCGAAAATTGGACGGGTCTGTCTTCGTGGTCGGTCCCGACGGGTGTGTCGAACGGCGGCGCGTATAGCCAGTAGGGGGAGATAATGATACCTTATACCCGTTTATGTCGGGCGGTTTTTCGAACGCGGTGGGAATCGGACCGCGAGGTCGTGTCGGTAATCCGACTGTCAGGGGGATAGATTTATGATGGTGCCGGGATTGGACGTTCGTACAGATGTCACAGCATGACATCCCCGGTTCGAGTCCGGGGGAACGGGTTCTTCCAGGGCACGTTAGCCCACAGTAACGAGTTCGATTCAGCCCGAATTTTCGACACGACCCTCAGAGACGGCGAGCAGACGCCGCGGACGTCGTTCGACTACGACGATAAGCGCGAGATAGCGGCAGTACTGGACGAGATGGGCGTCCACGTCATCGAGACGGGGTTCCCGGCGAACGGCCCCGACGAGTTCGAGGCCGTCTCGGACATCGCGGCCGCGACGGACACGACGACGTGCGGGCTCGCCCGCGTCGTCGAATCCGACGTCGACGCGGCCATCGACTCGGGCGTGGACATGATTCACGTCTTCGCGTCGACGAGCGACGTCCAGATCGAGGATTCGATGCACGCGACCCGCGAGGAGGTCGTCGACCGCTCCGTCGACGCGGTCCAGCAGGCCCGCGACGCGGGCGTCGAAGTGATGTTCTCGCCGATGGACGCCACGCGGACCGACCCCGACTACCTCGCGGAGGTCCTCGAGGCCGTCGACGAGGTCGGCGTCGACTGGGTGAACGTCCCCGACACCTGCGGGGTGGCGACGCCGACGCGGTACATGGAGCTCATCGAGTTCGTCACCGAGCACACGGACGCGCGCGTCGACGTGCACACGCACGACGACTTCGGGATGGCGACCGCGAACGCCGTCTCCGGGTTCGTCGCGGGCGCGTCGCAGGCGCAGGTCTCCGTGAACGGCATCGGCGAGCGCGCCGGGAACGCCGCGTTCGAAGAGGTCGTCATGGCCGTCGAGAGCGTTCACGGCGTCGACACGGGTATCGATACGACCCGCATCGCCGAGCTGTCGCGGATGATCGCCGAGAAGTCCGGCGTCCCCATCCCCTCGAACAAGCCGGTCGTCGGCGACAACGCGTTCAGTCACGAGTCCGGGATTCACGCCGCGGGCGTCATCGAGAACGCGGAGACGTTCGAGCCGGGCGTGATGACGCCGGAGATGATCGGCGCGGAGCGCTCCATCGTCCTCGGGAAGCACACGGGCACGCACGCCGTGCGCGAGCACTTAGAGGACGCCGGGTACGCGCCGACGGACGACGAGGTACGCGCGGTGACGAAGCGCGTGAAGTCGTACGCCGCGGGCAAGGAAGCGGTGACGCCGGAGAAGCTCGCAGCGTTCGCCGCCGAGGTCGGCGTCGAGGAAGCCCGGGAGCGAACGGAGGTTCGGACCTGATGGCCGGCAACCCATGCGCGAGCGGTAAGGTTTATCGTGCCGTGGGTGCTGGTTCCGACTACGATGCAGTCACGCGCCACGCGCTCGGGTTCGCCCGCCGCGAGCGGCGCGGCTGTGGTCGCGATTATCGTAGGGGCGTAGTCCCCTCACCATCCCACTTCTCAGACCGGTCGTCGCACGGATTTCGAAGCTACAGCACCACAGCCACGATGAGAACGAACACGACACGAGGACGGTATCGATGAGCGAGACTGAAAGTGAAACGCGAACCGCGGAACGAGCGGTCCAGACCGGCGCGGAAGCCGCGATTTCGGCGCTGGAAGACGCGGGTGTCGAGGTCGGGTTCGGCGTGCAGGGCGGCGCGATCATGCCCGTCTACGACGCGCTCGGCCAGTCCGACATCCGGCACGTGACGATGGCGCACGAGCAGGGCGCGGCGCACGCCGCCGACGCCTACGGAATCGTCACGGGCGAGCCGGGGCTCTGCCTCGCGACGTCCGGGCCGGGGGCGACGAACCTGGTCACGGGCCTCGCGGACGCGGACATGGACTCGGACCCGATGGTCGCGCTGACCGGGCAGGTCCCGACGGACATGGTCGGGAACGACGCCTTCCAGGAGACGGATACGACGGGCGTGACGACGCCGATCACGAAGACGAACTACTTCGCGACGGACGCGGGGACGGTCGGCGACACCGTCCGCGACGCGGTCGCGGCGGCGAGCGAAGGCCGGCAGGGGCCGACGCTCGTCGACCTGCCGAAGGACGTGACGCAGGCGGAGACGGCGACGTCGCCGAGCCACGAACCGGAGACGAAGCCGACGCCGGAAGCGCCCGCGGAGGCCGTCGACGAGGCGGCGCGGGCGTTCGCCGCCGCGGAGAAACCCGTCATCCTCGCGGGCGGCGGCGTCATCAAGGGCGAGGCGACGCCGGAGCTCCGGCAGTTCGCCGTCGACCACGGCGTGCCCGTCGTGACGACGATGCCGGGCGTCGGCGCGTTCGACGAGACGCATCCGCTCGCGCTCGGGATGGCGGGCATGCACGGGACCGGTCCGGCGAACATGGCGCTCACGCACTGTGACTTCATGCTCGCGGTCGGCACGCGGTTCGACGACCGGCTCACCGGGGGCGTGGAGACGTTCGCGCCCGCGGCGCGCATCGCGCACATCGACATCGACGCGAGCGAAGTGTCGAAGAACGTCCACGCGGACTACCCGCTCATCGGTGACGCGAGCGCGGTCCTCCACCAGCTCGACTCCGCGGTCCCGCGGTCGCCCGACGCGGCCGACTGGCAGGCGCAGTGTGAGACCTGGGAGCGCGAGTATCCGATGGACTACGACGCGCCCGAGGACGAACCGGTGAAGCCGCAGTTCGTCGTCGAAGCCGTCGACGAAGCCACGGCCGGAGACACCGTCGTCACGACCGGCGTCGGCCAACACCAGATGTGGGCGGTCCAGTACTGGACGTTCACCGAGCCGCGCACGTGGGTCTCCAGCCACGGTCTCGGGACGATGGGGTACGGTCTCCCGGCGGCCATCGGCGCGAAAGTCGCCGCACCGGAGCGGGAAGTCGTCTCCTTCGAGGGCGACGGCTCCTTCCTGATGACGTGTCAGGAGCTCTCCGTCGCGGTTCGCGAGGAGCTCGACATCACGGTGTTCGTCCTGAACAACGAGGCCATCGGGATGGTCCGCCAGTGGCAGGACGCGTTCTTCGAGGGCCGGCGGACGGCGTCGGAGTACCCGTGGGGGCCGGACTTCGCGACGGTCGCGGAGGCGTTCGGCGCGGCCGGCTTCACCATCGACACTTACGACGACGTCGCGGACACCGTCGAGGCGGCCCGCGAGTACGACGGGCCGAGCGTCGTCGACTGCCGCATCGACCCGCGCGAGGACGTCTACCCGATGGTTCCGAGCGGCGGGGACAACGGCGCGTTCGCGCTCCGGGAGGAACACCTATGACGGGTGGACTGCAGGGGCCCGACCCGGAGGAGCGCCAGCAGGCGACCGGGCGGCGGAACAGCCAGGGCATCCGCATCGACCCGGACGTCGAGGCGGAGCCCGCGGAGCGCCGCGAGGTGCTGTCGGCGCTCGTCGACCACGAGCCCGGCGTTCTCTCCGAGGTCGCGGGGCTGTTCGCGCGCCGCCAGTTCAACATCGAGAGCCTGACCGTCGGCCCGACGACGGACGAGGGGATGGCGCGGATGACCATCGTCGTCCGCGAGCCCGGACCCGGCGTCGAGCAGGCGAAACGCCAGCTGCGGAAGCTCGCGCCCGTCCACTCGGTCAGCGAGCTCTCCGGCGCGGTCGAGCGCGAACTCGCGCTCATCAAGGTCGAAGACGACGACCCCGCCGGCGTCGCCGCGGTCGCGGAGATGTACGGCGGAGAAGCGGTCGAAGCCGGCCCGGAGGTCGTGACGGTCGAGCTCACGGGCTCAGAGGAAGCAGTCGACGCGGCCATCGCCGCGTTCGAACGATTCGGCGTTCGCGAGGTCGCCCGCACGGGCACCGCGGCGCTGGCGGGCGGGACGCAGGAAACACGAGAATCCAATGACTGATACTGACGATTTCACCCAGCCGATCTATCGAGACGACGACGCGGACGAACGCGACATCACGAACAAGACCGTGGCCGTGCTCGGCTACGGGAGTCAGGGCCACGCGCACGCGCAGAACCTGGACGACTCCGGCGTCGACGTCGTCGTGGGGCTCCGGAAGAGCTCCGCGTCCTGGGACGCCGCGGAAGCGGACGGCCTCGACGTGGCGACGCCCGTGGAGGCGGCCGAGCAGGCGGACGTCGTGTCGATGCTCGTCCCGGACACGGTACAGCCGTCGGTCTACGCCGACATCGAGGACGCCATCCAGCCGGGCGACACCCTCCAGTTCGCGCACGGGTTCAACATCCACTACGGGCAGATCGACCCGAAACCCGGCGTGGACGTGACGATGATCGCGCCGAAGTCCCCGGGTCACCTCGTCCGCCGGAACTACGAGGCCGGCGAGGGCACCCCGGCGTTGCTCGCCGTGCATCGCGACGAGACGGGTGAGGCGAAGTCGGAGGCGCTCGCGTACGCGCAGGCCATCGGATGCGCTCGGGCGGGCGTCCTCGAAACGACGTTCCAGGAGGAGACGGAGTCCGACCTCTTCGGCGAGCAGGCCGTGCTCTGCGGCGGCGTCACCAGCCTCATCAAGGCGGGGTACGAGACGCTCGTCGAGAACGGCTACAGCCCGGAGATGGCGTACTTCGAGTGCATGAACGAGATGAAGCTCATCGTCGACCTGATGTACGAGGGCGGGCTCGGCGAGATGTGGGACTCCGTCTCCGACACCGCGGAGTACGGCGGGCTCGTCGAGGGCGACGAGGTCGTCGACGAGCACGTCCGCGAGAACATGCAGGAGACGCTCGACCGCGTGCAGAACGGCGAGTTCGCGACGCGGTGGATCGCGGAGAACCAGGCGGGCCGGCCGTCGTTCAATCAGCGCCACCACGCGGAGCGGAACCACGAGATCGAGGACGTCGGGGAGCGACTCCGCGGTCTCTTCGCGTGGGCGGAACAGGAGACCGAGCGAGAGCCCGAGAAGACGGAGGCGGAGGTCCGACAATGAACATGCGAAACGTCAACCACACAGACCCGAACAGCACGGAGAACACCTTCGGCCGGCTCTTCCGACGCGGCCCGGAGCTGACGGACGGTGGTGAGTCGGCGGCGGACGAGGAGTCCGGGTCCGAGCCGACGGCGGCGATGCAGGATATCGACCACGAGCACGGCGACACCCCCGACCCGAACGAGGTATGGGAGCGGGGCGGCGAAGCAGAGGAATGAGCGAGGGAACGCTCTACGATACGGTCTGGGACCGCCACGCGGTGACGGAGCTTCCGTCCGGACAGACGCAGCTCTTCGTCGGGCTCCACCTCATCCACGAGGTGACGAGTCCGCAGGCGTTCGGGATGCTCAGAGAGCGCGGGATGGAGGTCGCGTATCCGGAGCGGACGCACGCGACGGTCGACCACATCGTCCCGACGGGCGACCGAGAGCGACCGTACGGCGACGACGCCGCCGAGGAGATGATGCGCGAGCTCGAGGAGAACGTCCGCGAGGCGGGCATCGAGTTCGACCACCCCGACACGGGGAATCAGGGTATCGTGCACGTCATCGGCCCGGAGCAGGGGAAGACCCAGCCGGGGATGACGATCGTCTGCGGCGACAGCCACACGGCGACGCACGGCGCGTTCGGTGCGCTCGCGTTCGGCATCGGCACCTCCCAGATTCGCGACGTCTTCGCCACGGGCTGTATCGCGATGGAGAAACAGGACGTCCGCCGCATCGAGGTGAACGGCGAGCTCGGCGACGGCGTCACCGCGAAGGACGTCGTGCTCACCATCATCCGGAAGCTCGGCACCGACGGCGGCGTCGGCTACGTCTACGAGTACGCCGGCGACGTCATCGAGAACATGGGCATGGAGGGCCGGATGACCATCTGTAACATGAGTATCGAGGGCGGCGCGCGCGCGGGCTACGTCAACCCCGACGAGACCACCTACGAGTTCCTGCGCGACACCGACGCATTCGAGGACGACCCCGAGAAGTTCGAAGCGCGCAAGGCGTACTGGGAGTCCATTCGGTCCGACGCGGACGCCGAGTACGACGACGTCGTCGAAATCGACGGGTCGGAGATCGAACCGACGGTGACGTGGGGGACGACGCCCGGGCAGGGCGTCGGCGTCACGGAGCCGATTCCCGCGCCCGCGGACCTCCCGGCGGACAAACGCGACGTCGCGGAGCGCGCACAGGAACACATGGGCGTCGAGCCCGGCGACACCATGGAGGGCTACCCCATCGACGTCGCGTTCCTCGGGAGCTGCACGAACGCGCGTCTCCCCGACCTCCGCGCGGCCGCCGACATCGTCGACGGCCGCGAGGTCCACGAGGACGTCCGCGCGATGGTCGTCCCCGGAAGCCAGCGCGTGAAAGCCGCCGCCGAAGCCGAAGGCCTCGACGAGATCTTCCGAGAAGCGGGCTTCGACTGGCGGGGCGCGGGCTGTTCGATGTGCCTCGGGATGAACGACGACCAGCTGGAGGGCGCGGAGACCTCCGCATCGTCGTCGAATCGGAACTTCGTGGGTCGGCAGGGCTCGAAGGAGGGGCGGACCGTCCTCATGAGTCCGACGATGGTCGCCGCCGCCGCCGTAGAAGGCGAGGTGACGGACGTCCGCGACCTCGAACCGGTCCGGGAGGTGCGGGCATGAGCGGGCCAGCCGACACCGTCGAGCACGTCTCCGGTACGGGCGTGCCCGTCCGCGGGAACGACATCGACACGGACCAGATCATCCCCGCGCGCTTCCTGAAGGTCGTCACCTTCGACGGCCTCGGCGAGTTCGCGTTCTTCGACCAGCGCTTTACCGATGACGACGAGCCGAAAGACCACCCGTTCAACGAGGAGCGCTATCAGGGCGCGTCGGTCTTAGCCGTCAACGCGAACTTCGGCTGTGGCTCCTCCAGAGAGCACGCGCCGCAGGCGCTCCAGCGATGGGGAATCGACGCCATCGTCGGCGAGTCGTTCGCGGAGATCTTCGCGGGGAACTGCCTCGCGCTCGGCATCCCTACCGTGGTCGCGGACCACGAGACCGTCACCGAGCTCCAGGACTGGATCGCCGACCACCCGGACGCGGACATCGACGTGGATGTCGCCGCGGAGACGGTGACGTACGGCGACACGACCGTGGACGTCGAGGTGGACGACGCGCAGCGGAAGGCGCTCGTCGACGGCGTCTGGGACACGACGGCGCTGATGAAGTCGAACGAGGAGACAGTGCGAGAGACCGCCGCGGCCCTCCCCTACGTCGATGAGTGAGGAGATTGCGGTCGTCGCCGGCGACGGTATCGGCCGGGAGGTCGTCCCGCCGGCGGTGGACGTGCTCGATGCGCTCGACCGCGGCTTCGAGTTCGTCGAGGCGGACGCTGGCGACGCCGTGCTCGAAGCGACCGGGGACCCGCTCCCCGAGGAGACCTACGACCTCGTGGCGTCGGCTGACGCGACGCTCTTCGGCTCCGTCGGCGAGAGCGCGGCGGACGTCATTCTCCCGCTCCGCGAGGCGGTGGACTCCTTCGTGAACGTCCGCCCGGCGAAGGCGTATCCGGGCGTGGACGCGCTCCGCCCGGAGACGGACCTCGTCTTCCTCCGGGAGAACTCCGAGGGCGTCTACAAGGGCATCGAGAGCAAGCTCACGGCGGACGTGTCGACGCTCACGCGCGTCGTGACGACGTCGGCGAGCGAGCGGCTCGCCGAGTACGCCTGCGACTACGCGCCCGAGGGGTTCACGGTCGCGCACAAGGCGAACGTGATGCGGGAGACGGACGGGCGGTTCCTCGACGCGGTCGAGGGCGTCGCCGACGAGCGCGGGGTGGAGACGGAGCGAGCGCTGATGGACGCGCTCGCGATGCATCTCTGTCTGCGGCCCGAGGAGTACGACGTCGTCGTCTGCCCGAACCTCGCGGGCGACGTGCTCTCCGATCTAGCTGCTGGCCTCGTCGGCGGGCTCGGCCTCCTGCCGTCGGCGAACGTCGGCCCGGAGCGCGGCGTCTTCGAGCCCGTGCACGGCACCGCGCCCGACATCGCGGGCGAGGGCGTCGCGAACCCCTGCGCGGCGATTCTCTCGGCGGCGATGCTCCTCGACTTCCTCGGCTACGGCGCGGACGCAGACCGCGTTCGCGACGCGGTGGAGGCCGTCCTCGAAGACGGCCCGCGGACGCCCGACCTCGGCGGCGACGCCGGCACGGACGACGTCGCCGCGGCCGTCCTCGACGAACTCTGAGGGGCGTTCGGACGACGCCGATTTTCCCTTCCTACTCGGACGGCCATTCGCCGTCCGAGGAGTTCTCTCCGCGGGCGCGGCGTCGCCGCGTTCCGAAGCGGACGCCCGCGGATGCTTCTCGGGTGATACGGTGACGTCGCCGCGTCCTCGCATTTGAAGGTTCGGCGCACGGAACGCGTGCGTACGATGCCGCTGCCGAACTATCCGGAGAAGTACGACGAGCCCGCGGTGTTCACGCCGGACGACGTGCTGGACGACGCGGCGGAGCGCGGGACGCCCCTGGTCGCGGACGCGCCCGACGGCGTGTTAGTGTGTTACCAGCCGCATTTCCTCGACCGCGTGCTCGACGCGCGGGAGACGGAACGCGTCGATTCCGGCGAGGGCTTGTTCGACTTCGAACTCCACCGCTTCACGGACCTCGACGTCTCGGCGGACCTCGGCGTCGTCGGGTATTTCGGAATCGGCGCGCCGACGACGGCGATGGTGCTCGAAGTCCTGCACGCGGCGGGCGCGGACGTGTTTCTCTCGGTGGGGTGGGCGGGCTGTCTCCAGCCGGACCACCCGCAGTCAGCGTTCGTCGTCGCCGACGAAGGCGTCAGGGACGAGGGCGTGAGTCACCACTACCTCCCGGACGCGGAGCGCGTGGCGGCGGACGCGGAGTTGGTGGGCGCGCTGACGGACGAACTGGAGGCGGAGGGCGAGCGCTACGCGACGGGGGCGACGTGGACGACGGACGCGTTCTTCCGGGAGACGCGGCGGGAGGTCGAGCAGTACCGCGACGCGGGCGTGTTGACGGTGGAGATGGAGGGCGCGGCGACGTTCGCCGTGGGCGACTATCGTGGGTGTGCGGCGGGCGCGCTCTACCTCGTGAGCGACTACGTCGCGCCCGGGGACTGGAACCCCGCGTTCGGCGAGAGTCCGGACGCCGTCGACGCGTTGCCGGTGGCGCTGTCGGCGCTCGCGTCCCGCGTTCAGGCGGGTTCGAGGCAGTAGAGACCGACACCGGCGTCTTCCGTTCGCTGGCAGGCGGCGAAGAGCGCGCCGTCGGCGACGGCGAGCCCTTCGACCGAACCAGGTGTTGGATGCGACCAGCGTTCGATGCCGAAGCGGTAGCCGAACGCGCCGACACCGCCGTCGAGCGCGAAAGCGTGGACGCGGTCGCCGCTGGACGCGTAGAGGGTGTCGCCGGCGGCGACGGGCGGTGTGGCGTCGAAGCGACCGCGCGTCCGCCACCACTGCTCGGAGTCGAAGCCGCGGTAGGACGCGAGCGCGTCGTACCCCGCGGTGAGGAGGGTGGACCCGGCTTTCACCGGCGCGGCGTTCGCCGTGGTCGCGGGGAGCGCGTCGACCGCCGTCCCGTTGGCGAAGTAGCGGAGCGGGCCGCCGACGGCCGTGACCAGCACGCCGTTTGGTCCGGGGACGAGACCGTCGACCGATCCGCCCGCGTCGGTGCGCCCGCTCTCGGTCGGCGGGTCGTCGTGTTCGACCGCCCACGCGTAGGTGTAGACGGTGCCGGCGCGGGTGCCGACGTAGAGCACGGACAGCGAGGACGCCATTCGGGTCGGCGCGCCGAAGACGTCCGACTGCCACGAGACCTCGCCGGTTTCGGGGTGGATGCGACGGAGGACGCCCTGGTCGTTGCCGGCGAAGAGCGCGTTCGCGTGGTCGGTGTCGACGAGCCGGGGGCGACCGGAGAGAGAGCCGGCGTCGGCGAGCGACCACGCGACGTCGCCGGTTTCGGCGTCGAGGGCGTAGACCGTGCCGCGTTCGGTGGTCGTGTAGACGAGTCCGCCGCCGACGCTGGGGCTGCGCGGCCACGGCCCGCGGTTCTCGCCGGTGAACCGCCATCGCTCGTCGCCGGTTTCGGCGTCGAGCGCGACGAGGGCGTCCGGTGTCGGGAGGAAGACGGTGCCGTCGGCGACGGCTGGCGCGCCGCAGGCGGCGGCGTCAGTGTACGTCCAGCGTTCGCGGACGCCGTCGCGGGGCGCGGCGGCGTTCGGCGCGTAGGCGGTGTTCCGTGCGTCGTAGCGCGGCGTCCGCCAGTCCGTGCTGGCGTCGCTCCCGGGTTCGAACGCGGGGGCGTCGAGGGCGGCACAGCCGGCGAGCCCGGCGGTCGCGGCGCTCGCGCTGGCGGCGAGGAACTGTCGTCTGGAGGGCACGCCGGAACGTCGCGTCGGGCGCGTCAAAAGGGTGTGGGGTTGTCAGCGGTCGAGGATGTACGCGCCGTCGCCGACGCGCGTCTGGAAGGCGCGCGCGTCGATTCCTTCGGCGTCGAAGCCGCTGGTGAGGGCGGCGGCGATGTCGCGACGACGGCCGGGGTAGCAGACGGCGAGGACGCTGGGGCCGGCCCCGGAGACCGTGACGCCGGTCGCGCCGGCGTCGAGCGCGGCTTCGCGGGCGGCGTCGTAGCCGTCGATGAGGGCGGCGCGCGCGGGCGTGACGACGCGTTCGTCCATGCCGCGGCCGACGCGCACGGGATCGTTCTCGTACATGCCGGCGACGAGCGTCGCGGCGCTCCCGACCGTGTGCACGAGTTCGTCGAGGGTGGTCTCCTGCGGGACGACGTCGCGGGCTTCGCGGGTGGAGCCGACCCGGTCGGGGAGGCAGGCGACGAGCGCGAGGTCGGTGTCGACGGAGAAGACGCCGTCCTCGCGGACGATGGTGAAGCCGCCGAGGATGGAGGGCGCGACGTTGTCGGCGTGGGCGTCGCCGGAGACGACGGCTTCGCCTTCAGCGGCGGCGCGGACGAGCGTCTCGTCGTCGAGGCCGAGGTCGTAGAGGTCGTCGAGGGCGACGGCGGCGGCGGCCGCGGAGGCCGCGGAGGACCCGAGGCCGGAGGAGGGGCGGACGCCCTTGTCGATAGTGATGCGGGCGGGGGCGTCGAGTTCGGCGGCGACGACGCCGGCGGTGTTCTTCGCGGGGTCTTCGGGGATGAACTCGCTCCCGAGGCCGCGCATCTCGATGGTCGTCTCCTCGGCGCGCTCGACGGTGACGACGTCGCCCGGTCGGTCGAGCGCCACGCCGAAGGTGTCGAAGCCGCTCCCGAGGTTCGCGCTCGTCGCCGGTGCCCACGCGGTAACCATTCTCCCCCTACCTACCGAAGGCGGGGAGAAAAGCCTAGCGAACGCCGCAGACCGTAACGGTAAACCGCTCGCCCCCCGGATTCGCGGACATGATCGGTATCGTCGGCGGCGGCGTCGCCGGGCTCGCGGCGGCCCGTCGGCTCCAGACCGCCGGCCACGACGTCCGCGTGTTCGAGGCGAGCGACGACCTCGGCGGCCTCGCCGCCTCCTACGAGACGGCCGGCGACCCCATCGAGAAATACTACCACCATCTCTCCGGGAGCGAGGAGACCATCGTCGACCTCATCGAGGAGCTCGGCCTCGGCGACAAGCTCGAGTGGCCGATCGGGAAGAACGCCTACTACATCGACGGCCAGATTCACCCGATGGACAAGCCGTGGGAGATCCTCGCGTTCCCCCACTGGAGCGTGTACGACACGTTCAGACTCGGGATGCTCGTCCTCGACGTCGACGTCTCCGAGGGGATTCCGAAGTTCGACACGTTCGACGACCTCGAGGATTTCGAGGACGTCTCAGTCCGTGAGTTCTGCCTGCGGCACACGACCGAGAACGTCTACGAGACGTTCTTCGAGCCGCTCCTCGACGCGAAGTTCGGCGAGCGCAAAGAGGACGTCTCCGCCGCCTGGCTGCTGGGGAGGATTAAGTTCCGCGGGGAGCGCGACCTCCTGAAGGGGGAGCCGCTGGGCTACCTCGACGGCGGCTTCTACCAGTTCACGAACGCGCTCGTCGACGACGTCGGCCGGGACGTCATCGAGACGAGAGTGCGCGTGACGGACGTCGGCATCGAGGGCGGCGCGGCGACGACGCTGACCGTGGAGCGCGGCGAGGCGGGGGACGCGGAGACGTTCGACGTCGACGGCGTCGTGGTCGCCGCGATGCCGAACGTACTGGAGGCGCTCACGGGCTACGAGTGCGACATCGAGTTCCAGGGCACCGTCTGCACGCTCGTCTCGATGGAGAACTCGCTGACTGATACGTACTGGCTGAACGTCGCGGACGACGCGCCGTTCGGCGCGCTCATCGAGCACACGAACTTCATCGACGAGTCGCACTACGGCGGCGAACACCTCCTCTACGTCCCGAAGTACATCCAGAGCCCCGAGGACCCCGCGTGGCAGGATAGCGATGAAGAAGTCGAGGAGCGCTGGCTGGACGGGCTGGAGTCGCTCTTCCCGGACTTCGACCGGAGTCAGGTGAACTGGATGAAGACGGCGCGAAACCCGCGGACCGCGCCCGTCTACGAGCGCGGCTACCTCGACATGGTCGTTCCCTACGACCTCGCCGACGACGTCGGCGACGGCGTCTATTATGCGGGTATGGCGAGCGAAGCCCAGTATCCCGAACGCTCGCTGAACGGCGCTATCGTCGCCGGCTACGAGTGCGCCGACCGGATTATCGAGTAGTGGCCGTCTGACTCAGGCGGTGACGTCGGCGTCGTCGTCGGCGTTCGAGGTGCCGCCCTTGTGGAGGTCGCCGTCGGCGTCCTCGACGTAGACGTCGTCGGCGTAGCCGGCGTCGGCGTTCGCGTAGTCGCCGTCGTCGAGTTTGTCGGGAGTCGCGGGGGCGTCCGGGACGCCGCCTGCCGGGACGAACTCGCCGAGCGGGTCGTCGAGCGTGATGTCGTGGGCGGCGAAGAAGTCGGCGTAGCGGTCGTAGTGCTCGGAGAGCTCGTCGGCGGGGAACTCCATCATCTCCGTCCAGCCGTGGTTGTAGAAGTCGAAGTTCGCGACGACGTGCGTCATCTCGCGAGCGGCCGCCTCCGGGTGGCCGGCCTGGAGCGCGGCGAGGTACATGTCGATGGTGCCGTCGAAGAACGCTTCGAGGTGGGCTTCGCGTTCGTCGCGGCGGTCGGCGTCGGCCTTCCCGAGGAAGATGTCGACGTGCATGCCGACGAGTCGCTCGTGGGTTTTCTCGCCGACGACGGGAAGCTCGAGGGATTTCTTGAACGCGAAGTGTTTGACGTTCTGGTGGATTTTCATGTCTGCGTCTTCGGGTTCGAGGACCGTAAACGCCCCGACGCCGGTCACCGCGGCAGCGGTTGCCGTTTCCTTCGACGGATAGCAATCCACTTTAACCCGGACTTGCTATCTCCCGCTATGACTGAGTCGTACGTGATTATCGGTGACGGCATCGCGGGCAGTTCCGCCGCGGAGACCATCCGCGAGCGCGAGCCCGACGCGGACGTGACGGTCGTCACCGACGAGGGAGAGCCCCTCTACAATCGCATTCTCATCAAGGAGTTCGCGAAGGGGAAACTCCCGGAGGCACCCATCTCCATCCACGACGAGGACTGGTACGACGACCGCGACATCGACCTCGCGTTGAACACGCTCGTCACCGGCATCGACACGGACGCACACGAGGTCTACACGCACGACGACGAGACGCTCGCGTACGACGAGCTTCTCGTCGCGACGGGCGGGACGCCGACGCAGCTCCCCGTCGAGAACTCCGACGCTGACGGCATCCACCACTTCTGGACGTTCGAGGACGCGCGCCGCATCAAGGAGCACGCGGAGGAAGCGTCGACGAGCGTCATCGTCGGCGCGGGCCTCCTCGGGATCGACCTCGCCGCCATCTCGGCGGCACAGGGGCTCGACGCGCACTACCTGATGCGCGGCGACGCCTGGTGGCGGTACGCGATGAGCAAGGAGGGCGCGGACATCATCCACGACGCCCTCCGCGAGAAGGGCGTCGAACCCGTCTTCGACTCCGGCGTCGACCGCTTCGAGACGGACGACGACGGGAACGTCACCGCGGCCGTCGACCCGAACGGCGAGCGCTACGACGCGGAGTTCGTCGGCGTCGCCATCGGCCTGAACTTCAACCTCGAACTCCTCCAGGATACGGGCGTGGAGACGGACAACGGCATCGTCGTCGACGAGTACATGCGGACGAGCGTCGACGACGTCTACGCGGCCGGCGACCTGACGCAGTTCCACGACACCATCCTCAGCGAGCGCGCGCAGAACGGCTCGTGGGGCAGCGCGAAACAGCAGGGGAGCGTCGCCGCGAAGGCGATGACGGCCGACGACGTCGAGAGCGAGGTCGACGCCTTCCGCTGGGTGTCCTCGTACTCCATCACCCACTTCGACTTCCCCTTCCTCTCCTTCGGTTTCCCCACGATTGGCGAGGACCACGCGGAGCGCAAGTACTCCGAGACGGAGTGGCGGCGCATCGCGTTCAAGGACGGGAAGATCGTCGGCGGCGTCCTCATCGGGAACCTCGCGCCGCAGTCGAAGTACAAACAGCTCATGCAGCAGGAAGCCGAGGTCGCCGACCAGCGGGACGTCCTCCTCCGCGAGAACTTCGACCTCGAGGACCTCGACGTCGAACTCGAAGCCTGAGAGAAACGTAATTCCGTCTGGGTCGTCGGTGCGGTATGCGTCGCCGATTCCTCCTCGCCGCTGTCGTCCTCGTCGCCGCGGTCGCCGCCGGCGTCGTCTACACGCAGGGAACGGGTCGAGCGACGCCACCCTCTACGCGACGACGGAACTCGGGACGGATAGGCCCGAGGCGGTTCCGCTGAACGACTCTCGGCTCGCGGACAGCGCGGTCGTTCAGAGCGTCGTCGAGGAGGCCGTCGCGGACGACGCGGCGGCGGTCGACCTCACCGCGGTGGACGCGGTGCGACGGGACCTCGACGCCGTCAGGAACGACACGAACGCCCGGACGGGCGTCTACATCCGACACGACGGGACGGTCGTCGACGTCTACGTCCGCGTCGAGACGTAGCAGCGCGCCGTACGAACCTTCTTACTCCCGCGGTGTGATTCGGCGGGTATGTCGGATCAGCTTCTCGGCGACGGGCCGCGCGACCGCCTCGTCACCGTCGCGCGGACGGCGCTCGGCGACAGCCTGCGGTCGGCGACGTACTTCACGCACAACGACTACGAGCAGATCTACCTGCGCTCGGACCTCGAACGCGACGCGGACCTGATGGCGTTCATCGGCGCGGAGTGGCAGGATTACAACGTGACGCAGGGCGCGTACAGCAACTCGGAGCTCGGCGAGTACCAGTTCACGATTCGCGCGTTCGATAACGGCTACCTCGTGCGTATCACGCGGTCGGACCGCGGGGTGTTCGTGACGACGGACGGCATCACGATGCAGGATTTCCGGTCGGCGGCGGAATCCGTCGACGACATCCTGGGAGACCTCGCGGGCGAGAGCCGACAGTAGGCCACGAGACAGCGGTCGAAGCCGGAATCCGAATCGGCGTCGGAACCGGAACCGAAAGCCGCGGGCTTCGAAGGCGTTTTCCTCTCGGCGGCGCGTAAGGCGGGTATGAGCATGGGCGGGAGCGGGGAGATGACGCTAGCGTTCGAGTTGTCCGCGCTGCAGCGGCTCGCGAAGCCGGGGACGGCGTTCGCGGACGCGCGCCAGTGGACGAAGTACGTCGGCGTGGTGAGCGACGAGCCGACGTACGTGGTGACGAACTTCACGCGGAAGCGGCGCATCCGCCAGGACTTCTTCTCCGGGCCGAAGGGGAAGGCGGAGAGCCTGGAGAGCGTCCGCAAGCAGTTCGACACGGACCGTCACGTCTTCATCGGGACGACGGACGAGGACGAGGCGCTCGCGGATGAGACCGGTTGGGAGTACCTCGACGTCGAGGACGCCGCGGAGGCGGCGGAGTGGGAGCTCGGCGAGGGCGACGAGGTCGCGGACGCGGCGTCGGAGGCGGCGGAGCGCGACGACTGGCCGTAGTCGGAGGTTCTCGGCGGGTTCGACAGACGGAAGGATTTCGGCCGGTTCGATAGACGGCCGAGGGCGAAGGGCCTCGGACGGCGAACGGCCGTGCGAGTCGGAACCGACGTGATTTTGCGGCGCGCGACTGGAGTAAGAGTATGAGCGAGCCAGGCGTCCCGAATCCCGAGGAGGACGGCGGGCGCGAGGAAGGCGGCGTCGAGTTACCCTGCGGAGAGCGCATCGAGCGGGGCGACCTCGACCTGGGGATGCGGGAGTTCGGGTGCGCGTGCGGGGAGACGCACGCGGTGGTGATGGATATGCATCCCCTCGGTCGGTTCTTCCCGGAGGACGTCGTCGACGTGCTTCGGGAGGCGGTGGAGCCGAGCGAGAAGGACGAGTTCGACGAGTTCTCGACGGTCCACCTGATGGGTGCGGTGCGCGAGGAGTTCCCGGAGGACGTCGTCGCGGTCGACGCGAGCGCGAACGGCGACGTCGGGTACGCGGCGGCGTGGGTGGCGGATTTCGACGCGCGCACGCTCCACGAGTACGCGGTGGAGTTGATGGTGGAGCTGATGGAGCACGCGGTGAGCCACGGGACGGAGGCGTCCGCGCAGTCCGAGTTCGAAGCGCAGATGGCGGAGTTCGACGCGGCCGCGTTCGTCGAGGAGTACCGAGCGGAGCGGGATTGGGACGCGGACCGGGTCGGCCCGCGCTAGGGGTCGGAGGTCGGCGAGGGAGGTCGGTTCGAGTTTTCGGTGGTGTCGTATGGCGGAGAGCGGTGCGTGTGGTCGTCTCAGCGGGGTTCGCGGGTCACGCCCACCGTCGTTACGATTTTCGTAATAGGGTTTCGATACGCGGAAAATTTCGCACCGCTTATTACGATGTGCGCACCAGGTGGTGGTAATGAGCGCGAGCGACGAGCGGACGATTCTCCTGATCGGCAGCGGACCGATACAGATCGGGCAGGCAGCGGAGTTCGACTACTCGGGCGCGCAGGCGTGTCGCGCCCTCCAGGAAGAGGGCGTCCGCGTCGTCCTCGTGAACTCGAACCCCGCGACCATCATGACGGACCCCGAGATGGCCGACGCCGTCTACATCGAACCCATCACGACCGAGGCCATCGCGGACGTCATCGAACAGGAGAATCCTGATGGCGTGATCGCGGGGCTCGGCGGACAGACGGGACTCAACGTCACCGCCGAACTCGCGGAGGAGGGCGTGCTCGACGAGTTCGACGTCGACATCATGGGGACGCCGCTCGACACCATCTACGCGACGGAGGACCGCGACCTCTTCCGCCAGCGGATGGAGAGCCTCGGGCAGCCCGTTCCGAAGTCGACGACCATCACGCTGGACGAGGGCGAGACGACCACCGAACTCGACGAGGACGCCCTCCGCGGGCGCGTCGACGACGCCGTCGACCAAGTGGGCGGCCTCCCCGTCATCTCCCGGACGACCTACACCCTGGGCGGCTCTGGTTCGGGCGTCGTCGAGGACATCGACGAGCTCTACGAGCGCGTCCGCAAGGGCCTCCGCCTCTCCCGGAACTCGGAGGTCCTCATCACGGAGTCCATCTCCGGCTGGGTCGAACTCGAGTACGAGGTGATGCGGGACGCCGGCGACTCGACCGTCATCATCTGCAACATGGAGAACATCGACCCGATGGGCATCCACACCGGCGAGTCGACGGTCGTGACGCCCAGTCAGGTCATCCCGGACGACGGCCACCAGGAGATGCGGGACGCAGCGCTGGAGGTCATCCGCGACCTCGGCATCGAGGGCGGCTGTAACATCCAGTTCGCGTGGCGGGACGACGGCACGCCCGGGGGCGAATACCGCGTCGTCGAGGTGAACCCGCGCGTCTCCCGCTCCAGCGCGCTGGCGTCGAAAGCCACCGGCTACCCCATCGCTCGCGTGACGGCGAAAGTCGCGCTCGGCAAGCGCCTGCACGAGATCACGAACGAGATCACGGGGGAGACGACGGCGGCGTTCGAGCCGGCCATCGACTACGTGGTGACGAAGGTGCCGCGCTGGCCCATCGACAAGTTCCCGGAGACGGACTTCACGCTCTCCACGGCGATGAAGAGCACGGGAGAGGCGATGGCTATCGGGCGGACGTTCGAGGAGTCCCTGCTGAAGGCGCTTCGCTCCTCGGAGTACGACCCGGACGTCGACTGGGGGGCGCTCGACGACGACGAACTCGACGCGCAGTACCTCGAACGGCCGAGCCCCGACCGGCCGTACGCGCTCTTCGAGGCGTTCGACCGCGGCTACTCCGTCGCGGAGGTCGAGGCTCTGACGGGTATCGAGGAGTGGTATCTGGAACGCTTCCAGAACGTCGCCGAGGCCGCACGGGGCGCAGCGGAGGGCGACTTCACGGGCGCGGCGACGACCGGCTTCACGAACCACGAGATCACGGCGCTCGGCGGCGGCGAGTTCGCGGACGCGAACGCGTCGTGGATCCCGAGCAGCGTCGAAGACCTCACGACCGACGGCGGGTCGAAATCGACGGCGAAACCGTCCCCCATCACGGACGTCGAGGAGGCCGTTCCCGGCCGCACGTACAAGCAGGTCGACACCTGCGCGGGCGAGTTCGCGGCGCAGACGCCGTACTACTACTCCTCGCGGAAGCCGGAGTGGTT
This sequence comes from Halocalculus aciditolerans, assembly GCF_014647475.1. Taxonomy (NCBI): domain Archaea; kingdom Methanobacteriati; phylum Methanobacteriota; class Halobacteria; order Halobacteriales; family Halobacteriaceae; genus Halocalculus; species Halocalculus aciditolerans. The sequence goes on along the minus strand of NZ_BMPG01000001.1, from coordinate 774,604 downwards.
CAGCGGGCCGTTCGAGGGCGACGCGGCCGCGGGCGAACTCCGCGTCGACACCGACACGGACTCCGTCGTCGTCGTCGGCGGCGGCCCCATCCGCATCGGCCAAGGCGTCGAGTTCGACTACTGCAGCGTCCACGCCGTCCGCGCGCTGCGCGAAGAGGGCGTCGAGGCACACGTCGTCAACAACAATCCTGAGACCGTGAGCACGGACTACGACACCTCTGACGGCCTCTTCTTCGAGCCGGTGACGGCCGAGGAGGTCGCGGACGTCGTCGAGGCGACCGGCGCGAACGGCGTGATGGTGCAGTTCGGCGGGCAGACCTCCGTCAACATCGCGGAGCCGCTGGAGAACGAGATCGACCGCCGCGGCCTCGACGCGAGCGTCCTCGGCACCTCGGTGGAGGCGATGGACTTAGCGGAGGACCGCGACCGCTTCAACGCCCTCATGGACGAACTCGGCATCGCGCAGCCCGACGGCGGGAGCGCGACGAGCGAGGCCGAGGCGCTCGACCTCGCGCACGACATCGGCTACCCGGTGCTCGTCCGGCCGTCCTACGTGCTCGGCGGGCGCGCGATGGAGATCGTCCACAGCGACGAGGAGCTCGAACACTACATCGAGGAAGCCGTGCGCGTGAGTCCGGAGAAACCCATCCTCGTCGACGAGTTCCTCGACGGCGCGGTGGAACTCGACGTCGACGCCGTCTCGGACGGCGAGGACGTCCTCATCGGCGGCGTCATGGAGCACGTCGAATCCGCGGGCGTGCACTCCGGCGACTCCTCGTGCGTGATTCCGCCGCGGAGCCTCGACGACGCGACGATGACGCGCGTCCGCGAGGTCGTGGAGGACATCGCGACCGCGCTCGACACCGTCGGCCTCCTGAACGTCCAGCTGGCAGTGAAGGACGGCGAGGTCTACGTGCTCGAAGCGAACCCGCGCTCCTCGCGCACCGTCCCGTTCGTCTCGAAGGCGACGGGTGTCCCTATCGCGAAGCTCGCCGCGAAAGTGATGGCCGGCCAGACGCTCGCCGACCTCGACGTCGACGAAGGCATCCCCGACCAGTACAGTGTCAAGGAGGTCGTCCTGCCGTTCGACCGGCTGCCGGACTCCGACCCGCGTCTCGGCCCGGAGATGAAGTCCACGGGCGAAGTCATGGGGACCGCGGACACCTTCGGGAAGGCCTACGATAAGGCGCAGGACGCCGCGTCGAACCACCTCCCCGACGCCGGGACTGCCGTCGTCGACCTCGACGTCGACGGCTTCGAGGAGTACTACGACCTCGCCGAGTTCGACGACGTCTCCGACGCCATCAGAACCGGAGAGGTGGACTTCCTCGTCTCCCGCGACGTCGACGCGCTACAGACCGCCGTCGAGGAGGACGTCCCGTACTTCTCCACCGAGGCGAGCGCGAAAGCCGCGCTGGAGGCGCTCGCGCACCGCGGCGACGACCTCGACGTCCTCCCCGTCAGCCAGCGCCCCATCACGCACGCGAACTGGGGCGGCGAGTAACCCGCGGGCGACCCGGACCACGATTCGAAACGCGACCCGATTCGATCTTCTCTTTCCTACGCGACGGCGAGCGTCGCGGCCGCGGCGGCGACGAACGCGCCAAGCGCGTACCAGGGTTCGCGCTGGGGGACGCTGTCGCCGTGAGTCAGGCGGTCGCCGGCGTCGACGCCGGAGAGCGTGCCGTGAAGTTCGGTGTACGCGAAATGCGTGCCGTCGACGGCCGGGCGCTGGGCGAGCCGCGACTCGTCCCCGGAGGGCGTACGCGGCGTATGCGGGGCCGACGCGGTAAGCGTCCGCCGCGAATCGGAAGTGAACGGTGCGGGAGCCGTCGACGCCGCATCGGATGCCGGGACGAGCGACGAAGGACCACCGGCAGAGGAGGTGAAAGCCGAGAGCAGCGGCAGGAAGCCGCGCGTCGGCGTCAGTCGGCGGTGGCGATTTCGTGGTCGGGGTTCGCGAGGTCGACGACGTCGTCGAAGAAGTCGAGGGAGTCGTGGGGGCCGGGGTTCGCTTCGGGATGGTACTGGCGGGTGATGACGTCGAGGTCGGCGGAGTCGAGGCCTTCGGGCGTGTCGTCGTTGACGTTCACCTGCGTGACGTCGAGGTCGCCGGGGTCGGCGACGGTGTAGCCGTGGTTCTGCGTCGTCATCACGACCTTGTCAGTTCTCAGGTCGCGGACGGGCTGGTTCACGCCGCGGTGACCGAACGCCATCTTCTCTGTACTGCCGCCGAGGGCGCGCGCGATGACCTGCTGGCCGAGGCAGATGCCGGCGAGCGGGAGGGTTCCGACGTACTCTTCGACGAGGCCTTCGGCGGCTTCGAAGTTCGCGGGGTCGCCGGGGCCGTTCGAGATGAAGAGGACGTCGGGGTCCACTTCCTCGACGTCCTCGGGGGTGGCGTCGTAGGGGAGGACGGTGACGTCGGCGTCGCGGGCGGTGAGGGAGTCGACGATGGAGCCTTTCGCGCCGCAGTCGACGAGCGCGACGGACGGGCCGCTTCCCTCGTAGTGGACGGGTTCGTCGACGGAGACCTGCGCGCCGATGTCGGCGATGTCGCTCATGTGCGGGCAGGTGTCGAGTTCGGCCTTCGCGTCTTCCGGGGTGGCGTCGGGGCCGGCGGCGATGCCGACCTTCATCGCGCCGCGGTCGCGGATGTCGAGCACGAGGTCGCGGGTGTCGACGTGGTCGACGGCGGGCACGCCTTCCGCCGTGAGCCAGTCGGCGACGTCGTCGGTGAGTTCGCGGGCGACGACGGCGGATGGGTGGACGCGGTCGTCCTCGAATCGCTCCTCGCGGACGCCGTAGTTCCCGATGAGGGGGTAAGCGAAGGTCAGTACCTGGGCTTCGTAGGAGGGGTCGGTGAGGCTCTCCTCGTAGCCCGTGTATGCGGTCGTGAAGACGAGTTCGCCCTGGGCCGTGCCCGGAGCGCGGGTGCGCGCCTCCACGACGTCACCCGTCTCCAGTGCGAGGTAGGCGTCCGGCATTACGAGAAACGAACGGAGCCCCGAAGTATAAGCGTTGCTTTCGTAACTGGGCTACGAATTTCGTAATCTCTTTCGTGGTCGCCCGCCTTCACCCCACATGGACGACCTGGACCGCCAGCTCCTCAACCTCTTCCGCCGCGACGCCCGCCGCCCCTACACGGACATCGCGGACGAACTCGGCGTCTCGGAGGGCACCGTCCGGAACCGCGTCGACCGCCTCATCGACGACGGCGTCATCGAACGCTTCACCATCGACACCCACACCGGCAACGTCAAAGCCATGATCGAGGTGTCCGTCGCCGTCGACGTCGACACCCACGAGATGGGCGACCGCATGGCCGACTGGGACGAAGTCGACTTCGTCTGGCAAGTGTCAGGCGAGCTCGACATCGTCCTCGTCGTCGACGCCAGCGACACTCAGGGCGTCAACGATCTCATCACCAAAGCCCGCAACCAGGACGAAGTCGTCAACACGAAAACCCGCCTCATCCTCGACGAACGCATCGGCTGAGGATACTGTCTCGGGAGGAAGAGTCAGAAAGTGGCAATGACCCGAACGGATTTATTCAGAGGCACAGAACGTGGGGCTATGCCACAGAAGCGATTAGTGTTCCAGATTGTCGGGGCAATCGGTTCGGTTATTGTTGCAATAACAACACTATACATGTTGTATCTCGGCTATCAGATGTGGCAATCTCCACCGGTAATATTCACGAGAGAACACCCGATTAGTGTGGTCAAGGTGAGTCTCATGATCACAGAAGGACTAGTACTAATCATCGGTGCATACCTCACACGACAACTATTCTACTGGGCCGGTCTTCCGGAAACCTTCCAGAGCATGAAATAAAATGGAGCAGCGTGACGTACCTGGTTCTGAGTGGGAGCTGCGAGTCTTAGTACGAGTGCACGAAGCGTTTGCGGTTACGACGCTGATATACGTCTTCTCAGTTTTCTACCCCGGTAGTCAGACAGTCATCCGTGATATCTATTATGTAATCCCAGTCCCATTATTCGCGATGTATTATCTCTACCTGTCAGTGGCTGGCCCAGAATTAATCAGCCATCCATTACGTGTGGCGTCACTGTTGGCGATATCGTTTGTCACCGCCATTCCGATATATGTCATTCAGCCACCGATACTGGCGGTGTCGCGACCGATCCGGAAGGTCACTGCACTTATCCCCGAAGTATTACTGGCCGGAAGTCTACTCGTGTTGCTGGTTACGATATATGATACGTACTATCGCTCATAGCACCGCACGGTAGGCGCTATCCCTGAACGTTGGGCGGATACGTCGAGAGCGATTTAATGTTGGTTAAGCACCGGTTGTGGGTTTCACTGTGATAGAGAAGAACGGTTCCGGCGATGACGGGAGGGGGTTCGCCGACGTATCTCCAAAGGCCTAAAGCCGTGTCTCTCGCCTTAGGATGTATGAGTGACGCGAACGCGACGGAGTCGGACGCGCCCGCGGGTGTGAAGGGCGGGTCGCGGACGGGGGAGACGGCGGAGAACGCGGCGAAGGACGTCATCGCCGTCGACCCCTACGACGAGGACGAGGGGACGGCGAACCGGCTGACGGCGCACACGGGCGACGGCGTCCGCCATCGCGCCTTCACCTGTCTCCTCTTCGACGAGGACGGCCGTATCCTGCTCGCGCAGCGCGCCGCCCGGAAGCGCCTCTGGGACACGCACTGGGACGGGACGGTGGCGAGCCACCCGCGCCGCGGACAGAGTCAGGTCGAGGCGACCGAGGAGCGCCTCGAAGAGGAACTCGGTATCACGCCCGACCAGTACGACGACCTGCGCGTGACGGACCGCTTCGAGTACAAGCGCGACTACTACGACGAGGGCGTCGAGTGGGAGGTCTGCGCCGTCCTCAAGGCCACGCTCACCGACACGTCCTTCGACCGCGACGAGGACGAAGTCGGCGGTGTCCTCTGGGCGGACTACGACGACCTCTTCGAACACCCGCGCTACTACCGCCAGCTCCGCCTCTGCCCGTGGTTCGAGATCGCGATGAAGCGCGACCACGAGGGCGACGCGGACCCCGAGCCCTCCGGCGAGCGCTACTGACCGCGACGCGAATCCCGAACGCCCCGCGAATGCTCGTTCTCTCCGCTCCCGCGTACGCCGACGTGCTCGCACACGCGCGAGCGGCCGCGCCCGAGGAGTGCTGTGGGATTCTCGTCGGGACGCGGGACGGCGACGACGCCCACGCGATGACGGCTGTCGCGACCGAGAACGCCGCCGAGAATCCGAAGACGACCTACGAAATCCCGCCGGGCGACGTCGTCGACGTCGCTGACGACGCCGCGGAGAGAGACGAAGAAATCGTCGGGTTCTACCACTCCCACCCCGCCGGTCCACCCCACCTGAGCGAGACCGACGAGCGGGAAGCGACGTGGAAAGGCTATCACTACCTCCTCGTCTCGCTCGATGATTCGACGCCGTTTCTCGACGCGTGGCGCTGGACCGGCGACGCCTTCGCCGCCGACGCCGTCGTCGTTCGATAGGCCGGCCACACGTTCACTCCGGGTGGGACATCGAAAGGGGGCGGCGTCTCGCGTGGCTCCGAGCGACCCCTATCCACGAGCCTGCGAGTGGATATGTCGCTCAGAGCGCGCGAGAGGTCGCGGGCTTTCGGAAACGTCGTCGACGTAGACTCGGTTCTCGCTCACGCCACGCCTTCCTCGTTCGAGTCCGCAAGGCACGTAGGGAGTCGAGTCGTTTCGCGGGTATGGTCGAGACGTTCGAGAGTCTAGAGGGACAGGTCGCGCTCGTGACGGGCGCGAGCGAGGGGCTCGGAGCCGAAGTCGCCGAGCGACTCGCGGAGCGCGGCGCGGTCGTGTTCGCGGCGACGCGCTCGATGCTGGACGAACCGCCGGAAGAGACCGAGCACGTCGTCTTGGACGTGACGCAGGAGGGCGACGTGGAGGCGACGGTGGACGGCATCTTCGAGGAGGCCGGACGGCTCGACGTCGTCGTGAACGCGTACGAGGTGAAGGAGCTCGGGATGTCGGTGGTGGGCGAGCCGGTGGACCGGCTGGACCGGACGCTGGCGTCGAACCTCCGCGGGCCGATGCTCCTTCTCAAACACGCGCTCCCGCTCGTCCTCCAGAACGAGGGCGGGCGCGTCGTAAATGTCTCCTCGGCGATGGCGTCCGCGGAGATGGGGGAGAAATCCCCCGCGTACCGGGTGTCGAAGGCCGGGCTCGACGCGCTGACCGCGTATCTCGACGCGGAGTTCGGCGACGACGGCCTCCTCGCGAACGCCATCTATCCGCGAGAAGTCGCCGGCGAAGACGAGGGATACGGCGAGGAAACCGCCGAGGACGTCGTCTGGGCGGCGTCCTTCGAAGCGGGCGGGCCGTCCGGGAACGTCTACCGGGCGCGCGAGAACGTGAAGCGGTAACGCGACACCGGCGTCAGCGGACGGCGGACCAGACGCCGATGGCGGCGAGGACGAGGGCCGGAATCATGGGGAGGGCGACGAGGGTATCGATGTAGGGGAAGCCGAGGACGGCGATGCCGCCGCCGGCGCGGAGGTAGACGAGCGCGGGGACGAGGAGGGTGGCGAGGACGAGCGCGGCGACGACGAGCCACTGGGTGCGGTCGCTCATCGCCGTCGAGCCCGCGGTCTCCTCCGGTGCGTATTTAGATGCCATCAGTGCTCTTCGTCGGGGATTACGACTACTTTCCCAAAGCCTTCCCGGTTCTCGAGGAGGTCGTGGGCGGCGGCGGTCTCGCTCATCGGGAGGGTGTCGCGGACGTGAACCTCGAACGTGCCGTCCCAGACCTTCGCGAGGGCGTCCTCGGCTTCGCCGGGCGTCGCCATCGTGGAGCCGAGGACGGTCAGCTGGTTCCAGAAGATGCGGTTGATGTTCGTCTGCGGCTGGCCGCCGGTGGTCGCGCCGCAGGTGACGACGCGCCCGCCCTTCGCGAGCGACTTGAGGGAGTCCGACCACGTGGCCGCGCCGACGTGGTCGACGACGACGTCGACGCCGCGGCGGCCGGTGCGGTCGCGGATTTGGGCGGCGAAGTCCTCGGCCTCGTAGTTGATGGCGTGGTCCGCGCCGAGGTCGCGGGCGTAGTCGAGTTTTTCCTCATTCGACGCGGTGGCGTAGACCTCGCAGCCGGCTTCCGCGGCGATCTGGAGGGCGGCGTGGCCAACTCCCCCAGAAGCGCCGAGGACGAGGACGGACTCGCCGGATTCGATGTCGGCGCGCGTGTGGAGCATGCGCCACGCGGTCTGGAAGACGAGCGGCGCGGCGGCGGCGGTCGTCCAGTCGACGTGGTCGGGGACGGCGACGAGGTTCTTCGCGGGGAGCGCGGCGCGCTCGGCGTGGACGCCGCGGACGTGTTCGCCGAGGATGTGGTACTCCTTGCAGAGCGGGAACTCGCCGTGCCGGCAGAACTCGCACTCCCCGCAGTAGACGCCGGCGGAGACGGCGACGTGGTCGCCGGGTTCGAACGCGCGGACGTCGTCGCCGACCTCGACGACTTCGCCGGCGGCGTCGCTCCCCGGGATGTGCGGCATCTCGAGGTCGAGGCCGGGGAGGCCGCGGCGCGTCCAGACGTCGAGGTGGTTGAGCGCGCCCGCCTTCACGTCCACGAGGACGTCGTCGGGGCCGACCTCGGGATCGGGGAACTCGCCGTACTCGATGACGTCGGTGTCGCCGTGCTCCGTGAACTGAACGGCCTGCATACCGTTCGATTCGAGCGACGCCGACAAAACTCTGTGGCAGACGTTTTCACGCCCGGCCGCGAACGCCGACGCATGACCGACCACGCCGACGGCGACCACGGAGACAGCCACGAAGGCGGCCACAACGAGAGGGAGCACGACGCCCACACACGCGAAGACGGCGAGCACGACGGCCACAGTCGGAGCCACGACGGTCACGGCGGCAGCGGCCACGGCGGCGACGACCACGGCGGCGGGCACGAGCATCATCACCACGACGTCGCGTCGGTCGGGGTGGGCGTGGTGACGGTGTCGTCGTCGCGGACGCTGGACGACGACCCGAGCGGTGACGCGATCGAGGCGGCGTTCGAGGGCGCGGGCCACGAGGTGAACACGCGCGAGCTCGTGCACGACGACTACGACCGCGTGCAGTCCATCGTCGACCGGCTAGTGCGACGCGACGACGTGGACGTCGTGGTGACGACGGGCGGGACGGGCGTGACGCCGGACGACGTGACGGTCGAGGCGGTGCGGCCGCTCTTCGAGAAGGAGCTCCCGGGGTTCGGCGAGCTCTTCCGGCGGTACTCCGAGGAGGAAGTCGGGACGCGAATCGTCGGGACGCGCGCGGTCGCGGGTATCGCCGACGGCGTCCTCGTGTTCTGCCTGCCGGGGAGCGAGAACGCCGCGACCCTCGGTGCAACAGAAATAATCGTTCCCGAAGCCCCGCATCTCGCCGGGCTGGCGGCGCGAGCGGACGAGAACGAAAGCGACGACGACGACGGCGAGAGCGAAGGCGGAGACGAGGGCGACGGCGAGAGTGAGGGCGGCGACGAGCGCGACGGCGAGGAGGCCGGGGACAACGAGGGCGGTAGCGGTGGCGGGAGCGACGGCGGCGAGGAGTGAGCGGTCGCCGTCGAGCCAAGAGTTATCCGGCGTCCGGTCGTCGCCCCGGGCGATGACGCGTCTCCGACACCCACTGGTCGCACTCGCCGGGGTCGTCGCGCTCACGGTCCCGTGGCTCGCCGTCGTCGCGCTCGGCTGGACGAGCAGTCTCGGCACGGTCGCGGTCGTCGCGGCGAGCGGGGTCGCGGTGGTCGGTGCGGCGTTCGTGTTGACGTGGGCGGCGGAGACGGCGGAGCGCGACGTGCCGCGGTCGTTCGCGCTCGCCGTGCTCGCGGTTATCGCGGTCGCGCCCGAGTACGCCGTCGACGCGCTCTACGCGTGGGAGGCCGGCGCGAACCCGGGATCGCCGGCGTCGGTGGCGGCCGCGAACCTCGCCGTCGCGAACATGACGGGCGCGAACCGCATCCTCATCGGCCTCGGCTGGTCGCTCATCGCGCTCTACGCGATCTACCGGGCGGCGTCCGGCGGCGACGACGCGATTCGCCGGCGCGAGGGCGTGTTCGCGGACGCGGTCGCGCTCGACGAACGCATCTCGGTCGAACTCGTCTTCCTCGGCGCGGCGACGGTCGTCGCCTTCTTCGTCCCGCTCGGCGAGGGAATCGACGCCGTCGACGGCATCGTCCTCGTCGCCATCTACGCGGCCTACGTCGCCGTCATCCTCCAGGGCGAATCGAGCCACGAGCGGCAGCTCGGCGTCCCCGGCTACCTCCAGGGGCTCCCGCGCGCCCGCCGCGTGCTCGCGATGCTCGCGATGTTCGCGTTCGCGGCGGCCGTCATCCTCCTCGCGGTGAAGCCGTTCGCGCGCGGCCTCGAAACCCTCGGCCCGCGCTTCGGCGTCTCCTCCTTCTTCATGATCCAGTGGGTCGCGCCGCTCGCGAGCGAGAGCCCGGAGTTCATCGCCTGCGCGTACCTCGTGCGGAAGTTCCGGACGACGCCCGCGTTCAACGCGCTCATCTCCTCGAAGCTCAACCAGTGGACGCTCCTCATCGGCACGCTCGTCCTCGTCTACAGCCTCTCGCTCGGCTACTACGGCGCGCTCCCGTTCGAGGCGCGGCAGGCCGGCGAGATATGGATCACCGCCGCGCAGAGCTTCTTCGCGCTGACGCTCCTCGTGAACTTCGAGGTGAGCGTCCGGGAGGCGCTCGCGCTGCTCGCGCTCTTCGCCGCCCAGTTCCACCCGGTCTTCCAGACCTACGAGGGCTTGCTGGCGTACAGCGCGCTCTACGTGGTGCTCGGCGTCGGCGTGCTCGTCGCGCGTCGCCACTACCTCCCCGTCGTCGTCGAGCGCGCCAGAGCGTACGCGACCGGCGACGGACCGGAGGCGACCTAAGGGTTGTCGGGGAGGCGGGCGAGCGCGCGGCGGAGGAGCGGCGGGGTGAGGACGGTCGTGGCGATGGCGACGGTGACGACGACGGCGTAGAGCGCCGGGGAGAGGACGCCGAGGGTGAGCCCGAGCGTCGCGACGACGATTTCCATCGCGCCGCGGGCGTTGAGGCTGACCGCGAGACAGACCGTCTCCGCGCGGGAGAGGTCGGTGAACGCGGCACCGAGCGCGACGCCGAGCGCTTTCGAGGCGACGGCGACGGCGAACGTCGCGACGGCGACGCCGGCGACGGTGGGGGTGAGGAGACCGCCGAGGTCGACGCGGAGCCCGGCGGTGGCGAAGAAGAGCGGGCCGAAGAACGCGAGGGTGACGACCTGGAGGACGCGTCTGGCGTCGTCGTCGAGTCGCCGACCGGCGACGACGCCGCCGGCGAACGCGCCGAGGACGGCTTCCAGGCCGGCGGCCGCGGCGGCGAGGGCGGCGACGAATCCGACGAGCGTGACGACCGAGAACCCCGTGAGGGCGGGCGAGCGCGAGGTCGAGGTCGCGCGGAAGAGCGCGTCCACCACGCGGACGCCGGCGGTCGCCGCGACGAGGACGAAGGCCGCGAGGACGACGACCGTGCGACCGAGGCGGCCGGCGTCGACGCGTCCGGCGAGCGCGATGTCGGCGACGACGGCGAGGGCGACCCAGCCGGCGGCGTCGACGACGGCGGCGACGGTGAGCGTCTGCTGGCCGACGCGGGTATCCAAGGCGTCGAGCGAGGCGAGGACGCGGACGGCGACCGGGAGCGCGGAGACGCTGAGCGCCGTCCCCAAGAAGAGCGCGAGCGCGAGGCGACCGGCGGACTCGGCGAGGACGGCAGCGGGGAGCGCCCAGGCGAGCGCGAACCCGGCGAGGAAGGGGACGCCGAAGGCACCGAGGGCGAGCGCGGCCGTCGTCGCGGCGTCGCGTCGGACCGCGGCGGCGTCCACTTCGCTCCCGGCGAGGACGACTAGGAAGACGAGGCCGAGCGCCGACAGAACGACGAGGGAGTCCGGGACGGGGACGAAGTGCGCGGCGACACCGGGCGCGGCGACGCCGAGGACCGCGGGACCGAGGACGAGGCCGGTGACGAGCTCGCCGACGACCGGCGCGAACCCGAGTCGGCCGGCGAGCACGCCCAGGAGGTGGGCGGCGACGAGCACGCCGGTGACCGCGGCGAGGAGCGCGACGGCGGAGTCGGCGACCATACTATACTCGCCTGTCGCGGGGGGCGGGCTTGAAACTCCCTTCTCGACGCGAACGAATCGTTTTACGCGTGGCCCGCGGAACGGGGGGTGTGACGAAACAGGACGTCCGCGAGCGGGTGTGGGAGGCGCTGGAGTCGTCGGGCGCGGCGCGGTTCCCGTTCCCGCCGCACGGCCGCATCCCGAACTTCGCGGGCGCGCGGCAGGCGGCGGACCGGCTCGCCGAGACGGACGCGTGGCGGGCGGCGGACGTCGTGAAGGCGAACCCGGACGCGCCCCAGCTGGCGGCGCGGCGGCGCGCGCTCCGCGAGGGGAAGACGCTCTACATGGCCGTTCCGCGGCTCCGAGCGGACGAGGCGTTCTACGAGCTCGACCCCGAGCGTCTCGACGCGGCGGATTTCGACGCCGCGCCGACCGTCTCGCACGTCGCGCAGTACGCCGACACGGTCCCGCTCGACGAGGTGCCGCACGTCGATTTCGTGCTCTCGGGGAGCGTCGCCGTCACCCGCGACGGCGCGCGCGTCGGAAAGGGCGAGGGGTACAGCGACATCGAGTGGGCGATACTCAGCGAGTGCGGCCGCGTGGACGCGGCGACGACGACCGCGACGACCGTCCACCCGCTCCAGCTCCTCGACGCCGGCGACGTCGCGCCGGACGCCCACGACGTCCCGATGGATTTCGTCGTCACGCCGGACGAGACCATCGAGACGAACAGTCCCGACGAGCGCCCGTCGGGCGTGGACTGGGACGCTGTCGACGCGGAGCGCCGCGAGGAAATTCCGATACTCGACGCTCTCCACGAGGCGTAGGTTGATACGGGAGGGCGCGGCGAACCACGGTCGTGCATCGACAGCGAGCGGGACGCGGACCGTGGGGGCTGGCAACACACTTAGCGTGGTCGGGTGCGAACGAGCGCGTGTGATGGGGGCGGCCACCGACGCGCTGGCGGACGCGCTCGCAGACGCGGACGGCGAGCCGCGGTGCGCCGTCTGTCCCGCCAGCGCGGACTTCTACCTCTACGCGCCCGGCCGCGTCAGCCGCTTCGTCTGCTGGGAGCACGTCAGCCCGTACGCCGCCGAAGTCGACCCCGACGACCTCCCCGAGCCCGCGGCCGGGCACGCGCTCGACCGCCCCGTCGCCATCCCGCTCGACTGAGTCGCCTACTCCATCGCTCCCATCGTCGCCGTGAACACCGCAACGTCACCGCCCTCGTTCCGCGCGCCGTGCGGGACGCCGCGGTCGAAGGCGGCGACGCCCGCCGCGGACACGCGTTCCGTTTCCGCCTCGTCGCCGCGGACGACGACGACCTCGCCGTCGAGGACGTGGAAGACGTTCGTCTGGTCGTCGTGTTCGTGAGGGTCGACGACCGCGCCGGGGCCGAGCGCGAACGCCTTCACCAGGAGGTCCGGCGAGTAGTGGAGTTCCGTCGTCACGACTTCGCCGGCGCTCGCGTCGGTCTCGATTTCGTCGTACAGGTCCATACCCGGCTTTCCGCCGGGCGGGAGAAGAAGCTACGCCTCGCGGGTGAGCTCTTCGGCGACCGTCTCGGGGTCGAGGAGGTTCGGGTCGATGGCGAAGTCGAGGCGCGCGCGCACGAACTCCGGCACGGTGTCCGTCGAGTAGACGACGGTCGTCAGGTCGGGGTTCTTCTCCAGCGCGACCGAGACGGCGGTGGCTTCCCCGACGTTCGTCACGACGAGCAGGTCCGCGTCCGCGATACCCGCCGCTTCCAACGCGTCGCCGCTCCCGATGCCCTCGATGCGTTCGACGTCGACGCCCGCCGCCGCGAGCGCGTCCCCCAGCCCCTCGTCGGGTCCCACGATGACTGCCTTCATACCACTCCTGTACGCGAGCGAGGGGAAGTACCTAACGAACCACCGGAATCGCGTCAGTCGTCGAGGCCGCGAACGACGTAGCCGTACTTCAAGAGGGCGACGAAGACGGAGCCGCCGACGGCGTTCCCGACGACCGCGACCCCGAGCACCGCCGCGACCTCGGCGGCCGTGATTGTCGGAGCGACGAGCGCCGCGGCAGCGAGTTCGACGACCCCGGCGACGGCGTGCGGGAGGTGCGCGAAGCCGATGACGGACGTGACGAGGACGACGACGGCGAGTTGGGTCGCGGAGTCGCGGACCGCGGTGACGAGCCAGGAGAGGAGGCCCATGAGCCAGCCGGCGAGCACCGCCGCCGTCAACGTCACCGCCCACGAGTGCGAGAGGAAGGGCCGAGCGAGGTGGACGAACGCGGCGGCGTCCGCGATGCCGTAGGCGGGCGCAGTGGCCACCATCGCGGCCGCGAAGAGCGTGCCGCCGACGACGTTCCCGGCGTAAACCGTCCCCCAGAGCCGGAGGAGCGAGCGGACGTCCGCCTCTCCGGTCAGAACGGGGATGACGGCGAGCGTCGTGTGCTCAGTGAAGAGCGCCGCGCGCCCGAGGACGACGAAGACGAATCCGACGGCGTAGAGCGCGCCGAGCGCGAGGTCGAGCGTCGGCGTCGCCCAGACGCCGGCGGCGGCCGAGTAGAGCGCCGCCATGAACAGCGGGCCGAACCCGATGTCGAGGCCGGCGGACACCCCCGAGAGGAAGAGCCCGTCGAGGGGGCGTCGCAGTTCGTCCAACCCGAGGTCGAGTTGCGCGGCGAGCACCGCCTCCTGCGACAGCACGTGGTCGGTCGGGGCGTCGACCGCCGCGTCGGTCTCAGTCCCGGACATACCTAGAGGACATCCCTCCGGCTTCCAGTGGATTACGGCCGCCGCGACGCGTGCCGAGAACTCGTACTCGACGGTCACCTCGACTGCGAGACCGCGTGGAGAAAACTTATTCCGGGGACGACGATCGCCTAGAACGTGCATCGCCGCGCCCTCCTCCGCGCCGGCGCGCTCGGCCTCGCCGCCGCCGTCCCCGGCTGTTCGACCGACGAGACCGAGCCCGAATCGGCGACGACCACGCCCGAGAACGCGACGCCGACGCGAGCGACGCGGTCCACCGCCGACGCGCCGGCCGTCGACGCGTCCGCGATCATCGCGCGCGAATCCATCGTCTACCCGCTGCTGGACACGCTCGACGTCGCCGGCGCGGACGAACAGTACGTCTTCGCCACGCTCACCGCGACGGGAGAGCCGGACGTCGACGCCTTCGAACTCGCCCTCGACGGCGACGTCGTCGCACAGGGTGAGACACGGCTCGGAACGATGAGTCCGACCGGCGGCCGCCCACGAATCCGCGGCCTCGGCCCCGCCTACGACGGGTCGTCGGATACGGGCTGGGTCGGCTTCGCGCTCCCCGAGCGAGTCGAGGCCGACCGCGGCGAACTCCGCCTCGCCGACACCGACCGAGCCTGGTCGCTCCCCGACGGCGTCCTCGCCGATCTCACCGCGCCCGCGCCCGACTTCCGCGACGTCCTCACCGTCACCGACGAGGGCGGCGGCGAACTCACCGTCAAAGCCGCCGTCTGGAACCGCGGCAGTCGAACAGAGACCTATCGCGGCTGCGTGAACGTCGCCGTCGCCGCCTCCGAAGCCTTCGAAATCGACGTCCCGCCCGGCGAGCGCCGCGAGTGGACGTGGACGCACGACCGGACGGGGAGCGGCACCGCCGTCGTCCGCGTCCAGACCGTCGCCGGCACCACCAGCAAACGCGTCGGCTGACCGGCAGTCAACGGCCACACAAGACGACGGACGTCGCCGAGGTGAACGGTGGCGATAGCGGTAAGCAGAGCGGTGAGGGAGCTGAATCGGTTCACAGGGCGGTTGCGGAGCGGTCGCGGGGCAGTCGCTCTCGGGCGGGCGCACCCGCGAACGAGCGGAGCGAGTTCGCGGCAGTTTTTGGTCCAGATTTTTCCTCCTCGGGTCGGCTTCGCCGACCCGAGGAGGAAAAAGGTGGAGTTATTCGTATTCGATGGTCGCCGGCGGCTTGTGCGTGACGTCGTAGACGACGCGGGAGACGTTGTCGATGGTGCCGGCGATGCGGGATTGGAGGCGCTGGAGGGTCTCCCAGTCGAGTTCTTGGGCGCGGGCGGTCATGCCGTCGCGGGATTCGACGGAGCGGACGGCGACGACGTGGCCGTGCACGCGGTTGTCGCCCTTGACGCCGGTCGCGCGGCCGAGGACGGCGGCGAACGCCTGCCAGGGCTCGTACGCTTCGAGTTCCTCTTCGACGATGGCGGTGGCTTCGCGGGCGACCTCGACCTTTTCTTTGGTGACTTCGCCGACGATGCGGACGGCGAGGCCGGGGCCGGGGAAGGGCATGCGCTCGGCGATAATCTCCTCTAAGTCGAGGTGGCGAGCGACGTCGCGGACCTCGTCCTTGTAGAGGTCGCGGAGCGGCTCGACGATGCCCTCGAAGTCGACGGCTTCGGGGAGGCCGCCGACGTTGTGGTGGGATTTGATGTTGCCTTCGCTCTCGATGCGGTCGGGGTAGATGGTGCCCTGAACGAGGTAGTCGGCGTCGACCTCGTTGGCGACGCGTTCGAACTCGCGGATGAAGCCCTCGCCGATGACCTTGCGTTTCTCCTCGGGGTCGGTGACGCCGGCGAGGCGGTCGAGGAAGCGCTCCTCGGCGTCGACGACGCGGAGGTTCTCCATGTAGCCGAAGACCTCCTCGATCTCCTCGGTTTCGCCCTTCCGCATGAGGCCGGTGTCGACGTAGACGGGGTAGAGCTGGGTGCCGACGGCTTCGTAGGCGAGCGCGGCGGCAGTGGAGGAGTCGACGCCGCCGGAGAGCGCGATGATGGCTTTGGAGTCGCCGAGTTCCGCGCGAATCTCCTCGGTGGCGTCGGCGACGAAGGATTCGACGTCGACCATCAGGCCTCCACCTCCTCGCGGTCCGCGGCCTGCTCAAGCGCGGCTTCGACGAGGCCGACGAACGGCGGGCTCGCGCGGCCGGGGCGACTCCGGTATTCGGGGTGGAACTGCGTCCCGAAGAAGAACGGGTGGTCGTCGTATTCGAGGATTTCCATGCGGTTCCCAGCCTTCCCGGAGAAGGTGAGACCGTCGGCTTGGAGGTCGTCGAAGTACTCGGGGTTCACCTCGTAGCGGTGGCGGTGGCGTTCGGTGCAGGAGTCCGCGCCGTAGACGTCGTGGGCGAGCGTCCCCGGTTCGATCTGCGTCTCGTGCGCGCCGAGGCGCATCGTCCCGCCGAGGTCCTCCAGGTCGTACTGCTCGGGGAGGAGGTCGATGACGGGGTAGGGCGTGTCCTCGTCGATCTCCGCGGAGTGCGCGTCCTCCCAGCCGAGGACGTTCCGCGCGTATTCGACGACGGCGAGCTGGAAGCCGAGGCAGAGCCCGAGGAAGGGTTTCTCCCGCTCGCGGGCGTGCCGGACTGCTTCGATTTTCCCTTTCGTGCCGCGGGAACCGAACCCGCCGGCGACGACGACGCCGTCCGCCTGTTCGAGGCGGTCGGTGTGCTCGTCGTCCATCTCCTCTGAGTCGACCCAGTGGACGTTCACGTCCACCTGCTCGTGGAGGCCCGCGTGCTTCAGCGCCTCGTGGATGCTGATGTAGGCGTCCTCTAAGGCGTATTTCCCGACGAGCGCGATGTCGACTTCGCCCTCCGTCTCCTGGGTGACGAGGTCGCGCCACGCGGAGTCGCGTTCGCCCGCGGGGAGCGCGCGGTCGTCGATGGCGAGTTCGCCCATCACGTACTCGTCGAGGCCTTCCTCGTCGAGCATGAGCGGGACGTGGTAGATGTCGTCGACGTCCGGATTCGAGAAGACGGCTTCGTTCGGGACGTCGCAGAAGAGCGCGATTTTCTCTTTCGTGTCCGGTTCGAGCTTCTCCGGGTTCCGCCCGACGAGGACGTCCGGCTGGAGGCCGATACTCCGGAGTTCCTTGACGGAGTGTTGGGTCGGCTTCGTCTTCTGCTCGCCGTTCTTCGAGTTCGGTACGAGCGTCACGTGGAGGAAGAGGAGGTCCTCTTCGTCCTCCTCGTGGCTGAACTGCCGGAGCGCTTCGAGATACGGGGCGGACTCGATGTCCCCGACCGTCCCGCCGATCTCGACGATGCAGACGTCGTTTCCTTCCGCCGCCTCGCGAACGCGGCGCTTGATGTCGTCCGTGATGTGCGGGATGATTTGTACTGTCTTCCCGAGGTAGTCGCCGGCGCGCTCGCGCTCGATGACCTCCTGGTAGACCTTTCCGGTCGTGACGTTGTGGTCGGAGGTCATGTCGATGTCGAGGAACCGCTCGTAGTTCCCGAGGTCGAGGTCGACTTCGCCGCCGTCCTTGAGGACGTAGACCTCGCCGTGCTGGTACGGGTTCATCGTCCCGGCGTCGACGTTCAGGTACGGGTCGACTTTCACGGCGGTGACGTCGAACCCCGCGTTCGAGAGGAGTCGGCCGAGGCTCGCGGCCGTGATACCCTTCCCGAGGCCCGACATGACGCCCCCGGTGACGAAAACGAACTTCTCCCCCAGTGATGGGTCGTATCCGGTGTCCGTCGGCATACTGATTTTCCGGAAGATGCCACCAAAACGTTTCCGGAGCGCACCCGGAGTGCTCCGGTCTGACACACGTCGAGGAACCGACTACGACGACCCGGACGACCCGCACTCCGGACACTCCAGGGACATCCCGTCGTCGCCGAAGCGAACGGCGAGCGCGTCGTGCCCGCACTCCCCGCACGACGACGGCACGCGAACCTCGGTGGAGGGGTTGGGCGCGCCGAGCGCCAGCGCCTCCACGCCCTCGTCGGCGTCTTCGGGGACGAACCCGTGCTGGTACTCGCCGGGCGCAAATCGGACAATCTCGCCCGCGCCGACCGAGACGTCGTCGCCGTCCAGGCGCTCGAACACCGCGGTCCCCGACTGCACGTAGAAGACTTCCTCCTGGTCGAGGTGCGCGTGCATCCCGCCCGAAAAGCCCTCGCCGGGGTCGAGCGAGTAGAACGCGAGGGAGACGTCCTCCGTCCCGAGCGCCTCGGTGAGCGAGTAGCGGTTCGCGTCGGTCACGCTCGCGTCCGCCGCGTCGTCGACGGCTGTCTTCTCCATACGCCGAGACGGCGGGCCACAGTGAAGAAGGTACGGCCTACTCTTCGGGGATGCCGATGCCGCGTTCGCGGTCGTAGACGATGAACTGCCCGGCGGCTTCGGTCCGCTGGGAGACGGCGGCGACGCGGACGATTACGCGAGGGGGGCGTTACTCGCCGCTGAGGCCGGCCTTCACGCGCTCCGGCGTGAGCGGGAGTTCGTGGAAGCGGATCCCCGTCGCGTCGTAGACAGCGTTCGCGATTGCTGCCGGCGTCACACCCTGCGAGGTCTCCCCCGACCCGAGGTAAGGTTTCCCGGGGCGATCGATGAGTTCCACGTCGACCTCCGGCATCTCGGTGAAGGTCAGGATGGGGTAGGACTGCCAGTCCTGTTCGTCGACTTCGGTGTTCGTGAAATCGACGTCCTCCTTGAGCGTCCAGCTCGTTGCCTGAACGACGCCCCCCTGAATCTGGTTCTTCAGGCCGTCCGGGTTGACGATCTGCCCAGAGTCGTCCGCGGCGTACGCCCGGTCGACGCTGACCGTCCCGTCGTCCGCGACGGTGACGTCGACAACGAGCGCCGTGTACGCCTTCGCGTTCTCGTAACGGTTCACGGCGACGCCGCGCCCTCGGTTCTCACCGAGGTCGTCGTCGCCCCAACCCGCCATGTTCGCGGCACGCTGCAGGACGGCTGCCGTCCGGGCGTCCTCGATGTAGTCGAGGCGGAAGTCCACCGGATCCCGGCCCGCCTCGTGGGCGAGCTGGGACATGAAGGACTCGTTCGCGAACGTATTCCCGAACGACCCGAGGCTCCGGAGGGCAGACACCCGGAGTGGCGAGTTCTCCAAGAAGTGGTTCGTGACCTCGCTGTGCTCGAACGAGTAGTCGGAGACGGCGTCGCGGTAGCCGCCGATGTTCAGCGTCGGTGAATGTTCCTCGTTCTGCGAGTCGAGGAACCACGCCGGGAGGAGTGGTTCGAGCGGCGGCCGCGTCGCGTGCGTGTAGCTGTGGACATCGTGGGACCAGCCGACGATGTTCCCGTTCGCGTCGAGGCCCGCGCGCTTCTTCAACAGCATCGCGGAGCCGAAGGGCTCCCACTTGTGTGCGTCCTCACGCATCCACTGCAGGCGGACGGGGCGACCGTCGGCCGCGTCGGAGAGGAGCGCGGCCTCGCCGGCGACGTCGTCCGCGCCGTTGTGCCCGTAACAGCCCGCGCCCTCGCGGTGTACGCAGCGGATCTCCTCAGTCGGCTTGTTCATGAGGTTCGAGAGCGACTCGCGCAGCGGGAAGACGCCCTGGCTGTGCGTCCAGACGGTGAGTTGGCCCTGCCCGTCGATCTCCGCGACTGCACAGGACGGCCCGATGGAGCCGTGCATCGTGTACGGCCGCTTGTACGTCGCCTCGTAGGTCTCCGCCGCACCCTCGATAGCGGCCGCGCCCTGCCCCTGTTTGTCGACCGTCGAGACGTCGGCGTCCCCGCGCTCTAGGTAGTCGTAGAGGTCGTCCTGGTCCGGGAAGTTCGCGGGCAGCGACCACTCCGCCGCCTCGTCGAGGGCTTCCATCGCGTTGATCGCCTGGTGTTCCTTCTCGGCGACGACGCCGAGGAACCGGCCGTCCCGCACGACTTCGACGACGCCCGGCATCGACGCCACCGACTCCGTATCGATCGAATTCAGGGACGCGCCGTAGGACGGCGGGTGGACGACCCGACCGTGTACCATCCCGGGGCGCTCCATGTCCTGGACGTACGCCTTTCCGCCGGTGACCTTGTCGGGGATGTCGATGCGCTCGACCGATTCACCGACGGTGTCGTACTCGTTCGGCGGTTCCGGCTGAACGCCGGGTTGCGCCTGGCGCTTCAGATAGCGGCCGCCGAGGAGGTCCCAGTACGTAATAGACGCCCCGTTCGGCGCGTTGATCGTCCCGTCTTCGACCGTGAGGTCGCCGGCGTTCGCGCCGAGCCGTGTCGCCGCGAGTTCGAGGATGACGCCCTGTGCCTGCGCGGCGGCGTAGCGGAGCGCCGTCCCGCCCGCCTCCAGCGAACTACTTCCGGCCGTGTATCCCTCGTTCGGCGTTCGCTCGGTGTCGCCCGCCACGAGATCCGTTCGAGAGAAGTCGACGTCGAGTTCCTCCGCCGCGATCTGGGAGAACGCCGTCGCGTTTCCCTGTCCGAGGGGGACTTTCCCGCTGAAGACCGTGACCGTTCCGTCGGCGTTGATGCTCAGCCACGAGTCGAGCTGGGGGTTGCTCTGCAGGTCCGCCGGCACCGCCTCGCCTTCGGCCGCGGCCGCGCTCTCCGCGGCCCCACCGAGCGAGAACCCCATCACGAGCGCGCCGCCCGCCCCCTTCAGCAGGTCGCGGCGCTCGACGTCGAGGTCGGGGACCGTCATCGTTCCCCCGCCGCCTGTTCGACGGCGTCGACGATGCGGTTGTGCGTCCCGCACCGACAGAGGTGGCCGTTGAGTGCCTGCTTAATCTCCTGGCGGGAGGGGTCGGTGTTCTCGCGGAGGAAGGATTCAGCCTCCATGATCATCCCGGAGATGCAGTAGCCGCACTGGGCGGCCTGCTGGTCGATGAACGCCTGTTGGAGCGCGCTCGGGTCCTCCGTTGACCCGAGGCCGCTCGTCGTCGTCACCTCTTTCCCGTTCACGGAGCTGACGGGCGTAACACAGGAGCGGATGGCGTTGTCGCCCAAGAGCGTCGTGCACGCGCCGCACTGGGAGAGCCCGCAGCCGAACTTCGGGCCATTCATTCCAGCCTCGTTCCGCAGCACGTAGAGCAGTGGCGTGTCGGGGCTTACGTTGAACGTCCGTTCCTCTCCGTTCAGTGTGAAGGAGATCGACTCCGTCTCCTCGCTCCCGCCGGTGTCCGCGGACGTCGTCCCGCTCCCGCTGATCGACGTGGCGTTCGTCGTGTCGCCGCCGGAGTCGGAGTTACAGCCGGCAAGCGCGGAGAGCGCTCCCGCGCCGGCCGCTGCCGCGCCCACCGCGCCACGCCGGTTCGACGACCGGGTGTCGTCGTCCGCCGCTTCGGCGTCGGTCGCATCGTCCGATGTCGCGCACGCGCAGTCTGGTCCGCACGGTTCCACCGTCGTGTCGTCCTCGAATGTCATGAGTTGGTCACCCTTGGAAGGAGTCGTAGGAGATTGATTTCTCAGAGACGATCTTCTCGCTGGCCGGGACCGTCCCATCCGGAGGCATGGTGCCCTCGGCGGGGCCGCCGGGCTCGCCAACGACGATACGACCGATCATCTCGAGCGACTTGTGCGGGATGCAGAAGTAGTCGAACGTCCCGGTCGTGTTGAACGCGTGGTCGAAGGTCGCGTCTTCCTCAGTGAGCGTTCCGCTGTCCCAGGTCTCAGCGCCAGACGGGATGCGGTTCTCCGCGTCGTTGTCCTCGCTGTAGGATGTCGACGTGTGCGCGCCGCTCTCGTTCACGAAGGTGACGGTCGTCCCCTTCTCGACATAGAGGCCGATCGGGTCGAAGTAGTACTCGCCGTTCTCCGTGTACATGCCGACCTCGGTGGTTGTCCCAGAGCCGCCGGATCCGCCCGAAGACGACGTTGTCGTTCCCTCCGTGGTGGTCGTCGTGTCGCCACCACTGGAACTACACCCCGCGATCGCCGCTGTCGCCGCACTCCCGGCGAGTGCGAGATACTGTCGCCTATCAAAGTTCATTATAGAACAATTTTGACTCGATGTATATGTATCTTCGGCATGCGGGAGGCGTTAGAGAGTATCCGCACCCGTTGCCCCTCACACTCGAGACGTACACTCACACCCGCCGATATGACATGGAAATCATCGGTGTTTCTCAGGGTGTCAAATCTGTCGGACGCGGCTCTCGCTTCTCCTTGGCCTGCCTCTTTCCGTTTGGCGGCCAACGACGGGCGTATGAGCCGAGACACGATGCTCGCGGCACAGGTTCCGGACGCCGGCGACGCCTTCGACGTCGTCGAGAAACCCGTCCCCGAGCCCGGGGAAGACGAGGTCCGCGTCGCGGTGGACGCGTGCGGCGTCTGCCACAGCGACGAGATCACGAAGGAGGGCCTCCGGCCGGGCATCGAGTACCCGCGCGTCCCCGGACACGAGGTCGTCGGCCGCGTCGACGCCGTCGGCGAGAACGTCACCGAGTGGAGCGCGGGCGACCGCGTCGGCGTCGGCTGGCACGGCGGCCACTGTTTCACCTGTGACGCCTGCCGCGAGGGGAACTTCATCGCCTGCGAGAACGCCGAGGTGACGGGCATCTCCTTCGACGGCGGCTACGCCGAGTACACGGTCGCGCCCCGCGAGGCGCTCGCGGCCGTCCCCGACAGCCTCGACGCCGCGGACGCCGCGCCGCTCCTCTGCGCCGGCATCACGACGTTCAACGCCCTCCGGAACGCCGACGCCCGCCCCGGCGACCTCGTCGCCGTCGTCGGCGTCGGCGGCCTCGGCCACCTCGGCCTCCAGTACGCCCGCGAGGCCGGCTTCGAGACCGCCGCCGTCTCCCGCGGCCGCGAGAAGGAAGCGTCCGCCCGCGAGTTCGGCGCGGACCACTACATCGACTCCGAGAACGAAGACCCCGCGGAAGAACTCCAAGAGCTCGGCGGCGCGGACGTCGTCCTCGCCACCGCCCCCGCCGCCGAATCCATCGAGCAGGTCGTCGGCGGCCTCGGCACCGACGGCGAAGTCGTCGCCGTCGGCATTCCCGAGGACGCCGTCGACGTCCACGTCGGCCAACTCGTCGGCATCCGCGGCTCCGTCGGCGGCTGGGCCTCCGGCACCGCCACCGACTCAGAAGACACGCTCGACTTCTCCGCTCTCCGCGACATCACCCCCGAAATCGAGACGTTCGACCTCGAAGACGCCGCCGACGCCTACGCCCACATGATCGAGGGCGACGTCCGCTTCCGCGCCGTCATCCAGCCCTGACGACGCCCGCCGCCCGCTCGGGCGGCTCAGCTCCGAGACTGCTGGAAGCCGATCCAGAGCAGGGACGCGACGACGACGAGGCCGAACGCGACGCCGAAGAAGCCGAGCGGCGTGCCCAAGACCGCCGAGAGACCGAGCGTGTCGATTCGATTGAGATACCCGAGGCCGAGGAAGATCGCGAGAACGACGCCCGCCGCGGCGAGGCGAGCGCCGAGGTCGCCGAGGAACGCGCGTAGAGACAGGTCACGGGCCATGCCGGAGGGTGACGGTCAGGAGCTACTTCGAGCTGTTGGAGGCCGGAGACGCTGACGGGGTGCTGGCGGTGGAGACAGACGAGCCCGACCGAGCGGCCGCCTTCGACACGCCGCAGTCGAAGCACCTCGGCGGGGGGATGACGCGTGCTCGGTCTGCGACGGCTTACTGAAGGTGTTCGAGGAGGAAGCCGCCGATTTCGCTGGCGACGTCGTCGTGGCGGCCGACGAAGAAGTGGTCGGCGGAGAGCGCGGTCACCGAGAGGCCGAGGGTGCGGGCGCGCTCGACGAGCGGCTCCCAGTCGGCGGTGGTGTCGCGTTCGCCGTAGACGACGAGCGCGGGACAAGAGACGTCGTCGAGCGCCGCGACGGCGTCGAGGTCGTCCGCGAGCCGGGAGGCGGGAGCGAGCAGCGCGACGGCGGCGAGGTCAACATCGGTGCTCGCGGCGGCGAGCGCGGCAATCGCGCCGCCGAAGGAGAACCCGTAGAGCGCGACGGAGTCGTAGCGCTCGGCCGCCCAGCGGAGGGCGTTCCGGGCGTCCTCGCGCTCGCCGTACCCCTCGTCCCACTCGCCGTAGTCGAAGCGGAGGCAGGCGACTCCGTCTGTCGAACCGGGATCGGCCCTCGCGACCCCGCCCGTTGAATCAGAACCGCGCTCGGTGAGGGAGTCGCTGACGGCGGTGAGTCGGGCGTCACCGCGGTGGCCGCGCATCTGGGGGTGTGGCGGGCACGCGACGACGCAGGCGTCGGCGTCCCCGTCGGGCGTATCGAGCGTGGCTTCGACGCGGCGCGCGCCCGGGACGAGCACGGTTTCGGACATGCCCGGACGTCCGGGGCGTCGAGAGTTAGTGGTTGCGTCCGAGAGGTGACCCCGCGAGTTTAGGGGGCGGCCGGCGAAGCCCGCGCATGGACAGTCAGGACGGCGTGACGGCCGACGAGAGCGGCGGGGAGCCGAGTGACACGATGCGCGAGCGCGTGTCGATGTCGAACTGGGCGTTCTGGCTGCTCCTCGACGCCGACCGCCGCGTCGTCGCGGCGAGCATGCTCGCGGCCGTCTTCGCCGCCGTCGTCGGCGCGGGCGTCCTCCACCCGACGGGCGCGTACACGCTCCTCACGCGCGGCGACCCGATGGAGACGCTCTACCAGGCGCTCGTCGGCTCCACCATCACCGGCGTGACGCTCGTGCTCACGCTGAGCCAGCTCGTCCTCTCCCAGGAGCAGGGCGCGGTCGGCGACCAGCGCGAACGCATGCAGGCGGCGATGGCGTTCCGCCGAGACGTCGAGGACGTCATCGACGAAGCCGTGGGGCCGGCGGAGCCGTCGGCGTTCCTCCGCGCGCTCGTCGCGGACACCGCGGAGCAGGCGGGGACGCTCGCCGACGCCGCGAGCGGTCTCGACGGACGCGCGAGAGACCGCGTCGAGACACTCTCGCGTGCGGTGAAAGGGAACGCGGACGCCGTCGGCGAGCAGCTCGACGGCGCGACGTTCGGCGAGTTCGACGTCGTCTGGGCGGCGCTGAACTACAACTACTCGTGGAAGCTCTACGCCGCGCGCCGCATCCGCGCCGAGAACGGCGACGCGCTCAACGACGCCGCGGTCGACGCGCTCGACGACCTCGTGGAGACGCTCGAACTCTTCGGGCCCGCCCGCGAGCATTTCAAGACGCTCTACTTCCAGTGGGAGCTCACCGAGCTCTCCCGCACCATCCTCTACGCCGCCGTGCCGGCGCTCGCCGTCTCCATCGGCTCGCTCATGCTCTTCGACCCGCGGGGCGTCACCACGGCGACGCTCGGCGTCTCCGACGCCCTCCTCGTCGCCGCCGCCACGGTCGTCGTCTCCCTCCTCCCGTTCGCCCTCCTGCTCGCGTACATCCTCCGCATCGTCACCGTCACCCAGCGCACGCTCTCCATCGGCCCGTTCATCCTCCGGGAGACCGACCGGAGCGTTGACCTCGACGAGACCTGACTACGGCCGGAGGCCGACCGAATCGAGCGCCGCGTGCGCGGCGACGAGGAAGGCGACGCCCGCGAGGAAGACGAGGACGTCGACGCCCCGGCTCGGGATGCCGAGCGTGAAGATGAGGACGGTCGCGTACGCGGGCGCGTGCCGCGAATCGGCCGCCGCCATCCCGAGCGTCGCCAGCACGACCGCGACGAGGATGGCCGCGACCTGCGCTAAGCCGCCGAGCGTGTGCGGGACGAACCCGACGCTCGCGAGCGGCCCGACGAGCGCGCGAACGCAGACGTACGCCGCGACAACGCCCACCGCCTGCCCGACGACCGTCTCCCGCTCTCGCCCCTCGCTCGTCGCGAGCACGTACGCGCTCGGCCCGAGACTCGGGAGGATAAAGGGGAATCCGGTCGCCCACGCCAGGAGGGTGACCGGCGCGAGCAGCCCCGCGAGGTAGACGCCGAGCGCCGCGTCCAGCCGGTCCGTCCACGCCATACCTCGCGTTCCGCCGTCCGCGACTTAGCACCGTCGGACCGCATCCACTCGCCTTTCGGATTCACCGCTCGGTGTATTGTGGGGTCAGGGACCGGCGTCGCGTTCGGGGGCGCGACCCGGAACTTCTACTTGGCGTCGCCGCGACCGTCCGGGTATGAGTCTGACCGCGGCCGACATCATGGAGCCGGACGTCGAGACCGTCACGGAGAGCGAGGAGGTCGGGGACGTCCTGACGAAGCTCGCGCGGAAACACTACTCGGGCTTCCCGGTCGTCGACGACGAGACCGGGCGGCTCGTCGGCATCGTCACCCGCACCGACCTCGTCGACATCTTCCAGCCCTCCGACCGGACGCTGTGGATTCCCATCGGCCTCCCGCCCTTCCTCGAATCGATGGAGTACGGCTTCGACCTCTCGTGGGGCGGCCTCGACGCCGAACTCGACCTCGCGCGGAACGCCGGAAAACCCATCTCCGCGGTGATGACCGAGGACGTCGTCACCGTCCGAGAAGACGCGACGCTCGACGAACTCCTCGACGTCCTCGCCGGCGACGACCCCGACATCAACCGCGTGCCCGTCGTCGATAGCGGCGGGTTCGTGCAGGGCCTCGTCACCCGGCAGGACGTCCTGCGCGCGCTCCGCGACGAGCGCCGCGCCTGAGAATCCGAGGCAATCGGCCGGGGGCTTCGAAACCGTAATCCCCGCAGCGAACGCAGAGTCGCTGTGACTCGGTATCGGAATCTCGCGTTGTTCTGCGTGCTCGCCGCGGTCTGGGGGTCGGCGTTCATGGCGATCAAGGCCGGGCTCGAATTCGTCCCGCCCGTGTTCTTCGCCGCCGTCCGCTACGACGTCGCCGGCGTCATCATGCTCGCGTGGGCGTGGCACGTCACTGACCACTGGCTCCCCGAAAACCGCGAGGAGTGGGTCGTCGTCGCCATCGGCGCGGTCTTCCTCATCGCCGGCTACCACGCCCTCCTCTTCGTCGGCGAAGACCTCCCCGGCGTCACGTCCGCCGCGGCGTCCGTCGTCGTCAGCCTCAGCCCCGTCCTCACCACCGCGTTCAGCCGCGTCCTCCTCCCCAAGGAAGGCCTCTCCGCCGTCGGCGTGCTCGGCCTCCTCCTCGGCCTCGTCGGCGTCGCCGTCCTCGTCCTCCCGCCGTCCTTCTTCGCGAGCGGGAACGTCGGCGTCCTCGGGTCGAACGCGGTCGGCGAACTCCTCATCTTCGGCGCGGCCGCCTGCTTCGCCTTCGGCAGCGTCCTCACCGAACGCGTCGACGCCGACCTCCCCATCGAGACGATGGAAGCCTGGTCGATGCTCGGCGGCGCGCTCCTCATGCACGCCGTCAGCCTCGGCCGCGGCGAACCCCAGACGTTCACCGTGAACGCCACCAGTCTCGCCGCCATCGCCTACCTCTCCCTCGCCGCGTCCGCCCTCGGCTTCCTCATCTACTTCGACCTCCACGAACGCCTCGGCTCCATCGAGATCAACCTCGTCTCCTACGTCGCCCCCGTCTTCGCCGCGCTCTCCGGCTTCATCTTCCTCCGCGAAACCCTCGACCCGACGACCGTCGTCGGCTTCCTCGTCATCTTCACCGGGTTCGCCCTCCTGAAACGCGACGCGCTCACCGACGAACTCGCACGCGTCCGGCGCGCCGACTCGTAGCTCGAACGGAGCATCTGTCCGAATCCGAGAAGTCGACGGCGCGGAGGCGAGCGACGAAGCGAGCGATAACGAGCGAAAGCGAGAGAGAGACGAGTGAGCAGCGTGGAGGGACGTCGTCGGTGTTCTGCGGGGCGTTACGAGTTACTGGGCGACGCGCTGTTTGTAGCCGCGGCCGACGTAGAGGGCGGCGGCGTGAACGACGAGCAGGACGACGCACGCCACCTGCGACGCCTGCGACTCCAGCCCGCTCAGGACGAGCGGGAGGTAGAGGAACGGGAGGGTGACACCCGCCCAGAACCCGAGCGCCTCCACCGGGCGGTGGAGGAGACCGGAGCGCACAGCCGTTGACAGCTCGTCGCCGACGCGTTCGACGGCGGATTGTTGCGTGGACATATCAGGGGGTCCTCACTCGCCCCTACGAACGCCGGGGGGATAAGCCCGCGAGATACTTCCCGCCGTTTCACCGCAATTCATCACGGAACCCACCGCACCGAGACGTTTCACGACCGCCGTAGAAATACTTAGACGTTTTATCGGTCGTATAGAGCGTTTCTTTCCGCTCGAACCGGACCGTCGCGGAATCCCGTGCTGTTAGCCACAAGCGGGTTTATGCGGGCCGCCGAAGACGCGAATCATGACCGAAGGAATGAGCGTCCCGCCGAACTGGACGCACGACGACCCCGACTGGGGCGAAGACGTCGGCCGAAAGTACGACCCGCACGCCGTCGTCGAGTACGAACACGTCGACCTCGACCTCTGGCTCGTCCTCGCCCCCGGCCGCGTCCCCGAACGCGTCGCCGACGACGAACGCGGCTACCGCATCGACGCCCGCTGGGGCGACGAACCCGGCGACTACACCACCCTCCAGCTCGCCGTCACCCCCGACCTCGCCAGCGCCCACGCGGTCGCCGCCGACGTCATGCGCCTCTTCACCGAATTCTACGCCCCCGACGCAGACATCGCCCGCCTCCTCGACCGCGTCGCCGGCATCAAAACCGACGACTGGCAAGCCGAACACGACGCCGTCCGACCCACCGCCGCCCTCCACGCCTAACCCGCTCACGTCCGTTCGCGTGAACCACTGTCGGAGCGAAGTGGTTCGAAACGGGGAAGCCGTTTCGTCACGTCGTCAGAACGCGACGCGTTCCGACTGCTAACGGGAAACCGTCGGTTTCCCGTGATGTCGCCAGAAGTCGGTGACTTCTGGCTGGATAGCGAGAATCTCCGATTCTCGCGATGCCGAGAGACGCTTCGCGTCTCTCGTAGCACTCCTCCCCGATTCGACCCCCTCCCGCAACGCATTTTCACGGAGCGGTCGCTCACGTTGGTGAGCGACGTAGTGAAAATGCCCGGGGAGGGGTTCGAACCCTCGGCCTCCGCATGTCCCAGGTTCGAGGCTCGGCGGGCCTCGTAGGACACGCACAGCCACCGAATGGCTGCCGCACCGAATCTCTGAACCCTATGAGTGCGGCGCTATGACCAGACTAAGCCACCCGGGCTCAGTTTCGGGTAGGGTCAGGGGACGTATTAAGGTTCTCTTTCGGGGCGGGCGTGGACCTCTCGCGCCCCGTCGGGTTTATGCGGAGGGAGGGGCGTAGGCGTGGTGTCAACTACCCCGGCGTAAACGCCAGGGCTTGTCGGTGAACTCCCGTTCAAGCCGTCGGTCGCTTCGCGGACCTGCTGGTACGTGAGTTCGTGGAGCTTCGTTTTCGACGTGATGACGTAGCCGTCGTCGTTGCGCTCGAACGCGCGGTCCGCGACCAGTTGGGCAGCTTGTCGAAACCGCTTGGTGGTTTCGCAGAGGTCGTCGCGCCGTTCTTGAGGAACGGCTAACTTCACAACGACGGTACGACGTATCACAATCCCATATGTGCAGCAGTGTCTGATAACTGATCGGGGTTGGGAGTGTTTTTGTGGTGGGGAGTCAACTAGACACGTATGCGTGGACAGTTTCACGAAGTTAACCCGATTCCCACCCGGCCTGAATCCCGGGATTCCCTCACTAATTAAAGATGGACGTACCCGGTGTGGTGAGCGGCGCGCTCGGTGAGGAGTCGCCGGTGGCGAGGATTCCGTTGAAGGGCGAGGACGTGTTGTTCTTGACGCCGACGCGGACGCTCGTCTATCGGGCGGAGGGGTTGCTGTCGGACGAGACGGTCGAGGAGTACCTGCACGACGCGGAGCGGGTGTCGGTCCGGGAGGGGCGGCGGAAGGCGAAGATCGAACTCGACTACGGGACGGACGGGACGGAGACGATGGAGGTGCCGGCGAGCCGCGTCGACGACGTCGTGCCGCCGGTGCTCGCGGGCGTGTTGAACGCGGCGGGCGTCACGGGACCGGGCGAGTCCGTGAAGGGCGTCTACCGGTTCAGCGAGCTGACGCTCGTGGTGACGAGCAGCCGCCTCGTGAAACACGTCGGGGCGGCGGCGTGGGACGAGGATTACGAGAGCATCGACTACGGAGACGTGACGGCGTTCTCGGCGGAGGAGGGGAGCGTGGCGTCGACGCTCGTCTTCGGGACGGACGGCCATACGGAGCGCATCAAGGTGCCGAACGAGTCGTTCCGGGAGGTGAAGGAGGCGGTAGAGGAAGCGTTGTTCGCGGCGCACGACGTCTCGACGCCCGCGGAGTTCGCACAGCTCCACGAGCCCGAGGAGCCGGACCCGACGCCCGAGCGCGACGACATGGGCTTCGCGGACTCCGGTATCGCCCCCATCGAGATGAGCGGAGCCGATGACGACGCCGAGGAGCAGACTCGTTCAGAGACGGGCGCTTCGACGGCGACGACCACAGATTCGGAACCGGCGAGCGAGGCGACGACGGCCGAAAGCCGAGGCGAGTGCGCGGCGAACGCGAAAGACGAAGAGCGCGCGTGGCGCGAGCGCTCACGGAGCGAGCCCGAACGGCGGGGAGGGGACGAACGACGGGAGCAGAACGACCGACGGCGGGAGCGAACGCGAGACCGCACGCCCGCCGAGACTCGGGAGCCGGAGCCAGCCCCCGAGCCGTCGATTCCGGACGACGAACTCCTCGCGGAACTCCGCGATATTCTCGTCGCCGTCGAACGCCAAGAGGACGCGCTCGCCTCGCACAGCGACGCCATCGCCCGCCAGCGCGCCGAGCTCGACGCGCAAGAAGACAGAATCGCCGCGCAACGCGACGAACTCGCCGAACAACGCCAGCGCATCGACGACCTCATCGCCGCCATCCGCGACTGACCGTATTCGACCCGATCTCGCAGAATCGCGCGCTTTCGGCGTTCGTTCGCCACCGCTCGCCTTCTCGCGGTTCTCACTCGCGCCTTCGGCGCTCCCTCCGAACCG
Source organism: Halocalculus aciditolerans (assembly GCF_014647475.1). Taxonomy (NCBI): domain Archaea; kingdom Methanobacteriati; phylum Methanobacteriota; class Halobacteria; order Halobacteriales; family Halobacteriaceae; genus Halocalculus; species Halocalculus aciditolerans. The sequence goes on along the minus strand of NZ_BMPG01000001.1, from coordinate 743,919 downwards.
CGTTACTCGCGTGTCGCTCCCCCCAGTCGCTCCCGCTCGTGTATTCCGTCGTTCTCACTCGCGCCTTCGGCGCTCCCTCCGAACCGCGTTACTCGCGTGTCGCTCCCCCCAGTCGCTCCCGCTCGTGTATTCCGTCGTTCTCACTCGCGCCTTCGGCGCTCCCTCCGAACGACGTCACTCTCTCCCGGTGACTTTCCGAATACACGAGGAGCCGAAGGGGCCGAGTTCGCCGGCGTCGAGGTCGATGAAGTAGCCGGTGGTGATGCCGGTGCCACAGCGCTGGCAGGTGAAGTCGCCTTCCTTCTCGATGACCTCGGATTGGAAGCTGACGTAGCCGCCGCCCTGCGGGTAGATGCGGGCGGATTCGCGTTCGATGACGCCGCGCGCTTCGGCTTCGTCGAGGATGCGGCGGGTCGTCCGCGGATGAGTGGTCACGGTCTCGATGCGGTCGACGACCTCGGCCATTGAGAGCGACTCGAACTCGAGTTTCGAGAGGAGTTCCACGCCGAGCTCGATAGGGTCGGCGTCGGCGTCGTCGGTGCCCGCGGCCATACCCGTACTCCGCCCGTGGAGCGTATAACCCTTTACGAGCCGCCGCCTACGAGAGGTGTGCGCGTCCCCGTTCCGTCCCGCCGCCGGCTGCTCGGGCTCGCCGCCCTCCTCGCGTTCGTCGCCGTCGCGGCCGTCGCGTCGCCCGCGCGGACGTTCGACGCCGTCCGCGGCGTCATCGACAGCCCGTGGTTCCCGGTCGTCCTCGTCGGCCTCTACGCCGTCCGGCCGTTCCTCGCGTGGCCCGTGATGCTCCTCTCCGCGCTCGTCGGCTACCGCTACGGCCTCCTTCTCGGCGTCCCCGTTGCGCTCGTCGGCGCGGTCGCGACGAGCCTCCTCCCCTTCTACGCCGGCCGCTACCTCTCGGCTGAGAGCGGCCTCCTCGGCCGCGCCACGGCCGGGAGCGCGGGCTACTTCGAACACACCGGCGACGTCCGCGGCGTCACCGCCGCCCGCCTCGCTCCCACGCCCGCGGAAGCCGTCTCCACCGCCGCCGGCGCGGGCGGCGTCACCCTCCCCGCGTTCGCCCTCGGCACCCTCGCCGGCGAACTCCCCTGGACCGTCGTCGCCGTCGGCATCGGCGCGAGCCTCGACCACTTCACAATCAGCGCCGTCCACGCCGACCCGCTCGTCGTCGCCGCGCTCGCCGCCGTCGGCGTCGCCACCCTCCTCGGCCCCGCCTACGCCTGGTGGCGCGACCGGTAGTACGAGTTACGCAGGAACGAGGCGGACGACGCGGCCGCTAGTTCCGGAGAGACCGCCGCTCTGGCTCGTACACGCGAGAAGCTCCCCGCTCGAATCGGAGCCGAACGCGGTGAGGTAGGGGTCGAGGCCGTCGACGGGGAGGACGCGCGTCGGCCACCGGTCGCCGTCGGGCGTGGCGACGAACAGTCGACCCTGTGCGTTCCAGTCGCCGAAGACGTACTCGCCGCGGAGCGCCGAGAGCGCGTCACCGCGGTAGACGGAGCCGCCGACGACGGAGACTCCCGAGACGCCGTCGCCCTCGTGGGGGTATTCGACGACGGGGTCCACGAGCGGCGCGCCGTCCGGCGTCTCCGTCGGGCAGCTCTCACTGCCGTAGCAGTGCCGGCCCTCCCGGACGTTCCACCCGTAGTTCCCGCCTTTCTCGACGGCGTTCACCTCCTCGTAGCGGTTCTGTCCGACGTCCGCGGCGACGAGCGTCTCCGCTTGTTCGCCGGCGGCGGTCGAGTCGATGTCGTCGAAGCCGAACCGCCAGGGGTTCCGGAAGCCCCAGGCGTACTGCTCGGGGTAGGGAGAGTCGGGGAGCGGGTTCTCCGTGGGGACGCCGTAGGGCTTCCCGGCTCCGCGTTCGTCGACGTCGATTCGGAGGATGCTCCCGAGGCGGTTCGCGTCGGTGTCCTGGCCGTTGCCGCCGGCGTTCGCGCCGTACCAGTCGTCGGCGTGGCCGCGGCCGCTGTCACCGCTGCCGCCGCCGTCACCGACGCCGACGTAGAGATACCCAGCAGGGCCGAATACAACGCTCCCGGCGTTGTGGTTCGACTGCGGCTGGGGAATCTCCAGAACCGTGCGTTCGCTCCCGCGGTCGAACGCACCCCCCGTCCGCGTGAACTCGGCGAGGACGAACGTGTGCGAGTAGTCCTCGGGCGTGCCGTCGCGCCGCGGCGCGCTGTACCGGACGTAGAGGCGCGGCGTCTCGGGGAAGTCCGGGTGGAGCGCGACACCCAGCAGGCCGCGCTCCTCGTAGCCGGAGAGGGAGACGATGGCGTCGCGGAGGTCGAGAGCCACGTCGGTTGCTCCGCCCTCTCCGACGCGGTGGAGCCGGCCGGGCTGGTCCGCGACGAACGTCTCCCCGCCGCCGACGGCGACGTCGACGGGCGAGACGAACCCGGACGCGACCGTCTCGACGCCCACGCGCGGGTCGTCCGTCGATACGCGCGTCGGCGTCGTTTCCCCCGAGTCCCCCGCACAGCCCGCGAACGCCGCCACGCCCCCAACGCCTGCAGCACGGAGGAAGCGCCGTCTCGACCCGTTCCCGTTCATACCCGGGACTTCGACGCCCACTCGGAAATAGCTGCACGGCGCTCGTGGAACGCCGCAACCGTCGCCGACGCCCGTCCCGCCGGCTAAAATATATTTTAGCTAACATATTTCCCCGGGTGCCCCCTACGAGCGAGTATGGAGACAGACCGCGACGCGAACCGAGCAGGCGAAGAGTACGCCAGTCGGCGGCCGCTCCACGAGACGGCTCCCGGACTGGCCGACGCAGCGGACACGGTGAATCCCGCAGGCTCGAACGAGGGGGCGGGAAACGTCGCGGAGACAGGGACGACGGTCGTCGGTCTCGTCGCCGGCGACGCGGCCGTGCTCGGCGCGGACCAGCGCGCGAGCGTCGGCGGCGGCCGGTTCGTGACGAACAAGGGCGTGCGGAAGGTCGAACCCGTCCACCCGACGGGCGCGGCCGCACTCTCCGGGACCGTCGGCCACCTCCAGCAATTCGTACGCGTGCTCCGCGCCGAATCCCGACTCTACGCGGAGCGCCGCGACGGCCCGCCCTCGATGAGCGCGCTCGGGACGCTCGCGGCCAGCGTCCTCCGGACCTCCGGGATGCAGGTGTCGCCGCTCCTCGGTGGCGTCGACGCCGACGGCGCGCACGTCCTCGAACTCGACGGCGGCGGCGGCGTCCTCTCCGACACCTACGCCGCCGGCGGGAGCGGGATGCAACTCGCGTACGGCGTTCTCGAAAACGAGTACGCGGACGACATCGGCCTCACCGAAGCCCGTGAGGTCGCCGCGGCCGCAGTCGAGCACGCGAGCGAGCGCGACACCGCGAGCGGGAACGGCGTCACGCTCGCCACCGTCACGGTCGACGGCGTCGACATCGACGAGTACGCCGCGGCCGAGGAGGTGGCGTGATGCAGGGCTCGAACCAGCAGGCGTACGACCGCGGGACGACCATCTTCTCCCCCGACGGCCGCCTCTATCAAGTTGAGTACGCTCGCGAAGCCGTCACGCAGGGGTCACCCGTCGTCGGCGTCCGCGCCGCGGACGGCGTCGCACTCGCCGCCGTCGGCCCGCGTCGCTCCCCGCTCGTCGAACCCGGGAGCGTCGAGAAACTCTACGGCGTCGACGACCACCTCGCGGTCGGGAGCGCCGGCCACGCGGCCGACGCCCGGAAGCTCGTCGACCTCGCGCGGCGCGCGGCACAGGAAGACCGCGTCAGGTACGGCGAGCCGACGACGACGCCGACGCTCGCGACCACCGTCGCCGACCACCTCCAGGAACACACGCAGACCGGGGGCGCGCGCCCCTACGGCACTACGCTCCTCCTCGCCGGCGTCGACGACGACCCCCGGCTCTTCGAGATCGACCCGTCCGGCGCGACCCGGGAGTGGCGCGCGACCGCCATCGGGAACGGCGCGACGGACGCCCGCGACGTGCTCGAAGCGGACTACGACAGCTCGATGGGCACTGACGACGCCGTCTCCCTCTCGCTGCGCGCGCTCGCGGCCACCGGCGTCGAACTGACGCCCGAGACCGCGGACGCCGTGACGCTCACCGCCGACGGCCGGGCGTCCGTCGCCGAAGCGCGCGTTCGCGAGGAAATCCCGAGCGAAGAACGGTGAGAGAGTAGCCGTTAGCTCGCCCGCCGCGGTTCGTCGTCGCCGGTGAAGACGCCCGCGACGACCGCCTCCGCCGCTCGCCGGCCCGCCGCCGTGAGCACGTAGCCGTCGCCGTCTTTTCCGACGAACTGACCGTCGAGCTGGCGGAGGTGGTACGCGAACCCCGCGGAACTCTCGCTGCCGACCGCCTCCTGGAGCGCCGAGAACGACAGCGGGCCGTTGCCCGCGCGCTCCGCGCGGAGCAGGTGGACGAGCACGCCCAGCCGCGTCTCGTTCGCCAGCGTCCCGAACGCCTCGCTCGCCGCCGACGCCGACGCGGTCGGCCCGCCCGACGCCGCGACGTCCTCCGGCACGTCCGCGTTCGCGTCCAGCGACCCCGACGCATCCATCGGCCCCGGCGGATTCCACGACTCCATGCCCGACGCTACAGGTCCTGTCGCGTAAAAACACCCAGTTCGCGGCAGTTCAGAAGACGAAGGGGTCGCTGCAGTCCACTACCACGCCGTGCTGCGGGCAGACGTACTTGCAGTGACGCTTGTACATCGGCGTCTCGCACATCGGACACGGCCGCCCGCCCTGCTCGTCGTCGCTCATCACTCGGGCTTCGTCGCGCGCCGGCAAGACGCTTCCCCCTCAGTCGGAGATGACGAGACGAGCGCGGCCGCTGCCGAGCGGTGAGAACGAGAAGAGAGAGGAGAGTCGTCAGGTAGCGAGCAGCGGGTCTACGAGCACTCGCTCCAGCCGCAGCCCTGGCAGGTCTTGCAGCCTTCGGAGTAGTAGAGGTCCATGCTGCCACATTCGGGGCATTCGGGGAGTTCACCGGCGTCGATGAGGTCCTGGGTGGCGTCGGTGTCGTCCTGGCCCTGACCGCCGCTCTGGGCGGCCGCGCCGCCGTCGGTCTCGTGGGCGGCGCTCGTGGAAGCGGTGGCGTCGGCTTCCTCGGCGGTCGCCGGCGGCGTCTCGTCGTCCGCGAGCTCGGTGAGGTTCTGCTGGCGGGGGACGGGTTTGTCGACTTCGTCGTTGACGTACCGTTCGAGGGCGGTGCCGATGGCGTCCGGGATGGAGTTGATCTGCTCGCCGCGGTCCCAGGCGACCTTCGGGCTGCGCGTGCCCTTGAGTTCGTCCACGATCTCCTCGGGGTCGACGCCGGAGCGGAGCGCGGTGGAGATGGTCTTCGCGAGCGCCTCCGTGAAGGAGTTCGTGTAGCCGCCGGAGTGGCCGATGTTCGCGAAGAGCTCGAACGGTTCGCCCGTCTCGGGATCCTCGTTGATGGTGACGTAGAGCTTGCCGTACCCGGTCTTCACGCGCTGGCTGACACCGTGGAGGGTGTCGGGGCGCGGGCGGACCTGCTTCGACTCGGCGGCGTCGACGAGCGCGTCGACGTCCTCGCCGAGCGCGGCGCGAACGCTCTCGTCGTCGAGGAAGGCGGCGAGCCCGCCGAAGTTCTCCTGAATCTGGTCGACGATGGCTTCCGCGAGTTCGTCTTCGTCGACGTCGGCGAAGTCGGCGTTGTCGGCGCGCGTGGTGAGCACCTGCTTCGAGCGGGTGCCGTCGCGGTAGTAGGTGACGCCCTTCCCGCCGTGGTCGTAGATGTATTCGAAGACCTCCTTCGCGTCTTCGAGGCTGGAGTCGTTCGGGGCGTTGACCGTCTTCGAGATGGCGGAGTCGACGCCCTCCTGACACGCGGTCTGGATGGCGGCGTGCTGTTTCGCACTGAGGTCGCCGGTGGTGACGAAGAGCTCACCGATGGCGTTCGGAACAGTGGAAAGGCCGGTGACGCCGTCGAACTCGTTGCTCGCCATCTGCTGTTCGGCCTCCTTCTTCACGGCGTCGACGTCGATGTCGTTCGCCTCGAGGGTGCGGAGGAAGTAGTCGTCGAACTCGACGAGCATCTCGTCGCCCTGCACGTCGTCGGAGACGTTCTTGTAGTAGGCGACGTTGTAGATGGGCTCACAGCCGCCCGTGGTGTTCCCGACCATCGACGTGGTGCCGGTGGGGGCGATGGTCGTCGTGTTGTGGTTGCGGATGGGGTAGCCGTCCTCCCAGTCGTCGGCGGACTCGCCGGTGTAATGCTCGAACCACTCGCGGTACTCCGTGGGGTTCGCGTACTTCGAGTCGCCCCAGTCGTCGAAGGAGCCGCGCTCCTCCGCGAGGTCGTGGCTCGCGTCCTTCGAGCCGTGGTTGATGTGGACCATGAGCTGGCGGGCGATTTCGTTCGCCTCGTCGCTCCCGTAGCGCACGCCGAGCTGGACGTAGAGCTGTGCGAGCCCCATGACGCCGAGGCCGATCTTCCGCATCGAGCCGACCTTGTCCGCGATCTCCTCGACGGGGAAGTCCGACATGGTGACGACGTTCTCCAGGAAGCGCGTCCCCTCCTGGATGCGGTAGTCGAACTCGTCGAAGTCGATGGCTTCCTCGAGGAAGGCGTCGACGGCGGCTTCGAGGCTCTCGAACTCGTTCTCCTGCGTGAACACGCGCCAGTCGGGCGTGTCGAGGTCCGCGATGGTGGAGAGGTTGATGTGACCGAGGTTACAGGCCTCGTACTCCTCGAGCGGCTGTTCGCCGCAGGGGTTCGTCGCGAGAATCTGGTGGTCGGGGTGTTTCTCGACGTCGAAGGAGTGGAGCTTGTTGATGCGTTCGAGGTAGACGACGCCGGGTTCGCCGTTCTCGTGCGCGCCTTCGACGATGCGCTCCCAGATGATTTCGGCGGGGATGGAGAGCTCCTCGCCGGGCTCGACGTAGTCGCCGAGGTCGTAGCGGGAGTACATCTCCTTCGTCTCCTCCGTCGCGATGTGCGGTTCCTCGGTGCGGGGGTTCGTGAAGACGAACTCCTCGTCGTTCTTCAGGGCGTCCATGAAGCCGTCCGTGACGCCGACAGAGATGTTGAAGTTGGAGAGGTGGCCTTCGACGGCGTTCCGGAGGTGCTTCGGGACTTTGCCGTCCTCGTCGATGAGGCTACGCGCCTCTTCGAGCGCTTCGCTGAACGACGTGTAGGTGTAGTCGTCGGGGTCGTTGAGCTTGAGGCAGTGCGCGAGGGAGACGTCCTTGTTCTTCGCGTGGATGAATTCGATGACGTCGGGGTGGCTGACGCGCATGACACCCATCTGCGCGCCGCGGCGCGTGCCGCCCTGCGCGATGGTCTCGCACATCTGGTCGAACGTCCGCATGAACGTGATGGGGCCGGACGCGATACCGCCCGTGCTCCCGACGGGGTCGCCGAACGGTCGGAGCTTCCAGAAGGCGTACCCCATGCCGCCGCCGGACTGGAAGACCTCCGCGGCTTCCTTCGCGGTCTGGTGGATGTCGGTGAGGTCGTCCGCAGGAGAGTCGACGAAACACGCAGAGAGCTGCTGGAGTTCGCCGCCGGCGTTCATCAGCGTCGGCGAGTTCGGCATGAAGGAGAGGTGCTCCATGAGGTCGGCGAACTCGTCGGCTTTCGCCTCGACGTGCTCGCGCACGCTGTCGGGGAGCTCGGGGACGACGGTCTCGTACGCGAACTTGTTGACGTTCTCCTCGGTGAGTTCGGTCTCGACCGCCGTGTCGTCCGCGTCGACGTCGTCGCCGAAGACTTCGGCGGCGAGCTCGTCGCGGCGCGGGTGGTCGGGCTTCAGCTGGTCGGGGGAGACGAGGACTTCGAGGTCCTGGTTCTCCGCCTCGTAGACGGCTTCGGCGAGCGCGATGTTCCGCGCGACGCGCCGGAAGAGGTCCTCCTGGTCCTCGACGAGGTTGCCCTGCGCGTCCTGCTGGAGGTAGCGGGCGGGGAGGATGTTACTGTAGGCGTTCGCGGTGAGGCGTTCCTCGATGGTGTCGCCGTCGACGCGCTTGACGGGGAGGGTCAGTTCGTCCGCGGAGAGCGAGCGGTCACTCATCGGCGATACCACCTGTGTTCGGGAGAGATTGGGGTGTCATGGTTAGGGATTATCGGGCGTTCGAAGACGACCAAATCGTATAGCGCGACCACCCATATAGCTGCGGGTTTCGGTGCATCGCGCCACTGGTCGCCCCCGGACATCGACCGGTTCGAATCGATGAATTCTGTACGCTCAAACCATAGGACGGTCGCGGCTATAACCATGTCCAAACCGGAGTGAAAGTGAAACCTCGAAACGGGAAAACCGCCCGACTGCAACCGATTGTTTAGTTTCGTCAACGACGACTCGCGGCGCGTGACCCCGACGCCCGCGTCGGATTCGGTCCGAGCCGTCGCCGCCGGCGGCGGAAGACCGAAGTCGCTCCCCGACCGAGGCATGTTCGTGCATACCTACGGGGTCCTCGCGGACCGCCCGCTCACCGTCGAAACGTGGGCGACCGAGCAGCGTCGAATGGACACGTCGAGCGGGTTCGAACGCGTCACCACGACCTTCGCCGCGACCGGCGACGGGGCGACGGGTCGCGGGGAGGACGTCACCTACGACGCGGACGACCACGCGGCGGTCGCGGCGGCCGTCGAAGCTCACCGGGATGTCGGCGCGGCACTCGACCTCCCGACCGGCGAGTTCACGCTCGACTCGTTCTCGGACGCGCTCGACGACGCCGCGCTCTGGCCCGACCCGCCGAGTCGCGCGGACTTCCGGAACTACCGCCGGTGGGCCGTCGAGTCCGCGGCGCTCGACCTCGCGCTGAAGCAGGCCGACGAGTCGCTCGCGTCCGCCCTCGACCGCGAGTACGCGGCCGTTCGATTCGCCGTCTCCACCCGCCTCCCGGACGACCCCCCGACGGCGAAACGAGTCGAGGCGTGGCTGGACGTCGACCCGACGCTCGAGTTCAAACTCGACCCGACGCCCGACTGGAGCGACGACCTCGTCCGCGAGCTCGCGGCGCTCGACGCCGTCCGCGTCGTCGACCTGAAGAGCTACTACGAGGGGACGGACGTCGACAATCCCGTCGACCTCGGCTTCTACCGGCGCGTCCTCGACGGCTTCCCGGACGCCGTCGTCGAGGACGCCGCGTTCACGCCGGGGACCGAAGACCTCCTCCGGGCGAACGCCGACCGACTCTCCTTCGACGCGCCCGTCCACTCCGTCGCCGACGTGAAGGCGCTCCCCGTCGACCCCGAGGTGCTGAACGTCAAGCCCTCGCGGTTCGGGACGCTCGAAGCCCTCTTCGACTTCCTCGACTACGCGGAGCGAGAAGGCATCGCGCTCTACGGCGGCGGCCAGTTCGAACTCGGCGTCGGCCGCGAGCACCTCCACGCGCTCGCGAGCCTCTTCTACCCGGACGGTCCGAACGACGTCGCGCCCGTCGGCTACAACGCTCCGGAGCCGACGCCGGGCCTCCCGGCGAGTCCGCTCCGCCCGCCCGAGAGTCCGAAGGGGCTGGCGTGGCCGAGCGGCGACTGATTCCGCCTACTCCTCGGCTTTGTCGTCCGTCGGCGCGCGCGTCGAGACGTCGACGAAGTAGTCGTCGAGGATGTCGCGGCCGAGGAGGACGGGGTAGTTCATGTGTTCGCGGTCGATGACGTCGCAGGTCACCTCGTGCCAGCGGTCGCCGACGCGGATGTCGAGCGTGACGAGCGGCCGGGAGCTGCTGGATTTGCTCGACCCGGAGCGCACGCTCGTCGTCCCTTCGAGCGGCCCCGCGCCGATGCGGGCGGCGAGCGTCAGGTCGACCGTGCTGCGTTTCGCGCCCGTGTCCGACTTCGCGACGGCGGTCTCGATGCCGCCGCCGGCGGCGACGTCGACCTGCTCGGTGTAGCCGACGGTGCGAAAGGCGTCGTCGCCGGAGAGGTCGGGCGCGCACGCCGGCCACTCGTCGACGAGGCTGGTCTCGTGCGCCGCGAACCCAGCCTCGTCCACGCTGCCGCCGGCGCGCTCGATGGCGAGGCGCGCGATGTGCGGCGCGACGCTCCTCCCGGTGGCGTCGAAGAGGCCTTTGAAGCCGGCGGTGGCGTTGACTTCGAGGACGAACGGGCGGTCGCCCGTCCCGATGACGTCCACGCCGGCGGCGTCGAGGTCGAGCGCGTCGACCGCGCGGACCGCCATCTCCCGCACGTCGTCGTCGATAGTGTCGGTGACGTCCTCGACCGCGCCGCCGACGGCGACGTTCGTCCGCCAGTCGTCGTCGGGCGCGTGCCGGCGCATCGCCCCGACGACGTCGCCGCCGACGACGTACACACGGACGTCGGACGCGCGGTCGCCGGACGTGTCGACGAACTCCTGGATGAGCGTCCGGCGGCTCGCCGGCGGCCGGTGGTCGCTCTCCTCCGCGATAGAGACGCCGGCCGCGTTCGTCCCGAGCACCGGTTTGCGGACGTAGCGGGCCGCGGCCGTCGAATCGTCGCTCAGCCCGTCGAAGTCCTGGTAGGTGTTCGGTACGGGGACGCCGGCGTCCGCGAGCACGCGGAGCGCCGCCGGCTCGTACGTCGTCCGCAACACCGCCCGCGTCGGGTTCACCACCGGGACGTCGCGGTCCTCGAAGAGTTCGACGACGCCGAGGTCGGAGAGCGCCGTGTTGCTCTTCGCGAGCAGCAGACGATTCACGACCGCGTCGACCGGCGGGTCGACGACTCCGCTGCCGTCCTCGACCGCGAAGGAGAGCGTCTCCTCGCGGAGCCACACGGGCTCGTGGCCGAGCGCCTCGACGGCGTTCAGAATGGCCTTCGTCTCCTTGCTGTTGTGTAAGCTCAGTACACCGATTCGTTTCGTTGGTTTCTCCTCCGTCATCTCGACTCCCCCGTCCCCCGCGGACGGTCCTGAGCGCGCCGCAGGCTATGGACCGTGCCACTATGAGTTCTCCGGGTCGAAGACGGCGTTTCCCGGCGAGTGTCAGTCGGCTGGACGATAGCTCTCAGTCGGCCGCAGTCGGAGGGAATCTACGTGGAGCCCTCAGAGACTGGAAGGGGTTTCAGCGGCGGCGGCAGAGCCGTTCCGGGTCGCCGCGTCCCCACAGCGAGCGGCGTTCGCGAGTGGGAACCCGAGGCTTAACGTCGCGGGGGGCGAACGCGCGGGTATCGTGGTCGACGTCGTCGTCGCTGGACACGTGAACTGGGACGTGACGCTGCGCGTCGACGCGCTCCCCGAGCCCGACGGCGAGTCGAAGATCACCGAGCAGCGCCGGGCGGGCGGCGGGAGCGCGGCGAACGCGGCGAGCGTGCTCGCCGGCCTCGACGAGTCGGTGGGGCTCGTCGGGAGCGTCGGCGACGACGAGCACGGCCTCGCGGCGCGCCGCGACCTCCGCGCCGCGGGAATCACGCTGGAGCAGCTCGTCGTCGTCCCGGACGCGGAGACGAGCGTGAAGTACCTCGTCGTCGCGCCGAGCGGCGAGGTGATGGTGCTCGGGAACGACGGCGCGAACGAGGCCGTGGAGCCGGGTGACGTCGAGAGGTCGTTCGTCGCGGACGCGGGCCACCTCCACCTGACGAGTCAGAAGCCCGAGACGGCGGCGTGGCTCGCGTCGGTCGCGCGGCGCGCCGGCGTCCCGGTGAGCTTCGACCCGGGTCGCCGCCTCGACGACCGCGACTTCTCCGAGACGCTCGCGCTCGCCGACCTCGTCTTCCTCAACGGCCGCGAGGCGCAGAGCATCGGCATCGACGCCCTCGTCGACGCCGGAACGGTCGTCGCCGTGAAACGCGGGGAGGGCGGCGCGATTCTCCACACGAGTCACGGCACGGTCGAACACCCCGGGTTCTCCGTGGACACCGTGGACACGACGGGCGCGGGGGACGCGTTCGCCGCCGGGTTCGTCCACGTCACGCTCGCCGGCGGCGGGCCGCGGGAGGCGCTGGCGTACGCGAACGCCTGCGGCGCGCTCGCCACCGCGTCGCCGGGCGCGCGGACCGCGCCGTCCGCGAACGAGGTCGCGGCGTTCCTCGACGAGCGCGCCGGCCGGTAAAATTCCTCGCCGCGCGCGCCGAACGTTAAGGGTCTGCGCCGCGTGAGCGGAATCATGCCCGTCTGTTACGTCGCACTCTCCGACCGCGTGCTCGCCGTCAGGGACGACTGGCTGGCGACCGAATCCCTCACCGGAACGTCGCCGGCGTGCCTCGCCGTCCACCCGGACAACCCCGCTCGCGCGCTCTGCGGGACCGACGACGGCCTCCACGAGACGGCGGACGGCGGGGCGACGTGGACGGAAGTCCGGACGTTCGAGGGGTTCTCCGTCACCGCCGTCGCCTACGGAGCCGACGGCACCGCGTGGGCGGGGACCGAACCCTCGCACGTCTACCGCCGCCGCGGCGACGAACCGTGGACGGAGTGCCCGGGCTTTCGCGACCTCGGCTCGCGGCGCGACTGGAGTTTCCCGCCGCGGCCGGACACCCACCACGTCCGCTGGCTCGAACCCGACGCGACCGACCCCGAGCGCGTCTACGTCGCCGTCGAGGCGGGCGCGCTCGTGCACACGCCCGACGGCGGGGAGACGTGGGAGGACCGCGCGCCCGACGGCCCGCGGGACGCCCACGAAGTCGCCACGCATCCGGACGCCCCGGAGCGCGTCTACGCCGCCGCCGGCGACGGCTACGCGGAGAGCGCGAACGCGAACCGGTCGTGGGAGTGGCTCGAAAGCGGTCTCGACCGCACGTACTGCTGGAGCGTCGCCGTCGACCCCGGCGACCCGGACCGACGGGTCGTCGCCGCCGCCGCGGGCCCGGACGCCGCGCACCGGAACGGCGGCGCGGCCGTCTTCACGCGCGACGACGGCGACTGGGAGCGCGCGAGCGGCCTCCCCGCCGCGGGCGACCTGCTCGCGCCCGCGCTCGCCGCCGTCGACGACGAGCAGTTCCTCGCGGCGACGAACCGCGGGCTCTACGAGTCGACGGACGGCGGCGCGTCGTGGAGCACGCGCCCCGTCTCGTGGCCGAGCGACGCCGACACCCGCGTCCGCGGGCTCGCCGTCGCGCCCGACGAGTAACCGCGAACCCACGGCGTTTTTGCCGGCACGCGTCACTCACCCGGTATGGCCAAGCAGCCACACCTGCTCGTCGAGCCCGGCGACGTGAACGACATCGCGCTCATCCCCGGCGACCCCGGCCGCGTCGACCGCATCGCGAAGCAGTGCGAGGCAGTGGAGGAAGTCGCGCAGAACCGCGAGTACAAGGTCGTGAACGCCACGTACGACGGCGTCGACCTCACCATCTGCTCGACGGGCATCGGCTGTCCGAGCGCCGCCATCGCGGTGGAAGAGCTCTCCAAAGTGGGCGTGGAGACGTTCGTCCGCGTCGGCACCATCGGCGCGCTCCAATCCGAGATCGAGGTCGGCGACATGATCGTCGCGACCGGCGCGGCGAAAGAGGAGGGGACGTCGAAGCGCTACGAGTCTCCCGTCATCCCCGCCGTCCCCGACTACGGCGTCCTCACGAGCCTCGTGGACGCCGCCGAGGCGAACGACGAAGACGTCCACGTCGGCCCCATCGTGAGCGACGACGCCTTCTACAACGAGAGCGAGGACTTCGTCGACGCGTGGAACGACGCCGGGCTACTCGCCGTCGAGATGGAGGCCGCGACGGTCTTCTCGCTCGCCCGCCGCAAGGGCCTGCGCGCCGGCGCGATCTGCACCGTCGACGGCAACCTCGTCGAGGGCACGCAGAAGGGCGCGGACAGCGACGAAGAGCTCCCCGAGAAAGCGAAGAACAACGTCGAGCGCGCCATCGCCATCACGCTGGACGCAGTCACCGACCTCGCCTAAGCGCGTCCAGCGCACGCCACGCGGTGCGCGCGCCGGCTTCGCGTGGCGGTTCCGCCTTCCGGCTTCGCGCCGGCTTCGCGGGCGGATTACGCGTGCTGATTGACCGGTCGTTTTCGCCGCGTGTAGGTGCGGACAGAAAGAGACAAACCGGCCGGTCGGTTTGGCTCAGAGTATGCTGGAGCGGCTCCGCCGTCGATGCCGCGCGGAGTGCCGTCGCGCGCATCGGCTCGAACGCCGGGAAGCCCGCGAGCTCCGCCGGTGGTTAGAGGACACGAGCAACCTCACGCACGCGTCCGTCCTCTTCTTCGTCCCGCTCCTCATCGGGTTCGTCACGCTCCTCTCGAACGAACTCCAGATCGTCTCCTTCCTCCTCTTCCCGCCGCTCGCGTCCGGGACGTACACGCTCTTCGCGGACCCCGACGGCCGGTACGCCGACCCGCGGAAGTTCGTCGGCGGGATGAGCCTCGGCGCGTTCTGCGGGTGGCTCGCCGTCGAGGCGACGGTTCTCGTGGCGAGCGAGCCGACGAGCGCCATCGGCGTGCACTCGTGGGCGGCCGCGCTCGGCATCTTCCTCGCCGGCCTCCTCACCTGGGCGCTCGACCTCGAAGTCCCCACTGCCTTCTCCACCTCCCTCCTCGTGCTCCTCACCGACCCCGGGCGCTTCATCACCGTCCTCGGCTTCGGCGTCTCCACGAGCTTCCTCTACGTCGTCACCGTCGCCGTCACCACGACCATCATCGCCGGGGTCTTCGTCGTCTGGAAGCGCGAGTTCTACGAACAGCGCGCCCGCTACCTCTACCGGACGACGCAGGGCGACGACCACGTGCTCGTCCCCGCCCACGGCGACCACGTCACCGCGACCGGGATGTTCGCCGCGCGCCTCGCCGCCGCGCACGACGCCGGGAAAGTCGTCCTCCTCGACGTCGTCGACGACGAAGCGCGCGCCGCCGCCGACGCCGCCCGCGCCCTCGAACGCCGCGCCGACCGCATCGAGACGCGCATCGGCGTCCCCTGCGAGGTCGTCGTCGTCGTCGAGGACGGCCTCACCGGCGACACCGTCCTCCGCACCGCCGACGAGACGAACTGCGACCTCGTCGTCACCCCCTACGAGGAGACCGACGACGGCACCATCACCCCGCTCGTCCGCACGCTTTTCCGCTCCGATATGGACGTCGTCGCCTTCAAATCCAACACCGAACGCACCGAGTGGAAACGCGTCATGGTCCCCGTCCGCCGCGCCAGCGACATCGCACACGCCATGGTCGACTACGCCCAGCGCCTCGCCGGCCGCAGCGGCACCGTCAGCGTCTGCTCCTGCATCGACGCCGAGAGCGAACGCCGCGACGCCGAATCCATGCTCGCCAACCTCACCGAAATCGCCGACTCCCGCTGTGAAACCCGGGTCTCCCGCTCCCGCATCGAGGACTTCGTCGAACGCAACGACGCCCACTACGACCTCGTCTTCGTCGGCGCATCCACCGACCGCACCGCCGCCAGCCGCTTCGTCTTCCGCCCCACCTTCGAACGCATCCAGGACGTCGAGACCGACGTCGCCGTCGTGCATCGGGGCACGTGATGCACGTGATTCGGAGCGAGGGCCGAAGGCCCGAGTGAGAATCACGGGATGGCGAGCGGGAGCGACCTGTGGGAGCGACACGCGAGCCGACGTAATTCGGAGTGGGTGCGCCAGCGACCGAGCGAGAATCACGAGTAGACGAGCGGTGAGCGAAGCGAGCCGCGAGTCCGCGGAAGACGTAATTCGGAATGTGCAGTTCGGAGTGAGCCGCGAGGCGCGTGAGTCGGCGTCGATGCGGCTTGGGCCGAGCGTGAGTTACGAGAAGCCGAGCGATTCGTTCGCCGTGTAGAGGTCGTCACGCAGCCGCCGGCTCGCGGTTTCACCGCTCGCTTCTAAGCGGCTCCCGCTTCTCGTTTCGCGCGGGCTCACGGGTCGCCGGACTCGCGGCGATGCCGTCACCGGAACGCGACGCGTTCCGGTTTCGAGCGAGAACTCCGTTCTCGCCACCGTTCGTTCGGCGGAACCGAAGGGTCCGCCCGCTCGCCGTTCGCCTTCCCGCGGTTCTCGCTCATGGAGCGAGAACCGCGTTAGTCGTTTTCGAGGACTTCGTCGGCGACGGTTTCGGCTTCGCGGTCGCCGAGGGCGGAGCGGACGAGGAGGCGGCCGCCGATGACGGCGGGGCTGATGACGGTGTCCGCGCCGGCGCGTTTGAGTTTGGGTTCGTTCTCGCGTTCGCTGGCGGCGGCGACGATGTGGATGTCGGGGCGGAGTTGGCGGGCGGTGAGGATGGCGAGGGCGTCTTCGCCGTCGTCGTTGGTGGCGGCGACGACGGCGCGGGCGCGGTCGAGGCCGCCGCGGTCGAAGGCTTCCTCGTCGCTGGGGTCGGCGACGAGGACGTTCATGCCGCGGTTGGAGAGGGTGTCGCCGAGGGACTGGTCGGGGGTGACGACGAGGAAGGCGACGCCGTCGGCGCGGAGTTCTTCGAGTATCGGTTCGGTCAGGTCGCCGTAGCCGGCGACGATGACGTGGTTGTCGAGGGATTCGAGTTGTGATTGGGTCATTCTTCCGAGTGCGGCGGCGAAGCGGGCTTCGATGGCGGGGCCGATGAGTGCGCCGAGGGCGATACCGAAGGAGGCGACGCCGAGGACGAGGACGGAGAGGGCGAAGACGCGGGCGACCTGAGAGGCGGGGAGCATGTCGCCGTAGCCGACGGTGGAGGCGGTGACGAGCGTGTAGTAGAAGGCGTCGAGGAGGGTTTCGACGTTCGTGAACTGTTCGCGGAGGGCGTAGGTTCCGACGGTGCCGTAGGCGAGGACGCCGCCGAGGGCGAGAGCGGCGGCCCACTGGGTGGTGGAGAGGCGGAGAGCGCGGTCGTAGCGGTCGTAGGCGAGGAGGGCGGAGAGGAAGGCGACGACGGACGCGGCGACGAGCGGGTAGGAGTAGACGCTCGCCTGAACGAATCCTTGGAGGGCGGTGACGGGGAGGAGGACGACGACGGCGTACCAGGCGGCGCGGAGGCCGCGGCGGAGGCCGAAGGCGGAGAGGACGATGAGGAAGCCGGTGAGCGCGCCGGTGAACGCGGCGGTCTCGACGACCATCGGCGGGAGGTAGGCCGCGAGCGGGCCGCGCGTCGGCCCGCTCATGTTCACGATGCCGGTCGCGATGGAGAGGAGGCCGACGGCGAGTGTCGCCCCGAAGACGAACTGCGAGCGAGCGAACCGGTCTCTGGACACCGCCATACCGTCCCCGGGGGCGGGCCGTCCTTAACTCCTCTGTCACCGGGCGGCCGGCACGGAAAGCGGTTTATCGCCGCCGTCCGTCGCGGTGAGTATGGCGATCGAATTTCCGGGCATC
Source organism: Halocalculus aciditolerans (assembly GCF_014647475.1). NCBI lineage: Archaea > Methanobacteriati > Methanobacteriota > Halobacteria > Halobacteriales > Halobacteriaceae > Halocalculus > Halocalculus aciditolerans. Next base: position 726,777 of record NZ_BMPG01000001.1, on the reverse strand, counting down.
CAGCTCCTGCAGGGTGTCTATCTCGGCCTGCTGGCGGGCATCATTCCCGCGCTCGTCGCGTTCGGGTTCGGGTTCGGGTTCAAGTACGTCACCGGCCTGTCGATTCCCGGGTTCGGTGTGGTCGTTCTGGCGCTCGCCATCGCGGGCGTGAACGGCGGGCTGTTGGCGTACAACGACCCGACGCTCCTCACGCAGCCGAACGCCGCGATGCTTCTCACCGCGGTGACGGTCGTGTTGATGCTCTCCTTCTACGCGCACGGGCAGGGCGACAAGCTCGGGGGGACGCTCCCGAAACACCTGAGTTTGCGGGGGCTCCGCGACCGCCGGTTCTCGGGCGACGTCGTCGAGTTCGTCGGCGGCCTCCGCGAGGTCCGCGTGTCCATCGTCGGGAACGTCGGCGACATGGAGGGCTACCCGCAGATGAGCGAGGACGTCCGGTCGCGGATTCGGGAGGCCGAGTGGACGTTCCCGGCTGACCTCCCGCTGACGGAGGTGGAGCGGCGGTTCGAGGACCGCTTGCGGTCGGATTTCGACCTCGCCGACGCGCACGTCACCATCGACGAGCGGGCGCGGGCGACCGTCGTCGCCGCCCCGCCGATGTCGGGCGTGTCGCGTCGCGTCCCCCGCGACCGGCGCGCGGTCTCCATCAACGCGCTCGTCCCGACGGGAGTGGCGCGCGGCGACGAAGTCACCGTCCTCCTCGACGAGCCGATTTCGGGGACGGTCGTGTCCGCGAAGAGCGGGGGGAAGGCGGAGAAACCCGAGAAGGGCGAAGGCGAGAACGCGAATCCGGGGGCGGTGACGGACGGCGGGACGGAGGCGAAGACGCCACCGCCGACCGCGCCGACGACGACGGGCGGCCGGGGGCGCGTCACGGTCGCCGTGGCGCGCGCTGACGCGGACCGCCTGCTCGCCGCGGTCGACGCGCCGGTCGTCGTGCGGTCGCGGGGGACCCGGCGTGAGTTCGAGCTCGTCTCCCTCCTCCGGCGGTCCGGGCAGCGCATCCGCCGGCTCACGCTCGCCGCGGACGGCCCGCTCGCCGACACGACCATCGGCGAGGTGAACGTGCACGACACCTACGGGGTCGCCGTGCTCGCCGTCCGCCACGACGGGTCGTGGGTCGTCGCGCCGCGCGGGAGCGCCGCGCTCGCCGCCGGGGACGACGTCTTCGTCGCCGGGAGTCGCGACGCGCTGAACGCGTTCGAGGAGGCGGTCGCCTGATGGTCGCCGTCCTCGGCATCGACGTCGTCGACATCGCGCGCATCGTCGGGCTGAGCGTGCTCGCCGGGCTCACGGCGGCGGTCGTCGCGTTCGTCTACCGCGTCTACTTCCGCGACCGCGTCGCCACCGGAATCACGGTGCTCGCCGCGATCTCCAGCGTCGCGCTCTACCTCAACACGAAGACGGCGTTCGCGCAGGTGATGCAGGGGCAGACGGACCTGCTGGAGTTCGGCGCGGTCGTGTTCAACGTCACGGCGTTCGCCGCCGCCGTCGCGGTCAGCCCGGCGGGGCAGCGTGTCGGCGACCGCGCCGCGATGGGGACGTCGGCGTTCCTCGGCGCGCGCGAAATCGAGGGCGACGTCGGCCAGATCGTGCAGGCGGTCGGCCGCGTGGTCGCCGTCGAGGTTCCCGACACCATCCACGACATCGACAGCTACGACCCCGTCACGGACGAGGTGAAGGCGGAGGTCGCGGGGAAGACCTTCCTCTTCCCGCGCCGGCTGACGGTCGAAGACCTCCGGGGTCGCGTGGCGAACCGATTGAAGGACGACTACGACATCGGGTACGTCGACGTCGACCTCGCGGCGGACGGCACGGTCGAGTACATCGCGCTCGGGCGGCGGGCGTCCGGGCTCGGCCCGACGCTCGGCCCCGGAACCGCCGCGGCGGCCGTCACGGCGGACCCGCCGAACGCGGCGAGCCCCGGCGACCTCGTGCAGGTCTGGACGCGCGAGGAGCCCCACGAGCGCGTCGCGACCGGCGAGATACGCGGCGTCGCCGGCGACACCGTGACGCTCGCGCTCGACGACCAGGACGCCGCGAAAATCGCGGGGAACGACTACCGCCTCGTCACCCTGCCGGGCGAGCAGGCGGCGGAGCGCCAGTTCGTCTCCGTGCTCCGCGCCGCCGACGAGACCATGGCCGCCGTCGACATCGCGGAGAACGCCGCGCTCGCCGGGAAGACCGTCGCGGACGTCGAGACGACCGTCGCCGCGATTCGCCCCGTGAGCGGGACGATCACGCCGATTCCGCGGCGGAACCGCGCGCTCGCCGCCGGCGACACCCTCTACGTCCTCGGCCGTCCCGACGCCATCCGCCGCGTCGAAACCGCCGCGTCGAAACCCGACGCGACCGCCGGGAAGGCCACCGACGACGCCTGAGCGGAATCTGGAGCAGCGCGAGGAGGCGACCGGCGACGTCGAGTACAGTGCGAGCGGGCGACCGGCGACGTCGAGCACGGGGCCGGCCGCGGTCGGAAACCGCTTAGGGCCAGCCACCACAAAAACGCGTATGGAGTGGAAGCTCTTCGCGGACCTCGCCGAAATCGCCGGCGGGAAAGAAATCGCCGTCGCCGTGGAGGCCGAGAACCCGACGGTCGGGGACGCGCTCGACGCGCTCCTCGCCGCCCATCCCGACCTGGAGCCGCGCGTCTACGGGGACGACGGCAGCCTCTCGACGCACGTCAACGTCCTCGTGAACGGGAGCGACGTCGACACCCTCGACGGCCTCGACACAGATATCGACGAAGCGGACGAATTAGCCCTCTTCCCACCGGTATCCGGCGGGTAGCGGGGGAGACGGAGGGCGGAAGGGAACGAGGAAGAGGGAGGCGAGTCAGTCGGCGCGGTAGTCGGCGGTGAGGTCGGCTTCGGTGACGAAGTCGGGTTCCTCGCCGATGTCGGTGCGGGTGACGGCGACGTCGCTGACGGCTTCGACGTCCTCGGGGACGAGGACGCGGGTCTCGTCGACGCCGCGGCCGGCGGCATCCCGCTGGACGGCGGCGAGGACGTCGCGGCAGGCGTCGGCGTCGCGCCACGCGGCGACGCCGTACTCGGCGCGCGTCGTCCCGTCGTACTCGTCGGTGCGGGTGTGGAGGGCGAACCCGCTCGTGCCGTCGTCGGCGGTGACGAGGAGGTCGCCGTCGGCGGCGGCGTCGCGGAGGTCGGCGCGGGTGAGTTCGCGGAGCGCCCACGTTTCCTCCGGCGCGAGCGTGAGGCCGCGGAGCGCGTCGGAGGCGTCGGAGCGCCGCCAGAACGACCACGCCGCGTCGGCGTCGGCGGGGCTCTCGCTGCCGTGCGATGCCGCGGCGGCGTCCTCGTCCGGTTCGGGGTGTACCCAGCGGAACTCGGTGCAGGGGTCGAAGCCGGTGGCGCGCGAGTGGCCGAGGCCCATGACGTTCCACGAGAAGACCATGTTGCGGGCGACCGTCGCGCCCTGTTCGCGCGCCCAGTCGAAGCCCGCGTGGACGATCTGGCTGCCGACGCCGCGGCCGCGGAACGCGGGGTTCGTGCGCATCCCCTGCGCCCACGCTTCGTGCTCGGAGAGCAGGACGAACTGCGCGAGGCCGGCGAGGCCGTCTGCTCCCTCGGGGTCGGCGACGAGCGTGCGCTGGCGCGGTCCGTCCGACTCGACCCAGTCCTCGAAGACGCGGGGGATGTAGTCGCCGCCGTCCTCCCGGCGGTCCGCCCACGTGTCCGTTGTGAAGGCGACGACGTCCTCGTAGTCCGCTGCTCTCGCCCGCCGGATTCTCATCGCCACGGCGTGGAGCGCTCGGTGAGTTCGCCGGCGAGCGAACGCTGCATGGCGGTCTCGGGGCTCTCGGTGTTCGCGAGCGCCCACATGAGTTTGACTTTCGCGGTGCCGGGGAGGGTGTCGCCGGCCTCGACGACGCCGGCGTCGAGGAGGTCGCGGCCGGTGTCGTAGACGCGGTCGCAGACGCGGCCTTCGAGGCACTGACTCGTCATCACGACCGTCGTGCCGCCGTCGACGAGGTCGTCGACGACGGAGACGAGGTCGGTGTGGACGTGCCCGAGCCCCGTCCCTTCGATGATGAGGCCGTCGGCGTCCGCGCAGTGCTCGAAGAACGCGGGGTCCATGCCGGGCGTGAACTTCACGAGTTCGACGTCCTCGTTCATCGCCGCGTGACTGTCGAGGTCGACGCCGTCGCGCTCGGCGAGGTCGTCGCGGTCCGCGAACGTCACGGATTCGGTGTCGTAGTCGACGTGCCCGATGGGTTCGCCGCCGATGGTCTGGAAGGCGTCGCGGCGGGAGGTGTGGTTCTTCCGGACGCGCGTGCCGCGGTGGAGCGCACAGCGCGTGTCGCTCTCCGAGGCGTGCATGCAGACCATCACTTCCGCGACGTCGCTCTTCGCGGCCTCGACGGCGCAGACGGCGTTCATGACGTTGTCCGAGGAGGGGCGGTCGGCGGAGCGCTGGCTGCCCGTGAAGACGATGGGGACGGGCGTGTCGAGCATGTAGGAGAGCGCGCTCGCCGAGTACTGCATCGTGTCCGTCCCGTGCATCACGACGACGCCGTCCGCGCCCGCCGCAATCTCCTCCTCGACGGCGTTTGCGAGCTCCTGCCAGATGGACGGGTCCATGTTCTCGGAGAGGATGTTCGCGACGACGCGCCCGCGGTAGTTCGCGCGGCCCGCGAGGTCCGGAACGGCGCGCAGGACGTCCTCGGCGTCGAACTGCGCCGTCACCGCGCCCGTCCGGTAGTCGACCGTCGACGCGATGGTGCCGCCCGTCGAGACGAGCGCGATGGTGGGGAGGTCGTCGTCGAACTCGACCGCGGAGTCCGCGCCCTCCCCCTCTTCGCCGCCCTCGATGGCGTAGACGTCCGATTCGAGGACGTCGACCGACGCCTCCTCCCGGTCCACGCCGAGATTGTAGCCGCTGTCGAGTTTCACTACCAGGTGGTCCGAGGTCGACGACGGGAGCAGGACGCCCTCGTTCGTCCGCCCCGACCGCTCCACGCGCACGCGGTCTCCAGGGTTCATACTCCCAGAGACCGACGCGGCGGACTAAAAGGATTCTACTCCCGCTCACCTCGCGGCCGCAGAGCACGTTCGGCCGCGCACGACCCACCGCAGAATCACTCACGCGTCCCGTCGCCCGTCGCGGCATTGCTCGCGCCGTCCCGTGTCTCAGTCGGCGATTTGCCAGCCGTCGCGCGTCCGTTCGACGAGGCCGTCCTCGCTGAGCGTGCGGAGGACGCGTTCGGCGACGTCGACGGGCGCGTCGACGGCGTCCGCGACGTCGCTGGGGCCGTCAGCGCCGCCGGCGAGCGCGGAGAGCACGTCCGCGTACAGCCGCTCGTTCCCGTCGGCGACGAGGCTGTCCGCGAGTTCCTCTTGGACGTCGGCGACGCGGCCCTGCACCCAGCGCTGCGCGAGCGAGAGTTCGCGTTCGAGGTCGCGGAGCGCGTCGAGCTCGCCGGCGAGGTCGCTCACGTCGCCGTCGGCCCCCACGGAGAAGTCGAGCGAGAGGTGGGAGCACTGCTCGATGTCGAGGCTTCGCGACGCCGGATACGCCGACTTCGCACCGAACGAGTAGGGAGAGAGCGTCACCTCCAGTCGGAGGTTCCGCGCGATGTGGAAGTACTTCCGCCGCTGGTCGTCGACGTGGCTCTCCACGAGCCCGGCGTCTTCGAGCCGCCGCAGGTGGTCGATGACCGCCTTCGGCGACACCCCGAGGTAGTCGGATATCTCCGTGACGTAGCAGGGCTTCCGCGAGAGCAATCGGAGGATACGCCGCCGATTCTCGTTACCGAGTATGTCGAGGAGCGCGCCGGAATCCATTCACGCCCGAGAGTTGTCGCCCTGAACTCAAAAGGGTGTCTCCCCACCGGCACCAGGCGTACTCCCACGCAGAACCGCTCGTGACGCCGTTCCCGTCACCGGACGCCGCACGAGACTCGCCGCGGCACTAGCGGTCGCCGTCGTCGCTGTCACCGCCGGCCCACGGCGGCTGTCCGCCCCCGTTTCGACCGTCACCTCCGCCGTCCTGCCCATCGTCTGCGCCATCGCCGTTCTGCCCATCGTTCGCGCCGCGGTCTCGTCCGTCACCGCCATCGCCGTTCTGTCCATCGCCTGCGCCATGGCCGTTCTGCCCGCCGTCGCCGCCGTCTCGTCCGTCATCTGCGCCGGGCGACTCCGTCGTCCCAGTGGGTCGGCCATCACCGCCACCGTCCTCTGCGCTTCCGTTCGTCGCGTTTCTCGCGTCTACTCGCTCACCGTCGTGCTCGCCTTCGCCTCCTCCGGCCCACGGCGGTTTCCCGGTCCGGCCGCGGTCGGCGTCGCGGCCGCGGCTGTGGTTCCGGACGGCGTCGCGGAGCTCGTCGAGTTCGGGCGGCGTCGCGTTGTGACGGTGCGTCATCTCCGTCGTGTGGTCGATGGCGTCCGCGAGCGCGTCAAGGCTCGCGTTCACCGCGCGGAGCCGCGCCTCGACCGAGTTCCCGGGCCCGGTGTCGTTCGCGCGCATCGCGAGCAGGTCGCGCTGGCGCTCTTGGAGCGTGCTGTAGCGCTCTCTGAGGTCGTTCGTCCGACCCATCGCGGCTCGGGTGTGGTTCCGACTCCGCTCGAAGTCCTGCTCCCAGAACTCCTGTTCGACGCTCGTGTCCGCGTCGGCGGCGCTCTCCGCCATGAAGCCGGTGAGTCGGACGCCGAACCCTGGGCCGCGGTCGGCCGTGTCGTTCGCGGCCGTGTCGTTCGTGGTCGCGCCGCTCGTCGTGTTGTTCGACGCGGGCGAGGCGGCGGGCGCGAAGAGCCCGGCCGCACCCCCCGGGACGGCGACGAGGACGACGAGGACGACGAGGAGGGCGTGGAGGGTCCGAGACATGAACAGTGCCTAGTCGGCCGCACCCTAAAAGAGGCGGGTTCGTTCGGGTCAGTTTCGCGGCGTGAACGGTCCCGAACGGTCACGCGACACCGGTCGAATTGCGGGACGGCATAAGGGTTCGCCGGAGCCCTTTTACCGTGTGGTGTCATACCGTACCACGATGCTCGAGGCGTTCAGCACTGGATACTACTTCGGTCGGCTCTACGTCCAGCCGTACAGCGGCGACCGGCCGGTCCTCCAGACCGACCAACACGAACAAGTCGGCGAACAAGTCTACGACGACGACGGCGACCGACTCCCCCTCGTCGTGAAACTCGGGAACCGCTATCTCCGCGTGCACCGAGAGGCCTCGATGCCGACTGACACCCTCGCCGTGCCCGCCGACGCCGCCGACGACCTCGACCTCCGCGCGCCGTCCGAGCCGGAGGACGTCCTCGTCGCCCGCGGCGACCACGCCCGCCGACTCCTCGACATGGGCGTCTGAGCGTCGAACGCGGACGAAAGCCCCTCTTTCGTTTTCGTGCTCATTCCTCGATAGCGCCGGTTCCCGGTCGGTCGAGGCCTTCGAGGTCGACGTAGCCGCCGTCCATCGGAACGCCCCGATAGGGGTCGTCGGCGAGGAGGAGCGACCCGTCGAGGTCGACGTAGTCGAGGAGAGGGGCGAGGTGGCAGGCGGCGGCGATGGCGGCGTCGGACTCAATCATGCAGCCGCACATGACTTCGAGGCCGTGCGCGCGGGCGGTGTGGATGAGGCGTTTCGCCTCGCGGAGCCCGCCGGTCTTCATGAGCTTGAGGTTCGCGATGTCGACGCGGTCCGCGATACGCGGGACGTCGGCGGCGGTGACGCAGGACTCGTCGGCCGCGATGGGGAGGGCGGCGCGTTCGTGGACGAACTCCAGACCCTCGTAGTTCTCGGCGGCGACGGGCTGTTCGACGAACTCGACGTCGTAGTCGGCGGCGGTCTCGATCTTCCGCACGGCTTCGAGGGGCGACCACGCCTCGTTGGCGTCGACGCGGATGGTGGCGTCGGGGGCTTCGTCGCGGACGGTGGCGAGGATGCGCTCGTCGCGCTCCGTCCCGAGCTTCACCTTCAGGGTGGTGTAGCCGGCGTCGACGGCCTCCCGGGTCTTCTCCCGCACCGCCTCCATGTCGTCGATGCCGATAGTGAAGGAGGAAGTGAGGGAGTCGGCGGGGTCGAGCCCCCAGTACTCGTAGAGCGGGAGGCCGGCGCGTTTCGCGGCGAGGTCGTGGAGCGCGATGCTCACCGCCGCCCGCGCGGCGGGGTTGTGGTTCACGACGGCCCGCATGCCGTCCTCGATGCGTGCGAGAGCGTGGGGGTCGCCGACGCGCTCGACGACCGAGAGGAGGTCGGGGAGGACGGCCTCCACCGTGCCTACGGTCTCGCCGTAGTGCGCGGAGGGCGCAGCGGCCCCGACGCCCGTGTTCCCGTCGCCGTCGCGGATGCGGACGACGACGTTCTCCGCCGTCGCAGTCGTGCCGCGCGCGATGGTGAACGCGTGTTCGAGCGGGAGGGCGACGCGCTCGAACTCGGCCGTGAGGGTCACAGAAGCACCTCCAGCGCGTCGTGGGCGTCGAAGCGCACGGGGTCGACCGCCGGGCCGCCGAGTTCGTCACTGTACGCGCCGAGCGCGTCCCACGCGTCCGCGTCGGCGTCGATGCCGGAGGTGTTCAGGCAGCCGGCGACGACCTCGCCGCCCGCGCCCGGCGCGGTGAGGCCCTCGTAGAGGTCGACGTAGGTCGAAATCGGCGAGATGTCCTGGCTGTAGCCGTGGACGGTCTCCCGCCCGGCCTCGTGACAGAGGACGAGGCTGTCGGCCATCGAGCCGTGGAGGATGCCGCAGGTGACAGCAGAGTAGGCGGGGTGCGTGATGGACGCCTGGCCCTCGACGAAGAGGTAGTCGTGGTCGTTCCCGCGCTCCAGAATCATGTCCTCGACCGCGCCGGCGGTAAAATCGGAGACGACGCGGTCGACGGGGTTCCCCCAGCCCTCGATCATGATTCCGGTCTGTCCCGTGGGGACGAAGGCGGCGTCCTCGCCGCGTGCCTCGGCGGCGCGGAGGAACTCCTGCGTCGCCGTCATCTTCCCGACCGAGCAGTCCGTCCCGACGGTGAGAATCACGTCGGCGTCGACTTGGTCGGCGACGCCGTCCGCGACGCCGAGGTCCTCGCTCGGCTTCCGGACGTCCCAGAGCTCACAGCCGTTCTCCTCCGCGAGGTTCCGGAACTCGCTGTCGGATTCGAGGAAGTAGTGGAGACCGGAGATGACGTCGCAGCCGCGCTCTAAGGCGTTGCGGACGTCCGGCCGCCAGGACTCGTCGAAGCCGCCGCCGATGGGCGCGATACCGACGATGAGGGCGTCGACGGACTCGTCCACGTCGCTCATCGAGGCGACGATAGGGGCGTCCTGCACGCCGCCGAGGTGGTCGGCGACGGTCGTGCCGTCGTTCTCGCGGTCGAGAACGGCGACGACGTCGTGGTCGGCGTACCGGAGGACGCCGACGGCGGTCTTCGCGCGGTCCGGGAACTTCTCGTGGGCGAGGAGTGCGACTCTCATACACGACGGGGCGACGGCGAACCCTATAAAGCCTCGAATCGCGGCCGACGGAGACCGCCGTCGCGCCGTCGATACCTGCGTTCGATAGCCTCTCACGGACCCCTCAGAGGAGTTCGAGGAAGACGACGTACGAGCAGACGACGGAGAGAACGGGCGTGAGCACCCACAGCGTCACGATTCGAGTGACCGCGTTCGGATTGAAGAGGCTTTTTCTGTCCAGGTCGGCCGCGTCCGCCTCGCCGATGTCCGGGACGTCGGGGAGCTCGTCGGGCGGTTCCGTCGGCGGCGTGTCGCCGCGCGCCAAGTCACCGACCGTCGGGCTCGCCGGGGCGTCCTCGGCGCGCGAGGTGACGAGCGCCCCCGTGGAGACTCCGATGTCTGCCGCGTCCTCCGGCGTCGGCGTCGCGAGTTCGACGACGGTCGCCACGCGGCTCGCCCGCCCCCAGCCGAGGCCGATGATGCAACACGTCGTGCTCACCGCGAGGCTCGCGGGAATCCCCAGCACAGACAGCACCGTGATGATCGTCCCGCCGACGACGGACACGGTGAGCGCCGCCAGAATCGGGAGTTCGGTGATGTCGTCGCCGACGGTGTCGAGCGTCCGCCGGGCGATCGTGAACCCGCCGAGTCCGAACGCGAAGACGGCGAGGAGGACGCCCTGGTCGACCGTCAGCGGCCCGTTCGCGCCGACGAGCGGCGCGACGGCGTTCGCCGCGTTCGACGCGCCCGCGGAGAACGCCATGTAGCACGCGATGACGACGACGAGGACGGACCCCGCGATGTCGCGGAGCGACGCGTCGTCGGCGAACTCCGGGCGCGGCAGCGTCCCCGAGCGGTCCAAGGAGACGAGGTGGGATTCGAACTGCGTGAACGCGAACCGCCGTTCGAGGTAGGGGTAGGCGTACCGGCCGATGAGCGCGCCGGACCCGAACCCGACCAGCGGGGCGACGACCCACGCGGAGACGATCGTGAACATCAACGCCTCGTTGAGCGTCCCGGTCGCCAGCCCTAATCCGACGATCGCGCCGACGGCGGTCATCGACGTCGACGCCGGCACGCCGTAGAGGTTCGAGACGAGGAGGGACGCGCCCGTGAAGAAGAGGACGGCGACGCTGGCGACCGGGGAGAACTGCGCCGCCGGGACGATGCTGCTGCTCATCGTCTCGATGACGTTCCGCCCGACGGTCCACGCGCCGAGGAACGCGAACACCACGAACAGTCCCGCGGCGGTCGCTTTCCGGATGATTCGGCTGCCGACCGACGGCCCGAACGCGACGCCGGTCGACGAGCCACCAATGTTGAATCCGACGAACACCGCGACGAGAACGCCGACGACGGCGAGAAGACTCAGCATCGTAGCACTGCCCGGTCGTACGACACCGCCACGGAAAACGATACGTATCGACCCGCATGAATCGGCTTCGGGGGGTCAGAGGAGGCGGAGGGGGACGCGCCAGAAGTCGGCGTGCGCCTCGCCGAGCGCGTCCTCCGGGTCACCGGTCGCGTCCACGGGCGCGGTGACGTCCGCGCGGTCGCGGAACTCGGCGAGGAGGGATTTCTCGCCCGTGACGTAGACGGCGTCGACGTCCTCGACGCCGTCGAGGGCCGCCCGGACGTTCTCGAGGTGGGCGTCGACCTGCTCGTCCCGGCGACGCTCGAAGCGCGCCTGCGACCACCCGCCCTTCGAGTGCTGCCCCATCACGTCGCTGGTGAACCCCTCGAAGGACGTCCTGCCGCCCTCGTCGTAGACGCCGAGCGCGAACGTGTCGGTGCGGACGAGCGCGAACGCGTACTTCCCGACGGGTTCGAGCCACTCGCGTTCGACGCGGAAGCCGTCGCTCCACGCCGTGAACGGCTCGGGGGCGACGGGCGGGTCGAGCGCCGCGGCGACGAGGCCGGCGTCGTCCCGGTAGACGAGGCAGGGCGCGGCGCGGGCGACGAGCGGCGTCCGCTCCCCGAACGCCTCCCGGACCGCCTCGGGGAGGTCGTCGCCCTCAGCGACGTACGCGGAGAACGCGCCCTCGCGGCCGCACTCCACGGACGCGAGGCGCTCACGAATCCGGGCCACTCGCTCGCCCGTGAGCGTCTCCTCCCCGCGGAAGTCCACCACGTCCTCGCCGGATTCAGCGCGCGCGACGCGGTCTTCGAGTTCCTCGACGCGCTTCTCCAGTCGGTTAGCTTCGGCCTCCGCCTCGTTCCGCGCGGCGACGGCTTCGCGGCGGCGCTCGGACTCGCCTTCGAGGCGGCCTTCGAGGCTCGCGACTTCCTCCTCCAGTTCCTCGATGCGGTCTTTCAGCGTCGCCCGGCCGAGGAGGCGGTCCAACATACCCGTTCTCGCTCGCCCCGACGCCTAACGCGTTTCGGACGCCGGCCGGTCGACGTACGCCCCGCGGAGGCCGACGAAGACGAGAACGTCCGCGCCGAGAACGAGCGGAAACCCGGCGATAGCGCCGAGCCACGGCGCGTCCACGGTGAGGCCGACTGCGACGACGGCGGCGGTGACAGCGCCGCCGACGACGAGGACGAGGACGTAGTCGGCGGCGACGCCGAGGCGGCCGCGGTCGCGCCAGTACCGGGGCGTGTCGACCCAGTGAACGGCGGCGGCGTAGGCGTACGCGCCGACCGGCGCGGCGAGAGGCGCGCCGACGGCGAACCCGACCGAGACGGGGACGCCGACGGCGGCGAGCGCGGCGGCGGGAACGAGGCACGCGACCGCGAGCGCGAGCGCGAACCCGAGCACGAGGTCGGCGACGCGGCCCGGTCTCGCCTGCGTCGGTTTCCGAGACGCCTGCATACGCGGAGGTTTCGACAGCGGGGAGAAAAGGGTAGCGAACGCCGCGCGAGCGTGGGCAGACGAACCGGGCGGTCGGCGGCGGACGTCGGGACGAGGGAGCGCTGGCCGCGCGCGGCGGTTAGTCGCGTGCGAGTGGATGGCAGCCCGTCCCACTGTCTCGTCAGGCTTATTGTACGCACCCGGGTTAGTTCGCGCCATGAGCCAGATCACGGTCACGCTCCCGGACGGCTCCACGCTGGAGTTCGACCCCGGGGCGACGGTCGAGGACGTCGCGTACGAGATCGGTCCCGGTCTCGGGCGCGACACAGTCGCGGGCGTCGTCGACGGCGAGCTCGTCGCCAAGGAGGAACTCCTCTACGAGGACGCCGAGCTCGTCATCGTCACGGACTCCTCCGAGGAGTACTTGGACGTGCTCCGTCACTCCGCGGCCCACGTGTTCGCGCAGGCGCTCCAGCGCCTCTACCCGGAGGCGACGCTCGCCATCGGCCCCGCGACCGACGACGGCTTCTACTACGACGTCGCGAACGTCGACCTCGAGAAAGAGGACCTCGAAGCGATCGAAGACGAAGCCCTCGACATCATCGAGGAAGACCTCGACATCGAGCGGGCGACGCTCTCCCGCGAGGAAGCCCTCGACTACTACGCCGACAACCCCTACAAGACGGACATCCTGCACGACGAGGCGGCGGGCGAGGACCCCGTCTCCTTCTACGAGCAGGGCGACTGGAAGGACATGTGCAAGGGCCCGCACGTCGACTCGACGGGCGAAATCGGCGGGTTCAAGCTCTTAGAGGTGTCCGCGGCCTACTGGCGCGGCGACGAGGAGAACGACACGCTCACGCGCGTCTACGGCACGGCGTTCCCGAGCGAGGACGAACTCGACGACTACCTCGAGAAACGCGCCGAGGCGCAGGAGCGCGACCACCGGAAGCTCGGCCAGGAGCTCGACCTCTTCAGCATTCCTGAGGTCACCGGCCCCGGCCTCCCGCTCTACCACCCGAACGGGAAGACGGTCCTCCGCGAGCTCTCGGACTTCGTCGCCGGCCTGAACCGCGAGATGGGGTACGACGAGGTCGAGACGCCCCACCTCTTCCGCACGGAGCTCTGGAAGCAGTCCGGCCACTACGAGAACTACGTCGACGACATGTTCCTCCTCGACGTGAACGACGAGGAATACGGCCTCAAGCCGATGAACTGCCCGGGGCACGCCACCATCTTCGACCAAGGCTCGGTGAGCTACCGCGACCTCCCGATCCGGTACTTCGAGGACGGGAAGGTCTACCGCAAGGAGCAGCGCGGCGAGCTCTCCGGCCTCTCCCGCGTGTGGGCGTTCACCATCGACGACGGCCACTTGTTCTGCCGGCCCGACCAGATCGAGGCGGAGGTCGACCGGACGATGGAGCTCGTCTTCGAGGTGCTCGACACGTTCGGGCTCGACTACGAGGTCGCGCTCGCGACGCGCCCCGAGAAGTCCGTCGGGAGCGACGAGATCTGGGACGAGGCGGAGACGCAGCTCGCCGCCGCGCTCGACGCCCGCGACATCGACTACGAGGTCGAGGAGGGCGACGGCGCGTTCTACGGGCCGAAGATCGACTTCGGCTTCGAGGACGCGCTCGGCCGGAAGTGGGACGGCCCCACGGTCCAACTCGACTTCAACATGCCCGAGCGCTTCGACCTCGAGTACACGGGCAGCGACAACGACGCCCACCAGCCCGTCATGATCCATCGCGCGCTCTACGGGAGCTACGAGCGGTTCTTCATGGTGCTCATCGAGCATTATAATGGCAAGTTCCCGTTCTGGCTCGCGCCCGAGCAGGTCCGCATCCTCCCCATCAGCGACGACAACCTCTCCTACGCGTCCGAGCTCGCGGCGGAGCTCGACGGCTACAGAGTGGAGATCGAGGACCGCGACTGGACCATCGGCCGGAAGATCCAGCAGGCGCACACGGACCGCGTCCCCTACCAGATCATCGTCGGCGACCAGGAAGAAGAGGACGGGAACATCAGCGTCAGAGATAGAAAAGAACGCGAGGCGAACGACGTCGACCTCGACGTCTTCGCCGACCACCTCGCCGTCGAGGACGGCGAGAAGCACGAGTCGCCGAGCTTCCTCGACTGACGGGGGAGACCGTTTTCTGCGCGCGGGCGAGTGAGCGGTCGATGTCGGCGTATCTCGTCACGTCCCGTCTCGAACCCGGGGCGTACGACGCCGAGTTCCACGCGTTGAACGACGCGCTACAGGCCGTCGCCGAGGAGACGCCGGGCTACCGCGGGAAGCGGACGTGGCACGCGCCGGAGCGGAGGTGCTCGTCGTCTACTACGGGGAGTCACTGGACGCGCTCGACGCGTTCGGCGCGAACGCGACGCACGAGACGGCGAAGCGCCGGTGCGCGGAGTGGTACGAGGCCGACGAGGTCACGGTCACGGAAGTCGTCGACCGCTACGGGAGCGGGTTCAGGGGGACGCCGACCCGCCCGCTTAGTCGACGCGGTGGCAGGCGGCGGGGTGCGTCGAGTCGCCGAGGGCGGGGTTGTCGCGTTCGCAGACGGTTTCGAAGGTCTCGCGGAGGCGCGCCGCGGCGGCGTCTTCGTCGCCGCCGGCGAGGCTCTCGAAGGCGTCCGCGAAGGCCTCGCGGGCGGCCGCGGGGAGCGCGTCGGGATCACCGTCGTAGGCGGTCCGCCAGTCGTCCGCGCTCTCGACGTCGGCGGCGGCGAGGTCGCCGCGTTCGAGGCGGTCGCGGACGTCCATCGCCGCGCGGAACGCTTCCTGTTCGATGTCGAGGTCGTCGGGCGGGATGACGACGGGACACCGCGTGCGGAAGTGACATCCCGAGGGCGGGTCGCGGGGACTCGGGACGTCGCCGGAGAGGGGGTCGACGTCGCGGCCGGCCTCGGTCACGTCGGCGCGCGGGACGGATTCGAGGAGGGCGCGCGTGTAGGGGTGGCGCGGGTCCTCGAAGATCTCGTCGGTCGCCCCGATTTCGACGATTTCGCCGAGATACATCACGGCGACGCGGTCGCAGATGTGGCGGACGACGGAGAGGTCGTGCGCGATGAAGAGGTAGGTGAGCCCGAACTCCTCCTGGAGGTCGTCGAGGAGGTTGAGGACCTGCGCCTGCACGGAGACGTCGAGCGCGCTCACGGGCTCGTCGAGCACGATGAAGTCGGGTTCGAGGGCGAGCGCGCGGGCGATGCCGATGCGCTGGCGCTGCCCGCCGGAGAACTCGTGGGGGTAGCGGTCGAGCTGGTCGGCGGAGAGGCCGACGCGCTCCATGAGTTCGGCGGCGCGCTCCCGGCGGAGCGCGCGCTTCCCGCGGTCGACGGCGACGTCGACGGCGATCGTACCGCCGTCGCGCTCTTCGACGGTGACGTCGACGTTCTCGGTCGCGTCGGCGTGGACGCCGCCGTCGTCGCGCGTGACGCGGAGGTGGACGGTGGCGGTGCCGTCGACCGGGTCGACGGCGCGGTCGACGTCGTCGGCGACGGAGACCGTGACGTCTGATGAGTCGACGCCCTCGGTCGTGAGGTCGACGGCGGCGTCGACGGTCGGGTCGCTCTTCGGGAGGCCGTGTACGTTGAGGGGTTCGGCGATGCTCTGTCCCGCGGTCATGCGGGGGTCGAGGCTGGAGAAGGGGTCCTGGAAGACGATGTTCGCGTCGCGGCGGAAGTCCTTCAGGTCGCTCCCGTCCAGTTGAGTGATGTCCTCTCCGCGGAAGGTGACGGAGCCGCCGGTCGCCTCGCGGAGGCGGAGCACGGTTTCGCCGGTCGTGCTCTTCCCGCAGCCGGATTCGCCGACGAGGCCGAGCGTCTCGCCCTCCTTCACGTCGAAGGAGACGCCGTCGACGGCTTTGACGGCGTCCGGGTCGCGGCGGAGGATAGTGTCGAGGAGGCTGTCCTGCTCGTAGTAGTACTTCTCGAGGTCGCGCACGGAGACGAGCGCGTCGTCGCCGGACGCGGCCGTCGCGTCGGAGTCGAGTGGTGTGTCGTCGGTGCTCATTCGTCGTCACCGCCGTCGAAGTAGTCGTCGGGGAGCGCGCGCGACTCGTCGTACTCGCCGTCGGCGAGCACGCACTTCGCGGCGTGCTGGTCGCTCCCGCCGCAGGAGCGCTCCGCGGGTTTCTCGAGGCACTGTTCCATCGCGTTCGGACACCGGTCCGCGAAGTAACAGCGGTCCGGCATCTCCGCGTCGACGAGGCTCGGAACGTTCCCCTCGATGGGTTGGAGGCGCTCCGCGGGGTCGTCGAGGTCGGGGATGGAGCCGAGGAGGCCGTGCGTGTAGGGGTGCGTCGGGTCCTCGAAGATGTCGTCGAGCGTTCCGCGCTCCACGACCTCGCCGGCGTACATCACGCCGACGCGGTCCGCCATCCGCGCGATGACGCCGAGGTTGTGCGTGATGAGCACGACGCTCATGTCCTCTTCGCGCTGGAGGCGGCGGAGGAGGCCGAGGATCTGCGCCTGAATCGTCACGTCGAGCGCGGTCGTCGGCTCGTCCGCGATGAGGACGTCGGGTTCGCCGGCGAGCGCCTGCGCGATCATCGCGCGCTGGAGCATCCCGCCGCTGAACTGGTGGGGGTACTCGTCCACGCGGTCCTCGGCGTCCGGGATGCCGACGAGGTCGAGGAGTTCGACGGCGCGCTCCATCGACTCCTCGCTCACGTAGGAGCGCCCGGGAATCATCGAGTCGACGAGGAGGCTGCCGAGGCCGTAGCCCTGCGTCCGCGAGCGCGTGGAACGCGGGTTCGACGAGGCGCGGCGCTGCACTTCGACGGCTTCCGCGATCTGCTTCCCGACCGTCATCGAGGGGTCGAGGCTCGACATCGGGTCCTGGAAGATCATGCTGAACGAGGGGCCGCGGAGCGCGCGGCGCTCCGCCTCGGGGAGCCGGAGGACATCGACGAAGTCGCCGTCGACGGCCTCGGGGTCGTCCTCGCGGACGCGGTCTGCGAGGTCGGCGTTCCGGTACCAGATTTCGCCCTCGCTCACGCGCCCGGGGTCCTCGACGAGGTCGACGACGGAAAGGGCGGTGACGGATTTCCCGCTGCCGGATTCGCCGACGAGGCCGAACACCTCGCCGCCGCGGACGGTGAAGTCGACGCCGTGGACGGCGTTCACTTGGCCCTCCTCGGTGTAGAACTCCGTGTGGAGGTTGCGGACGCGGAGGACGTCCTCGGGGGTGTCGGCGACCACGCTAAACACCTCCCTCCCCCTCGATACCGGGGTCGAGGGCGTCGCGGAGCCAGTCGCCGAGGAGGTTGATGCCGATGACGCTCCAGACGATGGCGACGCCGGGAACGGTCGCGATCCACCACGAGGACGCGAGGTAGTCGCGGCCCTGCGAGATGTCGAAGCCCCAGGAGAGCGTCGTCCCGGAGAACCCGAGGAAGGAGAGCGAGCTCTCGAGGAGGATGATGGCGGCGACCTGGATGGTGCCGAGGACGAGGATGGGCGTGATGGCGTTCGGGAGGATGTGCCGGAAGATGGTGTGGCGGTCGGACGCGCCGATAGAGCGCGCGGCCTTCACGTACTCCTGGTCGGCGAGCGTGAGGGCTTCGCCGCGGGCGACCCGCGCGAACCACACCCAGTTCACGAGGCCGACGACCAGGATGACGGTTCCGGGGAGGATGAAGGTCTCCGGCATCTCCGGAGTTATCCCGAGTATCACGAAGGGGTCGGGGACGGGGATGGCGACGCGGCCGAAGAGGCCGACGAGCGCCACGGCGAGCACGAGGCTCGGGAACGCGAGCATGATATCGGCGGAGCGCATGAGGGCGTCGTCGACCTTCCCGCCGTAGTAGCCGGCGGAGAGTCCGACGGTGACGCCGATGAGGCCGGCGACGGCGGTGCCGAGCAGGCCGACGAGCAGGCTCGTGCGCGCGCCGTAGATGACGCGGGAGAGCATCCCGCGGCCGAGGCTGTCCGTGCCGAGCGGGTAGGTCGTGGTCGCGTTCACGTACCGCGTCTCGTTCACGACCTGGATGGAGCCGTTCACGAACTCGGAGGACGTGACGGTCTTCTGGTCGCTGAACCCGAGCGGCGGGAGGTGGGATTGGTTGAGGTGCTGTGCGGTCGGGTTGTGCGGCGCGAGGAACGGCGCGAACACGGCGACGAAGACGATGACGCCGACGAGGACGATGCCGAGTTTCGCGAGCGCGGAGCCGCGGAGTTCGCGCTTGAGGTTCCGGCGGGTGCGCGGCGACACCGCGTTCCGGAGCGCCGACCCGAGGCGGTCGAGGAGATCGTCGAGGAGAGACATCTAGTCGTACACCACCTGTGGGTTGACGTAGGCGTAGAGCGTGTCCACGACGATGTTGACGAGGACGAAGCTCACGCCGATGACGATGAGACAGCCCTGAATCATCACCCAGTCGCGGGCGTTGATGGAGTCGATGACGAGCGTGCCCAGCCCGGGCCAGTCGAAGACGGCTTCCGTGATGACCGCGCCGCCGATGAGCGTGCCGAGCTGGAGGCCGAGCACGGTGATGATGGGGATGAGCGTGTTCTTCAGCGCGTGCCGGTAGCGGGTGAGCGTCTCCGGGAGGCCCTTCGCGCGGAGCGCCTGAATGTAGGACTTCCCGAGCTCGTCGAGCATCCCGCTACGGGTGAGTCGCGTGACGAGCGCCGTGAAGTACGTCCCCAGCGTTATCGCGGGGAGCGTGATGTGGGAGAGCCACGTCACGAACGGCTGTATCGCTCCCTGCGTCGCGAACAACCGGACGGCGTCGACGAAGAGGAGCGGGTCGCCCTGGTAGCGCGCCATGCCGCTCGTCGGGAAGAGCCCGAACTGGACGGAGAGCACGAGGACGAGCATGATGCCGAGCCAGAAGTTCGGCGTGCTGATGCCGACGAGGCTGAACGTCGTCGCCGCGTAGTCCGCGGGCTGGTGGCGGCGCGTCGCCGACACGACGCCGAGCGGGATGGAGAGGACGACGGCGACGACCGTCGACGCTAGCGCGAGTTCGACCGTCACGGGGAGGCGCGCGAAGATACGGGCGTTCGCGCTCGTCCCCGTGATGTAGGACGACCCGAGGTTACCCATCATCACGTCGGTGAGGTAGTCGAAGTACTGGACGTATACCGGGCGGTTCAACCCGAGTTCCGCGGCGATCTGCTGGCGGAGCTCGGGGCTCGCGTCGAGCGGGGCGATGAACGTCACCGGGTCGCCCGGCGTGACGTACCGGAGGAGAAAGACGACGGTGATGACACCCCAGACGACGAGGATGCCCTGAAGTACGCGTTTGGTGAGGAACCGTGCGAAAGACATTGATAGGAGGGGTGGCGCGGGTTAGCTCCCGTGCCCGATGGCGTACGCGTCGATGCGTTCGTCGGACCGTGCTTCCCAGGAGATGCGCGTCGTCTGCCCGTAGACGCTGAACTGCCGATTGAGGAAGATCCACGGGGCTTCGTCGTGCGCGAGCTGGTTCGCTTCCTGGAGGAGCTGCTCGCGCTTGTCCTGGTCGCCCTCGTTCTGCGCTTGCTCGACGAGGGAGTCGAACTCGTCGTTCTCCCAGGAGGTGAGCGAGCCGCCGCTCGTGAGGAGCGGGATGAGCGTCTGGCTCGCGTCGAACGTCGCGTTCCCCCAGCCGATGAGGTACCAGTGCGGGCCGGTCGTGATGTCGCCGTCGGCGAGTTCACCGGCGAGCGCGCCGAAGTCGCGCTGCTTGAGGCTCGCGGAGACGTTCGACAGCTGGTTAATCTGGTTCACGACGGCCTGCGCGACTTCGACGTCCTTCAGGTAGCGGCCGACGGGCGTGTGCAGTTCGATTTCCGCGCCCGCGTACCCCGAGGATTCGACGAGGGATTCGGCCTTTTCGCGGTCGAACTCGTAGTTCGAGATGTCGGGGTTGTACCCGAAGAAGTTCTCCAGCGTCGGCTGGTTCGTCACCGCGCCGAACCCGGAGAGGACGTTCTCGACGATGGACTCCATGTCGACGGCGTGGTTCATCGCCTGCCGGAAGTCGACGCTGTCGAACGGCTCGACGTCGTACCGCATCGCGTTGTAGATGACGCGCGTGGACGGCACGGCGGTGACGGACGCGTTGTCCGCAGAGCGCACGCGGCTGATGTCCTGCGGCGGGACGTTCACGATGATGTCGCTCTCGTTCTCGATGAGCTTGTTCACGCGGACGCTCGACTCGGACGCCGCGTCGAACGTCAGCTCCGTCACGGCGGCGGGGTCGCGCCAGTAGTCCTCGTTGCGCTCGAAGACGACCTGAACGTCCTCCTCGTAGTTCTTGAGCTTGAACGGCCCGGTGCCGTTCATGTGCTGGGCGACGTAGTTCTTCGAGTTCTCCTGCACCCACGCCTTCTCCATGACGTCGCAGTACGTCGCGAAGGACGCGAAGACGATGGGGTTCAGGCCGTCGGAGATGACGTCGACGGCCATCCCGTCGACGTCGGCGACTTCCGCGCCGGTGACGCCCGGGAGCTGGTCGGACTGCGGGCTGACGAACCCGACGTCCTCTTTCACGATGCGGTTGATGCTGTACGCGACGTCCTCCGCGGTGAGGTCGTTCCCGGAGTGGAACGTCACGCCCTCGCGGAGGTGGAAGCGCACGCGGCCTTCTTCGACGCGCTCCCACTCCGTCGCCAGTTCGGCCTGCACGGACCCTTCGGCGCTCCGGGAGAGCAGGCCCTCGTAGGCCTGCAGGACGACGTTGTCCGTCGTCGTCTCGCGGTGGTCCTGCGGGTCGAGCGTCGTCGGCATCTGGCCCTGCGTGATGGTGACCGCCAGGGACTCGTCGCCGCTCGTCGTCGTCGACTGCGTCGTCCCGCTCGTCGTTCCGCTGCTCGTCGTCGTCGTATCGCCCGATCCCCCCGAACACCCGGCGAGCGCGGCGGTGACGCCTGCCGCGCCGGCAGCCGTCAGGAAACCGCGCCGGCTCACACCGGTGTTATTGGTATCTTGTGTCACAGTGTGTCGATTTGGATTACCACAGATATATGGTTGGCGATTCGAACACCCTGTTAGCTGATAGGACTAGTCGAGGATGGTCGTTCCGGGGGTCGACTCGACCCGCGTTCTAACCGCGTGCGCGCCGTCCGCTCCCGTCCTCGCGACCCGCACGGCGACGACGTGTCGGTTCGGCGGGACATGGCTGGCCGGCGGCTCGCGGGAGACGTCCCCGACCTCCCCGCCGGCGGCTCCAGTCCCCGACGAGTCGCGTGAGCCCGTCCGGCCACCCCTTCACGGCGACGCGTTCGCCCTCGACGCGCTCGCGCGCCGCGTCGACGGTCCGCGAGAGAGACCAGTTCGGACACACTGCGTGGTTCGGACCCCGGACGAGAGAGGATCGCGTCGAGGGACCCGGAGTCGGATCCGTCAGTCGAGCGCGGGGAACGCCGCGGGCGGGCGGCGGTGATCGGTCGCGGCCTCGAACCCGGCGGCGAGTTCGAGGAGGCGGGGTTCGGCGAACGCGCGCCCGAGGAGTTCGACGCCGACCGGGAGGCCGCCCTCCGTGAAGCCGGCGGGAACGACGACCGCCGGGAGCCCGGTGTGCGCGGAGAGCGCGCAGTTCAACTCCGAGAACGGCTGATTCGCCGGAATATTCACGGGCGGAATCGTCGACGGCGGGTAGAGAAGCGCGTCGAGATTGCGGTCGGCCATTCGCGCGAGGATGTCGGTGCGGAGGGTGTCGCGGGCGCGGAGCCGGCGGAGGTAGTCGGGGTCGGCCTCGGGGTCGGTGACGTCGAGGACGCCGGTGTCCTCGATGCGGGCTTCGACGGTGTCCGCGATCGTGCCGGAGTCGTAGATCTCGCGGAGGGAGCCGGCGGGCGGGTCGTCGTGGCCGTCGAGGTAGGCGTCGAGGTCGCGCTGGAACTCGTCGGCGAGCACGCGTGGGCGTTCGAGGGTGTCGCGGTCGGGGACGGCGACGGGGTCGGCGAGTTCGGCTCCGGCGGCGCGCATCTCGTCGAGCGCGGCGTCGACGACGCGCGTCACCTCGGCCGCGGCGTCCGCCGAGGCGGCGTCCGGGTCGTTCAGTCCGAAAAGTTGGCGAGCAACGCCGATGCGCGCGCCGTCGAGGCCGTCCGCATCGAGGGACGCGACGTAGCCGTCGTCGGGGACGGAGTCGACGCCGCGGGCGCTGACCGGGTCCGCGGGGTCGTAGCCCGCGAGGACGTCCAGCAGGCGAGCGGCGTCCTCGACCGTTCGCGCGATGGGGCCGAGCGTGTCCTGGGTGTCGCAGAGCGGAATGACGCCGTCGCGGCTCACGAGCCCGCGGGTCGGGCGGACGCCGACGCAGCTCGCGAACGCGGGCGGCGAGCGAATGGACGAGCAGGTGTCGGTACCGGTGCCGAGAACGCTGAAGTTCGCCGCGACGGCGACCGCGGTTCCGCCGCTCGACCCGGACGGTCGACGGTCGGTGTCGTAGGCGTTCGCCGTCGCGCCGCCGAGCGAGCTAATCGTGTCGACGCCGAACGCGAACTCCTGGAGGTTCGCCTTCGCGAGGACGACGCCGCCGGCCTCGCGGATGCGGGCGACGCCGGTCGCGTCCGATTCCGGCTGGTGCTCCGCGAGCGCCACCGCGCCGGCGGTCGTCGGCATGTCGTGGGTGTCCTGGTTGTCCTTCAGCACGACGGGGATACCGTGGAGCGGCCCGACAGCGCCTGATTCGTCGAAGGCCGCGTCGAGTTCGGCGGCGCGTTCGCGCGCCCCGTCGTTCACGGTGAGAATCGCGTTCAGTTCGCCGTCGTAGGCGTCGATGCGCGCGAGGTAGGCGTCGACGAGGTCGACGGCGGTGACGTCACCCGCGTGCATCGCCGCGTGGACGTCCGCGACGGTCGCCTCGACCACGTCGAACTCACTGTCGGGCATACCGGCGTATCGCGGACCGACTACTTAGTTCGGGGCGGCGTCTGCGAACGCATCGAGAGCGAAGAGGTCGGGTCAGGCGTCGGGCCAGCGTTCGATGTAGACGTGTTCGTCGGTGTAGAAGTGGACCATGTCTTCGCCCTGCGCGTGCAGGTCGCCGAAGAAGGAGTCCTTGCGGCCGCCGAAGTGGAAGAACGCCATCGGGGCGGCGGTGCCGACGTTGACGCCGAGGTTGCCGGCGTCGACGCCGTGGCGGAAGCGCTTGGCGTCAGCGCCCTCGCTGGTGAAGAGGCTGGCGGCGTTCCCGAAGTCGCTCTCGTTGGCGATGCCGATGGCGTCCTCGACGTCGTCGGCCCGGACGAGCGCGAGGACGGGGCCGAAGATTTCCTCGCGGGCGATGGTGTCGGCGGGGTCGACGTCCGCGAAGACGCTCGGCGCGAGGAAGTTCCCCGTCTCTGGGACGTCGCCGTCGCGGCCGTCGAGGACGAGGTCCGCGCCCTCCTCGACGCCGGTTTCGATGTAGTCGCGGACGCGCTCGTGGTGCTCGGGCGTGATGAGCGGGCCCATCTCCGAGTCGTCGTCGAGACCGGGAGCGACCGTCATCGACGCGGCTTCCGCGACGACCTTCTCGACGAACTCGTCGTAGACGCCGTCGGCGACGACGGCGACGGGGTTGGCGAGGCAGCGCTGGCCGGTGTTCGCGAACGCCGAGCTCACGGTCTGCTCGGCGGCGAAGTCGAGGTCCGCGGAGTCCGCGACGAGGATGTGGTTCTTCGCGCCGCCCTGCGCCTGCACGCGCTTTCCGTGCTTCGCCGCGGTCTCGTAGACGTGCTTCGCGACGGGAGTGGAGCCGACGAACGAGACGCCGGTGACGCCGTCGTGTTCGAGGATGCCGTTCACCGTCTCGGGGCCGCCGTTGACGAGAGAGATGACGCCATCGGGAAAACCGGCTTCGTCGGCGAGTTCGACGAGGCGCTGGGCAGTAACAGGAGTTTTCTCGCTCGGCTTGAGGACGAAGGTGTTCCCGGCGGCGACAGCATAGGGGAGGAACCAGAGCGGGATCATCCCGGGGAAGTTGAACGGCGTGATGGCGGCGTAGGTGCCGAGCGGCCGGCGGACGGCCGTCTCGTCGATTTCGGGCGCGGCGTGCGGGAGGTGGCCGCCCTGCAGCATCGTCGGCATCCCGCAGGCGACCTCGACGTTCTCGATGCCTCTGCGGAGTTCGCCCATCGCCTCGGCCTTCGTCTTCCCGTGCTCTTCGACGAGCGTCTCCGCGAGGTCCTCTTGGTTCTCCTCTAAGAGCTGCTTGTACCGGAAGAGCGGCTGGATGCGGGCTTCGACGGGGGTCTCGCTCCACTCCTCGAAGGCGTCGTTCGCGGCCGCGATGGCGTCGTCCAGGTCGCCCTCGCTCGCGTACGCCACCGTCGCGACCGCCTCGTTCGTCGCCGGGTTCACCACGTCCGCGCCGTCCGCTCCGCTCCCGGTCCGCCACTCCCCGCCCACGAAGTGTTCGAGTTCCCGCATTCAGTCACCTCCGTTCGCGCCGAAGGCGGCGTCGACGCTCGCTTCGAGGACGTCGACGGCGCGGTCGATGTCGTCCTGCTCGGTGCAGAGCGGCGGGGCGACGAGGACCTGCGTGTCGGGGCGTCCGCTCCCGAAGAGCACGCCGCGCGCCCGGGCTTCGTCGCGGACGGCGGCGACGGGGTTCTCGCCCTCGTCGACGCGCGGGTCGAAGAGGAACTCGTCTTTCTCGCCGTCCGGGCGGCCGAACTCGACGCTCCAGAGGAAGCCGCGGCCGTGGACATCCTGGACCTCCGGGACGGATTCGAGGTCGCGGAGGCGGGCTTCGAGGTGCGGCGCGAGGTCGCGGACGTTCTCGAGCATGCCGTCCTCGTAGGCGTCGAGGGCGGCGTTCCCGGCGGCGCAGGAGACGGGGTGGCCGGCGAACGTCTGCCCGACCGGCATGCCCTCCTCGCCGACGTGTTCGGCGATCTCCTCATTCACGATGACGCCGGCGAGCGGCGCGTACGACGACGTGACGCCCTTCGCGAACGTGATCATGTCGGGCTCGACGCCTTCTGTCTGGATGCCGAACCAGTCGCCGCAGCGGCCGAAGCCCGCGATGACCTCGTCGGAGACGAGGAGGATGTCGTACTCGTCGCAGAGTTCTCTCACGCGCTCGAAGTAGCCGGGCGGCGCGGGATAGGCACCGGAGGTGCCGGCGATGGGTTCGGTGAAGAGCGCGGCGATGGAGTCCGGGCCCTCGTTCCGGATGACCCACTCCAGGTGGTCGGCGGCCTGCTCCGCGAGCTCCTCGGGGGTGTCGGCACTGAAGGGGCCGCCGTAGTCGAGCGGCGGGAGGAACTTCGCGTGGCCGGTGACCGCGGCGTGTTCTTCGACGGCGGCGCGCGTGCTCGGGTCGCCGGTGAGCGCGGCCGCGCCGTAGGTCGAGCCGTGGTAGGACCGCCAGCGCGTGAGAATCTTCGACGCGCCCTGGTAGTCGCGCGCGAGCTGCATCGCGGCCTCGTTCGCCTCGCTCCCCGTCACGGAGAACATGACGTCGGTGAGTGAGTCGGGGGCTTTCTCGGCGAGGCGGCCGGCGAGGCGCGCGCGCTGGTCGTTGTGCTTCGACGGCGAGACGTACGCGATCTTCCGGGCTTGCTCGGCCATCGCGTCCGCGATTGCCGGCTGGGAGTGCCCGGCGTTCACGCTGTAGAGCTGGGAGAGGAAGTCGAGGTACTCGTTCCCGTCGGCGTCGGAGACGCGGACGCCCTCGCCCTCGACGAGTTCGAGCACGTCGCCGTCCGGCGCGTACCAGTGCGGGATGGTAGACTGATCCATACTCAGAAACGCGAACGGGACGCGAGATAAACCTTCGCCGAATCCGGAAGTCGTCGAACGACGTTCAGATAGCCGGGGAGTCGGCGAACGAGCTTCGAACGTGGTTAGAAGACTTCGGTGGCGTCGGTGTACGGGCGGACGTCCGCGGCTTCCCGCGACTCCCTGAGCGCGTCCATGTCGACCGTGCAGGACGCGGCGGCGTCCTCGTCCGCGGGGAGCGTGAGTCGCGTGCCGTCCGGGCCGACGAGGCCGTCGCAGGGACCGTAGACCGCCGAGCGGCCGGTCGCGTCGACGTCGGCGGCGGGGGCGACGAGCGGCACGGCCGCGACGTACGCCTGATTCTCGACGGCGCGCGCCGCGGCGCACCGGCGGACGCGCTCGTAGCCGGCGCGCGCCCCCGTCCACGACGGCACGGCGAGCACTTCCGCGCCGCGGTCGACGGCCTCGCGGACGAACTCGGGGAACTCGACGTCGTAGCAGACCGCGACGCCGACTTTCACGCCCCCGTGTTCGACGACCGGCGCGACGTGCTCGGACGCCGCCACGCCCGCCGTGCGCTCCGACGGAATCGGGTGGGCTTTGTCGTAGGTCGCCACGCCCTCGCCGGGGACGGCGACGACGCAGCGGTTCCGGATGTCGTCGCTCGTCTCGGCGTAGTACGACCCGCCGACCACGACGGCGTTCCGCTCGTCCGCCTCGCCCGCGAGGAACTCGCAGTAGTCGTCCGCCTCAGCCTCGTCGAGGACGAGGTCGCGGGCGGTCGACCCCGCCGTCCAGTGCCGCGTGCACGCGACCAGTTCCGGGAGGACGTAGCAGTTCGCGTCGCCCGCGCGGTCCATCGACTCCGACACCCGTCGGCGGAAGGACGCCGCCGACTCGCCGGGTGCCGCACCGACCTGACAGAGACCGACCGTGAACGAAGCCATACCCGACTCTCAGCCCCCGCGCCGAAAAGTCGTTCGGCACTCCGCGAGCGATGAAACCGAGCACGAGACCGCGAACCGGCGAAGAAGCAGCGACGAAAGCCGTTCGGTAGCCGTCGGTCAGTTCCCGCGGCCCTGCAGCTTCTCCTCCTCGGGGAGGTCGACGTTCGCCTCGCCCTTCATCCCCGCGCCGATGTCGGAGGCGATGGCCGCGAGCTTCTCGGGGTCGTCCCAGTTGTTGACGGCGTCGACGACCGCGCGACCCATCCGCTCGGGGTCCTCCGCGCCGAAGATGCCGGAGCCGACGAAGATGCCGTCGCACTCGTGGTACATCATGAGCGCCGCGTCCGCCGGAGTCGCGATGCCGCCCGCCGCGAAGTTCACGACGGGGAGGCGGCCCATTTCCGCGGTCTCGTGGACGAGCTCGGCGGGAGCCTCGTTCTCGCGCGCCCACATCTCGCGCTCCTCGTGGTTCATCCCTTCGAGCTTGCGAATCGCGCTCTTGATGGTGCGCTGGTGGTGGACGGCCTGGTTCACGTCGCCCGTGCCGGCCTCGCCCTTCGTGCGAATCATCGCCGCGCCCTCGTCGATGCGGCGGAGCGCCTCCCCGAGGTTCCGCGCGCCGCAGACGAACGGCGCGGTGAAATCGCGCTTGTCGATGTGGTACTTGTCGTCCGCCGGCGTGAGGACCTCGGACTCGTCGATCATGTCCGCGCCCGCGACCTCCATGATCTCGGCCTCCTTCCGGTGGCCGATACGGACCTTCCCCATCACCGGGATGGAGACCTCGTCGATGACCTCCTGAATCCCGCTCGGGTCCGCCATCCGCGCGACGCCGCCGCGCTTCCGGATGTCCGCCGGAACGGCCTCTAAGTGCATGACGGCGACCGCGCCCGCGTCCTCCGCGATACGCGCCTGCTCGGCGTTCACGACGTCCATGATGACGCCGCCTTTCTGCATGCGCGCGAACCCGCGCTTCACGAGGTCCGTCCCCCGCTTCAGCTCTTCGAGGTCGGTGGATTCAGCCATACTCCGATTTCCCGCCCGACGACCTAAGTAATGCCGATTGCGGAACACCGCCGCGACGAGCGAGCCCCCCAAGCGCCCATCGAAACGAAGCGAACGAGCGTGACACCGCCGATATCGTCACTCGTCGAGTCGCCCGAGCGCGCCGTCAACGAGGCCGAGCACACCGCCGTCGACGCGACCGGGGGCACCGTCGTCGACCGGTAGACTCGCGAAGTCGGTAGTCCTTTGCGCTCCGCGCTCCCTCTCCCGCCATGGCCTGGCCCGACCGTGAGTCGCTCCCGTGGTACGTCGCGCCGCTCCCCGAGCGCGTGGAGGACCTCGCGTACCGCCTCCTCCCGCTCATCGTCCTCGTGAACCTCGTCGGCACCGCGTTCGGCTTCTACTACTACATCCCGCAGCTCGGCCACGAGCCGCTCGCGTTCTGGCCGCTCGTCCCCGACTCGCCGACGGCGACGTTCTTCATCGCGATGAGCCTGCTCTGCTGGTACGTCGGCCGCCAGCGCCAGTGGCTCGACGCCCTCGCGTTCATGGGCTGCATCAAACTCGGCTTCTGGACGCCGTTCACGCTCCTCCTCTTCAAGGACGGTTTCGCCGGCCTCCACCCGCTCATGTACAACTTCTTGTTCTGGAGTCACCTCGCCATGACCGTCGAGGCCTTCGTCGTCTACCGCTACAGCGACTTCCGCGTCTCCGCCGTCGCCGTCGCCGTCGCCTACTACCTCCTCAACGACGTCGTCGACTACTTCGTCCCGCTCGCGGGAACCCCCCACCACACCGTCCTTCCGCCGCAGGCCGTCGACGCCGCCACCGGCTTCTACACCCACCCGACGACCCCGCACCTCCAGATGGCCGCGGGCGCGGTCGTCCTCACCGTCCTCGGCGCGTTCCTCGCGCTCGCCACCCGCGCGGAGAAACTCGAAGCGCGCGCCGAATCACCGTAGGAGCTCGCGCGGCTGGCCTACTGCACGACTCGAGTTTCTTCGCCCGACTCGGCTACTCGCTGTCGCGCTCGCCGGCGTGTGCGCGCACCCAGAGTTCGCCGATGCGCGACAGGCGAGTGCGGTGGGATTTCCCCTCGCGTTCCTGCTCTAAGTAGCCTTTTCCGCCGGGGCCGAGGCGGTCGACGTTGTAGATGACCTTCGAGCGGAAGGAGTCCGTGTACTCCTCGCCGAGGTCGGCGGCGAGGGTTTCGGCGAGCTCAGAGACAGAAGCGAACTCGCCGTGTTCGCCGACGGTGAAGAGGACGAGCTCCTCGAAGGGTTTGACGTTCTGGAAGGAGGCGACGGGGAGTTCGACGACGTGACTGCCGTCGATTTCCTTCGCGCCGACGGTGGTGCCGCGGTCGTCGAACTCGTCGAGGAGCGCGCGGGCGGAGGCGAGGTGGTCGTCGAGGGCGCTGGGGTCGACGTCGCCGTCGCGGGCGGCGTCGAGGAGGGCGACGCTCTCCCGTAATTCTTCGGCGAGTTCGGTCTCCAGGTACTTCTCGGGGGCGGTGTAGTAGGTGTGGATGCGGTCTCTGTCGGCCTCCCGCTCGACCATGACGGAGTGGGCGGCGGTCGCGAACGCGAAGGAGACGGGGCGGGGCATGGAGGCGATGTTCACCCAGACTTCGCCGCCGGCGTCGAGTTCGTCCTGGATGCGGTCGAAGGCGAGCGCGAACGCCGCGTCGTAGTCGTAGACGTCGTCTAATCGGACGCGTTCGGTCTCCGCGCCGAGGAGGTTCCGGAAGTCGCTCTCCAGTTTCTCCGCGAGGTGCCGGGAGTACTCGACGTTCGCGTCGCTCCCCACCGCGCCCTCGAAGAGAACGACCCTATCGACTTCGAGGCGCTCGCGGACGAGCGGCGCGATGAGCCGGTCGTAGTCGAAGCCGACCGGGACGATGTGCGTCTGCATGGTCGGTACGAGGGATGAACGAGTGAAAAGCGTTACCAGCCGCGTCCGAAGAAAATTCTTCTTCGAAACGGCAGACACTCAGCCAAACCTAATCTATATATGGGTTTGCACAATCAGTAGTCACTATGAGTTCAGGCCAGTCCGTGTCCGCGGCGCTCGACCGCCTCCCCGTCGGTGGCTTCCACCGCCGCCTCCTCGCCATCTGCGGGACGGCGTGGGCCTTCGACGGCATGGAGGTCATCGTCATCAGCTTCACCCTCCCCGTCCTCCTCGACGCCTGGAGCCTCTCCGGCTTCACCGCCGGCGTCCTCGGGTCCGCCAGCCTCCTCGGTATGATTCTCGGCAACTGGGGCTGGGGGTACGTCGCCGACCGATACGGCCGCAAACCCGCCTTCCAGTGGACCGTCCTCACCTACGCCGCCTTCGCCGGCCTCACCGCCCTCGCCGTCGGCTTCTACTCCGGCTTCGCTCTCCGCTTCCTCACCGGCGTCGGCCTCGGCGGCGCGCTCGCCGTCGACACCTCCTACCTCTCCGAACACTTACCTACTAGTCGGCGCGGCCGGTACCTCGTCTACCTCGACGCCTTCTGGCCGCTCGGATACGGGTTCGCCGTCGCCCTCGCGTGGCTCTTCCTCGCCTTCCTCCCCGGGAGTGCGGGCACCGTCGTCGTCCCCGTCTTCGGCGCTGTCGAGGGCTGGCGGCTCCTCTTCGTCGCCTCCGCCCTCCCCGGCCTCCTCGTCTTCATCATCCGCACCCAGCTCGCCGAGACGCCCTACTACCTCGCGCGCGCCGGCGACGTCGACGCCGCGAACGACCGCCTCCGCGAAATCGCCGCGGAGAACGGCGACGAACCCTCCCTCATCGACCCGGACGCCGTCGAATCAATCGACGCCCCCGGCTTCCGCCGGCTCTTCGAAGCCGACATCCGCACCCGCACCGTGATGATCGCGACCGCGTGGTTCTGCATCAACTTCGGCTACTACGGCGTCTTCATCTGGCTCCCTCAAACTGTTTCCGCCGCCGGCCTCGTCGGCAACGTCTACTACTACTTCCTCCTCATCGCCGTCGTCCAGTTCCCCGGCTACTTCTCCGCCGCCTACCTCGTCGAACGCGTCGGCCGCCGCCTCACCCTCGGCGTCTACCTCCTCGCCTCCGGCGTCTTCACCTTCGTCTTCGCCGCCGCCATGCCCGACGTCGGCTTCGGCCTCGGAATCACGGGGTTCTGGCCGTTCTTCGTCGGCCTCCTCGCCGCCTCCTTCTTCACCCTCGGCGCGTGGGGCGCAATCTACGCCTACACGCCCGAGCTCTTCCCCACCGAAGCCCGCGCGACCGGCAACGGCTTCGCCGGCGGCGTCGGTAAAATCGCCGCCGTCATCGGTCCCATCCTCGCCGGCGCGCTCGTCACCGACGGCTACCTGCTCGCCCTCGCCCCCCTCGCCGCCGCCTTCGCCGTCGGCGGCCTCGTCGTCCTCGGCTTCGGCGAAGAGACGAAAGGCGTCTCCCTGCGGTAGGGCGGCCCCGAACGGCTATGTCACTCAGCCGTCGAGTGTGCGCATGGCAATCGACAGGCGGACGCTCACCCGCTACCGCGAACCGACGCCGCGTCTCCTGCTCGCCCTCACCGCCGCGCTCTGCGTCCTCGACGGGCTCGCGATGGTCTACCAGTCCCATCTTCGACTCGTCTACAGTCAGACGCTCGCCCTCTCACCGCCCGAGTGGGTCGCGCTCGCCGCCGGCCCGTTCCTCGTCACCCCCGTCCTCCTCTTCGCCGCGCTTTACGCCGTTCGTTCTCGTCGCTCCCCGGCACTCTCGGTGACCGACCTCCTCCCCGGTCTCGCCGTCGGCGTCGCCGTTGGAAACCTCCTCGGTCAGTCCGTCGGTCTCTCACTCTGGAGCGTCCGCGGACAGTCGCTCCCGATATTCGCCCTGAACGCCGCGACGCTGACCGCCCCTCCCACCTACTCGTTACAGGCGTTAGTCGTCCTCCTCCGGCCACTCGTCGGCGCGTTCCTCGTCGCCGTCGCCGCGCTCGCCCTCGCGGACACCAGGCGACGCGGGGAGTGAGAGGCCGCGCGCGTCAGGTCGAGTCGCGGACGGTGACGACCGGGACGGGTGCGGCGCGGACGGTCTTCTCGGCGACGCTCCCGAGGAGGATGCGGGCCGTGCCGCGGCGGCCGGTCGTCCCCATCACGACGGCGTCGACGTCGTTCGCGTCGACCGCGTCGAGAATCCCCTCGACTGGCGTGGCGTGTTCGACGTGGCGGGCGACGTCGACGCCGTACTCGTCGGCCAGAGCGACGAGGTCGTCGACGGCGTCCCGTGCGGCGTCCTCGCCAGCGCCGTCCATCCCGGCGCGGGCGTCGATACCGAGCGCGGTCTCGTCGACGACGGAGAGCACGTGCGCGGTCGCGTCGAGCGCGCCGGCGAGCGAGAACGCGTGTTCCGCCGCGCGCACCGCGTGCTCGCTCCCGTCGGTCGGCACGAGGATGCCCTCGTAGGGGAAGGCGAGGCGTTCGTCGGGGCGCATCCGCGCCGTCAACACCGGGACCGAGGAGAGCCGGACGACCTTCTCGGTGACGCTCCCGACGAGGTAGCGCGAGAGCCCCTCGCGGGCGTGCGTCGGCATCACGACGAGGTCGTGGTCGTATCGCTCGGCGTACTCGACGACGGTCGGCGCGGGGTTCCCCTGCACGACGTCGGTCGTGTAGTCGACGCCCGCGTCGCCGAGCGCGCGCTCGGCCTCGTCGAGGAGTTCCGCGCCGCGTTCGGCGAGCCCGTCGACGGTCGCGCCGTCGACCACGGTGACCGAGTGCCGCGCGGTGTCGGCGACGAAGAGGAGGTGCACCGTCGCGTCGGCCCACGCCGCGACCTCGGCGGCGTGGTGGAGAATCGCGCTCGCGCCCTCGCTCCCGTCGAACGGAAGCAACACGTCGTCGTACATAGCTCGGGCTACGGAAGCGAGTCGGTAATGGTTTTGCCCGCGGCGGCGCGTCGAGCCGCCGGCGGTCGCGACGGTGACGAGCGACGGGGCTACGGGGAGAGTGGCGAGCGACGGGGCTACGGGGAGAGTGGCGAGCGACGGGGCTACGGGGAGAGTGGCGAGCGACGGGGCTACGGGGAGAGTGGCGAGCGACGGGGCTACGGGGAGAGTGGCGATGCGACGGCGAGCCGTGGGTGCGTTAGCTATTTGCGGCGCGGTCCCGAACTTGTAGAGGAACCGAGACCCCCTATGGAAGACACTGCGAAGTACCTCATTCACGCGGACGTCGTCGCCGACGGCGTCGTCGAGCGGAGCGACGTCGTCGGCGCGGTGTTCGGGCAGACTGAGGGCTTGCTGGGGGACGACCTCGACATCCACGACCTCCAGGAGTCGAGCCGGCTGGGACGCATCGACGTGGAGGTCGAATCGGAGGGCGGGCAGTCCTTCGGCCGCATCACCATCGCGTCGAGCCTCGACCGCGTCGAGACCGCCATTCTGGCGGCGGCGCTGGAGGCCATCGAGCGCGTCGGGCCGTGCATGGCGCGCGTCGAAGTGGCGCGCATCGAGGACGTCCGCGCGGCGAAGCGCCGGCGGGTCGTCGACCGCGCGAAGGAGCTCCTCAATACGAAGTTCGACGAGGGCGCGCTCGACTCCGCGGACATCGTCTCCGAAGTCCGCGAGAGCATCAAGGTGGAGGACATCACCGAGTTCCACGGGCTCCCCGCCGGCCCGCACGTGGAGTCCTCCGACGCCGTCGTCGTCGTGGAGGGCCGCGCGGACGTGAATCAGCTCCTCCGGTACGGCATCAAGAACGCCGTGGCGGTCGAGGGGACGAACGTCCCGGACGCCGTCGCCGAGTTAACACGCGAAAAGCACGCGACGGCGTTCCTCGACGGCGACCGCGGCGGCGAACTCATCCTCCGCGAACTCGCACAGGTCGGCGACGTCGACGCGGTCGCGCACGCGCCGGACGGGAAGTCCGTCGAGGACCTCTCGCGAGAGGAAGTCCACGCGGCGCTCCGCGCGAAGACGCCGTTCGAGAGCGTCGACGCGCACACCGACGCGTCCGACGAACCAAACGACGAAGCCGGTGACGAACCCCACGACGAGCGCGACGGCGAGGTTTCCGCGGGCGACGCGGCGGACGCCGACACGGACGCCGTCGGCGAGCGCGCGTCGAATCCGACGAGTGCTGCGTCCACCGGCGGCGGCGTGGAAGCCGAGCTGGTCGCGCGCACTCGTCCGTCCGAACCCGGCGAGTCCGACGCGACCGGAGCGGACGCCGCCGACACCGCTGCGTCGACGGCGAGCGAGAACGCGAGCGAGTCGACGCCGATGGAGACCGAATCGCCGGCGGCTGACGCGGCCGAAGCGGCCGAATCCGAAGAGTCCGTGGACACCGCGGGAGCCGGTGACGCGGCGGCGGTCGAGCCCGCATCGGAGGGCGAAGAGCCCGTCGTGCGGTCGCTCGGCGACGTGGTCGCGGACGTCGCGGGGTCGGGGCGCGCGGTCTGTCTCGACGCCGACCTCGACACCGTTTCGGAGGGCGCTGCCGACGAGGCGTTCGACCTCGTCGCCGACTCGACGCCGCACGTCGTCGTGCTCGACGCCGCCGTCCCGCAGCGCCTCCTCGACGTCGCCGCGCAGCGCGACGTCGGGGTGGTCGTCGGCGCGAGCGAGGGCGAGTACGTGAAACAGCCGGCGGGCGTCCGCGTCCACACCCACGGCGACTTCTAGTTTCTGTACCTTACGCGAGGCCGAAGGCGAGCGCGAGCAGACCGCCGGCGACGCCGCCCGTGAGGGTGGCGAGGAAGTTCACTGACTGGTTGCCGAGGCGGTCGCCTTCGATGGTCGCGCCGGCGAGGCTGTCCATCGTCATGCCGGCGATGCCGCCGACGAGGACGACGACGGCGTCGACGGCGTCGAGCGGGGTGAGGGCGAGCGCGAGGAGCGCGATGAGCGCCGCGCCGGCGAGGCCGGCGAGTTCGCCCTGCCAGGTGACCGCGCCGTCGGTGCCGGGGTCGACGGGTTCGAGCGTGGTGATGAGGCGGGGCGGCCCGTAGAGGCCGCCGATTTCGCTGGAGAGCGTGTCGGCGAGCGCGGTGGCGACGGAGGCGGCGAACGCGAAGAGGAAGACGTCCGAGGGAACGGGGAGGCCGGGGCTGGCGGCGTAGAGTAAGAGCGCGGCGAGGGCGGCGGCGGAGTTCCCGAGGACGTTCCCGGTGCCGCGCGCGCCCGAGTTCCCCTCGGCGACGCCCCGGTCGGTCTTCTCGTCGTAGCGGAACTTCGTGGAGAGGCCGCCGACGCCGAAGAACGCCATGAGGACGACGAACCAGCCGTAGCCGCCGAGGACGACGGCTAAGAGGCCGAGGAAGACGCCGGTGAGCATTCCTGCTACTGAGGCCGCGCCGGTGGCGTAGGAGAGGTAGCCGAAGACGACGGTGGCGGCGATGGCGACGCCCACGCGGACCGCGCCGACGTCGGGGTGGAGGTCGGCGAAGAGCCAGAGGAGGAGGGCGACGGAGAGGATGACGAGCGGGTCGTCTTTCTCGGTGAAGACGGAGCGGAGGAGGGCGGCGAGGAGGACGCCGCTCGCGGCGAGGAAGACGGCGATGGCCGGGCGCGACTGGGCGACGGCGAGCTGGCCGGCGGTGGCGGCGGCGAACCCGAGGACGCCGAAGCCGGCCGCGCCGGCGGCTTCGTCCTCGACGGAGTCGAGGGCGAGGACGCGGCCGAGGTCGCCGAAGCCGACGGCGAGGAGGGTGGCGACGTAGACGGCGAGCGGGAGGTCGAAGCTCCCGACGCTGTAGACGACGCTGAGGCCGGTGGCGGCGAGGGAGAAGCCGAGGAGGGTTTCGAGGCGGCCGGCGCGTTCGTCCCAGGGGTAGGCGAAGAGGTCGAAGGCGCGGCCGTCGGTGACGAAGTAGGCGGCGACGGCGACGGCGGCGAACGGCACGGCGGCCAGCCGGCCCAGCGTGGGCGCGGCGAGCGCGAGGAGGGAGAGGAGTGCGTACGCGCCGGCGCGTCGGAGCGGCCGATTCACAGTATCGAGGGTTCCGCTCGCCCGCACATAAGCGTCCCGACCCGGCGAGAGTCAGTAGTCGGGGAGGTCGAGGACGCGGTCGCGGAGGCCGACGAGGTCGACGTCGTCCGCCGTCCCGTCCGAAACGGTGGCGACGACGTCGCCGGCGAGGGCGCGTTCGCGCTGGTCGCCGACGAGCACGTTCGGCGTGTCAGCCTCCCGGAACCCCTCGACGAGCACGACGTCGAACCCCTCGAAGCCGTCGAGGAGCGCGTCGAGCGCGGCGTCCGCGTCCTCGTAGTCGTCGCGGCCCCGCGGCTCGAACGTCGCCGTGAGCGACGGCGTGACGCCGACGACGCGCGCCGCGCCCGCCGTCCGGTGGCGATGCGTGTCTTTGCCTTCCTCGTCGAGTTCGAAGTCGTGATGCATCGACTTCACCGTCCCCACCCGCCCGCGCTCCGCGAAGATTGGCACGAGGCGTTCGACGAGCGTCGTCTTCCCCGCGTCGCTCACACCGACGATACTGACGACCTTCATGTCTCGCCTCTCGCCCGCGACGGCCAAGGCTCCGTCGCTCTCCCGCGGCCGGCGAGCGATTTACGGCGCTCCCACCCCCACTCCGAGTGTGGGACTCTACGACCGCTACCTCGCCCTCCGCGTCCGCCGTGACTCGGCACCGCCGCCCGCGCACGTCGCCCTCGTCATCACCGAACGCGACCTCCTCGAGAAAGGCGCGTACGACACCCTCGAAGCCTTCTTCGACTGGGCGTTCGAGTACGGCGCAGAGCGCGTCACCGTCTACGTCAGCGTCCTCGACGAAGCCGCCGTCCCCACGCTCGAACGCGAGCTCGCCGACCTCGACGCCCCCCGAAGCCTCGCCGTCCGCGGCCCCGACGACACCGAACCCGCCGACGCCCCCATCCGCGTCGGCGTCGGCCTCGGCGGGAAACACGAGTTCGCCACCGCCGTCCGCGGCGTCGCCGAACGCGTCGCCGACGACGACCTCGACCCCGACGAGATAACCGAAGAAGACATCGAGGACTCCCTCCTCTTCCCCGCCGACCCCGACCTCGTCGTCAAGACCGGCGCGGAACGCCTCTCCGACTTCATGATCTGGCAGTCCGTCTACTCCGAGCTGTACTTCACCGACGTCAACTGGCGGGACTTCCGCGAACGCGACTACCTCCGCGCGGTGCAGGAGTACCAGAACCGGCAGCGTCGGTTCGGCAGGTGAGGGAGCGAAGCGACCGAATCTGCCGAATGACGCGAGTCGCAGCGGGTGAGTCGCGGAGCGACTCTCCCGTCGTCTCGCGGTAGTCCGCACGGGCCGGAGGCGAGTGCGGAGAACGCGAACCACCGATTCGCGTGTAGTTCACTGCGCGCGAAGCGACGACGGGCGTAGAAGACGCGTTCGCTGCCGCTTCAGGGGCTTTTACGCCGTCGACGGTCGTACTCGCTGGTGATGCTCGAACTCTACCAGTCGGAGGGCTGTCCGCACTGCGCGAAGGTCCGGGAGAAGCTCTCGGAGCTCGGCGTGTCCTACGTCATCCACAACCCCCGCCTGCCGGGCGGGATGGGCGGCGACGTCACGAACGAAGTGACGTACGAGGAGCTGAAGGCCGGCGGCGAGGACATGGTTCCCTACCTCGTGGACACGGAGAACGAGGTCACGATGTACGAGAGTGACGACATCGTGGAGTACCTCGAAGAGACGTACGAGTAGCGGTCGTTTCCGTCGAACACTCGCGTTCGTTTCGTTCAGAAGACATTTGATACGTCGTCGTGACCGACGGGTATGAACCGCTGGCAGGTTCCCGCGCTCCTCCTCGTGGTCTTCGGAATGGTTGTCGCGGGGCAGGCCGTGGCGTCAACGCACGGCGGCGCGACCGAGTACAGCCTCTACGTCGCGGGTTCAGGAGACCCAGGACCGGACGCGCCGGATGACGCCGTGCTCGCCTACGGGAACCTCTCCGAGCGCGGGCAACAGCTGTTCGACCGCGCACTCGCCGACGCGGACAACGCCTCGGTGGTGTACGGGGAGGGGAGCGCGCCGCCGGATTTCGAGTATCGGGGTGACCACCTGTCCATGGGGCACGGGTACTACTTCGTCGAGAAGAGCGGGACGTACTACCAGGTGTACGCGACCTACGATCGCTGGGGGTTCTTCGACGCGCTCGGCGTCGCCGTGCCGGTCCTGATTGGCGCGGCGTTCGCCGGCGTCGGTGCGTGGGCGTACCGGCGTGAGAACGCGGTCGCGCCGGCAGTCGTCGTCGCGGTCGTCGCGACGCTCGTCGTCCTGAACGCCGCCGGCGCGTTCCACTGGTTCGCGGACGTGTGGCGGACCGCGAGCGTCGTCGGCGGTGCGTGTCTCGTCGTCGGTGCTGCGGCGTGGCTCGCCATCAGTCGCCTGCAACGCGGAGAATCGGGTTAGTCGCTCGTCGCGGTGGGAGTGTCGTCGTCGACGTCGACGCCATCGGGGGCGTGGTCGCGGAAGCGGTCGAGGACGCTGCGGGCTTCGCGGAGTTCGACGCCGCCGAGGGCGGAGAGGAGGGCGAGGGCGCGTTCGGCGCGGGCGCGCCGCCAGGATTCCTCGCGGGATTCGTAGGTGCGGACGGCGCGGAGGAAGTCGATCCGGGAGAACTCCGGCCAGTAGGGCGTGCAGAAGTAGACGGCGGCTTCGTTGCCGTTGGCGTGCCAGGGGAGGAAGTTGGAGGTGCGTTCGTCGCCGCCGGTCCGGATGATGAGGTCGACGTCGCGGACGGGGTCGTCGTGGAGGCGGGCGTCGACGGCGTCGACGTCGACGTCGCTGGGGTCGAGGTCGCCGGTGTCGACGGCGCGGGCGACGTCGCGGGCCGCTCCCAGTAACTCGGCGCGGCCGCCGTAGGCGACGGCGACGTTGAGGGTGAACTGGTCGTAGTCGCGGGTGCGGCGTTCGGCGTAGTCGATGGCGTCGCGGACGCGCGGGGGGAGTCGGTGGGTTTCGCCGATGGCGCGGATGCGGACGCCTTCGTCGTGGATGCGGTCGCGGTCGGCGAACGCGTAGAGTTTCTCTTCGAGGAGGTCGAAGAGGCGGTCGCGTTCTTCGGGCGGGCGGTCGAAGTTCTCGGTGGAGAAGGCGTAGAGGGTGAGTTCGTCGACGCCGATGTCGGCGCACCACTGGAGGACGCGTTCGGTGGTTTCCGCGCCGGCTTCGTGGCCGTCGCTCGCGTCCTGGCCGTGTTTACGGGCGTATCGGCGGTTTCCGTCCTGGATGACGGCGACGTGACTCGGTGCGCCGGAGATTTCGTGCCGGAGCACGCGCTCGTAGGCGGCGTCGAATCGGCGGGCGAGCCACGCACGCATTAGTGAGTGAGTGCGTCGTCCGTCGGTATCAGCCTTCTGCCTCGCACGGGGGAACCGTCAGGCGTAAAGCGCCGAACGGTAGAGTATGGGGTATGAGCGACGCGGCGAACGAAGACCTCTATCAGCGCGCGGCGGCGCTGCTGGAGCCGGGGGATATCGAGTTGCACGGTGCCGTGATTCACACGAATCTCGGCCCCGAAGAGGAGTCGATGATGCATCAGGTGACGCTCGACGCGGGTGACGTCATCTCCGCGCACGTCGCCGAGGAGGACACGTACATCTACTCGGGGAACGACGACGACCGCTTCGGCGTGAACCAGCATCACGGGCTGACGCTCTCGAACGACGAGTTCGTCTGGGAGTGCCAGCAGCTGATGCGGGAGACCAAGTACGACGTCGTCATCTACTGGGAGGCGACGGACGACGCAGAGCACCGCGCCATCGTGTCGGAGCTCGCGGAGACGCTCGACGCGGACGTGGTCGGCGTGACCGAAGACGACTACTTCCGGGTGTAGACCCCCGCGCTTATGAGTTCCGCTGACACAACGCAAGACATGACTGCGGGCGACCTCGACGACCGTGACAGAGCCATCGTAAACGCCTTTCAGGGCGGTTTTCCCGTGGTTCGGTGGCCGTTCGGCGCGGCCGCGGACACGCTCCGGAACCGCGGCGTCGACGTCGACCCGGACGAGCTCTTAGAGCGCATCGCGCGGCTGGACGAGGAGGGCGTTCTCTCCCGGTTCGGGCCGCTCGTGAACGCAGAAGAGATCGGCGGGCACGCGACGCTCGTCGCGATGCACGCGCCCGAGGACGAGTTCGAGGAGATCGCGGAACTCGTGAACGCGCATCACGAGGTCGCGCACAACTACGAGCGCGAACACCCCTACCTGAACATGTGGTTCGTGGTCTCCGTCGCCGACGCTGACCGCGTCGAGGAGGTGCTCGCCGAAATCGAGGCGGAGACCGGGCAAGAAACGTACAATCTGCCGAAGCAACAGGAGTTCCGCGTGGAGGCGAAATTCTACGTGGACGGCCCGCTCCGGGACGCGGACGTCGACCTGTCGGCGCTCGGCCCGAACCCGGACCCGTCGGGGCGGACGTCGCTGACGCCGGACGAACGCGACCTCGTCATGGAGGTACAGGACGGGCTGCCGCTCACGCTGACGCCGTACGAGGACGTCGCGGAGACGCTCGAAACGGACGTCGAGTGGGTGTTGGAGACGCTCCGCCGGTTCGTCGTCGAGGGGAAGATTCGACGCATCGGCGTGGTGCCGAACCACTACAAGCTCGGCTACACGGAGAACGGGATGACGGTCTGGGACGTCCCGGACGACGTCGTCGACGACGTCGGCCCCGCGGTGGCGAGCCTGGAGTTCGTGACGCACTGCTACGAGCGCCCGCGCCACGAGGGCGTGTGGCCGTACAACTTCTTCGCGATGACGCACGGCCGCAGCGAGGCGGAGAGCGAAGCGCGCGTCCAGCAGGTGAAAGACGTGATGAGCGAGTACTGGGACGTCGGCGACGACGACTGGGACACGCTCTTCTCGACGCGGATCCTGAAGAAGACGGGAATTCGGCTGGCGGAGCGCGCGGACGCGAACACCGCTGTGGCGGACGAGAGCGATGCAGCGGACGAGAACGCCGACGCCTCCGAGTCGGCGGGGACGGCGGAGTAGCGGATGATTCCGCTCGCGTTCGACTTCACGGGCGAGACGGTCGTGGTGTTCGGCGGCGGTCGGGTCGGCGCGCGAAAGGCGCGGCGGTTCGCCGCGGAGGCGGACGTCTACGTCGTCAGTCCGGCGTTCGCTGACGAAGACTTCGGGGAGAGCACGCTCGTGGAGGCGGAGCCGACGACGGAGTCGGTGTTCGAGTTCTTCGACGCCTACGAGCCGCTGCTCGCCGTCGCGGCGACTGACGACGCGGCGGTGAACGACGCGGTCGTGACGGTGGCGCGCGAGCGCGGCGCGCTCGTGAATCGCGCGGACCGCGCCGGGAGTCGCGACGGGAAGAGCGTCGTCGTCCCGGCGACCGTCGAGGACGACCCAGTGTCGGTCGCCATCACGACGGGCGGGGCGAGTCCGGCGCTCGCGAAGCACCTCCGCGAGCAGATCGAGGCGGATATCGAGGGCGCGGGCGAGATGGCGGCGATTACGGGGGAGATTCGCGCGGACCTGAAAGCCCGTGGGGTCGCGCCGGACGTGCGGCGGGACGCGGTGCGCGCGGTCGTGCGGTCGGCACCGGTTTGGAAGGCTTTACGTGCGGGGACGGCGAAGCCACGTCGAGAAGCAGCCGCCGTGGTGCGCGCGCATCTCGGCGACGCAGAGTAAGATGAAGGACACAGACACTGGCGTCGTCGCGGGTATTCGCGTCTCCCACGACGTCGCGTCTATCGAGGACATCGAGGCCGCGCGGTTCGACGACGTCGAGAGCGCCGCCGCCGCGCTCCGCGAGGAGCCGGGGGTGACGGAGGCGTTCGCGTTCCAGACGTGCCACCGCGTCGAGGCGTACGTCGTCGCGAGCACGGACGCGGCCGGCCGGAGCGCGCTCGACCGCGCGCTCGACGCCGAGCACGTCGTCGAAATGGACCACGAGAGCGCGCTCCGCCACCTCCTCCGCGTCGCGGCCGGCCTCGAATCGGTCGTGCTCGGCGAGGACCAGGTGCTCGGCCAGGTCCGCGACGGCTTCGAGGCGTCGCGGAACGCCGTCGGCCCCGTCCTCCGGGACGCCGTGACGAAGGCGATTCACGTCGGCGAGCGAGCGCGGACGGAGACGCGCATCAACGAGGGCGTCGTGAGCCTCGGGAGCGCCGCGGTCGAGCTCGCCGGCGACTACCGGGATCTCGCGGGGTCGACGGCCGTCGTCGTCGGCGCGGGCGAGATGGGGCGGCTCGCGGCGAAGGCGTTCGCCGCCGCCGACGCCGGCCACGTCACGGTCGCGAACCGGACCGTCGAGCACGCGTCGTGGGTCGTCGACGAACTCGACGCGTCGGCCGACGCGGTGGGCCTCGACGCGCTCGGGGACGCGGTGGCGGACGCGGAGGTCGTCGTCGCGGCGACCGGCGCGACCGACCCGATCGTCACCGAGGCGCATCCGGTCGGGGACGCCGTCTGCATCGACCTCGGGCAGCCGCGCGACGTCGCGACCGCGCTCGACGAGGAGACGACGGTGTTGACGCTCGACGACTTAGAGGACGTCACGGCGTCGACGCGCGAACGCCGCCGCGAGGCCGCCGAACGCGTCGATCACATGGTGACCGAGGAGTTCGAGAACCTCCTCGTGCAGTACAAGCGCAAGCGCGCGGACGAGGTCATCGGCGCGATGTACGCCTCCGCGGGCCAGTTGAAGTCCCGCGAGCTCGACACCGCCTTCAGCAAGCTCGAAGCGCGCGGCGGCATCACGGACGAGCAGCGCGAGGTCGTCGAATCGCTCGCCGACGCCCTCGTCTCCCAGATTCTCGCCGCGCCGACCAAGAGTCTCCGCGACGCCGCCCAAGAGGACGACTGGGCGACTATCGCCGCGGCGCTCGACCTCTTCGACCCCGAGTTCGAGGACGAGTCCGCGTTCCCGGGGACGACCCCGGACGAGATCGTCGCGGCGGACGACGATTAAATCACTTCTGCGACCACGCTTAAGGGCGGGGCGGGCGACCACCCGGGTATGGCCGAACGACTCGACGCCGACGAGATTCGTGACCGACTTCCCGACGGCTGGCAGTACGTCGACGACGAAATCACCCGCCAGTACGAGTTCGACGACTACCTCGCGGGCGTGGCGTTCGCGAGCGAAGTCGGCGAAATCGCGGAAGAGGAGTTCCACCACCCGACGATCACGATTCGCTACAAGGAGGTGGAGGTGGCGTTCACGACGCACGACGCGGGCGGCGTGACGGAGCAAGACCTCGACCTGGCCGCCGAAGTGGACGCCATCCGATAGATGAACGGCCGGTATCGGTTCGCGCTCACGTTCCGCGTGGACACGCCGATGGGCCTGCACGTGGACCCGGAGCGCTTCGAGACGTCGTTCGTGAAGGACGCGGACCGGCCGGGGAGCGACGGCTGGCTCTTCTTCCGGGACACGTTCTGGCGCGGCGAGGTGAACGATCCGGAGGATTTCCGCGACCGCTGCGAGGAGGTCCTCGACGTACCCGTCGAGAACGTCGAGTTCAGAGCCTTCGAGGTCGACGAGGAGTACTTGGCGGCGTTCCGCGAGGAGATTGCGAACGACTTGGACGAGTTCAAGGCCGACAGCGTAGACGAGGTCGTGAACAAGTACCTCGGGAGCCGGCTGGAAGTCGGCCTCGGCGGACCCGAACGATAGCGGGGGCGTGGCTGGCCGGACGCAGGGGGCGTTCGGGCGGCTCGACTCGCGCGCTCGACGTTGCGCCGCCGCGTTCCGACTCCGGCGTCGAGCGACCGGGTTCAGGTCACGCGACAGGCTGGCCGCCCGCTCGTACTTGAACGTTCACCCGGCGGCGGCCGAAGACTCATAGC
This sequence comes from Halocalculus aciditolerans, assembly GCF_014647475.1. NCBI lineage: Archaea > Methanobacteriati > Methanobacteriota > Halobacteria > Halobacteriales > Halobacteriaceae > Halocalculus > Halocalculus aciditolerans. The sequence goes on along the minus strand of NZ_BMPG01000001.1, from coordinate 683,236 downwards.
GGATGCCGGCCTAACTCTCTCGCATGATTCCGTCCGACGCCTACGACGTCTGGCTCCTCGACCTCGACGGGACGCTCGTCGACGCGGAGCCGGCGTACCGCCGCGAGGTGTTCGACCGCGTCGGCGACCGACTCGGCCGGGAGTTCTCCACGTACGAACGGGAGGTGCTCTGGCACGGCCTCGGCGGGAGTCGGGACGCCCAGCTCCGCGCGTGGGGGCTCGACCCCGGTGCGTTCTGGGACGCCTTCCACGCGGTCGAAGACCCCGTCGTGCGCGCGGAGGCGACCTACCTCCACGAGGACGCGGCGTTCGTCGCCGACCTCGACCGGCCCGTCGGCCTCGTCACGCACTGCGCGGAGTTCCTCGCTGGACCCGTCCTCGACCACCTCGACATCCGGGATTGGTTCGACGTCGTCGTCTGCTGCGACGAAAATACGGGCTACAAGCCCGACCCGCGGCCGCTCCACCTCGCGCTCGACGACCTCGACGCGCGCGACCACGCCGGCGTCTACGTCGGCGACGGCGCGAGCGATATCGACGCCGCTGCGAACGCCGGTCTCGACTCCGTCCACGTCGAACGCCACGACCCCGGGAAACGCGGGCAGTGCGTCCTCGGCGACTACCGCATCACCTCCTTCGACGACCTCCGCGCTCCCGCCGGCGGGGACTGACGCGCTCTCAGCGGTCGTAGCCGGGGAGCGTGTCGAAGTCGAAGGCGTCGAGGGCGTCGCCGAGCGCGTTCACGCCGGGTTTGTCGGTTCTCTCGGGGTTGGCGAGGACGCGGACGGCTTCGTCGCCGAGCGGGAGGAAGTCGAGGCCGAGGGCGTCGGCGGAAGCTCGGAGGCCGAGTCCGACGTCGCGTTTCCCGTCGTTGACCGCCCGCGCGGGCGATTCGTAGGCGTTGACGGTGAACGCGTAGCCGTCGATGGCGTCGGTGAGGTCGCCGCGGGTCGTTCCGCGGTCGGCGGCGAAGTCGTCGAGCGCGGCGTCGAAGGACGCCCTGAGCCCGGCGTCGGTACCGCGGTTGACGAAGCGAACGTCGCCGGTGAGGTCGCCGAGGTCGTGAATCCCGTCGGGATTCCCGGCGGGGACGAGGAGCCCCCACTCCCGCGTCCACGAGGCGAGTTCGAGGGCGTCTGTCGAACCGCCGACGGCGTTGTCGGTGACGTCGACGTCTATCGAACCGTCGACTACAGTTGGTCCCGCGGCGACGGCGACGTCGGGGAGTCCGTCGCGGAGTTTCCGCACCCCCGGCCGGGAGCCGCGGGAGAGATAGCGGGGGTTCGAGACGCTGTCGAGGGCGCGGGCGAACGCGGGGTCGTCTTCGCCGACGGCGAGGAGGCCGGGGGTCCGGACGTCGGGGGAGAACAGCTGGACGGAGACTGGTTCGCCGGCGGCGAGGTAGGCTGTGTCGGCGTCGATTTCGACGACGCCGTCCGCGTCGACGAGCGAGGTGGTCGCGCCGCTCCCCTTGTCGACGCCGTAGGCGAGCGTCTGCTCGCCCGTTTCGACGAGGCCGACGGGGAGGAAGCGCGTGCGGCCCTCCTCGGAGCGCTCCTCGCCGTGGAGCGTCGCGTCGACGGCGGCAGTGCGGGGTTCGGGGAGGCCGGCGGCGTCCCGGATCAGGGGAGCGACGAAGGTGCGGAAGATGGTGAGCGCGGACACGGGATACCCCGGGAGGCCGACGTAGGCGGCGTCACCAAGTGTGCCGACGAGCATTGGTTTCCCGGGTTTGACGGCGACGCCGTGGAGCCGAAGGTCTCCTAAATCCTCGATGACGCGGTAGACGACGTCGACGGCGGACGCCGACGTCGAGCCGGAGGAGAGGACGAGGTCGCACTCCTCGGCGGCGCGGCGGAGTTGCGTTTCGAGTTCGTCGTAGTCGTCTCCGGCGTGCGGGTAGCGTTTCGGGCGGCCGCCGGCTTCGGCGACGCCGGCGGCGATGGTGGCGGAGTTGACGTCGTAGATTTCGCCGCGCGCGCTGTCGAGGGGGTCGCCGGGCGGGACGAGTTCGTCGCCGGTGGAGACGATACCGACGGCTGGCTGTTTCCGCACCGGGACGGCGTCGACGCCGAGCGCGGCGAGCAGGCCGATTTCGCGGGGGGTGAGTCGGGTTCCGGGGCCGAGGGCGCGTTCGCCGGCGGCGATGTCCGCGCCGGCGACCATCACGTGCTGGCCGGGCGCGACGGCCGACCGAACCTCGACCGCTTGGTCGCGTTCGCTGGTGCGTTCGACCATGACGACGGCGTCCGCGCCGTCGGGGAGGACCGCCCCGGTCGAGATTTCGACGCAGGTCCCGGGGTCGACGGCGACGGTTGGTTCGTCGCCGGCGTGGACCGCGCCGGCGTAGTCGAGGGTGACGGGGTCGCTCTGGGTCGCGCCGACGGTGTCGCGGGCGCGGACGGCGTAGCCGTCCATGGACGCGCGGTCGAAGCCGGGGACATCGAGGCCGGCGTCGACGCGCTCCGCGAGGACGCGTCCGCGGGCGTCGGCGAGCGGCACGCGTTCGGTTCCGGGGTCGAGGTCGAGGTCGGCGACGGTCGCTCGGGCGTCGTCGATGGCGGCGAGGTCGCGGAACTCGCGGCGGTCGCTCATAGGGACGCCTCCCAGTCCTCGACCGTAACGGTGTCGCCGGCGGCGACGCCTTCGACGGATTCGGGAATCTGCACCCAGCCGTCCGCGCGGGCGATGGTGGAGAGTTTGCTCGCGCCGCTCGTGCTCACGGGCGTCGCGACGCGCTCGCTTCCGGCGTCGTCGAGGGCGACGCGGGCGAACGTGCGGACGCCGGGTTCGCTGCGGAGCTTCCCGGCGAGTCGCGCGTCGACAGCAGGGGGGTCCGTGAGCGGGAGGCCGCCCCGGCGCTTGAGTGCGGGCCGGAGGAAGGTCTGGGCGTTCACGACCGCGGCGACGGGCGATCCGGGGAGGAAGAGGACGGGCGTGTCGTCGACGACGCCGAATCCGGCGGGGTGGCCGGGTTTGAGGGCGACGCCGTGGACGAGGACGTCGCCGCGTTCGGCGACCACGTCGGGGATGAGGTCGCGTTCGCCGACGGAAGAGCCACCGGTGGTGACGATGAGGTCGGCGTCGGCGTCGCGGTCGAGGGCGTCGGCGAGCGCGTCGGCGTCGTCCGGGACGACGTCGCGGTATCTCGCCGTCCCGCCCCAGCGGTCGACGAGGCGCGTGAGCGTGAGCGCGTTCGTCTCCACGACTTCGCCGGGAGCGGGGTCCGCGTCGGGCGCGACGACCTCGTCACCGGTCGGGACGACGGCGACCGTGGGTTTCTCGACGACCGAGACCTCGCGAACGCCGACGGCGCGGAGGAGGCCGAGGTCGGTGGCGCGGAGGCGGTGGCCGGCGTCGAGCACCGTCCCACCGGCGTCGACGTCCGAGCCGGCGGGGTCGATGTTCCCGCCTTCCGCGACCGGCCCGGCGACCTCGACGCGGCCGTCGCGTCGCGTGGTGTCTTCGACCATCACGACGGCGTCCGCGCCCGCCGGCACAGCGCTCCCGGTGTGCACGGACGCGGCCTCTCTCGGACCGACGTCGCCGTCGACGACGTCGAGGACGGCGGGGGAGTGGCCGCGCGCGTCGAGAGTGTCGGCGGCGCGAACGGCGTAGCCGTCCATCGCCGCACGGTCGTAGTGGGGGACGTCGCGGCGCGCGGCGGCGGCGTCCGCGAGCGCACGGCCGTCCGCGTCGGCGACCGGGACGCGCTCCACGCGGCCGTGCGGCGGGGCGGCGTCGAGGAGGGCGTCTCGGGCGGCCGCGACCCGGGTGTGTGCCTTGAACCCGGATTCGCGGCGGTCGGCGTGATTCGTCATACGCCTGGTTCGGTCGGCGCGTGGAAAAGCCGTGCGGAGACGGCCACACCCGCGACATCGCCCGGCGCGCTGAGCGCGGAGCACTATCGGATGTCGCCCGAACGCGCCAAGCCATGGTCGGCGACGTCGCGGCGAAGTCGGCGGCGTCACGGTCGGCGGCGTCACGGTCGGCGGCGTCGGGGCGGAGCCGGGGGTGTGGTTCCGACCACCGGTTTTTTCGCTCTCGCCCTCCAAGCGAGTCGTATGTCGAGTCTGCGCGAGGCGCTCCAGAACCTCCCCGACGGCGTGTTCGCGGACCTCCTCGAGTCCGACGACGCCTACCTGCTCGTCCTCGACCTCCCCGGCGTCACGCCCGACGGCGTCGACCTCAGCGTCGAGGGGTTGACGCTCCACGTGTCCGCCCGCCGCGATAAGGCGGTACCGGAGGGCTTCAGCTACCACCGCGAGGACCGCGCGCTCTTCCTCGACGCCGACGTCCCGCTCCCGCCGGACGCGACGGAGACGGAGGCGTCGGCGTCCCTCGACGACGGCGTGCTCGAAGTCACCATCCCGAAGCGCGCGAGCAGCGGGCGCACGATTCCGGTCGAGGACTAGTTCGTGGCGTCGCTGCGCGCCTACTGGCGGTTCGTCGTCGTCGCGTGGCAGTTCCTTCCGCTCGTCGTCAGCTACCTCCGCGACCGCCGGCGGTTCCTCCTCTTCGGCGGGCGGCGGCGCGTGACGACGCGGATGCAGACGGCGCGCGCCGAACACCTCGTGGAGAGCCTGCTCACGCTCGGCCCGACCTTCATCAAGCTCGGCCAGCTGCTCTCCACGCGCCCGGACGTCCTCCCGCCGACCTACGTCGACGTGCTCACGCAGCTCCAGGACCGCGTGCCGCCCGCGGAGTGGGCGGAAGCGCGCGAGGTCCTCGAAGCCGAAGTCGGACCCGTCGATGACGCGTTCGACGACTTCGACACGGACAGTATCAGCGGCGCGAGCCTCGGGCAGGTGTACAAGGCCGAAATAGACGGTGAGACGGTCGCCGTGAAGGTCCGGCGGCCCGGTATCGAGCCGCTCGTCGAAGCCGACCTGCGCGTCGTCCGCTGGATGCTCCCCGTCATCCTCTTCGTCGCCGACGACGCGCGGGCGTTCAGCCTGGAGACGCTCGCGGACGAGTTCTCGAAGACGATTCGCGAGGAGATGGATTACGAGCGGGAGGCCGCGATGCTCGAAGAGATCCGCGGGAACTTCGCGGACGACGACGGCATCGCCATCCCCGCGGTCTACGACGAGCGCTCCGGAGAGCGCGTGCTCACGATGCAGTTCCTCGACGGGACGAAGATCAGCGACGTGGAAACGCTCGACCGGCGGGGCGTCGACCGGCACGCGGTCGCCGTGCGCCTCCAGCGCGCGTACATGCAGATGCTCGTCGCCGACGGCGTCTTCCACGCCGACCCCCACCCGGGGAACCTCGCCGTGCAGGACGACGGCACCGTCGTCTTCTACGACTTCGGGATGAGCGGGCGGGTCGACGACTTCGTCCAGGGGAAGCTCGTGGAGTTCTACGTCGCCGCCGCCGACCAGGACACGGACGCGATTCTCGACGTGCTCGTCGAGCTCGGCGCGCTCAGCCCGGAGGCCGACCGCGCCGTCATGACCGAAGTGATGGAGCTCGCGATCCAGGACGCCCGGGGAGAAGCCATCGAGGAACACCGCGTCCAGCAGATCGTCGGGAAGGTCGAAGACACGATCTACGAGTTCCCGCTCCGACTCCCCTCGGAGCTCGCGCTCGTCCTCCGCGTCGCCACGGTGGTGGAAGGCGTCTGCCTGACGCTCGACCCCGACTTCGACTTCATCGACACCGCGACGGACTACCTCCTCGAACAGGGTTACCACGAGGAGTCCGCGAAACAGCTCCTCGAAGAGTACGGGACGGAGACGGCGCGCGCCGCCCAGTCGATGCTCCGCGTCCCGCGGAAGCTGGAGCGGACGCTCGACCGCGTGGACCGCGACGACCTCTACGTCCGCGCCGACGTCGAGGACGGGAACGGCGTCTTCGACCGGCTCGCACGCCGGCTCTCCTACGCCGTGCTCGCGGCGAGCGGCGTGTTCTCCACGGCCTTCCTCTACGCGTTCGCCGACCTCGAAGCGACCGCGGTCGCCGGCGGACTGACGCTGGTCGTGCTCGCCGGGCTCTTCCGCTCGCTCCGCACGCCGAAGCGCGGGAGTTCGAGCATCCGCGCCGCCGGCGAGATGGCACAGCAGTCACTGCAGAATCGCCGCGGCGGCCGTTGACCCGAACCGCGCGACCGGAGCGGGCGCGCCGCTGACGGGCTTCCAAACGGTTTATACCCGGCAGGCGTGAAAGCGCGGTATGGCTCAGGAGCAGAAGGAAGTTCGCGACCTTCAGGAAGGCAACTACGTCATGATCGACGACGCGGCGTGTAAGATCGACGCGTACTCCACCGCGAAACCCGGGAAGCACGGGAGCGCGAAAGCCCGCATCGAAGCGCGCGGGGTCTTCGACGGGAAGAAGCGGAGCCTCAGCCAGCCGGTCGACGCGAAGATCCGCGTCCCCCTCATCAACCGGAAGCAGGGCCAGATTGTCTCCAAGGAGTCCGAGACGGTCGTGCAGGTCATGGACCTCGAGACCTTCGAGACCATCACGATGGAGATTCCCGAGGACGTCGAGGTCGAGCCCGACGACGAGATCGAGTTCCTCGAGTTCGAAGGCCAGCGGAAAGTCCTCGAATAACCGTGTTCCCCGGGGCGAACGCCGACGTCGACGACGCGGCCTACGTGGTCGTCGGCGCGCCCCTGGACGTCTCTACCTCTTTCCAGCCGGGCGCGCGTTTCGGCCCGGACCGCGTGCGCCGGTTCGCGCGCGGGTTCGAAGATTACGACCACCACACCGACCAGTCCTTCGTCTCGCTCGACGTCGCCGACGCCGGCGACGTGCACGCGTGGGACGCGGCCGAGGAGTACCTCGACTTCCTCGAAGCCGAACTCCGCGACGTCGTCCGCGACGACGCCGTCCCTCTCCTCGTCGGCGGCGAACACACCGTCACGGCGGCTGGCGTGGCGGCCGTCGACCCCGACGTCCTCGTCGTGCTCGACGCGCACCTCGACCTCCGCGAGGAACTCGACGGGAACCCGTGGAGTCACGCGACCGTCACTCGTCACGCCCTCGAAACCGTGGACGAAGCGGTCGTGCTCGGCGCGCGCGCCGGCAGCGACGCCGAGTGGGAGCGCGCCAATGAGGCGGACGTTACGGTTGTGCCGCCCGAGGACGTGAGCGAGTGGACGCCGGACTTCGACGGGGACGCCTATCTCTCCGTGGACATCGACGCCGCCGACCCCGGATTCGCACCCGGCACGGGAACCCCCGAACCCTTCGGACTCACCCCGCGAGAGATGCGCCGCGTCGTCCGCGACGTCGCTCCTCGCGCAGCGGGGTTCGATGTCGTCGAAGTCAACGACGGCGACGACGGGCAAGCGCCCGTCCTCGCCGCGAAACTCCTCCGCGCGTTCGTCTTCGCACACGCTAGCAGTCGGTGAGGGGTTTTTCTCGGGCCGGTGTGGACACCCCGTCGGCGACACCGCCGAAAGCCCCCGGCCTCTCGGTTTCCCCGCCCGGGGCGGCTGACCGGCAATCGTAGCGCGTGGACGGTGGCGTCGCTGATTGTGGCGAACGGGCGACTTCTACGTTTCGCGCTCGACGTCCTCGCTCGCCGAGCGCGTCCGCCGGGGCGGAGTCGCACAACCGCTGGGTCCCGGCGGGTCGTCGTCAGGTCACGAGACAGATTGACCGCGTCTTCGTATTTGAACGCGTGTCAGTGATTTCTTGGCGCGGGCGCGTCGAAGAGCGAGTATGGAACGCTCGGAGTTCGTCGCGCGGCTGGACGAGGAACTGGAGACTGCGGCGTACGCGGACGTGGACGCGTCGGCGAACGGCCTGCAAGTGGGGTCGCTGGAGGGCGAGGTGGAGTCCGCGGCGTTCGCGGTGGACGCCGTCGAGGCGACCGTGGAAGAAGCGGTCGAGCGGGACGCGGACGTGCTCGTGACGCACCACGGAGTGGTCTGGGGCGGGCTGGACCGAGTGACGGGGCGGTCGTACGAGCGCATCGCGCCGCTCGTGGAGAACGATATCGCGCTCTACGTCTCCCACCTCCCGCTCGACGGCCACCAGGAGCTGGGGAACGCGGCGGGAATCGCGGACCTCTTCGACCTCGGGAACCGCGCGCCGTTCGGGAGTCTCGGCCCGGAGTACGTCGGGACGCAGGGCCTCCTCCCGGAGGCGCTCGCGGCTGACGAGGTCAAGAACGTCCTCGAGGACGCACTCGACACGGGCCCGGGGTCGGTGCGAGTACTGGATTTCGGCCCGGACGAGCTCGAACAGCTCGCGGTGTTGACGGGGAGCGGGACGGACTGGCTGGACGAAGCCGTCGACGCCGGCGCTGACGCCCTCGTGACGGGCGAGGGGAAGGGGAAGGTCTACCACGAGGCGCGGGAGGCCGGAATCACGGTGTTCCTCGCGGGGCACTACGCGACGGAGACGTTCGGCGTCGAGTCGCTCCAGGCGCTCGCGGGCGACTGGGGCGTCGAGACGACGTTCGTCGACCACCCGACCGGGCTCTGAGTCGAGAGCGAACCGTTTTTCCGGGGTTTGCGGAAAGAGTAGGTATGGACCGACTCCGCGACTCGCTCCACGACGCCCCGATCGTCGACAAGGACGGCTACCACTACCTCGTCCACCCCATCAGCAACGGCGTGCCGATGCTGAAGCCCGAACTATTGCGCGAAGTCGTCGTCGGCGTCACGCGCGCCGCGGATCTCGACGTCGACAAGATCGTCGCACCGGAAGCGATGGGCATCCACATCGCCACCGCCCTCTCGCTGCAGACGGACATCCCGCTCGTCGTCATCCGGAAGCGCGAGTACGGCCTCGACGGTGAGGTCGCGCTCCACCAGACGACCGGCTACTCGGAGAGCGAGATGTACATCAACGACGTCGAGGCGGGCGACCGCGTCCTCATCCTCGACGACCTCCTCTCGACGGGCGGGACGCTCGCCGCCATCACGGACGCGCTCGACGGCATCGGCGCGGACATCGCGGACATCGTCGTCGTCCTCCGGAAAGTCGGGCCGTCCGCGCTCGACGACACCGACCACGAGGTGACGAGCCTCCTCGACATCACCGTGGACGAGTCCGGCGTCACCATCCACGACTAACCACGAACCTGCATAGATTCGGTTTTTCGAGTGTCGTTTTGAGCGTGAACGCGGAACGCTTATTGGGCCGGCTCTGCTCGTGCCGAGCAAGATGTCCGACGGGGAGATTCACGTCGCGTACGGCCTCGACGAGAAACCACCGCTGGTAAAGTCCATCCTGCTCGGCCTCCAGCACGTCGCCGTGATGATCGTTCCGGCGACCGCCGTCGCCTACATCGTCGCGGGCGCGGTCGGTCTCAGCGCCGCGAACACCGCCTACATCGTCCAGATGGTCCTGCTCTTCTCGGGGCTCGCCACGGTCGTGCAGGCCTACACGGTCGGTCCGGTCGGCGCGAAACTCCCCGTCGTCATGGGGACGAGTTTCACCTTCGTCGGGGCCGCGTCGACCATCGGCGTGAACTACGGGCTCGCCGCCGTCTTCGGCGCGATTCTCGTCACCGGCCTCCTCGTCGAAGGCCTCATCGGCTGGCAGTTCGAACGCATCCAACCCTACTTCCCGCCGCTCGTCACCGGCCTCGTCGTCGTCATCATCGGCCTCTACCTCATCCCGTCCGCGATGAACAACGTCGCCGGCGGCGTCGGCGCAGAGGACTACGGCGCGCTCCACAACATCCTCCTCGCGACGCTCGTCCTCGCCGTCTCCGTCGGCCTCAACATGTTCACGTCCGGCGTCACCCGACTGCTCGCGACCCTCGCCGGCATCGCCGTCGGCTACGTCGCCGCCGTCGCCATCGGCATCGTGAACTTCGCGCCCGTCGCCAACGCCGCGTGGTTCGCCGTGCCCGTCCCCGGCCGCTTCGGCTTCGAGTTCCACCCAGTCCCCATCGTTACCTTCGCCTTCCTCTTCCTCGTCTCCGCCATGGAAACCGTCGGAGACATGTCGAGCGTCACCAGCGCCGAAGGCCGCACTCCCACCCACGAGGAGTTCCGCGGCGGCCTCTTCACCGACGGCGGCCTCTCCAGCCTCGGCAGCATCTTCGGCGCGTTCCCCGTCACCTCCTTCTCCCAGAACGCCGGCGTCATCAACTTCACTGGAGTGATGAGCCGGCACGTCGTCGCCATCGCCGGCGGCTTCCTCGCCGTCCTCGGCCTCAGCCCGAAAGTCGGCGCGGCCGTCGCCACCATCCCCGACGCCGTCTTCGGCGGCGCTGTCCTCCTCATGGCCGGCATGGTCGCCGCCTCCGGCGCGCGCCTCATCACCCTCAACGCCGACCTGAACCGGAGAAACATGGTCATCCTCGGCGTCTCCCTCGGCCTCGGCCTCGGCGTCGCCACCACGCCCGAAGCCCTCTCCGGGCTCCCGCAGGCCGCCCAGACCTTCTTCGGGCAGCCCGTCGTCGTCACCGCCCTCACCGCCCTCCTCCTCAACACGCTCACGCCCGGCGACCAGAGCCCGCTCTTCGACGCCGACGACGACGACACCGCCTCGACGGCCGCCGCACCCACCGACGACTAACCGACAGCCACCGACCCCGCCACTGCGGTGTACACCGACCGCGCCACCGCGGGATTTACCGACGGCGCGGCCGGCCCGAGCCCTCGACGACGGTCACGGTGCAAGGTATGATAACTCCGGACGCCGTAGTCCCAGGAGATGCGCTGGTTCTCGGCGCGGCTCGGCGGTGCGGCCACGACCGGCGTCGGCCTCGCCCTCGCCGCCGTCCACGTCTACGGCGCGTACGGCCTCCGAAACGACCCGATTCCCTTCGCGCTCGAACTCGTCCCCATCGTCTCCTCCGCCGGTGTCGCCGCCGCCGGCGTCGCCATCGCCCTCGGGCGCGTCGTCCCTCGGGGGTTCGTCGCGCGGGCGCTCGCCTGGATGGCCGCCGGCACCGTCGTCATCCTCGCACTGAGCGGATGGATGCTCGCCGGCACCGTCGTCCGCGGCTACACCATCCAGCGCCCGCTCATCGTCTTCCTCAACGTCGTCCCGTTCGGCGTGCTCGCCGGCCTCCTCGTCGGCGTCTACGACGCACACCGCCTCGACCAGCAGCGCTCGGTCGCACAGCTCAACCGCATCAACGAAACGCTGCGCGTCGCCACCCGTGAGATGGTGCAGGCGTCCGACCGCGACGAACTCGAACAGGCCGTCTGCGACCGCCTCACCGACTCCGAACCCTACGACGCCGTCTGGGTCGGCCGCTACGACGCCGACGCAGAACGCGTCCGCCCCACCGCGTGGGCGGGCTTCGACGACGACTACTTCCGGTCCATCACCGTCACCGTCGACGACACCCCGACCGGGCGAGGAGCGGGCGGCCGCGCCATCAAGACGCGCGAACTCCAGTGCGTCCACGACGTCTTCGACGACCCGACGATGAAGCCGTGGTGGCCGCACTTCGAACGGCACGGCATCGAATCCCTCGCCGTCGTCCCCATCACCCACGAAGACACCACCTACGGGTTCTACAGCGTCTACGCCGACCGACAGAGCGTCTTCGACGAACGCGAACGCGACATCCTCGCCGAACTCGGCGAGTCCCTCGGACACGCCATCGCCTCCATCGAAGCGAAAAACCGCCTCGCGCACCGCGAGCGCGAACTCGAACGCCAGAACGACCGCCTCGCCAAATTCGCCGCCGTCGTCTCCCACGACCTCAGAAACCCCCTCCAAGTCGCCGACGGCTACCTCCCGCTCGCCCGCGAAACCGGCGACGACGAATACTTCGACCGCGTCGCCGACGCCCTCGACCGCATGACCACCCTCATCGAAGACCTCCTCACCCTCGCCCGACAGGGCGAAGCCGTCAGCGACTTCGAGCACGTCGACCTCGCCGACGTCGTCGACGACGCCTGGCAGTCCGCCGGCTCGCCCGACGCCACCCTCAACCACGACTCCGACCTCGGCCGCATCCCCTGCGACCCCGGCCGCCTCCAACAGCTCTTCGAGAACCTCTTCCGGAACGCCCTCGAACACGCCGGCGACGACGTCACCCTCACCGTCGGCCGCCTCCGACCCGAACCCCCCCAGCCCGACAACACATCGACTGACGCATCGTCTAGTCCCGATACCTCGCCGTCTGGCGAACCGGCTCGTGCCGGTCCCTCCCCGTCTGGCGAACCGGCTCGTACCGGGTTCTTCGTCGCGGACGACGGCCCCGGCGTCCCCGAGCCCGAGCGAGACCGCGTCTTCGAGACCGGCTACACCACCGGCGAGGACGGCACCGGATTCGGCCTCAACATCGTGAAAGAAATCGCGGCCGCCCACGGCTGGACCGTCTCCCTCACCGAGAGCGACGCCGGCGGCGCGCGCTTCGAATTCGCCTTCGACGACCAACGCACCGCGGAACCCAACGCCTAATCCGCTACACGGACTACTCGAAACCGGCCGATGACGACTCCACCCGACCGACTCCGGGCTGGCACCCGAAGGATGACGAACCCTATGAGTGCCGAGGCCACCTCTCGCTAGCGATTCACATGCTCTCTCGGGGGATGCGGCGGCGACGTCGAGCGGGCGGGAATTTCCGATACCACCGGAATCGGTCGTCGATTCGCCTGATACGAACACACAGCTAGCGAAACCCGTCTAGAACGAGAATTATTCAACCGTTTCGGCGTTTCGGCGGACGTTCGTCTTCTACATACAGCTCTTTGCGGACGGATGGGAACCCTTATCCGTCCGAGGGGATTGTGTTTAGTCGCAATGGCAAACGGTAAGGTTGACTTCTTCAACGACACTGGCGGCTACGGTTTCATTTCGACTGACGATGCGGACGAGGACGTTTTCTTCCACATGGAGGACGTTGGCGGTCCCGACCTCGAGGAGGGCGAGAACATCGAGTTCGAAATCGAAGACGCACCGAAGGGCCCGCGCGCGACGAACGTCGTTCGCGCGTAAGCCTCGCATTATTCGTCGCCGTTCGGCGACGTGACACACGCTGTTTCTTTCGGACGCTACCCGACGAGCGACGGCTGTTTCAGGTATCGAGTTCCTCGTAGATGCCGGCGGCGAGCGCGGCGACGCCGAGCAGGCTGAGAGCGACGCCGACGAGCCAGAGCGGACGCAGGGAGGCGGTGAGTTCGGTGGTCCAGAGGCCGACGAGGAGGAGGAGACCGCCGGCGACGACGAGGCGGGCGAAGCGCTCTATCGCCGGGAGGCGGGGCGGCCACGTGGCGTCGGTCATCGGAACCGCCTCCGAGTGCGGCGGCCTGGGTCGCTGGTCGCGGGGACGTAGGTGTCGAGGCGTTCGCGCCGCCACCAGTCACCCGTCTCGGCACGCTCCTCAGGGGTAGTGAACCGGTAGCGATAGCGGATGATTCGTATCTGCTCGGGCGGGTCGTCGGCGGGGAAGGGCGTGTCGCGGAGGAGGCGGTGCACCCGCTCGTCGCCGTCGAGCAGGCGGTCGAGGAAGGGGGTGAGCCAGCGTTCGCGGGGGCCGGGCCGCGAGCGCATCGCGGCGAACCAGAGCTGCCAGTCGAGGCGGAGGTGGAAGGGGGCCCACTGGCGGGGGCGCTCGTCGGTTTTCACGGGCTGGCCGCGGAACTCGTACTCGCGCCAGTCACCCTCTCCGGGGTTCTCGGCGTTCGTGCCTTCGACGACGAGGCCGTAGCGGGCGCGCGTGATAGAGCCGAACGCGCCGTAGGTGTTGACGAGTCTGAGCGGGTCGAACGAGGTGTTCATGTACTGGTCGCGGGAGAGGAGGTTCAGGGCGGGGCGGACGGAGAGCGCGAGGACGAGTACGACGAGGGCGACGGCGAGCACGAGGAGGAACGTGGGTGTCGGGGCGGGCGTGCCGGTGGGGACGCCGAGCGCCGCGCGGATGGCGTCGACGGGGAGGGCGACGGCGAGCGTGTCGTCGCTGAACAGCGCGATAGATTGAATCATCGTGAGGAAGTTGAGCCACGCGAAGTTGCCCGTGCCCATCAGCCACGCCTGGAAGCCGATGGTGGCGAGAGCGGCGAGGCTGGCGTAGGGCTGCGGGGCGAAGTAGAGGAAGGGAATCGCGAGCTCGACGACGTGGTTTCCGAGGACCTCAGCTCTGTGGAAGCGGTCGGGGAGGTGGTGGGCGAACCAGCTCCCGGCGTTCGGCATCGGCTGGGTCTCGTAGTGGAAGTCCATCGCGGTGAGGTCGCGCCAGGCGTCGTCGCCGCGGAGTTTGATGAGGCCCGCGCCGAACATGTTTCTGAACAGCAGCCAGCGGACGAGCCAGAGCACGAACTCCGGGGGCGCGGTCGGACCGGCACCGAGGAAGACCGCCAAAAAGCCGGTCTCTAAGAGCATGGACTCCCAGCCGTAGCCGTAGAAGACCCGGCCGGCGTTGACGAAGGAGAGGTAGAGGAGCCAGAGGGCCGCCCAGAGCGCCATGGCGGCGGGGACGGCGTAGGGCGCGGGGAGCCAGTAGGGGCCGGCGAGGAGGGCGACGACGGAGAGGGCGACGCCGGTCCAGGCGGCGAGACCGACGAGGCGGTCGTCGGGGACGAGGACGAAGAGGCTGGGGGACTCCGTGACGCTCGCGCGGTCGGCGTAGTCGCCGAGGGGGAGGAGGCCGTCTTCGCCGGCGAGCGGGCGGAACTGGCGGGCGGCGACGAGGAAGGCGAGGAGGTAGACGACGGCGAGGCCGCGCTGGAGGAGGAAGCGGACGAGCCAGTCGTTCGCGCCCCAGGACTGCATGGGCGGGCGTGACTCCCGGGACGCCTAAAGACGTACCGGCGGGGCAGCGAACCGGGCAGAGTGGGAGCGTCAGAAGAGGACGACGAGGGCGTTCCAGGCGACGTGGACGCCCGTGACGGCGAGGCCGAGAGGGGTACCGATGTGGTGGGGGCGCGGGGCGGTGTGAACGGACGTGTGCGGTGGCTGTGGTCGCTGTGGGGTTCAGGTGAGGGCGAAGGCGAGGAAGAAACCGAGAGCGGTGGCGAAGGCGACGGTCGGGCCGCCGGTCTCGTAGGCGTCAGGCATGATTTCGACGGCGAGAGTGGCGAGGACCGCGCCCGCGCCGAACGCGCGGACGACGGCGAGCGGGAGGGGGCCGAGGTCGGCGAGGGCCGCGTAGCCGGCGACGGTGGCGGCGGCGAGAGCGGTCGCGGTCGCGGTCCAGACGAGGAGGACGCGGCGGGCGGGCCAGCCGGCGTCGTGCATGGCGCTCGCGCCGCCGAGGGCCTCGGGGAGGTTGTTCGCGGCGATGCCGGCGAGAAGGGGAGTCGCGCCGGCGGCGGGGCCGATGAGTGCGACGCCGAGCGCGAGGTTCTCCGCGACGCCATCGGCGAGCACGCCGGCGAGGAGCGCGAGCCCGGTGTGGTCCTCGCGGCCGAGCGCGGATTTGACGGCGACGAGGAGGGCGGTGCCGGCGAGGAGGGCGACGAAGACCGGGAGCGGACCGAGGACGGCGACGGCGGGCTCGAAGAGCTCGAAGGCGAGACCGACGAGGAGGGCACCGCTCGCGAACGCGAGGAGTTCGGCGCGGACGCGGAGCGGCGGCCGCCAGCGGAGCGCGAGCGCCGCGCCGATTACGAGCGGGAGGACAGCGGCGACGGCGAAGACCGTGACGGTGCGGAGCGTCATCACTCGGCGGAGAGGGGAGAGGAGAAGAAATCGGTTCGGGCCACCCGAAGCGGTCGCGGTGGCGACCGCGCGGGCGCGCCGTCGGCGACGGCGGGGTTAGTCGATGTGGCCTTCGCGGCGGAGCTGCTCTGCGTCCTGCTCGGAGTAGCGCCACTCGACGTTGGCTTTCTCGTCCTGCCAGTCCCAGGGTTCACAGAGGACGACGTCGCCCTCGCTGATCCAGGTTCGGTACTTCATGCGGCCGGGGATGCGGCCCATGCGCTCTTTGCCGTCTTCACAGCGGAGCTGGACGTGGTTGCCACCGTTGTGCTGGGTGACGACCGCGAACAGCTCGTCGTCGTCGGGCATCCGGAGGTTCCGTCGCCCTTGTTCTTCACTCATACTCGTGCTAGGTTGTCGGCACGGAAAAACCCGCGGGAACGCGTGATACCACACCGCACCGCGTGGGCAGCGGTCAGTGCGAACGCATCGACCACTCGAACCACTAAGTTATAATATCGGGTGGTTCAAACGGTGAGCTATGACCGTGACAGCGAGCCTGTCAGTCGCACCCCTGGACTCGCCGGGCGTCGACTTCGACGCCGAAATCGCGAGCGCCGTCGACGCGCTCGACGACTGCGACGTCCGCTACGAGACGCACCCGATGGAGACGACGCTGGAAGCCGAGACGCTCGACGCCGTGCTCGACGCCGCGAAGGCCGCGGCGGAGGCCGTCGACGCGCCGCGCGTCAGCCTGAACCTCAAAGTCGACCACTTCCGCGAGGAGACGCTCGCGGTCGACGAGAAGGTCGACCGCGTGGAAGCCCACCTCGGTCGGGAGGCGCGGAGCCGATGAGCGACGACGCTCCGCGTCGCTCGCCCTCCCGGACGCGCCGCGCGTACCTCGCCGGGACGGGGGCGGCCGCCGTCGCCGCGCTCGCCGGCTGTTCCGGCGGCGGGGGCGACACCACGACCGCGACCGACACGACCGGCACGACGACGGGCGGTACGACGTCGACCGCGCAGGGGTCGCGGACGCTCCGCGTCGGCGCGGGCGAATCCTACGTCAACGCGGTGAGCACGAGCGCGGGCGACTGGGTCAAACAGGAGTTCGAGAAGCGCCACGACGACGTGACGCTGGAGTGGGTGGTGCGCGACGGGGAGATAAACGACTTCATCCAGCGCCGCGACCAGGGCGCGCCGCTCGGCGCGGACGCCTACGTCGGCGTCACCCCGACCGACCTCGTGCGCGCCGAACGCGTCCTCGGAGACGACACCGCGCTCTTCACGCCGCTCGACAGCATCGACACGTCGACCGTCGTCGACGACTACTGGTTCGACGCGCAGAAACGCGTCGTCCCCACCGGCGCGTCACACGTCTGCATCGTCTACGACGCCACCCAGATCGAGGAGCCGAAAACCTTCGACGACCTCCTCGCCGACCAGTACGAGGGCGGCCTCCTCCTCGCGAACCCGCAGACCACCGTGACGGGCCTCGACTTCCTCCTCTGGACCGTCCACACGAAGGGCGAAGACCACTACCTCGACTACTGGAAGCAGCTGATGGACAACGGCGCGCACGTCCTGAAGTCGTGGAACGCCTCCTACAGCGCGTACGGCAGCGGCGAAGCCCCGATGGTCGTCTCCTACTCCACCGACCAGATATACGCCGCGAACAGCGACTCCGACCTCGATAAACACCGGATCGCGTTCCCGAACGACCAGGGGTACGCGTACATCGGTGGCGTCGGGAAGTTCGCGACGACCGAGCAGGGCGGCCTCGTCGACGAGTTCGCGTCCTTCCTCCTCCAGCCCGACGTCCAGCAGCGGACCGCCGTCCTGAACGTCGGCGTTCCCTCCGTCGAGAACGCGAGCCTCCCCGAGGAGTACCAGCAGTACGCGAAACGCCCCGCGGAGACCGTACAGTACGACGTCGCGACGCTCCGCGAGCACGCCGACGACTGGCGGTCCGCGTGGGCGCGCCAGGTCGCGTCGAACTGAGGAAAAGACGCTTCACGCCGGCGCGTCCACGCCGTAATAATGCCTCCTGCCCGACGGCGCGACGGCCCGCTCGACGGCCTGCGCGTCATCGACTGCTCCGGGATGATCAGCGGCGGGTTCGCCACCGCACAGCTCGCGGACTTCGGCGCGGACGTCGTGATGGTCGAACACCCCGAACACGAAGACCCCATTCGCGAGTGGCCGCCGTTCGACGGCGACACCTCCCTCTGGTGGAAGTCCGTCGGCCGGAACAAACGCTGTATCACGCTCGACCTCTCGGACGAACGCGGCCGGAACCTCCTCCTCGACCTCGTCGCGGACGCCGACCTCTTCTTCGAGAACTTCCGGCCGGGCACGCTCGAACGCTGGAACCTCGACCCCGACGTCCTCCGCGGCGTGAACGAGGAACTCGTCGTCGTCCGCCTCTCCGGGTACGGACAGACGGGGCCGCGCCGCGAGAAACCCGGGTTCGGCACGGTCGCCGAAGGCCTCTCGGGGTGGGCGCACGTCAACGGCTTCCCCGACTCCGAGCCGCTCCTCCCGCCCATCAGCCTCGCCGACCTCACCGCCGCGCAGTTCGCCGTGCAGGCGTCGATGTTCGCCATCTTCGAACGCGACGTCGGCCGCGGCGGCAGCGGCGAAGGCCAAGTCATCGACGTCAGCCTCTACGAACCGCTCTTCCGGCTCTTCCTCGGGGACGTCGAAGCCTACGACAAACTCGACCGCGTCCCCGAGAGAACCGGGAACCGCCATCCGAGCGCCGCCCCGCGGAACGTCTACGAGACCGCGGACGGCTACGTCACGCTCTCTGCGTCCAGCCAGCGCATCTTCGAGAACGTCGCCGACGCCATCGGGAAACCGGGGCTCGTCGACGACCCGCGCTTCGCCGACAACGACGCCCGCATCGAGCACGTCGACGCGCTCGACGCCGAAATCGAAGCGTGGACCAGCCAGCGCCCGACCAGCGAGGTCATCGAGACGATGGAGGCGAACGACGCCATCGTCGGCCCGGTCTACGACATCGCCGACATCCACGAGGACGACCAGTACGACGCGCGCGACGACATCGTCGAAGTCGACGACGCCGACGTCGGCCCGACGAAGACCGCCGCCGCGGTCCCGAAGTTCTCTCGCACTCCCGGCGGCGTCGACCACCTCGGCCCCCGCCACGGCGAACACAACGACGCCGTCTACCGCGACGAACTCGGCCTCGACGCGGACGCGTACGCCGCCCTCCGCGACGACGACGTCATCTGAGCCCGCGACGCGAACCCACGCGCACACGTTTTTCCCGCCCGTCCCCGTAGTCGGACGCGTGCTCGACGATTCCGAGCGGCGCGCGGTCGCGGTGGACTTCATCACGGCCGGATCCGCCGTCGTCGTCGCCGCCCTCCAGCTCCGCTCGTTCCACCCGCCGTTCGCCCCGTGGGTCGCGGGCGTCGCAGCCGTCGCCACCGCCGGCCTCCTCGCCGCTGCCGACCGGAGCCGCGCCGGCGTCTACGCCCTCGTGGCCGTCGGCGTCGCCGCCATCCTCGGCATCGTCTGGGCGGTCGCCGCCGCCGACGACGTCTTCCGCTCCGTCCCGTGGCTCCTCCTCGGCATCGGCGTCGGCGCGCTCGCCAACCGCCTCGCCTTCGGCGTCATCCGCCCGCTCCCCGACTTCCGACGCGAACGCGTGTGAGCGCGTACCGGCGTGCGACGCCTCGCATCGCGCGGGTACTCGCGCTCAGCGAAGGCACGGACCGGGGGGAGGATTCGGGGAACGGAGAGAAGAGCGGAACGAGGCGAAGAACCCAGTCAGTCGTCCCGCTTCACCGCGGGGTTCGTCACTGCGCGCGTTCCACCTTTTTCCCCTCGCTCGCTGGCGCTCACTCGCGCAAAAATCTGGACCAAAAAGACGTCGAACCCCTGTTAGTCGTCCCGCTTCACTGCGGGGTTCGTCACTGCGCGCGTTCCACCTTTTTCCCCTCGCTCGCTGGCGCTCACTCGCGCAAAAATCTGGACCAAAAAGACGTCGAACCCCTGTTAGTCGTCCCGCTTCACCGCGGGGTTCGTCACTGCGCCGTTTGCGGCGGAGCCGAAGAGGTCGCCGTATTTGCGGAGGACGCCGCCGTCGTAGCCGTGGTCGGCGGGCTCCCAGTCCTCCATGCGTTCGTCGAGTTCTTCCTCACTCAGGTCGACGGAGAGTTCGCGGTTCGGGACGTCGACGGTGACGACGTCGCCGTCCTCGATGGCGGCGATGGGGCCGCCGGCGGCGGCTTCGGGGGCGGCGTGGCCGAGCATCGGCCCGCGGGTCGCCCCGCTGAACCGGCCGTCAGTGACCATCGCGACGTCGTCCTCGTGGCCCTGGCCGACGACGGCGGCGGTGACGCCGAGCATCTCCCGCATCCCGGGGCCGCCCTGCGGCCCCTCGTTCCGGATGACGATGACGTCGCCGGACGCGATACCGCCGTTCTGCACCGTCTCCATCGCGTCCTCCTCGGATTCGAAGACCCTCGCGGGGCCGACGTGCCGGAAGTCGTCCTCGCCCGTGACCTTGAGCACCGCGCCGTCCGGCGCGAGATTCCCGGAGAGCACCTTGATGGCCCCCTCCTCGTGGAAGGGGTCGTCGACGGACCGGAGGAAGGTCGCGTCGATCTGGTCGTCCGGCGGGAGGTCGAGCGTCTCCAACTCCTCCGCGATGGTGCGGCCCGTGACCGTCATCGCGTCGCCGTGGAGGTAGCCGCCGTCGAGGAGTCGGCGGATAATCACGGGGACGCCGCCGTAGCTGTCGAGGTCCTTCATCACGCGCTCCCCGCCCGGCTGGAGGTTCGCGATTTTCGGCGTCCGGCCGCTTATCTCGTTGAAGTCCTGAATGTCGAGGTCGATGCCCGCCTCCGCGGCGAGCGCGAGCAGATGGAGGACGCCGTTCGTCGACCCGCCGAGCGCCACCTGCACCGCGATGGCGTTCTCGAACGACTCCCGCGAGAGGATGTCGCTCGGTTTTCTGCCCGCTTCGACGGCTTCGACGGCGAGCTCGCCCGCGGTCTTCCCCGTACGGATGCGCGCCCCCGACTCCGCCGGCGGGCTCGCGCTCCCGAGCGGCGCGAGCCCCAGCGTCTCCGCCAGCGACGCCATCGTGTTCGCCGTGAACATCCCGCCGCAGGAGCCAGCGCCCGGACACGCGTTCCGCTCTAAGTCCTCGAGCTCCTCGTCGGTCATGTCGCCCGCCGCGTGCGTCCCCACCGCCTCGAAGACGTTCTGCACTGTGACCTCGCGGCCCCCGTGCTCGCCCGGCATGATGGAGCCGCCGTAGAGGAAGACGGACGGGAGGTCCGTCCGAATCGCGGCCATCATCATCCCCGGGAGGTTCTTATCGCAGCCCGCCACCGTCACGAGGCCGTCGAGGCGCT
The DNA here is from genome assembly GCF_014647475.1 of Halocalculus aciditolerans. Taxonomy (NCBI): domain Archaea; kingdom Methanobacteriati; phylum Methanobacteriota; class Halobacteria; order Halobacteriales; family Halobacteriaceae; genus Halocalculus; species Halocalculus aciditolerans. The sequence continues at coordinate 662,330 of NZ_BMPG01000001.1, read as the reverse complement.
CACCGAACGCCACCAGCTCGACGGAGTCCGCGATGACCTCGCGACTGATGAGGCTCGCCCGCATCCCCTCGTGCCCCATCGAAATCGCGTCCGAAATCGTGATCGTCCCGAACTCGATGGGCATCCCGCCGCCGCGGTCCACGCCCTCGACGGCCGCGTCCGCGACGTCGTCGAGATGCACGTTACACGGCGTGATGTCCGCCGCCGGATTCGCCACCCCGATCATCGGCGACGACAAGTCCTCGTCGTCGTATCCCATCGCTCGGAACATCGACCGGTGCGGCGCGCGCTCCGGCCCGCTCGTCACCTCACTCGACCGCAGACTCGGGTCCTTCTCCCCGTTCTCTTCCATGACACTGTCTCGGGCGGGCAGCGGGTAAAAAGGTCGCCCTCTGACAGTGATTGCCAACGAAGCGTATCGAACGTTGGAACGACCACTGCGGTTGGGTGGGAAATCGAAAGGGGCCGACCGGGAGGGGGCTTTCGAAAACGTCGACGACAGGTCCCGGTTTCGTCTTCCCCGAAAGCCCCCTCGTTCTCGTGCGCTCTCGCTCGCTGCGCGCGCCCTCGGCGTGCTTACGTCGCGAGAGGCACACGAGGACTCGGCCCCTTTCGATACCCCACCCGACGTGGTTAGTCGAGTCCGCAGACACTCACTCGCCTTTTTCGACGGCGAACCATTCGCCGGAGAAGTCGAGGAGGTAGTCGGCGAAGGCCATGACGGCGATGAGGCTGAAGAAGGGGAGGACGAGGGGGGTGAGGAGCCAGTCCCAGCCGAGGGGGTAGTCGTCGACGCGGCGGATGCCGATGGCGACGGCGTAGATGGCGAGGACGGGGAGGGCGGCGACCCAGAGGAGGTCGAGGTCGGCGAGGACGGGGAGTTTCCCGACGATGGTGAGGAGGAAGGCGCTGCCGCCGATGGAGGCGACGCCGACGCCGAGGGAGACGTAGCTCCGCGGGTGGTCGGGGCGGCGCGCGGCGGTCGAGAGGAGGCGGTGGAGGACTTGGACGTTCCCGGTCATCCAGCGTTTGCGCTGCCCCCACCAGTCGGCGAGGGTGTGTGCGGATTCCTCGCGGACGGTGGTGGTGTAGAGCATCTTGACGTCGACGCCGGCGAGGTAGCAGCGGTGGGCGAAGTCGTAGTCCTCGCTGATCATGTCGGGGTCGTAGCCGCCGGTGTTCGCGACGGCGGCGTCGGAGAAGACGAGGGCCTTGCTGGTCGCCATGCGGAAGCCGGTGAAGGCGTAGAGGAGCTGGCGGAAGCAGTGGCCGAAGAGCATGAACTCGTAGTAGGCGAGGGATTCGACGACGCCGCTGGGCCGGGGGACGAAGCGCGTCTGCACGACGTCGTAGCGGTCGAGGAAGCCGGTGACGCGCCGGAAGAAGTCCGCGTCGACCTCCTGATCGGCGTCGAACACACCGTACAGGTCGGTGTCGGCGGCGTCGATGGCGGCGTTGACGCCGGCGGCTTTCGTGCCGGGGTCGGGGTTGACGAGGACGGAGACCGCGTCGTGGTCGGCGGCGAGTTCGCGGGCGCGTTCGCGGCCGGCGGCGTCGTCGGGTTCGACGACGACGGTGATGTCGACGGGGTGGTCGACGGCGGCGAGCGATTCGACGCTGCGGTGGAGGACCTGGGCGTCGCGGTACGTGGGGACGACGGCGGTGACGGGGTCGTCCGCGGGGTCGGCGCGGGGTTCGGTGCGGAACTTGTAGGCGAAGACGACGCCCGAGACGAGGATGAACGCGGCGAAGGACGCGAAGCTGAACGCGGCTTCGGGGACGCCGACGACCGGGAGCGGGTTGCTGCCGGGGAGGTAGCCGACGGCGAGGAGGGCGACGACGGCGACGGCGAAGGCCACGCGAGCGGTCCACCGGCGGAGGGTCATAGCCATACTACGCGCGGCGGGTCGTTTAGAAACATCGAAACCCGGCGAGCGGCCGACAGCGCGATGACGGGGTGAGGTTGCGCGACGGCGAGGCGACAATGGGACGGGACGGTGCGGCGGCGGTGGGTCGGCGCGGATTGCGGTGCTGTCAGGCGTTGCCACTGTCGACACGGCGAGGGACGAGGAGCGCGAGAGTCGAGGTATGTCCGTCCGGGTCGTCGCGCACGGCCGCCTCCACTTCGGGTTCGTGAACCTCTCGCTCGCCCACGAGCGCCTCTACGGGAGTCTGGGCGTCGCGGTCGACGGCCCGCGGACGGTCGTGACGGCCGAGCAGGCTGGCGACCTCGACTGTCCGAACGCGACGGCCCGCGCGCACGCCCGTCGCACGCTCGATATTCTCGGCCTCCCCGGGGCGCGCGTTCGCGTCGAGGAGTCGCTCCCGCGGCACGTCGGCCTCGGGTCGGGCACGCAGCTCGCGCTCGCCGTGCTCGCGGCCGTCGCCGAAGCCTACGACCGCGACCCGCGCGTCCGCGAGCGCGCTCCCGCGTTCGGCCGCGGCGGCCGGAGCGGCGTCGGCGTCGCCGCCTTCGAGGACGGCGGGTTCGTCCTCGACGCCGGCCACCCCGCAGCGGAGTTCACGCCCGACCGCCCCGCGGACGGCGAGTGGACCGTTCCACCCGTCTCCGTCCGCCGCGACATCCGCGATAGCTGGCGGTTCCTCCTCGTCGTCCCGGACGCTCCGCCCGGCCGCCACGGCGACGACGAAGACACCTGTATGCGCGACACCATCGACGCCGCCGACCCGGGTCTCGCCGACGAAATCGCGGGCGCTATCACCCGCCGCGTCCTCCCCGCGCTCGCCACCGCCGACCACGACGCCTTCGGCGCGGCCGTCGACGACATCGGCCGGCGCAACGGCGAGTGGTACGCCGACGTCCAGGGCGGTACGTACTGCCCGCCCGCCGGCGACCTCGTCGAGCACCTCCGGACGTCGCCCGCTATCGCCGGCGCGGGACAGACCTCCTGGGGGCCCGCCGTCTACGGAATCACGAGCGAGAAGCACGCCGACGCGGCGAGAGACGCCGGCGAACGCGCTCTCGACGAAATCGGACTCGACGGCGACGTGTTCGTCGTGGAGGGGCGAAACGAGGGGGGGCGCGTCGACGGCTGTGGAGAAAGAGCGTAGTTAGCTGTACTCTCTCCACCGATACCCGCACTCCTCGCATTTGAAGAAGCGGGCGGGGGGTTCGTCGGCGGCTCCGGTCTGTTTGATGGTGTAGTAGGCGGTGTCGTGGCCGCAGCGTTCGCATTCGGTCTCCGTGGTGGGTTTCCCTTCGAAGCTCGCGCCTTCTTCCGTTTCGATGACGTCGGAGGTGTCCTGTTCGCTGGTGGTGACGAACTCGCCGTCGCTCTCGCGGGGTTCGCGGTGGCCGCAGCTACTGCAGACCAGCTCGCCGTCGTCGGCGTGCATCATCGACCCGCACTCGTCGCAGAAGTCCATAGGGAGAGAAGGGGACGCGGCCACTAAACTGGCGTCACTTCACTCGACGTCGTCGGTGACCATCGGGCAGTCGACGACTTCGAAGTGGTCGGTGTCGACGACTTCGCGGATTTCGGTTCCGTCGTGGTTGCAGTGGACGTCGGGCGGGGTGGCGAAGTGCGGGCAGCCGTGGCAGAGTCGGCTCTCGATGACGCGGACGTCGCGGTCGAGGTCGGTGTCGACGACTTCGGCGACGAGGCCGGCGTCGCCGTTCTCGTCGAGGAGCTCCTCCCAGACGTCCTCGCCGTCGATGACGGATTCGCCGGCCTCCTCGAAGAGCTCGTCGAAATCGTCGTCGCTGGCGGCGTCCTCGCTGACGGACGCGGCGAGGTCGGCGAGCGGCGCGTCGCGCCGCCGAGGCCCCTCGTTCTCACCAAGTGCAGCGGGCTCGACGGGGTCAGCGACCTCGCCGGCTTCAGCCGTCTCGGAGGACTCCGTGTCCTCGGTTAATTCGTCGGCATCGCGGGTGTCGCTGGCTTCGCTCGGGGGTTTTTCCGGCGGTTCGTCGGCGTCGTTCGCGTCGTCGGGACGGTCACTCATCGGCGATGTCCTCCAGTTCGCCGGCGGGGTCGTCGATGACCTGCGGGGCTTCGAGCGCGGGCCGCGTGCCGGTGGCGAGGGTCGGGGAGCCGAAGAACCCGGATTTCGGTTCGACGTCGGTGACCGTCGCCTCGCAGAACGGGCACGCCGGCCGGGTGAGGAGGGCGACGTCGACGGTGGCGTCGCACTCCTCGCAGCGCGCGGACCGGATGCCCTCCCGGTTCGCGCTGCGCTTCAGTTTCTCGACGGCGTTCCGGCGGTTCGCGGCTTCGACGAGCGGTTTGAGGGAGTCGCGAACGTCGACGAGGACGCGCGCGAGCGTCCCGACCTTCCGCGAGAGGCCGTTCGTGCGGTCGCGGAGGGTCTCGAGGATGTCCTCGTAGTTCTCGAACCCGGCGTCGAGACGGTCCTCGACGTCGACAGCGGTCGCCGCGGCGTCCTCGGCCATCCGCTCTGCCTCGCGTGCCGCGTCGAGGGCGTCCTCGACGTCGTCGGCGAGTTCCGGGTGGTCGTGGTCGGCGTCGGCTTTCCCGTCCGCCTCGCGTTTCACCTGGACGACGCGACTGCGGACGTCGTCGATCTTCTCGTCGAGGTCGCGGTCGAGGGCCTCCAGGCGGCGCTCGACGTCGGCGACGTCCTCGGTGGTCGCGAGGTCGACGCGCTCTGCGGTTTCGACGGTGCGGAACGCGGCGACGAGTCGCTGTGCGTACTCGTCGGGCGGCACGCCGCGCTCGCGGGCGCGACTGCGCACCCAGCCCGCCGCGTCCCCCGAGAGTGTCACTGAGTCGGCATCCCCGTCTCCCATCTACCCACGAGGTGTGCCCGAAGCGACTTAACGTATCCGGCTAACAGGCCGTCCGATAACGCCCCAGAGACCGCGTGAATCAGCCGTTCACCGGATTTTTCGGACGTTGGAGACGTCGAAGCCGGCTTCGTGGAGCTCCGTCTCGAAGCGGATGATGTCCTCGTCTTCGAGCTGGCTGAGGACGCCGCGGAACTCGCGGACGTACATCGTGCGGACGCGCTCGTTCCCGCCCGTCTCCCACTCGAACTGGATGGTGCCGTCGACGGACGCGACGAGGTCGCCGAGGCTCGTGCGCTCGATGACGTCGCGACCGACGTGGAGGAGGACGACGCCGCCCCACTGGCGGACGGCGCGCCGCAGGCCCTTCACGACGGTGACGACGTCCTCCCAGGGAAGTTCGGCCCTGTTCGCCGCGAGGTCGCCGAGGCTGTCGACGAGCACGAGGCTGTCGTCGGCGTGCCGGTCGAGGTAGTCGGCGAACGCCTCGATGACGTCGCGGCGCTCCGTCGCCTCACCGAGGTCGGAGAGCCCGCGCGGGTCTTCCGCGTACCACTCCCGCGGGACGGGGCTCAACTGGAAGTACTCCGTCGAGAGGTCCGCGACGGAGAGTTCGGAGCGCGCGCCGTCGAGGACTTCCTCGTCGATGGTGAAGCCGATCTCGCGCTCGATGTCGCCGGGGCTCATCGTGAACGAGATGTAGTGCACGCCGTCCGGGAGCGCGGCGTCGCCGTGGAGATCGCCGTAGTGGAGGTCGAAGAGGTCGGGGTCGCCGCGGCCGAGCGCGTTCATCACGGCGGTGGTGTAGAGGAACTCCCGCGCGCCAGCGCCGGCCTCGCCCACGAGGAGAACGACGCTGCCCTCGGGTGCGCCACCGCCGATGAGTGAGTCCAACCGCGACACGCCGAAGGGCATCCGCGTCATGCAGGATGCGTCTCAACCCGGCGGTTTACCTCTGTCGACTGTACCTGTACCTTTTCCTGCGCTCGGCGCGCCGACGGCGCGCCTCGCTGGCAAAACCTGCACTAAAAGCACTCCTCGCTCCCGTTGGTCGCTCGTCGGCCTCGCGCTTCGCGCGAGTGAATCGGCGACCGACCGGGTCCTTCGGACCACTCGGTCGCCGAACGCGGGATAAGTAGCCGTTCAGTACGTCTGCGTACGCAACGTTAATACTTATATCAGGTTAACCATCCGATATGGGTGGGAGTGCTCATTCAAATCGAGACAAAGCGATACATGCGCTGAAGCGGGGGGCGATAGTTTTCGGCGCGATAGTCATTAGTAGCGTGAATATCAGACTCGGATTACTGAAGGGGCTCCCCTCGTTATCTACATTCACACAGGTGGTTGCAATCGCCGCTATCAGCGGTTTGATCACCCTTATTGTGTGGTATCGTAGATTGACGAGTGGCTCTCTATTATAGGTGCACTCTCTGGGCTGAACGAGAGCATTCGCGCGAACGAAGTGAGCGCGATTCGCCGACGGCGAGGCCGGAGGTCGAGTCGTCGGTCCGTTTTCGTCGCCAGAAACCTGTGGTTTCCGGCTGAACGGCGGGAAGCTTCGCTTCCCGCGGTGTCGTCGGATTCCGACGGGATCCGACTACTAACCGGAACGCGAAGCGTTCCGGTGACGGTCGAGATTTTTGCCGTGAGGGGTCGGCTCTGCCGACCCGAGCGGGAAAAGGTGGGTTCTAGACGCCGGCGACGAAGAGCCAGGCGGCGAAGACGACGACGCCGCCGACGAGGGTGGAGGCGACGGCGTGGTAGCGGAGTCGGTCGAGGGCGTGGTGGGCGTGGTCGGTGAGTTCGACGACTTCGTGGATTTCGCTGCCGACCTCGCAGCGCGGGAGGAAGTCCATGGCGACGTGGAGGAAGATGCCGGCGGCGAATCCGAAGACGACGCCGCGGGTGGCGGCGTGTGCGGGGACGCCGATGGCGCTCGCGGCGAGGGCGGCGATGCCGACGCCGGCGGCGGGGAGGAGGAGCATGCTGATAGGGCGGTTGTTGCGGACGAGGCGGCGGGCGGCGGCGTAGCCGGCGGGGCCTTTGTGGGAGACGATGGCGAGGCCGAGGAGGGGGCCGAGTTCGGGCATGCTGCCGTAGACGAGGCCGATGATTGCGCCGGCTGAGAGGGCGTGTGCGGCGATCTGGAGGGTGGTGCGGTCGAGGGGGAGGTCGTAGTGGGAGAGGCGGTGGCCGACGGTGTGGGAGGCGAAGCCGAGGAGGACGCCGGCGGCGATGCCGAACCCGCCGAATTTGGGGTGTTGGGCGATGGCCTGGGGGACGACGAAGGCGGCGGCGCTGGCGATCATCGCGCCGCTGGAGAGGCCGGAGCCCCAGACGAGGCCGAGGGGGTGTTCGGCGTCGGTGCGGCGGGCGAGGAGGGCCGCGCCGGTCATGCCGAGGAAGGCGACCCAGGAGATGCCGAGGAGTTTCCACGCGCCGGCCTGCGCGCCGTAGACGGAGAGCGCGAGGAGCGCGAGGACGCTGAGGACGCCGAGGGCGACGGCGGGGCGGCCGCCGTCGTCGGTGTCCGCGTGGGTGTGGTCGTGCTCAGACATCACCGGTTATTAACACCGCCTTTGGAGTTATTAACGCACATTGAGTATTAACATGCACTCGTCGGTTAATAACGGTGTCGTTAGCCGGTAGGTCGAAGGACGACCCCGACGAATCCCGGGTATGCGCGTCATCTCCATGGACTGGCGGGACGTCTGCGTCGCCTCCTACCCCGTCGACCCCAACAGCGTCGCGCCGACACTGCCCGACGGCGTCGACGTCGATACCTTCGGCGGGGACGCCTACCTCTCCGTCGTCCCCTTCGTGATGGCGGACGTCCGCCCCTACAAGTTCCCGCGCGCCGTCGGCCCGACGTTCGGCGAACTCAACCTCCGGACGTACGTCACGGGCGCGAACGGCCCGGGGATCTACTTCTACAACCTCGACGCCACCGACCGCCTCGGCGTCGCCCTCGCCCGCGCCACCTACCACCTCCCCTACTACAACGCCGACCAGCGCGTCCTCCGGCGCGGCGACACCCTCGAGTTCGAGAGCGAGCGCACCCACCGCGGCGTTCCGTCCTGTACGTTCAACGCCGACTACACGCCCCGCGGCGACCCCGCGCCCGCGGAGTCCGGGAGTCTGAGCGAGTTCCTGCTGGAGCGCTACCGGTTCTACGTCGAGGGCGACGGGACGCTCCTCTGCGGCGAAGTCGACCACAACCCCTGGCCGCTCCGCGAGGCCGACTACGACGTGCGGGAGAACGACCTCTTCGACGTGAACGGCTTCGAGGACCCCGCGGGCGAACCACACGTCGTCTACAGTTCGGGCGTCGAGGTCGCAGCGCACGCGCCGACGCGCGTCTAACCGCCCGACGGCGGAGCGAGGAGAGCGGGCGGCGTACCTGATTACGCAGCCCCGCGTTTTATGCGGCGAGCCGGCGGAGTACCGAGCATGCAATCGCTCGCGGGGACGGACGTCGCGGTCGTCGGCGGCGGGTTCGGCGGGCTCTCGGCGGCCTGCTACCTCGCCGACGCCGGCGCGGACGTCACGCTCTTGGAGAAGAACGAGCAGCTCGGCGGGCGGGCGAGCCTCTACGAGGAAGACGGCTTCCGGTTCGACATGGGGCCGTCGTGGTATCTGATGCCCGACGTCTTCGAGCGCTTCTTCGACGCCTTCGACCGAGTGCCGGAGGACTACTTCGCGCTCGAACCCCTCGACCCGCACTACCGCGTGTTCTGGAAGGACGGCGACCGCGTCGACATGACCGGCGACGTCGAAGAAGTGAAAGAGGCGTTCGAGTCCTACGAGGCGGGCGCGGGCGACGCGTTCGAGGACTACTTGGCGAAGTCGGAGGAGAACTACGAGGTCGGGATGGAGGAGTTCGTCTACACCGACCGCTCCAGCGTCCGGGATTTCCTCGACCTCGACGTCGCGCGGAACGCGCGCGGGCTGACGCTCCTCGGGTCGATGCGCGACCACGTCGGGGAGTACTTCGACCACCCGAAGCTCCGCCAGCTCGTCCAGTACTCCCTCGTCTTCCTCGGCGGGAGCCCGGAGAACACGCCCGCGCTCTACAACCTCATGACGCACGTGGACGTGAACCTCGGCGTCTACTACCCCGAGGGCGGGATGAACGGCGTCGCGCGCGGCATCGCGGAGCTCGCGCGCGAGCTCGGCGTCGAGACGCGCGTCGACTGCCCAGTCGAGGAGATTCACCCCGGCTACGACCGCTTCACGCTCGGCGCGGGCGGCGAAACGGTTGCCGCCGACGTCGTAGTGAGCGACGCGGACTACGCGCACACCGAGCAGGCGCTCCTCCCCGAGCAGGATAGAGGGTTCGACGAGTCCTACTGGGCGTCGCGGACGTGGGCTCCCTCGGCCTTCCTGCTCTACCTCGGCGTCGACGGCGACATCGACCCGCTCGAACACCACACGCTCGTCCTCCCCGAGGAGTGGGACGGCCACTTCGCGCAGATCTTCGACGAGCCGGCGTGGCCGGACGACCCCGCCTACTACGTCTGCGCGCCCTCCGTGACGGACGACTCGGTCGCTCCCGAGGGCTGCTCGAACCTCTTCGTGCTCGTCCCCGTCGCGCCCGGCCTCGACGACGCCGAGGAGACCCGCGAGGCCTACCGGGACGCGGTGCTCGCGGACCTCGCCGAGCACACGGGCGTCGACGTCCGCGACCGCATCAGAGTCGAAAGAACCTTCGCCGTCTCCGACTTCGCGGAGCGCTACAACGCGTATGAAGGAACGGCGCTCGGGCTCGCGCACACGCTCCGGCAGACCGCGCTCTTCCGGCCGCCGCACCGCTCGAAGAACGTAGAGGACCTCTACTTCACGGGCGGGAACACGACGCCGGGCATCGGCGTACCGATGTGCCTCATCAGCGGCGAGCACGTCGCGGCGAAGGTCGCCGCGGACCGCTGATGGACTGGCGCTACCTCCTCACGCTCTCCCGCCCGCGGTTCTGGCTCTACCTCGCCGGCCCCGTCCTCGTCGGCCTCGCGTGGGGAGCCGACTCCCTCACGGCGCTCCTCGTGCCCGTCCCGCTCGCGCTCGTCGCGTTCTTCCTCCTCCCCGCGAACGTCTTCCTCTACGGCGTGAACGACGTCTTCGACCGCGACGTCGACGCCGAGAACCCGAAGAAGGAGGGACGAGAAGCGCGGTATACGGGCGCGTCGTGGGTCCCCTGGGTCGTCGCCGCCTGCGCCGCGCTCGGCCTCGCGCTCCTCGCGCTCCTCCCGCAGGCGGCGTGGCCCTATCTGGTGGGATTCCTCCTGCTCGGCGCGGCGTACAGCGCGCCGCCGCTGCGCTTCAAGACCACGCCGCTCCTCGACTCCGCCTCCAACGGCCTCTACGCGCTCCCCGGCGCGGCCGCCTACGTCGCCGTCGCCGGCCACCACCCCCCGGCGCTCGCGCTCCTCGGCGGCTGGCTCTGGACGATGGGCATGCACACCTTCTCCGCCGTCCCCGACATCGAGAGCGACCGCGCGGCCGGCATCACCACCACCGCCACCCGGCTCGGGAACACGCGAACCTACTGGTACTGCGCCGTCTGCTGGCTCGCCGCCGCGCTCGCGTGGGGACTGCTCGCCCCGCTCGCCGGCGTCCTCTTCCTCACCTATCCCGTCTTCCTCCTCGCCATCCGCCTCGGCGACGTCGACGTGGCGCGCGCGTACTGGTGGTTCCCCGTCCTGAACACGCTCTGCGGGATGACGCTCACCCTCCCCGGCCTCTGGAGGCTCTACTGAATGTCCGCTCTCGACTCCCCCATACTCACCCGCCCCGCGCTCGAACGCCGCCTTGACGCGCTCGTCGACGCGAACCGCTTCACCATCGCCGTCGTCTTCCCGCTCGTCGGCGGCATAACCCTCTACGCCAGCGCCCGCGGCTGGCTCCCGCCCGCCCTCGCCTTCAACCCCCTCCTCGTCCTCTTCGGCACGTTCGTCATGCGCCTCCCGCTCGTCGGCGGCCTCCTCCCCCTCATCGGCCGCCGCGAGCTCACCGGCCTCGCCCTCCTTACCGCCTTCACCTACCTCGTCGAACTCGTCGGCGTCGCCACCGGCCTCCCCTACGGAAATTTCACCTATCTCGTCCATCTCGGCCCGATGCTCTTCGGCCTCGTTCCCCTCGGCCTCCCGGTCTTCTTCCTCCCGCTCGTCCTGAACAGCTACCTCCTCGTCTGCCTCTTCCTCGACGTCGACCGGCGCTTCCTCCGCGTCGCACTCAGCACACTCACCGTCGTCTCCCTCGACCTCGTCCTCGACCCCGGCGCTGTCGCCCTCGGCTTCTGGGCGTACGACTCTGGTGGGGTCTTCTACGGCGTCCCGCTCTCGAACTACCTCGGCTGGGTGTTCTCCGGCACGGTCGCGGTGCTCTGCATCGAGTACGCGTTCGACGCCGAAGAACTGACCGCGCGTCTCGCCGCCTGCCCCTACTGCCTCGACGACATGGTGAGCTTCGTCCTCCTCTGGGGCGGCCTGAACGCCGCCTTCGAGAACTGGCTCCCCGCCCTCCTCGCCGGCCTCCTCGGCGTCGCCCTCTACGCCGCCGGGCGCTTCGACATCCCGCGGCCCCGATGGCGGTAGGCCGCCGGCGGTCTACGTGGACGGGACGGCGCTGACGCGTTCGAACGTCGCGACCGGGTCCTGCCCCGTGCGCCGCCACGCCACCCACGTCTTCGCGACGACGCCGAGCTTCCGGAGGGTGCTGAGGTCGGGGCGCGCGGAGAGCGTGTCGTAGTCGCGCGCGCGGATGTCGCGGTGGACTTCCGCGTAGAGGACCGCGGAGACGAGCACGGCGAACTGGCAGTCCGCGGGGAGGTGCGGGATGCCGCGGACGCCCTCGCGGTAGAACTCCTCGGCGCGCTCGAGTTCCTCGCGGACGGCCGCGCGGAACTCGGGCGTCACGCGGCGCGACCGGACTTCCTCGACGCCGGAGCCGTGGCGTTCGAGCGTCTCCTCGGGGAGGTAGACGCGCTCGCGGTCGTCGACGTCCTCGCGGACGTCCCGGACGAAGTTCGTCAGCTGGAAGGCGCGCGCGAGCGCGCCGGCGTGGGGTGCGGCGGCCGCGTGGTCCGCCGGGTCCATGATGGAGAGCATGATGTTGCCGACGGCGACCGCCGACCCCCGCATGTAGGCGTTCAGCGACGAGAAATCCGGGTAGACGTCGGTGTCGATGTCGCGCGCCATCGCGTCCATGAAGTACTCGACCTCGGCGTCCGGAATGCCCTCCTCCTCCATCAGGCGGACGAAGGCGGCGACGACCTCGTCGTCGGGGTCGGCGTCGCCGAGGACGACCGCGCGGATGTCGTCGAGGCGCTCGCGCTGCTCCGCCGGCGATGCCCGGTCGGGCGCATCCACGACCTCGTCGACGACGCGAACGAAGCCGTAGAAGACGTACGTCGAGTGGCGCACGCGCTCCGGGAGAAAGCGCGTGGCGAGGTGGAACGTTCGCCCCGTGCGCCGCTGGATGGCCTTCCCGGCCGCGTAGTCGGAACTCACGCGTCTAGCCTCGCCGGAGAGAGGGATAACCGTGGCATCATACAGGAAAGGTACGCCCCGGACTAGTAAATATTCGCCTGCGACCGACTACCGGAGCGTGCTCTCGACGAGGGCGGAGTGAGCGCGGCGGAGGCGCTCGGAGAGCGACTGGTCGCTGACGCCGAGCTCCCCGGCGAGTTCGACGGTCGTCGTGTCGCGGGGAATGTTGTAGAAGCCTGCGTCGAGCGCGGCGACGAGCGCGTCGCGCTGGCCGTCGGTCAGGCCGAAGCGGTCGGGGCTCGTGGGGTCCGGGCGGTAGACGCCGGTGACTTCGACGTCGTCGTTCGTGGCGACGCAGTCGTCGTTGAACGCGGAGAGCCCGTCCTGGTCGGGGAAGCGCGCTTCGAACTCCCAGGCGTCCGCCGTACCGACCGCGCCGAGGAGCGCGCCGCCGGCGGCGTCGAGGTCGGCGAGCACGCCGTCGGGGACGGTCGCCCAGTCGATGCGGTAGAGCCGGCGGTCGTCGAACGCGTCGACGCACGTCACGTCGTCGACGGCGTCGTCGGCGTCGAGGGCGGTTTCGAGCGCGTCGTAGGCGTCTCCGTCGCCGTGCACCCAGAGGTAGGGGAGCCACGTGTCGGAGAGGGGGACGACACGGTCGAGTTCGGCCCTGACGTCGCGGGGGAGGACGCGTCCGAGGGCGGAGGAGTCCCCAGAGATCGTGAACGCCAGGATGACGGTCATGCCCGGTGGTTACGGCCGGGATAGCTTAAGCCTGCTTGCTGAGGGATGGCCCGAGATAGCGCTCAACGAGGGTCTCGACGGCGGTGTCATGGATGTCGAGTTCGGTGTCGACGTCGACCACGGGGACGTCGACGTCGAGGACCTCGTCGAGGGCGACGGGCGTGCCGGCGAGGACGACGTCGGGGTCGGCGTGCTCGATGGTGTCGGCGAGGTCGGCTCGCTGCCGCTCGCTGTACCCCATCGCGGGGAGGACGCAGTCGAGGCGCGGGTACTCGTCGAGGACGTCCGCGAGGGAGCCGACGGCGTGCGGGCGCGGGTCGATTCGGTCGGCGTCGTAGCGGTCGGCGGCGACGGTCGCCGCGCCGTAGTCGGCGTCGCCGTGCGTGAGCGTCGGCCCGTCCTCGACGGCGAGGACGCGAGCGTTTTCGAGCGCGTCCGCCGCGGGTTCGCCGTCGACGGTGTCCCCGACGGTGACGACGCTGTCCGCGTGGTAGATCGGAACCGCAGAGTTCACGCCGCGGACGCGGTCGACGACGTCGGCGACGGCGTCGTCGCTCGCCGAGTTCTCCTTCGTCACGAGGACGGCGTCGGCGAGGCGGAGGTTCGTCTCGCCGGGGTGGAACGTATCAGTAGCCGTCGGGCGGAGGGCGTCCGCGAGGACGACGTGCGCGTCGGGGTCGAGGAAGGGGAGTTCGTTGTTCCCGCCGTCCCAGACGGCGACGTCGAACTCGGCTTCGACCGCGTCGCGGACGGCGGCGTAGTCGACGCCGGCGAAGACCGTGTGGCCGGCGTCGACGTGCGGGCGGTACTCCTCGCGCTCTTCGAGCGTGAGTCCCTCCAAGTCTGCGCGGGAGTCGTAGCGGTCGACGCGGCGCTCGGCGAGGTCGCCGTACGGCATTGGTTCGCGGACGACCGCGACGTCGAATCCCTCCTCTTGGAGGTGGTCGGCGGCGGCCTTCGCGAGCGCGGATTTCCCGCAGCCGGTGCGGACGGCGTCCGCGGCGAACACGGGGATCTCACACGGGAGGGAGACGTCGTCGGGGCCGACGACGTGGAAGTCCGCGCCGGCGGCGAGCGCGCGCGACGCGACGTGCATCACGTGCTCGTGGCTGACGTCCGAGTAGGCGAACGCGACCTCGTCGACGTTCGCCTCGCCGACGACGCGTTCCAAGTCGGCTTCCGGGACGATGGGAATCGGGTCGCCGGTCGCAGTGAGCTCACCGGGGAAGGCGTCGAGGTCGGCGTCGGCTTCGCCGAGGTTCTGTCCGGCGGCCCGCGTGAACGCGACGACGCGGGCGTCCGGGTCGTCGCGGTAGTGCTGGTGGTAGTCGTGGAAGTCGCGGCCGGCCGCGCCCGCGATGACGACACGTCTCATACCCGATACCTCGAACGCGACCGCCCTAACTCCGACGGCCTAGAGCAGGAGGAAGGTGGGGAGGAAGGCGAGGAGGCAGGCGACGCCGAGCGCGCGGCCGACGCGTTCGCGCCACGCGAGCGCGGCGACGACGCCGAGGGAGGCGACGAGCATGTAGGCGAGGGAGGACGCGACGGGCGCGGTCGGGTGGACGCCGGCGACGACCGCGCCGACGCCGAGCGAGAAGAGCGGGTCGGTGATGTTGCTCCCGAGGAGCGTGCCGACGGCGATACCGTCGCGGCCGCGGGAGACCGCGACGATGGAGACGACGACTTCGGGGAGGGTGGTGCCGAGGCCGGTGACGACGCCGACGAGGTAGCGGGGGACGCCGAGGGCGCGGGCGAGCGGGACGCCGTGCGTGACGACGAGGTTCGCGCCGACGAGCACGACGGCGAGGCCGAGGAGGACGGCGGGGACGGCGCGCCGCGGGCCGAGTGTCGCCCCGCTCGCCGTGGCCGCGTCGTCTTCGCGGCGCGCGACGAGCGCGAGCACGACGAGGTAGAGCGCGATCATCCCGAGCCCCTCGACGCGCGCGACGCCGTTCGTGAGAACTGCGGCGGTCATGACGAGCATCGCGAGGAGCATCCCGCCGCCGTAGGTGAGCGCCTTCGACCGCCGGACGGCGAGCGGGGAGACGACGCCGACGAGGCCGAGGCCGAGCGTAATCTGGCTCGTGACGCTCCCGACGATGTGGCCGACGAGGAGGTCGCCCGCGCCGTACGCCGCGGCGGACGCGCTCGTCACGATTTCGGGGACGCTCGACCCGACCGCGACGACGGTGACGCCGACGAAGAACGTGGACACGCCGAAGTAGTCGGCGAGCGCGCTCGCGCCGCGGACGACCGCCTCGCCGCCCGCGACGAGGCACGCGAGGCCGGCGAGCACGAACGCGAGGTGGACGACGGCGGACACGTCGCTCCCTCCGCCCGCCGCGTCCTTAAACGCGGTCGCCCGTCTTGCCGGACCCGCAAGGTTTGACCGCGTCCCCGCCGACACCCCGGTATGCGACTCGCACGCGTCAGGACGCCGGACGGCGTCGTCACTGGAGAACTCCGTGACGGCCACGTCGACACGCCGAACGGCCCCTACGAGGTCGACGACGAAGCACTGCTCGCGCCCTGCCGGCCGTCCGCGCTCTACTGCGTCGGCCGGAACTACGCCGCGACGCTCGACCAGATGGACTACGACCGCCCCGACGACCCCGACTTCTTCATCAAACCGCCCGTCTCCGTCGTCGGCCCCGGCGAACCCATCCCCTATCCCTCATTTTCCGACGAGGTGACGTACGCCGGCGAACTCGCCGCGGTCATCGATAAGACCTGCAAGCACGTCCCGCCGGAGGAGGTGTCGGAGGTCGTCCGCGGCTACACCATCATGAACGACGTCGACGCCCTCGACCAGCCCGGTAGAACGGCGCGAAAAGCCTTCGACGGCTCCGGCCCGCTCGGCCCGTGGGTGGAGACGGACGTCGACCCGACTGACGTCGACATGCGCACCGAAATCAACGGCGAGACGCGCCAGGAAGCCAACACCGGCCAGATGCTCTTCGACCCTTACGAGGTCGTGAGCTTCCTCAGCGAGCGCTTCACGCTCCGCCCCGGCGACGTCGTCGCGTTCGGCAGCCCCGCCAACCCCGGCGTCATCGAACCCGGCGACGCCGTCGAAATCACCTACGAGGGCGTCGGCACCCTCACGAACGACGTCGTCGAAGCGGAGTAGTCAGTCGAGCCGCTCCGGCTCCTCGACGGTGAGGTCTGCGTCGTCGGCGTCCCCCGTATTCAGCGTCTCCGCCGGCTCGAACAACATCGCCTTCACTTCCTCTTCGGCCACGGGTTTGTGCTCGACGCCCGCCGGTACGACGAGCAGGTCGCCGGCCGAGAGGTGTGCGTCCGCCTCGTCGCGGAACTCGATGGTGAGGTCGCCGTCGAGCACGTAGAACAGCTCGTCAGCCTCTGCGTGGCTGTGCCAGACGAACTCGCCCTCTAGGCGCGCGACCTTCACTTCCTGCCCGTTCAACTCGGCGACGACGCGCGGCGACCACGTCTCCTCGAACGCCCCGAACGCCTCCTCGAGATTCGTCGGCTCCATACTCCCTCCTCGGGCCGGCGGCGAGAAAGGGGTTCGCGTCGCGGCACGGAGCCGAGGTCGTTAGTTCCCGCGCGCGTCTGCGACGATTTCTGCGGCGTGCTCGACTTCGTCCTGCACGATGGTGTGACCCATCCCCTCGTAGATTCGTTCGGTGACGTCCGCGCCGAGCGCGTCGAGGACGTCGCGGGTCTCGTGCACGCGGGACTCCGGAATGTGGGGGTCGCGGTCGCTACACCCGAGGAAGACCGGCGTGCTATCGAGGTCCCCCTCGTACTCTTCCTCGTCGATGGCGTCGCCGATGAGTCCGCCGGAGAAGGCGACGAGGCCGCCGTACCGCGCGGGGTTGCGGGCGACGTAATCGCTGGCGAGGCAGGCCCCCTGGCTGAAGCCGAGGAGGACGACGCTGTCGCGGCCGACGGCGTCGGCGGCGCGGTCGACGGCGCGGCGGATGGCGTTCATCGCGGAGGAGACGCTGGGTTCGTTGCGCTCGCGCGGCGCGGTGAACGGGTTCGGATACCACGTGTTCCCGGCGGCGGCGGGGGCGAGGTAGGCGACGTCGTCGACGTCGAACTCGGACGCGAGGCCGAGGACGCTACGCGGGGTCGCGCCGCGGCCGTGCGCCATCACGACCGCCGCGCTCGCGTCGTCGAGGGCTGCGCCCGTCGTCACGACCTGCGCGTCGCCGTGGGGGTCGTCGCCGCGGTGCGCGCTCATCGAACCGCCTCCGAACTTCGTGTATCGGTCATCGAGTGTGCATAGGGCGAGCGCGGGTTTCAGTATTCGGCAACCGCGGGGTCACCGGGTGGCATCCGCGTCACCGGCCGTGTGTGACTGTGAACCACGCTTGCGAGTGTTGAGTAACCGGTTTAGGTGTCGATAGCCTTCTCCGGTGTAATGAGCTACAAAATCGGTCTCGTCGGGAAACCGTCAGTCGGCAAATCCTCCTTCTTCAACGCCGCGACGATGAACGACGTGCCGGAGGGCGCGTACCCCTTCACGACGATTGACCCGGCCGTCGGCGAGGCGTACGTCCGCACGGACTGCGCCGCGCCGGACTTCGACGAGGAGTGCCAGCCGAACACCGGCTACTGCGAGCACGGGAAGCGCTTCGTCGCCACCCAGCTCGTCGACGTCGCCGGCCTCATTCCCGGCGCACACGAAGGGAAAGGGCTCGGGAACCAGTTCCTCACCGACCTGAACGAGGCCGACGTCCTCGTCCACATCGTCGACTTCTCCGGGAAGACCGACCCCGAGGGCGAACCCACCGAGGGCCACGACCCCCGCGAGGACATCGACTTCTTAGAGGAGGAGCTCGACCAGTGGTATCTCGGCATCCTCGAGAAGGGCATCGAGCGCTTCGAGTCGAAGCACATGGAGGAAGTCGAACTCGAAGTCGAGCTCGCCGAGCAGATGAGCGCGTTCGGGACGAACAAGGACGAGCTGAAGCAGATCATGCTCGGCCTCGGACTCGACCTCGACCCCAAGACGTGGAGCGACGAGGACGAACTCGAACTCGCGCGGGAGATTCGGAAGCGGACGAAGCCGATGGTCGTCGCGGCGAACAAACTCGACACGCCCGAAGGCCAGGAGAACTACGCGGAAATCACCGAAGACCCCGAGTACGAGGACGTGACCGTCGTCCCGTGCAGCGTGCACGCGGAGAAAGCCCTCAAGAACGCCGCCGAGCAGGGCGTCGTCGACTACACGGCCGGCGACGAGGACTTCGAGATCGTCGCGGACGTCAGCGACGAGCAGCGAGAGGGGTTAGAGCAGATTCGGGAGTACGTGAACGAGTTCGGCGGGACGGGCGTGCAGGAGGCGCTGGAGACGGCGCTCTTCGAGGAGCTCGGCCTGAAAGCGGTCTTCACCGGTGACGCGAGCCTGAACTGGACGCACGGGCCGTTCCCGGACGTCTTCCTCCTCCCGGAGGACGCGACGGCGCAGGACTTCGCGTACCACATTCACTCGGACATCGGCGACGGCTTCCTGCACGGCATCGACTGCCGGTCGAAGCGCCAGCTCGGGAAGGACACCGTCCTCGACCACAACGACGTGGTCGAGATCGTCACGACGGCCTAAGCCGGGTCGGAGTTCGCGTTCGCGTCGACGTCCGCGTCGGTGGAGCGCGAGCCGGAGAAGAGGCGGGCGCGGTAGCGAGCGCCGAGGAAGCCGCCGAGCGCGCCGAGGCCGACGTAGTAGGCGAGCGCGAAGACGACGGCGGCGATGGCGAGGTAGCCGACGAACTGCGCGGGGCCGACAGCGCCGACGCCCCAGCTGGCACCGGCGAAGACGCCGGCGATGACGCCGACGACGAAGACGGGGACGAACCCGACGAGGCCGGACGCCGCGCCCATGTAGGTGCCGCGGAATCGGCTGTCGCTCGCCGTGAAGCCCGTGAGCGCGCCGCCCGCGATGGGGGCGAACGGGAGGAAGGAGAGCACCGCGGTCGTGAACGCGCCCAGCCCCACGATGGCGAGCGTGCTTCGCTTCATGCAGCGTCGTACGCTCCGGGGGGTGAAAAACGACCGGCTCCACGACACTCCAGGTTCTCGTCACGAACCAGGTGAGCGGCGGTCGGCTCGCGGGTCGGTTCGCGGATTGATTCGCGGGTCGGTGAGGCGGCGTGGAATCCGCCGGCTGTCCGGGGTTCCGGCAACCTTCCGGTCCCGAAGGTACGCCTATACGCCGCCGCGCCGACGGCGTGTGTATGAGTCAGGACGTCCACGAGACGGCGGCGGAGCTCGCGGCCGACTTCGAGCAGAGCGAGACGGTCGCCATCGAGCGTTCGGCGGTCGTGAAGGAGTTGAAGCGACGCCTCGACGTCGCGACAATCGACCACGACGCCGTGCGCGCCGGCTTCGAGGACGCCGGCTGGACGTACGGCCGCCACCTCTACTTCGCCGCGGACGCCGTCACCGACCGCGTGCACGGGGTCGTCGACGAACTCCGCTCGGAGGGCCGGCTGCTCGTCACGCACGACGAGGTCTGCGACCGCGTCGTCGACGACGAACAGCAGCCACGCGACGACATCAAGGGGTGGTCGAGGGGGCCGTTCGCGGAGACCGTCGCGGACGCGTTCGCGGAGACGGCGTGGCGCGTCGACGCGCTCGAACGCGACGGGACGAGCCGCCGCGTCTACACGCTCCCGCTCTACGCGGTCTTCGAGCGCAACCACCCGCGCGGCGAACGCCCGCTCTCGCGCTCCGAGCTCTTCTCACACTACCTCGCGGTCTCCGTCGACGACGCCATCGACGGCTGAAGCGTCGACGGCCGACCCGACGCCCGGTCAGCGGTCGAGCAGTCGGATGCGGACGCCGTCCAGCGCGATGAGGAGGACGAAGAACGAGACCGCCGCGGCGGTGATCTCGACGGCGTCGACGGAGCCCCGGTAGAGGTCGAAGCCGAGGAGAAGCGCGAAGACGATGGCGGCCTGCACGACGCGTTCGCGGAGCGAGCGCCCTTCGATTTCCATATCCGGTAGTTCGCGCGGACCGGGATGAGTCTACTGGACGCGGGCGAGGAACCCCCGGGCGAGCGCGGCGTCCTACTGGTGAGTGAAGAGCAGGACGTCGTCGTCGTGCGTCGTGACGCAGAGGTCGAGGACCTTGGAGAGTTCGAGGCTGTTGAACTCGTCGCGGCAGACGACGAGGTCGTCGAACGGCGATTCGCAGGCCGGGCAGGCCAGACTGACCGTGTTCGTGTAAGTCTTCACGCTGCCGGCCTCCTCGTACGGCGTCAGCGACGAGATGAGTTCGGTGTACGCTGTGTCGTCCATACGCGCCTCCTCGGACTGCACGGAGAAAACTTTGGAGGGTCAAACAGCGGACACCGCGGGGGGAAGGAGTGCCGGTGCCCGCGGTTTCCAGGGGGAGGAGGAAACCGCAGATAATCCTCGAAGTCACCCATACATAAGTTATCTGGAAGCCTCCGAGACACGCCTGAATGAACGCGTTCCGGGTTTACTCGTTCCGTGAACGCGGACCGTCGCGACCGACAGGCGGAGCACATACGTAAGTGGACCCCGTCTTCCCGGACGTGTGGTGGACGCTGCGGGAAAAGCCAGCTACGGAGCACGGTGAGGTAGCCGCGGCGTCCCCGAAACCCATACCCACGAGGCGGTCGTCGGGCGAAGCGTCGACGGGTCGTCGCGGTCAGTCGGAGGTCGTCGGCACCCTGCTCACGATCACCGTTCTCGTCGTGACAATCAGCGTCGCCGGGATGTTCGCGACGGTCCACCTCGCCGGGCAGAACGTCGACGGCGGAGCGCTCGCGAGCTGTCAGATCGACTATCACGGCGAGGACGGCCCCGTCACAATCACGCACGACGGCGGGCGCGCATTCGACACCGCGACGCTCCGCGTCATCTTCGAGAACGCGACGAGCGGAACGAGCACACGCGCCTTCGCGGTCGCCGACGGCGACGCCGACTCCACGTTCGAACCCGGCGAGAGCGGTACGTTCGGCCGAATAGGCGAGCGCACGACCGTCACCGTCACGACGAGCGACACCATCGTCTGTACAGAAGTCCTCGCGCCACGCTCGGAGACGACCACTGCGACGTCCAGCGACCCGGACGAAACGACGAGTGAGCCGACTCCCACGACGACGCCGGCGAACGCGCCGCCGGACGCCGACGCCGGTTCGGACGCGCGAGTCGACGGCGAGCGAGGCAGCACGACCGACCTCCGGGGGAGCGCGACGGACTCCGATGGCGACACCCTCACCTACGACTGGGAGATCACCGACGCCGACGGCATCGAGCGCAGCGTCGCGCTCCGCGACGCCGCCACTACCACGCCGACGTTCGAGGTGACGGGCAACGTCACCGACCGAAACCACACGGTCACCGTCGAGCTCACCGTCGCCGACGGCGACGGCGCGACCGCCTCCGACACGACGACCGTCACTGTGACCGAACACAACCCGCCGCCGACCGTCGACGCCGGCAACGACACGCAGGCCGACGGGAGCGACACACCCGCCGCCGCGACCGCCCTCGGAAGCCCGCCCGACGACGCGACCGTCTCCCCAGCCGACACGACCCAGCGCGTCTACGCCGTCGACGCGAGCGGCGCGCTCGCCCCCGGTCAGACCGGCGTGAGCGACCTCCTCGACAGCGTCACTCTCGACGCCGCCGCCAGCGACCCCGACGGCGACCCCCTCACCTACGACTGGACGGTCGTCGACGCCGACGGTATCGCCGACAAAATCGCCCTCCGCGACGACGACACCCTCCGCCCGACCTTCGCCGTCACCAGTCTCGTCAGCCAGCGCGACCGCACCGTCACCCTCCGCCTCACCGCCACCGACGCCGACGGCGCGACCGCCTCCGACACCGTCAACGTCACCGTCCTCTCCAACAAACCGCCGAACGCGGTCATCGACCGAGACTCCAGCCGCCTCTTCACCACGAATCTCAACGCATCCGAGAGCACCGACCCCGACGGCGACCCTCTTACCTACGAGTGGAAGATCAGCAACACGGGCGGCTTCGACCTCGACCAACTCCGGCTCGACCAGTCCGGCGCAACGGCGAGTGTTTCCAGTATACGTCGGATACTCTGGCTCTTCCTCGGGTCAACCCACGACGTCGAAATCACCCTCGTCGTCTCCGACGACGACGGCGCGACCGACACCGCGACGATTACTGTCGGGCTCCGCGGCCCGTGACCGCCTTCTCGCCTCGCCTCGCCGGTCGCGACCGAACCGAACCCGATGATAGCCTTCTAACTATACTCGGGTTACAGGACGCGTGGCGAGCGGCAGCGCCCGGAATCAGGTGACTGGTCGACCTGGCAGTATGTAGCCGAAAACACCATACCATCGGCGCGAAGAACTCCATACGCCTCCGCAAGGAGGCAGCGAACACTGGGTCTCCGGGTCCCGGAACCGACCCAGCGTTCGACACCACCGCCAACGCTCGATTCGAGGTTGGCTGGAACCGACCGCCTATTTCGGGGGGAATGGGCCACGTCGGTGAACCGGACTCCACTCCGGTTCGTTCAGGATAACGAATTAGGGCGGTAAATATGTTCGTAAACCCGACTTATCTGAACGAGTGATGGTGTCCGGGAAACCAGTCCGACTCGGCCCGAACGGCGTGCCCCGACGTCGACGAGTCAGACGCGTGAGAGACGTGACGCGGGAAACGAAGCGACTCGAAGGGACACCGCCGTCTCGACAACCTCGACGCCGATGAACACGGAGCGTATGCCGGCCCGTCCCCGTCAGGCGATCGTCTAGTACGGAGACGGGAGCCGATCACGTGAAGCGACCGGAAGAACCGCCGAGGGTATCGAGCACCGAGACCTGCCGCTCGCGGTTACTAGTTCGTGAAAAGTGGGACCGCCGAGATTCGAACTCGAGTCCGACGGACCCCATCCGCCGAGGATACCAAGCTACCCCACGGTCCCACACTCTGGAGGAGGAGGGTTGTGTGGTTAAGGGCTTCGTTTCGATGCCGGTCGAAGGCGAGTATTTTTCACAGATTAGGTTATAGTAATAATTAGTGAGTGTGCCGTGGTTCGAACGCGTCGTGGCGTGGTACGGGTCGTTGCCGGGAGTCGCACAGCTAGTGCTGGTGGCGGTCGCCGTGTTCGCGGTTGGGTCCGTGGTCGGGCGACCCGTCATCGACGCGGTGCAGTGGCGTCGCGGGACGTCCGACGCAGTGAAGGAGGCGGTGGAAAGTTCGTACGTGGCGTTGCTGGCCATCGCGTCGGTGTTGGTAGGGTTCGCGATGAGCGACGTCGGGTCGATGCCGGCGGCAACGGGAGCGGTGTTGGCGGCGGCGACGCTCTCGGCGGGCATCGGCGCGCGGGACATCCTACGGAACACGGTGAGCGGACTGCTCATCGCGAACACGACCGACGTGAGCGTCGGGTCGTGGATCGAGTGGGGTGAGTACGAGGGGACGGTCCAGTCCATCTCGCTCCGGCAGACGAAGATCAAGACGTGGGACGGTGAGAGCGTGCTCGTGCCGAACTCGGAGCTGACGAACAACGCGGTGGTGAGCCCGCAGGCGAACGGCGTCTACCGCGTGGATTACGAGTTCGGCATCGGCTACGACGACGACTTACAGGCGGCGAAGGCGTGTCTGCGCGAGGAGGCGGGGCGTATCGCGGGCGCGGCGAGCGAGCCGGAGCCGCAGGTCGCGGTGAGCGACCTCGCGCCGTCGACGGTGAACGTCCAAGTGAAGGTGTGGGTGCACCAGCCGACACCGGGAAAGGCGGCGCGCGTCCGGTCGGCGCTCCTCGAACGCGGGAAAGAACGCCTCCAAGCGGAGGGCGTCTCGATGCCCAAGCCAATCCGAACCATCGACGGGTCGGTCGCGCTCGACCGCGAGGGCGACCGCGGCGGCTACCACGGCGTACAGTGAGACAGGGAGCAAGAAGCACGCGTCGCGAGAGTTAGCGATCGTCGAGGTTCGAACGCGACTCCGACGGACCCCATCCGGTTCCGGTGGGAGGATACAGATCCTCAGACGAGGGCGCACGCGTTCTCAGACGAGGACGCACGCGTTCTCAGACGAGGACGCGTTCGAGGTCGACGACGGTGCCGTGGTCGGCGTCGGGGTCGCCGACGCGGCGGCCGAGGCAGACGGCGGCACCGTTCGGCGTGTAGCAGGCGACGAGCGCGTTCTCGTCTGTGTCGTCGGCGTCGATGACGCCGGGCGCGTAGACGGGCGCGCCCTCGGCGACTTGTTCGGCGGCGGACGGCGCGATAGTTATCGCGGGGATGCCGTCGAGGGCGTGTTCGCCGGGGTCGACGACCTCGCGGATCCACGAGTCGTCGTCGTCCTCGCGCCAGGCGGCGAGCGCGTCGGAGAGGTCGTGGAGGGTGTCGAGGTCGCGGTCGTCGAACGGCCCGGTCGCCGTCCGCCGGAGGTCGCCCATGTGCGCGCCCGTGCCGATGGCGAGCCCGAGGTCGTGGCAGAGTTTTCGGATGTACGTCCCGGACTCACAGGAGATGCGGAGGAGCGCCTGTCGGCCGTCGAGTTCGAGGAGGTCGAGGGCGTAGATTTCGCGGACGCGGAGGCGGCGGCTCACGGCGGACTTCCGCGGCGGCTTCTGGTAGAGCTTCCCCTCGAACTCGGCGATGGTGGCGTCGATGTCGCTCGGCGGGTCGCCGTGCAGTTCGAGGACGCTCACGTACTCCTTCCGGCCTTCGAGGAGCGCGGGCGCGAGGCGCGTCGCCGCGCCCGTGAGGACGGGGAGGCAGCCCGTGACTTTCGGGTCGAGCGTCCCCGCGTGCGCCGCCTTCTCGACGCCGACCATGTCCCGCACCCACGCCGACACCTGGTGCGCTGACGGCCCCGGCGGCTTGTCGAGGCGCACCACGCCGAATTCGAGGAGGGCGTCGACGTCGCGGTCGTCGGGAGGGGCACGGAGACTCATCGGTTAAAACTCGTAGCGGATGTTCTCGATGGGCGTCGGCCCTTCGTCGTTCCCGGGTTCGTACGCGTCGACGGCGTAGAGCACGACGTCCGTCACCTCGTCCGGCCCCCACCGCGCCGTGTTGATAGAGAGGTCGTAGATAGTGAGGTCGTCGAAGTCGATATCGTAGTACTCGCGGTAGCGCGCCGTCTCCGACGCTTCCCGCTTCTCCGTCTCCTTCCGCGCCGCCGCCGGCGTCTTCTCCTCGCGCTCCGCGATCCGCCGACACCGCGTGCCTAGCGGCGCGTCCAGCCAGATCTTGATGTCCGCGTACTCGCCCGCCATCCAGCCGGCGAGCCGGGATTCGAGCACGACGTTATCCTGCTCGCGCGCCGTCTCCCGCAGCTGCCTGTCGAGGTCCTTGTCGATCTGCGGGTCCTCCTCGGCGAGCTCGTTGAACTCCTCCAACGTCACGCCACGTTCGTCCGCCAGCCCGCGGAAGATGTCGCCACCCGAGATGTGCTCGTAGTCGAGGTGGTCCGCCAGCGTCGACGCGACCGTCGACTTCCCGCTCCCCGGCGGCCCGGAAATCGTGACTAACATATCCTCTCTCCGCCCCCGCGAATAAAGGGCCTTACGAAGCGCACGGCGACGGACGTCGAGACACGCCGCTGAGAACCCGAGTCGAGGACTCGGAGTCGCCACCGAGAGCAGAAACGGGGAAGCGAACTACGGCCGCGTCCGAAGGTCGATACGCCGTTGGTCAAGCGTTCGGCGACCGAGCGGTCTAACGCGAGAGCGAAGCTCTCGCTGAGTCACACTCACTCCCTACGGTCGTTGTACGGGCGACCCATGAGTCGCCCGTACGGCGAGCGGGACCGGTGGTCCCGCCCAGCTCGCGTGACCGCCAGGACCCGGTAGGTCGCCGATTCACTCGCCGGAGGTCGCGTGAGCGCAGCGAACGCGAGCAAGGAGGAGCTTGCTCCGACTGAGGCGAGGCCGACGAGCGACTGCGAGGAGCGAGGAGCGCTTTTAGCGTAGCTTTTGTCGCCAGAAGTCAAAGACTTCTGGCTGAACGGCGGGGAATAGAGGGTTTCCCGCAGTGCCGAGTGACGCGCCCGAAGGGCGCTGAACGCAGAGCGAAAGGTACTACGTGGGATTCGTCTGGATGTTGAGGGCTTTCCGGATGACCTGGCTGAAGCCCATAGAGCAGAGGAAGTACCAGAGGATCCACGCCTGGATGGGGCCGAGGACGCCGGCGGTGAGGTTGGTCTCGCCGATGAAGGGGAGCGTGATGAGCTTCTGGGCGTCGGCGAGGTGGCCGGGGGCGAGGAGCTTCCAGTACATCCAGAGGAAGACGGGGATGGTGATGACCATGATCCAGACCATCGGGCGGACCTGCTGTTTCATCATGCCCATCTGGTCGCCCATGGCGTCCATCTGCTCGTCTCGGATCTGGTCGAGGGCTTCGTCGTCGCCGCGTTCGCGCGCGGCTTTCTGTCGCTCCTGGATGTCCTTCATGCGTTCCTGGTAGTCGGACATCTTGTCCATGTCCATGAGGTTCGCCTGGAGGAGCGTGGAGTAGAAGCCCGTGAAGACGGCGAGACACATGATGACGAGGTAGAAGGGGAGGACGTCGGCGATGGGGCCGAGCGCGACGTTGAGGACGCTGCCGACGGCGTCGCGGACGGGGTGGTAGGAGTAACCGGCGAACATGCCGAGCGCGACGAGCGCGGCGAGTTTGTCCCAGGTCGTCCACCCGGAGCCCTCGTCGTCGTCGGCGTCGTCGCCCTGGTATTCGATGTCTTCGCCGACGGCGGCTTCGACGTCGTCGGGGTCGGCGAGGCGGAAGGCGTCGCCGGACTCTTCGAGGACGCCTTTCTCGATGAGGCGACCCCACTGTCCGCTGGTGAGGTCGCCTTTGACGTCCCGCCACTCGATGTCCTCGCCGCGATGCTCGAGGAGGGCTTCGATGGCGTCCTCCATCCCGGGGTCGCCCTCGATGAGCTCGCGGACCTTCGCCTCGGTGCGTGCCATTATCTACTCCTTATCGGCCGTCGCGCCATCAACCTTTCACTCTACGTGCCGCTCGACGGCGTCGACGATGTCCGACCAGACGTCGTCGGGGCCCTGGTCGCCGTCGACGGCTTCGAACGCGTCGGTCCCGCGGTAGTGCTCGATGACGGGTTCGGTGTTCTCCTCGTAGACGCGGATGCGCTCGCGCACGGTCTCCTCCGTGTCGTCCTCGCGCTGCACGAGCTCGCCGCCGCACTCGTCGCAGACGCCTTCTTCTTCCGGCTGGTCGAACTCGACGTGGTAGGTCGCCCCGCAGTCGTCGCAGACGCGGCGGCCGGCGAGCCGACGGACGAGTTCTTCTTCCGGCACGTCGAGGTAGAGGACGACGTCGAGGTCCGTCGCGTCCGAGAGGTACTCCACCTGACTCTCGTTGCGGGGATAGCCGTCGAGGACGAAGCCGTCCGCCTGTTCGAGGGCGGCTTCGACGATCTCGTTCACGACGGGGTCGGGGACGAGCTCACCGGACTCCATGAACGAACGGGGCGTGCCGTACTCCGTCTCCATGTCCTTGTTGTTGCGGAGGGCGTCGCCCGTGGTGATGTGGTCGATGTCGTACTCCTCGGCGAGCCGGCTGCTCTGCGTCCCTTTCCCCGCGCCCGGCGCGCCGAGAATGAGGATGTGTGGGTTGCTCATACCCGTCGTTCGACCTCCCCCGGTAAAGGTTTAAAGAAACCGGCTAGTTGTCGCACTGGACTCTCATTAACGATGGCGAGAAAGGGGCACGGGGTGCCGACATAGAGGACTATGGAGCGCCGGCGAACCCGCCACGAGACACGTCGGACGCGCGAGTGCTCCGCGCCAGCACCATATTATTTCACCACGAGGAACGACAATCAATTAACTCGATGGCGTTGGAGTTCCACTTTGTCCTCGCCCTCGCGCTCGTCTACGGGACGAGTTTCGTCTTCGCGTGGCTCCGCCGCTACGACATCCCCATCCTCGCCGTCGAAATCCTCGCCGGCATCGTCTTCGGCGCGACCCTCGGCCTCGTGAACGACGGCACCGCCGGCTACGACTTCTTCGTCTCCCTCGCCGCCTTCGGCCTCCTCATGATTATGTTCGACGCTGGCCTCGAACTCGACCCCGAAATCATCAGACGCGACCCCGTCCGCGTCACCGCCCTCGCCGTCTCCACCTTCCTCCTCCCCTTCGCCGCCGGCTTCGGCCTCGGCCAGTTCCTCGACCTCTCCCTCTTCGCCTCCTTCCTCACCGGCGTCACCGTCTCGACGACCAGCCTCGGCCTCATCTACCCACTCCTCGAAGACTTCGACCTCCTCGACACCGACCGTGGCCAGGTCATCCTCGCCGTCGCCGTCATGAACGACATCCTCTCCGTCGCCGTCCTCGCCTACGGCCTCACCCTCGCCACCAGCGACACCCCCATCGTCGGCGTCGGCGTCGTCACCGCCGCCCTCGCCTTCTTCTTCCTCGTCCTCCCCTTCGCCCTCTCCCCCCACATCGCCAACACCCTCCGCGACGGCGTCTTCGAGAACCCCGCCAAAGCCGGCGTCTTCCTCATGGTCGCCCTCGCCTTCTTCCTCGAACACCTCGGCATCCACGCCATCCTCGGCGCGTTCTTCGCCGGCCTCCTCGTCGCCATCGTCACCCGCGACGGCCACGACGTCGAAGAGAGCATGCAGCCCGTCACCGACCTCACCGCCCCCGTCTTCTTCTTCTACGTCGGCACGAACATCCACCTCGACTCCATCGCCGCCGCCCCTCTCCTCCTCGGCGGCGTCCTCGTCGTCGGCCTCGGCACCAAAGCTCTCGGCGCGCTCATCGGCGGCCTCGCCGCCGGCATCGAGAACCGAACCACCCTCCTCCTCGCTGCCGCTATGCCCGGCCGCCTCTCCATCAGCGTCGCCGCCGCCGAAATCGGCCGCAGCCAAGGCATCATCTCCGACCAGCTCTATCAGGCCTTCGTCCTCCTCTCCGTCGTCTCCGTCTTCGCCAGCGTCCTCGCCTTCCGCTACCTCGTCGACACTCCGACCGCCGGCGCGGCAGCGTGAGCGCGTCCTCCCACCACTCAGACCAGATACGGACCACCGACTGGCCAGTGAACCGGACAGACAGAAGGCTTCCTCCGACTTCCCTTCACGGCACGCGGTCGCGCTCTCGGTGCGCGACGGTGGCCGTCGTCGATACCGTGCGCGTGGGCTCCGACAGTCTCGTCACTTCCAGGAGAACCACCGGGAGAGCCACGAGCGTAGCGTTCCATGGCGTTTCACCATGATGACCGTGCCTTTCGCTCGCTCGCCGACGGCTTCGGGAACTGCCCCGAAGACGAGCTGCTGGAGGAGTCCTTCCCGTGACGCACCGATCACTGTCAGGTCGTACTCCTCGGACGCGTTGACAATCGCGTCCGCGACATCGCCCTCGAGAACGCGTGTTCCGATATCGATGTCGTCAGAGAGTCTGGACGCGAGGGCGTCGACGAGGGCTGCGGCGTCGGAGCGGTCCGCCTCTGACGCGTCGGGTGAGACCACGTGAGCGACATCGACGCGTGCGCGCGTGGTGCGTGAAATCGCCTGTGCGACTTCGGCCGCGAGGTCGGCGTGCGGGCCGCCGGCGGTCGGCACGAGAATCCGCTCGACGTCTTCGACCTCGCCGTCGATGCGCTCGACGAGTACGTCGCACTTCGCGCCCGTGACGACGTCGTCGACGTTACTCCCGAGGACGAAGTCACGGCGACGGGAGCGCCCCCGCCATCCGAGAATGACGGCGTCGCTGTCGTGTTGCTCGATGGTGTTCAGGATCGCCGTGGAGACCTGGTGGCCGATCTTGACCGTGCCACTGACCGGGACGTCTTCGTCCTCGGCAATCTCCATCGTCTGGGTCAGCAGTTCGCGCTCGTCGTCGACGAACTCGCGTCCCTCGTTGAGCGGGGTTTGTTGGGGGACGGTGACGACGCTGAGTGCGAGAATCTCCCCGTCGTTCTCACGCGCCATGTCGATGGCGGTGCGCATGAGGTGAGCTGCGGTCTCCGGATTAGCGACCGGGACGACGACCTGATACTCTCGGTTGGCGGGCTCCTGCTCGACGACGACAGTCGGAGTTTCCTCTTCGAGTTGCTCTTCTTCCTTTGCCTGCGAGTAGCCGTAGTAGACGACGAGACCGAGCCCCATCCAGACGATGGTGGTGACGAGCGCGATCAATCCCTCGTTGCTCGTTCCGATACCGATGGCTTGGAGACCGAGTTCGTAGACGAGGAAGGGCGTCAGGAGGAACTGGAGAACGATGCCGATGAGCGGCGGCCACGGCATGTATGGAACTTCGTAGGTCCGCGGGAGGTCGGGGTGGGTCTTGCGCATCCGGATGAGCGTCCAGTTCACCTGCACGAACAGCAGGATGAACATGATGTCCGCCGCCGCGGCGACAGATTCTATCGGGAGGACGATGGCCATGACGACGATGATCACCGCGGAGATGGCGATCGCGATGTGCGGCGTGCGTTTCTCCGGGTGGACGTTGTCGAAGACGGGCGGGAGGACGCGGTCGCGGCCCATCGCGAAGGAGACGCGCGAGGAGGAGTAGACGGTCGCGTTGAGCGCGGAGACGGTGGCGGCGAGCCCGGCGAAGAGGAGGAGGGGGACGCCGTAGGGGACGAACTGGCCGGCCGCGCGGATGATGCCGAGCTCGCCGAGTTCGCCGAGAATCTGCCACGTCGTCCAGTCGGCGGGCGTGCCCGCGACACCGGCGAGGTCGAGAATGTGCGGGTTGACGGTGATGCCGCCGATCGAGACGAAGGCGACGAGGACGTAGATGGGGATGACGATGGCGAGCGAGTAGAAGACGGCTTTCGGGATGTTCGTCCCGGGGTCGACGACCTCCTCGCCGGACTGGACAATAATCTCGTAGCCCTCGAAGGCGATGTAGGTGAACCCCATCGCGCCGATGATCCCGAAGACGCCGTTCGGGGCGAACATGGGACTGGAGAGGAACTTGCCGGCCCACTGCGGGGCGGTGAGCGTCGCGCGAACGCCGAAGACGATGAAAATGCCGAGGATGAGGAGTTTCAGACCCGTGACGACGACGCCGGCTTTCCCGGTCTCTTCTGCACCGCGGTAGTTGATGTAGGCGAACGCGATGACGACGAGGACGGCGACGAGTTTCTCAACCCAGTGTTGAGAGAGGAAGCCGAAGAGGACGAAGTGGTTGGAGAGGCCCGGAAGGGCGTAGACGGCGAGGACGGTGAAGAACGTCCCGAATGTGACGGCGTAGAGCGAGCACGCGACGGCGTGAGCGAACCAGCTCATCCAGCCCGCGTAGAAGCCGTTGGGGTCCCGGAGGGCCTCTTTCACCCAGAGGTAGCCGCCGCCGGCTTCGGGGAACGCCGCGCCGAGTTCGGCGTAGCTCACGGCGGTGAAGAGCGCGACGAAGCCGTTGATGATGAACGCGATGGTGAGGGCGGGACCGGCGATACCGGCAGCGAAGCCCGTGAGGGCGAACACGCCGGCACCGATCATCGCGCCGACGCCGATAAAAGTGATGTCGAAGAGGCTCATGTCGCGCGAGAGCTCCGTCGTCGCCCCTCCGGAGTCCGCGTCGCTCATGTGAGACCCCGCGACCCGGAAACACATCTGGTTCGGTCACTCGGAGACCGGAGTGCCGGACGAGACCCGGAGTCGATTCGATGCGTGGCTACACGAGTTCGTTCGTGGACTCCACCGGGACGAGCCTCGCAGATCAGTTTCGCTCGATAGACCAACGAGGTGATCCTCGACGGACACATACCTGGGAATTTTTCCCGAGCCATATAAATATAGCCAAGAGTTCCGCGTCAAACACAAATGACCGGGTTAAATTTCGGTTAGAGAAGTGTGGCGGGTCGGAACGGTGCGGGTTATACGACGCCGAGCGCGTCTCCACGCGGCCGAACCAGACGAGTCTCCCCGGACTAGCATGCGAAGACTGTTAGTTTCGGACATCCCACTATTAGTATGGAGCGGTTGGACGAAGTCGATCGGCGCATCCTCTATCGCCTCGTCGAGGACGCACGGAACACGTCGGCACCGATGATCGCCGACGAGGTGAACGTCTCCGGTGCGACGATTCGAAATCGTATCGAACAGCTCGAGGAACGGGGAATCATCACTGGCTACCACGCAGCGATCAACTACGAGCGGGGCGAGAGTTGGATGCAGAACCTCTTCATCTGCACCGCTCCCGTCGCCGACCGCGAGAAACAGGCGAAGAAAGTGTCGAACATCCCGGGCGTCATCAACGTCCGCGAACTCCTCGCCGGCCGGCGGAACCTCCACGTCACCGCAGTCGGCGCGAACTCCGACGAGTTGACGGTCATTTCCCGCCAGCTCGCCGACATCGGGCTCGACATTGAGGACGAACACATCGTCCACATGGAGGAGACGGTGCCGCTCGACCACTTCGGGCCGGGCGACAAGCCGCGGAACTCACCGATGCGGGATTTCCTCAGCCTCGCGGGAGGGGCCGAGGTGATCGAGCTAACTGTCGATGAGAACTCACCGATAGCCGGTCTCACGCTCTCCGAGGCGAACGAATCCGGCCTCCTCGACGAGGACTTGCTCGTCATCGCCATCGAGCGCGACGACGAGATTATCACGCCACGCGGGTTCACCGAGATTCGAGCCGACGACCTCGTCACCATCTTCTCACGCTACAGCATGGAGAGCGCCGCCATCGAGCCGTTCGAGGCCGACGCCTGAGCGTCCAGCAGTGAACTAGCGAAGGTCGATTCGCGCGATTTCCTCGGAACAGCAGGCCGGACAGGTCTCGTTCACGGACTCGACGACGGTTCCACAGTGACGACACTCGTAGAACCCGTCTTCGTCGAGTCGGACGCCCAGTTTCCACAGCCACGCAAGAGGCCTCACGGGGTACGCCTCACGGTGAAGACGGCGAGCGTACGCTCGTCCGTTCGGCGGCCTCGGTCGGCGTGCAGTCTATCGGTTCTCATCGTCTCGTTAGGGGGTCGGCTCACTGCTTGGTGTCCGTCCCGGTGAACGTTCGGAGGATGTTGTCTGTCGCGCCTTTCCGTGAGAAGACCGTGAGAAGGTCGCCGGCCTCGACGACGGTCCCGCCACGGGGAGTGACGACGTTCTCACCGCGCTCGACGGCGACGACGAGGACGTCTTCCGGGATGAGGTTTGCTTCGTCGGCTTCGTGGAGGGTTTTGCCGGCAATGGGTGCCTCAGCGGTGACCGTGATTTCGAAGACTTCCGCACCGCCGGCGAGCGTCATGAAGTCCTTGATCGCGGGACGCTGGACGGCGCGAAAGAGGTATTCGGCGATGAGTCGCTGAGGGTTCTCGAGGACGTTCGCCCCAATCTGGCGGAAGACGTTCATGTGCTCGGGGTTCTGGACGACCGTGACGAGGGAGGGGATCTCGAACTCCTTCGCGAGGAGGAGACACATGATGTTGGTCGCATCCTCGTCCGTCGTGCAGATGATCGCATCGGCCTGTTCGGCACCCGCATCTTCGAGCGTCTCCTTCTCGGTTGCGTCCGCGTTGATGACGAGACAGTCGTGTCTGCGGCCGGCACGGTCGGCGACGTCCGGGTCGCGTTCGATGACGACGACTTCGTTCTGTGTCTGTTCAGCCAGTTCGAGGACTTGCGAGCCGATATTGCCCGCGCCGACGATGATGACGTACATTGTTGTGGTGTGTGAGTTACAGACGGTTCTGTGAGCGTCGTCGCAGCGTCCGATAGACGGGGTAGGCTGCGACGGCGACGACATAGAGCGTCGCAGCGCCGATGACGGCCGGATGTCGGCCGAGGATAGCGCCGGCGGCGACGAGTGCGAGACCGACGACGATGAGTGCGTCAACGACGGCGTCGTCGCCGCCGAACTCGCGGAACTGCCGGATGACGGGCCAGTTCTGGAGGCTCATTGGAAGACACCCTCACGGTAGAGGAGGCCCCGGAGTAAGACGAGGACGGGGATGATTTCGAGGCGGCCGATCCACATGTTGAAGAGGAACATCACTTTCGCGGGCGTCGGCATGCCGGGGCCGGTAATACCCGCGGAGAGCCCGACGTTCCCCTGCGCCGACGCGACCTCGAAGAGGACGTTCGGGAGCGTGTACGCCGACTGCACGGTGAGCATGAGGACGAACGCGCCGACGGCGAGGAAGACGAACCAGAGGAACGTGATGATCGCCGCTTCCTCGAACTCACGGGCGGCCTCCTGGTCGTCGAGTTTCCGCCTCCCGAGTTCGAAATGTGTCACGGCGGTCTCCGGGAGAAAGACGTTCCGAATGCGGTAGGCGGTCCCCTTCGTGAGCGTGGCGAGCCGGACGAGTTTGATGCCGCCGACGGTCGACCCGGCGGCCGCGCCGACCACCATCCCGATGGATACCGTCATCTGCGCGGCCATCGACCACTGCGTTCCGAGCGAGTTGGCCGTCTGGAAGCCCGTACAGGAAGCCGCAGAGACGAGCTGGAAGACGCCGTACCGGACGGACTGGAAGAGCGCGGCCGCGTTCCCGGTGAGCGTGGTGCCGAGGAAGGTGATCGTCTCCGTCGACTGATAGACGCCTTGGCTGTAGATGATAGCGACGAGGAAGGCCGACAAAAGTCCGAAGAAGCCGAACACCCAGCGCGTCTGGAGGTCCTCGTACAGCTGGGAGAGGTCGCCGCGGAGGACGAGGTAGTGGACGGGGAACGCGATGCTGCCGAGCACCATAATCGGAAGGAGGGCGAAGTCAATGAGTGGGCTGTCGTAGGTCGCGATGGAGCCGTCCGTGATGCTGAACCCGCCGGTGGCGAGCCCGGTCATCGCGTGGTTGATGGCGTCCCACATCGGCATTCCCGCGAGCCACAACACCAGGATGGAGAAGACGGTGAAGAGGAGGAAGATCCACCAGATCGTCCGGACGGTGGAGACGATGCTCGGGTGGATTTTCTCCGAGCGCGCCTCTGACTCGTAAAGCGTCAGGCTCCCGCTTCCCGGACGGGCGAGGATTGCCGTCGTCAGGACGATGACGCCCACGCCGCCGATCCATTCGATGAACGACCGCCACCACTGGAGCGTGTGTGGGAGTTCGGACTCGTTCACGCTCATCGTGAGTCCCGTCCCGGTGAAGCCGCTGAGACTCTCGAAGAGCGCGTTCAGCGCGGAGAGGTGTGCCGCCGTCGTCTCCGAGAGCAGCGGCGCGCCGAAGAGCCCGAGTTGCTGTGTCCACGCCACGAGGAGGAACGGGAGCGCGCCGAAGCCGGCGACGAGGAACCAGCCGCTCGCCGCGATCATCATCCCGTGGAGTTTCCCCGGTTCGGCCGCGCCAGCGAACCGGCGGACGAGCGCGGTGCCGATTCCGAGCGGGAGGAGCGTCGAGACGAGGAGTGCAGGAACTGCGTAGAGTTCGTGCCAGACGAGGGCGACCGGGAGCGACAGCAACGGCATCACGGAGAACGCCTGAAAGATCCGGCCGAGATCGCGGCCGATCGTCGCAGAGGACTCCTGCATGCCCCGTCCGTACTGACAGACGGAAGAAATACCTTCCGGTAGTGGTCGGGTATACGGACTCCACATATATACCCAACTTCGGAGAAGCCAAGTATTCCCCCTCCACACCCCAGCTATCAGCAAATGTAATAAGGAAGAGCGAGATATAGAACGTCATGGGAACAGATCGCAAACCAGAGGGCACTGTCCCCCCCATCGAGGACATCCTCGACGTCGAAATCGCGGAAAGGGGTAATGTCGAACGATACCGTATCGTCGAACGCACTCGCTACGAAGCGGAAGTCATTCTCTTCGAGGAGGACGAGACGGGAGCGATCAAGCAGGCACTGTACCAGATCGACGTCACCCGCTCGCTGGGCGATGAGGACCACCACGTCCACTGGACGTTTCTCGGCTATCGTAATGACGAGTGAGCGCCGTCGGGTCGTTCGTCGCCGAGTGGTTTCGCGCCGGGGCGCGTGAGTCAGGCGGACCGTATCTACAGTCCGGCGAAGGTTTCGAGGACGTCGTCGGTCATGCCGACGCGGGAGAACACCGTGACGACGTCACCCGGTTCGACCGTCGTGCCGCCGCGCGGCGTGATGACCTCTTCCGTGCCGTCGGTCGTGCGCTCGATGGCGACGAGGAGGACGTCGTCGCCGAGCAGCCCGCTCTCGCCGGCGTCCCGGAGTGATAGCCCGGCGATGGGGGCGTCGGGCGCGACGGTCGTCTCGAAGATTTCCGCGTCCCCGCCGAGCTCCATGAAGTCCTCGACGGCGGGCCGCTGGACCGCGCGGAAGAGATACTGGGCGATGAGGCGCTGTGGGTTTTCGAGGATGGTCGCGCCGACTCGCTCGAAGATACCTAGGTGGTCGGGGTCTTGCACCACCGTCACCAGCGAGGCGATATCGAGTTCCTTCGCGAGGAACAACACCATGAGGTTCGTCGCGTCCTCGTCGGTCGTGCAGATAATCGCGTCCGCCCGGTCAGCGCCTGCGTCCTCCAGAATTTCCCGGTTCGTCGCGTCGCCGTTCAGAACGAGACAGTCGTACTCGCGGCTCGCGGCCTCCGCGACTTCCGGGTCGCGTTCGACGACGACGACCTCGTTCTCCGTGGTTGTCGCGAGGTCGAGTACCTGCGAGCCGATCTGCCCTGCGCCGACGACGATGACGTACATGTACGTGGCCGCGCCGGCCAGTCAGTTAAGTGCTGTCGCTTTCGCGGGCGCGTCGAATCCCCAGGAGACAGACGTATCCGACGAATCCGAGGAGGTAGACCGCGGCGAGCGCGGTCGTCGCGACGCCCCGCCCGAACACTGCGAGCGCGAGCACGACGATGGGGCCGACGAGCACGAGCGTGTCGAACACGCGGTCGTCCGGTCCGGCCGCGACGAGTTCGGTGAACCCGGGAATGTCGTCGGGTTTCACTGGCGGTACACCCCGAAGCCGCGGAAGACGCCGCGGAGCGTGACGAGCACGGGGATGATTTCGAGACGCCCGACCCACATGTTCAGGAGGAAGACGAGTTTCGCCGCAGTCGGCATGTCCGGGCCGGTGATGCCCGTGGAGAGCCCGACGTTCCCCTGCGCCGACGCGACCTCGAACACGACGTTCTCCAAGGCGAACCCGTCGGGGCCCATCGGCACGACGAGCAGGAGGACGGCGATGCCGAGCACGAGGAACACGCCCCAGAGCAGAGAGATAATCGCAGCCTCCTCGAACTCCTGTGTGAGTTCGGCACTGGAGAGCTTTCGGTCGCCGAGCCGGAACGTCCGAACCGCCGACTGCGGGTAGAACACGCCCGAGACGCGGAACGCCGCTCCCTTCAGGAGCGTGGCGAGCCGGACGAGTTTGATGCCGCCGACGGTCGACCCCGAAGCCGCCCCGACGACCATCGCGAACGAGACGACGAGCTGGGACGCCGCGCTCCACGACCCGCCGATGGACGCCGTCTGGAAGCCCGTGCAAGACGCCGCGGACACGAACTGGAACGCGCCGTACCGGACGGACTGGAAGATCGCGGCCGCCTGACCGGTGAACGTCACGCCGAGGAACGTAATCGCCTCCGTGCCGTGGTAGACGCGGCCGGTGTACAACAGCCAGACGAGCGCGGCGACGCCGACCGCGAAGAAGCCGAACACCCAGCGCGTCTGGAGGTCCTCGTACACGTTCTCGAAGTGGCCCTGGAGGAGGAGGTAGTGGATGGGGAACGCGATACTTCCGAGCGTCATGATCGGGAGGAGGACGAAGTCGACGAGCGGGCTGTCGTAGGTCGCGATGGAGTTATCGGTGATGCTGAACCCGCCGGTGGCGAGCCCGGTCATCGCGTGGTTGATGGCGTCCCACGCCGGGAGGCCCGCGAGCCACAGCGTGACGATGGAGACGAACGTGAAGAGGAGGAAAATCCACCAGATGGTGCGCACCGTTGAGACGATGCTCGGGTGAATCTTCTCCGAGCGCGCCTCGGACTCGTAGAGAGTGAGACTCCCGCTTCCCGGGCGAGCGAGAATCGCCGTCGTCAGGACGATGACGCCCACGCCGCCCACCCACTCCGTGAACGACCGCCACCACTGGAGCGTGTGTGGGAGCGTGTTCTCGTGAACGCTCATCGTGAGGCCGGTGCCCGTGAACCCGCTAAACGACTCGAACACCGCGTTCAGGGGGTTCAGGAACGCCGCCATCGTCGCGTTCAGCGGCGGCGCGCCGAACCAGCCCTGCTGCATCGAGACCGCGATTCCTACGAACGGAATCGCACCGAACACGCCGACGGTCGCCCACCCGGTCGCCGCGATAACCATCCCGTGGAGCTTCCCGGGCTCCCGGGCGTCCGCGTACGACTCTGTGAGCCACCACCCAACCGCGAACGGCACGACCGCAGCGACGAGAAGCGACGGGAGAACGTACCACTCGCGCCACGCGGCCGCGACGACCATCGACGCCGTCGGCATCACCGCGAACGCCTCGAGGATCCGCCCGAGGTCGCGGCCGACAGAACGGAGCCCTGAGACCATCTATCCGACACCGCGTCGACCAGCATCAAAAGTCGTACGGCTTCCCGGTCAGTCCGTCCAGTAGCTCCGCGTGAGCAGGACGAACAGCGGGAAGATTTCGAGGCGGCCCGTCCACATCAACGCGACCATCAGGAGCTTGGACGCGTCGGGGAACGGCAGGTAACTGTTCATCGGCCCGACGATGCCGAACCCCGGCCCGACGTTCCCGAGCGTGGCCGCGACCGCGCTCGACGCCTCCAGGAACGTGAGCGGCCCGTCGGTCGTCGCGCCGAGCAGGAACACGAGGAGCGTCGCCGCCGCGAAGATGACGAAGTAGAGGAGAGTGAAGGCGTAGATGCCGCGGACGGTGCTCTCGTCGAGGACACGCCCCGCGAGCCGAATCGGCCGAATCGCCTCGGGGTGGACGGTCGTGAACAGCTCACGGCGCAGGCTCTTCAGGATGACGAGCCAGCGGACGGCCTTGACCGCGCCGGCCGTGCTGCCCGCGCTCCCGCCGAAGAACATCGCGGCGAGCAGGACGTACTGCGCGGGCGCACCCCACGCGTTGAAATCCATGTTGGCGTATCCGGTCGTCGTCACGATGGACGCCATCTGGAACGTCGCGTAGCGGAGCGAGGGCTCGACCGCGCCCGCGATCCGACCGACGTTCTCCACGTTGACCAGCCCGGAGTCAGTGAACAGGAGCACGGTGAGGACTGCGGTCCCCGCGGCGAACGCTCCCGCGAAGAACCGGAGCTCCGCGTCCCGGAGCGCGTGCCGCCAATCCCCGGTAATCGCGTGCCAGAACAGCGCGAAGTTCACCCCGGCGAAGAGCATGAACGGAACGATGAGCCACTGGACGACCGCGCTGAACGCCTCGATGCTCCGCGCTTCCGGGCTGAACCCGCCCGTCGGCATCGTCGTGAACCCGTGCGCCACCGCGTTGTAGAACGTCATGTTCGGCGCGTACCCGAGCACGTGCAGCGCGTAGAGCAGGACGATTTCGAGCGCCGTCAGCCCGATGTAAATCCCCCAGAGCGCCCGCGCCGTCTCCGCGATGCGCGGCGTGAGTTTCTCTAGGCCTGGCCCCGGCGCTTCCGCGTCCATGAGCTGTGCACCTCCCACGGAGAGTTTCGGGAGGATGGCGACCGCGAGCACGACAATCCCCATCCCGCCGAGCCACTGGGTCTGCTGACGCCACATCATCACGGCTCGCGAGTGCGCGTCGAACGAGATACTCCCCATCACCGTGGCTCCGGTAGTCGTGAACCCGCTCATCGTCTCGAACACCGCGTTCACCGGGTCCGCGAGCGTCGACGCCGGGCTCTCCGCGGCGAACAGGAAGGGGACGCCGTGGCCCTCTAAGACGTAGGGAATCGCGCCGACGACCGTCACTGCGAGCCACGTCGACGACACCATCAAGAAGCCTTCTCGCGTCCCGAGGTCCGGGTCGGCGTCGAGTCGCTCCAGCAGCCAGCCCGTCGTGAACGTCACCGCGATGGCCGTGAGGAACACCGGAATCCCGCCGTCGCCGTAGTAGACGCCGACCGCGAGCGGGAAGAGCATCGGGACGGACAGCCACTTCACGACCGTCCCGACGAGGCTGAGGCTCGCCCGCCAATCGACGTATAGCTGACCGCTCATAGTTTCGCTTCGACCGTGTCCCGCGCGTCCTCGCGCACGAACACGACGACGTGGTCGCCGACCTCGACGACCGTGTCCCCGCGCGGCGTGATGACCGCCTCACCGCGCGTAATCGCCCCGATGACGAGGCCGTCCGGGAGGTCCTGTACGGCGTCCTGAATCGCCCGACCGGCGAGCACGCTCTCTCCGTCCACCTCGATTTCGAGGACTTCCGCCGTCCCCGGCTCGATGATGGCGACGTTCTCCGCGCGGCGCTCCCGCGTGAACCGCGTGATCTCTTCTGCCGTCACCTCACGCGGGTTCACCGCGACGTCGACGCCGACGGTCTCGAAGAGGTCGACGTACTCCGCGGAGTCCACGACCGCCACCGACCGCGCCGCCCCCAGCCGCTTCACCAGGAGGGACGCGAGCAGCGTCTTCTCGTCGCTGTCGAGACAGGAGATGACGACGTCCGACTCGCCGACGTGCTCGCGCTCTAAGAACTCTGCGTCCGTCGCGTCGTGCGCCATCACCGTCGTCTCCGGTAGGCGCTCCGCGAGGTCGCGAGCGCGCGCCTCGTCCCGCTCGATGAGCCGCGGGCTGAACCCGCGCTCTCCGAGGAGCTTCGCGATGAGGAAGCCCTGCTGGCTCCCGCCGACGATGAGCACGTCCTCTGCGTTCCCGACCGCGCGCTCCGGCGTAATCGCCGCCGCGAACGCCTCCACGCTCTGCGGCGTCCCGATGACGAGCACGCGGCTGTTCGCCGTCAACACCGTCTCCCCGCGCGGCACGTGCGTCTCGCCGTCCCGAATCACCGCCGCGAACGTCAGCGACTCGAACCGGTCTGCCTCCTGCACCGTCTGCCCCGCAATCGGACTGTCCTCGGGGACTTCGAACTCCGC
Organism: Halocalculus aciditolerans; assembly: GCF_014647475.1. Classification (NCBI taxonomy): domain Archaea; kingdom Methanobacteriati; phylum Methanobacteriota; class Halobacteria; order Halobacteriales; family Halobacteriaceae; genus Halocalculus; species Halocalculus aciditolerans. Next base: position 621,443 of record NZ_BMPG01000001.1, on the reverse strand, counting down.
CATCTGCACGCGCCCGCCCGCGAACGGGTCGACGTCCGTCGCCGTCGGGAACCCGATGACCCGCACCACCGACTGCGCGGTCAACAGGTCCGTACACACCATGAAGTCCACGCTGAACGCGCCCTGCGCCCGCCGCCACGTCTGGAGGTACGTCGTCTTCTGCACGCGCGCGATAGTGAACGGGTCGCCGAGCGTCGCCGCCGTCCCGCACACCGCCAGATTCGTCTCGTCGTCGTCCGTCGACGCGATAACCATATCTGCCGCGTCCACGGACGCTTCCTCGAGCACGGCCGGGTCCGTCCCGTCGCCCTCCACCGGCAGCACGTCGACGTTGTACGTCAACGCCTCTACGCGCTCGGAGTCGACGTCGATGACGACCACGTCGTGCGCGTCACTCAGGTCGGCCGCGATGCTCGACCCGACTTCGCCGGCACCGACGATTACGACACGCATCGACGGTCCCTCCGTACTTGCATACCCACTCCCACACGACCCTCGTAAAAGTCGGTTTCGACCCCGAGGGCACACTGAAACCACACCACACAGGCCGGCTCCACGACGCGCGAGCCGACGGCTAGGCGGCGTGAGAACGGAGAGAATCCGAGAGTGCGTCAGACCCGTTCGGCTACTCGTTGCCGAACATCTGGCGCATCATCGGATGCATGTTCATGAGCTGTTCTTCCGCGATCTCCTCGTAGAGCTTGTACGTGATGGAGACGGTAAGCAGGAGCCCCGTCCCGGAGACGTTCCCGATCGTCCCGAGCATGTTCGCCGCGACGGCGAGCAGCCCGACGAGCGCGCCACCGATGACGGTGACCTGCGGGATGTACCGCTCCATCACCTTCTCCACGACGCCGACGTTCTGCCGGAACCCGGGAATCTGCATCCCCGAATTCTGAATCTGCTGGGCGGTCGACTCCGGACCCATGTCCGCAGTCTCCACCCAGAAGACGGCGAATATCGCGCCGCCGACGACCATGAACAGCAAGTCGAAGAAGACGCGGAGCAGAATCTGCCACGGCTCCTGGGAGACGCCCTGCACGAACCACATCCAGTCCCCGGGGCTGTGAATCGGCGCGAGATAGTAGAACACGCCGTCGACGGGCGAGAACCCGCCGGAGCCCTGCGTGTAGACGCCCAGCCAGTCCGGCATCCCCGAATCGCCGAGCTGGCTGTAGAGGATGCGACCGAGGAACTGGATGTTCGCCTGGAGCGCCCGAACGAGGATCATCGGCAGGACGCTCGCGTAGATGAGCTTCACGGGGAACCGACCACGTGCGCCCTTCACGCGAGCGTGACTGAGCGGGATCTCGACGCGGACGGACTCCGCGTACACGACGACCGCGAAGATGAGGACCGTCGTGACGATGGCGAGCAGGCCGCCGTTCGAGTTGAACAGGAGGAAGTTAATCCCCTGGCCGGAGAAGAGCGCCGGCACGTCCTGCACGTTCCCGAGGATGACGTTGATCCAGAACGGAATCACGCCCATCGACCCGCTCTCACCGCCCCAGTAGAACAGCCCGCCCATGAGGCTCTGGCTGACACCGGCGATGATGAACAGGCCGATACCGGACCCGACACCCCACTTGGAGACGATTTCGTCCAAGAGGAGGATGAGCACGCCGCCGACGAAGATCTGCGCGAACAGGATGACCTGTACGCCGAAGATCCCGATGCCGAGGCTGCTCGCGAGCTGCGGGCTCGCCGGGAGGAAGTTCCCGAGGAACACCATCGGAATCCCCGTCAGGCAGATCATCACGAGCACCAGGAACTTCTGGAGGCCCTGGTAGATCTGCTGGTCACGGGGGTCGTTCGTGTCCAAACCGAGGAGGTTCGCACCGCCCAGAAGCTGCAGGACGATGCTCGCCGTGACGATTGGTCCGATACCGAGCTGGAGGACCGTCCCCTGACCGCCGGCGAGGAGCGCTCGGAACTGTCCGAACAGGTCGCTCCCGTCGCCCTGGAGGCCCCAGAGGAAGACGTTCGTCAGGAAGAAATACAGCAGGAGAACGATCCCGGTCCACATGAGCTTCCGCTTGAACGGCACGTGACCGTCCGGCCGACGCACTGTCGGCATGCGGGTGAGGACCGGGCCAGCCGTCTCCTTCCAGCTCATCTCAGTTCTCGCTCTCTTCGCTCTCGTTCTCGTCTGCAGTCTCAGCGCGCTCGGAGAGCACGGCGTCGCCGCCCTCTTCCTCGATGAGCTCGACCGCCGACGCGCTGAACGCGTCCGCCGTCACTTCGAGCTGATTGCGCACCTGACCGTCACCGAGGACTTTCACGACGTCGACCTCGTGGCCGTCCTCGACGACGTCACGCGCGTCGATGCGGAAGCCGAAGTCCGTCTCCTCGGCCGACCCGTCCTCGACGTAGAGCACCGCGTTCTCGTCGAGTTCCTGCACGCTGATCTCGGCGACGTCGTCCTGGACTTTGTCCGGACGCGTGAAGCCGTGTTTCCCGAGCGGTTCGTAGTTGTGGAACTCGTGCTTGTCGCGGCCGGCGCGGCCACGGCCACCACGGTGTCCGGCACCACGCCGGTTCTTGTGAGTGCCGCCGCCGTGCGTGCGCGACCCGCGCTGGCGTCGTTTCTTACTCGTCATTATCGCATCCTCCGGAGGAGTTCGTCGATATCCTCGCTGGACTGTTTGCCGAGCTGGCCGCCCTGCGCGCGCGGCTGCTTGATGCCCTCGTGGCCGCCGCGCGGCGGGTGAAGGCGGAGCACCGGCGCGAGACCGGCGTCGCGGAGCGTCGTCTCCTCGTCGAGGAGCGCGCTCGCGAGGTCGGCGACGTCGTCGTAGTCGGTGTTCTCCGCCACCCACTCGTCGTCGACGTCGGCGTCGCCTTCGAGGGGCTCACCGCGGCGCTCGATGAGCGACGCGACGACCTCCTCGGAGGGCTCGCCGTAGGCGACGTAGTCGTTCACTTTCGCGACCATGCCCTGGTACGTCTCCGTCTCAGGGACGAGCGCGCAGTGGTTCACGCTGTGAATGTTGAGCATCTGCAGCGTGTCGTCCACCGTGTCACGCATGTTGACTTCACCGCGAAGCTGGACAACTGCCTGCATCACTCGATCACCTCGCGCTTCTCGCGCGTGCGCTCCGGGACGCGGGCCTCCGCGGTGTTGCGGAGCGCGTTGAACGTCGCCTTCGCGAAGTTCACCGTCGTCCGCGTCTTCCCGGACGAATGCGTCCAGACGTCCTCGATACCGGCGAGGTCGAGGACGTGCCGGACCGTCTCACCGCCCGCGAGGCCGAGACCGCGCGGGGCGGGGCGGAGTTCCACTTCGACGCTGCCGGCCTTCCCGGTCGTCTTCAGCGCGACCGTGTGCGGACGCCCGCAGCCACACTCCCACGACCCACAGCCGCGGGAGACGTCGATGATGTTCAGTTTCGCGACCTCGATGGCTTTCTGAATCGCGCCACCGACCTGGTCGTCGCGGCCTTCCGCGTACCCGACGAAGCCGTCGCGGTTACCGACGGCGACGACGCAGCGGAACTTCACGCGGCGGCCGGAGTCAGTCATGCGCTGTACCATGTTGATGTCGAGGACTTCGTCCTCGAGACCCGGGAGGAGCGAATCGACGAGCTCCGGCTCCTTCAGCGGGAGACCGGAGTTCAGCGCGTCCTCCATCGTGTCGATCTCGCCGTCCTGGACGAGTCGACCGAGTCGCGTCTGGGGTTCCCAGTTGTTGTAGCTCATGTTAGTCCTCCTGGAGTGTTTCGAGCACGTCGTCGAAGTGCTCGGGGAGCGTCGTCGCGTCGAACTCGCCGCTGTAGAGCGGCTCGTCGAGCTGCTCCGCGTAGTCGGCGATGTGCTGACCGCGCGTGCGCTGCCAGTCCGCGAACACGGACTCGTTGTGCGGCACGTCGAGGCCGGCGTCGATAGCGCCTTCCTGCACGGCGAACACCTTCGACCCCTGGGTCGCGGTGTTCAGGCCGATGTCGAGCACGGCCTCGTCGAGGCCGGCGTCGACCGCCCGCTTCCCCGCGAGGTAGCCGGTGAGGTAGGCCGCGGGCATGTTACCCGTCGGTGCCTCCCAGCCGAACTCGGTGAGGTCTTGTGCGTTCGCGCTCGCTTCCGTGATGTCGCCGTCCGGTCCCATGACGATCAGCTGCGCCGAGATTCCGTTGTTGCTCTTCCGAGCGACGAGTCGGGGTTTCCCCGACTTCAGGAGGCGCAACCTCTGATGGTAGTCCGTCCGGACCTCGCGGCGACGCCGCATCGGTACTTTGTATCGTGGGCCGCTAGCCATTATTGTTCACCGTAGTGCTCTTCGATGTAGTTGCGCAGCCGCCGGACGCTATCGAACTCGCCGCCGTTCGCCATCCGGTAGAGCTTCCGGTACTGGGTCGGCGTGAGGTCGCCGGAGTCACGTCGCTCGCGGAGCTCCCGGCGCTGTGCGCGGATTCGGTTCTTCCACTCGTCCTTCGAGTTCGACCGGCCGCCCTTCTTCCCCTTGCGGGAACCGGCACCGGTCTGATGCCCGTAAGCACGTTTCGCGTCGCGCTCGCGTGCGCGACCGCGGGAGTTGCCCTGTGCGTCCTTCGCTTTAATCGTCCCCTGCTGGACGAGGTCGCGGATGTCGTCGCGCGTGATGGCGTCCGCGATTTCGCCCTGCGAATCGGGGTCGAACCAGACGCGGTTCTCCCCGACGTCGAGGACGTCGGCTGCGAGTCGTTTCTGTGCGCTCAGATCACTCATTGTCTACCTCGACTTCGACGTAGGTCGGGTTGAGGACGCGAACGCCCATGTCTTCGGCCTTCTCCTCGATGGTCTCGCGCTTCCGCGCGCCGACCGTCGAGGCGATGCGGGCGGCCTCGGTGTCCGCGTCGACGCCGTCGAGGTCGGCCGCGTTGTGCACGTGGACTTCCTCGAAGCCGCTCGGGTGCTTGCCGCGCACCGCTTTCGGCGTTCGGAACCCGGCTTCGACCTTGTCGCCTTTGCCCTTCTGCCCGCGTCGCTGCTTCGACAGCCCACCGCGGGGTCGACGCCACGACGTCGGCGTGCGCTTCTTCTTGTGGTAGTCCTGACGGAAGAACTGGGGTTTGCCGATGCGCTTTCGCTGCTTGAGGAGGCGTTCTTCCTCCTCGGTCAGCTCCGGCGTCTTGTCGGCGTGCCCGCGCGGCTGAAGCTCGGTTTCGACTTCCTCGGCTTCCTCCGCTTCGGCTTCCTCGGTCTCTTCTTCGACCGCCGCTTCGGTCTCCTCGGAGACTTCGAGCCCGCCGACGTCCGCCTTGATACGGGCGGCGAGGGCGTTCCCGATACCGTCGACGTCGGCGAGGTCGTCCTGCGATGCGGCCTTCACGTCCTCGACGGACTCGTAGCCGGCGTCGCGGAGCGCCTCGGCCTTCGACGGCCCGACACCACTGATGTCCTCGATGGACTCGATTTCGTCAGCCATCTATTAGGCACCTCCTTTCGCGGGTTTCTGGACGATGTAGACACCGTCCTGGAACACGCGCGTGTCCTTGTCCGTGACGCGCGTGAGCTGCTCGATGTCGGCGGCCGTCTGCCCGACGTCCTCCTTCGACGGCCCGGAGAGCGTCAGCTCTTCACCGTCGACTTGGACGTCCGTGTCGCCACGAACGGGCGTGCGGCGCGCCGCTCGCTCCCCGAGGAAGTTCTCGATGACGACTTCGCCGTCCTCGACGTTCACCTGCATCGGGAAGTGAGAGTAATGCACTTTCATCCGGTACTCCCAGCCGTCGACGACCCCGTGGAACATGTTCGCCACGTGGCTCTCGAACGTCCCGAGAGTCGAACGCGTCTTCGCGTCCTCCTCGTCGGACTCGATGACGACGGTGTCGTCCTCGACGGTGACCGTGACGTCCGGGTACCAGAGGCGGCGAGTGACCGAGCCGTTCGGGCCGTCGACGGTGAGGTCGAGGTGGTCGACCTCGGCGTCGACGTCTGCCGGAATTTCGAGTTCGATTCGTGCCATTAGTATACGTACGCGATAACCTGACCACCGATGCCCTCGTCGCGGGCCTCGTAGTGGCTCATGATGCCGTGACTCGTCGTGACGATGAGCGTCCCGTAGTCACGGGCCGGGAGGTATCGCTTCTCCCATTTCTCGTAGTCGTCGGCGCTCACGGAGTAGCGGGGCTTCACCGGCCCGCACTCGTTGATAGCGCCCGTCAGTTCAACGTCGAACCGCCCGCCGCGACCGTCCTCGACGAACTCGAAGCCGCCGATGTAACCACGGTCGTAGAACACTTCGAGAATGGACCCGATAGTGTTCGACGCGGGCTTGATGTCGTGTTCCAGATGACCGACGCTCTCGGCGTTGTTCACACCGGAGAGCGCGTCGGCCAGGGGATCTCGTCCTGTCATTGTTAGCTGTACTTCTTGAAGCCCATGTCGCGGGCGATCTCGCGGAAGCACTGTCGGCACAGCCACACGTCGTACTTGCCGACGAGGCCCTGCTTACGGCCACAGCGCCGGCACTCGTGGGACTGCCCGGTCTCTTCCTGTGCGGTTTCGGATTCGCTCATCAGTTGACCTCCACGTCGAAGTGCTCCTCGAGGTACGCGATGGCGTCCTCGGGAGTGAGACGGTGGTTCTTCGGGATCTGACGGGAGTGCTTGTCGCGCTTCGACACGCGGTAGCCGGGACGCACGAGGTTCACCGTGACGTCCAGCCCGTAGATACCGATGTTCGGGTCGTACTCCTGACTCGGGAAGTCGGTGTGTTCGTCGACACCGAAGCTCACGTTCCCGGTCTCGTCGAACTGGCGGCGGCGCAGCGACGTGAAGTCGAGCGCGCGGGCGAGGAAGTCCTCGGCTGCGTCGTCGCGGAGCGTGACCTTCGCGCCGATCGGGTCGCCCTCGCGGATGTTGAACGTCGGGTTCGTCTCCGTCGCCGTCGTTCGAACCGACTCCTGGCCGGTGATCTCTTCGAGGATCTCCTCGGCGTTCTGGAGTTCGCGGCCACCCTGACCGACGCCCATGTGGACGACGACCTTCTCGACGCGCGGTTCGCGCATCTCGCTATCGGTGACGCTCATTCCTCATCACCCGTGAAGTTCTCGTCGATGACGACGATGTACTCGTCGACGGTCTCGAACGACCCGTCGTCGGTCGACACCTCGACGGTGTTCGACGCGCTACCGGGCGTGACCGTGATCTCGTCGACTTCGCCGATTTCACCGGCGTGCTGGCCGGCGACGGCGGTGACGAGCGCGCCTTCCTCGTACTGGAAGTGCGCGACGATGTCGTCCGTCTCGTTCTCGACGACGATGGAGTCGCCGCCGGAGTACTCGTCTTCGTCCTCGTCGATGAGGATGTTCTGCCCGTCGTGCAGGTTCAGCTGCACGCGGCCGCCGGAGACGAGCGTCTTGTCGACGACTTTCCCGAGTTTCGCGTCCGCGTCGGCCGCGTCGATCTCCGTCAGACCGAGCCGGCCGCCCTCGTCGGGGAACACGCGGTAGTACTCGTCTCGCTCCGGGAAGCCGAGCAGGTCGAACATCCCGATGGGGCGGTTGATGTCGCTCACCGAGCCGCCGTTGACGAGCACACCGTCGTGGTGTGCGGCGTACTTCGCTTCCTTCGCCGAGTCGACGTAGCCGAGCACGTCCCGGAGCACGACGACGAGCGGAACGCCCGATTCGCCGTGCGGGCCCGCGCCCGCCTTCGCCGTGAACGTGGCGGTCTTCCGCTCGACCGGCCACGACTTCGGCACCGACAGTCGTTTCTGGTGGTTACTCATTCGTTGTCACCTCGGATGCGGTCCGCGCGCACGTCGTCTTCGAGGTTGAGGTCGGTGACGACGAGGTTCGACGCGTCGAGCGCGCGAAGGACTTCTTCGCCGTCCGCCTTCTCGATGGTGACGTCCTCGACGTACACCTTCGCGTCCGTCAGGTCGACACGCGCGACCTCGGCTTCCGTGCCGGCGTCGTCGCCGCGCGTCACCTCGACGGTGTCGCCCGTGGCGACGCGGACGCGGCGCTGCCCGTACTCCTCACGGAGGTCCTCCGTGAGGTGCGCTCGAACCTGCTTCTGCTTCTTGTGCAGGGGCGCGCGGCGGGACCGCGTTCGCTGTTTGCGTGGTTGTTCACTCATGTTAGACGATCATCGTTGCCGTGCTGGCGACGCTCCCGTAGCGTTCTGCGACCTCGCGCGTGATCGGACCCTTGATCTCGGTCCCGCGAGGCTCGCCGAGGTCGTCGATGATGACCGCGGCGTTGTCCTCGAACTTCACGCGCGTGCCGTCCGGCCGGCGGATCGACTTCCGCTGGCGGACGACCACCGCTTCGAGCACCTGGCGACGCATCTCCGGCGTCCCCTTGGTGACCGAGACGGTGATCTTGTCGCCGACACCGGCTTTCGGGTGACGGTTCTTCGTCCCCTGGTAGCCCATGACGGAGAGCACTTTCAGTTCGCGCGCGCCGGTGTTGTCGGCGCACGTAATGATCGAGCCTTTCTCCAGACCCTGCGTGACGTCAGCTTTGATCGCTTCCATCAGTCTTCACTCTCCGTGATCTCCACGACGACGTGGGATTTCGTCTTGGAAAGCGGTCGGGTCTCTGCGATACGAACCACGTCGCCTTCGGAGATGTCGAAACACTCCGGGGCGTGAGCCGGAACGCGGGAACGACGCTTCATGTACCGGTCGTACTTCGGTACGAAGACGTCGTACTCTCGTTCCACGACGATGGTTTTGTCCATTGCCGTCGAGGCGACTTCGCCCTCGATGATCTGCCCGCGCACGGAAAGGCTCCCGTGGAACGGACAGCTATCGTCGGCGCATTCGCCCGACGGCTCGTCAACGTTTAATCCTATTGCCATTTCGAATCGACTCCGTTCTCGGAACGTAATGCGGGTCGTGAGAGCAGTTCGACTCCATCCACCGTAACGTAGGCCGCGCCGTAGCCGGCAGTATGGCTCTCGCCACTGACCGGTTCCGACGCGGTCCCGGCACCCTCCCGGGTTGCCGCGGATTCATCTGTGAGTCGGAACTCGAAGACGGTCCCCCGCTTCGGGACCTGTTTGCGGGAAGCCGCCTCCCCGCCCGGTCGACCGGCCGAACTCCGCTCGGCCGCCTCGACCTGCCGCACACCCGGTTCCCCCTCGCCACCGGCTTCGATGACGAGCGTGTTCATCGTCTCACGGACGATGCGACCCGAGAGACCGACCCGCGAGGGGTCGGTCGACTCGACGACCTCGACGTGGAGGCCGGCGAGTTCGTGTCGGGTCAGGGTTTCGGGTGTGAGCGGCATCGTTAGTCGCTTTCTTCGTTCTGAATCGTTTTCAGTCGCGCGATCGTCTTCCGGAGCTCCCCGATACGACCGGGGTTCTCCGGCATGCCGCCAGCGGCCTTCACGGCCTTCGCGTTCAGGAGTTCGGTCTCGAGCTCTTCGAGCTCGTTCTCCCGCTCCGCGGGCGTCATGTCACGGATTTCTTCGGGGTAGAGGATTGCCATGTATTACTCCTCCGTTTCTTCTTCTTCTTCGCCTTCCATCTCTTCGAGGAGCTCGTCTGCTTCCTCGGCAGCGCCGGCTTCGACGTCGTCGAAGTCCTCTTCGTCGACGTCTTCGGCGTCCGCTTCGACTTCCGCTTCGAGCTCGTCGAGGGCTTCCTCCACCGCTTCCTCGGAGTCCGGCGGCGAGGTCGGGCTCGCGCCCTCCTCGGCCTCGAACTCTTCTTCGGCGATGGCTTCCTGAGCGACGTCCGCCGCTTCCGCGGCGTCCGCGGCCTCGTCCTCGGCGGGCTCGCCTTCGAGGAGTTCCTCGACGCTCTCGCCGGCTTCCTCCTCGTCGACGACGAGGTCCGAGATGTCGGCCTCCTCGTCGATCTCGAAGTCGTCCGGGAGCTCCGCGTTCGGCGGGATGATCTTCACGTTCACGCCGATGGTGCCGAGCTTCATGACCGCGACACCCTGGCCGTGGTCGACGATCTCCTCGGCGGGCTCGCCGTTGTGCTTGATGTAGCCGCGGTTGAACTTCTCGACGCGGCTCCGGGCACCCGTGACCTTCCCGCTCAGGACGATCTCAGCGCCGAGCGCGCCGGATTCCATGATGCGGTCGATGGTCGTGTGACCCGCTTTCCGGAAGTACCAGCCGCGCTCGAGCGCGTTCGCGAGGCGGTCCGCGACGATCTGTGCGTTCAGGTCGGGTTCTTCGACCTCCTGCACGTCGATCTGCGGGTCCTCGAGGTCGAATCGCTCCTCGAGCTGCCGGGTGACCTTCCGGATGTTCTTCCCGCCCTTCCCGATGACCATACCGGGTTTCTCCGCGTGGAGGACGATCTGCGTCCCCATCGGCGTGTGGGCGACGTCCATACCACCGTAGCCCGCGCGGCCGAGTTCTTCCGCGAAGAACTCGTTAATCTGCGACCGCTGCAGGCCTTCTTCGATGAATTCGAGTTCGTCAGCCATTATTCACTTGCCTCCTCGAGGACGAGTTCGACGTCGCACTGCGTGGTGTTCCACGCCGTGGCGCGACCCATCGCCCGCGGCTTTCGCCCCGGGGACTCCCCGACCTTGTGCGCGGCGACGTGCATAACGGTCATGCTGTCCGCATCGAACCCCTGCTGGTCGGCGTTGTTCATGGCGTTCTCGAGGAGGTCGAGGAACGCCTTGCTGGCCTTGTTCGGATAGCGGCCCGCGTCCCAGCCGTCGATGTCGGAGCGGTGCCCGACGGAATCGTTGTGCTGTTTGAAGGGGACGGAGCGTTTCTCCGCGACGACGTCTTCGAGGTAGGAGACGGCGTCCGTCGCCGTCTTCCCCTTGATTTCGCGCGCGATGGCCTTGCTGTGCTTCAAGCTGATCGGCCGCTCCCGGAGCATGGCTTTCGCCGTGGTCTCGGGGTCGGTTTCGACGCTGTAGTGGATTCCCATGGTTTACTTGAGCGGCACGAACTTCGAGGAGCGGGTCGCGCCGATACCCGCCTGCCCGTGTTCGACGGACGTGCGCGTGAGTTCGAACTCGCCGAGGTAGTGCCCGAGCATCTCGGGTTCGACCTCGACGCGGCCGAACTCGTGGCCGTCGTAGACGGCGAACGTCTTCCCGACGAACTCCGGGAGCACCGGCATGTCGCGCAGGTGCGTCCGGATCGGGTTGTTCGCCGACTCCTCCTCGCTTCGCTTGCGAGCTTTCTCGAGGACCTTCTGGTGTTCCTCGGAGAGTCCACGGACGATGGTTCGCCGCTGGCGTGCGGGCAGCAGTTCCGCGACTTCGTCCAGGTCCATCTCCTGGAGTTCGTCGAGCTCGTAGCCGCGGTAGGTGAACTCACCCTCGCGGCCGGTTCGGTATTGCGTGCTCATGGGTTACTTGCCACCTCCGCGACCGGTGCGGCGGGACGCGATGTCCCCGACCTTGCGGCCCGGCGGCGCGTTCTTCGAGACGGACTTCGGACGACCGGGGTGCTGGCGGCCACCGCCACCGAACGGGTGGTCGACGGCGTTCATCGCGACGCCACGGACGCGCGGCCACTTCGTGCCTCGCGCCTTCATCTTGTGGTGTTTCGTCCCGGCCTTCACGAACGGCTTCTCCGTGCGGCCGCCACCGGCGACCACGCCGATGGTGGCGCGGCAGTCCGGGGAGAGCCGCTTGATCTCGCCGCTCGGCAGCTGAACGACCGCGGCGTCACGCTCGTGCGTGATGAGGTCCGCGTTCACGCCGCTGGAGCGCGCGAACTTCCCGCCGTCGCCCGGCTGACTCTCGACGTTGCAGACGGGCACGCCCTCGGGAATCTCGCCGAGCGGCAGCGTGTTGCCCGGTTCGATGGACGCGGAGACGCCGACTTCGATGGCGTCGCCGACGCCGACGCCCTCGGGAGCGAGGACGTAGCGCTGGTCGCCGTCGGAGAACTCGACCTGCGCGACCGGCGCGCTGCGCGCCGGGTCGTGCTCCACGCCGACGACTTCGCCGGCGAGGACGTCTTCGTCCTCTGCGTTCTTGTGCGTGAGATTCGCCTTGTATCGGTGCGACGGCGCACGGAACGTCGACGTCCCGCGCCCGCGTCGCTGCCCTTGGATTCTGCGTCCCATTGTTAGAACACCCCGATGCGGGAGGCGACGTCCTGCGCGTCGTCCTCCTCGGAGAGCGTCACGATGGCTTTCTTCTCGCCCTTCATCGTGATCATCGTGTTCACGTCGGTGACGGTGACGTCGTACTGTTCGGAGACGGCGTCACGGACGTCGGGCTTGTGCGCGTCGATGTCGACGATGAACTGGAGCTTGTTGTCGAAGTCCATGTCGTTCATCGCTTTCTCGGTGACGAGCGGGTAGTCGATGACGTCGCGGTCACTCATCGCTCGCTCACCTCCTCGACTGCGGCTTCCGTCCAGACGGTGAGGCGTCCGGCGTCCGCGCCGGGCGCGAGGTCCTCCGCGCTGACGTTCGCCGCGGTGGCGACGTCCACGCCGGCGAGGTTCCGCGCGGCCTTCGACGGGCCGGCCTCGCTGGACGTGACGAAGAGGATGGACTTCGGCTGCTTGTACTTCCGACCGCGGAGCTTCCCCTGCCCCGCGCGGACGGTCCGGCCGTCCTCGGAACGCTCGATGTCGCCGTCGACGCCGACGGCTTCGAGGAAGGAGACGACCTCCTTCGTCTTCACGAGGTCCTCGAAGTCGTCGGAGACGACGAGCGGAATCTCGGTGTCGTCGTCGAACACGTGGCCGCGTTCGGCGACGAGGTCGGCGTCCGCGGTCGCCGCGATGGCGCTCCGGACGGCCGCCTTCCGCTCTTTCGTGTTGAGGTCGAGCGACTGGTCTTTCTCCTTCTTCGGCGGGTGGGCCTTCCGGCCACCGACCGTCTGCGGAACGCGAGCACCCTGTCCCTCACTGCGGGGGACGTGGGCCATCCCGCGACCGCTCCCGAAGGATTCAGCGGACGTGCGGAGACCCGCGAACTCGTCCGCGCCGTATTTCTGTTTTCGGTTGGCCTGAGCGGCGAGCACGGCGCGCTGGATGAGGTCCGGGCGGAAGTCGGAATCGAAGACCGCCGGGAGGTCCAGCGTGCCAGCGTCGTCGCCGTCGAGGCTGCGTACGGTTGCCTGCATGATTTATCCCTGCTTGCTCTCCGTGCTGACGTAGCGCACCTCGGGGTCGAGGCGCGGCGATTCGTTCGGGCGGACCGCCGGCCGGAAACGCAGGAGGCGTTTGTCCGGACCGGGGAGCGAGCCCTTGACGAGCGCGTACGCGCCGGAGACTTCGCCGTAGTTGACGAAGCCGCCGTCGGCGTTCACGTCGTCCTCCTCACCGAAGTCGAGGAGGCGTTTGTTCAGTTCCGTGCGCTGGTGGTACCCCGTCTGACCGAGCTGGGGGACCGTCGAGCGAACACGGCTGGGGTTCCACGGGCCGAGGTTACCGATACGGCGCCGCCACCCCTGGCGGGCGTGTTTGCCCTTGCGTTTCTGGACGCCCCAGCGCTTGACCGGGCCCTGGGTGCCCTTCCCCTTCGTGACGCCTGCGGCGTCGAGGAACTCGCCCGCTCGGAAGACGTCGCCGAACTCGTGTTCGCCGCCGTCGCCGAGGAGGTCGAGCGCGAAGTCGGCGCGGTCCGCGATGGAACCGCCGCCGACGCGCGTCTCCATCACGTCGGGTTTCTTCTTCGGCACGCCGGACAGAACGTCCGGCGTGGTGTGTGTGATGACGCGAACGTCGCTGACGTCACCGTTCTCGATCGCTTCGGTGATGACGTCGGGGTCGCCGCCCGTTTCGGGGACGGAGAGCGCGCGGTCGAGGTTCTCGTCGAGGTCGTCCGCCCACACTTCCGTGAGGGGCTTCTGACCGTACGGCGTGTCCTCGTAGACGCGCACTGCGGCCGCTCGCATCGGTGGTGTTTCAACGATAGTGACGGGGACCGAGGTCTCCATCCCTTCCGTGGGGGAGTCCGGTTGGTCGTCGACCGTCACGACGTGCGTCATGCCTGCCTTGTACCCGGCGAAGCCCTGGAGGCCCGGCTGCCCGTCGTCGCTCGGCCAAGAGCTGAAGCGTGGAACTTCACTGGCCGCGCGCTTCCGGGGACCGAACCCCATCGAGCCTTTGCGTGGTCTGCTTGGTTGTGGCATCGTATCACTCCGTGAGCGTCAGGCACGCGAGGGCGGCGAACAGAGCTTCTTCCGTTCGCACGACCTCGCTGCCCTGGTCCGGGATGACGTTGAGCCAGGCGTCGAACCGTCCGGATGCGCCGGTGGAGTCGGTGGGGACGCAGTCGAGCGCGGCTTCGGTCCCGATAGCACTCGGGTCGATGCCGAGCATTGGCGGCAGCCCACGCGTCGGCGCGCCGAAGACCGCGGTCAACCCCTCACGCGCGACGCGGTCCGTGTGGTCCGTCAGCCCGGACGCCGTCAACGGCGTTCCGAAGCGTGACGTGGCCACGCGGTAGCCCGCGTCGTCACGGGAGAGTTCGCCCCCGATGGTCCCGCGAAACACGTCGAACCCCGGAAGGGGAACGTCTACGAGTTTCGCGCGGACCGGTCGTCGCGAAGAGACCCTGATGGTCACGCGCTCCCCCTCCCGAACCTCCATACCGGGAGGCGTCAGGAGAGAGACCGGGTGTTGCATGCCGCAATTGACCCGAACGCGCCCGTCAGATCCGACCTGGGTCACGATTCCCTGTCGTTTCGACCCCGAACCGCTCGATTCGGAGCCGGTCCATGCTGACACGCGGAGCGGCGGCAGGATTCCGGCGTACTCCAGTTCGTCGCGTTCGTCGAAGGCCTCCTTTCGGAGGTACGGTGGCGTTGCGGCGTACCGCAACACCGTTTCGACGAACCCGCCGCCCCACTGTCGCTCGCCGTCGGGGTCGTCGAAGACCACGAGGCGGTCGACCGAGTATACCGCCGCCGCACGGGCGACGTAGCCGAGCTTGCGAGTCGCCTCGCGTTTGTCCTCGGCTTCTCGAACGAGGGACGACGGCACGAGTACGCTGAGTGTCATGCCGATTCGCGTCCACGTCTCACCACGAGACTGTAACCACACTACCGACGTTGCGATTAAAAGGGTGTTGCTTCCCATCCGACGCTGAGACGCCGTCACACGGTACGCACGCCCAGTATCCGACCCGTCACCAACCCCCATCCCCTGTCGCGATTCGCAAGTCTTTTTTACGTGACCCGCATTGGATAGGATGCAGGCAAGCACTAGTAGTGTAGTGGTATCACGTGACCTTGCCATGGTCACAACCCGAGTTCAAATCTCGGCTAGTGCACATCCATAACCTTCCTTTCGTGACCTGGATCCGCGAGCGACTGGTGTTTCGCATCGAGTAACCGTTCTCGTCTCGCGACGACTCACGTCCCTCTATATCTTTATGCGAGCGCGCGCGTTAGAAGGCTGGCCTCGTCGCCGACGGGGTCGGAGGCAACGCTGGCTACGGGCGCGGGAAACGACTTACGTGGTGCGGCCTCCAACCTCGACGTATGACGGCCATCGCGTTTCTGAGCGTCGCACCGGTTCGGGAGGGGAGCATGGCGGCTGACGTGGCGAAAGCCGTCGACGCCCTCGACGACTTCGACGTGTCCTACGAGACGACGCCGATGGGGACGACCATCGAAGCGGAAGACGTCGGGACCCTCTTCGACGCCGCGCAGGCCGCACACGAAGCCGTTCCCGGCGACCGCGTGTCGACCGTCCTGAAGATCGACGACAAGCGGACGAGCGAGTCGACGGCGCGGGAGAAGGTCGAACACGTCGAGCGCGAGCTCGGCCGGCCGGCGAAACGCGAGCGAGAGGAGTGACTCCGCGGGCGTGAGGTCGGGGAGAACGCGACTTCGGCGTCGACGGCCGGTGACGCTGTCGCTCCGTGGGTGTAGAGTTGGAGCGGGGTTACTCGCCGGTATCCTACGTCGGCGATCGACCGCTCCGTCCCTGACTCGGGTGGCTTCGGGCATAAGGCCGTCGAAGCGCCGACTGAGAAACCCTTTACGGGGTGACGCCCGACTCGTGGAGTATGGAGAGCGTGAGCCGGAACGCCATCGAGTTGGCGGACGAGGCAGTAGAGTTCGCGGGCGAGTTGAACGTCGGCGCGTTCGACCTGGAGAACGGCGCGACCGTTATCGACTTCGGCGTCGACCACCGCGGCGGCGTCGAGGCCGGCCTGCTCCTCGCGGAGTTACAGACGGCGGGGTTGGCGACGGTGCAGACGCGGATGGGCGAGGTCGCGGGCGCGCCGTTCCAGTTCGTCGAGCTGTCCTGTGACCGCCCGGCGATCTCCCTGCTCTGCAGTCAGAAGGCCGGCTGGGAGGTCACCGTGGACGGGTTCGAGGCGCTGGGAAGCGGGCCGGCGCGCGCGCTCGTCGCCGACGAGCCGGAGTTCCGCGAGCTCGGGTATACGGACGCGTTCGACCTGACGGTGTTGACGCTGGAGACGGACGGGCTGCCGTCGGAGCGCGTGGCGGCGGAGATCGCGGAGCGCGCGGGCACCGCGACCGACGGTCTCTACCTCCCGGTGTATCGGACGGCGAGCGTCGCGGGGAGCGTGTCGATGGCGGCGCGGCCGGCGGAGCTCGCGGCCTTCCGGCTGTTCGAACTCGGCTACGACCCGGCGGACATCCTCGGGGCGTCGGGGAGCGCGCCGGTCGCGCCGGTCGCGGCGTCAGAGGAAGAAGCCATCGCGCGGACGAACGACGCGCTGGCGTTCGGCGGGCAGGTCACCCTGCGCGTGCGCGAGGACTTCGACGCGTTCGACGAGATTCCGTCGAACGCCTTCGAGGAGTACGGCGCGCCGTTCGCGGAGATATTCGCGGAGACCGAGTGGGAGTTCGCGGACGTCGATCCGCGGGCGTTCGCGCCGGCGCAAGTGACGGTGGACGTCGTCGGCGGGCCGACCTACGCGGTCGGGGAGACCCACGAGGAGCTCCTGCTCGACTCGTTCGACCTGCGGGAGTGAGGATGCGGTACAAGCCCGTGCCGCCCGCGCCGGACTCACCCGACGTGGTTTCGCGCGCACGCGACAGCCTCCCGGAGTCCGTCGACCCGGACGTGGACTGCTGTGCGCGCGTGATGGACGCCGTCGGCGTCGACCGCGGAACGGCGGCGGACTGGCTCGTCTTCCTCGCGGCGCTCGGTCTCCTCGACGAGCGAGACGGCACGTACGCGCAGAGCGCCGCGGCGGTCGAACGGGGCGCGCTCGCGGACGCGTTCGTCGAGCGCGTCTACGGCGCGCGCGAACTCGTCGACGTCCTCGACGACGACCCACGCACAGTAGAGGACATCGCGTCACGGGCGTCGGTGCTGCGTGACGCGGAGCGAGTCGCACGGCTGCTCGCGTGGTGTCAGCTCCTCGGACTAGCGGAGCGAGCGGACGGCGGGTATCGAGTCGCGAACGAGCGCCGCTAGAGGACTAGATGGGTTCGAGGGGGCGGCGGGGCGCGCGGTACCAGAGGAGGTAGACGCCGAGCGCGCCCGCCATCGTGGTGACACACCAGAGGGAGATCGGGTCGATGCCGACGACTGGGGCGGACGCGAAGCCCGCGGTGAGGGCGATAGCACCGAGCGCGGACGCGACGAGCGCGGCGGCGGCGTCGATTGAGAGGCGGGCGTGCGAGTGGGTAGTGACGTACTGGCGGACGCGAGCGCGCTGCGTGGCGAGCGCGCCGACGGGGGAGCCGAGCGTGAACGCGATAGCCGCCGGGTAGGGCGAGGGGAGGAACGGCACGAGGACGAGGAGCGCGAGGGCGTTCGTGATCGCGCCCGCGGCGAGCGCGCCGGCGACGCGACGGAGGCGGCGCTTCATACGCGTTCGACAGGGTGGAGTCTGATAAACCGTACGGCCGGGTCAGGTGCCCGCTTAGCGCGGTATCGGAGCGCACGCGGGAGGGGGCGTCAGCGGCCGCGGAAACGCGGCGTCGGCGGCCGCGGTGCGGTGGTCAGTCGAGGAGCGTGCGCACGGTGCCGACGCCTTTGCTGGAGCCCTCGCGGAAGACGAAGCGCTGGCCTTCTTCGAGGAGGTACGGTTGGAACTTGAAGCGGACAGTCGCCGAGCCGGTGTCGCCGGGGAGGAGCTGGCCGCCCTCGGGTTCGAAGACGGCGGCTTCGCTGATGGTTTCGAGGTGGACGACGGGTTCGTAGCCGGCGTCGATGCGGGTGGGGTGGTTGAGGACCATGACGTCGGCTTCGAAGCGCCGGGTGGCGCGCGGGGCGCTGTCGCGGGGGACGAGCGCCATGCCGCGGGTGATGTCGTCGGCGCGCACGCCGTTGAGGGCGATGCCGACGATGCGGCCGGCGTCCGCCTTGTCGACGCGGTGGTAGTGCATCTCGATGGACCGGACGTCGACGTCGCGGAAGGAGCCGTCGGGGAAGGGGCCGAGGGCGAGTTCGTCGCCGGCGGCGACGCTGCCGGATTCGATGGTGCCGGAGGCGACGGGGCCGACGCCGGTGACGTTGTAGGCGCGGTCGACGTAGAGGCGGAAGTCGCCGTCGCGCTGTCCGGCGGTCTTGGGGAGGCGGCGGAACATCTCGTGGAGGACGTCGAAGCCGTCCTCGGTGACGGCGCTCGTGCGGACGAGGGGGACGACGGTGTCGTCGAGTTCCTCGATGGCGGTCTCCGTGCCGTAGCGCGAGACGGGAAGGGGAGTGCGGCCCGCGCCGCGGAGGAGCCGTTCGACTTCGGTTTCGACCTCGCGGAGTCGCTCCTCGGAGACGAGGTCGGTCTTGGTGACGGCGACGATGGTGGGGAGTTCGGTGGCGAGGAGGACGCCGAGATGTTCTCTGGTCGTACTGGTCGGGCCGTCGTCGGCGGCGACGACGAGGAGGCCGTAGTCGAGCTTCTGTCCGACGAGCCCGCGAATCGTGGTGTGGAGCCAGGGTTCGTGGCCGACGGTGTCGACGAAGGAGACGACTCGGTCGGCGGTTTCGACGACTTTCGCGCGTTCGGGTTTCCGGTTCGGGTGGTCGACGTGGACGGTGTCGCCGTCGGCGAACCCGTAGACGCCGTAGGAGATGTCGGCTGAGAGGCCGCGTTCGACCTCGTGGGGTTGGACGTCCATGACGCCGCGCGTGCCGCCGTCGCCGTCGTCGGCGCGGCCGGTGACGAGCGAGCCGACGAGCGTGGATTTCCCGTGGTCGACGTGGCCGGCGGTGCCGACGATGATGTGGTCGTCGCCGCCGTCGAGCGCCGTGCCGTCGTGGATGGACGCGATACCGACGAGTCCGCCGTTGTCAGCGCCCCACGTCTGGACGTCGGCGATGTGCGCGCCGGCTTCCTCGGCGAGGAAGCTCAGGACGTCGAGCGTCTCCGAGAACGCCTCGGGCGAGGTTCCGGCGATGCCGCCGTCGTCGGTGACGCCGACGACGTAGAGCGCTTCGCCGTCCCCGGAGAGGACGCGGTGGCGGAGTTGCGCGGCGAGACTCTCCAGGCGGCCGTCGGCCAAGTGGACGTCTCGCGTGAGCCGTTCCTTGAACTCGACGTTTCCGCCCTCCTCCTCACCGCGTTCGAGGGCGGTGCGGAAGACGGCGCGGTCGAGGGCCATGTGGATTGGTAAGAGCCCACACCCAAATACGTGCTTCGCACAACTGAGAACCGTTCGCACAGTAGGGGTAGGGAGCTCGTGAGAGAGCGGCGGTTGTCCGTGAGCGGATGAGGCGGGCTACCGGAACGTGTCCGCGAGGTCGGCGAGGCCGACGAGGCTCGACACCGTGGGGGTGTCGTCGCCGCCGAGGTGGACGGCGCGCCAGCCGACGGCTTTTGCGCCGGCGACGTCCGCGTCGGCGCTGTCACCGACCATGACGTAGTCGGTCGCGTGCAGGGCGGCTTCGGCGGCGACGAAGGCGTCCGGCGCGGGTTTGTGCGCGCCCGCGTCGTACGAGGTGACGAGCGCGTCGACGTGGTCGTCGAGCCCCGTCGCGGCGAGTTTCCGCGACTGGAGGGAGCGGACGCCGTTCGTGAGCACGCCGACTGGGCCGCGGGCGGCGACCCGTTCGAGGAGGACGGACGCGCCGGGCGTCGCGTGCACGCCTTCGACTTCCGCGGCGGCGAGCGCGCGCGTCAGCGCCTCGGGGTCGGCGTCGAGGCCGAACTCGCGGACGACCGCCGACATCCCCGCCGAGTACGGCTCGTCGTCGAGCGCTTCGAACGCGCCGGAGAACGCCTCGCCGTAGACGTCGCCCCACGCGTCCTCGTACGCGCCGACGACGCGGTCGAACGCGTCTTCGAGCACTGCGTCGAACCCGTCGTCGAACGCGACGAGCGTCCCGTCGAGGTCGAAGAACACGGCAGTCGTCATACCGAGGGCGACGAGCGCTGCCGGTAAAAACGATGGCCCTCCCCGTCCGGGCGCGCCGTCGCCGCCCGCACGTTGATTGTGCCGCGCGCCGAAGAGCCGCGTATGAGCGTCACCGGCGTCTGTCAGCTGTGCGAGTCCGCGCAGGCACGCTTCGCGTGCGACCGCTGCGGCCGCGTCGTCTGCGCCGACCACTACGACCGCGGCTCCGGGCTCTGTACGGACTGCGCGAAACAACGAGGCGGCGAGGAGAAAACCACGAGCGGCCGCGAGCGCGGTGACCGGCCGGACGACTGGGGCGAACCCCGCTAGCGGTACTCGTTCAGTCGTTTCTTCAGCTTCCGAGCGGCGTCGCCCGCGGCACCCGCCCAGTTCGGGGAGTCCTCGCCGGCGAAGATGATGCCGCGCGTGGAGTTCACGACGCCGACGCCCGCGTCGGTCAGGCCGTGTTCCACCGCTGCTTCGGCGTCGCCGCCCTGCGCGCCGACGCCGGGGACGAGGAACGGGAGGTCCGGAGCGCGTTCGCGGACGGTCTCCAGTTCTTCCGGGGCGGTCGCGCCGACGACGAGGCCGACGTTCCCGTGCTCGTTCCACTCGCTCGCGCGCCGCGCGACGTGCTCGTAGAGGTACTCGTCGTACGACGCGAGTTCGAGGTTCTGGAAGTCCTTCCCCCCTGGGTTCGACGTCCGACAGAGGACGATGACGCCCTTGTCCTCCCGCGAGAGGAACGGCTGGAGGCTATCTCTACCCAGATAGGGGTTGACGGTGATGGCGTCGGCGCGGTCGAGCGCTCGGGCGTACTGGCGGGCGGTGTTCCCGATGTCCGCGCGCTTCGCGTCGAGGATGACCGGGACGCCCTTCCCGTGGGCGTACGCGATGGTCTCGACGAGGCTCGTCCACCCGTCAGGGTCCTCGTAGAAGGCGGCGTTCGGCTTGTAGCACGCGGCGTGTTCGTGCGTCGCGTCGATAATCCGTCGGTTGAACTGCCAGCGCGGGAAGTCGGCGTCGCGGACGTCGTCGGGGAGCCGGTCGAGGTCGGGGTCGAGGCCGACGCAGACGACGCTGTTCGTCTCGTCGATGCGGTCGGCGAGGTCGTCGAAGAAGCCCATCGTTACTCGCCAAGCGCGGCCGCCAGTACATCAACAACTCGCTTTACCTCGGCCGCGTCCGCGACGAAGACGAGCGTACGCGGCGGTTTCGACGCGACGGGGCGAACGCGCAGGCCGGCGTCCGCCGCGGCCGTCCGCGCGTCCGCTCGCCCCCGACGCAGGTCGACGTAGAGGCGGTCCGGCTGCATGTAGACCGCGCCCGCTCGCTCGCCGTCCAGTTCGATATCGTACGCCCGCGTGCCGTCCGGCGTCGGTTCGGCGTCGGTGTCGGCGTTCTCGACGGTGACGCGGTCGAACGGCGGGACCTGCCGGCCGGTGAGTTCAGAGGCGAGGAGTTGCGCGAGGCGGCGGCCGTCGGTCGTCTTCTCGGCGACCATCAGGCCTCCTCCTCCAGCGCGTCCCGCGCCACGCGAGCGGCGTCGTCGGCGGCGAGGCCGTGCCGGCGCGCGTACACGACCGCCGCCGCGTCCGCCGTCACACCCAGATTCCCCTGGAGGTCGTTGATGGCGGCGACCGTCTCTTGGCGGTCGTGCCCCTCCGCGACGAGGTCGTCGAGCACGCGCTCGAACGCCGAGCGCTCCCGGAAGAGGGAGTCGTCCACCGTGAACTCCTCGGGAATCTCGACGTCGCTCGCGTCGAACGTCGCCGCGACCCGCCCGTTCTCCCGGCGCAGCAAGCCCTCGCGCGCGCCGACGTCGAGGAGTTTCTTCGCCTGGTCGGGACTCATCCAGTCCCGGTCCAGCGAGAGCGCCACCACGAACTCCTGCTCGCCGATCTCCTCTTTGCCCTTCTGGAGGAACGGCGCGCCCACGGCGACCCGGAGACTCATTACCGAGTACTCCCTCACGCGGCGGCCTAAACCCCGCGGTCCCGACCCGCCTCGACGGCCCAACCACCGAACGCAGCCGGCCAATCAATCACCGCCCGCGAACAGATAGCTAACCACTACGGGTGGGGCATCGAAAGGGGGCGACTGGTCGCGTTCGCTCGGCGACCCCTATCCGCGAGCTTGCGAGCGGATATGTCGTCGAGCGGGCGCGAGCGGGAGCCGGCTTTCGGAGAAGGCGTCGACGAATTCGGAGATGAGTGAGACCGAGTGCTCGCCGAGAGTGCGGTCAGAACGAAGCCGAGTGGGAGCGAATCGACGTGGGGAACGAAAGCGTACTAGCGCCGATGAAAGCGAAGGCATCAAGTACGCGACGGGCTATTTCCTCCGTATGCAATACCAGGGTAAGTCTAAGCGCACGAAGACTGGTGCGCGAACGCGGCCGCAGCACAAGAAGCGCAAGGCGGAGCTCGGTCGGTCGCCGACGGAGACGACGGTCGGCGAGCCGCGGTTCCGCACCGTGGACTCTCGCGGGAACGAGAAGAAGGTTCGCGCGCTCGCGACGAACGTGGCGAACGTCACGGACGGCGGCGACACGAGCCGGCTGGAGATCGTGGACGTCGTGGAGAACGACGCGAACCCGAACTACGTTCGGCGTAACATCATCACGAAGGGCGCGGTCGTCGAGCTGGAGGACGGCACGCAGGCGCGCGTGACGTCCCGCCCGGGGCAGAACGGCCAGGTCAACGCGGTCGCGCTCGAATAATCGGTTTCTCACCCGTTTTCTCCCGTCCCGGAGCGGCCGCCACCGACCGGATTCCGTTGACGGCATCGTTTATCGGGGTCGAGCGCGTAGCGAGGGGTATGACGCAAGGGCCGACGCCGACGCACACGCGCTCGGACGTGGTCGCGGTGTTCGAGGCGACGGAGACGCCGGGGACGCCGTTGACGGCGAGCGAGGTCGCAGAGGAGCTGGGGTGTGCGCGCCGGACGGCGTACGGGAAGCTGGAGTCGCTCGCGGCGTCCGGCGCGCTGGAGACGAAGAAGGTGGGCGCGCGGGGGCGCGTGTGGTGGCGAGTCGAAGGTTCGTCGACGACGCCCGAGGAAGCGCCGGAAGCGACGGTAGAAGCGGCAGCCGCGACCGGCGGCAGGACTGACGGCGACGGTGAGGGGAGTGACGACACCGACGCTGACGGCAGTGCTGAGGGTGACGGGGATGCCGGGAGCGACGCCAGTGCCGACGCGGATGCCGACGGCGACGGGTCGCTGGCGGAGGCGCAGTTCCGCGAGTTCGTGGAGACGGTGTCGGATTACGCGATTTTCGTGCTCGACGAGAAAGGACGAGTGCGGACGTGGAACGAGGGGGCGCGGCGGGCGAAGGGCTACGAGGAGGAGGAGATCCTGGGCGAGCACGTGTCGACGTTCTACACGGAAGCCGACCGGGAGGCGGGGCGGCCGGAGACGAACCTCGCGCGGGCGGCGGCGGAAGGGCGGGTCGAAGACGAGGGGTGGCGCGTGCGGAAGGACGGGTCGCGGTTCTGGGCGAACGTCGTCATCACGGCGCGCTACGGAGAAGGCGGCGACCTCCGCGGGTACACGAAGGTCACGCGGGACATGACGGAGCGCCACGACTACGAGCAGCGGCTGCGCGAGCAGCGCGACGAGCTCGACGAGCTGAACCAGATCAACACCGTCATCCGGGATATCGACCAGGCGCTCGTCGCGGCGACGTCGCGGGACGGTATCGAGGAGGCGGTCTGCGAGCGGCTCGCGGCGTCGGAGACGTACGCGGCCGCGTGGGTCGGCGAGTACGACGAGGAGTACGAGACGATGACGGCGCGGACGGCGGCGGGCGTCGACGCGCCGCGTCTCGACGCAGTCAACGCGGGCGACGGCGACGGCGCGACGGCAGTCCGTGAAGCGGGCGCGGTCGCGCTGCGAACGGGCACCGTCCAGCGCGTCGGCGAACTCGTGTCGAGCGACTCGGAGAGCGAGAGCGGGGAGTCGGTGGTCGCCGTCCCGCTCGTCCACGAGGACGTCGAATACGGCGTACTGGTGGTCTCTGCGGACCGCGCGTCGGCGTTCGACGAGCGGAAGGTCGCGGTGATGGCGGAGCTCGGCGAGACGATCAGTCACGCGGTCGCGGCGGTGCGGCGGAAGGAGCGCGAGCGGACGCTCACAGCGCTCCAGCAGTCGACGCGCGACCTCCTGCACGCGGAGACACACGAGGAAATCGGGGACATCATCGTGACGACGCTCACGGACGAACTCACTCTCGACGACGCCTGCGTCTACCACTTCGACGCCGCGGAGAACACGCTCGACGCCGTGAGCTGGGCCGCGCGCGACGACGGCCGGGCGAGCGAGACGCGCGCGCTCGACGCCGGCGCGGGGTCGGCCGTCTGGCAGGCGTTCGTCGACGGCGACACGGGCGTCGTGGGTGCGGGGAGCGACACACTCGTCGTGCCGCTCGGCGAACACGGCGTGCTCGCCGTCTCGGCACCGGGACACGACGGGTTCAGCGGGAACACGCGGAACCTCGTCGAGCTGGTCGCGGCGACGGCGGAGGCCGCGTTCGACCGCGTGGAGAGTCAGGCGACGCTCCGAGAGCGCGACGAACTCTTACAGGAGCAGAACCAGCGGCTCCAGCGCGTGAATCAGGTGAGCACCATCATCCGCGACGTCGACCAGGCGCTCGTGGAGGCGACGACGCGCGACGAGATTCAGCGCGTCGTCTGCGAGCGCCTCACGCGCAGCGACCGGTTCCGGTTCGCGTGGATCGGCACGCCGACGGACAGCGGGGAGGCGCTCGCTCCGGCGGCGCAGAGCGGACAGGAGCGCGGCTACCTCGACGACGTCGACCTCGCACCGGCACCCGCGGAGGCCGCCGAACCCGCGGTGACCGCGCTCCGGACGGGTAACGCGACCGTCGTGTCGAACGTCGCCGAGAACCTCCGGGACGGCCAGTGGCGCGCGGACGCGTTCTCTCGGGAGTTCCAGTCCGTCATCAGCGTCCCGCTGCACTACGGTGACGTGACGTACGGCGTGCTCTCCGTCTACGCCGACCGCCCCGGCGTCTTCGAGGAGATGGAGGAGTCGGTCTTCGTCGAACTCGGCGAAACGATCGCGAACGCCGTCAACGCCGTGGAGTCGAAGCGCGCGCTCCTCAGCGACCGAGTGGTCGAGATCGATTTCCACCTGGGCGACGACGCGAGCGTCCTCGGTCGGCTCGCCCGCCGGCTCGACGCCGACCTCACCGTGGACGCGGTCCTGCCGCTCGCCGACGACCGCGTTCGCGTGTTCTTCGCCGCGCGCGACGTCGACGCCGACGCGGTCACCGACGCGCTCGCCGAGGTGGACGCGGTCGAGTCGAGCCAGTACCTCGGGACGGCCGGCGACCGCGTCTTCGTGGAAGCCGTCGTCGCCGGTCCGAGCGTCGTCGGCGCGCTCGCGGAGTACGGCGCGGCCCTCGGGTCGCTGACGCCCGCGGTGGACGGCCTCCAGCTGACGGCCGAACTCCCCGGGGCCGCGAGCGTCCGCGAGTTCGTAGAGTGGCTCCGCGGGCGCTACGCGAGCACGGAGTTCGTCGCGCGCCGCGAGCGCGAACGCGCCCCGAAGACTCGGGAAGGGATTCACGCGGAGCTCGACGACGTGCTCACCGACCGCCAGCGCGAAATCCTCGAGACCGCCTACTACAGCGGGTTCTTCCTCACGCCGCGACAGAGCACCGGGACCGACGTCGCCGACATGCTCGGCGTCTCACAGCCCACCGTCTCCGAGCAGCTCAGAACCGCACAGCGCAAGCTCCTCGACGTCATTCTCGACGGCCGGACGGCGGACTCCGCGACGTCGACGCCCGGAAAAACCGAATCAGGTGGGGTCCACGGGAGTTAGCGTGGGCGGTGGTGGTTCCTGTGGCAACTCCATTCCCCCATCCCCCAATGGAGGCATTTGACCCAAAGAACCAGATACACATAGAAGCAGTTCCTATCAATATAACCCCTGTCCAGTCCGGTGGGTATCAACATAGCCGGTCGTCGGTGGCGGATGAGGAAGCCGTGCGGTAGCGTCCGATTCGACGCGGCGAAGCGACGCGGAGAGTCGGCGCGAGAAGGCGGAGGAAAAGTCCGAGCGAAGCCGGAGAGGAGGTCGCGGCGCGGCGGCCTACTGGAAGCCGATGTGGCCGCTTTCGCGCTGCTGGGTCGGCGTGTTTCCGCCTTTGAACTGTTCTTCGACGGTGTCGTAGTAGTCGAGGAGGTCGTCCGTGATGGTGGGACGGACGTTCTCCATGGCGCGGCGGAAGTGCCGCATCTCGACTTCCTCGGCGTCGTCGTCGTCGCGGAGCGCCTCGATGGCGGCTTCTCGGGCGATGTTCGCGAGGTCGCTCCCGACGTAGCCGTCCGTGATTTCCGCGAGCTCGCGGAGGCTGACGTCCGGCGCGAGCGGCGTGTCGCTCGTGTGAATCTTCAGGATCTGCTCGCGGCCGTCGACGTCCGGCTGCCCGACCATCACCATCCGGTCGAAGCGCCCGGAGCGGATGAGCGCCGGGTCGATGATGTCCGGCCGGTTCGTCGCGGCGACCACCATCACGTCCTCCATGTCCTCCAGCCCGTCCAGTTCGGTGAGGAGCTGGTTCACGACGCGCTCGGAGACGTTGTTTCCGGCATCTTGGCCGCGACCGGGCGCGAGCGCGTCCAGCTCGTCGAAGAAGATGACGGTCGGGCTGACCTGCCGGGCCTTCCGGAACGTCTGCCGGATCGCCTTCTCCGACTCCCCGACCCACTTCGAGAGGAGCTGCGGGCCGCGCACGCTGATGAAGTTCGCGTTCGTCTCGTTCGCCACCGCCTTCGCCATCAGCGTCTTCCCCGTGCCCGGCGGCCCGTAGAGGAGCACGCCGGACGGGGCGTCGACGCCCATCCGCTGGAACTTCTCCGGGCTGTTTAGCGGCCACTCCACGGACTCCTTCACGTTCTCCTTCGCGTCCGTGAGCCCGCCGACGTCGTCCCACGTGATCTTCGGGAGCTCGACGAGGACCTCGCGCATCGCCGAGGGTTCGACCTCGTTCAACGCGCCGCGGAAGTCCGTCCGATTGACGATCATCCGGTCGATGAGGCTCGGCGGAATGTCCTCCTCGTCGAGGTCGATCTCGGGGAGGTACCGCCGGAGCGCGCGCATCGCCGCCTCCTTCGTCAGGCTCTCGATGTCCGCGCCGACGAACCCGTGCGTCTCGTCCGCGAGGTGCGGGAGGTCGATGTCGTCCGAGAGCGGCATCCCGCGCGTGTGAATCTTCAGGATCTCCTCGCGACCCACCTCGTCGGGGACGCCGATTTCGATCTCGCGGTCGAACCGACCCGGCCGACGCAGCGCGGGGTCGACGGCGTCGACGCGGTTCGTCGCCGCGATGACGATCACCTGCCCGCGCCCTTCGAGGCCGTCCATCATCGTCAGGAGCTGGGCGACGACGCGCCGCTCGACTTCGCCGGTGACGTCCTCGCGCTTCGGCGCGATGGAGTCGAGTTCGTCGATGAAGATGATGGAGGGCGAATCCTCCTTCGCGTCCTCGAAGATCTCGCGGAGCTGCTGCTCGGACTCCCCGTAGTACTTCGAGATGATCTCCGGGCCGGCGATGGAGAAGAAGCTCGCCGACGTCTCGTTCGCCACCGCCTTCGCCAGCAGGGTCTTCCCCGTCCCCGGCGGCCCGTGGAGGAGGACTCCTTGGGGCGGTTCGATGCCGAGTTTCTGGAAGATCTGCGGGTGCTTCATCGGGAGTTCCACCATCTCCCGGACGCGCTGAATCTCGTTCTGGAGTCCGCCGATATCCTCGTAGGTGATGCCGCCGCCGGTGCGCTCGTAGCCGCTGATGGGCTCCTCGCGCAGCTCGACGTCGGTGTCCTCGGTGACGAGGACGACGCCCTCCGGCTCGGTCTCGACGGCGATGAGCGGGATGGCCTGCCCTGGCGACCGCATGAACGGGTGGTTCGTCGAGGACATCACGGGGACGATGTCGCGTTCGACCACGGGCCGTTTCAGGATCTGTCGTTTCACCATTCCGGCCGCGTCGCTCCCGAACTGCACGCTCGCCTCCTCCGGCGGCGCGAGCACGAGCGTGTCCGCTTTCTCCGCTTCCGCCTTCCGGATCTTGACGCGTTCGCCGATACCGACGTCCGCGTTCTGCCGGGTGAAGCCGTCGATGCGAACAGTATCAGTATTCCAGTCCTGACGGTCCGCACGCCAGACTTTCGCCGCGGTCGTCTCCGCGCCCTCGATCTCGATGATGTCCCCCGGGCTCAGCTTCAGGTGAAGGAGCGTGTCGGGGTCGAGGCGGGCGATACCGCGTCCCGAGTCGTTCGGGTACGCCTTCGCCACCTCGAGTTGGACTTCGTTCATTGGTTGGGGTCTCTGTGGTGAGGTATCTTTCACGCCGACGAAAGAATCTTCCGCCAGCTGCTGTGTGTTTCACTACCACACGCGTCTACAAAGACGTGACGCCGCCCCCCTCCGTTGCCGGAACCCCCGACGCGACGGCCGGCGGGGGCGGGGGTCGGTTCAGCGATTATTCTTCGACGCGGTCGCGGTGTTGGTCGAGGGCGTCGTCGATGCTGAGTTCGCCGCGGGCGACGCGGCGGGCGAGGTCGTCGGGGAGGGTGCGGTCGTCGGGGGAGCGTTCGCGGGATTCGGCTTTGATGACTTGGAGTTCGCCGTCGGTGGGTTCGAAGTCGCGGGAGGTGGTGCGTTCGCCTTCGAGGCGGGCGATGTTGACGGCGGCGAGGACGTCGTCCATGCCGCGCGCGCCCGCGCCGAGGTAGGGGGTGGTGCCGGTTTCGTCGACGATTTCGATGGGGGCGTCGACGTCGTCGAGGATGCGTGCGCCGTGGAGGCGCGCGCCGTCGCCCATTCTGACGATCGGGTCGAGCGCCCCGGCGAGTTCGTCGTTGACGACGGCGGCGGCGTCCTCGGCGGGGACCTGGAAGGCGGCGACGACGAGGTCGCCGGAGAGCACGGCGATACCCGGGTTCGGGCCGGGGTCGACGCCGATAATTGTTCGTTCCGCGCCGCCGCGGAGGTAGGCGAGGGCTTCGTCGACGGCGCGCCGCGGGTCGTCGGGGTCGGCGACGACCGTCTCCACGTCGAAGTCGGCGTCGTCCGACTCCGCCGTGACGACGACGTCCGCGTCCGCCGGGAGCCCCTCGTCCGGTTCGATGGTCGTGAACTCGACGCCCCGGTCTCTGAGCGCGTTCACGACCTCGTGGTAGACTTCGAAATCCGCCGTCGCGACGACTATCACGCTCCCACCCTCGCTCTCGCGCGGCAAAAAGCCACGCGTCGCCGAGGGACGACCCGAAGAGATACCCGTCTACCGCCGAAACGGCGCGGTATGCGACTTCCCGCAGTCATCAACGCGGAACTCGGCCTCCGCTGGGCGCAGGCCCTCCTCCTCGTCGCGCTCGCCGTCGTCAGCACGCTGCTCCTCACGTGGAACCTCGCGTTCGTCTGGGTCGCCATCCTCGCCGCCTGGGCGCTCGGCCGCGCGTACGGCAGGCGGAGCGCCTACCGAGACGTCGGCCGGGCCGCCGACTGACCGGACTGCTTTTGCGACGGGGCGAACTACTCCCGGGTAGTGAGCGATTCGCACGTCTCGACGGGCTGTCCGCCGCTCGACGACCTTCTCGGCGGCGGCCTCGAACGGGGGCAGGTAACGCAGCTCTACGGGCCGCCGGGAGCGGGGAAGACGAACGTCGCGCTCTCCGCGGCGGTGCAGGCCGCCGACGCCGGCGGTACCGCCGTCTACGTGGACACGGAGGGCGTGAGCGTCGAGCGCT
The DNA here is from genome assembly GCF_014647475.1 of Halocalculus aciditolerans. Lineage (NCBI taxonomy): Archaea > Methanobacteriati > Methanobacteriota > Halobacteria > Halobacteriales > Halobacteriaceae > Halocalculus > Halocalculus aciditolerans. The sequence continues at coordinate 591,525 of NZ_BMPG01000001.1, read as the reverse complement.
TCCGGCAAATCCTCGAAGCGAACGCGGAGGACCCAGACGAGGCCGCGGGGAACGTCGTCATCGAGTCCGCGCACGACTTCGCCGAGCAGGCGGAGGCCGTCCGAGACGCGAGCGACTTCGCCGAGCGGGCCGACCTCGTCGTCGTCGACTCCATCACCGGCTTCTACCGCCTCGAACGCGGAAGCGACGACCAGGGCGGCGACTCCCTGCGGGAGGTCACCCGCCAGGTCACTCACCTCCTCTCGCTCGCCCGGAAACACGACCTCGCCGTCGCCGTGACGAACCAGGTCTACTCCGACCCCGACGCCGGCACTGATTCCGTGCGCCCGCTCGGCGGCCACACCCTCATGCACTGGACGGGCGTCGTCGTCCGCCTCGAACGCTACAAGGGGAATCGCCGCCGCGCCGTCCTCGAAAAACACGGCGCGAAACCCGAAGGCGAACGCGCGAACTTCGCCATCACCGACCGCGGCCTCGAAGCCCCCTCCGCCTAACCGACGACGCGCGGCCGGTTGGCTACGCGGCGTGAAAGAACGAGGAACAGTGGGTCGCGCGGCTTAGAGCTGGTTGAGCTTCCGGAGGAGCTGGCCTTCGTACTCCTCGTCCGCCTGGATGCCCTTCATTTCGAGGACGTTGCGTTCGAGCTTGTCGACGGCGACGTGGAAGGCGTTGTCCGCGCCGTAGCCCTCGCCGGTCCCCATCGCCTGGCCCTTGTTGGTGCGGAGGCGAATCTGACACTGGATGAGGGCGGTGCCGCGGAGCTTCTCCTTGTGCTGGTGGAAGCGGACGTGCGCGTGCAGGACGTCCATCTCCGCGTACTTCGAGGCGACCTTGCTGATGGTCTCGCGGACGTCGTCGCGCGAGAGCGTTTCGAGCAGGTCGATGTTCGTGATCTGGACGTCCATCGTCTCCTCCTCGGTGTAGGAGAGCGCGCGGAGCACGTCCGTCTTCGTGAGGACGCCGCCGACGACGCGGTCGTCGTCGGGGTCGGTCACGACGAGGCCGGAGTAGTCGTTCTCGAGCATCGTCGCGACGGCGTCTTCGACGGACGTTTCGAGCGCCACGGTCTCGACCGGGCTCGACATGACGTCGTAGACCGGGAGGTCGAGGAGGCGTTCGATTTCGCCGCTGCGGTCGCCGCGCGTCGTCTTGTCGCCCTGGCGGACGACGAAGTCGACGATGTCGTTCGTCGTGACGACGCCGGTGAGGAAGCCGTCCTCGTCGACGACGGGGAGGCGGCTGATGCCGTTCTCGCGGAGGAGGTTGATGACGCGGCCCATCGTGTCGTCCTCGTCGATGGTGATGACGTTCGCGGTGTAGATGTCGGCGACGTCGAGCGCGTCGAGGCTGTCGAGGACGGCGTCGAGGATCTGGTCCTCGGTGATGATGCCCCAGAGGCGGTCGGCCTCGAAGACGGGGGCGACCTTCGTGTTACCCTCGACGAGCATCCGCGCGGTCTCTCGGATGTCCTCGGTGCGGTCGATTTTCGGCGCGGGCTTCATCATCGCGTGCGCCTTCGTGTCGTCGTCGATGTGCGAGCGGAGCAGCTGGCGCTCGGTGATGACGCCGGCGTACTGGCCGGCCTCCATCACGATGATGCCTTTCGGGTTCTCCTCGTCGAAGAGAGAACGGACTTTGCCGAGACGGTCTTCGGATTCGACCTCGACGTAGTCCGGGGTCGCGATATCAGCGATGTCCATAGCGTACTCTGGATTCACGGCCGACACTCTTGAAGGTTGTTGCAGGCGGTCGTGACGCGCCGAAACACCGATACGTCGTCGGACGGTACCGTCCCCCATGGGAGACCCGGCATGCTACCTTCGAGTCTGTCCGGCCTGCGATGCGACCTGCGACATCACCGACGACGCCTGCCCCGACTGCGGGGAGCCGCTCGCGGAGGGCTAGGCGTCGAGTTCGTCGACGGCGTCCCGGAAGAGACCGTCGAGAATTTCGGGCGTCGTCGGGTGGTAGGCGCGACTCGGGAGGTCGCGGACGTCGAGACCGAGCTCGACGATTACCTGCATCGTTTTCGCCATGACGTCGGCGTGGTAGTGGAGGCCCTGATACCCGAGCACCGTGCCGTCCTGGGCGACGACGAGGTCCGCGCCGCCGCGCGGGACGACTTTCGCCTCGAAGACGCCGTCGTCGCTCGCGTCGCGGGAGACAACGATGGGGTCGTAGCCGGCCTCGCGCGCGGCGTCGGCGGTGTGGCCGAGGCGCGCGTACGGGTAGGTCCCGAGGCCGGAGAAGACCACGCGGTGAACGGTCGGGTCGTAGGTCTCTAACTCCTCGCCGCGAGCGTGCGCGAGGATGTTTCGCCCCGCGGTGTAGCCTTCCTCTTTCGCGACGTGGAGGACTTGCTCGCGGCCGGTGACGTCGCCGACGGCGAAGACGCGCTCGTCGCCGCGCGCCTGCATCGTCTCTGCGACCCAGCCTTCCCCGGGGTCGACCGCGGTGTGTTCCAGACCGAGACCGTCGAGTGTCGGCACGCGACCAGTGAACAGAAAGAGGTCGTCCGCCTCGACCGTCGACCCGTCATCGAGGTGGACGGCGACGCCCTCGTCAGTTTCCTCGACGGCTTCCTCGCGCACGCTCGTGCGCACGTCGATGTCGTACTCCTCGCGGTAGCAGTCGAGGAGGTCGTCGCCGAGGCGGTCCGGCGCGTCGTCCAGCGGCCGCTCGTCGTGCTCGATGACCGTGAGGTCCACGTCGCCGACTTCGGCGAGGTAGGGCGCGAGTTCGAGGCCGACGAACCCGAAGCCCATCACGACGCCGGAGTCGGGGAACTCGGTCGCGTCGAGGACGCGCGCGGAGTCCCAGTAGTCGACGTCCTCGATGCCCGGCAGGTCCGGGACGTTCAGCGAGGAGCCGGTGGCGACGACCACGTAGTCCGCCTCGATTTCGCGGTCGCCGACGGCTACGGTGTGTCTCTCAGTCTCCGGCCGGTCGGTCGACGAGCGGGATTCCTCGGCGTCGACGAAGCGCGCGGTGTCGTGAATGAACTCGACGCCGTCGCGCTCGGCGAGGTCGTGGATGGCGTCGCGGCGGTAGCCCGCCCACCGCCCCGTGTTCTCGTCCTTCCGCTCGACGATGGCGTCGACGTCGGGCGCGACGGCGGCGTTCAACCGCGGGTCGTGCTCCGCCTGGTGCTTGTGCTCGCCCGCGGAGAGCACCTCCTTCGACGGCATACACCCGCGGAGGATGCAGAGCCCGCCGCCCGGGTCGCCGTCGTCGACCATCGTCAACTCCACGCCCTCCGCGTCCGCGAGCACTTCCGCGACGGCGGAGCCCGCGCTCCCGTACGCGCCGATGAGCACGACGTGCGTCATAGGTCACCCATCACCCGCCGCCGCCAAAGACCTACGCCCACCAGCACGCGCCGCTGGCGGTGGCGCGCGCCGCGGCCCGCGGTTTTTTCCCGACTCCCAGCGAGGTTGACAGCATGAACCCGCGAGAGAACTCCCTGAAACACATCCTCGACGCCGGCGACCCCGCGTTCGGCGTGCTCGACAACACCTACACGCCCGCCGCCGTCGAACTCCTCGGCGAGTTCGGCTTCGACTTCGTCTGGATCGACTTAGAGCACGCCGGCCCCAGCCCGATGGACGGCGAGCGCCTCGACGGCCTCCTGCGCGCCGCCGAACTCACCGACACGGAACTCCTCGTCCGCGTGCCCGCCGGCGACCCCGCGATGGTCCGGAAAGTCCTCGACGCGGGCGCGCGCAACGTCTTCCTCTCGCGCGCCGACACCGCCGCCGACGTCCGCGAAGCCGTCGAAGCCGCCTACTTCGAGGTCGACGGCGAACCCGGAAACCGCGGGCTCGCCGGCCCCCGCGCCGCCCGCTACGGCCGCGCCGAGAACTATCCCGCGACCGAAGACGAAGAAGTCGTCGTCGGCGTCACCCTCGAAACCGCCGCCGCCGTCGAGAACATCGACGACATCCTCTCCGTCCCACAGCTCGGCTTCGTCTTCGCCGGCCCGAACGACCTCTCCGTCTCCCTCGGCCACCCCGGCGAACGCGACCACCCCGACGTCCGGGCGGCCGTCGAAACCATCCGCGACTCCGCGCTCGACCACGGCGTCCCCGTCGGCAACCTCACCGCCGGCATGGACGACGTCATCGAGAAAGTCGACGACGGCTACCAGGTCCTCAACGTCGGCTCCACGCTCGGCGCGCTCACCGGCCAGTTCGGCGACTGGCACGACCGCTACGAGAACCAGTAGGCGGCGAACGCGTTTCGAACTGGAGAGAAGTACCGCGTATCCTCACCCAGCAGTAAACCACCAGCGACAGAAAGCACGTCGGCTACGACCGCCGGAAACCGGGAGGAGAGATGTACACCTACCCGCCAGCGACGAGAGCTCGAACTTCTCCGGGAGCACCAGGCGCGGCGGCGCACCGACGCGGCGGTCGAGTTCCTCGGGCCTCCGTGAGCGTCGACGGCGAACTCACGGACAACACCTCCCGTCGTCACGCGCGGGACATGGTGCGTCCTCGTCGGTGATGTAGCAGCCGCAGAACTCGCAAATCGGCGGGTCGAACGAAGTGGTCTGACTCACGCAGACCACCCCCGACCACAGACGTTTCTGCGGGGAGTGAAGAACGTTGAATCCGGGAAAACCCGGATAAGAGAGTGGGGTGGGGCGGATTGTGAACCTCAGTCGCAACTCTCCGAGTTGCTCCCTAGTTCAAATCCGCCCGATCACTTTCGGCGAAAAACGGACTCCTCGCTTCGCTCGTCGTCGTTGTTTCGTCAGAAAGTGGGTTGGGGCGGATTTGAACCGCCGGCCTCCTCCATGTCAAGGAGGTGTCATAGCCTGACTAGACCACCAACCCTCGGGGCTTCCTCGCATCTCTTCGTAGCCGCGGGGTACACTTGACGGTTTCGAATCGGAAGACCGCGCGAAAGAGTTATACTGATGGACAGACTTGTACATCGTAAGCCAACAACGGACATTGGAGTTCACTATGCAGGATTACATCGAGCGCGTGACGGACGGCGAAGACCTCTCCGTCGAGGCCGCCCGTGACGCCGCGACGGCGGTCTTCGAAGGGGCGACGGACGCACAGATCGGCGCGCTGCTCGCGGGGTTGCGCGCGAAGGGCGAGACGGAGGCGGAGATCGCGGGATTCGCGCAGGGGATGCGGGACGCCGCGCGGACCATCGACCCGGACCGGCGTCCGCTCGTCGACACCTGCGGGACGGGCGGCGACGACTACGACACCATCAACGTCTCCACCACGTCGGCGATCGTGACCGCTGGCGCGGGCGTCCCGGTGGCGAAGCACGGGAACTACTCCGTCTCCTCGAACTCGGGGAGCGCGGACGTGCTGGAGGTCGCGGGCGTCGACGTCGAAGCAGAGCCGCCCGCCGTGGAGGAAGCCATCGAGGAGGACGGCATCGGCTTCATGCTCGCGACCGTCTTCCACCCGGCGATGAAGGCCGTCATCGGGCCGCGGCAGGAACTCGGCGTGCGGACGGTGTTCAACGTGCTCGGGCCGCTCACGAACCCCGCGGGCGCTGACGCGCAGGTCGTCGGCGTCTACAGCGAGGAGCTCGTCCCCGTCATCGCGCGGGCGATGGCGCACATGCCCGTCGAGCACGCGCTCGTCGTCCACGGCAGCGGCATGGACGAGATCTGCATCCACGACACGACGACCGTGGCGGAGGTCCGAGGAGAGGACATCGAGGAGTACGAGCTCGAACCCGCGGACATCGGCGTCGAACGAGCACCCGTCGAAGCCATCGCGGGCGGGACGCCGGAGGAGAACGCGAGCGACCTCCGCGGCATCGTCACGGGCGACGTGACGGGCGCGAAGCGCGACGTCATCCTCGCGAACGCGGGCGCGGCCATCTACGTCTCGGGCGAGGCCGACTCGCTCGAAGGCGGCGTCGAACGCGCGCGCGAAGCCATCGCGTCCGGTGACGCCGCGGCGAAACTCGACGACCTCACCGCCGAGTCGGTCGCGCAATGACGCGCGCGAAGGTCTGTGGGCTCACCCGCGAAGCGGACGTCGACGCGGCCGTCGACGCGGGCGCGGACGCGCTCGGCTTCCTCGTCGACGTCCCCGTCGACTCGCCGCGCGAGATTCCCGTGGAGCGCGCGGCCGAACTCGCCGCGCGCGTCCCGCCCTTCGTCACCACGGTCCTCGTGACGATGCAGGAGACGCCCGGTCGGGCGCTCGGCCTCGCGGCGGACGCCGGCGTCGACGCCATCCAGCTCCACGGCGGACTCGGCGTCGGCGACCTCGCCTACGTGAAGGCGAACTTCGACGGCGCGCTCCTCGCCGCCGTCGACGCCGCCAACCCCGAAGAGGCGGCGCGCGTCGCGGGCGTGGTCGACGCGGTGCTCCTCGACTCTCTCGACGCGGCGGGCGCGGGCGGCACGGGCGAGACGGCGGACTGGCCGGCGACCGCGGACGTGGCGCGCGACCTCGACGTCCCCGTGCTCCTCGCGGGCGGCCTCACGCCCGACAACGTCGCGGAAGCGGTCGGCGTCGTGGCACCCTACGGCGTCGACGTCGCCTCCGGCGTCGAAGCCCGCGGCGGCGAGAAAGACAACGACGCCGTCCGGCGATTCGTGCGGAACGCGGAGCATGGAGACGCGGAGGTCGTGACGCCGTGAGTGGGCTCGACTGCACGCGCGAGGCGTTCACGGAGCGCGCAGCGCCGGACGACGGCCCGGTCGTCGCGTACGCGACCGCGACGCTCGACGTGGAGACGACGCCGCTCGCCGCCTACGCGGCGCTCGCGGACGGCGACCGCGCGTTCCTCCTCGAATCCGCACCTAAGACCGCCGCGAGCGACCCGGACGGCGCGTTCAGCCCGCCGACGGACGGCCAGGAACGCCACGCGCGCTACTCCTTCGTCGGCTACGACCCCGACGCCGTCGTCACCGTCGACGCCGGCGACGCCGGGGTGGAACGCCGCCGCGACTCACGCGCCGCAGAACACGTGTCAGTCGCCACCGGTTCGACGGACGGTGGAGACCGTGACTGCCTCGGTTTGCTCCGAGACGCACTGCCGGACGTGGAGCGTCGGGGGTTCCCGGACAGCGACCGGCAGGCGTTCACGGGCGGGTTCGTGGGCTTCCTCGCGTACGACGCGGTCTACGACCTCCACCTCGCGGAAGTCGGCGTGGAGCGGCCGGCGGAGACGCCGACGCCGGACGCCGAGTTCGTGCTCAACACGCGGACGGTGACGTTCGACGCGGCGACGGCGGAAGTGGAGCTCGTCTGCACGCCCGTGCTCGCGCCCGGCGACGACCCGGGCGACGTCTACGACCGCCTCGACGCGGAAGCCGAGCGCGTCGCCGACGTGCTCGCCGACGCCGCCGACCCCGCGACCGGCGGGTTCACGAAACACGGCGAGCAGACGACGCCGCGCGACGCGTACGAGGAGTCCGTGGAGAAAGCGAAAGAGGCCGTGCTCGACGGCGAGTTCTACCAGGGCGTCGTCAGCCGAACGCGGGAGATCGAGGGCGACCTCGACCCGCTCGGCCTCTACGAGTCGCTGCGGGACGTCAACCCCTCGCCGTACATGTACGTCCTGCGCGGCCCGGAGCGCTCCGTCGTCGGCGCGAGCCCGGAGACTCTCGTCTCCGTCGCGGGGACGCGCGTTCTCAACAACCCCATCGCGGGGACGTGCGCGCGCGGCGGGAGCCCCGTCGAGGACCGGCGGCTCGCCGGCGAGATGCTCGCCGACGAGAAAGAACGCGCGGAACACACGATGCTCGTCGACCTCGCGCGGAACGACGTCCGCCGCGTCAGCGAGGCCGGGAGCGTCCGCGTCCCCGAGTTCATGCGCGTCCTCAAGTACAGCCACGTCCAGCACATCGAATCGACGGTGACGGGAACGCTCGCCGACGACTACGACGCGTTCGACGCCGTGCGCGCGTCGTTCCCCGCCGGGACGCTCTCCGGCGCGCCGAAGCTCCGCGCGATGGAGTACATCGACGCGCTCGAAGCCCGGCCACGCGGCATCTACGGCGGCGCAGTCGGCTACTTCTCGTGGACCGGCGACGCCGACCTCGCCATCGTCATCCGGACCGCGACAGTCGAGCACGGCCGCGACTACGACACTGTCCGCGTCCGCGCGGGCGCGGGCATCGTCGCGGATTCCGTCCCCGAGAGCGAGTTCGAGGAGACGGAGCAGAAGATGGGCGGCGTCGTCGACGCGCTCGACGCCATCACCGAGCGCGACGAATCGGCCGACGCGCCGGAGGTGGAGCGGTGAGCGTCCTCGTCGTCGACAACTTCGACTCCTTCACGTACAACCTCGTGGAGTACCTCTCCGCGCACGTCGAGGTCGACGTCCTCCGGAACACGGCGTCGCTCGCGGACGTCGACGCGGTCGACCCGGACGCCATCGTCATCTCGCCCGGCCCCGGCCATCCGAAGAACGAGCGAGACGTCGGCGTCACCGCCGACGTGCTCACGGAGCGAAGCACGAGGATTCCGACGCTCGGCGTCTGCCTCGGGATGGAGGCCGCCGTCTACGAGTACGGCGGGTCGGTGGGGCGCGCGCCCAGCCCCGTCCACGGGAAGTCGAGCCCCGTCGCCCACGACGGCGACGGCATCTACGCCGGCCTCCCCGACGGCTTCGAAGCCGCGCGCTACCACTCCCTCGTCTGCACCGACATCCCCGACTGCTTCGACGTCACCGCCACCACCGAGCAAGCCGGCGAAACCATCGCCATGGGCGTCCGCCACGAGACGTATCCGCTCGAAGCGGTCCAGTTCCACCCCGAGTCGGTGCTCACCGGCGTCGGCCACGACCTCGTCGAGAACTTCCTCACCGACGCCGGCGTCGTCTGAGCGCGGAGAAAGAGGGGGCGAACGAATCGAACGGGCCGGCCGAACGCCCGGTTCAGGATTTCTCAGAGGAAGTTGCTGACGACCCAGAGCGCGCCGACGACGACGACGGCGACGACGACGAGTTTCCACGCGACGCTGAGGACGAATCGGCCGACGAAGACGACGACGCCGATGACGACGACGGCGAGGAGGAGGCGGCCGAGCGTGCTGTTGAACGCGTCGAGCTGGAGCGGCATCGCGGCGAGCAACGCCGGGAGCGCGGGGAGTGCGGCGAACATACCCGATTTCTCGACCGCGAGCGGCAAAAACGTACGGGCCGCGCGCGGTATGGCCCGGTTCGACAGACAGGTCAGTCCCGATATGGCCCGGTTCGACAGACGAGTCAGTCACGGAACGACCCGCGGCCCCGGGAGCCCAAAGTTGATAGCGGTCTGGCGGTAAGAACGGGTAATGGTACGTCTGCGGTGGATCGGCCTCGGGCTGCTCGCCATCCCGCTCCTCGACGCGCTCTTCTTAGTGTTCGTCGCCGGAACCATCGGGTGGCAGCTCACCGTCGCCGCCGTCGTCATCACGGCGCTGCTCGGCATGGTGTTCGTGCGCTCCGAGAGCCGGCACACCATCCGGAAGCTCCAGGAGAAGCTCGCCGTCGGGGAGACACCGACCGACGAACTCGTCGACGGCGGCCTGCTCATCGCCGCCGGCGCGTTCCTCCTCACGCCCGGCCTCGTCACCGACGCCACCGGGTTCCTCCTCGTCTTCCCGCCGACCCGCGCCGTCGTCCGCACGGTGCTCAAGGAGTACGTCATCGTCCCGAAGCTCGACGCCGAAACCGGTGGCTTCGCCACCGGCAACGTCTACACCTTCGGCTTCCCCAACGACGCCGGCGGCAGCGCCAACACCGGTAACCCGGGATTCGGCGGCTTCGACGACTTTGACGGCTTCGACGCGAACACCGGCAGCTCCGACGGCTCCGGCGACTACGTCGACCTCGACGACGACTCCTACGACATCGAATTCGACGACGACGACCGCTCCTCCACCGGCAACTAACCCTTCTCTCGCACCTCGGCGCGCCCGCCGAAACCACACCCGCGACCCCGCGCCTCGCATCCGATTTCTCGTACCGAAAGGAAACTCTTAAACTCACAACCCGGCTACGAAGGAATGCAGACGCACGCCCGGGCCAGTAGCTCAATTAGGTAGAGCGCCACTCTGATAAGGTGGAGGTTTGCGGTTCAAATCCGCACTGGCCCATCTTCATTCCTCTCAACGTCTCCGCCCTCGGTGATATTTTTCGCGTGGTTCTCGTCGTCGTCAGACTCTTCGCAGTCGGTTCCACCGTTGTTTACGGGGCATGCGTGGATTTTTCAGGCGTTGAGCAGTACCTCAGTTTTGGGCCGTCTGTTCGTCGCTGTTGTTTTCTGTGCCCTCAATGACGACATCGCCGAGGTGTTCGCGTGCACGTCGCATCACCGCTCGCTCTTGTTCTGTAGATTCCCGGCTTTTTCGATGCGACGACCGATATCCCGCTTCATACGGTTCATCATGTCGTCAGGGATTTAGATGACTACTTGCGCCACTAATATTATGTATTACAGCACTTCCCTATTCTTTTGTGATGTTCTGTTGGAGTAATGATTGTGCAAATTGGCAAGAGCATATGTGTACTCGGGTAGTATTTCAGTACATGAGTGCAACGCACGACGACAACACAATGAAGTCGACTTCGCTCGAATCCCCGAAAGCGACCTATATGAATTCATGAATCCTATCCGGCAGGAACAGGCTGACGGAACCGTGCCGCTCAACATATCCAGAAGTGAAGCGATACGGCGGACACTTCACGTGGTCGCAGACGGCTCGGAGCTACTAGTCGAGGAGGAAGACGAGGAGTAACTATGGTTCCTGAAGACGAGATCTCAGACGGTTTTCTTGAAACACTGGACAATCTTATTGAATACGAGGAGGTAGTCAAAGAGAATTTTGAGTTATTAGAAGAGGTCCTACATGAGCACGGGAACCGAATCGAAGTCAGAGTTAGAGAAGACTCAATTGTCCAGGCACTCGGGCAGACACTGGTTCCAGATGTGAAGCCAGACGTAGCCAAAGATATCGGTCTCAATATTTTTGAGTTCATAATATATGGAGACCTGGATAGCGTTAATTATCTACAACGAGAGGCTGAAAGCCCGGAGTATGTTAAGGGCCTCGTACATTTACTCTCACTCTACGGCACGCAGATGTCCTCTATTCGATTAGCTCGTCTTCAGGGCGATAAGTTTTGGAGTCGAATCAATACGGACCTCACTATTCGAGACCAAGGAGATCGGTATGGGATGACCCACCGGTTGGAAATTGCTCTGGATGAGACAGTAGAATTTGAGGCAAGCCCCCCATCAAACCTCAATCTCATTGGATACTTTATCAATCAGCAGATAAGGGCAATGAATTCATTCGGGACAACTGCCGGAGTATCAAAGTCTGAGATTGAGCAGTTCAAAGAGTTGGCTAATGAGCTAATAGATACGCATAACGAGCATTCAGATGGCTGAGAACACCCTAAGTCGAGAAGAAGCAACGGGATCTACGGTTAATTTAGACAACGTTAAACAGGTAACCACAAAGCGTGATGGGGAAGAGACACAGGGCTCTGCAAATCTCTTCGCCTTTGACCACGAGGAAAGTGGCGATACGCTTCTACACGTTGATTACGACAATCCATTAGAAGATGAAGAGGATGCAGGTCATGTAAACAAACCAGAGCACCCAGACGGACAAAAGATCTCTTTTGACCAGTTACTGATTAGCAGCGCAGAAAGGAACTCTGATGCAATGGTTCAGTCCATGGAATTGGAATCCCACATCTCCGACATATCCCGGAAGGCAGTTCTCGAGCCGTTATTTCGAGCTACGGCAATAGTCGGAGCCGCCATTACGAGCCTCCTCACGTTAGCTATGGTCGTCGCCGGCGGCTACCCTTTAGCAGCCGTATTCGCGATTGGAGTAATCTTCTGTATCTACGCGTACTATTATGACCTTCCATAGAAATGAGGGACTTCCTATTATTCGAAGGAGTGACTGAGACTTTGTTCGCGGCGTCATTTATTGCGCTAGCCGGAGGGGTTGCTAGAGGGTCATTCTGGAAGTTTTCCTTTGCAGCCGGTGAAGTCACTGGTACTTTTCCACCGTGGGCCGCTGCAATTGGGATACTGCTCTCGCTTGCTTTGATCTTCTTTCTCTCGTCAATTCTATGGGTGTCGACCAAGCGAAAAAACGCGATATAGACGACCAACGATTCGCTTCTCTACAACCACACTACCATCCCGCGTTCGCGTTTCTGCGCGTCGGGTGAGTGCGTGCCGCGGTAGTGTTGTAAAAACGTCTCCAGACCGTTCCATCCTCTGCAGATAACGAGGCCGTTGAGGAGGTCGGTTGCTTCGCGTTCTCTCAACCAGGCCTTCATGTCGTCGTGGCTCTCGTGCTGTGTCCATCTTTTCCGCATAAACAAAGTGCCGAGGTATCCTAGCCGTTTCGGCAGGGTTCGGGGGCATTTCGGGGGGAGATGTCCGACTCTACGCCAAAAGCCAGGCAGAGAAACGGATCGTTCGGTAGGAAATTATGGCAAACCAGTGCGGATTTAATGTTGTGTCACTCAGGACCGATATGGCTCCCAGAATCTTGTTACAAACTGCATCAGTACTAACACTTCTGATATTGGGAGAGATAGCCGCAATAGCGGTATTCAAAAAGGACACCGGTGGATACAAAATTCGGCCTGCTGATGTGGCGAGAGACGGAAACCTTGAGCAGTATCAACCGGTCATCCTCGTAGCCACACTTGGTGTTGGGATTACAATATTTCTGGGTTTAATCTATACCGGTTTATTGCAGTCTGCAGTCCTAGCTTGGCTCAGTTCGTTCTCAGTTCTCACACTATTTACATATAATGTTGGTCTGGTGTCTCTAGCAGTTATTCTGGGAACGTACTATAGCCGAGGGAAGAGTAACGACCGCCGGTTAGCCTATCTGATTCTGATTCTTATAGGATCATCCGCGTTATTCGCACAGTTACAATATGGCGTGTTCGGTGGATTCCTCTAGTCAGAAAGCCTGTGCACTCCGTTCACCCCGTGGCGTTCTTATCAATACTCGCTCCATCTTCGTAGTCCCATACCCCGACGGATGGGGGGCGAGGGTAGGAGACGTGTACGCAGCCCTCATACTATAGAGCTCCCGATAGACCGCGATTTATGCACTCTCCGCTCTAGGCGGAATACAAAAGCACTCAGACGTGCTTGTATGTGGCTAGTTTTGCGGTTGATCTGTAATATCTTAGACAGGAATCCTGTATCGTGCTCAATGTCGACGGCGAGTGAATCGGCGCAGATCTCGGGTACCCAAACACGCTCGATGTCGCGCCGATACACTCGGGGTCGAATTAGGCAGGCGAGTCGCGCACGAGAGATGTCGGTGACGTGTCTGTTGTTGTCGCCGGCGGGGAGCGCGAAGAAGCGGGAACCGAGGGGTTGAGGGATCCGCGCGTCGAAGGCGCGACTATGGCTTCGTACGAGTGGACGCGATTTCTCGTCGTGCTCGTCGGCGGCGTCCTCGGGTTCGGGCTGGCGAGTTCGGGGTTGTACGCGGCGGGCTACGGGTCGGTGCCGGTCGCGAATCTCTTCGCCATCACGGTGACCGCGGGACAGCTCGTCTGGGTGTTGGGGTACGGCGTGACGGCGTTCGTGCTCTGGTTCGTGTGGTTGCGCGACCTCGAACTCACGGGTGTGTAAGCGGAGTTAGGGTCGTGGTGCGGGCGAGTCGAGGAGGTCGTCGTAGCGCGCGCCGGTCTGTTTGAGGGTCGCCGTGGAGTAGAGGCGTTCGTGGGGAACGGGGAGGTAGTTCTCGGCGAGGTCGTCGATACAGGCGTCGACGGCGTCCTGTTCCCGGCCGTGAATCATCGTGAAGAGGTTGTACGGCCAGTCCTGGTCGGGTCTGCGAGGGCGGTTGTAGCAGAGGGTGACGTGGGGGAGCGCGCCGACGCGGGTGGCGCGCTCGTCGAGTTCGTCGCCGGGGACGTCCCAGACGACCATGCAGTTCGCGTCGAATCCGGTGACGACGTGGTTGACGACGCAGCCGACGCGCTTGATGCAGTTCCGGTCGAGGAGGCCGGCGATGGTGTCGACGACGTCCTCCGTGGACGCGTGGAGGGCGGTTCCGGGGCGGCTGGCACCGTCGGTCGTTGCGTCCCGGGAGACGGCGTCGGCGACGTCGGCGTACGGGGTCGCGGAGAGCGGGAGGCCGTCCTGGATGGCGAGGAGGACGCGCGCTTCGAGCGGCGTGAGGTCGGTCATCGCGTCCTCGCTCACGGGCGTGGGTTCGACGCGCGTGTTCCCGGTGGATTCGCGGACGAACTCGTCGCCGTTCACGACGGGGAACTCGAGGTTGATGTAGTAGTCCGTGACGAGCGGGAGGACGAGGACGTCGAGGCCGGTTCGTGCTTCGATGTCGGCGAGGATTCCGTCGCGTTTCTCGCGGGAGGACGCGGTGACGACGAACCACATGTTCCAGTCGTGGTTCCGGCGGTAGTTGTGGTTCACCTGCCGGTAGGAGTTGACGACGTCGGCGACCGCGTCGAAGCGGTCTTCGGGGACGCTGAGCGCGGCGAGCGTCGACGAGCCGATGACGGGCGGGTTCAGGACCGCGCCGAACCGCCGGAAGACGCCGCGCTCGCGCAGTCGCTCGACGCGGGCGAGCGCCTCGTCCGCCGTGATTCCGAGGTCGTGGGCGACGGCCTCGAACGGATTCACCTCGACGGGGAAGCCGCTCTGGTATTCGTCGACGAGGCGAGCGTCCACCGTATCCAAGTCCTCGCGCCAGTCCGCCATTACCGGGGGTAAGGACGCGCCGGAGTAGGTGTCTTTCGCCTTCCGCGCGATCGGGATGCCATCGTTTTTGCTGGACGAGCCCTAACGTTCAGGTATGAGCGATTCGTTCGGCGACTGGCCGCTGCAGCGGTTGATGACCGAGGTCGTCGGGTCCGGGCCGAAGTCCGCGGACGACATGACGGCCGCGCAGGCGACGGAGGCGTTCGAGCGCATCCTCGCCGACGAACCCGACCCGACGACGCTGGGCGCGTTCTGGCTCGCGAACCGCTGGAAGAAGAACAATCCCGAGGAGCTGGGCGCGTTCCTCGACGTGATGCGCCGCGACTCCGTGAAGACCGGCGTCCCCGAGTGCGACCCCGTGGACTGCGGCGCGAACTACGACGGGAAATCCCGGAGCGCGCTCCTCGGCGTCGCGTCCGGCGTCGTCGCCGCCGCCGCCGGCACGCCCGTGGTCGTCCACTCGGGCGACCACGTCCCCTCGGGGATGGGCGTCGCCTACAAGCACGTCCTCGACGAACTCGGCGTCACCACCGACCTCGGCCCGAGCGAGTCGGCGGACATGGTCGACTCGACCGGGTTCGGGTTCTACTACCAGCCGCGGTTCAACCCCGGCGTCCACGGCCTCTTCGGCCGCCGCGAGCGGATGGGCGTCCGCACCTTCGTCAACACCGTCGAGACGCTCGCGAATCCCGCGAACGCCGACGTCCACCTCGGGAGCTTCTACCACCTCGCGTTCGCCACCAAGGTCACCGACACCTTCCGCGCGTCCGAGGAGACCGACGTCGACCGCGTCCTCATGTTCCAGGGGATGGAGGGCTACGACGACGTCCGCCCCGGCTCCACCGTCGTCGCCGAGTGGAACGACGGCGACGACGACCTCGACGACTTCACCATCGAGACCGAGGAGTACGGCATGGACTTCGACAGCGAGGCCCTGGAGGTCGCCGACGTCGCCGCCGACTCCGCGGACATCACCCGGGACGTCCTCGCCGGCGACCGCACCGACGCGTTCGCCGACGCGGTCGCCCTCAACGCCGCGCTCCGCATCTACGCCCGCCAGGACGCCGACAGCATCGACGACGGCCTCGACATGGCCCGCGACGCCATCGCCTCCGGCGACGCCGAACAGGTCCTCGCCGACCTCGTCACCTTCTGACTCGGCCGCTATCGAGGCGCGGAAGCATCGGACCGCACCGCGTTCGAGGTCCGCTCGGACACGCCGCCGAGTACGGGAACCGAACCAGTTTTCCGCGCTCGCCGCCTCCCTCGGCGCATGAGCGACAGCGACCTGACCGCGACTCTCCACACGTCCGAGGGCGACATCGAAATCGAACTCTACCACGAGCGCGCGCCGAACACCGTCGAGAACTTCGTCGGCCTCGCCACCGGCGAGAAGACGTGGATCGACCCCGAGACCGAGGAGGAAGTCGACGGCGAACCCTACTACGAGGACGTCCCCGTCCACCGCATCATCAGCGGCTTCATGATTCAGACCGGCGACCGCACCGGCACCGGCCGCGGCGGCCCCGGCTACACGTTCGACGACGAGTTCCACGAGGACCTCAACCACGACGACGCCGGCATCGTCTCCATGGCGAACTCCGGCCCGAACACGAACGGCAGCCAGTTCTTCATCACCCTCGACGCCCAGCCCCACCTCGACGGCCGCCACGCCGTCTTCGGCAGAGTCATCGACGGCATGGACGTCGTCGAGGACATCGGCAACGTCCCCACCGACCGGAACGACGCCCCCGTCAAGGACGTCACGCTCGAATCCGTCGAAATCCACGACGACCGCTAACCACAACGACGACGCACCGCGCGCCCGCGCCCAGTTTCTCCGCGTTCCGCGCTCGTTTCGTGTCCTCCGTCCGCGCCGCCACCGACACGTGAAAGAGGCCGGGCCACCGAGTACGCGTATGAGCGACGCGGACGAACCGGTCGACCCGACCGAGATCGGCGAGTCGAACGCCCCGCCCGTCGAGGACGCCCCCTACAAGCTCCTCTTCGAGGCGAACAAATGCTTCGGCGCGGGGAAGTGCGCCGCCGTCTCCGACAACTGGGAGATGGACATCAAGAGCGGGATGGGCCGCCCGAAGACGTACTTCTTCGACGAGGACGCCCTCGACGACAACGTCGCCGCCGCCGACGCCTGCCCCGCGAAGAAGGGCCCCGGCGTCATCCACGTCATCGACCGCCGCACGAACGAGGAAATCGCCCCCGACCCCCACGGCGACGGCACCATCAGCGTCGACTGGTAGTCCGTCAGATTCAGGTAGGCCGGGCGGTTTGCTCCACTCGGAGAGTTACTCTCCAGCGAGGATGACTGAGTCTGGCCAAAGGTGGCGGACTTAAGATCCGCTCCCGCAGGGGTTCGTGGGTTCAAATCCCTCTCCTCGCATGTTTTCGAGCACGGTCAGAGCGTGGCTCTTCCCTGCTCGCGTTCGTACTACTCACGCGAGCGGAGCGAGAATAACTGCGAGCGAGGAGTTTGAATCAGGGAGCAAATCTCCGATTTGCGACCAAAGTTCAAATCACGCTCCTCGCATGTCGAACCCGTCGCGGAGCGACTGTGTTCACTTTCAGGAGAGGATTTGAACTCGGGAGGGCGCGCGCAGCGAACGCGATTCGGAGCGAGCGCAGCGAGTGAGAATCGCGGGAAGACGAGCGCCGTCGGCGCGAGTCAGCGAGCACGTCCGACCAAAGTTCAAATCCCTCTCCCCGCAGACCGGGCTGGTCGTCGAGCGACAGCGCTCGCGTCGTCGGGCGTCGAGGGGAGACGGCTACTGTCGGTGTTGGGTGGTCGCGGCTTCGAGGGCTCTGAGGATCTCGCGGTGGGCGAAGTCGCCGCTGTTGTCGAGGGAGACGAAGACGCCGGCGTCGGCGTCGGCGTCGACTCGGTGGATGAAGACGAGTTTGTCGTCGAAGACGTGGGTGGTCGTGTGGAGGTCGCCGCCGAATTCTTCTTCGAGGATGGGGGCGGCCATCGTCTGGAAGAGGGCTTCTCGGAGAGTGTCCTGCTGGCGGGTTTCGGGGAAGTCGGGTTCGACGTCTTCGCGGAGGAAGACGACGGTGCGTTCGGTGGCGGCGAAGGAGGCGACGCTCCGGAGCGCGTCGACGTCGTCGAGCGTCTCGTAGACGCTTTGGGCGACGGAGTCCATACTCCGACCACACCGGGAGGATGGATAAACGGGGTGGCCGGGTCCCGTCGGTCGAACGCCCGCGTCGCTCCGGCGAGGTCCGGTTCGGGGCTGTGGAGTGACGAAAGCCCCTTTCCGTTCGAACGCGTATTCACGCGGTATGAGTGAAGTGACGGCGGAGTTCGAGTCGCACGGGAAGTTCGCGGAGCGGGGCGAGGGGTTCGAGCCGACGACGAACGACTGGGACGCCGTCGTCACCGTGGACGGGGGGACGGTAACGGTGGCGGTGACGGTGCCGACGCTCGATGCGGTGGTCGAGGAGGACGTGGTGGCGGGCGTCGTTGAGGACGGGTGGTTCGAGACGTTCGAACTCCGCGTGGAGGACGTGGAGGGCGTCACGTACGCGGAGACGGGGGAGCCGACGGTGGAGCGTGACGCGGCGGAGGTGACGGTGACGACGACGCTCGACGCGCGCCCGGGGAACGCCCCGGACGACGCGCTCGCCGTCGTGAACTACGTCGAGGGCACGTGGTTCGAGGGAATCATCCCTGGATACGACTACGTCGAGCCGGTGCAGGCGATGCGCGAGCGCGCGAGTCAGAACGCGAGCGAGACGGGGACGCAGGGCACGCCGCTCTGATTAGTTCTGTCGCTCGAAGGGGAGGGGGGTCGAGGCCGTGTAGAACGGGCCGCCGAGTCGGCCGACGGTCGGGACGTTCTGGGAGTCGATTTTCCCGTCGACGAGGGCGTCGTCGGCGACGTGGAAGCGCGTGACGTCGCCGAGAACCATCAGTCGGTCGTGGACTTCGACGGCGTCGTGGAGCGTACACTCCATGGAGACGAGGGCGTCGGCGACGCGCGGCGGCGTCACCGTCTTCGAGGGCGCGCGCTCGACGTCGAACGCGTCGAACTCGCTCTCCTCGGGTCCGAGGCGTTCGGCCGTCGCGTCCATCGTCTCCAAGAGGGGTTCGGTGACGACGCTGACGGTGAACTCCTCGGTGTCGAGGGCGTTGCGCGCGGAGTCCTTGAGGCCGCCGTGATCGGCGTTCGGCGAGTTGAAGACGACGACGGGCTCCGCGGAGGAGACGTAGTTGTAGGAGCTGTAGGGCGCGAGGTTGTCGACGCCGTCCGGGCTCGTGGTTCCGACCCACGCGATGGGCCGCGGGGAGACGGCGGTCTTGACGATGCGTGCGCGTTCGCGCTCGGTCAGGTCGGCGGTTTCGAATTCCGGCACGCGTTCACGTAGAGCACGCCCCCTAAGAACCGTTCCGGGTGGACGTGTCGGGCTAGAAGATGTTCGCCTGGCGGTAGACGGAGATGCCGTTGTTCGTGATCTCGTAGGGTTTGGTCTCGCGGGAGTGGTTGGCGTCGCGGATTTTCTGTATCTCGATGGCGAGACGGGTTTCCCGGAAGTCCTCGGGGCGGACGTAGCGGAGGACGATGACGGCGTCAGTGAGATATTCGATGATGCCGTAGCGCGAGGAGAAGGCGTTGTCGTCGCTCGCCTCCGAGGTGAGCATCGTGGTGACGCCGGCCTTCTTCAGCGCTTTCGTGAAGTCGTAGATTTCGGTGCGGCGGACGGCCTGGTCGTCGTACATCATCTCGAGGAGGCTGACGGAGTCGAGGACGAGGCGGGACGCGCCGAAATCCTCGATGAGCGCCGGGAGTTCGTTCCGGATGTTCTTCAGGGAGTTCGCCATCTCGACGGGGTCTAAGTCGACGACGGCGAGGTCGCCGCGCTCGATGTACTCCTCGAACGGCCAGCCCTTCTCGGACGCGGACTGCACGATGCGCTCGCGGGTCTCCTCTAAGGTGATGTAGACGCCGCGTTCGTCGTTCTCGATGGCCTGATTGAGGAACTGAAGGCCGAACGTCGTCTTCCCCGTTCCCGCCGAGCCGATAGCGACGATGAGGCTGCGGTCGGGGACGCCGCCCTGCACCATCGCGTCCAGCCCCTCGATGCCGAGGTCGATGCGGGGGATGTTGGTCTCGAACGCCTCGTCGAACTCCTCCTCGGCCGCGCCGCCGGGCGACCCGTCACCACCGAGGTCGAAGCCGAACCCGCCACCGCCGCCGTCGCCGCCGCTCCCGCCCTCGTCGAGGTCGAACCCGAACTCACCGCCACCGCCCCCACCACCGCCTCCACCGCCGAAGGCGTCGGCGAACTCGTCGTCGGACGCCGGCTCGGACTCACCCATTCCGAACTCGCCGGCACTCTCAGAGCCTGCCGGCTCCTCGGCCGTGTCAGTCGCGAAGGCGTCGGCGAACTCGTCGTCGGACGCCGGTTCGGACTCGGCGTCTGGTTCGGACTCGGACGCCGATTCGGATTCGGCGTCTGGTCCGGGTTCCGGTTCGGGTTCGGCTTCCGGCTCTGGTTCGGTGTCGAAGTCGAACTCGGAGTCGGCCGCCGGCGCGGACTCGCCCTCGGCTGATCCGTCGGCGTCGACGTCGCCGGCGTCGGCTGTCTCCGCCGGCTCCGCGGGTTCGTCGCCCGCTTCGCGCGCTTCGTCCTCGGACTCCTCGGATTCGCCGTCCTCTTCGCGGAGCGCGCGCTCGAACCAGTCTTCCTCGTCGTCGTCAGCCATTGTCCCACCCCCTGTCCGCGTTGATGCCCCGGGTGTTCACACTCCCTTCGAGTGTGGGACTCCGCAAAGTAGTTTCGCCCGCCGCGCGCGTCCGACCGGTTTTTACTCCGGGCCGCCGTCGGGGCGGGTATGTTGGTGGGAATCGTGGCGCAGCGCGGGAACGCGCGCGCCGCCTATCTCGCGGCGGACGTCCGTGAGTTGCTCCGGGACGAGGGTGTCTCCGCCCGCGTCGACGAGGCGACCGCGGCGGATATCGACGTCGAGGGGTGGGCGGTCGACTCGTTCGACGCCTGCGACCTCGTCGTGAGTATCGGCGGGGACGGGACGTTCTTGTTCGCGGCGCGCGGCGCGGACGGGACGCCCGTGCTCGGCGTGAACCTCGGCGAGGTCGGGTTTTTAGCGCCGGTGTCGCCGGACGACGCGGTGGACGCGGTGGCGCGCGAGGTCGAGCGGTTCCGGGAGACCGGGAGCGTTCGGGCGCGCGACGTGCCGCGCATCACGGCGTCGGCGGGCGACGCGGAGTGGTCGCTGACGCCCGCGCTGAACGAGGTCGTCGTGCTCGGCTCGCAGCGCGGCCACGGGCAGGGGGTGAACGTCGAGGTGCGCGTGGACGAGTCGCTGTACGCGTCGGGGCGCGCCGACGGCGTTCTCCTCGCGACGCCCGCGGGGAGCACGGCGTACAACCTGAGCGAGGGCGGCCCGCTCGTCACGCCCGCGATGGACGGCTTCGTGCTGAATCAGCTCTGCGCGGACGACGCGATGCCGCCGCTCGTCGTCGGCTCGGAGAGCGAGGTATCGGTTCGGGTGGCGGACGCGGAGTCAGTCGTCGTGACGAGCGACGGCGCGGACCGCGTCGAGGTCGACCCGCCGAGCGTGGTGACGCTGGAGCGCGCCGACGTCCCCGCGCGGGTCGCCGGCCCCGACACGGACTTCTTCAAGGCGTTGAACAAACTCGAGTAGGCGACACCGGTGGTTCTCGCGGGCGTCCGCTCGCACACCCGAGTGGTAAGTAGTAACCACTAACCGGCGACCGGGCGAAGAGCGACCGATGAGTAAGCAGCTGCCGGACGTCCAGGCGTCCGCGCCCGACGTGTCCGTCGGACTGAGCCAGGTCGGCGTCACCGGCGTGGAGAAACTCGTGAAGCTCGCGCGCGAGGAGAAGCGTCCCATCGTGTTGATGGCGGAGTTCGAGGTGTACGTCGACCTCCCGAGAGAGCGGAAGGGCATCGACATGAGTCGGAACATGGAGGTCATCGACGAGACGCTGGAAGCGGCGACGCGCGAGCCGGCGTACCGCGTGGAGGACGTCTGCGGCGAGGCCGCCGACCGCCTGCTGGAGAAACACGACTACACGACGACGGCGACGGTGGAGATGGAGGCCGAGTACATGATTCGGGAGGACACGCCGGCGTCCGACCGCGAGACGCAGGGGACGGTGGACGTCATCGCGTCGGCGACGGCGCGCGAGGGCGAGCCGACGACCGAGGAGGTCGGCGCGCGCGTCACGGGGATGACGGTCTGTCCGTGCAGTCAGGAGATGATGAGCGCGACCGCGCGCGACGCCCTCGAAGACCTCGGCGTCGCCGAAGAGGACGTGAAGGCGTTCCTGCGCGAGGTCCCGCAGGCCGGACACAGCCAGCGCGGGCACGCGACGCTCACCCTCCAGACGGAGGGAACGCCGGACGTCGACCTGCTCGACCTCGTCGACATCGCGCGTGATTCGATGAGCGCGCGCATCTACAACCTCGCGAAGCGCCCGGACGAAGACCACATGACCTATCAGGCGCACGCGAACGCGAAGTTCGTCGAGGACTGCGTGCGCTCGATGGCCGAACAGGTCGTCGACGCCTACGACGGCCTCGACGACGGCGCGGTCGTGACGATGCGGCAGTCGAACGACGAGTCCATCCACCAGCACAACGCGCACGCAGAGCGCGTCGCGACCCTCGGCGACCTGCGCGCCGAAGTGAACGAGTAACGCGGTTCGGAGAGCGCCGAAGGCGCGAGCGAGAACCGCGATAAGGCGAGCGGGAGCGACCTGTGGGAGCGACACGCGAGCCAACGCGGTTCGGAAGGAGCGACGACGCGGTTCGGAACGACGACGCGGTTCGGAACGACGACCGCAGGGAGGAGTGAGCACGGTCGGAACAAGTTCCTCCCTGCTCGCACTCACTGGCGTTCGCGCGAAAACCGCGGAAAAGCGAGCGGGAGCGAAGCGACACGCGAGCAGACCGCAGGGAGGAGTGAGCACGGTCGGAACGAGTCCCTCCCTGCTCGCACGCACTGGCGTTCGCGCGAAAACCGCGGAAAAGCGAGCGCGAGCGAGAACGGGGTTCTCGCTCGCAACCGGAACGCGGAGCGTTCCGGTGACGGGGAGGAACGACCCGCGAGCAGAGCGAAGGCGGAGGCTGGGTCCGTCGAACGACGGGAACGGGCGGAGAGTCCGCGGTCGCTATGGTTCGGGGTTCGCGTCGCCGAACTCGGTGTGTGCGTCGTCGGGTTCCGCGTTCGCGCGCTCTGGTTCTGCGGCGGTGAGCGGCGTGGCGTCCTGCCACGTCTCCCGGAGTTCGTCGGTGACTTCGGCGGCGAACTCGGGGTCGGTGACGGCGACGAGCGCGAACGTTTCTTCGTGGTCGACGGGGTTCGGCATGCTGAGGCAGACTTCGGCGTCGTCGATGACGGTGAGGTCGCCGTCGACGGCGTCGGTGGCGCGGGCGTCGTAGCCGTCGCGGGCGAGGAGTTCGGTGACGTACTGTTCGTTGATGTCGGTGGGGAGTTCGGCGTAGAGGTCGGTGTTGGCGAGGAGGTCGACGGTGACGCCGCGGTCGACGGCGTCGACGAGCGCGGTGAGGAGGCGGTTGGAGACGTCGGAGAGGTCGATGCCGTTCACGGGGGTGGCGGCGGCCATGAGGACGTGGTCGTCGGCGGTGGCGATGCGTTCGAGGAGGAGGGAGACGGCGTCGTCGGGGCCGACGGCGGCCTCCCAGAAGCCCGCGTCGGGGGTGTCGACGCCGGAGAGCTCGCCGGTGAGGTCGTCGACGATGTCCTCGTACTGTTCGGCTTGCTCGGCGAGTTCGCGTTTCCGGGCGGCGAGGAGGTCGTCGAGGGCGCTCTCGGGGTCGACGGCGGCGTAGGATTTCGGGCGGCCGGCGGACTGCGCGCGGACGAGGTGTTGGGATTCGAGGCTGGAGAGCACGTCGTAGATTCGCCCCATCGGCACGTCACTAGCGGCGGACAACTCTTTGGCGGTTGTCGGGCCGGTTTCGAGGAGGGACCGGTACGCGTTCGCCTCGTACTCGGAGAGTCCGAGGTCGCGGAGTGTGGCCATACGCGTTCTGAGGACCCGGTGTCGGATTAAACCATCGGGGAGTTCACAGGGGGCGGGAGCGGGTCAGGCGCTGTCGGCGACGAGGCGCGCGAGGGACTCGGGGTCGTCGGCGCGGCCCCGTTCGCCCGCGTCGGTCTCGACGGCGGCGGTGCCCGTGGGGCCGTCGGCGTCGGGGACGACGATTTTCTCGTGGTCGGCCATGCGGAGGGCGGCGCGGTGGAGGTCGCTGCCGGGGGCGTCGGCGACGCGAATCGTGAGCGGTCGGGCGACGACGCGGGACGCGGCGGTGCCGTAGACGGCGACCTGGACGCCCATGCGGTCGGCCGCGCCGGCGAACGCGCCGATGGCGTCCTCGGCGCGCTCGCGGTAGGATTCGTCGCCGGTGAGGACGGCGAGGTCGACGAGCGCGTCCGCGAGCACGGCGTTGTCGTCCACCGGGTGGAGTTCCCGGTCGAGCAGGCCTTCCGCGCTCGTCGGGCCGTCCTTGAACGCGCCGCTCTCCGTGGAGAGGGAGTCGATGGCGGCGTCGGCGAGCGCGGCCGCCGTCTCCGCGTAGGCCGGGTCGAGAATCTGGGCGGCGTGCGCGAACGCCCGCGTCGCCCCGGCGTAATCCCCGAGGAGCCCGGTCGGCGAGTCCACGCGACCCACCGAGCGCGGCGCGTCGGTGACGAAGTGCGTGAGCGCCTCGCCGTCCCAGAGCGACTCCAGGAAGTCGAGCGTGCGCTCCGCGTACCGCGCCGCGACGTCGTCGTCCGTGTACGCCGCGTAGGCGAGGAGCGCGTCGGCGGCGACCGCGTTCCGGTCCGCGAAGCCGTGGTCGTCCACGCCCTCGCCGACTTCGCTCCCGGCGAAGAAGTCGCCCGTCCAGAGCGTCCCCGTCAGGTAGTCGATTGCGGCTTCCGCCGTCTCCCGGTACGCCTCCTCGCCGGTCGCGAGGTAGGCGTGCGCGAACGCCCGCGTCACGCCCGCCTGCGTGTCGAGCAGGCGCTCGCGCTGTGGGTCGGACCAGTCCGGTTCGTGCGCGAACCGGTAGAAGCCGCCGTCGTCGGCGCGGAGGTGGCGTTCGATGGCGTCCAGCGTCCGCGTCGCCCGCGCCCGGTCGCGCTTCAGCGCGAACTCCACCGTCCCCGGCATCGGGAATTTTTCGTTCTTCCCCCACCCGCCGTTCACCTCGTCGAACTTATCCTCTAGCTGGCCCGCGAGGAGTCGCTCGACGTCCGGCGTCACCGCGCCCTGCGGCGGCGTGTTCGACGCGAGCGCGCGCGGCACCCGCCCGGCGTCGTCGCCTTTCTCGTCGTAGACCTCGCGCACGCGTTCTAGCACGCTCCGCAGCCCCTCCGCGTCCATGTACGTCACCGCGGAAATCTGCTCGCCGGAGGGCGTGAGGAAGACGGTCGACGGGAAGCCGCCGGTCGTGTGGCGCTCGCGCACCATCGGCTGTTCGTCCGCGTTCACGCGCACCGGGATGAACGACTCGTGGATGTTCCCGGCGAGCGTCGGCACGCCGAACGCCTCCTCGTCCATCCGCGCACACCACTCCGACCACGGCGTCACGACCGAGAGCAGGATGGGTTTCTCCGCCGCCGCCGCGTCCGCGAACGCCTCCGGCCCCCACGGCCGCCACTCCACCAGCGAACGCTCCAGTAGGTCCGTCATTACCCGTAGTCGGTCGCCGGGGCGTGAAAGCACTTCGAACCCGGCCCGAATTACGGCGGGTTCGCCAGCGCGTCGAAGGCGCGAGGGCGTACGCGCTCGGTCACGGCGTCGTGACGACGAAGAGGAGGAAGTTGTGCGCGCCCGGACCGAGGCCGACGGCGGCGACGAGCCCGTAGAGCAGGAAGCCCTCGCGGGGTTCCTCCCGGGCGTACTCGGCGAGGAGGACGACGATGCCGGCGGCGAGCAGGGTCTTCACGAGGAGGAAGAGCCAGCCGCCGTAGCCGGGGACGACGGCGGCACCCGCCTGGATGACGATGTCGGAGAGCGGCGTCTGCTCGTGGAACCCGAGAATGTCGATGCCGACGGCGGTGGTGGCGGCGTCGAGCGTGTGGCCGAAGACGACGAGCGCGCCGGCCGCGCCCGCGACCCGCGTCGCGTCGGGCGCGAGCTGGTCGAGGGCGACCCAGACGACGGCGGTGACGGCGCAGGCGGCGACGCCGCCGGCGAGCGGCCACGCGAGCGTGAGGCCGCCGTGGGTCGCGCCGTACCGGAGCGCGAGCGAGATTGGGACGGAGAGAACGAGGAACCCGACGCCGGCGAAGACGCGGCGCGGATAGGGCGTGCGGAGCGTCGCGAGCCAGACGACGCCGGCGGCGACGAACGTCGTGAGGTAGACGGTCGGCGCGGTGACGGCGGGTGCGAGCACGCCGCCGACGAGGCCGAGCTGGGAGGCGACGTAGAGCGTGGAGCCGACGGCCATCCACGGCCCCCAGGCGAGAATCGTCGTCGCGTCCACGACCGGGTCGGCTCGCGAGAGCGCGTACCCGACTGCGAGCGCCGCCGCGCCGAGCACGGCGAGGTAGGCGACGGGGAACGTGAAACCCGAGGGCAACACCATACCCCGAGTCCGGGCGTGCGCCAGTTAAACGGTTGCTATTCGGGCTCCGCCCACGGGTCGGTCGTCGCGTCCCCGTAGCGCTCGCGCATCAGCGTGACGACGGCCTGCGGCGGGAACTGACCGCGCTCGGTGACGACGGCGTCCACGAACCGCGCGGGCGTCACGTCGAACGCCGGGTTCGCGACCTCGATGTCGCCGACGCGCTCGCGCTCGCCCGCCTCGATGACCTCCGATTCGCCTCGCATCTCGATCTCGACCGAGTGCCCGGCGAGCGTGTCCGGGTGGAGTTTCAGCGTCTGCGCCGCGCACAGCACGGGGACGCCGCGCTCCCGCGCGCTCACCGCCAGGCCGGCCGTTCCGACTTTGTTTATCACGGAGCCGTCGGCGGTGACGGCGTCCGCGCCGACGAGCACGTGGTCCACGTCGTCGAGGTACCGGTGCGCCGCGCTGTCCACGATGAGCGTCACGTCGACGCCGAGCTCGGCGAGCTGGTGGGCGGTGACGTGGCCCTGCTGGCGCGGCCGTGTCTCCTTCACGTACGCCGAAATCGATTTGCCGTCTTCGACGGCGTGTTCGACGCAGGCGAGCGCGTCCGTCGAGTGGCAGTGCGTCATGACGGTGTCGCCGTCGCGCAGGCGGTTCGCGCCGACGCGCCCGAGGTCGTCGCGCGCCGCGTCCAGCCCCGCGACGAACGCGTCGACGGTCTCGACGACGGACGCGCGGAGCTCCGACGCCGTCTCCCCCTGCACGTCGGTGAGGACGACGCGGAGGGCGTTCGGGAGGCTGACCGCCGTCGGCCGCGTGTCGTGGAGGACGCGCGCGGCCTCCCGGAGGTCCGCCCTGAGCGCCTCGGGGGTGTCGGCGTCCGACTCCTCGGCGGCCGTCGCCAGCGCTTCGGCGGCGGCTCGCGCGATCGTCGCCGCGCCGCGCACCTCCATCGTCGCGATTCGCTCCGCGGTTCGCTCCACCGCCTCGCTGACCATACATAGGGGTTCGCGGCCGGCCGGCAAAACCGCTTGGGCGCGGCGCTTTTCACTCGTCCCCACGAGACGGCGAACGTGTCACTCGACTCACGCCGTTCGCTCGCGCTCGCCGCGGTCGCCGTCACCGCCGTCGCCTGCCTGACCGTCGCCGCCGCGTTCGCGTTCGTTCCGTTCCACGTCGGGGCGAGCGAGGCGGCGACCGATTCGACGGTGGGGAAGACCGTCGCCGGGAACGCCACGAGCGAGTTCGACGGACGAATGCACCTGCACGCGGCGGGGCCGGGGAGCGACCGGGTGGCCGACGGCGTGGCGACGCGCCTCGAACGCGCCGGCCTCACGGTCGAGCGCGTCGAGACCCTGAACGGGAGTCACGACCGACCGGTCCTGGCGGTGCGCGTTCAGGAGCGCACCGTCGCCTACAACCCCGTGACGCCGTCGGCGACGGTCGCGTGGTCGTACGCGTACGTCGCGTCCGGGAACGGGACACTCGCGAGCCGCGCCGTCCGGGACGAGTCGCTCACGGTCGACTCCGGGAGCGACCGGTACGTCGTCGACGGCGACTTCACGATGCGCCACCGCGCCCGCGGCGTCTACTCCGCGCCCGGCTACGGTCGCCTCGTCGACGACCGAGTCGCGGCGACCACGACGGCGTCGCTCCGGAATCAGACGCGGGACTAGCGGCGGGTTTTTCTCGCTCCGCGCCGGCCGTCCGGTATGGACGCACGCGACCTCGCCGCGCGCATCGACCACACCGTGCTCGGGCCGGAGACGACGCCCGACGACGTCGAATCCCTCCTCGACGACTGCGTCGAGTACGGGCTGAACGCCTGTATCCCGCCGTGTTACGTCGCCGAAGCCGCCGACTACGCGCCGGACGTGACGCTCGCCACGGTCATCGGGTTCCCGCACGGCCAGCACGCGACGGCGGCGAAACGCGACGAGGCCGAGCGCGCGTGGAACGACGGCGCGGACGAACTCGACGTGGTCATCAACGTCGGCCGACTGCACGCCGGCGAGACGGAGGCGGTCCGCGAGGACATCGAGGCCGTCGTCGCCGCCGTGCCGATCGACGTGAAGGTCATCATCGAGACGAGCCTGCTCGAAGCGCCCGAGAAACACCGAGCGTGCAAGCTCGCTCGGGAGGCGGGCGCGGACTTCGTGAAGACGGCGACGGGGTTCGCCGACGGCGGCGCGACCGTCCCCGATGTCGAACTGATGAGCGAGTACCTCCCCGTGAAGGCGTCCGGCGGCGTCGGCGACTACGAGACCGCGGCGGCGATGTTCGACGCGGGCGCGACCCGCATCGGCGCGAGCTCCGGCGTCGCCATCGTCGAGGACTACGTCGAGAACTACGCCTGACGCGTCGGCGTCGGTGTTGCTGTCGCGACGGCCGCCCCGTTTTTGAGGATTCAGCCAGAGGGGTGGAGTATGGGCTGGGACCTCCCGTCGAGCGCGCCGTCCCGCGAGCGCGCCGCCTGGTGGGGGGTCGTCGCGGTTCTCGCCGCCGTCGTCGGGCTCGTCGCCCTCAAACTCCTCGGCACGTTCCTCCTCGGCGTCTTCATGTACTACGGCGCGCGCCCGATGCACCGCCGCGTCGAACGCCACAGTCCCTCGCAGGGCCTCGCGGCGACGGCGACGCTGCTCGTGACGGCGCTCCCCTTCCTCCTCGTCGCCGGCTACTTCGCCGTGCTCGCGCTCGGTGAACTCGCCCCACAGCTCGCGGAGTACCGCTCGATTCTCGCGACCGCCGGCATCGACGTCGACGCCCTCCTCACACATCCCGCTCGCCAGCTCTACGGCTACCTGATGGCGAACGGCGCGAGCACGCCCGTCCACATCGACATCGCGCTCTCCTACCTCGGTCACGCGTCGAACTGGCTCGCGAACGTCGGCGTCGCCCTCCTCGTCGCCTTCACTCTCCTCCGCGACGGCCACCGGCTCCGCGCGTGGTTCGCGCGCCTCGTCGGCCCCGGCAGCCTCGCGATGGCGTACGCGTCCGCCGTCGACGCCGACCTCGAATCCGTCTACTTCTCGAACGTCATCATCGTCGCGTTCGTCGCCATCGTCTCCGAACTCCTCTTCCAGGGCTACAACGTCCTCGCGCCCCCCGCCGTCGCCCTCCCGTTCCCGACCGTGCTCGCCATCGCGATGGGGCTCGCGAGCCTCGTCCCGCTCATCGCCGGGAAAGTCGTCTACCTCCCCGCCGCCGGCTACCTCGGCTGGCAGGCCGCGCAGGTCGACGACGCCCTCCTCGTCTTCCCACTGGCCTTCCTCCTCGTCACGTTCGTCGTCGCCGACTTCGTCCCGCTCACCTTCGTCCTCCCGCAGATCGCCGGCCGCCGCATGGACCTCCGCGTCGAACTCGTCATGTTCGGCTACGTCGTCGGAACCGTCGTGTTCGGCTGGTACGGCCTCTTCCTCGGCCCGCTCCTCGTCGTCCTCGTCGCCGAAGCCGCCGACCGCGTCCTCCCGCGACTCGTCCACCGCGACCCGCTCGATGACCCCTGACGCCCAGGGGTTCCTGCCCGCCCCCGGCGACCCCGGGTGTGTCCGGCGGAGCGAGTGTGCCAGGAGTTATCGGGCCGGTGAGTGCCCGTTCCGTCGTCCTTTTGGGCGTTCGCGTCGAAGGAGGAGGAAATGGCCCGGTACCACATCGAGACGTACGGCTGTACGTCGAACCGGGGGGAGAGCCGGGAGATCGAGCGGCGGCTCCGCGACGCCGGTCACCGCCGCGTCGACGGCGTCGACGAGGCGGACGTCGCCATCCTGAACACCTGTACGGTGGTGGAGAAGACGGAGCGGAACATGCTCCGGCGCGCCGAGGAGCTCGCGGACGAGACCGCCGACCTCTACATCACCGGCTGCATGGCGCTCGCGCAGGGCGAGGAGTTCCGCGACGCCGACGTCGAGGGCGAAGTCCTCCACTGGGACGAAGTCCCGGACGCCGTCACGAACGGGGAGTGTCCGACGACCACGCCGGACGCCGAACCCGTTCTCGACGGCGTCATCGGCATCCTCCCGATCGCCCGCGGCTGCATGTCGAACTGCTCGTACTGCATCACGAAGTTCGCGACCGGCCGCGTGGACTCACCGCCGGTCGAGGAGAACGTCGAGAAGGCGCGCGCGCTCGTCCACGCCGGCGCGAAGGAGATCCGTATCACCGGTCAGGACACCGGCGTGTACGGCTGGGACAACGGGGAGCGAAAGCTCCCGGAACTCCTCGAACGCATCTGCACCGAGGTCGAGGGCGACTTCCGCGTGCGCGTCGGAATGGCGAACCCCGGCGGCGTGCACGGCATCCGCGAGGAGCTCGCCGACGTCTTCGCGGAGTACGACGAAATCTACAACTTCCTGCACGCGCCCGTGCAGTCCGGGAGCGACGACGTCCTGGAGCACATGCGCCGCCAGCACCGCGTCGAGCAGTACCTCGACATCGTCGAGACGTTCGACGAGAAATTGGACGAGTGGACGCTCTCGACGGACTTCATCGTCGGCTACCCCACGGAGACCGATGAGGACCACGAGATGTCGATGGCGCTCCTGCGGGAGACGCGCCCCGAGAAGGTGAACGTGACGCGGTTCTCGAAGCGTCCCGGAACCGATGCCGCGGACCTGAAGGGGCTCGGCGGGACGAAGAAGAAGGAGCGTTCGAAGGCGATGAGCGAACTGAAGCGAGAGGTCGTCGCCGAGGCCTACGAGTCGATGGTCGGCGAGACCCGCAGCGTCCTCGTCACCGAGGAGGGCACGGCGGACTCCGTGAAGTGCTACGACGAAGCCTACCGCCAAGTCATCGTGCAGAACGCCTCCGAGCACGGCGTCGAACCCGGCGACTTCCTCGACGTCGAAGTCACCGGGCACCAGACCGTCTACGCGTTCGGGAAGCCCGTGTGAGCCGGGTCGGCAGACGGCTCACTCGCGCGTGACAGTCGGAGCGATAGCCGACTGACTCGGCCCGTCTGACCCGAAGCGACGGGCGACTAGCGGTCCTCGGGGTCGTCTGGTCCCGGGGTGGTTTCGTTTTTTGGTAGGTGGAACCCGAGTGGTTCTTTGCGAAGTTCTATGAGCGAGGCGTTCGTCTGTCGGTTGTAATGTCCGAAGGTTCGAGTGACGGCGAGTGGCGGCAGTACATCGGCGGTGAGTGGCGGGCGTCGTCGAGCGGGGAGACGATGGCGGTGGAGAATCCGGCGACGCGCGAGGCGTTCGCTGAGGTGCCGGCGGGGACGGTTGACGACGTCGACGACGCCTACGCGGCGGCGGCGGACGCGCAGTCGGAGTGGGCGGCGCTGTCGCGCGCGGAGCGCCTGGAGTACGTCGAGGCGATGCACGACGAGCTGAAAGACCGGTTCGGTGAAATCGCGGGCCTGCTCGCACGGGAGAGTGGGAGCGCGTCCGGGAAGGCGACGGGCGAGGTCGGTATCGCGCTCTCGGACTTCAAGACGGCGCTCTCCGAGGAGCCGCCGGAGGAGGACGTGCGTGACTCGGCGTTCGTCGGCGGGAAGCGACACCACATCGTGCACGAGCCGGTGGGCGTGGTGGGCATCATCTCGCCGTGGAACTACCCCCTGCATCTGTCGACGCGCGCGCTCGCGCCGGCGCTCGCGCTCGGGAACACGGTCGTGTTGAAGCCGGCGAGCGACACGCCCATCACGGGCGCGCTGTTGCTCGCGGACGTCGCGGACTCGGTCGGCGTCCCCGACGGCGTCCTGAACGTCGTCACCGGGAAGGGCTCCGAAATCGGCGACCACTTCGCGGGGCATCCGACGCCGCGCGTCCTCTCCTTCACGGGGAGCACGCAGGTCGGCCGGTCGGTTGCGAAGCACGCGGGCGAACAGATCACGCTCCCGGCGCTCGAACTCGGCGGGAACGGCCCGTTCGTCGTCACGGGCGACGCGGACGTCGAACAGGCCGCGGCCGCGGGCGCGGTCGGCTCCTTCACCCACCAGGGTCAGGTCTGCATCAGTATCAACCGCCACCTCGTCCACGAGGACGTCTACGACGAGTACGTCGAGGCGCTGGTCGAGCACGCGGAGTCGCTCGACGTCGGCGACCCCTCGGCTGGCGAGGTGGACTTCGGCCCCATCGTGAACGAGAGTCAGCGCGACAAGCTCGCGGACTTCGTCGAATCCACCGTCGCCGAGGGCGCGACCGTGGAGACGGGCGGAGAGTACGACGGCCTGTTCTTCGAGCCGACGGTGCTCTCCGGCGCGACGAACGAGATGTCCGCGGCGTGCAACGAGCACTTCGGCCCCATCGCGCCCGTCATCCCCGTCGAGAGCGAGGACGAAGCGGTCGAGCTGGCGAACGACACCGAGTACGGGTTATCCGCGGGCGTGTTCGCCGCCGACGTCGACGCGGGGCGCGCGCTCGCCGACCGCATCGACGCCGGGATGGTGCACGTGAACGACCACCCGATTCAGGACGAGCCGAACGCGCCGTTCGGCGGGGTGAAGGCCTCCGGCCTCGGCCGGTACAACGGCGAGTGGATCGTCGAAGAGCTCACCGAGCCGAAGTGGATCAGCGTCCAGCACGAGGACCGCGACTACGAGCTCCTCGAGTGAGCTAGAGGTCGAGGGTGACGGCACCGCTCTCGGCGACGCCGGTCGCGGCGTCGTGGTCGGCGAACGCGTCGTGAATCGCGTCGTAGGAGTCCCCGAGGCCCTCGACGATGACTTTCGTGTCGGAGACGACCGGCATGAAGTTCGTGTCCCCGCCCCAGCGCGGGACGACGTGCTCGTGGAGGTGGTCCTCGATGCTCCCGCCGGCGGGGCCGCCGCCGAGGTTCATGCCGGTGTTGTACGCGTCCGCGCCCATCGCTTCGTCGAGCGCGTCGAGCGTCACCTGCTTCAGTCGCGCGCACGCCAGCAGGGCGTCGTCGTCGAGGCCGGTGAAGTCGCCGCCGTGCGCGAACGGGATCACCATCGCGTGCCCGGGGTTGTAGGGTGCGTTGTTGAGGAGGACGAACGCCTCGTCGGCGCGCGCGACGACGAGGTTCTCCCGGTCGTCGCCCCGCTCGGGGAGTTCGCAGAACACGCAGGAATCGACGTCGGGGTTCTTGTTCTCCCGTTCCACCCACTCGATGCGCCACGGCGCGAACACCTGCTCCATACGCCGACTCTGCGGCCGCCGCGCGCAAGAACCGTTCGGTCGTCACGGGGGTCGACGACGCCCGTGGCCACTTCCTTACGGAGTGACCAAGGGTTGGGTTTTTGTAGAGGGAGTCCGTGTGTGATTACGAGGGTGGTTCCGATGGCAAGCAAAACACCGCATTCCGACGGTATGACTGAGCAGTGCGAGAAGTGCGGCCGCGAGACCCCTCACGAGGTCTCCGTCGAGCTCAAAACTGAGAGCTCGAAATCCGAGAACGCCGAATTCTCGCGGGAACCCTACCGGGTTTCCCAGTGCCGGATGTGCGGCGACGAAACCAGCACGCGGATGAACAACGCCTAACGGCGGTTCATCCAGAGGCACTCGCTGCCGTCGATTCCCCTCAATTTATTCCCCCTTCGCGCGGGGCTGCGACCGATCCTGATACCGGAAAGCAGCCGCGCGACCGACTAGCTCACTCCGTCGTTCGTTCGTGGCCGTCTTCGGTGACGATGATGGTGTGTTCGGCCTGACTGACGAGTTCGCCGTCGTCTTCTTTCAGCACGGGGTAGGAGCGGAGGCTGTCGTTCATGACGAGGCGGCGGAGCGCCATCTCGGTGCGGCCGCCGTCGAGCCAGCGCGCGGCGAACGGGAGCTCGCGGTACTCGTCTTCGACGGTGTCGAGAATCTGGCGGGCCTGGCGGTTGCGGACGCCGCGCGTGGACTTGAGCGAGTAAATCTCGGTCTTCGACCCCTCGGTCACGCGGCCGGAGCCGGTGGTGGCGAACGGCTCGATGGCGAGGACGTCGCCGGCTTCGAGGACGGTTCCCTCCTCCGTGCCGCGGTTCGGGACGTTCGGGCCGGTGTGGGCGTCCCAGTGCGCGAGGCCGTGGCCGGTGAGGTTGATGATGGGGTTGTAGCCGTACGCGCGGATGACGTCCTCGACTTCCGCGCCGATTTCGCCGGTGTGCACGCCGGCTTCGACGACGTCGAGGCCGGCTTCGAGGGCTTCCTCGGCGGCTTCGACGAGTTCGGTCTGCTCGCCGGTGAGGTCGACGGTGCGCGCGGCGTCGGCGATGTAGCCATCCACGTGGACGCCGACGTCGAGGCAGACGACGTCCTCGCCGAACTCGGTGTCGTCGTCCGCGCCCGGGGAGGCGTGGCTCGCTTCCTCGTTCACGCTGATGTTCACGGGGAACGCGGGCTCCCCGCCGAGTTCCTCGATCTTCTCCTCGGCGAACTCGGCGACCTCGAGGTGGGTCGCGCCGACCTCGACGCGGGCTTCGGCTTCGTCCATCACTTCGACGAGAATCTCGCCGGCTTCCACGTACTGCTCGTACGCCTCACTGCCGAGTTCGACGGTGTCCGTCATACTCCGAGATTCACTCGAACCGCCGAAAGGTCTTGCGCTACACCGCGCCCGCGCGCCACCGCCGGCCAAACACTATATAGGCCTATACACCGCTATTAGTAACCGATTAAGCCGCTCGCGTCCTCTCTCTACTCGACAGCGCGGGGGAGCGCGCCGGCCGGCGGCGAGCGGCCTCCGAACGAGACTATGTCCACTCACACGTTCCACGACGCGGTCGCCCCGCACCACCGACGGATCGACATCGACGCCTACGACGACGTCTACGTCGTCGGCGACGTCCACGGGTGTCGAGCGGAGCTCGACCGCCTCCTCGACCGGCTCGCGCTCGGCCCGTCCGACCTCGTTCTCTTCGTCGGCGACCTCGTCCGGAAAGGCCCGGACAACACGGGCGTCGTCGACCGCGTCCGCGGCGACGACCGGCTCGTGAGCGTCCGCGGGAACAACGAGCAGAAGATCATCGAGGGGCGGAAAGACCCCGACTGGCTGCGGCCGGGCGACCGCGAGTTCTTCGAGTCGCTCCCGGTCGTGGTGACGTGGGACGGCGGGATGGTCGTGCACGGCGGCGTCGACCCGACGCGCCCGCTCGCCGACCACGCTATCGACGACCTGCTCAACATGCGGTCGCCGAACGGCGACGGCTACGACGGCCCGTTCTGGTACGAGGCGTACGAGGGGGACGCCCGCGTCTTCTTCGGGCACACCGTCCACGACGAGCCCGTCGACCTCGATTCGGCCGTCGGGCTGGACACGGGCTGCGTCTACGGCGGGTCGCTCACGGCGTACGACCTCCGCGACGACTCCTACCTCGCCATCCGCCCGTCGGAGGTCCACGAGGACCGGAGCGCGTCGAAGGTCGTGACGCCGCCGACGGTCGCCTGAACCGGCCGAAGCAACGCGGAGCGGTCGCGGCCAGGGGGGAGCTATGACCACTGAGAGAGACACATCCGACCTCGACGACGAATCGTACTACCTGAATCGGGAGCTGGCCGAACTCGCCTTCCAGCGACGCGTCCTCGCGGAGGCGACGGACGACCGGAACCCCGTCCTGGAGCGCGTGAAGTTCCTCGCGATTCTGACGCAGAACCTCGACGAGTTCTTCATGAAGCGCATCGGCGGGCTGAAACAGCAGATCGAGGCGGGTGTCGACGACCCGACGGTGGACGGGATGACGCCGACGGAGCAGTGGCGCGCGGCCATCGAGACCGCGGACGAGCTCTTCGAGGCGCAGGCGGCCTGCTGGCAGCGCGTGCGCGACGGCGTGCTCGCGGACGCCGGCATCGACGTCGTCGGGTACGAGGACGTCGCGCCGTCCGAACGGGAGCGCCTCGACGACTACTTCGAGTCCGACGTCCTGCCGACGCTCACGCCGCTGACGTTCGACCCCGCCCACCCCTTCCCGCACATCTCGAATCAGAGTCTCTCCATCGCGGTGCTCACGCGGGACGACGCGGACGAGGCCGGGGAGACGACGTTCTCCCGAGTGAAAGTCCCGGGGAACCGCCCGCGGCTCGTCGCCGTCGGCGACGAGACGTTCGTGCCGCTGGAGGAAGTCATCCGGCACAACCTCGACGCGCTCTTCCCGAACGTCGACGTCGTCGACCACTCGCTCTTCCGGGTGACGCGGAACGCGGAAGTCCGGCGGAACGAGTCGGTCGCAGAAGACCTCGTGAACCGCATCGAGGCGGTGCTCAAAGAGCGGCGATTCGCGACGGTCGTCCGCCTCGAAGTCGAGTCCGGGACGCCGGACGCCGTCGTCGACCTCCTCGCGACCCACCTCGACCTGGCTGCGGAGGAAGTGTTCGAACTCGACGGCCTGCTCGACTACCGCGGGCTCTTCCGGCTCACCGACCTCGACAGGCCGGCGTTGAAACTCGACGCGTGGACGCCGAGAGACCACCCGCGCCTCCCGGCGACGAGCGGCCCCGGCGTCTTCGAGACGATTCGGGAGGGCGACGTGCTCGTCCACCACCCCTATCACTCGTTCTCGCGGACGGTGCAGACGTTCTTCGACGCGGCCGCGCGCGACCCGGACGTGCTCGCCATCAAGGCCGCCATCTACCGGACGGCGCGCGATTCGAAGATTATCGAGAGCCTCATCGAGGCCGCGCGGAACGGGAAGCAGGTCGCGGTGATGGTCGAACTGAAAGCGCGGTTCGACGAGGAGAACAACCTCCGGTGGGTGGAGCGCTTAGAGGAGGAGGGGATTCACGTGGCGTACGGGACGCTCGGGCACAAGGCGCACACGAAGACGGCGCTCGTCGTCCGCGAGGAATCCGAGGGCGTACGCCTCTACTCGCACGTCGCGACGGGGAACTACCACTCGGAGACGGCGGAGAAGTACGAGGACATCGGGCTGCTCACCGCGAACCGCGGCATCGGGAACGACCTCGTCGCGCTCTTCAACTACTTCACGGGCCACTCCATCCCGCAGAACTCGCGAGAGCTCCTCGTCGCGCCCGTCGGGATGCGCGAGCGGTTCCTCGACCTCATCGAGCGCGAAGCCGAGCACGCACGGGACGGCGAGGACGCCCGCATCGTCGCGAAGATGAATCGCTTAGAGCACCCGACGGTCGTCCGCGCGCTCTACGAGGCCTCTCGGGCCGGCGTCGACATCGACCTCGTCGTGCGCGACATCTGCCGGCTCCGCCCCGGCCTCGACGGCGTCAGCGAGACCGTCAGCGTGCGGAGCATCGTCGGCCGCTTCCTCGAACACTCCCGCATCTTCTACTTCGAGAATACGGGCGACCCGGACTACTTCATCGGGAGCGCGGACTGGATGGTGCGGAACCTCGACAACCGCGTCGAGGCCGTCACGCCGGTCACTGACGACGGCCTGCGGGACTACCTCGACTTCGCGCTCGACACGCTGCTCGCCGACAACTGGAACGCCTGGGAGATGAACCCGGACGGGACGTACGACGCGGTGACGCCGGGCGACGACGCGGTCGTGAACGCGCACGCGGTCTTCATGGAGCGCGCAGCCGCGGAAGCCCGCGTCCGCGACGTCCCCGAAGTCGAAGACATCGAGGACACGAACTACGACGAGCCGGTCGACATCGGCGGCGACGCGTCCGACCCCGCGAGACCGCGCTCCACCGACCGCGGAGGGAGCGATAAAGTCCGAGAGAGCGGACGAGACGGCGGAAACGAAGAGAGCGGAGACGGCGGGGAGGGCGGGGCGAGTTCGGCGGTGGAAGGGCGGGAGTCGCTGTGAGCGGGGGCCGGGTGGTTACTCGTCAACGGCGGTCTGCATCGCTTCGGCGTTGAAGGCTTCGCCGGCGTTGCCGTCGGCGTCGAGGACGATGACGCCGGCGGTGGAGCCCGTGAGTTCGGCGAACTCCTCGACGGCGAGGCGGGCGGCGTCCTGGGCGTCGTGGCCGGATTCGAGGTGGCGGACGGCGCGGCGGGTGAGCGTGGTTTTCGCGATGTCTTCGCCCGCGCCGGTGGCGCTCGCCGCGCCCGCCGGGGAGGCGTAGAAGCCCGAGCCGACCTGTGGGACGTCGCCGACGCGGCCGGCGAGCGCGAGCCACCGCCCGCCCGTGGAGGTGGCGACGGCGAAGTCGTCACCGTCGAAGGCGACCGCGCCGACGGTGTCGTGCCCGCCGAATTTCTCCTCCAGCCACTCCACGTGGTCGAGGGGCGTGCCCTCGGGGTGGGTGTCGAGGTCGTCCCAGCGCGCTTTCGACTGTTCCGTCCAGAGGTCGCACTCGGTCTCGACGCCGACGTCGGCGGCGAAGTCGACGGCGTGGACGCCGGCGAGCTGGATGTGCGGCGTGTCCGTCATGACGTGGCGGGCGACCGTGACGGCGTGTTCGACGCCGGGCATCGAGGTGGCCGCGCCCGTCTCGCGGTCGCTCGTCATCACGCCCGCGTCCGTTCGGACGACGCCGTCGGACTGGACCGCGCCGCCGCGGCCGGCGTTGAATCGCGCGTCGGCTTCGAGCACGCGGACGGCGTCTTCGACGGCGTCCACGGGCGTGTCGGCGTCCGCGCCGGCGGCCGCGGCCTCGTCGAGCGTGTCCTGTCGGGGTCCGGGTTCGTCGGGCGCGCCGCCCGCGCCGCCGTGCACGATGACCTTCATGCCCACGCCGTCGCCGGGCCACAGGATAAATCCCGACGGTTCCGCCGCTCGGCCCAGATAGTCGTCACGCGTCGAACCCCGGTTTCGACCAGTTTCGGGAGAGACGCGTGGAAACAGCAGGCCTTTTAGTGACTTGTCGAGTGGGCCTAGGTGATTATGAGCCACGACTACGAGCAGGTCGACGTTCCCGACGGAGAGAAAGTAACGTACGACGAGGACGCGGAGGAACTCGTCGTCCCCGACAACCCCATCGTCCCCATCATCTACGGGGACGGCATCGGGAAGGACGTCGCGCCCGTCGCGCAGAAAGTCCTCGACGCCGCCGCCGAAGCCACGGGCCGCGACATCTCCTGGATGCGCGTCTACGCCGGCGAGAGCGCGCGAGACAAGTACGGCGAGAACCTCCCGGACGACACCGTCGAGGCGCTCCGCGAGTTCCGCACGTCCATCAAGGGCCCGCTCACGACGCCGGTCGGCTCCGGCTTCCGCAGCCTGAACGTCGCGCTCCGCAAGAAGCTCGACCTCTACACGAACATGCGGCCGACCTACTACCTCGAAGGCGTCCCCTCCCCGGTCAAAGCCCCCGAGGAGATGGACATGGTCAACTTCCGCGAGAACACGGAAGACGTCTACGCCGGCATCGAGTGGGAAGCCGGCACGGACGAAGTCGAGCAGGTCCGCGAGTTCGTCGAGGACGAAATGGGCTTCGACTCCACCATCCACGACGGCCCCGTCGGCATCGGCGTGAAGCCCGTCACGGAGTTCGGCACGAAGCGCCTCGTCCGCCAGGCCATCGAGTACGCCATCGAGAACGACCGTGACTCCGTCACCCTCGTCCACAAGGGCAACATCATGAAGTTCACCGAGGGGGCCTTCCGCGACTGGGGCTACGAGCTCGCCGAGGAGGAGTTCCCCGAGGAGACCATCGACGAGGACACGCTCTGGGAGGAGTACGACGGCGAAGCCCCCGAGGGCAAGGTCGTCGTCAAGGACCGCATCGCCGACAACATGCTCCAGCAGCTCCTCACCCGCACGGGCGACTACGACGTCCTCGCGATGCCGAACCTCAACGGCGACTACCTCTCCGACGCCGCCGGCGCGCAGATCGGCGGCCTCGGCATCGCCCCCGGTGCGAACCTCGGCGACGGCCGCGTCCTCGCAGAGCCCGTGCACGGCAGCGCGCCGAAGCACGCCGGCAAGGACAAAGCGAACCCGAGCGCGATGATTCTCTCCGGCCGCATCCTCCTCGAACAGCTCGGCTGGGACGACGCCGCGGACCTCGTCCACGACGCCGTCGAACAGCAGATCTCCTCGAAGCGCGTCACCTACGACCTCGAACGTCAGGTCGAAGGCGGCGAGAAACTCGCAGCCAGCGAGTACGCCGAGGAAATCGTCGAGAACATCCACGATCTCGCCTAATCGGCGAGATCGTTCACGGGAGATCAGAGATCTCCCGTTAGCAGTCGGAAAGCAAAGCTTTCCGACGACATCCACGACCTCGCCTAATCGGCGACGCTCGCTGAATCCACGACCTCGCCTCGTCGGCAGGTTCGTTCGACCGTATCGCTCGTTCGAGCAATCTCCTCCGTTTTTTCGCGTCGCGAAGGCGGCGTCGGCGGATTCGACGCGCGTACCGGTCGGGCTAAGTGGCTCTACACGCAACCTCCAGATATGCAGTATCGGGAACTCGCGGATTCCGGTATCGACGTGAGCGAGGTTGGCTTCGGCGCGTGGACCGTCGGCACCGACTGGTGGGGTGACCGCGACGAGTCCGACGCCATCGAGATGATGGAGTACGCGCTCGAACAGGGCATCACGTACTTCGACACCGGCGACGTCTACGGTCACGGCCGCAGCGAGGAGTTAGTGGGGAAAGTGCTCGCCGAGCACGACGACATGGTCGTCGCGACGAAGGTCGGCTACGACTTCTACGATAATCCGCAGGCCGGCCACGGCGAACTCCCGAAGAACCTCTCGCCGGCGTACATTCGCGACGCCGTCGAAGGCTCCCTCGAACGATTAGGAACGGACCACGTGGAGTACCTCCAACTCCACAACGCGAACGTGGAGGAGATCACGCCGGACGTCCTCGAGGTCCTCGACGAGCTCCGCGAGGAGGACCGCTTCGACGCGCTCGGCCTCGCGCTCGGCCCCTCCATCGGCTGGCTCGCCGAGGGCGACTTCGCCATCGAGCAGGAGTTCGACGGCGTCCAGTACGTCGGGAACCTCCTCGAACAGGACATCCACCAGCACTTCGTCGACTCCGTCCGCGAGTCGGGCGCGTCGACGAGCCTCATCCCGCGCGTCCCGCACTCCTCCGGCCTCCTGAACGAGCAGGTGACGCCGGAGACCGAACTCGAAGCGGGCGACCACCGCGGCTTCCGCCCGGACGAGTGGTACGAGACGGGCTGGGAGAAAGTCGACGCCCTCCGCTTCCTCGAACGCGACGGCGAGCGGACGATGGGGCAGGCCGCCATCCAGTGGCTCCTCTCCTTCGACGAAGTCGCGTCCGTCACGCCGACGTTCCGCTCGAAGGCCGACGTCGACGAGTGGGCGCGCACCCCCGACACGCCGCGCCTCAGCGACGAGGAACGAGAGCGCATCGCCGAACTCTACGCGGACAACTTCGGCGTCGACCGCTTCGACGGCATGTCGAAGGAGGACTACCGCACGAGCGTCGACGGCGACGACCTGCGGGACGCCGGCCTCGTCGGCACCGCCGACTAACCGCGAACGCGCCGCAGGCGCGCCTTTTTAAGTTACTTTTTGCCGGAGCGGTTCCCGCAGGCCGAAGGCCGAGGAAACCCGACGGGAAAAATTCACGCGACTTGACCTCCGCGACGCCGGCCTCGTCGGCACCGCCGACTAAGCGTCACCCGACACACCGTTTTTCACGCGGTTCGCGTTACTCCCGACGAAAGCGAGAGCTACTGGTCGTCCGTTTCGTCGCGGAGCTCTTCGAGTTCGTCGCGGAGTTCCTCGACGTCCGCGTCGCGTGCGCCCCAGTAGGCGACGCCGACGACGGAGGCGAGGAAGATGACGCTCCAGCCGAGGAGCGCGTACTCGTCGGGGACGTAGAGGTTGAAGATGCCGTCGACGACGCTCTCCAGCGAGAACACGATGACGACCGGTCCGAGGATCTCCCGCGGGAGGAAGTAATCCACGTACGCGCGAAGCACAGCGAAATCCATACGCGACGCGTCGCCCGCTCGACAGTTGAATATTCCGCCCGACTACGAAGCGAGAGTCGAACGGCCACCGCAGTCGGTGGACGACCGACTATCCACCGCGAACACTCAGAAGGCCAAACCGCCACGAGCGTTCCGCGAGCGAGCGTTAACGAGACGGCTTTGCCGTCTCGTTCGCCAACCAGAAATCTCCGATTTCTGGTGATGGCTCGCTCGTTCCTCGCTCGCGGCTCAGGCCAAGAATACGTGTCGCGGGCGGTCCGCGAGGACGTCGCGGCCCCACTGGACGGTGTCGCGGAAGGCGTCGGAGCGGAAGAAGGCCATGGCGTCCGCTTTGGACTGCCAGCGGGAGTCGATGAAGAAGGCGTTCTCGTCGTCGGTGTCCTGGAGGAGTCGGGTTTCGTCGTGGCCGTCCTGGCCGGCGAGGGCGTCGCCGACGGCGTCGAACTTCTCGACGAAGTCCTCGCGGTAGTCGGGTTTGACGGTGTAGAACATGCCCATGGTGCCCCAGCCGTCGTCGGGGTCGGCGACGCGGCTGGTGACGTCGGGGAGGTCGGCGAGGAAGCCGGCGGCGGTGTCGGCGGCGCTCTGGGTCTCCCAGAGGGAGACGACGGCGGCGGGGCCGTCGCCGTCGACGGGCGCGTAGACGTCGGTTCCCTCGTGGGTGTCGTAGTGGTCGAAGGATTCCGCGAGCCCCGCGACCTCTTCTTCGAGCTCGTCGAGGTCGGCCTCCGAGTAGAGGCCGACGGCGTAGACGTCCTCGCCGTGGGGTTTCCCGGCGTAGACGTCGAGGTCGGCGAGTTCCTCGCGGAGGGACGCCTCGCCGTCTCCGTCCTCAGACCCCTCCGAATCGCCGCCGTGGTCGTGTCCGCTCTCGCCGTGCGCGCGGTCGTTGCCGTGGTGACCGCCCTCGCCGTGGTCGTGTCCGCTCTCACCGTGCGCGCGGTCGTTGTGGTGGCCGTGGTGTTCCCCGGTCGCCTTCTCCTCGTCGGGGACGGGGACGGCGTCGCCGGCCATGTACGCGTGGAAGTCCTCGGGCGGGAAGCGGCGGCCGACGTAGAAGGAGCCGAACTCGCCGTATTTAGACGAAGCCTCGTCGAAGCGCATCTCGTAGACGATGTCCTTCAGGTGGGTGGGGTCGTCGCTGAAGAGGGTGACCCCCCACTCCCAGTCGTCGAGGCCGACGCTGGACGCGATGACCTGTTTGATCTTGCCGGCGTACTCGCGGCCGACGTCGCCGTGGCCGGCCATGAGGTCGGCGCGCTCGTCGAAGTCGAGGTCGTACCAGTTGTACTCGGGGTCGCGGCGCTTGCTCATCGGGTAGAAGGAGACGTAGGTGTCGTCGGGGATTTCCGGGGTGAGCTTCCCCTCGATGTAGCGGCGGAGGCCCTCGTCGACGGCTTCGGGGTCGGTGAAGTACTCGTCGGAGACGTAGCCGGAGACCTCCGTGACGGAGACGTAGGAGTACTCGCGCTCCGTGTAGCCGGCGAACTCGGTGGCTTCGAAGGAGCGCTGAATCTGGTCGAGTTCGTCGAGCGTGGGGCGGAAGTGGACGAAGAGGAGGTCGGCCTTGTTCCCCGTGACGGTGAAGACCGCGGAGTCGCCGTCGTCGCTTCCGGCGAGGCGTTCGCGGTGGTTCTGGAACTGTTCGGCGGATTCGACGGCCGCCTCGCGGTCGCGTTCGGGGGCGTCCCGCCAGGCGTCCCAGTCGACGCTACGGAAGTCGTGGAGCGCGTACCAGCCTTCCGCCGTCTCCGGAGCTTCAACCATATCTCGTTCTTGGAGGGCGTCCGCCAAGGGTTTTTCCAGTTCGTCGAACCGCCGCTCCGTGACCCGAAACGCTTTCCCGACGCGCGTGGGAGGTTCGGACGAATGCGGAAGAGCGGACCGCCTAAAGGCCTCGTCTCGTACCTCGTCCTCGAACTCCTCGCGGAACGCCCGAGATACGGCTACGAGATACTGAAGGAGATCACGGAGATCAGCGGCGGCCACTGGGAACCCTCCTACGGTTCCGTCTACCCCATCCTCTACAAGTTCGAGGACAACGGCTGGGCGGAGCGCGTCGAACGCGAGGACGAACCCGACCGGAAGTACTTCGCGCTCACCGAGGCCGGCGAGGACGAACTCGCGGAGAAACGGAAGGAGGTCGGCGGCACCGGGCGGGATTTCGCCGACGTCATCCTCGGGTTCTACCACGTCTTCATGGCGCTCGCGACCGACGACCGCTTCCAGATAGAGAACCCCGAGGACGGCTGGCAGTTCGACGAGACCTTCTCCGCGTGGATCGTCGAGCAGATGGTCCGCCACCACGACTGGAAGTTCGACGTCTTCGAGCGCATCGAGGACACCCCCGAGGAGTTCTACGAACGCATGGGCGTCGACTACGACGACTAGCGAATTTCCGGATTTTCGACGGTCGAACAAACTGGGCCGCCGCAGGTATCGACCGGTGAGACGTTTACGTGTCGAAAGTCCGCGCGACGACCGCCGGCGACGGCCGGCCGGACGATGCCTCTAGGTGGGAAATCGAAAGGGGCGGTCGGCTGCGGGTGAGCGAGCCACCGGCGAGCGAGCGGGACGCGGTCGTCGGCAGGGTTCCCGCGAAGCGGGATGCCGACGACCGGGCCGCAGCCGGCCGGGGCTTTCGGGGACACCGACGGCGGAGTTAGCTGCAGAAGCGGGACGGCGGCGACAGCCA
Organism: Halocalculus aciditolerans; assembly: GCF_014647475.1. Classification (NCBI taxonomy): domain Archaea; kingdom Methanobacteriati; phylum Methanobacteriota; class Halobacteria; order Halobacteriales; family Halobacteriaceae; genus Halocalculus; species Halocalculus aciditolerans. Next base: position 546,811 of record NZ_BMPG01000001.1, on the reverse strand, counting down.
CAGCAGCCAAAAGCTGCTTACGACAATAATTGCGGGCCGAAGACCATGATGAGGAGGCTGACGAGCATGGTGAGGCCGACGGTGGTGGTGACGGTGCGGACGGCGCTGGGTTTGTCGTCGACGGGGAGGCGTGAGACGACGGCTTCGGTGCTGGTGCGGAGGAGGTGGCCGCCGTCGAGGGGGAAGGCGGGGATGCAGTTGAACGCGCCGAGGTTGAGGTTGATCCAGCCGGTCCAGAAGAGGACGTTCGCGAGGATGAAGACGAGGGGTTCGAAGCCGGAGAGCGGGCCGGTGACGGTGTAGAAGTTCGCGTTCACGTCGACGAAACCGGCGAAGTTGTAGCCGAAGCCGGCGGCGACCGCGCCGAGGAACGGGAGGAGGAGGAGGTAGAGGCCCTGCTGGGCGAAGTTGACGTCGAGGTCGCCGCCGACGATGTCGAGGAAGGTGGCGGCGGGGTAGAGGTCGACGCCGAAGTCGCTCGTGTCGAGGCCGGAGACGCCGACGTAGCTGGTGACGCCGAGGAAGCCGGTCTGGGTGTTCGTGTTGGGGTTCTCGCCGAGCGTGACGGTGTAGGTCTGTTTGGTGCCGTCGACGTAGGCTTCGACGGTGACGTCGTCGCCGGGGTGGGTGTCGGCGAGGGCGGTGGAGACGTCGCCGCCGGTGACGACGCGGTCGCCGTCGAGGTGCGTGATGACGACGTGCTGGTTCGCGGTGAGCGCGGTGTCACGGGCGAACGGGCCATCGGGGGCGACGACGGCGAGCGCGCCGACGGGCCCGGTCGCGGTGGTCGTGCCGGAGGCGTTCGTGGTCGTGATGGTGGCGACGGTGCGGTTCTGGAGGGCGTCGCGGAACTCGGGTTCGGTGTTGACGGCGGTGCCGTTGACGCGCTCGACGGTCGAGTTCACGCTGAACGCGGCGAACGGCGAGACGTTCTCGACGACGCCGGTGACGAGGAGGTCGCGGTCGACGGTGGTCGACTCGCCGCCGGCGAGCGTGACGGAGACGGTTTCGGCGCGAGTGGCGGAGAGGACGCGGTCGAGTTCGGAGTTGTTCGCGACGTCGACGCCGCCGACGGCGGTGATGCGGTCGCCCTGGTCGATGCCGGCGCGGTCGGCGGGCGACCCGGGAATCGTGCCGCCGACGGCCGCGCCGGGCGCGACGGCGATTGCGCCGACGACCGGGCCCATGAGGAGCGCGAACGCGAGGACGGTGACGAGGAAGTTGTTCGTCACGCCCGCGGCGAACATCCGCGCGCGACTCCCGCGGTCGGCGTTCCGCTGTTCTTCCTCGTCGGGTTCGACGAACGCGCCCATCGGGATGACGGCGAGGAGGACGACGCCCATCGATTCGACGCCGATGTTCCCGACGCGGCTCAGCACGCCGTGGCCGCCCTCGTGGACGACCATGCCGATGAGGAGGCCGAGGACGATTTCGGGGGCGACGGAGAGCGGCAGGAAGTCGTTCACGCCGGGGATGACGAGGACGTTCCGCGGCTGCGTCACCGCGCTCGGCTCCGGCGGATTGAGGAGAATCATCACCGCCTGCACGACGAGGAGGACGAACGCGCCGACGCCGACGACGAGCGCGAGGCCCAGCCCGAAGTTCCCCCAGGCGCGCCACGCGCGCTTCGGCCGGGCGAGCCAGTCGAGGAGGTCCTTCCCGCGTTGCGTGTGAATCGTGAGGAGCGGCCCCATCGTCCCCACGGAGTCCGGGAGGACGCCGCGGTTCCGGAGGGTCGCGACGACCAGCCAGTAGAGACCCAGACCGACCGCCACCCACAGCCACGTATCCATTACTCGGCGTAACGCGTGGACTCGGGAAAGGCATTGTCCTCTGCGCCGAACGCGACGGAGAGCCCGTCAGGCGTCGCGGCGGAGAGGCCGTCAGGCGTCGCGGCGGAGGCGGTCGACGACGAATTCGGTGTCGAGGTCGGCGAGGAACTGCCCGAGCTTCGGGCCTTCGTTCTCGTCGAAGAAGAGCCGGTAGCCGGCGGTGAAGAAGTCCCCGATGTCGACGTCGTGGCGTTTCGCCGTCTCGTAGATTTCGCCCTGGAGCGTCTCGCCGTCGGGCTCCTCGGCTGCGACGAAGTCCGCGAGGTCGTCGAGCGCGTCTTCCACGCGCTCGTCGAAGTCGTGGTCGGGGAGGTGGGAGCGCGCGAGCGTGTAGTTGTACTGGTTGTCGGTGCGCTCCGCCCACTCGCGGGCGAGTTCGACGCGCTGGAGCGCGGCGTCGACGGCGTCCTCGCTCGCGTCCTCGGGGATGTGGCCTTCGCGGCGCGCGGTCGCCTCCCGGAGCGCCGGGTCGTCGAACATCCCGAGCACGGCCGCGAACGTGAACGGCAGGCGAATCGGGCGCTCCTCGGTGTCCTCGACGAGGAGGGGGTAGACGCGCTCTGCGAACGCCAGCTCTCGCTCCGTGCCGTCCTGCTCCCCGTAGTAGCGGGCTTCGAGCTGGTCGAACTCGTCGACGAGCTGGTCGAGCCGCGAGACGTCGAAGTCACGCGCCTTCGTCGGGTCCTTCGCGAAGAAGTATCTGAGGACGGGAGTTTCGAGCATCCGCAGCACGTCCTGCACGAGGATGACGTTCCCGGCGGACGACGAGAAGGGCTCGCCGTTCAGCGTGAACCACTCGTAGACCATCGGCACCGGCGGTTCCTCGCCGAGGACGTTCCGGGAGATGTCGACGCCCGACGGCCACGACCCCTCCGCGTGGTCCTTCCCGAACGGCTCGAAGTCCACGTCGAGGACGTCCCACTGCGCCGGCCACTCGAACCGCCACGGGAGCTTGCCGTCTCGCAGTCCGGCTTCGCCCTCGTGCCCGCAGCCCTCGATGGTCTGGTCGCCGGCTTCGAGGTCCGTGCATTCGTAGGCGACGACGCCCCGGTCGAGGTCGATGTCCGTCACCGCCCCCGTGACCTTCCCGCACGACTCGCAGATGGGGTTGAAGGGGACGTAGTCGTCGCCCGCGGAGTCCTGGTACTCGCTCAGGACGGCGGCGGCCTCCGCCTGGTGGTCGAGGAGGAACTCGGTGACGCCCTCGAAGTCGCCGTCCTCGTAGAGCGCGGTGTTCGACACCATCTCGACGTCGACGTCGAGGAGCCGCGCGGACTCCACGATGAGCGTCGCGAAGTGGTCGCCGTAGGAGTCACAGCAGCCGAAGGGGTCCGGGATATCCGTGTAGGGTTTCCCGAGGTTCCGGCCGAGCGCGCCCGCGTTCACGTCGCCGAGGTCGACGACGTTCCCATCTAAGTCTGCGAGTTTCCGCGGGAGGCCGCGGAGCGGGTCGCGGTCGTCGGAAGTGAAGATCTGGCGGACGTCGTGGCCGCGCTCTCTGAGGACTTCGGCGACGAAGAACCCGCGGAGAATCTCGTTCATGTTGCCGAGGTGCGGGACGCCGGACGGGGAGATGCCGCCCTTGATGACGACGGGGTCGTCCGGGTCGCGGGATTCGACGACGTCGGCGACGGTGTCCGCCCAGAAGACGTGGTCGCCGGTGTCCCGGAGGATGTAGGGGTCGTCCACGTCCACGTCGGCGTCGGCGTCGGCGTCCGTCATGTTAGCGCGCCCAGTAGGAGACGTCGTCCTCGGTGCCGGCGGGGACGATGTCGGTGCCCTCGTGCTCGCCGTCGAGGACGGCGCGTTCGATGCGTTCGGGGTCGGTGCCGTCGAGGACGATGGTGCGCATCCCGGAGCGCTCGATGAGTTTCGCGGCGAGCAGGTCGACGGGAGCGTTCGCGCCGGCCGCCATCTCGATGTCGGCGATGACGTCGACGAGGTCGCCGGGCGTGATCTGGTCGAAGCGCTGGGCCGTGTCGTCCTTCTTCGGGTCGGCGCTGAAGACGCCGGGGACGCTCGTGGCGAAGACGAGGAGGTCGGCGTCGACGTACTCGGCGAACGCGGCGGCGACCGCGTCGGTCGTCTGCCCGGCGACGACGCCGCCCATGACGGTGACGTCGCCGCGGCGCATCGCCGCGCCCGCGGTCTCGTAGTCCTCGGCCGGGCTCGGCGCGGCGACGTCGCCGAGCGCGGAGATGAGGAGGCGCGCGTTCAGGCGCGTGACGGCGATGCCGATGTCGTCCAGTTGGATCTCGTTCGCGCCGAGCTCTCGCGCGGCCCGGATGTACTGGCGCGCGACGCCGCCGCCGCCGACGACGGTGCCGACGTCGATACCTTCGTCGTCGAGACGCTCGACGACGGCCGCGTGCTCGTTCACTCGCTCGTGCTGTAAGTCGGGCGCGAGCACGCTCCCGCCGATTGAAATCACGACTCGCATTCTTACTCCGGATACCGGCGAGGCGGCCATAAGGGTTCTCACATCCACGCCCCACCGACACGGCTTCACGCGCCCCAAGGGGTGACGGTGGACGCGGGGGTTTTCCCGTCGGGAGCCAGTGCACTCGACTATGATTCAGGTGTCGGCACCCGCGCTGAAGGCGATGCTGGGGCTGGCGCTCGTCGCCGCCGTCGTCGTCGGTCTCGTGCGGTACGGGCGGGGGCGGCGACCGACGCGCTTCCTCGGTGGCGTCGTCGTCGTCGCGCTCGCGGCCGCCGCGGGCCGCACGGCGACGACCGCCCCGCGTCTCTCGCCGCGGCTTCGAACGACCGCGCTCGTCTTCGCCGCGCTCTTGCTCCTCGCGGGCGTCGGGTTCGCGCTCGACGCGGTTCGCTCGGACCGCGTGACCGTCTGACGGCGGGAGGCGAAACCGACATACTCGCGGCTCACGTCCCGTCCCGTATGCACGTGCTCGCGCTCGCGGCCCCCAGTGAGAGTCGGGACGCCGCGGCGGCCACGCTCCGAGACGCGCTCGCGGAGGCGGGCCGAGTCGGCGTCGTCACCGCCGGCTCGCTGGAGACGCCCGACCACGACACCTACACGGTCGACGGCGCAGCGTGGCGCGGGAGCGGATCGGGCGGCGGCCTCACCGACGCGCTCGACCGGCTCGCTCGCGACCACGACTACGCGCTCCTCGTCGGCTTCCCGGACACGCGGTTCCCGACGGTGAGCGTCGGAGCCGACACCGACGTCGACGACCCCCTCGTCGACGCCGACGCGCTCGACGACCTCGACCCCGCGAGCGTCGTGGACGCGCTCGACGACACCGAGCCGCTGGAGACGCTCGACTCCCTCGTCGCCGACCTGAAACGTCACCCGGACGCCGAATACGCCGGCGCGGTCGCGACCTTCACGGGACGCGTCCGCGCGAAAGAAGGCCCTGACGACGACCCGACGACGGAGTTGACGTTCGAGAAGTACGCGGGCGTCGCCGCCGACCGCCTCGACGCCATCCGCGACGACCTCACCGACCGCGAGGGCGTCATCGAAGTGGCTTTCCACCACCGCGTCGGGCCCATTCCCTACGGCGACGACATCGTCTACGTCGCCGTGCTCGCCGCGCACAGGAGAGAAGCGTTCCGCGCCGTCGAGGACGGCATCGACCGCCTCAAAGGCGAGGTCCCGATATTCAAAAAGGAGGTCACGGTCGGCGACGAGTTCTGGGTCCACGACCGCTGACCGCGCCCCGCTTCGGACCGCGCGCGCCGCCGACCGGCCCGCCGCGACCCCGTCGGATCCGCGATTCACCGCCGATTTCGCGGCCCGAACACACCGCTCCGAACCCCGCGTCGAAAACAGGAATTACCGCCCCTGATAGCTCGATAAAAAGTCTAAACGTCTCTCAGTGGTTCGTAAAAGGTCCGTGAAACGTCAGACGCCGGGTGAATTGTGTCGAAACGACCCTAGCGTTCACCCCTTTATATCCCCCGGCGGCCGGTACGAGGGAGTGAGGTGTCACAGATGAGCGCAACCGTATCCTCCACCGACGCCGTTCAGCCCGAGTCGAAAGAAGCCCGCCTCCTCGCGTACCTGCGCGAGCGGGCGGCGGACGGCGAGCTCTACTTCAAGAGCAAGTTCATCGCCGACGACGTCGACCTCTCCACGAAGGAGATCGGCGCGCTGATGGTGAAGCTCTCGGAGAGCGCCACCGACCTCACCATCGAGAAGTGGTCGTACACGTCCGCGACCACGTGGCGCGTCGAGTCGGCCTGAACACCCTGAATCGCCCTGAGAACTCCCCGTCTCCAGCGAGCCCGACCGGCTCGACTGTCCGTTCCGACACACCTTTCTCCGGCCGTCGATTGCGCTGAGACGTGTCTTTCGCCGCCGCAGTGACGACCGCCGTACTCCCGGTGCTGCTGATCGCGAGCGTCGGCTACCTCCTCGCGTCCGTGCGCGACATCGACGTCGACGGCCTCGGCACGGTCGCGGTCTACATTCTCACGCCCGCGCTCGTCTTCGACTCGCTCGCCACGACCGACCTCGGCGGCGGCTCCATCGCCCGCATCGCCGTCGGGTTCGTCGTCGTGGTCGCCGCGCTCGCCGTGCTCGTCGAAGCCCTCGGGCGGCTCCGCGGGCGCTCCGTCGGCGAGCGGAGCGCGCTCGTGCTCACGTCCGCGTTCCCGAACTGCGGGAACTACGGCATCCCGCTCTGCGCGTTCGCGTTCGGCGCGGTCGGCCGCACGACCGCCGTAATCTTCGTCACCGTCCAGTCCGTCGTCGTCTACACGCTCGGCGTCTGGATCGCCTCGCGCGCCGGCGGCGGCCGCGGGCTGGCCGCCGTCCGCGAAGTCTTCAAGCTCCCCTTGCTCTACGCCGTCGTCGCCGCCGCGCTCGCCCGCGCGCTCGACCTCGTCCCGCCGAGCGGCTCCTCGCTCATGGACGCCATCTCGATGGTCGGCGACGCCGCGATTCCCGTCATGCTCCTCGTGCTCGGCATCCAGCTCGCGAACACCGACGCCGGCGCGTCCCTCCGCCGCGTCGCCACGCCAACGACCGTGAAACTCGCCGTCGCGCCCGCTATCGCCGCCGCGGTCGCCGTCGCGTTCACCCGCGTCGGCTTCGGATTCACCGACTCAGCCATCGGCCGCGCGTTCGTCCTCGAGTGGGCGACCCCGGCGGCCGTCACCCCGCTCGTCCTCACCGTCGAGTTCGCGCGCGACGCCGACATCGGCGGACTCAGCCCGCCCGAATACGTCAGCAGCGTCATCTTCGTCACCACCGTCCTCAGCGTCGCCACCGTCGCCGCCGCCATCGCCGTCCTCGAATCCGGAGTGCTAGGAATATAACCGCCGGCGAGGCATAAATCGGACAATGACTGGCGAGGCCGGTGACGCGCCCGCCCCGGAGGCGTTCGCGTCCGTCTTCTCGACGTACGAAGTCCACGAGCGCGAGGACGGCGGTGCCGTCTACTACGGCGAGCCCCTCGTCGACGAACGCGAACTCTACCGCGCCGTCGCGCCGCTCTTCGACGACGCCGGCTACGACGTGCAGTTGAACTACCGGACGGGCGAGTTCGTCCTCGTCGCCGAGCCGCAGGCGGAAGCCACGGAGGGGTTCCCGTGGACGAACGTCGCGCTCGCGCTCGCGACCATCGTCTCCACGCTCTACGCCGGCTCGATGTGGTACTACGTCTCCGACCCGCTCTCCGCCGACATCCTTCGGGCGGTGCCGTTCACGCTCGCCGTGATGGGCGTGCTCGGCATCCACGAGTTCGGCCACTACGCCGCCTCGAAATACCACGACGTCGACGCCACCCTCCCCTACTTCATCCCCGTGCCGACGCTCATCGGGACGATGGGCGCGGTCATCCGGATGAGGGGCCGCATCCCGAGCCGGAGAGCGCTCTTCGACATCGGCGTCGCCGGGCCGCTCGCCGGCCTCGCCGCCACCATACTCACCGCCGCCGTCGGTCTCCTCCTCGGCCCCATCACCGTCCCGCAGGCGCTCCTCGACGCCGCGGCGAGCGGGAACGCCGTGAACATCGAGTTCCACTACCCGCTCCTCATGCACGGCATCGCGTGGGCGCTCGGCGAGCCGCTCGCCTACCCGAACGACCCGACGAAAGCCGTCAACCCCGTCGTCATCGGCGCGTGGGTCGGGATGTTCGTCACCCTCCTGAACCTCATCCCCGTCGGCCAACTCGACGGCGGCCACGTCCTCAGCGCCATGCTCGGCGACGCTCACGCGCGCGTCGCCGGCCTCGTCCCCGCCGCGCTCTTCGCGCTCGCCGGCTACCTCTACGCCTTCACCGACGCCGGCCAAGCCGCCTTCGTCTGGGTGCTCTGGGGCGTCATCGGCCTCTTCATGGCGTGGCGCGGCTCCGTCCCCACCATGGACGACCAGCCGCTCGACCGCAGACGCTTCGCCGTCGGCGTCCTCACCTTCGTCCTCGGCGCGCTCTGCTTCGTTCCCGTTCCCATCCAGATAACACCGCTCTAAGCGGGCGGTTTAGAGGGAGTTGCTCCTGTCGGAGTGACAGAGACGACACCTCCGAAAGCGCTCGTCCTCGCGAGTTCTCGATACCCCTCCGACGTAGCTGAGTGATAGGCATCGGCGGCGGTGTCCGCGGCCTCACTCGACGCCGGTGTGGGTGTAGCCCTCGTCGGGGAGCGGGTCGCCGTCGAGCGTGACGTCTCGGTCGGTGACGTCGCCGACGACGGAGAGCGGGACGTCGAGGCGCTTTTCGACTGCATTAACGGCGTCCTCGGGGAGGGTGACGACGAGTTCGAAGTCCTCGCCGAACGTGAGCGCGCGCCGGAGTCGGTCACCGTTCGAGAGTTCGTCGGCGACGGGAACCCGGGTCGAGTCGACGGCGAACCCGACGTCGCTCGCTTCGGCGAGTTGGTGGAGCGAGCGCGCGAGGCCGTCGCTCGAGTCCATCATCGCGCCCGCGTCGTCGGCGAGGACGCGGCCCGCCGCGACGCGCGGCGTGAAGCAGAACAAGTCGTTCGCGAGTTCGGTGTCGCCGGCGTCGAAAGCGTCGAGCGCCGCCGCGGAGCGGCCGAGCGTCCCCGTGACCGCGACGACCTCGCCGGGCGTCGCGCCGTCCCGCCCGACCGGCCGGTCGGTCTCGCCGATGGCGGCCGTGGACGCCGTCACCTCCTGCGTGTCGTCGAGGTCGCCGCCCACGTATTCGGTGTTCACGGCCTCGCAGACGTCGGTCGCTCCCTCGACGAACGCCGTGATCTCTCCCTCTTCGAACCGCGGCGCGCCGTACACGGCGACCGCCGCCGTCGCCGCCGCGCCCATCGCCGCGACGTCCGAGAGCGACGCCCCGACGGACCGCCACCCCATCGCGTAGTAGGACGTCCCCGCCGGGAAATCCGTCCGCTCGTGCAGCATATCAATCGTGATGACGGTATCGCCGACGACGGCCGCGTCGTCGCCCGCCGCGTCCACCAGCCCGCCGACGACGGAGAGCGCCGCCCGTTCGTCCATACACTCCGACTCCCCGTGAACGAGTAAAAACCCCGCGGGACGGGCTGATTCGTCGTCGGTCGGTGGGTTTACCCTCGCGGCGCGAGTCCGGCCACGTAATGGATTTCGACACGCGGGGTATCGCGCTCGGCTTCGTCGGTGCCGCCGCCGTGCTCGCCGTACTCGTCTGGTACGTCGGCGTCGGCGACCTCACCGCCGCGTTCCGTATGCTCTCTGCGACCTCTCTCGCCCTCATCCTCCTCGCCGGCCTCGCCTGGCTCGCCGCCTGGGGAATGGCGCTCCGCCGCGTCCTCGCCGCCCTCGGCATCGACGCCTCGATCACCGACGGCTTCCTCCTCTACGCCGCCGCCGCGTTCGCGAACAACGTCACGCCCTTCGGGCAGGCCGGCGGCGAACCCTTCTCCGCCCTCCTCATCTCCCGCGCCACGAACTCAGAGTACGAACGCGGCCTCGCCGCCATCGCCAGCGTCGACTCCCTCAACTTCGTCCCCAGCATCGTCATCGCCCTCATCGGCCTCACCTACTACATCGCCACCGTCGCCGTCGGAAACAACGTCCTCCTCGTCCTCGGCGTCGTCGTCGGCCTCGCCGTCCTCGTTCCCACCGTCGGCTACCTCGCGTGGCGCTTCCGCACGCGCCTCCAGCACGCCATCGCCGGCGCGATCACGCCCGTCGTCACCACGCTCGCCCGCGTCGTCCCCAGCATGGACACCGTGAAACCCCCCGCCATCCGCGACCGCGTCGCCTCCTTCTTCACCTCCATCGAACGCGTCGCCACCAGCCGCCGCGACATCGCCATCTCCCTCGGCTTCTCCGCCGTCGGCTGGCTCTGCATGTGCCTCGCCCTCTACCTCTCCCTCCGCGCGCTCGCCCCCGACAGCGCCTTCCCCGGCTTCGTCGTCCTCGTCGTCGTCCCCGTCGCCACCATCGCCTCCATCACCCCGCTCCCCGGCGGCGCGGGCGGCGTCGAGTTCGCCATCGTCCTCCTGCTCGTCCCGACGACCGGCATCGACGCCGCCACCGCCTCCGCCGCCGCCATCGTCTACCGCGGCGCGACCTACTGGTCTCCCACCATCATCGGCGGCCTCTGCGCCGCCCTCCTCCAAGGACGAACCCACCGATAGTCCGCCCGAACCCCACAACTCCCCACCGACCCGCTCGTTCGCGCGGACCAGAGTTACTAACGATGGCTTTAAACTTCGCCGCCGAGAATTCGGGAACATGGTAACCCTCTACGACGCCCCCGCCGACGACCTCATCGAGGAGGTCGCCGCGGACCTCGAGGACCGATTCGACGCCCCGGACTGGGCGAACTTCGCGAAGACCGGCGCGGGCCGCGAACTCCCGCCCGAGCAAGAGGACTTCTGGCACGTCCGCGCCGCCAGCGTCCTCCGCAAAATCGCGACGAACGGCCCCGTCGGCGTGCAGCGCCTCACCACCGAGTACGGGAACACCCGCGACGGCAGCATCCGCTACCAGGTCGCCCCGTCCAAGCGCTCCGACGCCTCCGGCGCGGTCATCCGCACCATCGTCCAGCAGCTCGAAGACGAAGGCCTCGTCCAGGAGAAAGGCAGCGACGGCCGCGTCGTCACCGGTGACGGCCGCAGCCTCCTCGACAACACCGCCGCCGACGTCCTCGAACAGCTCGACCGCCCCGAACTCGAGCGCTACGCCTAACGACCTTTTACGCTACGCGCGCCTCCGGCGCGCTCGGTAAAAGCTCGACCAAAAGCACTTCTCCTTCGGTTCGCTCGTTCCACTCGCTCCCCTCAGTCGTCGGCCTCGCGCTCGCCGCTGGCTCACGCGAGTGAACCGCTTCGCTCGGGTTCTTCGAACCGCTCGCTCGCGGATGCTCGACGCGTGGTCTGTCGCGTCTCGGTTGTGTGGTCGTCGACGTGGCTGCTGGCGAGCGAGGCGGTCGTTCGGGATGCGCGAGCTACCGCCTGCGAAGGAATTTTGACGCTTCAGTGGGTAGATTGAACCACTATGAGTGGGAACTCCGACGAGGACCGACTGGACGAGATTCGCCAGCAGAAGATGGAGCAGTTGAAAGAGCAGCAGGGCGGCGGGCAGGGCCAGGGGCAGGCGGAGGCCCAACAGCAAGCCCAACAGCAGGCGGAGCAGCAGAAGAAGGCGATGCTGCGGCAGTACCTCAGCGACGACGCGCGCCAGCGGCTGAACTCGGTGCGGATGACGAAGCCGCAGTTCGCGGAGAAGGTCGAACAGCAGGTGCTCGCGCTCGGGAAGTCCGGGCGGCTGCAGGGGCAGATCGACGAAGAGCAGATGAAGGAGCTGCTCCGCGAGCTGAAGCCGGAGTCGAAGTCCTTCGACATCTCGCGGCGGTAGCTCGATGGACTGCGGGGTGCTCTTCAGCGGCGGGAAGGATTCGACGCTCGCCGCGTTAGTACTGGAGGATTTCTACGACGTGACGCTCGTCACGGCCGGGTTCGGCGTGACGGACGACTGGGAGCACGCGCGGGCGGCGGCGGACGACCTCGGGTTCGCGTTCGAGCGCGTCGTGCTCGACGAGTCGGTGGCGGCGGACGCCGTCGAGACGATGGTCGACGACGGGTTCCCGCGGAACGGGATTCAGGCGGTGCACGAGCACGCGCTGGAGGTCGTCGCCGAGCGGAAGTACGACGCGGTCGCGGACGGGACGCGGCGCGACGACCGCGTTCCGACGGTCTCGCGGGCGAGCGCGCAGAGCCTGGAGGACCGCCACGGCGTGGATTACCTCTCGCCGCTCACGGGCTTCGGGCGCGGCGCTATCGACGACCTCGTGGAGCAGGAGCTCGTCGTGGAGTCGGGACCGAGCGAGGAGGTTCCGAAGGGCGACTACGAGACGGAGTTGCGCGCGCTCATCGAGGACCGAGAAGAGGGGAGCGTCGCAGAGGTCTTCCCGGCGCACGAGCAGACGCGCGTGACCGGACGGCGCTGAAGCGTCACGCCCCGCGCGAGCCGAACCTCGGCGGTCCTCGGTGTCCGCGCGTGCGGCGTACTCCCGTGGACGGCGGTGAATCGAACGCCTCTTCGGGATGCTTCGACTCTCTCCGGATATGGCTGCCGGGCTCTTCTACGCGCTCGCCGCGGCGTTCCTCTGGGGGGCGTATCTCTTCGGGCTGAAGCGGTACTTCGACGACTACCCCGGGCCGGTCGTCATCGTGCTCGTCGACGGGCTCGCGCTCTGCCTCTACCTCCCCGTCTCGACGGCTATCGGCGGCGTCCCGGACGTGCCGGCGTTCGGCGTGGAGGCGGCGGTACTGGTCGTCGCGGCAATCGCGCTCGCGGCGCTCGGCTTCCTCACGTTCCTGCGCGCGCTCTCGGGCGGCGACGTCTCGCTCGTCGCGCCCGTCTCGAAGACGGTGCCGGTGTTCGTCCTCCCGCTGGAAGTGCTCTTCTTCGACGAGTTCTTCGGGCCGCTCCAGGTGGCGGGTATCGTCGTGGTGACGGCGGGCGTGTACCTCGCGAACTACCGGGGCGGCGGCGTGCTCACGCCGCTCGAAAACCTCGTGTCGTCGCGCGCGGTGCAGTTCGCGCTCGCGTCGGCGGCGTGCTACGCCGTGAGCGACCTCGCGAAACGCGTCGTCCTCCAAGACGCCGGCGTCCCGGTTCGAGTGTGGGTGCCGCTCCAACTCGGCGGCATCGCCCTACTGGTCCTCCCGCTCGCGCTCCGCCACTGGCCGAGCGGCGTCGCCGCCGACCTGCCGAAGTTCCTCGTCGCGGCCGGCGTCGTCGCGCTCGCCCAGCAGACGACGGCCGTGACGTTCGCCGTCACGTCCGCGAGCGTCGCCTCCACCGTCATCAACCTCCAGGCGGTCGTCGCGGTCGTCCTCGGCGGCATCGTCCTCGGCGAAGAACACCTCCGCACGCGCCTCGTCGCCGCCGCGCTCGCCGTCGCCGGCGTCGGCCTCATCGCCCTCTGAGCGCGGGCGGAGAGCCCGGAAACGGAAGGGTTCAAACGCCCGCCGGCAGAAGACGAGAGTATGTACGACCGACTCAAGGGGTTCCGTGACTTCTACCCCGGCAAGATGCGGGCGCGCCGCGAGGCGATGGACGCCGTGGAGGCGTCCGCCGCCGGCTACGGCTTCCGCGAAATCGACACGCCCGCCCTCGAACGGATGCAGATGTACGTCGATAAATCAGGGGAAGAAATCGCCGACGAGCTCTACTCCTTCACCGACCAGGGCGGACGCGACGTCGCGCTCACCCCCGAGCTCACGCCGACCGTCGCCCGCATGGTCGTCGCGAAGGGGCAGGCGCTCAGCAAGCCCATCAAGTGGTACTCGACGCGGAAGTTCTGGCGGTACGAGGAACCCCAGTCGGGCCGGAATCGGGAGTTCTACCAGACGAACGTCGACATCTTCGGGTCGAGCGAGCCGGCGTCGGACGCCGAAGTGCTCGCCGTCACCTCCGACGCCCTCCGGAATCTCGGCCTGGGGAGCTCGGACTTCGAGTTCCGCGTCAGCCACCGCGACATCCTCGGCGGCCTCCTCCGCTCCTTCGACGCCGACGTCGACGTCCGCGCGGCCATCCGCGCCGTCGACAAATCCGAGAAAATCGACGCCGACGAGTTCCACCGCCTCCTCCGGGACGCCGGTCTCACAGACTCGCAGGCCGTTCGGTTCGACGACCTCCTCGACGCCGGCGAGAACGACCTCGACGAACTCGTCGACTTCGCCGGGGAGAACGTCCAGAGCGCCGTGGAGAACCTCCGGAACGTCCTCGCCGCCGCCGAGGACTACGGCGTCAGAGAGGACTGCACCGTCTCCCTCTCCACCGCCCGCGGCCTCGACTACTACACCGGCGTCGTCTTCGAATGCTTCGACCGCACGGGCGACGTGAACCGCGCCGTCTTCGGCGGCGGCCGCTACGACGACCTCATCGAGTCCTTCGGCGGCCAGCCCACCCCCGCAGTCGGCGTCGCCGCCGGCTACTCCACCCTCTCCCTCCTCCTCCAGCGCGCCGGCGTCTGGCCCGACGAAGAACTCCGGACTGATTACTACGTCCTCTCCGTCGGCGACGTCCGCCCCGTCGCCCTCGACGTCGCCCGCGACCTCCGCGCGAAGGGCCACACCGTCGAGACCGACGTGTCCGACCGCAGCTTCGGCTCCCAGATGAACTACGCCGACTCCATCAACGCCGAAACCGTCGTCATCGTCGGCGAACGCGACCTCGAAGACGACGAGCTCACCCTCAAAGATATGGAGACCGGGAATCAGGTCGCCGTCCCCGTCGACGACTTCCCCGACTACGAACGGCCGACCATCGAGGATTACGAGTAACGCGGTCCAGAGGCCGCCGAAGGCGGCCGAGAACCGCGGAAAAGGCGAACGGCGAGCAGAGCGAGCCGTGAGCCAGCGCGACTGAGCACGGTCGGAAGCGAGCTCCCCCCTGCTCGCACTCGCTAGCGCTCGTGCGAGAACCGCGAGTGCGCGCGTTCCGAGAGGGTCGACGTCGCGTTGCGCCGAGGGTTCAAGTGTGATGGGGCGGCGAGGAGCGCGTATGCCGTGACTGTGTACCGCCGGGCGTCCGCGGGAGTGCGACAGCCGTCCGGTGTTCGGGGGTCGTCGCCTGTCAGCCCCAAGCGAACGAGGGAAGACGCCGGGTCTCGTTCTTCCGTGTATGTTGCGGCGTGCGTTCCGCGTGGCGTACGACGGGCGGCCGTACTACGGCTTCCAGCGGCAGCCGTCGGTGTCGACGGTGGAGGACGCGATGTTCGACGCGCTGCGGAAGCACGGCGTGCTCGACGACGGAGAGGGCGCGCCGTCGGGGTACGCGGCGGCCGGACGGACGGACGCCGGCGTGTCGGCGCGGGCGCAGACGGTGGCGTTCGACTGTCCCGAGTGGTTGACGCCGCGAGCGTTCAACGGCTACCTCCCGGAGTCGATTTACGCGTACGCGAGCGCGGACGTTCCGGGTGACTTCCACGCGACGCATCACGCGCGCTCCCGGTCGTACGAGTATCATCTCTACGCTCCCGAGAGCGATGCAGAGCTCGCGGCGGCCGCGCTCGACCGGCTGCGCGGGGAGCACGACTTCCACAACCTCACGCCGGACGACGCGGGGACGGTGCGCGACCTCGACTGCGGCCTCGTCGTCGACGGCGACTACTTCGTGCTCTCCTTCGAGGCGAGCGGGTTCCCGCGAGCGCTCGTGCGGCGGGCGACGACGCTCGTGCAGAGCGTGGCGTCGGGTGCGGCCCCGCTCGACCGCGTCGACGCCATCCTCGGCGCGGAGCCGGTGGACGGACGGCTCGGCGTGCCGCCCGCGCCGGCGTTCCCGCTCTTCCTCGCGGACGTCGCCTACGACGTCGAGTTCACGGTCGACGAGCGCGCGCTCCGGGACGCCCGCGAGGCCTTCGAGACCGCGTCGAGCGACGCGCGGACGCGGAGCCGCGTCTACGGCCGCATCGCGCAGATCACCTAGTCCCAGTCGGCCGGCCAGATTTCGGCGGCCTCCATCCCGGGTTTCAGGTCGCGGTCGTGGAGGCGCTCGCGGACGCCGTCGGCGTCGAGGCGGTCGACGTCTCGGCCGCTGAGTTCGCGGACGAGGAGCGCGGCGAGCAGGCCGTGTTCGCGGATGTCGCGGGCGTCGGCTTTGTCGCGCGTGTCGGCCGCGGTGTGTCCCCAGCCTCGGTCCCGCGAGCCCGTGGCGGAGTAGAGTTGGAGGGCGGGGACGCCGCGGCGGACGAACGGCCAGTGGTCGCTGTAGGGATGGAGGTTCTCCTGAACGTCGACGGGTCGGTTCGCGGCGTCGGCGACGGCTGCGGCGAGGTCGGCGAAGGCGTCGGTGCCGTGCGGGAAGACGCGGAGGCCGCGGGCGCGACCCGCGCCGTCGACGTTCACGACAGCCTTCACGGTGTCGAGAGCGAGTTCGTCGGCGAGTGCGTCCGCGCCGAGGAGGCCGACTTCCTCGCTGCCGACGCCCGCGACGCGGACGCGGCAGTCGAGGTCGTCCTCGATCTCGCTCAGAACGCTCGCGGCGGCGACGACGGTGGCGACGCCGCAGCCGTTGTCGAGCGCGCCCTCCGCGATGTCGTGCGCGTCGATGTGCGCGCAGACGACGATTTCTTCTGCCGTGTCGGGGCCGAGGACGCCGTGGACGTTGTGGCTCTCTCCGGCTCTCGTCTCGGCGTCGACGGTGAGGGAGAGTTCGCCGCCGTCGGCGGCGTACTCGGTGAGCCACGCGCCCGTCTCCTTCGACACGCCGACGCCGGGGACGGCGGCCTCCTGATTGAAGCGGAGGCTGCCCGTGGGCGGGAGTTGGCCGTCGAGGTGGTTGTGGAAGACGAAGGCTTCCGCGCCCGCGGCGGCGGCGTGCCCGAACTTCTCCATGCGGTGGATGAACCGCTCGCTCTCGGGCGGGGAGTCGGTGGCGGCGAGCGCGACCTTCCCGGCGAGGTCGGCGGCCTCGATTTCGGCGGGGGTGCCGTGGCCGACGTCGACGAGTTCGGCGTGAACGTCGCCGCTCGGCGAGTAGGGGAGCGCGATGGCGGGGAAGTCGCGTTCGACGGGGCTGGTGACGGCGAGTTCGGTGCGGCCGCGCCGCCAGGCGCGCATCGGGAAGCCGTCGACGGTCACGTCGCGGCAGCCGATGTCGTCGAGGGCGTCGGCGACGGTTTCGGCGGCGGCGCGCTCGCCGGGGCCGCCGGCCATCCGGTCGTACTGCGTGAGGTCGCTGAGCACCTGCCACGGCCGGTCGTCGGCCCAGGCGCGGCCGAGCGCCGCGGCGAGCGTGTCGTCGAACATAGCGGAAAGAGGGGACGGGACGGCCTTAACTGTCGGCGTCGGCGGCGGCCGCCGGAAGCGCGCGGTGGGTTGAGGAACGCTTAACCTCGGCGCGTGAAACGTGTCGGACATGAGTAGCGAGTCCGGCGTGCCGGAGCGAGGCGAGATCGAGAGCGAGTACAAGTGGGACTTGGAGAGTATCTACGGGAGCGACGAGGAGTGGGAGGCGGCGTTCGACGCCGTCCAGGAACGCCTCTCGGAGCTCGAAGCCTACGAGGGCGAGGCGGTCGCGGACGGCGAGACGCTCCTCGAACTCCTCCGGCTGCGGGACGAGATTATGCGGGAGGTGTCGACGGTGTCGGCGTACGCGCGGATGCGGAGCGACGAGGACACGCGCGACCAAGAGTACCAGGGGATGTCGGCGCGGGCGTCCGCGCTGGCGTCGGAGGCGTCGGCGGCGGCGTCGTTCATCGAGCCGGAAGTCCAGTCGCTCGACGCTGACGCGCTCGACGCGATGGTCGAGGAGACGGAGGGGCTGGAGGAGTACGATCACTACCTCGACGACGTGCTGCGGATGAAGGCGCACACGCGGAGCGCGGAGGTCGAGGAGCTGCTCTCGGACCTCGGTGAGGTCATGGGCGCGCCGAGCGACATCTACGGGAAGCTGACGAACGCGGACGTGACCTTCCCCACGGTCGAGAAGCCGGACGGGAGCGAGGTGGAGATCACGCAGTCGAACTTCACGAAGCTCCTGAAGAACCAGGACAGAGAGTTCCGACAGACGGTGCACGAGTCGTTCTTCGAGGAGTTGGAGGGCGTGCGGAACACGATCGGGACGAGCCTGCAGTACTCGGTAAAAGGTGACGTGAAGTCGGCGGACGCGCGGTTCTACGAGACGGCGCGAGAGGCGGCGCTCGACGGGCCGAACGTCCCCGTCGAAGTCTACGACAACCTCGTGGACACGGTGGACGAGAACCTCCACGTGCTGCATCGGCACGCGAAGCTGAAGCGGGAGGCGCTCGGCGTCGACGAGCTGCAGCCGTGGGACCTCTACATGCCGCTCGTGGAGTCGGAGAGCCCGGAGCTCGACTACGACCGCGCGGCGTCCTACGTCGTCGAAGCGATGGCTCCGCTGGGCGAGGAGTACCAGGAGCGCGTCTCGGCGGGGCTGGAGTCGCGGTGGGTGGACGTCTACGAGAACCGGGGGAAGCGCTCGGGCGCGTACTCTGGTGGGACGTACGACACGCAGCCGTTCATCTTGATGAACTACCAGCAGGACATCCCGTCGATGTACACGCTCGCGCACGAGCTCGGGCACAGCCTCCACAGCCAGCTGACGAGCGAGAGCCAGCCGTACGTCTACTCGAACTACGAGATCTTCGTCGCCGAGGTGGCGTCGACGGTGAACGAGGCGCTGCTCACCCATCACTTGCTCGACGTCGTGGAGGACGAGGAGTTCCGCCTGCACGTGCTGAACGAGTACTTAGAGCGCTTCCGGTCGACGCTCTTCCGGCAGACGCTCTTCGCGGACTTCGAACACCAGATTCACACGATGGAGGAGGAGGGACAGCCGCTCACGCCGGACGTGCTGGACGAGGCGTACGGCGACCTGAAGGGGAAGTACTACGACCCG
Source organism: Halocalculus aciditolerans (assembly GCF_014647475.1). NCBI lineage: Archaea > Methanobacteriati > Methanobacteriota > Halobacteria > Halobacteriales > Halobacteriaceae > Halocalculus > Halocalculus aciditolerans. The sequence continues at coordinate 528,178 of NZ_BMPG01000001.1, read as the reverse complement.
ATGAACGTCGACGAGCACATCGCGCGTGAGTGGATGCGCATCCCGCACTTCTACTACAACTACTACGTCTACCAGTACGCGACAGGCATCTCGGCGGCGGTCGCCATCGTCGACCGCATTCTCGACGAGGGCGAGTCGGCGGCGTCGGACTACCTCGACTTCCTGGCGTCCGGGAGCACGCAGTACCCGATGGAGCTCCTCGATATCGCGGGCGTCGACATGCGGTCGTCAGACCCCGTTGAGGCGGCTATCGACGCGTACGACGACCACCTCGACACGGTCGCGGACCTCGTCTGATCGGGGGTACGTGACCCAAAGGAACTTCTTTGTCCGGGGCATACACGTGGAGTAACAGGATGTCCCGGAGCCCATCTTTACCGGACCGGCCTACGCTGGATCTCGACCCGGAATCTACGCCTACAGAACACCTCGCAGCGCTCGAAGACCACTACGCGGACCTCGTGGACGTGCGCGAGCAGCTCGAAGCGCAGCTCGAGTCCGTTCGCGACCACCGCGAGGACCTCCGCGAGGACGTCGACCGCCTGCAGCGGGAGAACGAGACGCTGAAGACGGCGTCGCTCTACGTCGCGACCGTCGAGGACCTCTCGGAGGACGGCGCGGTCATCAAGCAACACGGGAACAACCAGGAGGTCTTGACGGAGCTCTCCGACCGCATCCGCGAGGACATCGAGGTCGGCGACCGCGTCGCCATCAACGACTCCTTCGCGGTGCAGCGGATTCTGGACGCCGAGACGGACGCTCGCGCGCAGGCGATGGAGGTCGACGAGTCGCCGAGCGTCGAGTACGCGGACATCGGCGGTCTGGAAGAGGAGCTGACGGAGGTCCGCGAGGCGGTCGAGGACCCGCTCGTGAATCCGGAGCAGTTCGAGCAGGTGGGCGTCGAGCCGCCGAGCGGCGTGCTCCTCCACGGGCCGCCAGGTACAGGAAAGACGATGATGGCGAAGGCCGTCGCGAACGAGACAGACGCGACGTTCATCAAGATGGCCGGCAGCGAGCTCGTCCAGAAGTTCATCGGCGAGGGGTCGCGGCTCGTCCGCGACCTCTTCGACCTCGCGGAGCAGAAGGAGCCGGCCATCGTCTTCATCGACGAGATCGACGCCGTGGCGGCGGAGCGCACGGACTCGAAGACGTCGGGTGACGCCGAGGTTCAGCGGACGATGATGCAGCTCCTCTCCGAGATGGACGGCTTCGACGAGCGCGGCGACGTCCGCATCATCGCGGCGACGAACCGCTTCGACATGCTCGATTCGGCGATTCTCCGCCCGGGGCGCTTCGACCGCCTCATCGAGGTGCCGAACCCCGAGCAGGCGGCGCGCGAACGCATCCTCGAGATCCACACGAAGGACATGAACCTCGCCGAGGCGGTGGATTACGCGACGCTCGCAGAGAAGACGGAGGGCTTCAGCGGCGCGCAGCTCGAATCCCTCACGACGGAGGCGGGGATGTTCGCCATCCGCGACGGCCGGAACGAGGTCACGATGCAGGACTTCGAGGACGCCCGCGCGAAGCTCGAACAGGAGTCCGAGGACGGGACGTCGACGTACGCGACGTACCTCCACTAGACGGGCGCTCCGGTAACTGGAATCGGATTTTTCTCGCAGAAGACATTTACTGAGGCCGTCGGTAGCGGTGGGTATGGCGCGTTCGCACGCGACGCTCGCCCTCCTGCTCGTCGTGGTGGTCGCCGCCGGCTGCGTCGGCGGGTCGCCGCAGACGACGTCGACGCAGCCGACGGAAACGACTTCGACGCCGGCGGAGACGACGACGTCGACGACGTACGCGGGGATGGGCGCTGACGGGTGGTATCGGTCGTTCACGTTCCGCGCGAGCGAGGTTTCGGCGGCGGAGATGGCGCGTGACGTCGCGCCGGAGCCGACGCACGGAGAGCGGCCGGCGCTCGCCCGGGAGGCGGCGGCGAACGGAACGGTCACGGTGAGGCACGTCGGGGCGGACGGGCCGTTCGACGACGGCGACTCTCTCCGGGTGAACGGGACGTACTACCGGGTGAGCGCGACGACGGTAGAGAGGGAGACGCGGGAGGCGTTCCGGTTCGACCTCTCCGGGCCGGTCGCGTCGCCGGCCTCGGAGTACGACGTGGAGCGCGCGGCGGCGGAGGCGACGGCGGTCGGGAATCTCTCCGCGGCCGACCGGCGCGCGTTCTCCGAGTGCCTCCCCGCGGACGGCGACGTCCCCGACGCGGGCGAGGGGGCGTTCTCGGCGGGGTGTTTCGTCTTCTACGCGAACGACACCGCGCCCGCGAGCGCGACGCTCCTCGACGGAGACGTCCACTTCGTCGCGTACGAGGGGCAGTACTTCGCGGCGTCGCTCGACGAGCGCCAGCGCGTCGAGCGCTACACGACCCGCTACGCGTTCAGCGAGGTCGCGCCGAACGCGTCGGCGTTCGCCGCGTCGATTCGGGACGACTACGTGACGAACCTCTCCGCGTCGAACCTCACCGACCGGGAGCGCCGGCTGCTCGTCGACGTCGTGGAGAACGGGACCATCGAGTGGTCGGGCGACCGGCAGAACGTCACGGCGGCGATTCACGCGCGCGAACGCCTCCTCCGCGACCTCCCGCCGCGGGACCTCGGCCGCATCGCCTACGTCGAAATAGACGGCGAGCGCTACCGACTCACGCTCCGGAAGGCCGTGGAGTGAAAGTGACTATTCGTCCTGACGGCAGTCCGAGTGTTTATTCCGGACGCGCGGGATAGCGACCCCCGTATGCAGTTCCGACAGTCCCTCCACGCCCTCTTCGACCTCCTCGTTCGCCCCGATGCGTTCTTCGAGCGTGACGGCGCGTGGTCGCTCGGCCGCGCGTTCGGCGTCGTGCTCGCGGTGAGCGCGGTGACGACGGCCGCCGTCGCGGCGATGGGATGGCTGTTCACCTCGAACATCGACGCGACGGTGACGGTGACGACGATGGAGCCGTGGTCGGACGCGACCTGCGAGTCGTTCGCGGAGATGAACTCGACGCCGGAGCCCTGCACGATTGACGAGCCGCAGACGAAGCAGGTGTCCGTCGGCGCGAAAGTCTGGTCGGCGTTCGTCGGCCGCCTCCCGTTCGTCTTCGTCGCCTCACTGCTCGGCTGGGTGCTCGTCGCGGCCGCGCTCCACGCCGCCACGTGGCTCCTCGGGGGCGAGGGGTCGTTCGCCGGGACGCTCACCGTCGCCGGATGGGCGGTCGTCCCGACTATCGTGCAGGCCGCGTTCGCGCTCGTCGGGTTCACGCTCCTCGTCCGCGGGACGGCGTTCTCGAACGACCCCGAGGTGCTCGTCCAGCAGCTCCGCACGCTCTCTTCGTCCACCGGCAACGCGTGGGCGGCCGTCGGCGGGCTCGTCGCCGGCGTCTGGCAGGCGTACATCTGGACGCACGGCCTGGCGCACGCGCGCTCGCTCCGCGTCTCCGACGCCGCCGTCGCCGCCGGTATCGTCGCAGTCGTGACAATCGCGCTCTCGCTCGTGTAGCGAACCGAAGGCCCTTACCGAGACAGTCGCCTCGCCTCGGGTATGCAGACGATTCGAGTCGCGTGGGGCACGGGGACGGGGCCGACGGCGATGAGCGCGTACGACGCCGCGCTCGCGGACGCGAACCTCCACAACTACAACCTCGTCGCCGTCTCCTCCGTGGTTCCGGGCGGCGCGGCCGTCGAGGCCGTCGGGACCGCGCCCGACCTCGGCCCGGCCGGGAACCGCCTCACGGTCGTCGAGGCGCACGCGAGCACGGCAGGCCCCCGGCACGTCACCGCCGGCCTCGGCTGGGCGACGAGCGCGAACGGCGACCCCGGGCTCTTCTACGAAGTCGCCGACGAAACCGACGCCGACGACATCGAGCGGCGCGTGCGCGAGGGGCTCGACGCCGGCCGCGACCTCCGGGACTGGGACTTCGAGGATGAAGAAGTGCGGACGGTGAGCGTCGACGCCGACCCCGGCGAGTACGCCTCCGCGGTGGTCGTCGCCGCCTACGGGCAGTCCGAGCCGATTCTCTGAGCGGCCGTCGCGAGTCGACGCGCAATCGCGCGGTTTTACCGGTCGGACCATTAGGATAGAGGTAATGCGGGATATCTTCGAGATTCGGCGGCAGGACGCGGGCGGGCGTATCGGCGAACTCCGGGTGCCGCGCGCGGGCGTGACGGTGGAGACGCCGACGCTGATGCCGGTGGTGAACCCGAACCTCATCACCATCGAGCCGTCGACGTTCACGGAGTTCGGCGCGGAGATGCTCATCACGAACTCCTACATCATCAAGTCCGACGACGACCTCCGGGAGGAAGCGCTGGAGAAGGGGCTCCACGAGATGCTGGGGTTCGACGGCGCGATCATGACGGACTCGGGGTCGTTCCAGCTCGCGGAGTACGGCGAAATCGACACGGACACCGAGGACATCATCGAGTTCCAGCGCGACATCGGGAGCGACATCGGCACGCCAGTGGACATTCCGACGCCGCCGGACGCGTCGCGGGAGTCGGCGGAGATTCAGTTGGGCGAGACGGAGGAGGCGCTGGCGCTGGCGGAGGGGATGGACGTCGGCGAGATGCTGGTGAACGCGCCGGTGCAGGGGTCGACGCACGTCGACCTGCGGGAGGCGGCGGCCGAACACGCGTACGGGACGGACCTCGACGTCTTCCCGGTCGGCGCGGTGGTGCCGCTCCTGAACGACTACCGCTACGCGGACATGGCGGACGTCGTCGCGGCGGCGAAGCGCGGCCTCGGGAGCGACGCGCCCGTGCACCTCTTCGGCGCGGGCCACCCGATGATGTTCGCGCTCGCGGCGGCCCTCGGGTGTGACCTCTTCGACTCGGCGGCGTACGCCATCTACGCCCGCGACGACCGCTACATGACGGTGCGCGGAACGGAGCACCTCGCGGACATCGACCACTTCCCGTGTTCGTGTGCGGTGTGCAGCGAGCACTCGCCGGACGAAGTGCGGGCGCTCGCGGACCCCGCGCGCGAGGAACTGCTCGCGGAGCACAACCTCCACGTCTCCTTCGCGGAGCTCCGCCGCGTGAAACACGCCATCAAGCGCGGCCGCCTGATGGAGCTCGTGGAGTCCCGCGCGCGCAGCCACCCGGAGATGCTCGACGGCTACCGCGCCTTCCTCGACCACGCCGACCAGTACGAGCGCTCCGACCCCGCGAGCAAGGACACCTTCTTCTACGTCTCCGGCGAGTCCGCCCGCCGACCGGAGGTCGAACGCCACCACGCCCGCCTCCCCCGCCTCGACACGGCGGACGAAGTGCTCCTCTCCGAATCCGGCGCTGGCTCGGACGACTTCGACGAGATATACCGCGTGAAACCGCCGTTCGGCCCGTACCCGACGGCGCTCGCGACGACCTACCCGGTGACGGGCGAGGTCCCGGACCGCCTCGACGACGAGGCCTATGCGGCCGCCGCGCGCGGAATCGCCGCGCTCGCCGACGCCAACCCCGACACCGACTTCACGCTCGCCCACTACGACTGGCCCGACACCGCTCTCGCCGCCGTCCCCGAACGCGTCGAACTCTACGACATCGACGCCGACCGCGACGACAACGGCGGAGACGGCGACGGCGAGTAACCCAACAGACGCCTGTTTCGGCGACGACACCGACCACGCGAACCGGCCGACGACACACTCACTTCGGGTGGGAAATCGAAAGGGTTCTCGCGAGCCCCGAAGGGGCGAGTGAGAGCAAGCGGGGCCGGCGGTCCCGCCGTGGCCGAGTTCTCGCGTCGAGGTCTGCGACCCCTATCGCGAGTGTAACGAGCGATATGTCGCAGAGCCGGCGCGAGAAGGAGGGGGCTTTCGGAAGCGTCGAAGGCGAGACAGTCACCGTTCGAGAGGAGGCTTTCGGAGGCGTCGAAAACGGTGTCGTCGCCTGAATAATTGAACCCTCGTTCTAGCGGGTGTGGAAGGGAAGATAGTTCCCTCCCGCCGCCTGATTCTGGGGTATGACCGAGTATTTCGAGGTGCACGCGCGGGACGGCGCGGCGCGCGTGGGCGAGCTTCGGCTGTCGGAGTCGGTGCGGACGCCGTGCGTGGCGGACGAGTTCGTGGAGGACGCGGGGAGTCTGTGGGCGGCGGAGCGCGACGTCCCGGAGGGGGACGAGTCGGTGGTGACGATGCTGCCGCACAGGGGGTTCCCGCGGGGGACGGACGAGCGCGTGCAGGAGTCGTTCGCGGTGACGTATCCGGATGTCGACTATCCGAACGGCGCGGTGGTGTCGCCGGAGACGGCGGAGGACTACGGGGCGGACGTGTACGCGCTGTCGGGGTCGCCGGCGCTGGTGGATTACGCGAGCGCGTTCGTGGAGGAGGTCGTGGAGACGCGGGAGGCGATTCCGGAGGATTCGGCGCTCTACCTCTCGGGGGTGGCGACGCCGCGGAACGTGGCGTCGCTCGTGTACGCGGGCGTGGACCTCGTGGACGGGCATCGCGCCGTCGTCCGCGGGACGCAGGGGACGTATCTGACGACGGAGGGCGAGTACGACGTCGACGACCTCGACGAACTCCCCTGTGCGTGTCCGGCGTGTCAGACGAGCGTCGAGTCCTTCGACCGGGAGGACTGCGCAGAGCACAACCTGAACGCGCTGCGGGCGGAGCTGTCGCGGGTGCGGCGGCGCATCGGCGACGGTCGCTTGCGGGATTACTTGGAGGGGCAGGCGCGGCACGAGGCGTTCGGAACGGGCGTCCTCAGGGGCCTCGACCAGCAGTACGGCTATCTGGAGGAGCGCACGCCGATGATGCGCGAATCGCTCCTGCTCGCGGCGACGGAGGATACGATTCGGCGGCCGGAGATTCAGCGGTTCGCGCAGCGAGCGACGGAGCGATTCACGCAGCGCATCACGGACCACCCGCTCCTTCTTGTACCTTGTTCGGCGGCGAAACCCTACTCGGAGAGTCAGAGCCACCGGCAGTTCCAGGACGCGGCGAAGTACCGCGCGCACCTCGCGTCGATGACGTCGCCCATCGGCGTCGTCCCGCAGGAGCTCGAACTCACCTACCCCGCCCAGCATTACGACACGGTGGTGACGGGGCGGTGGACGGAGAACGAGATCTCGTTCGTCGTGGACGTCCTGTCCCGGTATCTGGAGCAGACGGAGTATCCGCGGGTCATCGCGCACGTCCCGGAGGAAGGCTACCGGGAGATCTGTGAGCGCGTCGAGGCGCAGGTGGACGTGCCGTTCGAGTACACGGTCGAGGACCACCCGACGGCGGACGAGAGCCTGGTGAACCTCCGGGAGACGCTGAAGGGCGAGTCCCAGATTCGCGTCTCGGAGAAGGAGGAGGCGACGCTGCGGGCGGTCGCGGACTTCCAGTTCGGGCAGGGAGCGGGCGACGAGTTCCTCGGGGAGTTCGACCTGCGCGGGCGGTATCCGAAGCTGCAGGCCATCGCGCCGGACGGCGAGCAGCTGGGCGCGCTCGTGCCGCAGTACGGGACGTTCTCGCTGACGCTCGCGGGCGGGAAGCGCTGGGTGGCGAGCGACACGCCGACGAAGACGGTCGAGATCGACGGGTTCGTCCCGCAGGGGAGCGTGCTCGCGCCGGGCGTGCTCGCCGCGGACGAGTCGATTCGGCCGGGCGACGAGGTCGTCGTCGAAGGGCCGAAGGCGTTCGCGGTCGGACGCGCGACGACGCACGGCGCGGCGATGGCGGACGCGACCCGCGGGATGGCGGTCGAAGTGCGGCACGTCGAGGAGCGCTAACCCGATTTTCGTTCAGCGAACGAGCGGGTGACCGAACGCCCCTTCACGCGTTCGGAAAGTCGGGGAACCGCCCGACCGAGAATTTATTTCAATTAGTTCTTCGGCGAAATAATTTATCAACCTGGGGTCTGTAACGACGGTATGATGCTGCCAGTCCGCCGAACGGAGGTGGTCCGACGGTGACTGCTCGGAGCAACGGAAGCGCGCTTCGAGCCAAGGTTCCCGCCGTCGCGGCCGCCCTGCTCGTCGTCGTCTCCGTCGTCGCCGGCGTCGTCTACTTCTCCGGCACCGTCTTCGGCGTCGGTCTCGCCGTCCAGACCGGCGAGCCGTCCGTCCAGTCCGGCGAGGAGGCGACGCTCGTCGCCCGCAACGTCGACGCCGGGAACAACGTCACCTTCGCCGTCAACAGCGACGGCGATTCGAAGGTCGAAACCGTCGTCGGCACCGCGACCGCCGGCGACGACGGCGTCGCCACCCTCCGCTTCACGCCGACCGAGTACAACATCACGAGGGAGGGATGGTACAACTTCAGCGCGACGACGACGACGTCCTCCTGGTGGGGCGGGTCGACGACCTCGCGCGCCATCAACCGGAGCGAACTCGACGACACGGCCCCCGCGGTGACGCTCACGGGGAGCGAGACGCCCGACCAGCACGCCGGCCTCACCGTCACCGCCGCGGACGACGTCACGAACTACGAGCGACTCGACCGGCTGAACGTCACGCTCGAAGGCCCGCGCCGCGTCGTCCTCACGAACGACGACTTCACGGCGAACAGCTCGCTCGCGTGGAACGAAACGACGTACGCCGTGAACGCGTCCGTTCCCGTCGACGGGAACTACACGGTCTCGCTGACGAACGCGACCGACGGCGCGGGGAACGCCGTGCCGGAGCGCACGCTGCCCGCGACGCGCGTGACGGTGGACACGCACGCGCCGAACCTCTCCAGTCCCGCGCCGACGGGCTACGCGAACGCGACGACGCCGACCATCGTGGTCGGCGCGACCGACGACACCCTCCACGTCGAGGAGTCCTCCATCGCGGTGACGCTCACGCAGGCAAACGCGACCTACCTGAACGCGTCCTCCACCGCGCACGCCGGCGTCTCCTACAACGGCACGCACGTCACGGTCGACCCCGCGAAAGCCGGATTCGACCTCGCGCAGGGACCGGCGTCCGTGACGGTCACGGCGAACGACACGGACGCCCCGGCGAACCACGCGAACCGGACGTGGGGGTTCATCGTGGACAGCGTCGCCCCCGAGGTGACTGACGCGTCCGCGAGCGACACCGGGAACGAGAACGGCATCGTCGCCGACGGCGACGTCGTCTCGCTCGAAGCCACCGTGACGGACGCGCACCTCGACGCGGTGACGGTGGACGCGAGCGCGTTCGGCGCGGGCACGGTCGCCCTCGAACGCGTGAACGACACGGACACCTTCGCGGCGAACGTCACCGTCGACGACGCCCCCGGCCTCGCGGACGGCGACCGCACGCTCACGGTCGTCGCCGCGGACGCCGCGGACAACCACATGCCGGTCGACGCCGGCACGCTGACGCTCGACACGAGCGCGCCCGCAATCTCGGACGTCTCCCCCGCGAACAACACGTTCGTGAACGGGAACACGACCGACGTCACCGCGACAGTGACCGAGGCGAACACGCTCGACTCCCTCCACGTCACCGTCGAAGACTCGGACGGCACGCTCGTCGACGGCGACCGCAGCGCGAAGCGCGTCTCCTTCGAGAATGGGCAGCTCGACGTCGCTATCGGCGGGAACGACACGCGGCCGCTCGCCGAAGGCCCCGTCACGATCACGATGACGGGCGAGGACGGCGAAGGGAACGAGCGCACGCGGCGCACGCAGTTCATCGTTGACACCGTCAAACCGGTGTTCCACACGGTCTCCGTCGAGGAGACGGGGACGCAGAACGGCATCGTCGCGCCCGGCACGGACGTCTCCATCATCGCGAACGTCTCCGACCGCCACCTCGGCACGGTCCGCGCGAACATGACCGGGTTCGGCACGGGCTGGGTCCGCCTCGGCAGCACGGCGAACACCACGCTCGGCCGCACCGTCGCGGTCAGACGGGACGCCGTCCCCGGGAATCACACGGTCGTCCTGACCGCGGGCGACGACGCCGGGAACAGCTACACGTTCCCCGTCGACACGCTCGCCGTGGACGTGACGCCGCCGACGTACGGCGAGGGCTCGCCGAGCGGCGTCGTCTCCGACTCCCAGCCGACGGTGTCGGTGCCGCTGAACGCGACCGGCAGCCCGCTCGACGCGGAGAACGTCACCGTCACGGTGACGAACGACGGCGGCGCGGTCTTCGCGGGCACGGTCGGGAACACGACCGCCGCGACCTACGAGAACGACACCCTCGCCGTGAACCTCTCCGCGGCCGACGCGACGCTCGTCGACGGGCAGACGACCGTGCTCGTGCAGGCGAGCGACGTGGACGGGAACGCGGCGACGAAGACGTTCGCGTTCGCCGTCGACGACACCCCGCCCGCGCTCTCGAACGTCACGGTGACACCGGTCGACGGCGACCGGGCCGTCACGAGCGGTGACCGCGTGCGCGTCGAAGCCGAAGCGACCGACCCGCACTTCGACGCCGTGTCCGCCGACCTGACGGCGCTCGGCGCGGGCGTACAGCGCCTCGACCGCGGCGTGAACGACACGTACGAATCGACCGTCACCGTCGGCGTCGACCGCGCGGTCGACCGCTCGCTCACGGTTCCGGTGACCGCGGTCGACACCGCGAACAACACCGCGACCGCCGACACGGACGCGCTCCGCCTCGATACGGTTCCGCCGGAGCAGCCGACGGTCGGCGCGCTCGGGAACGTGACTGCTGACGCCGCGGACGCCTACGCCGTGCCGGTGTCGAACGTCGCGGGGACGACCGTCACCGCCACGCTCACCGCCGGCAACGAGTCCGTGAGCGCGCAGAAGACGGCGGGGAGTGACACGGACGCGACGACGGTTCGCGTGAACGCGTCCGCGCTCCCCGACGGCACGGTCGGCGTCGACGTCACGGCGTCCGACGCCGCCGGGAACGCCGCCCCGGACACGACGCCGGGCGCGACGGTCGTGGCGAAGGACACCGCCCGGCCGGCCGTCGAGTCCGCGAACACCGCCGCGGGCGACGAGACGGTGTTCGTCTCGACGAGCGAAGCGCTCGCGGCCGCCGACGCCGCCGCGTTCGCGTGGACCGGCGACGGCTCCGTCACGAGCGTCGACGCCCGGCACGATGGTCTCTACGCGCTGACGCTCGACCGCGCCGTGAGCGAGTCGAGCATCAAGAATCCGAACGCCACGGTCGCGCTCACCGAAGCCGCGACCGACCCCGTCGGCACGCACGCCGCCGCGAACGCGTCGGGCGAGCCGCTCCACGCCGGCGCGACGGCGCTCGCCGGCGTCGACGCCACCGTCGACAGCACACGGGTCACGGTGACGTTCAACGGTCCCGTCGCCGCGAGCGACGGCGGCGCGCTCACCGCTGACGACTTCACCTACACCGACGCGCACGCGAACGGCTCCACCGCGATCACGAGCGTCAAGCACGCGGCGGACGGGGCGACGGCGACGCTGACGCTCGACGCGCCCGTCGCCCCCGGCGACCTCGGGAACGACACGCTCGGCTACGACGCCGACGCGGTCGTGAACACCGCCGGGCGGTCTCTCCCCGCGGCCACGCGCGCGGTCGCCGACACCGACGGCGTGCAAGTCGACACGCTCGACGCGACGACCGACTACGGCACCGTCACCGTCGCCTTCGAGAGCGACGAACCGCTCGACCGCGTCGAAGCCACCGTCGCCGCCGCGTACGGAAACGAATCGGCGACGCTCACCGCCGGCGACTTCACCGTCACCGAATCCGATGGCGCGTACCGGTACAGCGCCGACTACCGCGTCCCCGCGGACAACGACTACGCGGTGTCGCTCCGGCACGCCGTCGACTACGGCGGCCACGACGCCGGCGGCGCGAGCGCGACGGCGACCGTGGACGCCCACGCCCCCGCCATCGCCAGCGCCGAAATCACGGACGTGTCGGCCGGCGGCGCGAACACCACCGTCGCGGTCGAGTTCACCGAGCCCGTGAACGCCGGCGGTCTCGGCGCGGGCGACGTGACCGTCTCCGACGCGAACGTCACGAGTGTGACGGCGACGCGGCTCGACGGCGGGAACGCCACCGACCGCGTCGACGTCACCGTCGCGGGGAGCCTCGACACCTCGCAGTCGCCAGTCGTCTCCCTCAGTGACGGGAGCGTGACGGAGGCCGCCGGAGACGGCACGGCGAGCAGTGACGCCGCCGCGCCCGTCTACGCGACCGTCCGCGACCTCCACGAGGGCCGGAACTACGTCTCCATCCCCGCTGAGTCCGGGCACGTCGACCTCGCCGACGTCGACCTCTCCGGCGTCCAGTCGGTCTGGACGTACGACCACGGGATGTGGCAGTCCTTCGACCCGCGCGCCGAGAACAACACCCTCGACCGCCTCGAAGGCGGGAACGGCTACGTCTTCGTCGCCGAGGAGAACCGCAGCATCGGGTTCGCCGTCGAGAACACCGTCCCCGAGCGCGCGGAGTCGAACGTGACGCTCGACGAGGGCTGGAACCTCGTCGGCCACTACCAGGAGGACAGGCAGTCCGTCGGCGTCGCGCTCGACTCCGTCGAGAACGTGACGCGCGTGCGGACCGCGAGCGGCCAGTCGATGCTCGCCGCCGACGGCGCGGACGACTTCCGCGCCGGCCACGCCTACTGGGTGTACGTCTCCGACGGCACGCAGACCTACGAGCCGGCGTCCGGCAACGCCACGGCCGCGGGGGGTGACGCGTGATGCGTCGCGCACTCCTCGCCGTCCTCCTCGCGACCGCGGCCGTGCTCGGCGCGGCCGCCCCCGCGCTCGCCGTCGCCACGCACGACGCCGGCGGCCCGCCACAGCCCCCGCAGCGCTACTTCGGGCACGCGACCTACGCGAACGGCACCGCCGCGAGCGGCGTCACGGTCACCGTCGCCTACGACGGCGCGACCCTGAACACCACCACGACGAACGCCACCGGCTACTACGACGTCTACGTCGACGACCCGACCGACACTCGGACGAACGAACGGGTGGTCCTCACCGCGGCGAACGACACCGCGAGCGCCACCTGGGAGCCCGCCGGCTCCACGCAGGTCGACTTCGTCGTCGCCGCACCCGACAGCGGCTCTAGCGGCGGTTCCGACGGCAGCGCCGGCGGAGATACCGGCGGCGGTTCTGATAGCGGCGACACCGGCGGCAGCGGAGCTACCGGCGGGTCCGGTGGTTCCGACGGCGGCTCGGACGGGGGTTCGAGTCCGTCAACCACGACGCAGGCGACGAGTACGGAGACGAACGCGACGACCACCGAGACGCCCACGGACGCGGCGTCGACGTCCCCTTCGAGCGGTGAGTCGGACGGCGAGAGCGCGCCGGCCGAGAGCACGACGACGTCAAGCGGCGAGGACGCGGTCGGCGGGTCGACGTCGACCACGGCCGCGGCGAACAGAGACGGGAACACGACGAACGCCGACGACCGCGACGTCCGGGAGAGCGCGGGTCTCGGGTCGTTCCTGCCGTGGGTCGGCGGCGTCCTCGTCGTCGCGCTCTGTGCGGCGTTCCTCGCGCACCGCTACCGGCGCGTCGGCGACTACGAGTACGACCGGCTCTGAGCGGGCCACGACGCCGGCCGGTTTCCGCGGAGTCTTTTAGGGCGGCGGCGACACACAACGTGTGAATCGTGACGCGTTCCGGGCGGGCGTCCGCGACGCCCTCCCGCTCCTCCTCGGAATCGTGCCGTTCGGCCTCGTGTCCGGCGTCGCGGCCGTCGACGCCGGGTTCTCTCTCGCGCAGGCGATGGGGCTCTCCGTCTTCGTGTTCGCGGGCGCGAGCCAGCTCGCCGCGCTCTCGCTCGTCCAGGAGGGCGCGCCCGCGCTCGTCGTCGTCGCCACCGCCGTCGTCATCAACCTCCGGATGGGGATGTACTCCGCGAGCCTCGCCCCCCACTTCCGCGAGTACACGACGCGGTGGAAGGCCGCCATGGCGTACGTGCTGACCGACCAGGCGTACGCGCTCAGCGTCGCGCGCTACCGGGGCGGCGACGTCGACAAGCGCCCGTACTACCTCGGCGTCGCCCTCACGCTCTGGGTCGTCTGGCAGGCCGCGACGGTCGTCGGCCTCGTCGTCGGCGGCGGCGTCCCCGAGTCCTGGGGGCTCTCGTTTACCGTCCCGCTCGTCTTCCTCGCGCTCCTCGTCCCGGCCGTCGAGGACCGCGCGACCGGCGTCGCCGCCGCCGTCGGCGCGGTCGCCGGCACGCTCGGCGCGGTCTACCTCCCCCTCCACCTCGGCCTGCTCGCCGGCGGCCTCTGCGGCGTCGCCGCCGGCCTCCTCGTCGACAATCCCGACGAAACAGACGACGCTGGCGACGAAACAGCCGCCGGCGGCGAGACCGCCGGGGAACCTCCGAGAGACGCTGACGCGACCGAGGAGGTGAGCGAGTGATGGACGCGCTCACGATTTGGCTCGTCATCCTCGCTATCGGGATTCCGACGTTCCTCGTCCGGTTCTCCTTCATCGGCCTGCTCGGCCGGCTCGACGACGTCCCGGACTCGCTGGAGCGCGCGCTCCGCTTCGTGCCCGCGGCCGTGCTCGCCGCGCTCGTCGCCCCCGAGTTCGTCGCCCCGTCCGGGTCGCTCGGGAACGTCCCGCTGGACGCGCTCGCCGGCGGCCTCGTCGCCGCCGTCGTCGCGTGGCGCACCGAGGACGTCCTCGCCACCATCGCCAGCGGGATGCTCGTCCTCTGGGCCGTCCGTTTCTGGCCGTTCTGACGTTTTCGAGCGGGAGGTTCCCCCTCGAATTATTGATAACGTTCTTTGCTGTCAACCCCCAAGCAGCACTTTGGGGACCCAGCCCCGGCCAGTGTGTACAGCCACCCCCTGAGCGGAGTTCCGCACACACTGGCCCTCCCCATCGAAACCACTTACTCCTCGCTCCCGTGAGACACGGTCATGGACCGCCGCCTGCGCTGGCTACCCGCGCTCGCCGTCGCCGCCGTCGTGCTCGCCGCCTCGGTCTCCTCGGGCGCGCCGCAAGGCCCCGAACTCGGCCCGCTCGGCCTCGTCGGCTTCGACAAATACCTGCACGCGCTCGCCTACGTCGCCCTCGGCGGCGCGCTCGGGTTCGCGCTAGGAACCAGGCGGACGTGGCTCGCCGTCCTGCTCGCCGTCGGCGTCGCCACCGCCTACGGCGGCGCGATCGAAATCGTCCAGGGCGTCGTCGGCCGCGACGCCTCCCTCTACGACTGGGCCGCCGACGCCCTCGGTGCCGTCGTCGGCGCGCTGCTCGCCGCCGCACTCGACCCCTGGCTCGCCAGGATTCGACCCAAAGGCGACCCCGAGAACTGAACCAACCACCGAGAACAGCCGATGACACAGCCACCTGTACGTTGAAGCGGTTTCTTGACGCGTAGCGTTCACTGCACCGCGGCTAACTCCACAGCGCGTTCTACGGATAGCACCAGCTAGTGAGCCGTAGCACTCAACAACCTCGCGGTTTCTCCCTGAAGCTCCGGTAAAATGAGCGGTTATCCTGCGAGCATCCACACCATAAGTCCATTATACCGACTCAGAACCAGTCGAAAAACCGGATTTCGTCGTTCAAACTTCAACTTCTTCTATCGAGAACACGAACCACGATCTAGTAGGAAATTATATATATATATATATATATTCTCCAAAATACGTTAGTCCATGGTCTCAGATGACCGTGGTGAAGGCCGTCGAAGTCCTGTAACAAAGAGAAAATTCCTTCTCTCTGTTGGCGGGTCTGCTTTAGCACTGGGTACTGGTACTACTCTAGTTTCGGCAAAGAGTAATCAGAATAGTACAGACACAGTGCTCTCAATTATCGCCGGTTGGAAAGAAGACCACGGAGGATCGATACAGATGACGACCCGGACTCTCGGAAGTTCAAATTAACCAATGGGATAAACGTGGCGCTGGAATCAAGGTAAGATGAAGTCAGAGATCTGGGAAGTAATGAATCAGGTGCAGCAGTACTGGCACCCATTTTCCACATTTGTCATTATTGGAACAATTGCGGTTTTCGGTCTTTTTTCGGTTATTGGATTGGGGGGGCCACAGCATACACAGACCACCCAACTTATGGGCTACATCGTTTGTATTCTCGTGTCTTCATTAGTAACGATATATTTTTCATGTGTCCCAAAAGTGACAATTTTATATGCCGGCCAGCGTGCGCGAGGGCGGCGAGGGCTTTCAGGAGTCGACGCCGAGATCGACCGCGGGAGCGGCTACACTCCAAGATTCGACGCCGAGAGTGACTGTGGGAGCGGAACAGTCCATAGAGACAGACACGACGACGAACCCGAGTAACCGAAGGCGCTTTCCCCGCTGACCCGCTGGTTTCGGGTAATGAGTCAGCCGTCGCCGGAGGTCTACGAGGAGGGGCGTGGGATGGACGCCCACAATCAGGTGATGCGGGAGTTGCGGGCGGAGAAGGGGTCGAAGCAGTACGATCCGGAGGAGCCGACGCGCGTGTGGATCGATGAGGACAACACGCCGGACGGCGTCGTGCAGTCGTTGACGATCATCCTCAACACGGGCGGGTGTCGGTGGGCGCGCGCCGGCGGCTGTACGATGTGCGGGTACGTCGCGGAATCCGTCGAGGGCGGGAGCGTCGGCGTCGACGCGTTGATGAGCCAGATCGACTCGTGCCTCGAACACGAAGCGGAGGAAGCAGACGAGGAGTCGCCGCTCGTGAAGATCTACACGAGCGGGTCGTTCCTCGACGAGCGCGAGGTCGAGGCGGAAGCCCGCCGGCGCATCGCCGAGACGTTCGCGGACCGAAAGCGCATCGTCGTGGAGAGCCTGCCCGACTTCGTGCAGGCCGACCGCGTGAGTGACTTCGTCGACGTCGGCCTGGAGACGGACGTCGCCGTGGGGCTCGAAACGGCGACGGACCGCGTGCGCCACGACTGCGTGAACAAGTACTTCGACTTCGCGGACTTCGAGGCCGCCGCCGCCGAAGCCGAATCCGTGGGCGCGGGCATCAAGGCCTACCTCCTCATGAAGCCGCCGTTCCTCGCCGAATCCGAGGCCATCGAGGACATGAAGGCCTCCGTCCGGCGCTGCGCCGACGTCGACGGCTGCCACACCGTCTCCATGAATCCGACGAACGTCCAGCGCTACACGATGGTCGACGACCTCCACTTCCGCGGCGGCTACCGCCCCCCCTGGCTCTGGAGCGTCGCCGAAGTGTTAGAGGATACCGCCGACGTCGACTGCATCGTCGTCTCCGACCCCGTCGGCCACGGCAGCGACCGCGGCCCCCACAACTGCGGCGAATGCGACGACAAAGTCCAGCTCGCCATCAAGGACTTCGACAAACGCCAAGACCCCAGCGTCTTCAGCGAAGTGACCTGCGAGTGCGAACACACGTGGGACGCCGTCGTCGAACGCGAGACCACCTACAACCTCCCGCTAGCAGAGTAGAGAGAGCGGAACCCCGACGGCGCGTCCGGCGCAATCATTGTTTTCGATGTCTCCGAAAGCCCCCTCGGCCTCGACGGCGGTGGCCGGCATATCGCTCACTTCGTTCGCGATAGGGGCCGCCCACCGCTGCCGACGCCTCGGCCCCTTTCGATGCCCCACCCGGAGCGACTTCCGAGTCGGTCGGATACGGCGGCTGGTCGGTCGGCTGAATCGCGGGGAACTCGTAGCTGGCGAAGCACGAGCGGGTTTTCCTCAGGCGAAGGCCTTCAGAATTCCTTGGCCGTCGGTGCGGCCGAGGTCGGGGAGGGTCGCGCGTTCGGGGTGGGGCATCATGACGGCGACGTGCTCCTCGTCGCCGAGCACGCCCGCGATGGCGTGGGTGGAGCCGTTCGGGTTCGCGTCCGGGGAGACCTCGCCGTTCTCGTCGCAGTACGTGAAGAGGACGCGGTCCTCGTTTTCGAGCTCCTCGACGTGCGCCTCGTCGAGTTCGTAGCGGCCTTCGCCGTGGGCGATGGGGATTTCGACGACGTCGCCCTCGTCGTAGGCGGCCGTCCAAGGCGTCTCCGCGTTCTCGACGCGGAGGGAGGCGGGTTCGCACTGGAAGCGCGCGGAGGCGTTGGTGGTGAACGCGCCAGGCGTGAGTTCGGCCTCGCAGCCGATTTGTGCGCCGTTACAGACGCCGAGGAGCGGCGTGCCGTCGGCGACGGCGTCGCGGACGTCGTCCATGATGGGGGAGCGCGCGGCCATCGCGCCGGCGCGGAGGTAGTCGCCGTAGGAGAACCCGCCGGGGAGGACGATTCCTGAAACCTCCGCTGGGAGGCCGTCTTCGTGCCAGGCGATTTCGGCGTCGACGCCGAAGTGTTCGAGCGCGCGGACGGCGTCGCGGTCGCAGTTCGAGCCGCCGAAGCGGACGACGGCGACTGTCACAGCGACACCTCCGTGTGACGCTCACAGGCGGCGTCGTTGATGGCGACTGAATCCGTCATTCGCGGGCTTCGACCTCCACGTCGTAGTCGTGGATGGTGGGGTTGGCGAGGAGGCGGTCGGCCATCTCGGTGGCGCGCTCGGCGGCGTCGTCGGCGTCGTCGGCGTCGAGGTCGAGTTCGAAGCGGTCGGCCGAGCGGAGGGCGTCGAGTTCGAAGCCGAGGCGTTCGAGGGCGCGCTTCGTGGTTTCGGCCTCGGGGTCGAGGACACCCCGCTTGAGTCGGACGGTCACCGTGGCCGTGTACGCGGTCATCACCGGAGACTGCGCGTCCGTGGTCAAAAAGGCTTCTGGAAACGCCATGGTTTACACGAACGTGCTGTCCGTACGCGGCCGTGGAAGAGCGTGGCACGCGCGGAGTCGTGCAATATCGGGACTGACCCGTCTGTCGAACCGGGTCATATCGGGCGAGACGGCCACGTTTTTCACTGCGCGCCCCCTCCGAGTGGGTGTATGCCCGCGTTCGACACGCAGCGGAGGTGGCAGCGTTGAGTAGTGACTTCGCCGAGATCACCGTGGTCGGAGGGGACCGGACGGGAATCGTCGCCGAAGTCACCGGAGCGCTGTTCGAACGCGGCGTCAACATCGAGGACATCGACCAGGCCGTCCGCGACGGCACCTTCCGGATGACGCTCCACGCGGACGTCTCCGAGATGGTGTGCACGCGCGAGACGCTCCGCGACGCGCTCGACGGCGTCGGCGACGACCTCGGCGTCGACGTCCGCGTGCGCTTCCCCGACGAGGCGGACAGAAAACGCCTCGCGCTCCTCGTGACGAAAGAGTCCCACCCGCTGGAGTACCTCCTGAAGCGCCGCGACGCCCTCGACGCGGAGATCGCCGTCGTCATCGGGAACCACGACGTCCTCGAACCCGTCGCCGACGCCCACGGCGTCCCCTTCCACGACATCGGCGAGAAGGGCGGGACGCCCGACGAGGACGAACTCCTGCGCCTCCTCGACGACTACGACGTCGACTGCGTCGGCCTCGCGCGCTACATGCGCATCCTCAGCCCGGACGTCGTCTTCCGCTACGAGGGCCGCATCATCAACGTCCACCCGAGCCTCCTGCCGTCCTTCCCGGGCGCACAGCCCTACCGGCAGGCGCTCGACGCCGGCGTCCGCATCGCCGGCGTGACGGCGCACTACGTCACCACGGACCTCGACCAGGGCCCCATCATCGCCCAGCGCGCCTTCGACGTCCCGCCCGACGCCACCGTCCCCGACATGAAGGCGCGCGGCCAACCCCTGGAGGCCGCCGTGCTCTTCGAGGCCCTCAGGCTCCACCTGAACGACGACGTCGCCGTCCACCGCGGCACCGTGAAGTTCCGCGGCGACCCCGAAGACTACCAGCTCGGCCTCACTCCCGAAGCCCGCGCCGCGAACCCCCACGAACCCGTCGACGACGGCCTCGACGCCGAACGCGTCGACCCCCTCGAAGTCAACACCGACGACTAACCCCCTCCCTCTTCGCCGTCTTCACTCTCGTCTTCGTCTGCTCTTGTCTCCTACACGTCTCCGTTCGCGCTGCGCTCTTGTTCTTCGCCGTTCAGGCGTGGAGCGTGTACGTCACCGTCTCGACGTCCGCGGCGTAGTAGGCTTCGACGGGGTCGTCGGCGTCGGACGGGACGACGCGGCGGCGGACGGGGAGCGCGACGACGTCTGAGTCGAACGGCCACGGGTCCACGCGGACCGCAGCGGGGCCGATCGGGTCGAGCGAGAGAGTCTCAGTTCGGTCGTCGTCGACGGGGACGGGGCCGATTTCGTCGCCGCCGAAGGTGGAGGCGGTGCAGGCGTAGAGGGAGAGCGCGTCGAACGCCTGGAGCCGGAGGTAGTTCCGCCAGAGCGGGCTCGTCTCGTCGGTCTCCTTCCGCTCGTGGAGGTCGGCGAGGACGGCGCGGTCCCCGTCATCGAGGTCGAGGTCGTCGGCGAGCTTCTTCTGGTGGGCTTCCTGGCGGGCGACGAAGCCCGCGCACCGCGGCTCGTCGAGGCGGTCGGGGATGGCGGGGCGCGCGCCGTACCCCGAACACCGGAGGCCGGCGGCGTGCATCGAGGTGAGCAGGCCGGCGTAGGCGTCGAGGTCGGCGACCGTCTCCACGCCGTCGGCATAAAAGTCGTGCCAGTCCTCGTCGGGGACCTGCGTGAAGTCCACCGGCCCGCCGTCCTCGAAGCGCGGGCGGAGGTCGTAGTCCACCCAGCCCTGGTCGTGCGCTTCGGCGGCGACCAACACCGAGTGCCGGCGCGCGGGTCGCGCGAACGTGTCGTTCCCCCAGTGTCGCGCCAGCCGACCCGACAGCGCGCCGTGGTCCGGCTGCGTCACGAACCGATACCGGCCCGCCGACTCCGTGACAATCATACTCGGAGTTCGCGCGCCGGGCACAAAGAGGTAGGCGCACCGGAACCCCGAATCTCGAAGGGGCCGGTCAGAGGTCGCGGACGGCGTCGACGGCGTCGGCGATGTCGGGCGCGTCGAACCACGCCTCGTCGGTGTAGGCGTTCGCGCCCGCGGCGTAGAGGTCGGCGACCGCCCGAAGGACGTTGTCGGGGAGCGGCTTCGGGTCCGCGTCGACGAGGGTGCGCCAGTCGGCGATGCCGCGCTCGTCGGCCTCGGCTTTCGCGTCGCTCACGGCGGCGACCCAGTCGGGGTCGTAGGATTTGTAGAACTGGCGGACGACCTCCTTCGAGACCTGCTGGCCGGCGTAGGAGAACCGGTTCTCGTCGAAGGTGCCGGCGACGTCGGCGACGACGACCTCGCCGTCGAGGTAGGCGCATTCGATTTTGCCGTCCTGGTGGTCGAAGCCCGTTTGCTCTGCGTGTTCAGTGACGACGCGGTTCACGTCGCGCGCGAGCGCTTCGAGCGCGTCGATGCTCGCGTCGCCGGCGATTTCGTCGGCTTCTTCGCGAGAGAGGTAGCGGTCTCGTTCTTCGTACTTCGTGGAGAACTCGACGACGGGCTCCGGGAGGGAGACGGGTTCGTCCGGCCACGCGTCGGCGTCGATGCCGTACTCGGCGGGAGTGCCGCGGGAGCGGAGGCTGGAGCCGACGGGGACGGTGTTCCGGAAGACGATTTCGAGGGGGACGAGATAGTTCGCTCCCGCGCCGGCGTGGTAGGCGTCGTAGTCGTAGCCGGCGTCAGGCGTATGAGGGAGGTCGGGGACCCGAACGAGGTCGATCGCCATCTCGCGGGGCGCGGTCTCGGCCTCCGGGAGCGGCACGGGGTCGTCGGCGTCACCGTCCGCCGGGACGATGCCCCGGTAGTGCGTCGGAACGCCCTCTGCTTCGAGGCGTTCGAAGTTGAACGCGCCCATCGTGCAGAGCACCGCGCCCTTCGCGGGGAGTTCGTCGGGCATCCGCCCCCAGTCGAAGACGGAGTAGTCGTCGGAGAACACGAACCGCCCGCGGCCGGGGGCGTCGCGCGTCGCCGCCGCGTCCACGCGGACATCCTTCACGCTCGTCATGCGTAGGGGAGGTGCCCCGTCCACCAAAGGAGTTTCCATCGACGTGCTCACCGAGGATGAACGATTCGTGATTCTATACACGACTATGCTGTCAGGAGCGGTGGTTATCAGCCCCAGCAGCGTGCGACCGGACGGGACACGCGCCGGCCACGTCGACCGGGGGAGCGCGATTTATCTCCTCCTCGCGGTCGCCCGTTCCCGTGGTTCGACCCGCACACGCCGCTCGCGCTCGGCGTCCGCGGCGTCCTCCGCGGCCTCGACCCCGAGGGCTCCGTCGACCCGCCGACTACGACGTGGTTACGCAGAACGCCGAGGACCTCGTCCGGGCTGAGAGAGCGGCTCGCGGGCCCGGAAACGCTTTTCTCTCCGTCGCTCGTCCTGTCGGGTATGGCCCTCCGTGACGCGTTCGACTGGCGAAGCGCCGTCTACGCTATCATCGCCCTCGCGGGCACCGGCACGCTCGCGCTCGGATCCCCCCCGCTCGTGGAGGCGTTCGCGTTCGCGCTCATCGCCGTCGTCGCCGCGGTCGGCGTCCCCGTCGCCGGCCGCGAGGCGGTGCCCGAGTACGATCGGGTCTTCGCCGTCTGCCTCGGTGCCATCGGCGTCGCCCAGCTCGCGGCCGAGGGGCTCGCAATCCTCCCCGTCCTGTTCGCGCTGATCGGCGTCTCGTCCGTCGTCGCGATGGTCTACGAGCGCTACACGGGTCGGTCGACGCGGCTCGCGTGAACGTCATCGACCGCCCCGGTTCTCTGACGGAGCCCGGTCGTTTTTCACGCTCGGCGACGAACCCGGTGCATGGCGGATCCCGACGCGCGCGCGGCGTCTCTCGACGCCTCCTCGTTCGATTTCGACTACCTCCCGACGTCCGAGCAGTCCTTCGAGAACGCGCTCGCGAAGGCGCGGGCGGGCGACCGGCTCACCGTCGCCGACGGCGTGGAGCTCATCACGACCGGGACGGAGAGTCGAGGGATCGACAGGGAGCGAAAAGAACTCGTGTTGGAGGCGGCGGACCGGCGGCGAGCCGACGTCGTCGGCGACGAGGTGACGTTCGTCGCGAACCTCAACAACAACGTCACCACGGCGTGCAACACCGGCTGTCTCTTCTGTAACTTCAAGGACACCGCCCACCAGTTCGAGAAGTCCCACGAGGAGTCGCACGCGGGGTTCACGAAGACGCCGGCGGAGTCGCGCGAGATCGTCGCCGACGCCGTCGAGCGCGGCATCTACGAGGTGTGTTCGGTCTCCGGGCTCCACCCCGCGATGGGGCTGAACGAAGCGCACAGGGAGGCGCTCGACCCGGACGACCCGACGGCGAACTACAAGCCGCCCGAGACCTACGAGACGGACCCGACGACGTACGAGGAGCAGATTTCGGCGATGAGCGTCGACGGCGTGCACGTCCACTCGATGACGCCGGAGGAAGTCCACCACGCCCAGCGCGGCGTCGACTGGGACTACGAGCACGTCTACCGCGAGCTCGCTGACGTTGGCCTCGACACCGTCCCGGGGACGGCCGCGGAGATTCTCGTCGACGAAGTCCGCGACGTCATCTGCCCCGGGAAAATCACGACGCAGGAGTGGATGGACTCGATGCGCGCCGCCGCCTCTGTCGGCCTGCCGATGACGGCGACGATGATGTACGGGCACGTCGAGAACGAGATGCACCGAGTGAAACATCTGAAACGCCTGCGCGACCTCCAGGACGAGACCGGGAACATCACGGAGTTCGTTCCGCTCTCCTTCATCCACCAGCAGACGCCGCTCTACGAGCAGGGCGTCGTCTCCGGCGGGCCGTCGAAGGCCGAGGACGAACTCCTCGTCGCCGTCGCCCGGCTCTTCCTCGACAACGTCGAGCACATCCAGTCCTCCTGGGTGAAGTACGGCGACGAGTTCGGCCTCAAGCTCCTGAACTGCGGCGCGGACGACTTCATGGGCACCATCCTCTCCGAGGAGATCACGAAGCGCGCGGGCGGCGGCTACGGCGAGTTCCGGAGCTTCGACGACTACGTCGAGATGATTTCGGCCATCGGCCGCACGCCCGTGGAGCGCTCGACGGACTACGAGCAGCGCCGCCGCATCGACCTCGGCGAGGCGTCTTACGGGCCGACGCTCGGCCCGAAAGCGGACGGCACGCCGCTCCTCGGCGCGAGCGAGCGGCCGGGACCGCGGCCGTGATGGCGACGACGCACGCCGCGCTCGGCGTGCTCACCGCGCTCGTCCTCCTCCCCGTCGAGCCGTCGCTCGCGCCCGCCGCGGCGCTCGCAGCCTACGCTGGCGGACTCTTCCCCGACCTCGACGTCGCCGTCGTCGAACACCGGAAAACCCTGCACTTCCCCGAGTTCTACCCGCTCCTCGCCGTCGCCGCGCTCGCGTACGCCGCGCTCGCCCCCAGCACGGCGTCCGTCGGCGTCGCGTTCTTCCTCCTCGCCGCCGCCCTCCACTGCCTCACGGAGGTCTTCGGCGGCGGCCTCGGCCTCCGCCCGTGGCTCGAAGACGACGACCGCGGCGTCTACTACCACCTCGGCCAGCGCTGGCTCCCGCCCCGGCGAATCATCCCCTACGACGGCTCGCCGCGCGACCTCGTTCTCTGCGCGCTCGCGACGCTCCCCGGCGTCGTCGCCTTCGACGGCTGGGTCAGAAATCTCCTCCTCGCTGGGTTCGCGGTCTCCGTCGTCTACACGGCGCTCAGAAAGAGACTCGTCGAGTGGTCGCCCGACTGGCTACTCGGCCTCTGAGCGGTCCGCGCTCGCGCCCGCGAGCGAGTCCCCGCGGCGCACCGCGCGGTAGCGCTCGCCGGCCGCGGAGTCGGCGTCCAGCTCCCGACGAATCCGCTCGCTCACCCAGCGCTCGCCGTCGAGGAACCGCTCGTAGGTCGGCAGGCGCTCGACGAGAGGAACGCCCGCCTCGTCGGCGATATCTTCGAGTTCGCGGAGCGCGGGCCACGCGTAGTCCGGGTTCACGTGGTCGTCCGTGACCGGGGACACGCCCCCCAAATCGTCCACGCCGCAGTCGAGGACCTCTCTGACCGGTGCGAGGTTCGGCGGCGACTGCACCGACACTGACCCGGGGAGGACGTCGCGCGCCATCGCCACGGTCCGCCGGTAGTCGTCGACGCTCGGGCTCCCCGCCTGCCAGCGCTCGTTGTTCGACACCGGCTGGACGATGACTTCCTGGACGTGTCCGTACTGCTCGTGGAGGTCGCGAATCGCCAGCAGGCTCTCGGCTCGGTCGCGCCAGTCCTCGCCGATACCGACGAGAATTCCCGTCGTGAAGGGCACGTCGAGCTTCCCGGCGTTCGCGATGGTGTTGAGTCGCTGGCCGGGGTTCTTCCCGCGGGAGCCCCCGCTGTGCGCGCGGACTTCGGCGGTCGTCTCCAACATCACGCCCATCGAGGCGTTCAGGTCGGCGACCCGCTCCATCTCCTCGTAGGTCTGGTCGCCCGGGTTCGAGTGCGGGAGGAGCCCCTCGTCGAGGGCGACCTCGCAGGCCGCCGCGAGGTAGTCGTGGATGGAGTCGTACCCCCACTCGTCGAGCTGCGCATGAATCGCCGTGTAGCGGTCGTCGGGGTCGTCCCCGAACGTGAAGAGCGCCTCCGTACAGCCCGCGTCCGCGCCGCGCGCACAGATGTCGCGGACCTCCTCCAGAGAGAGGAGCGACGCCTCTCCGGGCGCGTCGTAGTACGTACAGTACGTGCAGGTGTAGCGGCACGCCGTCGTCAACGGGACGAAAACGTTCCGCGCGAAGGAGAGTTCGGACGCCGCCGACACGTCGCTCGGCGTCACGTCCAGCGCGGCCTCGACGGCCGCGTCGTCCACGGAGACGTCCACGTCGTAGGCGTCGACTCCCGGAATCACACCCGTCATTGGCGGCCGCCCCCGATAGGGCTTCCCCGTCCGGTCCGCGAGTGGCTTCCACGCCGCCCGCGGAGCGGGGCGTTCGGCGACGCCGCCGACGTCTCCCGGTGCGCTCGGGGTGGGACGGCCATTCCGGTTAGTGGTCGGCGTCGTGGGGGTTCAGCTCGACGCCGTAGTGTTCGGCGTGGTCCTCGTAGTCGATGAACCGCGGCGCGTCCGGGTCGAAGGGGCGTTCGAGCGACTCGAACGCCTTCTTCTTGTCCCAGGACTGGAGCTTCCCGACGGCCTTCCGCGACTCGAGGTCGTGGTAGTCGAGGTCGGGTTCCGCGGCCTCCCACGCCTTCACGCCCTGCTCCGTGCGGACGATGACGGAGGAGTACTCGTCTGAGGAACCGACGGAGCCGACGGTGATGTCCGACGTGTAGCCGGTGAAGTCCGCGCACTCGTCACACCCCTTCAGGGTGGCGTCGTGGAACTCCGTGACGTCCTCGTTCACGAGCTCGTTCATCTCGTGGTCGTAGACGCGCATCTCGCCGTCGAGCACGTCCATCTTCCCGATTTCGTCGGGGCTGATTCCGCGTTTCTCCTCCAACTGCTCGCCGATGAGGCGCTCGTAGTTGAAGTTCTTCGTGCACATCAAGGAGATGCGGTAGTCGACCGCGCGCAGCCCCTGCTCTTGGGCCTGGAGGTCCCAGTCGAAGTCCTGGAGCGCGCGAATCCCCTCGATCTCACAGGGCGTCCCGACGGCCGCGAGGCTCAGCTCGTCGCGCGGCTTGTCGGGGAGTTTGTCCGCCCACTGGTCGAGGTCGAGGTTCCCGAGCGCCATCGTCTGGTTGTAGAACGACCCCGCGTTCTCGATGAGCTCTTCCGTACTCGTCGCGAGGAAGGACTCCGCCTTCCACGGCTCGTCCTCCGACTCGGTCGCGACGAGCGCGCCGTCGATCTCGCCGGATTCGAGGAGGTGTGAGAGGATGGACGTGACGACGCCGCCGTCCTGTGCGCCCTCCCGCCAGTCCTCCTCGACTTTCGCGGAGAACTCCGTGATGGGGTCGCCAGCGCCCGTGACGTTGTCGTCGCCGCCGGTAATCTTCCACTGGCGCTCGTAGCGCATCCCGCCGCGCGGGCAGAAGTCCCAACACATCGAACAGCCCGTGCACATCTTCACGAGCTTCGGCTTCCCGTCGTCGCCGATGCCGATGGAGTCCGACGGGCAGGCGGCGACGCACGTCCCGCACTGGATACAGCGGTCCTCCTGAATGACCGCCTCGTCGAGCTCCATGAACCACGTCTTCGAGTCCGGCGTCTCGATGTCGTTCATCTCCTCGCGGATGCCGTACCCGGGCGTGTCGAGGTCGACGCCCTCGGGCACGTTCGGATGTGACGCCGGGTCCGCGTCCGGCGAGTCGACGTCCTGACTCGCGTTCTCCGCGGGCTTCGTGAACTCGAGGTCGCCCAGGCTCCCCTGGTCGTCGACGTTCGCCGGCTTCGTCCCGCCGTCGGCTCTCGCGACCCGACGTCGTTCGGCGTGTGACGCCTCACCGCCGTCGGCGACCGCTTGCCGCGAGGTGTCCTGTGCGCCGCAGGTGCACGCGTCGCTCCCGCAGGAGCCGCCGCGCTCGGCGGAGGCGGAGGCCGCGTCGGCGTCCGCATCCGCGTCTTCCGTCTCTCCTCCGGGCGTTCCGGGGACGCGGGGCTGACGGCGGTCCGGGTTCGAATCAGTCACCGTGCGCCACCCCCGTGGAGACGGGCGCGTCGGCCTCCTGCATCACGTCGCGGAGGTGTTGGTTGTCGACGCGCCGGCACCACTCGTAGAACCGCTCGTCGTCGAGGCGCTCGTCCGCGTAGGCGTCGAAGAGCTGTTCGAGCGCGGGAATCACGGCGTCGGCGGGGACGGCGTTCTCCACCCAGTCGAGGAACTCGTTGTCCGAGCCCAGCGAGCCGCCGAGCCCGAAGTCCATGCCCTCGACGATATCGTCGTTCTCGCCGTCGCCCGCGCCGAGTTTCACCGTCTCGCCGCGGAAGCCGATGTCCGCGATCTGGGGCTGTGCGCAGGACGCCGAGCAGCCCGACATGTGCATGCGGACGACTTCGAGGTCGTCCGGCGTGTCGATGCGCTCGTCGAGTTCGCGCGCCCACTGCTTCGTGCGTTTCTTCGTCTCGATGATGGCGTAGTTGCAGAACTCGTTGCCCGTGCAGCCGACCGCGCCCCGGGAGAACGGGCCGGGGTTCGGCTGGTAGTCCTGCGCGAAGTCCTCCGCGAGGAGGTCGTCCACATTCTCCTCGGGGATGTGCGTGACGAGGAAGTTCTGGTCCGTCGCGAGGCGAATCGACGACTCCTCCGTGCCGTACTTCCGTGCGGCGCGGGCGGCCTGCGCGAACTCGTCGCCGCCCATCCGACCAGTGATAACGTTGAACCCGACGTACTGGAGGCCCTCCTGCTTCTGGTCGTGGACGCCGACGTGGTCGCCCTGGTAGCCCTCGGTCAGGTCGGTGCCCCGAGCGGGGAGGTCGACGCTGCAGCGGTCGCGGACCGCTTGCTCGAACTTCTCCGCGCCCATCTGCTGGACGAGGTAGCGCATCCGACAGACGCCGCGGTTCTCGCGGTCCCCGAGCTCCTTGAACGCCTGCGCGACGGCGCGCGTGAACTCGACGGCGTCCTCCGGGCGGACGAAGACGTCGAGGTCGGAGCCCATCCGCGGGCCGTCGGAGAGCCCGCCGCCGACGCGGACGTGGAAGCCGTAGAGGTCCTCGCCGTCCACGGTCTTCCGCGCGGGCGTCATGCCGATGTCGTTAATCTGGGACTGCGCGCAGTCGTGCTTGCAGCCCGTGATGGTCATCTTGAACTTCCGCGGGAGGTTCGCGTACTCGCGGTTGTTCGTGAAGAAGTCCGACACCGCCTCGATGACCGGCTGCGCGTCGAAGCACTCGTGGTCGTCGAGGCCGGCGGCCGGGCAGCCGAGGACGTTCCGCGCGGAGTCCCCGCAGCCCTGAATCGTCGTGAGACCGACTTCATCATACCGCTCCCAGATGTCGGGGACGTCCTCGACTTCGACCCAGTGTTTCTGGATGTCCTGACGGGTCGTGATGTCGAGGTAGGCGTCGCCCCAGAGCTCGTT
Source organism: Halocalculus aciditolerans (assembly GCF_014647475.1). Lineage (NCBI taxonomy): Archaea > Methanobacteriati > Methanobacteriota > Halobacteria > Halobacteriales > Halobacteriaceae > Halocalculus > Halocalculus aciditolerans. The sequence continues at coordinate 499,524 of NZ_BMPG01000001.1, read as the reverse complement.
CTGCGTCTCGCCGCCGTGTTCTTCGGGGGCGCGAGCGTACTCGTCGGCGACCTCCCCGATGACCTCCGCCTGCTCGGGGGAGAGGTATCCGCCGGGCGCTTTCGTCCGCATCATGAAGTAGCCGCGCTGTTTCCCGTGGGCGTACATCCCGGCCCACTTCAGTCGCTCCCACTCGCCGTCCCCGGCGCGCTCCTCGATTTCGTCGAAGGAGAGGCCCTCCTCGGCGTACTCGTAGACGTCGTCGACGACGTCGAGGGGGTGTTTCTCCTGTTTGTGTTTCTCGACCTGATTGACCATAGTCGTCCTCCGAGCGCGGCTGGACGCCGCGACTCGGCGCTCACTGAGTGTGTGTTCCCCGCCGCCATACGTGCACGCGTGCCTGCGACATCTGCCAGCGGTCGCGGATAGCGCGGGTTCTCTCCGCCGCGCGTGACGACGGAGTCGGCGGGAAAGCCCAACGACGGCGCTCGCCGCGGCGGTGTGAGAACGACCACTGCCTCCTCACCGCGTCACCAAAAGCGGCCATCGTTGCCTACTCTTCCGAGGGGTTGCCGTACGCCGCCTGGTTCCGGTAGACGAAGCTCCCGTAGCCGAGGAGGACGCTGACGCCGATAATCGCCACCCAGCTCGTCGTGAGCATCGCGACGACGCCGCCGGACGCGACGGCGAACAGGGCGTCGACCGCGACGTCCACGGCGAGCTCCTCGCGCGGTTTCGACTGGAGTTCGGTCGCGATGGTCCGCCCCCACGGCGCGAGGGAATCCGCGACCGCGAGCGCGACCGCGATGCCGACGCCCTCGCCGACCGGCGCGCTCGACGGCCACGGCACCGGGAGGACGGCGAAGAGCCAGCCGAACGCGAACGTCAAGACGAGCGCGCAGACGGCGACGACGACCAGCGTCGCGAAGAACCCGACGACTCGGCGAGTGTCCATACTCGCGTCTCGTCGCGGAACCGCTAAGGCGTTTTCACTCCCGTTCGGCGACCGCGCGCCCGTCCGCCTCCCGCACCCGAAAGCCCGCGTCGCGCAGCCAGTCGACCGCGCGTCCGTCCCCGAGGAGGAGGAGGTCGACGAGGTCCCCCGGCTCGTCGATGTCCGTGCCGAGGCGGAGCGAGTCGACCTCCTCGACCGTTGCGCCGACGCGCGCGGCGTTCTCCCGGTGGGCGCGGTAGGACGCGCCGTGGTAGTCGAGTTCGAAGCCGTCGTGGCGGACGACGAGCGCGTTCGTCCCGCCGCCCCGGCCGGGCGCGACGACGACGTCGCCGCGCGCCTCGTACAGCCGCTCCAGCGCGTCGGGCGTGGCGAGCGCGAGGTCCGCCATCACGACCGCCGTCTCCCCGCCGATTGCGGCTTCCACGGCCGTCGAGAGGTCGCGGTCGTCCACGACGACCGGGGCGTCCGCGTCCACCGGCTCGGTGGCGAGCACGACCGGGTCGCCGCCCGCCGCGCGGACGGTCCTGAGGACGTCGGCGAGCATCGCGTCGGCGAACTGCCGGCGCTCCGCGGGTGAGAGAACAGCAGCGAGGCGGGTGAGCGGGTTACTGGGACCGAAAGGGACGAGGGTTCGCACGCCTCAGAACGGCTGGCTCGGTCCCTGGTTCTGCCGGTAGTACCAGACGCCGCCGACGACGACGCCGAGCAGGACGAGCACGCCGACGCCGATGAGCGCGTAGGTGAGCAGCTGGTTCGACTGCTGGGCGCTCTCGGCGTTCTGCTCGGCCTGGTTCGCGAGGTCGATGGCGTTGTCGAAGTTGCCCTTGTTGTACGCGTTGACGGCGTTCCCGACGAGCTGTTCGGCCTCGCCCGTGTCAGCGCCCGCGGCCTGCGCGTCGCTGATGGACTGCTCGGCGGCCTCAATCGCGTTCCGGGCCTCCTGGGACTGCTCGGTGTACGGCCGGACGTCCTGCCACGCCTTCAGCACGGTCGACGACCCGCCCTGCTGGCTCTGCGTGAACGTCGCGAACGTGAAGGACTGCGCCGGCTCGTACTGGTACTGCTCGACCGCCGGCGTCGCGCCCTGCAGGCGCACCGTCAGCTTGCTGACGCCCTCGTCGGACCGGACCTGGTACTCGAAGGACTGGCCCGTGTACGTCTGCTGGTCGATTTTCGTGTCCGTGTTGTCGTACGCGGTCACCGTCCAGGAGACGTTCGTCAGCTCCGTCTGCCCGCCGAGCGTCCACTGGTCGTAGTCCGAGTAGAGCCCGTCGCTCGGCACGGTGAACGTGACGTCCTGCTGTGCGCCGACCTTCGCGCTGTCCGGTACGTCGCCGGTCACCGTCGGCGCTGCGACCGCCGGCGCGACGGCGGCGACGGCGACGACGACGAGGACGAAAAGCGCTTTAGAAGAGCGGTTCAAGTTCATCGTCGTCGTCTTCGACGAGGTTCTGCAAGTTATCTTCGGACTCCTGGCGGATCTCGTCGATGTTCTCTTGCGCCTCGATCGCGATCTGCTGGAGCTCCTTGATGCGGGGGACGTTCGTCACGCCGGAGAGGAGCACGACGGCGGCGACGCGGTCCGAGCCGGGGACGGGGTAGTCGCCGCCGCGGACCTCCATCGAGCCGGTCTGCTCCTCGAGCCACTTCCGCCCGCGCTCGATGCCTTTCCGATTCAGGAAGGCGGGCGGGCCCGCGGTGACGAGGAGCGCGCGCTCCGCGCCGTCGATCTCACAGGGGAGCGTGAGGCGGCCGAGCGCCGCCTTCCGAACGAGGCTCGTGATTCGGTTCGTCGTGTTCGCGGTGTCCTCGGGCTGTTTCTGCCCGCCGCCCGTGAACTTCGAGAGGAGGCCGCCGGACGAGGACTCGTTCTCGACCGTCTCGGCCGCGTAGCCGACGGTGGAGACGCCGCCCCCGGCGAGCGTGTTGATAATCTCCGAGGAGTCGACGACGGATTCGGCGACGTCGCCGCCCTCGTCGACTTCGCCCGCGCCGAAGAGGATGCCGAAGCGCGTGACGATCTCCTCGTTGATCTCGTCGTAGCCGCCCTGGACCGATTCGCCGGTCTTCCGCCAGGCGTCGTTGTCGAAGACGAGGAGGTTGTCGACCTCGCGGACGAACGTCTGGAAGGAGCGCGCGGCGTTCAGCGTGTAGATGCCGCCCTCGTCGCCGCCGGGGAGGACGCCGAGCCCGTAGACGGGTTCGGTGTAGATGCGCTTGAGGTGTTTCGCGACGACCGGTGAGCCGCCGGACCCCGTCCCGCCGCCGAGCCCCGCGAGAACGAGGAAGGCGTCGACTTCGTGCACGGGGATGTTGTCGATGGCCCCCTGGACTTCGTCGATGTCTTCCTCGGCGATTTCCGCGCCGAGCTCGTTGTCCGCGCCGACGCCGTGGCCCTTGACGCGGGACTGCCCGATGAGGACGCGGTTCGATTCGGGGACGTGTTCGAGGCCCATGAGGTCGGCCTTAGCGGTGTTGACGGCGACAGCGGAGCGAACGATGCCGGCGTTCGTCCGTTTGTCGTACTCGATGAACTTATCGAGTATCTTCCCACCCGCCTGGCCGAACCCGATCATTGCGAGTTTCATGATGCTCGTCGTTAGGCAAAGACAGTGCAATCACGGGCATAAACCTTCTGATGCCACGCGTCAGACGGAATAGGCTTTTCCGCCGATTTCGAGCGATTCGAGCCTTCTACCCGCGTCGCCACGAAGGCGACAAGACCGTTTCGTCGGGCCGCTTATATACTCTGGAGGTAGTCCGCGAGCGTGCGCAGGTCGTCGACGTCCCGGTCGAACGCGGTGACGTCGTTCTCCGTGACCGTGTTGTCCATGCGGAGCGAGCGCGCCTGGTCCCCGCCGAACGGCAGGAACGGCACGGACCCCGCGATTTCGAGGCCGACCGCCGCGAGCGGCATCGGGACGGACAGCACCGTCACCGACTTCCCCTCCGCCTCGTAGACGAGGCGCGTGACGTCGGCGAGCGTCAGAACCTCGGGCCCGCCGAGTTCATAAACCCCGCCCTCGTGTCGAGCGTCGAGTGCGTCCGCGAGGACGCCCGCGATGTCCTCCACCCAGATGGGCTGGAACCGCGTCTTCCCGCCGCCCGGGAGCGCCGTGACGTACGGCGTCGTCAGGCGTTTCACGAAGGAGACGAACTCCCCGCCCTCGCCGAAGACGACGGACGGCCGAATCACCGTCCACGGGACGTCGCCCTCCGCGACCACCTCTTCGGCCCGCCCCTTCGACGCGATGTACGCCGTGTCGCCGTCGGGGTCCGCGCCGAGCGCGCTCATCTGCACGAGCCGGTCGACGTCGTGTTTCTCGCAGGCGGCGACGACGTTCTCCGTCCCGCCGACGTGGACCGCGAAGTGCTGGTCGTAGCCGCCGCTCGGCTTGAACAGCGGGCTGAGCGCCACGAGGTTGTAGACGGCGTCCCGGCCCTCGACGGCCGCGACGACGTCGTCGGCGTTCCGAACGTCGCCCGCGACCCGCTCGACGGACGCGGGGAGGTCGGCCTCCGCGGGGTTCCGCGCGAACGCCGCCACGTCGTGTCCGGCGTCGACGAGCGCGCGGCACGTCGCCTGCCCGATGAAGCCCGTCCCGCCGACTACGAGTACCTGCATACGTACTCCCTCGCCGGCCGAGAGGGTAAACCTAGGCCCTGACTCGTCGGGTGCGCGAAGCCGCGACCGACGACCCGAACGCCTAACCGCCCCGTGTGCGTTTCGCACAGCATGTACAGTGACGTCCTCTTGCCGACCGACGGGAGTCTCGGAATGGCGAGCGCGATTCGCCACGCCGTCCACCAAGCCGACGGCCACGACGCGACGCTGCACGCGCTCTACGTCGTCGACGTCCGCGCGTACGCCATCCTCCCGGAGCCGACGCGGACGCAGGTGCACGACCTCCTCGTCGAGGCCGGCGAGGAGGCGCTGGAGTTCGTCGAATCCGTCGGCGAAGACGCCGGCGTCGAGGTCGTCACCGCCGTCCGCGAAGGCGTGCCCGCCGACGCCATCCTCGACTACATCGAGGAAGCCGGCATCGACCTCGTCGCCATGGGCACGCACGGGGAGACTGGCGACGGCGTGCGCGTCGTCGGGAGCGTCGCCGAAGCCGTCGTCGGGAACGCGACCGTCCCCGTCCTCACCGTCCGCGTGAACGACGCCGACGCCGCGACCTTCGACGACGACCTCCCCGTCCACTCCTCGCGCTACATCCACTGACGGGGGCTTCGAAGCCTACAAACAGAGCGCGTGAAAAGCGAAGGTATGCTCGTGACGCTGGAGGGCCTGGACGGCAGCGGGAAGACGACGGTGTGGGAGGCGCTCCGCGCCACCCGAGACGACGGCTGGACGTTCACCCGCGAACCCACGGGGTCGTGGTACGGCGACGCCGTCCGGCGCTCCATCGGCGAACCCGACGCCGACCCGCTCGCCGAACTCTTCCTCTACACCGCCGACCACGCCGACCACCTCTCTCGAACGGTTCGCCCCGCGCTCGCCGACGGCGACGTCGTCGTCTCCGACCGCTACTCCGACTCCCGCTACGCCTACCAGGCCGCGAGCCTCGACGGCGAACTCAAACGCCCCATGGAGTACATCCGCGGCGTCCACCAGCCCTTCACGCGCGAACCCGACGTCACGCTCTACTTCGACGTCCCGCCGGAGACGGGCGCGGCGCGCGCCGGCGCGACCAACAAGTTCGAGCAGACGAAGTTCCTCAGCGAGGTACAAGCGAACTACGAGGAGCTCATCTCGATGCGGCCCGGACGCTTCGTCCGCATCGACGCCACCCGACCCCCCGAGGACGTCCTCGACCGCGTGGAAGACGTCCTCGGCCGCGTGCTCGGCGACGACTGAACGGGGAAGCTACGCGGACATCGAGATGTACGTCTTCGTGTCCCTCACGCCGCGTATCTGCTGAATCCCCGACGAGGACGCGCGGACGAGGCCCTGCATCTCCGCGGCGTCCGTCTCCGCGATGATGTCCCACGCGCCCGCCACGATGTGCGCCTCCGTCACCGCCTCCAGTTCGAGGACGCGCTCCAGTACGGCCTCCGACTCCCCGGCTTCCGTTTTCACCATGATGACCGCGTGAACCATACCCGAGCTTCGCCGCCGGCCAGCAAAGGTCTTGCCCCGTGCCACCACCCCTCACTATTTATTATCGCGGGAGGCGAACACCACCATATGCGATTCGTCATCATCGGCGCCGGACGCGTGGGGAGCCGGACCGCGCGCGTCCTCAAGAACGAAGGACACGACGTCACAGTCGTCGACAACGACGACGAGAAAGTCGAACGCGCCGAAACCGAAGGGTTCGACGTCATCGCCGGCGACGGCGCGAGCGAGGACGCCCTCGAACGCGCCGCGCTCGACGACGCCGACGCCGTCGGCGCGCTCACCGGCGACCTCAACGTCAACTTCGCCGCCTGCATGGTCGCCAAAGCCCACGACTGCCGCACCGTCCTCCGCATCGACGAAGACTACCGCGAACAGATCTACCGCAAATACGCCGACGAAGTCGACGAAATCGTCTACCCCGAACGCCTCGGCGCAATCGGCGCGAAGAACGCCCTCCTCGGCGGGAACGTCACCGCCATCGCCGACCTCGCCGAGAACCTCCAAGTCGTCCAGTTCACCGTCACCGACGACGCCCCCATGAACGGCTACACCGTCAGCGAACTCGAACTCCCCGCTCGCGCCCGCGTCCTCGCCTTCGGGAAGAAGAACGGCGACCTCGGCCTCCCGCTCCCCGACGACACCCTAGAGCTCGGCGACCGCATCACCGTCCTCGCCGAATTCGACGCGCTCAACGACGTCCGCCACATCCTCGTCGGCGGCGGAGGTGACTAACCATGGTGACCGCGTACGTCCTCATCAAAGCCAACACCGGCGAAGCCGACCGACTGCTCGACGAAATCCTCGCCATCGACGGCGTCGCCGACGCCCACGTCGTCGCCGGCGACGTCGACCTCATCGCCAAAGTCCGCGTCGACACCCCCAAACACGTCAAGGACATCGCCGCCGACTCCATCCAACGCATCGCCGGCGTCGAAGACACCGAGACCTACATCTCGATGGACTAGAACCCACCTTTTTATTGCGAGCGGGGCGCGACGCGCCCCGCTCGATAAAAATCTGGACCAAAAGCCTCCTCGTTCCAGCCGCGGCGCTTCGCGCCGCGTTAGTCACTCGTTGGCCAGCGCGCAAAGCGCACTGTGAACCGGCGACCTTCCGGGGTCTTCGACCCGCTCGGTCGCCGGACGCTAATCGTGGTTACAGTAGAGTCCGAGTAGCGTTCGCGACCCGAGTGGCTCGGAGTCCGCGCGAGCCGCAGGCGAGTGCGGGCAAGCGGGACCGGAGATCCCGCCCAGAGCCCGAGCGAAGCGGTTCACCGCGCGAACGAATGTGAGCGCGGGCCGACGACTGAACGGAGTGCCGTCAGGCACGAAGTGAAGGAGGAGTGCTTTTGTCGCCAGAAACCTCCGGTTTCTGGCTGAACGGCGGGAAATCAAAGATTTCCCGCAGTGTCGTCGGATTCCGACGGAATCCGACTGCTAACCGGAACGCTTTGCGTTCCGGTAATGGTGGAGCTTTTACCGAGGCGCGCGAAGCGCGCCGCAGCGTAAAAGGTCCTATCGAACGATGGTGACGGGGACGGGGGAGCGGCGGACGACGGCTTCGGCGACGCTGCCGAGGAGGATACGGGAGACGCCGCTGCGGCCGTGGCTGCCCATGACGATGTGGTCGAAGTCGTTCTCCTCGGCGTAGTCGACGATGGTTCGAGACGGTCGGCCGACTTCGGTGGCGGTCTTGAGGTCGACGTCGTAGTCGTCGGCGAGCTCCTGCGCGGAGTCGAAGAGGGTTTCGGCCTCTGCCTGGGCCTGCTCGTACCACTCTTCGGAGTAGCCGGGGACGGTGGCCTGCGCGGTGTAGCCGGCTTCGATGGGGTCGATGATGTGGATGAGGGTGATGTCGTCGCTCTGGAGCTCTTCGAGAGCGTATTCGAGCGCGTCGGTCGACTGTTCGCTGCTGTCGATGGGAACGAGTACTCCTGCCATATTTCGGAGTTCTCCCGGACCGGTAGTAAAAGTGGGGGCCGCTTCGCGGCGCGGCCGCGGAGTCGGTTCGGGTCGTCCGACGTCGTCGACGGGAGCTCGGACGGTTCGGCGCTCGTCTCGCCGTCGGCGGTGTCAGTCGCGACCGTGGCGGGTGAGGCAGGTGGGGAGGCCGATGACTTCGACCGGCTCGGAGTTGTCGGGCGAGTAGACGACCATCTGGCCCTTCTCCATGTAGGGGACTTTGCCTTCGAGGTTGCTGGGGATGTTCACGGATTTGATGGCGTCCTCGTCGCCGAGGTTGAGGACGACCGTAGTGTTCACCTGCTTGAAGACCGGGTCGGCGATGTCCTGTGGGTCCTGCGTGACGAGGAAGAGCCCGAGGCGTTCTTTCCGGCCCTGTTTCGCGGCTTCCGTGAATTTGCCGACCACTTGGCGGCCCTGAACGCTGTCGGTGTCGGCGAGGAAGTTGTGCGCTTCGTCCATCCCGAGAAGAAGCGGCGTCTCCTTGATGCGGTCGAAGTCGGGGTCGTTCGAGAGCTTCTGGTCGACGAGGAGGCTCGACAGCGCGAGCACGATGGTTTCGGCCGCCCGGGAGTTCGAGACGTGGTAGGTCGGGACGACGCTCAGCCCGCCGGGTCGGACGAAGTCGTGCACGAGGTCGGTGATGGCGCGCGCGTCCTGGTCGAAGACGCCCGACGGCATGCCGTTCACCCGGCGCATCACGGCCTCGTAGGTCGCTTCGTGGACACGGCCCGATTCGTCCAGCTCCTCCTTCAGCGCGGGGTCGTCGAGGAAGGACGTGAACTCGTCGTAGGTCCCCGCGTTCCCGTACTGCCGGAAGAACCGGTCGAGGAGGAGGGTGAGCGCGCCGTACTGGTTGTCGTTCAGGCCCGACGACGCCGCGAGCCACGGCCGGCTGCGGACCATCGAGAAGGGGATGGTGAACTCGACCTGCTCGGCGCGGTGGTGGCTCGCCGCATAGGTGGCGTTCCCGAACGCCGGCACGAAGGCCTTCGTGTCGCCGTGTCCGCCGTGCGCGAGCCCTTGTGCCTCCCACGAGCGCGCGTTCTCCCGGTCGGCGTCCGGGTTGTCGTCGTGCATCTGCGCGTACTCGTCCTGCGGGTCGAACTGCACGACCGCCATCCGGCGCTCCCGGCCGTCGCCCGTCTCGTACGTCCGGTCCGGGTGGAGATACTGTCTGAGAATGTTCTTCGTCGTGTGCGTCTTCCCCGACCCCGTCCCGCCCGCCACGAGCGTATGGCGGAAGACGAGCGGATCCCCATCGGTGTAGTCGTCTTTCACGCGGTAGTCGATGGTCGGCGGCGTCGCCGCCGTCGTCACCTTCTCCCCGCCGACCGCGAGGTGGCCCACGAAGACGCCGTCCTCCGGCATCTTCAACCCGGTCTTGATGGCCTCCCGGTCGTCCGCGTGCTCCACGACCGTTTCGGGCTTCGGCACGCGGTCCGGCATCCGCCGCTTCAGCTCCCCGTCGTCCCGGTAGAGCACCGCCAGCGGCTCCAAGTCCGCGATGAACTTGTAGTCCGACTCCTCGATACCGTCCGAACGCATCGCGCGGCGCGCGTGAATCTCCGTCGCGTCGTCGCTCCGGAACGCCTGCGCGTACTCCAACCCCGTAATCCGCGCGAACAGCGACTCACCGCCCGGATACGGCGCGAGCAGATAGGTCCCCAGTCGAATCTCCTCCCGGTTCCCCGCCGTCACGTACGCCCGCAGCGCCGTCTCCCCGCTATCCTCATCGATACGCAAGCCCTCGCTCACCGCGAGCGTCCCCACGCCCCGATCCCCCCCGCCGTCGACGTACTCCGGCCGCTCGAACCCCTCCGCACTCCCCGCATCACTCGACGACGACGCGCTCGCGGCATCACTCGACGACGACGCGCTCGCCGCCGCCTCACCACTGGTAGAATCGCCCGCCTCGCCGCTCGGCTCCGCCGAATCGTCGTCGAGCGAGAAATCCCCGAGGTCAGTCATATCTATCGCACTGGGCGCGAGGCGGTAAAGGTCTTCCCGGTCCCGCCGCGTGCGCCGCGGTCACACACCTTTTACCCGGTGACAGCGTAGACTCGCCCATGCTACAGGTGCAAGGGTCCGCCGGAGGAACCACGCTCACCGGAACGGTCTACGAACGCGGCGAAGACGCGCCCTCCTTCAAGGGCGCACCCGACGAGGACGCCCCCTACGTCTGGGTCTGCGACGAATTCTACGAGGTCGAAAGCGGCGGTCTCGTCCAAGAAATCGCCGGCACCGACGTCCACGTCGCCTTCGAAACCCCCATGCCCCGCGGCTTCGACACCCGCGACCAAGCCATCGACGCCGCCCGCGACCACGTCCGCCTCCAGTTCGCCCGCATCGGCATCCCCGAAACCGACGTCGACGTCACCGTCGAACGCACCATCGAACCATAACCACCACCGCGGCTCCCTCCGGTCCCCGCCCGCCGCCCCCAGACCCGCGAACCGCCCCGCTCCCCGTTCGCGTCTTCGTGGTTCTCACTCGCTCGGTCGTTCAGTCCGAACCGCGCTCCTTCCGGACAGCGTTACTCGCGTGTCGCTCACGGGTCGCTATCGCTCGTGTTCTCGTGGTTCTCCCTCACTCCCTTCGGTCGTTCGGTCCGAACCACGTAGCTCGCGTGTCGCTCCCACGGGTCGCTCCCGCTCGCCTTTCCGCGGTCGTCGCCCTGAAGCGACGACCGCGTTACCCCCACCGGTCTTCGTTATGCGGTCGTCGGTACTCGCTGTCGAGGGCGGTCTCCATCGCGGAGACGAGTTCGTTCTTCTCGGCCGCGCCGATGCGCGCGAGTTCGTCGGCCTTCTTGACGGCGAGCGGCGGGCCGGCGGTCGCGGCGACGTCGGAGACGACCTGACGGGTGACGCGTTCGCGGACGTCGGGGTCGTCGGCGAAGACGCGGGGGAGTTCGACTTTGAACGCGGTGTCGGTCCGGGGGTCGTAGACGACGAAGAACGCGACTTCGTAGGCTTCGCGGTCGAGGTCGAGGTCGAGGCCGAGGGCGTCGCCGAGGTCGGAGAACTCGTAGTCGATACCGACCCTGGAGACGAACCAGTTGGTGTAGGTGAGGTCGTCGGTGACGCGGTCGCCGTCGGCGTCGCGGCGTTCGAGGACTTGCGTGAAGAACGCGGCGTCGTCCGTCCACGGGGCGTGGGTCTTCTCGCGGAGCGTCGAGACGACGCCGCGCGACCCGAGGGTCTTCACGAACCCGCAGAGCGGGACGTCGCGCTCGGCGAAGACCTCGACGAGTTCGAGGTAGTTTCGGACGACGTCGCGCACGAGGTCTTTTTCGAGGAGGGCGGCGAGCTCGCGGCGGTCGGAGAGCCAGTTCATGACGATTTTCGGGTAGAGCGGGCCGTCGAGGACGAGGAGGTCGGAGACCTCGCTGGCGTGGTCGAGCGCGTGCGTGGATTCGGCGAGGTAGAGGGAGAGGGCGTGGACGACGGCTTCCTCGTCGCGTTCGACGTTCGGCGCGCGGAAGATGCGGCCGCGCCAGTAGCCCTCGTCGCGTCGCTGCCAGTCGTCGCTCTGGAGGCGGACGGAGTCGTCGTTCGTGTGGACGGTGGCGATGACCGTGCGGGCGCGGTGGGTGTCGACGTCGCTCGGGTGGACGGCGAGCGCGGCCTGCGCGACGTCGAGGACGATGCCGTTCTTGAACGCGCGGGGGTTCACGGTCCCGGAGTCGAGGCCGTGGACGGCGTCGAACGCGGCGTCCTGCACGCCGGCGGTTTCGACGTCGACGGCGTACCGCGCGAGGTCGTCGAGAGGTTCGAGCACGCGGTCCCCGTCCACGACGAGCGGGTCGAGGAAGGACTCCCAGGCGCGCATCGCCTCGCTGCGGTGTTCCGCCTCGTCGATGTCGTGGCTGATGCGGGAGACGAGTCCCGAGATGCCGTCGAAGTGGACGGGGTCGAGCGTCACGCCCCATCGTGGGTCTCGCGCCGCCAAAACTCCTGCGCGTTTCGCGGCGACGGGAAGGTTCTCGGACGGCGAATGGCCGTTCGAGTGAGAAACCTCTTGGCCGGGCGCGCCGCAGGGTGGAGTAGATGAAGAGCGCACTCGTCATTCTGGACGGCTGGGGGCTGGGGGACGACGACCCGCGGCGGGCGGACCCACCGACGAACCCCGCGCGGGGGCGGAACGCGGTGACGGCGGCCGAAACGCCGAACTTCGAGCGGTACGCGGACGCGGGCGCGTTCGGCCAGCTGCGGACGAGCGGGCGCGACGTCGGCCTCCCGCGCGGACAGATGGGGAACTCGGAGGTCGGCCACCTCACGCTCGGCGCGGGCCGCGTCGTGAACCAAGAGTACACGCGCATCGAGGACGCCATCGCGGACGACGAACTCCGCGAGAACCCCGCAGTCCGCGGGGCGTTCGACTACGCCGCCGAGCGCGGGGGGCGCGTCCACTTCATGGGGCTCGTCTCCGACGGCGGCGTCCACTCGGACCACGAGCACCTGCACGCGCTCATCGAGGCCGCGGCGGACTACGGCGTCCCGGCGTCGACGCACGCCTTCACGGACGGTCGCGACACCTCGCCGACGGGCGGCGAAGACTACCTCTACGCGCTGGAGGAAGTCGTGGAGAACTACGACACGGGCGACGTCGCGACGGTCTGCGGGCGGTACTACGCGATGGACAGAGACCAGAACTGGGAGCGGACGAAGCAGGCCTACGACGCCATCGTGAAGCGGAACGGGCTGCATCGCGCGGAGTCCGCGCACGAAGCGGTCCGAGAGTCCTACGAGCGCGGCGAGACGGACGAGTTCGTCGAACCCACCATCGTGCGCGGCGGCGACCGCCTCTCGGACGGGGACAGCGTCGTGTTCTTCAACTTCCGCGCGGACCGCGCGCGCCAGCTCGTCCGAATGCTCGCGGACATCGACCCCGAGTGGTCGTTCGAGACGACGCCGCCCGACGTCGCGGTGACGACCATGACGTCGTACGACGAGACGTTCGACCTGCCCGTGGCCTTCCCGCCGCGCGAACCGAAGCACGTGACGGGTGCGGTGCTCGCGGACGCCGGCCTCACGCAGCTCCGCCTCGCGGAGTCCGAGAAGTACGCGCACGTGACGTACTTCTTCAACGGCGGGCGGGAGACGGAGTTCGACGGCGAAATCCGCCGAATCGTCGACAGCCCGGACGTCGAGACCTACGACGAACAGCCGGCGATGAGCGCGCGCGAGGTCACGGACACCGCCATCGACGTCGTCGAGAGCGAGGACCCCGACTTCGTGGTGCTGAACTACGCGAACGCGGACATGGTCGGCCACACCGGCGATTTCGACGCCGCCGTCGACGCCGTGGAGGCGGTCGACGAGCAGCTCGGCCGCCTGCTCCCCGCGCTCGCCGACGCCGGCGCGAACACCGTCGTCACCGCCGACCACGGGAACGCCGACGACATGGGCACGCCGGAAGACCCCCACACCGCGCACACGCTCAATCCCGTCCCCTGCGTCTACCTCGCGCCAGACGGGACCGGCGACGGCAAACGCATCCGCGACGACCGCGCGCTCCGCGACGTCGCCCCTACCCTCCTCGACCTCGCCGACGTCGACGTCCCCGCGGAGATGACCGGCGAGAGCCTCCTACGGTAGGACCGACCGGTCGCGACCGAGACAACCGCCGTCTTCGGCCGGTCCGACTACGATGGGAGGTGGTTTGAAATCATCCCCCGATCGTTCTGCGAGGAGTTTATGAGCTCGTGTTGACAGAAGCGCGCAAGAGTGAAGGTCGTTTAGGTTAGCCTAAAACACATGGTGCGAGAAAGCAGTCACGAAGCGCCGACGCGCAGAGACTACGTGAAGTACGGCGGCACAGTCGTCGGCGGCGGCCTCCTCGCGGGGTGTTCAAGCACAAACGATACCGCCGACACCGGCACGACATCGTCGCCGGCGACGTCGTCGCAGACCGAAACGACGGAGTCGACCGCTTCCGACGAACGGTCATACTCGGTGACGATGTCGCCGGTTGGAACGGTCGAGTTCGACGCACCTCCAGCGAACGTGTACACTGGTCTGCCGAACACGGCCGACATGGCGGTTGCGGCCGGCCGTAGTGACGCCATCAACTCGATCTACTTCCCCGAGTACCACGGCACGTTACTGAACCACTTCTACGCTCGACTCGACGGTGTCTCGTTCGACTGGCAGAACCTGCAAGACTCGTGGGGGCTCGGAAAAGAGGGGTTCTACGAGCTCGATAGCGACGTTCACTTGACCGATCCAGCCTACGCCACGACGTTGGACTCTCTCGATCAGGCGGACGTCGAAGAGATCCGTCAACAGATTGCACCGTGGTTCGGGAACTACTTCAGCAACACCCATTCGACGCCACCGAAGCAGTGGGCCGATGGGTACCAGTACTACTCGTTGTGGGACATTTTCGAGAAGGTGGCCGAGGTGTTTCAGGCAAAAGAGAACTATCGGGCCCTCTACGAGGAACACCAGCGGCTGCTTTCGACGGTGGAAGAAAAACGCCCGCCGAAGGACGAGCGACCGTCGGTCGCGCTCACCTTTCCGACGGAGAATCATATCGGTGTCTTCCACCTGAACGCGCCCGGATTCCTCGCTGCAAACACTCGTCCGCTCGGTGCGGTTGATGCGTTCGCCGACATGAACTTCGAGCGGAACGCCCAGGTCGATATGGAGGCGATGGCAGAAGCGGACCCGGACGTCATCCTCGCGCTGTTCCGGTTCGCGTCGAGCTACAGCATCGCGGAGACGAAAAAGCGGTTCCAGGACGACCCGGTCGGGCGGACGATTTCGGCGGCGAAGAACGACCGCATCTACGCACAGGGCGTCAGATACCAGGGGCCGATAGCGAACCTCTTCCAGCTGGAGATGACCGCCAAGCAGCTCTACCCCGAACAGCTCGGCGAGTGGCCCGGATACGTCGACGGCGAGGACTACCCCGAGATCCCCGAGGAGGAACAGCTCTTCGACCGCCAGCGCGTCGCCGACATCATCAACGGCGACAGCTAATCCGCTCGCCGTCACCACTCTGTTGGACACGGTGTCGGTTCCGACCGAGCGACGCAAACCGACTCCTAGCGGGCGTCGTAGACGATGTCGCCGTCGACGACGGTGAAGGCGACGGGGACGTGTTCGATGTCGTCGACGTCCCAGGGGGAGCGGTCGAGGGCGACGAAGTCCGCGAGGTAGCCCTCCTCGATGGTGCCCATGCGGTCCTCGTCGAAGCCGGCGTAGGCCGCGCCAGACGTGTAGGCGCGGAGAGCTTCTGTCACACTGAGTTCCTGGGTCTCCTCGGGCGGGTGGGTGGCTTCGTGGACGCCGAGGAGAGGGTCGAGAGGCATCGAGTCGCTGCCGAAGGCGAGCGGAACGCCCGCGTCGAGATAGGCGGGGTAGCGGTTGTGGGTGTCGCGGCGCTCCGCGCCGATGCGGTCGTCGTAGAGCCCACCCGGATGCGACCACTTGAGGAAGTTCGGCTGCATCGAGGCGACGACGCCGAGGTCGGCCATGCGCTCGATGGCGTCGTCCGAGGCGAGTTCGGCGTGCTCGATGCGGTGGCGGCTCTTCCCTGGGTTTTCGGTGGCTTCGTAGGCGTCGAGGACGGCGTCGACGGCCTCGTCGCCGATGGCGTGCGCGGTCACCTGGAGGCCCTGTCGGTCGGCTTCCTGAACGATCTCGTCGAGCTCCTCGGGGTCGACGACCCACGTGCCGCGCTCGCCGTCGGCGTCGGCGTAGTCGAAGGAGAGCTTCGCGGTGTGGCCGCCGAGACTCCCGTCAGTGAAGGATTTGATCGCGCCGACGCGGAGGTTCTCGCTCCCCCAGTTCGTGGCGAGGCCGAGTTCGCGGACGGCGTCGAGGTGGTCCGCCCAGTAGTTGAGGCGGACGCGGAGCCTGAGGTCGCCGGCGGCGTCGAGCGCGCGGTAGGCGGCGGGCGCGCGGCTCTTCCGCACCATGTCGTGGACGGCGGTGATGCCCCGACTGTGGGCTTCGCGCTGGGCTTCGCGGAGGAGCTCCCTCGCTTCCGTCCGGTTTGGTTCGACGCGTTCGGTGACGACGTTGACGGCGTCCTCGACGATGACGCCGTTCTCGCGGACGTCGGCGTCCGGCATCTCGTTCCCGTACTCGTCGAGGACGACGGAGTTCACGGCGGCGGTGTGGAGGTCCTCGCGGAAGGCGACGACGGGGCGGTCGGTGGAGACGCCGTCGAGGTCGTCGCTGGTGAGGATGCGGCCGTCGGGCCACGTGGACTCGTCGAAGCCGTAGCCGAGGATCCACTCGTCGGCGTGGCGGGCGCGCTCTCTGAGGCGCGCGAGGGCGTCGTCGAGGCTCTCCGCGCCGCGGAGGTCGGCGTGGACGGCGTGCTGGCCGACGGTCGTCATGTGGACGTGCGCGTCGACGAAGCCGGGGAGGAGGACGCGGCCGTCGAGGTCGATGACCTCTGTTTCCGCGCCGACGAGGAACTCGACCTCGTAGGTGTCTGCGAGGCGGACGACGCGGCCGTCGCGCACCGCGACGGCTTCGTAGGTCTTGTCGGGCGTGCCGAGCGTGTGGACCTCGCCGTCGAGGAAGACGCGGTCCGCTGGAGCGGTCATAGTGGAGTCGAGGGCGGGGCGCGAGGATAAACCTCCGGGATGCGGCGGGCCGTCGCGCGCAGCGCCGGCGACTCGGTCAGGCGAGTGGTTCGGGAGTCCAGGCGCGCCACCCGATGAGGTAGGTGAGGGCGTAGGCGGGCGCGAGAACGAGGGCGTCGCGGGCGCGGCCGGTGACGGCGACGGCGTTGAGGAGGGCGGTGCCGGCGACGCCGAACGCGAGGCCGGCGGCGACGAAGACGAGGAGCGTCCGCCAGACGCGCGGCGTCGGCGCGTCGAAGCCTTCGGCGAGGGCGACGGCGGCGGGGAGCGCGACGAAGGCGAGGAGGGAGGTGTAGGAGAGGAGGCGGGTGGTCGTGCCGACGGAGACGGTGGCGGCGACCGGCATCACGAGGAAGGCGGTGAGGGCGAAGCAGACGCCGACGCGGGCGAGACGCGACAGGAGAGCCATACGCGCCGTTCGCGGGACGGGAGTATACGGGTGGCGGCCGGCGGACGAGAAACGGGGAGGTTTAGGGACGTCGGCCGCGGACGGTGCGGTATGACCGAGGTTTCGGACCTTGCCGACCGGGTGCGCGACGGTGACCTCCGACTGCACGAGCTCGAAGACCACGTGGACGCGGACACGGCGACCGCGGTCCGCCGCCGCCTCGTCGAAGCACAGTCCGGCGCGAGCCTCGACGAAGTCGGCTCGTACACGTTCCCGGCGACCGCCGCGGAGTCCGCCATCGAGAACATGGTCGGCGCGATTCAGGTGCCGATGGGCGTCGCCGGCCCCGTCACGGTGAACGGCGCGGCCGCAGAGGGCGACCACTACCTCCCGATCGCGACGACCGAGGGCGCGCTCCTCGCGTCCGTGAACCGGGGCTGCAGCGTTCTGAACGCCGCCGGCGGGGCGAGCGCGAGAGTGACGAAGTCCGGGATGACGCGCGCGCCGGTCTTCCGCGTCGCCGACGTCGTCGAGGCCGAAGCCCTCGTCTCCTGGGTGCGCGACAACGAGGAGGAACTCCGCGAGGCCGCCGAGGCGACGACGAGTCACGGCGAGCTCCTCGACGTCACGCCGTACGTCGTCGGGAACTCCGTCTACCTCCGCTTCCGCTACGACACCAAGGACGCGATGGGGATGAACATGGCCACCATCGCGACCGGCGAGGCCTGCGACGTCGTCGAGGAACACACCGACGCCTCGCTCGTCGCGCTCTCCGGCAACCTCTGCGCGGACAAGAAACCCGCCGCCGTCAACGCCGTCGAGGGCCGCGGGCGCTCCGTCACCGCCGACGTCACCGTCCCCCGCGACGTCGTCGAAGACCGGCTCCACACCACCCCGGAAGCCGTCGCCGAGCTCAACACGCGGAAGAACCTCGTCGGCTCCGCGAAAGCCGCGAGCCTCGGGTTCAACGCCCACGTCGCCAACGTCGTCGCCGCCATGTTCCTCGCCACCGGCCAGGACGAGGCCCAGGTCGTCGAAGGCGCGAACGCCATCACGACCGCCGACGTCACCGAGGACGGCGACCTCTACTGCTCCGTCTCCATCGCTTCTCTGGAGGTCGGGACCGTCGGCGGCGGCACCAAACTCCCCACGCAGTCCGAGGGCCTCGACGTCCTCGGCTACGCGGGCGGCGGCGACCCCGCCGGCAGCAACGCCGACGCCCTCGCCGAATGTATTACCACTGGGGCGCTCGCGGGCGAACTCAGCCTCCTCTCCGCCCTCGCCTCCCGCCACCTCTCCAGCGCCCACCAGGACCTCGGCCGCTAGACCCGTCGTTTCGGGGTGGAGCCGGCGGTGACGAGCCTCATTCCGACGCCGTTTCTGAAAGCCCCCGTCCCGCACTCCACTTTCACTTTCACTCCGCGCGTGGCCGAGGTTTACCAGAAACTGGGTAGAACGTCCGGCTATGCGTCAACTCCCGCTCGACGGCGGCAGACCCCCACAGAACCCGGACCGCGATCCCGTGGTCCGCGCGCTCCGCGTGATGAAACTCGTCCTCACCATCATCGTCCTCGCCGTGACGCTCTGGCAGGCGCTCGGCGGCTGAGTCAGAGGACGCGGTAGACGCCGCGGGATTCGGTCATCTCGCCGCGGCGCGCGAACCGTTCGAGGGCTTCGCGCGCCCACCCGCCGTCGACGCCATGTTCCTCGCAGTAGGCGGCGACGGCGTCAGCCGTCGGCTCGTCGAGCTCGCGGACCGCGTCCTTCACGGTCTCCGTCCGACTGCGCGACCCGCCGCCGCCCGAGCCAGCGCGCTCCCCAGCTACCGCGACCGCGTCGGCGTCGAGCCCGGAGCCCTCCAGGTACTCGTCGTCACTCACTACGGCCTCCTCCGCCTGCGATTCGAGCGCGTCGAAAGAGTCCATCTCCGCGAACGCCTCGCCGTGCCCGGAGCGGTTCGCCAGCATCGACGCGCGGACCTCCACCGCGTGCGCTTTGTCCTCCGTCGTCACGAACTTCTTCAGCTTCTCCCACGCCCGCCGGTGCCCGCAGCGCGGACACTGCGTGGTCTTCGGCCGCCCCTCGACGACCCAGAGGTTACTGCACTCCCGGCATCCGACGACCGCGTACATACCCGAACTCCGCCCTCCTCGCGTTTCAACCTTCGTCCCGCACCGCGAGCGCGTTACCTCCTCCCACACGCCTAAGCCCGACGAGGGAGATACGCGAGTATGGAGACCGTCGACCTCTCGGAAGTCGAAATCGTCGAAGCCGTCCCCGGCGTCCACCTCGCCCAGCTCGCCGTCGGCGACGAGATGAGCGTCCAGTACTTCCACATCGAATCCGGCGCGGAAGTCCCCGCCCACGACCACCCCCACGAGCAAGCCGGCTGGATCTACGAGGGCGCGCTCACCTTCCGCGTCGACGGCGAAGAGCACGTCGTCGCGAGCGAGGAGTCCTACGTCATCCCCGGCGGCGAATCCCACGGCGTCGTCAACGAAGGCGACGACCCCGTCCTCGGCGTCGACATCTTCAGCCCGCCGCGGGCGAACCCAGACTGGCAGGAGTAACGCGGTTCGGAGCGAGGCCGCCACGGGCGGCCGAGCGAGAACCACGGAGAAGCGAGCGGCGAAGCCGCGAGCCACGCGGTTCGGAGCGACGAGCAGAGCGGGACGCCGTGCGTCCCGCTTGCCGTACGGGCGACTCGGGGGTCGCCCGTACAACGGAGCGAGGAGCGAGCACTCCGGGAAGGCGAAGGAGCAGTCGCGACTCGTGAGCCCGGGCGGTCGTCGCCCGATAGGCAGCCGTCCGATTGAGGAGTCCTCGGCGGGTCAGTCTTCGACCGCGAAGCCCATCTCGGTGAGGATGTCGCGGACGCGGTCTTCGTGGTCGCCCTGGACTTCGACGCTGGTGTCTTTCACCGTGCCGCCGGCTCCGAGTCGCTTCTTCAGCTGGGTGCCGATGTCTCTGACGTCGACGGCGTCGGGATCGAAGCCCTCGACGACGGTGACGGGTTTGTTGTAGGTGCGGCGTTCGACGCGAACGGTGAGGCGTTGCTCGGCGCGGGCGAGGTCCTCCCCGACGTCGGGGACGTTCTCGAAGACGTCGTCGTCGGCCATACGTGGACGTGCGGTGGCCGGGCACAAGAAGCTGTGTGGCCGAAGCGGCGGGAAAGTCGTGGACGGAAACCCCTATGGGCGGGCGCGTGGAATTCTCGGGGTATGACTAAGCGACACGTCTCACTGCCAGCGGACGCGGAGACGACGCTCCGAGGGTTCGTCGAGACGGTGGACGACCGGCTCGCCGGCGACGAGGACACGGCGGCGGTCGTCGAGGACGTTCTCGTGGATTTGAACGGTGACCGGGACGCGTTCGAGGCGTGGAAGAACGGCGCGTCGGTGTCGCGCGCCGAGGAGGCGCGGTTCCGGAACTACAACCCGCGGAACGCCACGCTGGAGTCCGAGTACTACGCGGAGAAAGACGAAGAGGCGTTCGCGGCGTCGAAGCCGCTCCAGTGGCTGTGGCGGCAGTTCGACGACACGCCGCTCGCGGACAACATCGAGTTCGCGCTGCGCTTCCGGCAGATGCTCGCGAACCACCTCTTCGCGGACGCCGGCGACAACCTCCGGCTGTTCAAGGGTATCTCGATGACCTACGGACACAACATCGAGCTGGGCGACAACGTCGTCATCCACGACGGCGTCCACTTAGACGACCGCGGGAAGCTCACCGTCGGCGACCGCGTCTCCATCAGCGACAACGCGCACGTCTACACGCACGACCACGACATCGTCGACCAGACCGCGGTGGAGAACTTCCACACTATCGTGGAGGACGACGCGCGCGTCACGCAGGGCGCGATGGTCCGAGCCGGCGTGCGGATCGGGCGGAACAGCATCGTCGGCGCGCGCGCCATCGCACAGGAGGACGTGCCCGCACACCACGTCGCGGTCGGGTCGCCCGCGAAGAGCGTTCGCGTGAAGCCCGGGTTCGAGGACGACGCGGTGCCGCTCGACGCCGGCGACCGCGACCGCAAGGCCGAGCGGAAACTCGACAGCACCGTCCCCGACGACGTCGACGTCTTCGACGAGTTCGGCCGCTCCTAAACGAGGTCGACGTCGAGCATCGCGTCGCCCGAGCGACCGCGCACGTACTCGTTCTCGTCGGTCAGTTCGAACGCCCGAAAGCGCAGGAGGAGGCGGCCGTCGGCGACGGTGGCGCGGCAGACGGGGCCGCGGCTCGTCACGACGACGTAGGGCGGCGCGGCGACCGGGGTCGCACGCAGCGTGTATCCCGCGGCTTCCACCGCGTCAGCCAGCACGGCTGTCAGCGCGTCGAGGACGCCGTGTTCGGCGAGGCACGCGCGGAGCGGGCCGACGACCGCCGCGCCGTCCGTGACCGACGCGGCGTCCCAGGATTCGACGACCGCGTCCGCACACCGGTCGATGGCTGCGATGACGGCCGCGTGCTCGTCGACGGTGAACGACTGCGCGGCAGCACTGGGAGACGACACGAGTGAGTGGACCGCCGCCGCCGGCAAAAGTGTCGCGGCGACACACCCGGCGCTAGCGGGGTCCGGACAGTCTCGAAGGGGGGAAGGGCGAGGCAGGGGGAAAACGCCTCACCCAGGGGGATTGGGTTGGGGTTCACGTCGGAACCACCAAAACCCAACGCAGCCTTGAGATCCAAGGGCCTTCAAGTTTGGCGTTCGATTTCAGGGAGCGGACACGAGGCGAAAGACGCGACGAGCGCCGCTAAACGAACCGAACGACAGAACCGCGAGAGAAGAGTCAGACGGCAAAGCCGTCGGGAGGGCCGAAGCAAGTGCGCGCGCTGCG
This sequence comes from Halocalculus aciditolerans, assembly GCF_014647475.1. Classification (NCBI taxonomy): domain Archaea; kingdom Methanobacteriati; phylum Methanobacteriota; class Halobacteria; order Halobacteriales; family Halobacteriaceae; genus Halocalculus; species Halocalculus aciditolerans. The sequence goes on along the minus strand of NZ_BMPG01000001.1, from coordinate 477,670 downwards.
CACTCACGACTTAGCCGGCGAACGGCATCAACCCACCCCAGACTCAAACGCCGATTTGACCGACGCGCCACGGACCGCACGCTCATCGCGCACGCGACCCACCTCGGAGGGGAGACGGCGCTCGACACGCGGCGAACACGCCTGCTCCTCGCGGCGACGGTCGCCGTCGCACCCCTCGCCGGCCCCTCCTCGCCGGCCCCCGACCGACTCGAACTCCACCCCGACGGCACGTCGACGTCATCGGCGACGGCGACTACAGCGACTAGAAGCGAACGCATTCGCTCAACACGTTCGCTCGCAGTAGAAGTGCACCGACCGGGAGTTGAACCACGGTCGCAGCAGAGCTGCTCCCTGATTCACTCCCGAGAGGATTTTCACCCTCACTGCGTTCGGGCAGAAAATGCACCGACCGGGAGTTGAACCCGGGCTATGAGCTTGGGAAGCTCATGTCCTGCCACTAGACCACCGGTGCTCGCGTCTGAAAGTATCCGACGGCGGCACTTGAACGTAGCGCTTCGAGGTGGACGTTCGTCCGGAAACTCCGGGGTGGCGAGTGGCTTTTAGTCGGCGGCGGGCGAATCGCCGGTGATGACGAAGGATACTGAAACGGACCCGTCTGCCGAACCGGGTCAGATTGAAACGGATCCGTCCGTCGAGCCGGGTCAGATTGAGCCGGTGGACCTCCGGTTCTCGGAGGACGAGCTCGCGGACGTGCGCGACCACCTCGTGTCGTTCATCCGGGAGCAGACGGACGCGGCGGGCGTCGACGAGGTCGTGCTGGGGCTCTCGGGCGGCATCGATTCGTCGTCGACGGCGTCGCTGGCGGTGGAGGCGCTCGGCGCGGAGAACGTCCACGGGCTCGTGATGCCGGGGGCAGTGTCGACAGAAGAGAACATGAGCGACGCGGAGGTGCTCGCAGAGGACCTCGGTATCTCCTTCGACGTCGTGGAGATCAATCCGTTCGTGAACACGCTGCTGGACACGTTCCCGGAGGCGGAGGACGACCGGCTCGCGGTGGGGAACGCTCGGGCGCGGACCCGCGCGGTCGTGAACTATCTGGTTGCGAACCACCAGGGCGCGATGGTGCTCGGTACGGGGAACCGGACGGAGGCCGCCATCGGCTACTTCACGAAGTACGGGGACGGCGCGGTGGACTGCCATCCGATCGGGAACCTCTACAAACAGCAGGTCCGCCAGCTCGCGCGCGACCTCGGCGTCCGCGAGGAGTTCGTGACGAAGACGCCGACAGCGGGCCTCTGGGCCGGCCAAACGGACGAAGAAGAGATCGGGATGGATTACGACACGCTCGACGCGATCATCGCGTTGCACATCGACGGGCACGTGCCGGCGGAGGCGACGGCGCGCATCGCCGACACGACGCTGGAGAACGTCGAGCACGTCGCCGACCTCCACGCGAAGAGCGAGCACAAACGCCAGGTCCCGCCCGCGCCCGACCCCCTCTTCTAACTCGACTTACTCGGGTTCTGCGAGCAGGCGCGCGAACGCGGCGGCTTCGGCGTCGTCGCTCGCCGCGCGGTCCGTCGTGTCCCGGAGGAGCGTGCCGAGTTCGCTGAGCGCGGCCGGGTCGTTCTCGGCGATGTCGTGGGCGACCGTTCGCGGGTCGTCGACGACGCGCGTGACGAGGCCGAGATCGCGGGCTTCGGCGGCGTCGATAGTCCGCGCGGAGAAGGAGAGGTCGCGGGCGGCGGTCGCGCCGACCGCGAGCGGGAGGCGGCGCGTGCCGCCCCACGCGCCGAACAGGCCGATGCGCGCGCCGGTCTCCGCGAACGACGCGTTCGGCGCGGCGACCGCGACGTCGCAGGCGAGGACAAGTTCCACGCCGCCGCCTCGCGCCGGGCCGTCGACGCCGGCGACGACGACCGAATCGGAGTCCTCGATAGCGTTCATCGTCCGCTGACCGCGGCGCGCGAACGCGTCGGCCGCGTCGGGGTCGCCGCGGAGGCCGCGGACGACGCCGAGGTCCGCGCCAGCGCAGAACGCCGACCCCGCGCCCGAGAGGAACGCGACGGGCGCGTCCGCGTCCGTGACGACGCGTTCGAGGTCGGCGAGCGCGTCGGGTGTCAGCGCGTTCCGGCGGTCCGGTCGGTCGAGCGTCACTGCCAGCACGTCGCCGTCGCGGCGCGTCCGAATCACACCGCTCTCTCGCACGGGGTTTCCAAAGGTCTTTGCCGTTCCCAGCCCAAAAAGTGGGCAATGGAAGAGGCCGAACGGGCCCGTACAGCCGCTCGAAACGCGGTTTCGGACGTCTCCCCCCCAGCCCTTCGACGTGCCATCGACGACCGACTCGACTCGGCGTCGATGACGCCCGGTGCCCTCACGCTGTTCGCCGCGCGCGCCTGCGGCGTCACCGGCGTCAGCGCGGAGCTCGCAGAGCGCGCCGCCGGCGTCCAGCTCGTCTACGAGGGCCTCCGGCTGACGCGTGACCTCGTCCTCGACGAGCCGTGGGTGACCGAGGACGAGTCCGAAGACCTCCCCGCCGACCTCGACGTCGTCGCCGCGGACGTCCTCGTCGCCAAGGGCTTCCGGCTCCTCGCCGAGACCGAAGCGTCCGCCGCCGCCGTCGACGTCGTGCGGACGTTCGGCCGCGAGCACTCCGGCAGCGACGACGCCACGCTCGAAGTCACCGTCTTCGAACTCGCCGCGGAAGCCGGCGCGAGCGCCGCCGACCGCACCACGCCGCTCGCCCTCAAGCAGTACACCGCCGGCCTCGCCCGCGCCACCGGCCGCCCGCTCCCGCCCGCCGCGGACGCCCTCCCCGAGAACGTCGTCGACGTGATGCGCCGCACCATCACCCCCGCCGACACCGCCAAGCCCTCTGCGACTGACCCCTGAATCGAAACGCATAAAGACATACTCCGACTACCAGAGAATGCGCGCCTGGGTAGCTTAGCGGTAAAGCGCGTCCTTGGTAAGGACGAGACCCCGGATTCAAATTCCGGCCTAGGCTTCTCCCGTTCTCACGCCTCGTAGTCGCGACGCCGTCGACGTCGAAAACGGAGTGGAGCGAAGTCAGAGCGATTCGTCCGTGAAGAGCGGGAGCGACCGCGTCGGGAGCGCGGTGGCGGTCGCTCTCGGGGCGTGAAGAGCGTGTGGGGAATAGGGTACGCGAGTGGATGGGAACGAAACAGCAGTCTGGTGCGTACCCACTCTCGGGGTAGAGCCGGAGGTAAGTAAAAGTTCGTCAGACGGACGTGTGCGCCTCGAAATCGGCGCTTGCGTCTGTCTGACGTGAGTCGGAGAGACAAAGGATACTATAACTGTTCGGGGAGTGAGTTCCCGGGTATGAACGGGACTGGTGTGCCGCTGGCGACGCCGTTCGACGAGTCGGGCGAACTGGATGTCGACGCGCTCGCGGCGGTGACGGAGTGGGTGACGGAGCGCGGTATCGACTTCCTGGTGCCCTGCGGGTCGAACAGCGAGGCGGAGTTACTGACCGCCGACGAGCGCGCTCGCGTCATCGAGACCGTGGTGGACGCCGCGCCGGACGGCGTGGCGGTGCTCGCGGGGACGGGGCATCCGGGGTTCAAGGCGACCGTCGAGCAGTCGGAGCGCGCGGCCGAAGCGGGCGCGGACGGCGTGCTCGTCGTCACGCCGTTCTACTACACGCACGACGAGTCGTCGCTCGCGGCGTACTACCGGGACGTCGCGGACGCGGTGTCCGCGCCGGTCTACCTCTACAGCGTGCCGGCGTACACGAACGTGAAACTCGACCCGCGGACGGTGGAGTCGCTCGCCGAGCACGAGAACGTCGTCGGGATGAAGGACTCCTCGGGCGACCTCGAAACGCTCCAGCGCGAGCGCGACTACGCCCCCGAGTTCGAGCTGTTCACGGGGTCGGGGAGCGTGTTCGCGCCCGCGCTCGACGCCGGCGCGGACGGCGGCATCATGGCGCTCGGGAACGTCGTCCCGGAGCGCGTGAAGGAGATATACGAACTCCACCGCGCCGGAAAGGACGAGGAAGCCCGCCAGCTGAACAGCCGGCTCGTCGACTTGAACCGCGCCGTCACGAGCGAGTACGGCGTCCCCGGACTGAAGGCCGCGATGCGCTACCGGGACGCGCCCGCCGGCCACGTCCGCAGGCCCTTCCGCCCCCTCGGCGCGGACGCGACGAAGCGCGTCGAAACCCTCGTCGACGCCGCCCTCCCCTAGATGGCGGTCTTCGGCCTCCCGCCGTGGGGAATCGACGCCGCGCTCGCGCTCGCGTGGGCGCTCATCCTCGCCGGCACGCTCTACCGCTACCGCATCGGCACGCGCACCCGCCGCGCGACCGACGGCTGGGCCGCCGTCTCCCTCGTCTGGTTCGCCTACAGCCTCAACCGACTCGGCGACTACACGACCGGCGCGCTCGACGTCGCCCTCGACGCCGTCGCTATCGTCAGCCTCGTCGCCGCCACCGCCCTCGGCGTCCGTTGGTGGCGAACCAGAAACACCGACGAGTGAACTACCCCACCCTACCGCTCGCCTGACGGCTCGCGCTTGAGGGTGGGGCTTCCTGTTTCCACGACGCGCTTTGCATCCACCACGGAGGACACAGGGAGCGCAGTCTCCACAGGCGTTAACGAATCGCTCTGCGATTCGTTCGCACACCAGAAATCTTCGATTTCTGGGGACGTTGATTCGGAGCGTCCCGCTCCTAACCGCTTCTTGATACCGCGAGAAAGGATGTTCCACGCCGCGTTCGCGTCTCTATCCGCCTCAAACCCGCAGGCAGGACAGGAGTGTTCACGGACCCACAGCGGCTTCTCCGTCGAAACACCGCAGGCCGCACACTCTTTTGTTGTTCCACGCGGATTCACGGCGACGAAATACGTTCCTTCGCGTTCGCACTTGTATTCGACCATCCGCAGGAACGTCCCCCACGCCGCACCCGCTCGATTCCGCGAGTTGCCCGGCAGTTCGACCAAACCCTTCGCGTCCAAATCCTCCACGGCCACGAGGTCGTACTCCCGTGCGTAGTAGTTCGAGAGCTTGTGGAGGAAGTCACGCCGCTTGTTCTTCAACTCAGCGTGGCGTTCGGCCACGACGCGGCGCTGTTTCTCCCAATTCGCGGAACCGTGTTCCTTCCGCGAGAGGTCGCGCTGTGCGCGTTCCAACTGCTCGCGCTCGTCAGAGAGGTCGAGGGATTCGACTGCCGTGCCGTCTGTGTCGTGGGCGTACTTCAAGATACCTACGTCGATACCGACGCACTTCTCGGGATTCTCCGGTTTCTCCGGCGGGTCGTCGGGGGTTTCGACACCGAGGATAGCGTACCATTTGCCGGTCAGTTCCTGCTTGACGGTGACAGTCTTGATTTCGGCGTCGTCAGGGAGGTCGCGGTGGAAGGTGAGCGGGATTTCTCCGAGTTTCGAGAGCCACAGTCGCGTCCGACCGGTCGTGTTCTTGAGCTTGAAGCCGGATTGACTGTAGGTGAAACTACGGTACTCGCCCGGTGCCTTCCACTTGAGTTGGCCGACGCGGTAGCCGTTCTCTTTACGACCACGAAGCGTCGAGAGGTTGTCGTACAGGCGTTGTACGACTTTCTGAAGGACTTTCGAGTGAACGCTTTGCAGGTCGTTCCACCACTTTTTGAGACTCGGCAGAAGCTTCTGTTCACTGTATGCCGAAGTATCGTCGGTACGGTTGAGCCGGTGAAGGAAGTGGTTGTAGACCTGCCTACAGGTATCGACAGTCCACGCTAACTGTTCTGCGAGAGCGTCGGACGGTCGGAGTCGATACCTGTAGTTGTAGTTCACGAGCGTTCTTCGATGAGTTCGTCAAGCTTCTCTTGGACGAACGAGGACAGACTCAGGTGATTTTCCTGAATCCACTCCTCTTGGTCGTCGCGGATAGAGATGGTCTTGCGCGTTGCCACACAATAAATTATGCAAAATGCGTACTAAACAGTTGCGATTGCGTGGGCCTGTGGGCCGAGTGTCGAATGTGTTTGAGAACCGTGCGGCGTTCACGAGAGCAAAACTCTCGTGTGCGGACGAGACGCGGAGCGTCTCGTCAACGCTGTATCCCCTCCCTACTCGCGCCCTTCAGTCGCTCGTTGAGGAAGGGGCCTTAGCGCCTCAATTCAGGAAACAAACTGACTCGTTCTTTCGGTTATTCGGCGCGGGTCGCGTGAGTGGCGGTGGCTTTGAAGCTCGCGACGACGTCGACGCCGGCGGCGAGGTCGAGGCGGTCGGCGCTGTCGGCGGTGACGAGGGCGTAGAGGGTTTCGCCGCCGCAGTCGAGGGTGACGGCGACGACGGCTTCGCCGCGGTCGACGGCGGTGACAGTGGCGGGGAATCGGTTGCGGGCGCTGGTGGCGTCAGGTTCGGGTGAGTCGTCGGGGGCGTGGAGGGTGACGGCGTCGGCGCGGACGGAGAGCGTCACCGACTCGGCGTCCGGGGGGACGAGCGCGCGGACGCTCCCTGCCCCTGTTTCGACGACGCCGAGTTCGCCGTCGCGGGAGGCGACGGTGCCGTGGAGGACGGCTTCGCGGACGGTGGCGATGGCGTGGTAGCCGGCCTGGAGGCGGTCGAAGCGCGCGAGGAGGTCGCGGGCGTTCTCGGTGAGGCGGCTGCCGCCGCCGTCCGCGCCGCCGCGGGTGCGCTCGACGAGTGACCCGAAGGCGTCCTCCAGTTCGGTGAGGCGGGTGTGGGAGCGGGCGTAGGAGCGGCCGAGGGCGTCGGCCGCGCCGGAGAGCGAGCCGTGGCTGTCGATGGCGCGGAGGAGCGTCGCGTCGCGGTCGTCGAAGGCGACGCCCGAGCTTCGGAGGCGCGCGTCGAACCCGGCGTCCATACCCGAACGTGGGCGCGCGCCTGCAAAACCGTTATGTCGCAGGCCGCAGAATATCGATGTACCTATGTCGGAACAACGGTCTCGGCGAGCGTTCCTCGCGACCGCCGGCGGTGCGGCGGCGCTCGGGCTCGCCGGCTGCACCGGCGGGAGCGCGAGTGGCGGGGCGACCGAGACTGCGACTGACGGCGCGGACACGACGGATTCGACGAGCGCGACGGATGTGACGAGCGCCGGCGGGACGGGGGCGGTGACGGTCTTCCACGCGGGGAGCCTCACGGTGGCGTTCGACGACCTCGAAGCGGGTTTCACGAGCGCGTACGACGCGCGCGTCACGCAGGAGTCCGCGGGGTCGGTTCGGTCGACGAAGAAGGTGACGCAGCCGCCCCACCGCGCGGCGGACGTCCTCGCCGTCGCCGACTTCCGCCTGCTCCGCGACGACCTCCTCCCCGACTACGGCGACTGGTACGCCATCGTCGCGACGAACGCGATGACGCTCGCGTACACGGAGGATTCGAAGTACGCCGACGAGTTCGGGCCCGACACGTGGTGGGACGTGCTCGCCAGAGAGGACGTCACCGTGGGCCACTCCGACCCGGCCGTCGACCCGAACGGCTACCGGTCGCTGATGGCGATGGACCTCGGCGCGATTCCCTTCGAGGGCGACGCGCTCTACGACGAGGCGGCGCGGGACGCGATGAAGGCGAACGCGACGAATCCGTCGAGCGACGAGGTTGACCTCATCGGGCAGCTGCGCTCGGGGAAGCTCGACTACGCGTGGGGGTACGAGTCCGCCGGCGAGAGCCACGGCGTGCAGACGGTCGACCTCCAGCCGGAAGTCGACCTCTCGAAGGCGACGAGCGCGTACGCCGAACACTACGCGAAGGCGAGCGTCGACGCCGGCGGAACGACCTACACCGGCTCCCCCATCGCCTACGGCGTCACTGTGCCGAGCACCGCCGAACACCCCGAGTGGGGGGCGCGGTGGGTCGAATACCTGCTCGGCGACGGCCAGAGCGCGCTCGACGCGAACGGCTTCGTGGCGCTCGACGCGGCCGTCGTCCCCGAATCGCACGCCGACGCCGTCCCCGACCGCGTGCTGGCGCACGCGTCAGTCGAGTCGTCGCTCGGCCCGATGGCGCTCTGATGGCGGGGGCGTTCGCGGGCGCGCGGTCGGCGGGCCGCCTCGACGCGCGCGTGCTCGTCCTCGCCGTCGCCGGCGTCCAGCTCGCGGCGTTCACCGTCGCCACCGTCCTCGACCGGCCGACGTGGTACGTCGTCTTCGCCGTCGCGAGCGCGGGCGTGCTCGGCTGGCGGACGAACCGGGGCGCGTTCGGCGTCGCCGCCGCGCTCCTCGGCGGCGCGCTCGTCGTCGCGCTCGCCTACCCGCTCGCCGCGCTCGTCACCTTCACGTCGCCCGCCGCGATTCTCTCGAACGCCACCGACCCCGCGGTCCTGCGGACGCTCTACCTCTCCGTCTACGCCCCGCTGCTCGCCACGCTGCTCGCGTTCGTCCTCGGCGTCCCGCTCGCGCTCCTCCTCCGCCGGGGGTTCCGCGGGCAGGCCGTCGTCGCCGCGCTCGTCGACCTCCCGCTCGTCGTCCCGCACTCCGTCGCCGGGCTCGCCGTCCTCCTCGCCTTCGGGAGCGGGCACGCCTTCCCCACGGTGCCCGTCCTCGGGGCGATGCCGGGGCTCGTGCTCGCGCTCGCGTTCGTCTCCGCGCCCTACATGGTGAACGGCGCGCGCGAGGGGTTCGAAGCCGTCGACGAGAACGTCGAGCGGGCCGCGCGCTCGCTCGGGGCAAACAGGGTCGAGACGTTCCGGCGGGTGACGCTCCCGCTGGCGCTCCGCGGGCTCGTCTCCGGCGCGGTGCTCTCGTGGGCGCGCGCCGTCTCCGAGTACGGCGCGGTCGCCGTCGTCGCCTACAACGTCTCCTTCTTCTACCCGCCCGCCGGCGAGCGCGTCCAGGGGATGTTCGGCTCCGTGTTCGTCGTGCGCCAGCTCGACGTGAACTTCGAGTCGGCCGTCTCGGTCGCCGTCCTCCTGCTCTGCGTCTGCGTCGTCGTCTTCCTCGCCGTCAGAACCCTCACCGGGACGCGCGGAGCGTGGTCGACGTGACCCTCGACGTCGACGTCACGGGGACGTTCACCGACGCCGACGAAGCGTTCACCGTCACCGCCGACCTCACCGTCGAGCGCGGGGAGACGCTCGTCGTGCTCGGCCCGTCGGGGTCCGGGAAGTCCCTCCTCCTCGAACTCGTCGCGGGCTTCCACGACGCCGACGGACACGTGCGCCTCGACGGCGTCGACCTCGTCGACGCCCCGCCGGAAGAACGAGGAACGGGGATGGTCTTCCAGAACTACGCGCTCTTCGAGCACATGACCGTCGCGGAGAACGTCGCGTTCGGCGCGAGATACCACGAGAACCCGCGGGATGCCGACGACGTGCTCGACGCGCTCGGCGTCGCCGACCTCGCAGAACGCTCGCCCGACACGCTCTCCGGCGGGGAGTCCCAGCGGGTCGCGCTCGCCCGCGCGCTCGCCGTCCGCCCCGACGTCTTCCTCCTCGACGAACCGCTCTCCGCGCTCGACGCGCCGACGCGCGACGCGCTCCGCCGCGTCCTCCTCGACGTCCTCGACGGCGAAACCGCCGTGTACGTCACGCACGACCGGACGACCGCACGCGCGCTCGGCGACCGCGTCGCCGTCATGCACGGCGGGGAGCTCCAACAGGTCGGAACCCCCGACGAGATATTCGAGCGCCCGGGCTCCGCGTTCGTCGCGCGCTTCACCGGCGCGAACGTCCTCACCCGAGATTCCCTCCCCGACGCCGTGACAGCGAGGCTCCCCGCTGGCGAACGCGTCGTCGTCCGCCCCGAGCACGTCACGCTCGACCCGGCCAGCGCGGACGCCGGTGAATCGGGTGTGCTGTCCGCGGCCGTGGAGCGCGTCGTTCGCGAGGACGCCGCGTACCGCGTGACGGTCGCGCTCGACGACGCCGGAACGCGCCTCGACGCCTTCGCGGCCGAACCGCCCGGCGGGGAGCGCGTTTCCGTCTCCTTCGCCGCCGGCGCGCTCCACGTCCCGAGGGACAGGGCCAAACCGGAGGAGGGCGAAGCGGAGGTATGAGCGACCCGCAGTCCTCGTGGGCGGAGTTGTTCGAACGCGCGAGCGAATACGACGTCTCGCTCGACGACGTCACGGCGGCGCTCGCGGAGGTCCGCGATGACTGACACCGCGCGCATCGTCGCGGACGCGGACGTGCTCGCCGCCGACCTCTTTCTCGATGGGTCCGCCCGCGAGGTCCTCGACGCGATTCGCGCACACGACTGGCTGACGCTCGTCGCCACGCCCGAACTCCTCGACGACGCCGAAGCCGTCATCGAACGCCTCGGCGACGACGCTCTCGCCGCCGACTGGCGCGCGCGCATCGAAGACCTCGCCACGCTCGTCGACCAGCCGGCGGGCGACCGTCCGGCGCTCGCCGCCGCCTACCGCGGCGACGCCGCCCACCTCCTCACGACCGACGGCCGCCTCACCTCCATAGAAACGAACGCGACGCTCAAACCCCGCGTCGAGACGAGCATCAAGACACCGGACGCGTTCGCGCGCCTCCTCGACCCCGACTCCCTCTACGAAGCCCTCCACGAGAACCCCTACCCCGGTCCGGACCGCGACCCGCGCGCCTGAAACGAGAGTCGCGGACAGTCGACGGGGTGACAGCAGAACGGGGTAGTCACCCCTCCGCAGCCAGCGACGCACTCGATACGGGCGGGGAATCGAAAGGGGTTCTCGCGAGGGCCGGAGTCCACGCGAGCAAAGCGAGTGTGGGCAAGGAGGAGCTTGCCTCCGACTGAGGGCGAGTGAGAGCGAGCGGGACGACGTACGTCCCGCCATGGCGACCTGAGGCGTCGGCCTGCCGGCCACTATCCGTGAGGAAGGAACGAGCGAGCGGATGTGCCGCGCAGACGGCGCGTCGGGGAGCGGATCGAGCTTTCGGAGCCGTCGAAAACGAGCCTGCGACCTCTCGCGAACCCTGCTTACTCGTTCTCCTCTGCGAGCCAGTCCGCGAGCTTCGCCAGCGCGCGCCCGCGGTGGCTGAGCGCGTTCTTCTCCGCCGTCCCCATCTCCGCGAACGTCTTCCCGTCGTGCTCGAAGATGGGGTCGTAGCCGAACCCGCCGTCGCCGCGCGGCGCGACTAGCTGCCCCTGCACCGCCCCGGAGAACGTCTCCGTGGCGTCGCCGTCCGTGTACGCGACGGCGCACCGGAACGCCGCGCGGCGGTTGTCGAGCGACTCACCGAGCTTCCAGACGCGCTCGACGCCGAGCGTGTCCTCGACGTACGCCGAATACGGTCCCGGGAACCCCTCCAGTTCCTTCACGAACAGGCCGGCGTCGTCGACGATGACGGGATCGTCGCCCGGCGCGGCCTCGTAGGCTTCCTCCGCGCCGGACGCCGCGATCTCCGCGAGGCTGTCGCTTTGCACCTCCACGTAGTCGTAATCGTACTGGTCGACGTCCGCGAGCCCCGAGAGATACTCCTCGGCTTCCGCGACCTTCCCCGCGTTCGTCGTGACGAATCGGACGGTGCGCTCCATACCCCCGGATAACGGCCGTGCGGAAAGAGCGTTCGGATTCGGATGCGACGGCGAAACGGGAGAAAGAGATTAGTCGACGACGACTTCGACGGCGTCCTCGGCGGCGTCGCCGAAGTCCTCGTCGCCGGACTGCTGGGCCTGGTAGTAGAGCACGCCGGCGACGGCGAGGACGACCCAGGACCGCCAGTTCGCGAGGTTGAGCGTGTAGCCGATGCCGAACGGTTTCTCGACGAGCATCCCCTCGCCGGGCTGCCAGTAGGACTCCAGCATCCGACTGATGGAGGGGCGTTCGAAGTTGTACGGGACACCGAACAGTTCGCCGGTCGTCGGCTTGTCGGACATACCGACACCTACGACGGAACCAAGGAAAACAGTTTGGGGAACGGGCCGCCCGCCTCAGTCCCTGACGGTGCCGCCGTAGCGGCCGCGGCCCTCGATGTCGCGGAGCCGGTCGAGGACTTCAGCGTCGCCGTCTTCGGCGTACGCGGCTTCGAACGCCTGCCGGAGGACGTCGGCGTCCGCGGCGGTTCCGGCGAGCGACTGCTCGAAGACGTGGAGGTCCATCGCGTAATCCTCGACCTCGTGGCTCGTGAAGCCGAGGCCGAAGTCGATCGCAATCACGCGCCCCCCGTCTGTGACGCGGGCGTTCCGCGTGGTTGGGTCGCCGTGGACGATGTCGGCGTCGTGGAGGGCGGCGAGGTGCCGGCCGAGCGAGGCGACGTGCTCGCTCGTGAGGGCGTCGCGGAGGTCGCGGTCGCCGACGCGTTCGAGTTCGAGGGTGTGTCCGTGGACGTCGACGTCGAAGACGACGGGCGTGGGGACGCCGTCGCGGCGCGCGGCGCTCGTGAGCCGGGCTTCCTGCCGCGTTCGCTCGCGGCGGAGCGTCTCGTCGAGTTCGGGGTGGCGGTACGGTTTCGACGCGCGCGCCTTCCGCACGCGGTCGTCGTCGAAGGTGACGGTCGCCTCCGCGCCCTTCACGTCGCCGCGCTCGTCGACGGCGACGAAGAGGTCCTCGTCGTCCCGCCACGTCACCGGAACTTCGTCGGGCCGGAAGTCCGAGTCCACGCCGGAGTCCTCGACGTCGAGCGTGTCGCCGGCGGCCGCCATCTTCGCGCCGAGCACCGCAATCATCCCGGCGTTGTCCCGGAGGAAGCGCGGTTCGGGCGCGTAGAACTTCGCGTCGCGCGCCTCGCACATCTCCGCGAGCATCTCCCGCAGCCGGGCGTTCTGCCCGACACCGCCACCCAGGACGAGTTCGTCGCGGCCGGAGAGGCTGAGCGCGCGCTCCGCCACCTCCGTCAGCATCGCGAACGTCGTCTCCTGCAACCCACAGCAGACGTTCTCTACCGGTTCGCCGTCGTCGTACGCCTGCTTCGCCGCGCTCATGATGCCCGAGAAGGAGAAATCCATCCCCTTCACGACGTACGGGAACTCGACGTACTCGCCGTCTTTCGCGTGCTCCTCGACTTTCGGCCCGCCGGGGTGGCTCCAGCCGACGTGCCGCGTGAACTTATCGAGGGCGTTCCCGATCCCCGTGTCCATCGTCTCACCCAGCACCCGGTACCGGCCGCCGTGGTAGCCGAGGACGTGCGCGTTCGCCCCCGACGCGTTCAGACAGACGGGGGAGTCGAAGCCCGAGCGGTGCCGGCCGATTTCGAGATGCGCGACCATGTGGTTCACGCCGACGAGCGGGACGTCGAGCGACTGCGCGAGCGCGCGCGCCGCCGTCCCCGCGATGCGCAGACACGGCCCGAGTCCGGGGCCGCGCGAGAACGCCACCGCGTCGACCGGGCCGTCCGCGCTGTCGAGCGCGCGCTCGACGACCTGGGGGACGTGCTCGCGCATGTGCTCGGCGGCCTCGCGCGGATGGATGCCGCCGCTCGCCGGCTCGTACGCCTCCGAAAAAATGTCGACCGAATCGGCGTCCGCGTCGAACACCGCGGCGCTCGCACACCACGCCGTCCCTTCGACGCCGAGTACCCGCATCAGTACCGCGTTACTTCCACTCGGTGTATCCGCACTTCCCGCAGTGCTGGCGGTCGGCGTGGTCCGCGAGGAAGGTGTCGCCGCAGCGCGGACACTGCTCCTTCGAGATTTCGCCGTCGTCGTAGTAGTCGGAGCGCGGCATTACTCCTCGCCCTCCGCTTCCGCGGCCTCGCCGGCCTCGGCTTCGATCTTGTTCCGCTCCAGCATGTAGTCCTGCTCGACGTCGGTGGCGACGGCGGCGGACTCGTAGACTTTCGCGTACCCGACGGACTTCCGCATCCCGAACTTCGTATCGACGGAGTGGACGACGACCTCGTCCGAGTTCTTGTCGAGCGCCGCCGCGAGGCTGTCGCGGACGGAGAGACGGGAAGGCGTCGCTTCCTCGTGCGTGATTTCGAACTGGACCTGCGTCCGGTGAAGGAGGGGATTGTCCTCCTCCGAGATGATGTCGATTTCCATGGCTAGTTGTCCTATATAACGCGCGCATCGGCGTAAAAGGATTACGAACGACCTTTTTACTCTGCGGGAGGTGCCCTCTGGACGCCCCCGCTCGGCAAAAGCTCGACCAAACGCCCCGTCACCCAACCTCGGTCGGAGCCCACTCCGACTTGCCCGCGTTCGCTTCACTCACGCGGACTCCGCGGCGAGCGAACCGGCGGCCGTCACGCGAACTCCCGTAGGGAGTGAGTGTGACTCAGCGAGAGCTTGCTCTCGCGCGATTCCGGGTCCTGACGGACCACTCGGTCGCCGAGTGCTCGCGAGAGACTCCCGCAACGGTCGATAGGCAGTGAGGCCGCCGGTCTTGACACACGTTTTTGCGTGGGCGGCGTAACGTCCCGGTATGTCCCCGAAGGCGGCGACGATACAGCGAATCGGTCTCGCGCTGCTTCTGTTCGCGATATTCCTCCGCAGCGGGTCGGCAGACGGGTCGTTCACGGCGTGGGCGGTCGCCGTCGTTGGACTCACAATCGTCGTGCTGGCGTGGTTCGCGTCGCGCGCGGCGAGAGTCCAAGAGCGGCGACGCTCGAACCTCGAGAGCGAGTAGGAGAACGCGAGGAGGCGATTACTCGAGCGCGGCCCAGAACGCGTCCGTCGTCTCTAACTCCGCGGCGAGGTCGCGCATCTGCTCTTTGAGGCGGCTGGTGACGTTCGCGCGCACCATCCCCTCGCCCGGCTGCCCGTAGACGACCGTCGCGTCGACGGGCGCGGCGAGCACGGCGGGAACCGTCGCTAGATCTTCTTCGCCGTCCACCATCACGAGCGTCGTGTTCGTCGGCGCGCGGTCGATGGCGGCGACGAGCGCGTCCAGTAGCTCCTCGGAGACGGTGCCAGGGTCGCTCGCGACGTGGACGTCGGTGTCGGCGTCCGGCAGCCCCTCGAGGACGTCGTCGTCGACGGCTTCGCGCTCCGTGCGGCCGTCGACGACCGCGACCGCGGGCGGCGCGCCCGCCCGAGTGAGGTGGTAGGTGACGACGTCGCCGACCGCGATAGTGAACGAACCGGCGTCCGCGAGGAGTTCGGTCGCGTCCGTGAAGACCGGGCCGACGGGGTCTTTGAAGGACGCGCGCGCCTCCTTCGGCAGGGTCGCAGCGGGCTTCACGGCGCTAGCGGACCTTCAGCGCGTACTCGCCCGCTTCCGAGACCTCCATCTTCTCCGCGATTTCGGACTCCGCGGGGTGCGTGATGACGACGTAGCCCGCCCAGTCCTCCGTGAGCGAGTTCGACCCGCAGAACGGGCAGACCTCCTCGTCGGGCTCGACGATGCGGTGGCAGTCGTGGCAGGCGAGGCGGTTCGACGCCACTATTCAGCCTCCTGCTCTTCTTCGTGTTTCGCGCGCAGCCACCCGTGCTTCCCTAATCCCGGCTGTTTCGCCGTCAGCCCGATCTTCGACTCCCGGGGGTTGCGCTCGTCGATGCTCTTCGTGACGATGCGCGTCCGCACCGCGTCCCCCGTGCCGAGAATCTGATTCGACTCGCGGGACGCCAGCTGCTGGTTCTCCTCGTCGAACGCCAGGTATTCGTCCGAAATCTGGCTCACGTGGAGGAGTCCGTCGACGGGGCCGATGCCGACGAACGCCCCGAAGTTCACGACTTCGACGACCTCGCCGTCGACGACCTCCTGCATCTCCGGGTCGTACGTGACGGCGTCGAACTCCGCCTCGTAGTACACACCAGGTCGGTTCGGGAGGACCGCGCCGTCGCCGATGTCGTGGACGTCCGTGACCGTGACGATGCTTCCGACCTCCTCGTCCATCCGGCCCTCCAGTTTGTCCTGCAGGAGTCGTTTCACCAGGTCCGGCGTGACGTCTGCCAGATGCCGCGGGGGTACCTCGATCGTGTCCTTCAGCCTCGCTCGCTTGTACATTATGGGTAAGTGCGTGTGAGTTTACTCCGGCCCCGTAAATGCATTACTTCAACGCCCGCGTCCAGCAGGCGTTCGCGCAGCGGGGCGTCGTTCGTCGCGACGGCGTCCACGCGGCCCGCGTTCGCGAGCGCGACGAGGGCGTCGTCGCCGTGTGAATGCTCCGTCTCCACCGTCTCGCACCGATCCGCCAGGTCGAGCGCCACGGACGCCGCCGTCGCCTCCCGCCCCGCGCCCGCCGAGAGGTTCCGGAGCTCCCGGCGGACCGCGGCGGGCGCGACGGGCTCGTAGTCGGGGAGTTCCCGGTCGAGCTCGTCGAACACCCTGACGCCCACTTCGACGGGCATCATGAGCGCGCTGGCGTCCATGGCGACCTTCATCTATTCCGCGCCGAGCGTGCCGACGCCGATGAGCCGCCAGCGCGCGCCGACGCGGCGGTTGATCGCGATCTTCGCGCCCTCGGGCGCGCAGACCGGGCGTTTCAGTTGGACTTCACACTCGCCGGAGCGCGCGGACGTGACCGCGCCGACGGTCGTCGCCGTCCCGACCGTGAGCATGAGGGGTTCGCCGGTCGAGATGTCCTCCACCTGCTCGCCCTCTTCCGCGCCGACGAGGCGCTCTAAGAGGTCGACCTGCATCGTGAAGTCGTTCCAGACCGGGGGGAGGGCGTCCGGGTGGCCGGCGACCTGGCCGGCGAGCGCGTCGCCCTTCGTCAGCGACGGGTCGAGCCCCGTGCCGACGCCGAGGAGCCCGCCGGGGCTCGCGTCCTCCACCATCTCGCCGCCCGCCTGGATGGAGCGCACGTTCGTCTCGACCGACCGCCACTCCGTCTGCCCCTCCTCGTCGACCTCGCGGCCCGGGCGGATTTCGAGGTCGTCGTCCACGGAGAGTTCGCCCTGCACGAGACTCCCGCCGACGACGCCGCCGTTGAGGTCCTCCCAGGTCGTCCCCGGGCGGTTGATGTCGAACGAGCGCGCGACGTACATCCGCGGGTCGACGTCGGGGTCGCGCTCCGGCGTCGGAATCTCCCGCTGCAGCGCGTCGATGACGAGGTCGAGGTTGATCTCCTGCTCCGCGCTCACCGGGACGACCGGCGCGTCCTCGGCGACAGTGCCCTCGACGAACTCCTGGATCTCCTCGTAGTTCCGCTGCGCCTCCTCGGCGTCGACGAGGTCGACCTTGTTCTGCGCGATGACGATGTTCTCGATGCCGATGATGTCGAGCGCCATCAGGTGCTCCTCTGTCTGTGGCTGCGGCACCGGCTCGTTCGCCCCGATGACGAGCACCGCGCCGTCCATCAGGGACGCCCCGGCGAGCATCGTCGCCATCAGCGTCTCGTGACCCGGCGCGTCCACGAACGAGACCGTGCGAAGCACCTCCGTCTCGACGTCGTGCTCCGGACACCGCTCCTCGACCGTGAACGCCTCCGGCTCCTCGCACTCCGGGCACTTCCGGAGCGTCGCGTCCGCGTACCCGAGACGGATGGAGATGCCGCGCTTCATCTCCTCGGAGTGCTGGTCCGTCCACTCGCCCGACAGCGCACGCACGAGCGTCGTCTTCCCGTGGTCAACGTGACCGACCAGCCCGATGTTCACCTCCGGTTGTCGATGATTTCCTGCCATTGAGTAATCTTGGGTGAATTTCGCCCCGAGACCCAGTTAACCCCTTCGCTTCGACCTTTTACTGGGCGCGGCCTCCGGCCGCGCGCTGTAAAAGCTCGACCAAAAGCCCCGTCACCCCACCTACGGTGGGGTTCGGGGCCTCGCCGCTATGCGGCGAGTGAATCGCGGGCCTTCCGGGCTCTGACGAGCCGCTCGGCCCGCGAACGCCCGACATACCTTCGTTGAGGCTCTATCGAGCCACTCGGGTCGCGAATGCTCACAGGTGGATGTCTCGTTTAGAGGTAGGGGCGGAGGAGGTCGCCGTCGTGGAGGTCTTCGGGGAGGTCGTCGAACCAGCGTGCGGCGCGGATTTCGGCGTCGTGGACGCCGAGCGAGGCCGGGTCGCCGACGGGGCCGCTGGCGTGAGCGGCATAAACGACGTACTCGCCGGTGAACCATTCGTCGCCGTCGTCGTCGACGTAGGTCTGGTCGAGGACGACGAGCGGGTGCTCGATAGTCGCGTCGAGGCCGGTCTCCTCGCGGACTTCGCGGCGCGCTGCCTCCCGCGGGGTCTCGTCGGGTTCGACGCCGCCGCCGGGGAGTATCCAGTCGTCCGACCAGCGGTTCCAGACGAGCGCGAGCCGGCCCTGTGCGTCGCGGACGCGCGCCGCGGCGGTGACGCCCGTCCCCTCGACCGCCCACTCGCGGAGCGAGCGGAGTTTCGACGCGGAGAGGTGGAGCGTCTGCGTCTCCCGCGGCGCGTCGGGCGCGACACCACTTGTCACGCGCGTAACTCTATCGCGAGGGCGGATGAAGGTGTCGGCGGCGTCGGCGAAGACGCTTAACGACGGCGAGTCCAAGGAGGGGTATCGTGCGGGAGTTCGCGTTCGAACTGCGGCTCTGTGGGTGGCTCGAAGACCGCGAGGAAGGAGTCGTCGCGCGGCAGCTCGGGACCTCGGTCGAAGGACGCGGGAACCGTATTCTGGACGTGCTGCTCGTGCGTCCCGGCCCCGAGTTCGACGCGCGGACGCGGTTGCCGCCGGGAGAGATACCGCTGGCGGCGATTGAATCCGACGCCGGCGTGGGCGAGTGGACGCCGGTGACGGACGCGGTTCCGGGGCCGCCGGAGCGCGCGCGACGGGTCGCCGAGCGCGCCGCCGACGTCGGCTACCTCGAACTGGAGCGGAAGGGCGGGGAGGCCGTCGTGCGGCGGGTCGCGCGCTACCCGGGAGAGTGGTTCGGCGACCTCGTGGGCGTCGAGAACAAACCCGACCTCGGGCGGCCGGGCGACCTCGCCTTCCAGCTCCGCCACGACGTGGCGCTCGGCCTCCTCGACGAGGTCTGGCTGGCGACCGAGTCCTACGTGACGGGCGCGCACCTGAATCGCATCCCGGACGCGGTCGGCGTGGCGCGCGTCGACGCCGACGCGCTCGCGGCCGGCGGCGAAGACGCCGAGGAAGCCGTCGAGGTGGTTCGGGAGGCGACGCCGCTCGACACCGCGGGAGCGGGCGTCGAGGTTCTCGACGAGCGGCCGACGGAGACGGCCATCGAAACCGTCGACGGCGCGGCGAAGGCGCGGGCCCGAAGGCGGCTCGCGGAGCGCGCGTACGGGAAGGGGTGGCGGACGTACGGCTTCCCGGACTGCGCCGAGGTCGAGCGCGCGGCGTCGGGGTCGGCGTCGGCGCTCCCGTACTGCGCGTGGAAGGACCGACTCGTGGACGCGGCGAGCGAGTGCGGGCCGGACTGCCCGGGCCACGACGCCTCCGAAACCCAACACCCCGACCTCGACGCGGAACGCGCCGCGGCGACCCCCTGGAATCCGACGCCAGCGGTGCGGACGCGCACGCAATCGCGGCTGGACCGGTGGACGGAGTAACCTTCCCGCCTTCCGAAGGCTCAAATAAACAGACCGCGTGCACGCCCCTAATGACACTCGCAGGACTCCATCACGTGACGCTCGCCGTCCCCGACGTCCCGGCGGCCGAATCGTACTACGCGTCGCTCTTCGACCTCGACGTGCACTTCCGCGAGGGGAGCCGCGACGGCGACTTCGGCACGCTCCCCGGCGGCTGGGACTGGGGCGACGCCGCGGACGCGGGCGTCGACCCGTCGTTGAGCGTCGTCGGCCGCGACTCCCTCCACCTCGAACTCACGGCCGCCGAAGAGCCACAGGAGCCGGGCCACGTCCGCCGCATCGCGCTCGACGTCGGGATGGCGGAACGCATCGACATCCGCGAGCGCGCCGCCGACCTCGACGCGACCGTCACGCAGAACGCGGAGAGCACGCACGTCGAGGACGCCTACGGCTTCGAGTGGGAGTTCACGGAAGCCGACCTCCCGCTCGAGCCGAGCGTCGACGAGCTCGACGTCGAATAACGCGAGTCCCGCTCCCGTTCTACCGCCAGTCGCTCCGGAGGAGCCCGTAGACGTAGGCGTCGCGGTAGTCGCCGTCGTACCACATGGCTTCGCGCCGGACGCCTTCGCGTTCGAACCCGAGCGATTCGACGAGGCCGACGGAGGCGTCGTTGAACGCCCCGATGTCGGCTTCGAGGCGGCGGAGGTTCCGGTCCTCGAAGGCGTACCGGACGAGTTCGCGCGCGGCGTCGCCCGCGTACCCCGCGCCGTGGTGGTCGGGCGCGAACCAGTACGCGAGTTCGGCGGAGCGAGCGCGCGACGTCTCGTCCGGGCCGTACTGCGAGGTCGAGAGGGAGAGGATTCCGAGGGGGTCGCCGCCCTCGCACGCGAGCACGTGCACGTCCGACTCGTTCGAGAGCACGGTCTCGAAGAACTCCGTCGCCTGCGCTTCGTTCGTCGGGTTCACGTCGAGCGCGGGCCGCCACACGCGCGAATCGTTCATGCAGCGCGCGATGAACGGGACGTCCTCGCGTTCGGGCGGTCGGAGCGTCACGTCGTCGCCGCGGAGGAAGACGGGGCCGGGCATACGTCGTGGTCGTTCGGCCGCCGCGAAAAACCTGTGTCTCCGAGGCCGACGCCTCAGAGGTCGTAGGTCTCGCCGTCGACGGCGAGCGGGTCGGCGAACGCTTCGTCGGCGGGGTAGTAGTGGGCGAGGTGGACGAATCGCGCGTTCGCGGCGTCGAGTTCGTCGGCGAGCGCGAGCGCGCCCTCTCGCGTCATGTGTTTCGTGCCGAACGTCCGCGGCACGCCGTCGGCGTCGCGGTGGTCGCCGCCGAGCGGGTGGTGGGGTGCGAGGCTCGCCGGGACGATGGCGTCGGCGAGGAGGAGGTCCGCGCCGCGGAGGGCGTCCCGGGAGGCGTCCGGAATCGCGTAGTTCGTGTCGCCCGTGACCGCGAGTTTTCCGCCCGTTTCGGGGTCTTCGACGACGACGCCGTAACACGCGAGGGGCGGGTGGACGACGGGGACGAGCGTGACGTCGAGGCCGCTCACGCGGAACGTCTCGCCGGGCGCGACGGGCCGGACGTCGAGCGCGTCGAGGTAGTCGTACTTCCGCGCGACCGTCTCCGCGACGCTCTCGCCCGTCTCGGGGTCAGTCTCGTCCGCCGCGAAAACGGGGAGGGCGTCGACGAGCCGGTAGGCGTTCCCGAGGCCGTCGAGGTGGTCGAAGTGGATGTGCGTGATGACGGCGGCGTCCGGCGGCGCGAGCCCCTCGCGGAGGAGCTGGTGGCGGAGGTCCGGCGACGCGTCGAGGAGGAGCGTCTCGCCGCTCTCGCTCTCGACGTACACCGAAAAGCGAGTGCGTTCGACGCCGCGTTCGCGCGCCGCAGTACAGGTGTCGCAGTCACACCCGGGCGTCGGCGTCCCGGTCGTGTCGCCCGTCCCGAGGAGTGTGACGCGCATCGCGGTTAGTGATTGTGACTGTGGTCGTGGTCGTGGTCGCCGTCGCTGTCGGTGTCGTCGGCCTGCAGGGCGTCTTCGAGCGTGTCGAGGTTCCGGAGGTGGTCGCGGTCGTCGAAGGATTGGACCGCGTTCATCAGGTCCGCCTGCGTGAGCGTCGTGCGGTCCTCGAGGAGGGCGTCGAGGACGGCTTCGCGGAGGACGAGCCGGAGGTCGCTCCCCGTCAGCCCCGTCGTCTCCGCGGCGACGGCCTCGGGGTCGAAGTCCTCGATGTCCATGTCGTGCGTGACGAGGCGGAGGATGTCCGCGCGCATCCCGCGGTCGGGTTCGGGGAACGCGAGAATCTCGTCGAACCGCCGCCAGACCGCGGCGTCGAGCTCGTCGGGGTGGTTCGTCGCGCCGATGAGGAGCACGTCGTCGCGTACGAGGCTGATCTCGTCGATGGACTTGAGGAGCGTGTTCACCGCGCGCTTGATGGCCGCGTGCTCGTCCGACGTCCGGGTCTTCGCCACGAAGTCGAACTCGTCGATGAAGAGGATGCACGGCGAGAGCCGCCGCGCCACCTCGAAGACCTTATCGACGTTTTTCGCCGTCTCCCCGAGGTACTGGCTCGTGATCATCGAGAGTTTCACCTCGACGAACGGGAGGTCGAGCTGGTGGGCGAGCCCGCGCGCCGTGCTCGTCTTCCCCGTGCCGGGCGGCCCGACGAACAGGAGCTTCCCGATCTCGTGCAGCCCGACTTTCGCGAGGTAGTCGCGGTGCTCGATGGCCTTCCCGACCTTGCCGACTTCGGCTTCCTGCTCCTCCGTGAGCACGAGGTCGTCGAGGGTGATCTGGAGTTCCGCGGGCGCTTGGACCTCGACGAGGTCCAGCATCTCCTCGTCCTCCTCGTCGAAGTACTCCTCGAGGAGGCTGTCTATCCACTGCGGGTCCGCCTGGACGGGTCGGTTCGCCTGCCGCGCCGCCTCGTAGTCGACGCCGTCGACGACGGACGCGAGCGCCGGGTTGTCGAACACCCGGCCCTCGTCGACGTGGTCCTCGAACCAGTCGAGCGCCATGTCGTCGTCGATGAGTTTCAGCCGCCCGGAGAAGGAGTCCCGGTCGGTGAACATCAGGCTCTTCACGGCGTCCCAGGGGTCGCTCACGCCGGTCGCCGCGCGAGCGTTGTCCTCGCTCGGCGTCGTCGGTCGCGGCACGCCGTCGTCGTCCCAGAGCGCACCCCGCGTCATCGGGGGGAGGTCGTTCTCGTCGAGGTCGGTGTCCCGCTCGTAGATACGCGCCGTCAGCAGGAACTCCACGACGTCGAGGGCCCTATCGCTCATTCCCTCCAACTAGCCGACGCCGGCGTTTAAGCCCGTCGAACCCCGAAACCCTATGAATCCGTCGCGGGCGGTTCGAGGTCGGGGTACCGCGAGTAGTCGACGTAGAAGACGAGCGGGCGGTCCCAGAGGTAGCCCTGGTAGGTCGCGTGCCAGTAGCCGGGGAGGGCGTCGCCGACTTTCTCCTCGTTCTGTGCGAGCGTGATGACGACGGGCGGCGCGTCTTCGAGGTCGCTCGTCGTCGTGGTGCTGGAGACGTTCGCGCCGTAGCTGTCGAAGTACCAGGGGAGCGGGAGCCGCGCGAACCAGCCGGGTGAGTCGGGGCCGTACGCCCGCTTCGTGTCGTTCGGCGCGTAGAACTCGCCGCCGTAGAACGTGACGTCCACGCCGTCGGTGCGCTCGCTGATGGTCTCGACGTCGTGGAGGACGGGTTTCATCTCTCCGGAGGGCTGGGCGTACTGGACGAGGGGGTTGTCCGGGCTCTGCTCGGTGACGTAGGAGGTTTCGGCGGCGAGGCCGCCGGAGAGCGCGAGGCCGCCGACGAGGAGCGCGATGGCGGCGGCGGCGAGAACGGATTCGTCGGCGTCGCGCGCGGCGTCGTGCCAGTCGAGGAGGCGGGCCGCGCCGACACCGGCGGGGACGGCGAGCGCGACGAGAATGTGGAGCGCCGTCCACCCCGCCATCAGGTCGGTGATGGCGACGTAGCCGAAGACGGAGGCGAAGCCCCAGGCGGCGGTGAAGGCGACGACGTCCCGGCCGTCGCCGCGGTAGCGCTCGTGGAGCGTGCCGAGGACGGCGAGCACGGTGAGCGTGAACGCGCCGCCGACGAGGATGTTCCCGAGTCGTCCGAGGTAGGCGACGAAGCTGTGTTGGTGCATCCCCGAGCTCGTCCACGTCTGGAACTCGTGCCAGACGCCGACGGTGGCGGCGGAGAGCACGCCGGGGAGTTGGCCGGGGTCGCCGAGCGCGACGTAGAGGTCGGGTTTCGGGGCGTAGAACGCGACGAAGATGACGGCGAAGAGGGCGAACGCGGCGACGAGATGGTGGAGGACGGCGGCGAGCGGGCGCACGGTCCCGACGGCGAGGTCGCGGAGTTCGGCGAGCGGGTCCTCGCTCCTGACGGCGCTCCGGAAGAGCCGCCAGTCGACGCAGAGCGCGAGCGCGCCGAGCCACGCGACGGGATAGAGGAGGGCGTTCTCCTTCGTCGTGAAGGCGAGCGCGAGCGCGGCGGCCGCGGGGTAGACGTAGCGGACGTCGCGGTCGACGGCTCGCAGGCCGAACCCGACGGCGGCGAGCGCGAACGCGGCGAGGAGGAGGTCGTTCCGCATGAACCGCGAGTAGTAGACGAAGACGGGGTTGATGGCGAGGAAGACGCCGGTGAACAGCACTTCGCGCTCCCGGAGGCGGTCGCGGAAGAGGAGGGCGACGAGCGGGAGGAGCGCGCCGACGACGGCGACGACGAGGCGCGCGGTGACGTCGCTCGGGCCGAGGTGGGAGAAGACGACGCCGTTCACGTGGGGGAGGAAGGGACCGTGGATGATGGCGTTGTACTGCCACTCGCCCGTCTGCATGTAGTGGAGGATCCAGTCGCCGACGCGGCCCTCGTCCTGGTGGGCGACGCGGTCGCCGAGGCGGAAGAGGCGGGCGGCGAGGCCGAGGGCGGCGACGGCGAGGAGGACGGGGAGCGGGCGGCGGAGCCGACGCGAGTCCATGCCGGGAAGTCAGGGCCGCCGCTAAAGGGCTTTTTCGTTCCCCTGCTCGGAGCGCGGCGACGACGGCCGCGACGCTCGGTCCGTTAGCGGCGTTCCCCGAAGAAGAGATTTGATTACCACTGTTTCCGTTTTTTCCGTTTCGACCAACAAACGGAGAGGAACGCGGTGCTGGTTCTCCCGGATTTAAGGTGCGGGAGGTCAGAGAGAGTGGTATGGGTAGCGACACCACGCCCGTCGTCGTCCGAGCCGTTCGAACACCGCAAGGCAAGGGCGGCGGCGTCTTCGCCGACACGCGCTCCGAAGACCTCTCCGTCCCCCTCATCAACCACGTCCTCGACGAGACCGGTCTCGGGAGCGAGGACGTCGACGACCTGATGTGGGGCTGCGCGCAGCAGCGCGGCGAGCAGGACAACAACCTGGCGCGCATCATCGCGCTCCTCTCCGACCTCGGCGAGAGCGTCCCCGCGACCACCATCAACCGGTGGTGTGCGTCCTCGATGCAGGCCGTGATTTCGGCGAGCGACGCCATCCACGCCGGCCAGCGCGACGTCATCGTCGCCGGCGGCGTCGAGAACATGTCCCGGGTACCGATGGAGGGCGGCTACGAGTCCGTCCACCCGGGGCTCTCGGACCTCTACAACGTCCCCGAACTCTCCATGGGGATGACCGCTGAGAAGGTCGCCGAGGAGTACGACGTCAGTCGAGAGGAGATGGACCGCTACGCCGTGCGGAGCCACGAACGCGCCGCCGAAGCCACGGACTCCGGGCGCTTCGACGACGAAATCCTCCCCATCGAAACAGACGACGGGGTCGTCGAGGAAGACGAGGGCATCCGCCGGAGCACGGACTTCGAGACGCTCCAGAGCCTCCCGCCGGCGTTCAAGAGCGACGGCGACGTGACGGCCGGGAACTCCAGTCAGATCTCGGACGGCGCGTCCTGCCTCCTCATCACGAGCGAGGCGTTCGCCGACGAGAACGACCTAGAGAAGCTCGCATACATCGGCGACAACAACGTCGCGGGCGTCGACCCGACCGTCATGGGTATCGGCCCGGTCCCCGCGACGAAAGGCCTCCTCGAACGCACGGGCGAAGACATCGAGGAGTTCGACCTCGTCGAGCTGAACGAGGCGTTCGCCTCCCAGACGCTCTACGCGCAGCGCGAACTCGGCATTCCGGACGACCAGTACAACGTCAACGGCGGCGCAATCTCCATCGGCCACCCGCTCGGCGCGTCCGGCGCGCGCCTCCCCGTCACGCTCATCCACGAGATGCAGAAGCGCGACGTCGACAAGGGCCTCGCGACACTCTGCGTCGGCTTCGGGCAGGGCGCGGCCATCACGTTCGAGAACGCGTAGACGCTTCCACTCTCAGTTTTTGGTGGAGATTTTGCGAGGGAGCCGACGCACCGCGTCGGCGACCGAGACAAAGAGTCCTCGCCGGCAGGGCGCGGCCATCACGTTCGAGAACGCGTAACTCTCGGCGCGCGAAGCGCGCCGTCCTCCCGTTTTTTCGCGGAATGCCGACCGACGTGGTCAGCGAAGCCGCCGTCGCACTCGGTGCAGATGTCGCTACGTCGTGAGCGGCCGTGCGCGACGAGAACCAGAGTGACCGAAAAGTGCGCGACGAGGGGACGAGACGAGAAGTGTCGGTCGAGGACCGCAGTGGGTCGAGGAGTGGTTCGCGTGCCCGGTCAGTCGCCGCGGCACATCTCGAGGGCTTCGTGGACGGCGTCGCGGCGGCCGAGCAGGGTGAGGTGGTCGTCCTTCTGGAGGGTGAACTCGGGGTCGGGGACGTTCGTCTCGCCGCCGCGGCCGACGAGGGCGACGATGACGCCGCCGGGGAGGCGCTCGTCGAGGTCGGCGACGGTGAGGCCGACGACGTCGTCGTTCGTGATGGCGATCTCCTGGACGTCGCCGGAGCGGCCGAGCTCCGTCATCCACGTGGCGAGCGCGGGGCGCTCGATGAGGTTGTCGATGCCCCACGCGGTCGCCATCGCGGAGGAGACGGTGCGGACGCCGAGGTCTTCGAACGCGGCGACGTTGTCGGGGTTGTTCGCCCGCGCGATGATGGTCTCCACGTCGAATTTGGTGTCGGCGAGCTGGCTGACGAGGAGGTTCGCGTCGTCGTCGCCCGTCGCGGCGACCATGATCTTCGCGTTCTCCGCGCCCGCCGACCGGAGGACCTCGGTATCTGTCCCGTCGCCTTCGTGGACGGTGAAGCCCTCGTTCCGCGCTACTTCGACCATGCTCTTCTCCCGTTCGATGATGACGACGTTCTCACCGCGGTCTTCGAGGCGCTCTGCGAGCTCGCGACCGACGGTGCCGCCGCCGATGATGATGACACGCATTGGTATGACGTCGAGGAATTCCGCAATCTGTCTGGCGGGCCCACCCTCTAAGACGACGGTGAAGACGATGACGAGGAAGACCACGCCGACGAGAGTGTTCGCTGCTGCCGGCTGGCTGGACTGGAGCTGGACGGCGAAGAGCGTCGCGACGGACGCCGGAATGATGCCGCGGGGGGCGACCGCGCTCATGAACGCGCGCTCCGAGAAGGTGAAGCGGTTCCCGGTGGTGGAGAGGTAGACGACGATGGGGCGGATGACGACGGCGACGAGGACGGCGATGAGGAGGCCGGCGATGCCGAGTCGCAGCAGGTCGTCGATGGAGAGGAGCGCGGCGAGCGTGACGAAGACGAAGGAGAGGACGATGAGCGTGATGTCGCCCTTGAACGACTCGATGTCCTCCTCGTAGGGGAGGTTGGCGTTCCCGAGGACGATGCCGGCGGTCGCGACGGCGGCGATGCCGGCTTCGGAGAGCATCCAGTCGGCCGCGCCGTACGCGACGAGCGCGCTGGCGAGAACGATCATCCGGGCGTTCTGCGGCGCGCCTCCCGCCGAGAGGTCGATGTGGTTGAGGACGTACCAGACGACGCCGGCGAGGACGAGGCCGACCGCGATGCCGACGCCGAGGCGCGTCGAGAACTCGATGATGACGCCGCGAATCGACGTCGACCCGCCGTGGACGACCTCGAACGCGATGACGGCGAGAATCGCGGCCGTCACGTCGTTCACGACGCCTTCCGTTTCGAGCGCGGCGCTCACGCGGTCGCGCACGGGAACGACTTCGAGAATCGGCGTGATGACCGTCGGTCCGGTGGCGACGAGGAGCGCGCCGATGAGGAAGGAGAGGTCGAGCGGCGCGCCGAGGAGCACGTGGACGACGGCGGCGGTCGCGACGAGCGAGAGCACCGCGCCGACAGTCACGAGCCGCAGCGTCTCCTGTGGCGACTGTCGGAGCTTCGAGAGCTTCAGGTGGAACGCGCCCTCGAAGACGATAATCGCGACCGACAGGCCGACGATGGCCGAGAGCGCGTTCCCGAACGCCTCGGGGTCCACGAGCCCAGCGACTTCGGGCCCGGCGAGAATCCCGGCGAGCAGGAGAAAGAGCACGCTCGGCACGCGGTACTTATCCGCGAGCACCTGGGCGACGACGCCCAAGCCGACGATCGTCGCCACCAACGGGATGAGTTCTGAGCCCGACACTGCCCGGCGCTTCGAACGGAGGGAGGATAAATGCGTGGGAGACGGCGGCGGTCACGGCGGCCTCGCGCGGTCCCCGGCCGTGGTGTTCGGTCTATGCGCGGCTTACGCGTCGTATATCGCGTCGATTTCGTCGCCGTATTTGGCGAGTATCTCGCGGCGTTTCTTCTTCATGGTGGGGGTGAGGAGGCCGTTCGCTTCGGTGAACTCCTCGGGGACGAGGGTGAATTTCTTGATGCGTTCGAACCGCTCGAAGTCCTCGTTGACGGTGTCGACGTCGTCGGCGATCCACGCGCGGACGGTGTCGTCGCGGCAGACGTCGGCGGGGGCTTCGGGGAGGTCGACGCCTTCGCGGTCGGCGCGGCGCTGGAGGCCGTCGTAGCTGGGGACGAGGAGCGCGGCGACGAACTTGTGGCCGTCGCCGATGACGAGGGCTTGTTCGACGAGGTTGCTCGTGGAGAAGGCGTCCTCGATGGGGCCGGGGGGCACCATCTTGCCGGTGGAGAGTTTGAGGAGTTGTTTGGCGCGTTCGAGGAACTCGACGTAGCCGTCGGGGTGGATGTCGACGACGTCGCCGGTGCGGAAGAAGCCCTCGCTGGTAAAGGCGAGTTCGGTCTCCTCGGGGAGGCCGCGGTAGCCGGCGAAGACCTGGGGGCCGCGGGCGAGGAGTTCGCCGGCCTCGCCGTCGGCGTCGACGCGTTGTTCTTCGGTGGCGGCGGCGGGGTCGACTTTCAGTTCGGTGTCGACGACGGCGGGGCCGACGGTGCCGACCTGGGGGTCGTCGATGGGGTTCACGGCGAGGACGGGGCTGGTCTCGGTGAGGCCGTATCCTTCGAGGATGGAGACGCCCATGCCGTGGTAGAGCGCGGCGAGGTCGGGGTCGAGGCTGCCGCCGCCGGAGATGGCGAACTCGAGGTTCCCGCCGATGGCGTCGCGGATTTTCGCGTAGACGAGGCGGTCGGCGACGGCGTGTTTCGCGCGGAGGGCGAGGCCGGGCGCGTCGGCGTAGAAGTAGGCGCGGGCGACGTCGACGGCCCAGTCGAAGATGCGCTGGCGGACGTCGGAGTCGGTGGCTTGCTTGCGGGCGGTGTCGTAGAGTTTCTCGTAGACGCGCGGGACGCTCGTCACCGTCGTCGGGTTCACGAGGCCGAAGTCCTCGCGGAGGGTGTCCGCGGACTCCGCGTAGCAGACGTGCGCGCCGGAGGCGAACATGAGGAAGTGGCCGGCGGTGCGCTCGAAGACGTGGCTGAGCGGGAGGAAGGAGAGCTGCACCGAGGTTTCGTCGACGCCGCCCTCGTCGCTCGCGGCGAACCGCGCGCGGCACTGCGCGACGTTCGCGACGATGTTCCGGTGGGTGAGTTCGACGCCCTTCGGCCGGCCGGTCGTCCCGGAGGTGTAGATGATGGTGGCGACGCTGCGGGGGTTGACGCCGGGGAGGTCGGGGTCGCGCTCGCCGCGGTCGTAGACGTCGCCGAGCGTCCGCACGCCCGACGCCGGTGTCGGCGCGGTCGGGTCGGTCTCTGTGTCCGTCGGGTCGGTCTCCGCGTCCGCCGCGTCGCGCTCGGGCGCGGGGCGGGCGTCCATCGTCACGGTCGTCCCGTCGAAGTCGGTGTCGGCGACGCGGTCCGCGAGCGCGTCGTTCTCGGCGACGGCGACGGTCGCGCCGCTGTCCGAGAGGAGGTGAGCGACCTGTTTCGTCGAGGAGGAGGGGTAGATGGTGACGACGGTCGCGCCGGCGGCGAGGAGCGCGAAGTCACAGAGCGCCCACTCGACGCGGGTGTGCGCGAAGACGGCGACGCGGTCGCCGGGGCGGACGCCGAGGTCGCGGAAGCCGGCGGCGAGCCGGCGGACGACGCCGTGGAACTCGCGATAGGAGAAGTCGGCGTACTCGCCGTCAGCCGGGCCGGGGAGCGGGTCGAGCGAGCGGTCGTAGACGCCGCCCTTGATGCCGGCGGCGGGCCGGTCGGGGAACTCGTCGGCGGCGTTCGCGAGGAGGCCGTAGAGCGTCGTGTCCGTCGGTTCGTCCTCGTAGGCGTCGCGTTCGAGCGCGCGTCGGTCGGTCATCGTTCCTCCTGTCTATCGAGGGAGAGGAGGACGCCGCGGACGTTCATCGCGGTCTCCTCGCGCGCCTTCAGGTCGTCCCAGACGCCCTCGACGTCGTTGTGCTCGGCGAAGTACTCGACGACCGCCTCGTCGTCTTCGAGTTCCGCGCGCTTCGCGGCGACGCGCTCCACCCAGTCAGTGAGCACGTCCTCGTAGTCGTCGAGGACGCTCGTGTCGTCGACCGGCCCGAAGTGCGGGTAGCAGAGCACGTCGGCGTCGAGGCCGCGGAGCGTCTCGACGTCGTCGAGGCACTGCTCGAGGTCGAAGTCGGAGGGCGGACTCGTCTCCCGCACGCGCTCCTCCGCGGGAATCCAGATGCCCGCGGCGTCCGCGACGTACACCGCGTTCGCGCGCCGGTCGTGGTACGCGACCTGGTGGGGCGCGTGGCCCGGGACGTGCACGACGTCCATCGTCCGGTCGCCCAGGTCGACGCTGTCGCCGCCCGAGACCTCGACGACCTGGTCCTCGGGGACGGGTTTCGGCTCGACGTAGAACTGCCACTGGTCGCCGACCGCGCGCTTCGTCCCCTGAACCAGTGCGCTCGGGTCCACGAGGTGGCGGCCGCCGATTTCGTGGAC
Organism: Halocalculus aciditolerans; assembly: GCF_014647475.1. Lineage (NCBI taxonomy): Archaea > Methanobacteriati > Methanobacteriota > Halobacteria > Halobacteriales > Halobacteriaceae > Halocalculus > Halocalculus aciditolerans. The sequence goes on along the minus strand of NZ_BMPG01000001.1, from coordinate 447,272 downwards.
GTAGACGTCCGCGCCCGTCTCGGCGGCGAGGAAGCCCGCGCCGCCCGCGTGGTCGAGGTGGACGTGCGTCACCAGAATCGCCTCGATGTCCTCCACGGCGAGCCCCACTTCCTCGATCGCGTCGAGGATGCGCTCGTAGTTCGTCCCGACGCCCGTGTCGACGACTGCGGGGCGCTCCGCGTCCACGACGTAGACCGCGCCGTACTCCGCGACGTCGTACATGCCCGTGTCGACGTAGTGCACGTCGTCCAACGATTCGACCCCGAAGACGTCGCCGATTGCCATACAAAGAGTGGCGCGCGCCGCGCGCAAAAACGTTCGCCACGGCGAGACGGACCGCCGGAGCCACCGCGAAACGGACCGCCGGAATCGCCGCGAACCCGCCGGAGAGCGGCGGTAGCGCGGTGATTCGGTGACGATGCCCGCGATAGCTGCTCACCGGAGTCGAGCGAGAGCCCCGGAGCCTACGGCTGGGCGCAGATGTCGACGAAGTTCCGGAGGATGGTCAGGCCCGTCTCGCCGGATTTCTCGGGGTGGAACTGGGTGCCGAAGACGTTGCCCTCGGAGTTCGCGACGATGCTGGCGAACTCGGTGCCGTAGTCGGTGGTGGCGACGACGTGCTCGTCGTCGTCCGGGACGGCGTAGTAGGAGTGGACGAAGTAGGCGAACTCGCCGTCGACGGAGCCACCGGAGCCGCCGTCGACGCCGGTGACGAGCGGGTGGTCGCGTTCGACGCGGAGTTCGTTCCAGCCCATGTGCGGGACGGTTTGCTCCTCGCTGAAGCGGACGTTGCGGCCGGGGACGAGGCCGAGGCCGGAGGCGTCACCCATGCCCGCGCCGTCGGACTCCTCGCTCTCGTCTAAGAGCATCTGCATGCCGAGGCAGATGCCGAAGACGGGCGTGCCGGCGTCGGCGGCGTCGTGGATGGCGTCGCGGAAGGGCCCGGCGTTCTCCATCCCCTCGGAGAATGCGCCGACGCCGGGGAGGACGACGCCGTCGGCGGTCGCGAGTTCGTCGGGGTCGTCGGTGACGGCGACGGTCGCGCCGGCGCGTTCGAGGCCGCGGACGACGCTCCGGAGGTTCCCGAGGCCGTAGTCGACGACGACGACGGCCGCGTCCGCGTCGGCGTCCTCGGCCGTCCGGGTCGCGTGCGTACTCATACGTGCTTAGTTGAGGGAAGGCGGCAAGTGGTTTTCCCTCCACGCGGCGGAGGCCGGACGGCCACGACAGGAACGTGGGTATTAATAGAAATATATACCCCTATTTATTCACGATAGAAACATTTATCGGGCGTCTGTCGAATCTGTGAGACGAATCCAATGGTCCAACGGCGTACCTTCCTCAAGTCGGCTGGCGCGGCCGGTGCGCTCGGCCTCACGGCCGGTTGTATCGGGAACTTCGGCGAGCAGGCGTACGGTGACGGGAAGATCAAGTTCCTCATGTCTCCGACGGAGCCGCAGGATCAGATGATGGCGCAGTATCAGCCCGTCAAGGAGCGGCTGAACTCGTACATCGACAGCGTCGACACGGTGGACGCGAAGTACGCGGCGAACTACTCCGCGACGCTCACCGCGATGAACTCGGGCACCGCGGACGTCGCCGAGACGGGGCCGTTCGCCGCCGCGCTCGGCGTGAACACGGACAAGGCCGACATCATCCTCCAGCGGCACGCCTACGGCTCCTGGACGTACCGGAGCGTCATCGTCACGCGGGAGGACTCCGACATCGAACGGCTCTCCGACCTCGAGGGGAAGACGGTCGCGCTCGCCGACGCGCTCTCCGCGTCCGGCTCCCTCTACCCGCTCTACATGCTAAAGCAGGCCGGCCTCTCGATTCCCGACTCCCCGGGAAGCGAGAAGGGCGCCGACTTCACGCCGAACTGGTCGAGTCACGCCAGCGCGAAGCAGGCGCTCCTCAACGACCAGGCGGACGCCGCCGGCGTCGGCTACTTCATCGTCCGCGGCGAGGACAGCGAGTACGTCGACGGCGTCCGCGAACTCGACACGCGGAAGAACATCCCGCGCGCCCCGCTCATCGTCAGCCCGACGCTCTCCGACGAGGAGAAGACGAAGATCACCGAGGCCTTCACGACTGCGCCCGACTCGATGTACTACGGCGAGGACGGCGAGAAGGGCACGGAGGACGACATCTGGTTCGACGGCGTGCGAAAGCGCGGCGTCGACACCTACCAGCCGGTGATCGACATGGCGAACGAACTCGGCTACGGCGAAGACGTCTTCAAGAGCTAACCACTCCCGGGAGCGCGGATACGCTTCACTTCGAAAACCGAAGGATTTGACGGGTTCCCCGAACCACTCACCACACAGTTCACGATGGCGAAAGTAACCGCGGATCACGTTCGGAAGGTCTACGGCGAGGACACCGTGGCCCTCGACGACGCGACGTTCGAGGTGCCCGACGGCGAGTTCGTCGTGCTCCTCGGCCCGTCGGGCGCGGGGAAGTCCACACTCCTCCGCATCCTCAACGGCCTCACCAGCCCGACCGAGGGCGGAATAGCGATCGGCGACGAGGCGATCACGGGGACGCGTGCGGACGTCGCGATGGTCTTCCAGATGCACTACCTCGTCGAGTCGATGAGCGCGTACCGAAACGCGCTCACCGGCGCGCTCAGCCGGACGTCGTTCCTCTCGAGCGTCCTCACGCGCTACGACGACGCGGACAAGGAGATGGCGCTCGAGGCGCTCGACACCGTCGGCCTCCTCGACGAGGCGAGCCAGCGCGTCGGCTCGATGTCCGGCGGGCAACAACAGCGCGTCGGCATCGCCCGCGCCCTCACTCAGAACCCCGCGCTCCTCCTCGCAGACGAACCCGTCGCGAGCCTCGACCCGAAGGCCGCCGAGGAAGTGATGCGATACCTCAAGCGCGCCGCCGACGAACGCGACCTCACGTCTATCGTCAGCCTCCACCAGGTGAACATTGCCCGCGAGTTCGGCGAGCGCTTCATCGGCCTGCGCGACGGCGAGGTCGTCTTCGACGGCGGCCCCGACGACCTCACGATGGACGTCGTCGACCGCATCTACTACGACAGCGACGAGAGCGAATCGCCCGCCGATCACCTCGCGGAGGCCTAGATGGACGACGTCACTCGCGTCCGGAACGCGCTCGAACGCGCGCAGTTCCGCCGGCGCGTCGCGACCGTCGTCGGCATCGTCGTCGTGCTCGTGCTCACCGCGCTCGGCATGACTTACGTCGGATTCACCGTCGCGGAGGTCGTCCGCCAGTTCGACCAGTGGTGGGCGTTCGTCGGCGCGTTCCTCCGCCCGGACTTCGTCGACTTCACCCTCGCGACGAAGAACGCCGGCGAGAACGGCATCCACGGCTTCAGCGCACTCTGGTACTCCCTCCTCCACCCCGGCAGCATCGTGACGGGGGTCATGAGTCAGGCGTCGAGCGGGAGCGTGCTCACCGCCGCCGCCGCGACCACCGTCATCGTCGGGTTCACGGGGACCGTCCTCGGCTTCCCGCTCGCGCTCTTCTTCGGCATCCTCGGGAGCGAGCGCGTGACGCCCTACCCGTGGAACTTCGTCTTCCGCGGGACGATGAGCACGATCCGCGCCATCCCGGCGCTCGTCTGGATCCTCATCTTCATCCCGCTCCTCGGCGTCTCCGCGAAAGCCGCTATCCTCGCCATCGCCGTCGACACCATCGGGAACATGGGCCGCCTCTTCACGGACGAGCTCGAGGAGATCCAAGACGGCCCCATCGAAGCCATCAACTCGACGGGCGCGTCCCGCGCCCAGACCGTCGTCTTCGGGATGCTCAGTCAGGTCTCGACCTCGTTCATCGCATGGACGCTCTACATCGCGGAGATCAACACGCGCGCCGCCATCAGCCTCGGCGTCGTCGGCGCGGGCGGCCTCGGCCAGTACATCCAGTTGAAGATCAACTTCGGGACGCAGAGCGCGTACGCACAGGCCGCCGCCGGCCTCATCATGGTCGTCTTCATCGTCGTCGCCGTCGAGCTCGCGTCCTCCCGCATCCGCGCGCGCCTCCGCCCCGGGGAGACCGAAGGCAAGGGCGTCCTCGACGTCATCCGGAGCCTCGGCGACCTGAACAAGTGGCTCGGCCGCGGGACACGCGAGGACGCCTGAGCGCGCCAGCCCAGCCCTACCAGTCGCCGAGGGTCGACTGCCCGCTCTCGCCCGTGCCCGCCATCGTCGCCGCTTTCTCGATGGTCGACGCGAACGTCTCCTCTTGGCTCCGGTCGTAGAGCGTCGCCGCCGGATGCACGCACACGAGCACGTCGAGTTTCGCGTCGCCGAACGTGACGGTTTCCACGCTCCCCGCCTCCGAGGTCACGGCGACGTCGCGGCCGAGCAGGTGCTGGCTGGGGACTTTCCCGAGCGTCACCACGGCTTCGGGGTCGACGGCTTCGAGTTCCGCTTCGAGGTACGGCCGGCAGTTCGCGAGTTCCTCCTTCGTCGGGTCGCGGTTCTCCGGCGGCCGACACCGCACGCAGTTCGTGATGCGGACGTCCGCACGCGCCAGCCCGACGTCGCGGAGCGCGTCGTCGAGCACCGTCCCGGAGCGCCCGACGAACGGCTCGCCCTGCTCGTCCTCGTTCGCGCCCGGTGCCTCCCCGACGAACACCACCTCGGCGTCCTCAGGGCCGACGCCGTTCACGATTCGCGAGCGAGACTCCACGAGGTCTGCGCACTTCGTACACCCGGCGACGTCGAGCCCCTCCATATGCTCCATGCAGGCGGCTTCGGGGGCACGGGGATTAACGACTCGGGATCCGCGGGCGGCCGGTGTTGTCCTCCTTTCCGTGCGTCGAACAGCCGTAGAAACCAGCTGCCGGGCTAGGAGCGGGCAGACCACTAAGAGCAAGCAGAACAATCAATTGGTTGTTATTTAATGGTCAGAGACTACCTCCGTAATGTAGAATTAGTTTCGATATCTGCCGCCGTACAGAATCTGGGTCCAACATGGCAGTAGCTTCTTTAGAGGATGCTTCTGAGGATGGTGTGGATACGGCAATGGAAAGCCACTACGTAGAGCGCATAGTTGGAGAAACGCCGATGACAAAGTCGGAAGCACGATCAGTTATCACGGTGCTGTTTGGTATTCTCGTCCTATTACTCATTGCTATAGGAGCGCCGGAAGGAGTATAATATTCCATTATCACGAATCTACAGATCAGGGACTATACGACGGCTTCGTGGTACGGCTGGCTGCACAGGATAGTGATGGGAGTCGGTCTCGTCTACCTCCTCGTCGGTGAGAGCCACCTCGTCGGTCTCGCCTTCTTCGGGGCCGGTCTCCCTGTCCTCGCGGGGGTGCACGTGCTCGGCGGTCGTCTGAACGCGGACCTCGTTCGGTCCCCGGTCTCCGGATACTGTTTCGCCGCGGCGAGCGTCGCGTGGGTCTCCCTGACGTACGTCTCGCACAGCGACTGGACGTTCGTCGTCGCCGGCGGCCTGTTCGTTCTCGGGGCGGTCGTGTTGGTCGCCCGGTTCCTCCCGTACACAGTGAAGGCGTGCACGGCTCGATTTCGAGACTGACGACCGGCTCGCACCACCCTCTCTACTCGGCGTCCGCAGGCCGACGCTGTTCACGATTCGTGACCGAGACTCCACGGGGTCCGCACACTTCGTACACCCGGGGACGCCGAGGCCTTCCATAACGGGGGTCCGGTAGCGCGAGAAGTAACGACTCTGGATTCGGGTATCACGACTCGAAAAACCCGGAAATGAAAGAACGAATGAATTAACACACAGAGAGTCGGACGAGGTGAACGGACCCGATGAACGACAGCGAGACGACAGATGGCCGATGACGGCGCGCGTGCTGACGCCGTATACCCTCCTCCACTGGGCCGTACTAGCGACCGGAATTGCGCACGAACTCCTCCCCGGGACCCGCCCGGTTTCACTCCTCCTCTTCGGCGTCGGACTCCCCGTGCTCGCCGCCTACCACGTCGCCGCGCACGTTCGAGGAACCGATGTCGTCAGTTCGCCCGCGGCCGCCTTCTGCTTCCTCGCGGCCAGCGCCGCGTGGTTCTACCTGACGTACGTCGCGCACAGCGACCTCGCGTCCACGGCCCCGACGATACTGCTGGTCCTCGGGGCGTTCGTCCTGATTGTCTGGCTGGTCCCAGGCGACGACGATGAATAACGAGTACGCAGCGAAGAGCGCTGGCGGCGAGGGCGTTAGTCCTCGACGACTTGGATCGAGTCGTCGCCGTTCGGGACGACGCAGATGAACGCGCCGTCCTCGTCGCCCTCGTTCCGGTACCAGTGCGTGACGCCCGCGGGGATGAGGAGGCTGTCGCCCGCTGAGACGGTGTACTCCTCGTCGCCGATACCGACGACGTACTCGCCTTCGAGGACGTACTGTTCGTGTTCGACGTCGTTCGTGTGCTTCGGCGCGCTCCCGCCGGCTTCGAGGACGAACCGCCGCATCGCGAAGTGCGGGGCGTCGTCGGGGCCGACGAGCACGGCCTTCGAGAGGCCGTCCGCCGCGTCGACGGCGTCGTACGTCTCCTCGCCGCCGCGTCGAATCACCGGTTTCGATTGGTCGGTCATACGCTCTCCTCGCCGTCGCGGGAGCGTAAAGCTGTCCCCGCGAGGCGGCGTGTCGAGACGAGCAAGCGGCCACCGGCCTTTATGCGGGAGACACCCCAAGCCACGCGTATGCGGAGTTTCAAGATCGGGAGCGCCTTCGGCATCCCCATCAAACTCGACCTCACGTTCCTCCTCATCCTGCCGGTGTTCGCCTACCTCATCGGGAGTCAGATATCGGCGCAAGCCGACCTCATCCAGTCCGCGTTCGGCGTCGCGCTCGACACCAGCGCGCTCACCGCCGGAACGACGCCGTGGCTCCTCGGCGTCGTCGCCGCCGTCGGCCTCTTCGCCGGCGTCGTCCTCCACGAACTCGGCCACTCGCTCGTCGCCCAACACTACGGCTACCCCATCGACTCCATCACGCTGTGGATCCTCGGCGGCATCGCGAACCTCACCGACACGCCCGAAGACTGGAAGCAGGAGTTCCAGATCGCCATCGCCGGACCCGTCGTCTCCATCGTCATCGGCGTCGTCTGCGCCGCCGTCCTCTTCGTCCTCCCCGGCGACGTCGCCTTCGCGAAGTTCGTCGTCGGCTACCTCGCCCTGATGAACCTCGTGCTCGCCGCGTTCAACCTCCTCCCCGGCTTCCCGATGGACGGCGGACGCGTCCTCCGCGCGCTCCTCGCCCGCAGCAGGCCGTACGCCCGCGCCACCCAGATCGCCGCGGAAGTCGGGAAGGGCTTCGCCGTCCTCCTCGGCATCCTCGGCCTGCTCGCGTGGAACCTCATCTTCATCGGCATCGCCTTCTTCATCTACATCGGCGCGGCGAGCGAAGCCCAGCAGACGATGATGTCCGCCGTCTTCGAGGACGTCACCGTCGGCGACATCATGACGCCCGTCACGGAACTAAAGACCGTCTCCCCGAGCGATAGCGTCGCCGACCTCACCGAGCGGATGTTCCGCGAGCGCCACACCGGCTACCCCGTCATCGAGAACGGCGAAATCGTCGGCATGGTCACGCTCGGCGACGCCCGCGAAGTCGACCCCGTCGAACGCGACGCCTACACCGTCGAGGACATCATGTCGAAAGACGTGAAAACCATCGACAAGGAAGAGAACGCCATGACCGCCCTCGAACGCATCCAGCAGGAGAGCATCGGCCGCCTCATCGTCACGAACCACCACGGCGAACTCGTCGGCCTCATCTCCCGCACCGACCTCATGACCGCGTTCGACATCATCCAGTCGAGCGGCCGGCAGAACGACGCCCCGACCGCGCGAGTCAAGAACGCCTGAACTCTCGCGCGGACGAATCTTTTTCTCCTCGGACGCGAATCGCGTGCTATGCCCAGTGACTACGATGTCATCGTCGTCGGCGTCGGCGGGATGGGGAGTGCGGCCTGCGCGCACCTCGCCGAGCGCGGCGTCGACGTACTCGGCCTCGAACGCTACGGGATTCCGCACGCCGAGGGGTCCTCGCACGGGTCGACGCGCATCATCCGGTACGCGTACAGCGAAGGCGAGAGCTACGTCCCCCTCCTCGAACGCGCGTACGAGCTCTGGCGGGACCTCGACGCCGACCACGACCGCGACCTCCTCACGACGACCGGCTCGCTGACCGTCGGCCCGCCGGACGAGGGGCTCGTCCCGGACGCGCGCGACGCGCTCGACGCCCACGGCAAGGCGTACGACTATCTCGACGCCGCCGGCCTCGAAGCCCGCTTCCCCTACGCGGTCGACGACGACTGGCGCGCCATCTACCAGCCCGACGGCGGCTTCCTCGACCCCGAGCAGAGCATCGTCGCGCACGTCGACCGCGCGCACGCCAACGGCGCGACCATCAAGGGACGCGAAGCCGTCACCGCCTGGCGCGAAGACGACTCCGGCGTCACCGTCGACACCGAGAAAGGAACGTACACCGCCGACCACCTCGTCGTCGCCGCCGGCGCGTGGTCGCCCGACCTCTGCCCCGGCCTCGCCGACCACCTCACCGTCGAACGCCAGGTCATGGGGTGGTTCCAGCCCACCGACCCCGCCGCCTTCACGCCCGACGCGTTCCCCGTCTTCATGGTCGAAACCGGCGGGAACGAACTCTACGGCTTCCCGCGCCACGACCTCCCCGGCATGAAAGTCGGCGTCCACCACCACCGAAACGAGGAAACCGACCCCGACGCCCTCGCCGAACCCACTCGCGAAGACGAAGCCCACGTCCGCGACGCGCTCACCGACTACATCCCGGACGCCGCCGGCGAAACCCTCGGCCTCGCCACCTGCCTCTACACGAACACGCCCGACCGCGACTTCGTCCTCGGCGCGCTCCCCAACGCGGAGCGCGTCACCGTCGCCGCCGGCTTCTCCGGCCACGGCTTCAAGTTCACCAGCGTCGTCGGCGAAATCCTCGCCGACCTCGCACTCGACGGCCGCACCGACCACCCGATAGCGGGATTCGACCCAGCGCGATTCGACTAACGCGGCTCTCGCCGTCAAAGACGGCGGGAGCCGAGAGAGGGCGAACGAGAGCGCGTCGGTGCGGGAGCGACACGCGAGCCAACGCGGCTCAGAGGACGTCGACGAACGAAACGCCGACGGCGCGACGGCTCCCCGTTTCGTGTTCGAAGAAGGTCTAGGTGCGAGAATTGAACGTTGGTCGGACGTGCTCGCTCACGCTGCGCGCGACCTCCCGAGTTCAATTCTCGGCCGCACCACACGAATCCACGCGGAGCGAGCGGACGCGACGCGCCGCTCGCTGACTGATGGATCAGAGAAGGTCCAGGTGCGAGAATTGAACCCGCGTCTCGGGCACCACAAGCCCGAAGGATAGTCCACTACCCCAACCCGGACACGCATTCAGTAGTAGTCCGGTCGAATTGAAATACGTTACGACACGGTGGCGGTGTGTGTCGGGGTCGCTCGACACGCTTTTCCGCGGCTCGCCCCTACGAGACGGTAACTGTGGCCGTCACGGACAAGATCTACGTGAAGAACCACCGGCAGCTCGCCAGCCAGCTCGACGCGAGCTTCCCGAAGGGCGCGTTCCACGGCGCGACGCTCGACGTCCTCTTCCAGGGCGACCTCTCGCAGCTCAACGAGGCGACGCAGGACCGCGTGCTCGACTTCGCGAAGGACTTCCTCGACTGCGGCTGCGATACGAATCCCTACTGCGGCCACCCCGAGCGGAAGTTCATTCGCTACCTCCTCGACCTCCGCGCGCAAGGCCTCGACCCCGAGTCCATCGTCGACGTCATGACCGACGACTACATGCTCTACGCCTACCCCGGCGACATCTACTCGTTCCTCGACGACGCCGTCCGCACGCTCGAAGCCGTCGAGGAGCTCGCCGACGTCGACGGCCAGCCGGACGCCGCGGACCTCGCGAGCACGCGGAAGCGCGAACTCACGCGGTAGAAAAACTGGGACTACTACAACGACGACGGCTACTTCAGCTGGAAGCTCGGGGCGTCGTCGTCCTCGTGGTCGAGGTCTTCGAGGCGGACGACGTCGTCGAGGTCTTCGAGGTTCACGACACCGTCGACGCTCTCGCTCGCCTCCATCTGCTCGCGGAGCGCCGTGATGTACTGCTTGTGCTCTTCGAGCTGCTCGCGGAGGTGTTTCGCTTCGAGTTCGAGGCGCTCGTGCTCGCGGACGAAGCTCTTCGGGACTTCGACGGTCGGCGGGAACTCGTCGGCGTCCCCGGCGTCGCCCGGGCCGAACTCCTCCTCGGGGACGATGCGGACCTGTCCGTCGTGGTCGACGAACGACTCCACGTAGTCCCGGAAGAGCGCGGAGAGCGAGAGGTCGCGTTCCTCCGCGATGTCGCGGAGGTCCTCGAACGCCTCCTCGCCCACGCGGAAGGAGATGGTCTTGTTCTTGTTCCCCATCGGTTGTCTAGCGGTAGCAACCGCCGGGACTTAAGCGTTAGTCAGACGCTCACGCGGTCGGTTCGCTGGTGACCGCGTCCGCGTCGCCCTCGCCTTCGATGCCTTCGAGCGCCTGCACGACGGCGTCGCGGTAGGGCGCGAGGTTCTCGCCGTACTCCTCGCGAGCGCGAGCGGCGTACTCGTTGCCTTCCTCGTCGAAGGCTTCGATGCGGTCGAGGGTGCGTTCGGCGGTTTCGACGACCCAGCGGTCCCGCGTCGCCTCGGAGACCTCCGTGATGGACTCGGGGCGGACGGAGACGTTGACGGTGCCGTCGTCGGTCTCGTACGTCCGCGGTTTCCCGACGATGGCCACGTACGTGGGCGCGTCGAGGTCGCGGAGCGCCGACGCGGCTTCCGGCTGGTACTGGCCGGCGTAGACGAAGAACGTCCCGGTCGGGTCGACGACGCGGCCGCGCCAGTACTCGGACTCCTCGCCGACGTCTTCCGTCTCGGTGAGCGTGCCGACGATGAACACGCGGTTCGCCTGCTCGCCGGTCGGGAGGAGGCTGTAGAGCGGCGCGCGCTCGTCGTCGGACTCCTTGAACGTGAACGTCGCGTCGTTGAACTCGGTGGCGAAGACGCGCCGGGCGACTTCGCGCATGGGGGCGTTATTGGAACTCATTTAGATCGACCTCGCGCGGATGAGGACCGCTTCAGCGTCGCTCGGACCGTCCAGTTCCACCGTCTCGTTCGCGAGGACGTACCGGCCGAACGTCGGCCCCGTCACGCGATAGTACTTCCCGAGGATCTTCGCCGCCATCTCGTCCGCGACGACGGTCGTGTCGAGCGCGTCCATCGCCATCTGCTGGGCTTCATCCAGGGTGATTCCCGTGAGGTCCTCGGTGGCCTCTTCGTCGAAGATGACCTCGTGGACCTCGCGGCCGTCGTCGAGCACGCCCTTGATGCGGAGGTCGAACTCGCCCTCCACTTCGCCGTGCTCGCTACAGCGGCCGTTCTGCAACACGCGGGTGCAGTCCTCCTCCGGACACCGCTTGATGAGCCCGCTCCCGGACTGCATGTCCACGAGCGCGCCCTCGACGTCCGTCTCGTTGTCGCCGACTTCGAACTCCTCGTCGACCTCCGTGATGGTGGTCGTGCGGTTGAGTTTGACCGAGTACCGGCCCTGGTACTCGTCGGTGACGACGTTCCCGAAGCGGTACGTCTTCCCCTCCTCGATGGTTTCGAGGTCGGATTTCGCCCACTTCGTGAACTTGATGGTTCCGGTCGGGTCGCCGAGGAGGCCGACCTGGGCCACGCTGTCGCTGCGCGGCTCCCAGAGTTCGACGACTTTCGCCGTCAGGTCGACCCACTGCTCGGGTTCGTCGACGTCCTCGACCTGAACGGTGTCGTTGCCGCCCTGGCCGATCTCGTCGCGCTCCAGGCCGGCTTCGTCGAGGTAGTGGTTCTCGACGCTGCGGCGCGCTTCGTCCATCGGGACCTTGTAGTCCGTGACGAGACGCTCCAGGCGCTCCCGGACGTCGTCTTCCGTGATGTCGAGGTGGTCGGAGAACTGCTCGTGAATCCGTCGAGCGGTAGACTCTATGTCGCTCATGGTTGTGTCTGTCTCCGCGTGTGTTTCCTGTGGGAGACAACCGGAGCTTGGGCGTCATCACTGATAAAGGGTCGGATGGCGTAGTGAAAGTGAAGACGGCGTTTTCGGGCGTCCTGAACCGTCTCTGGAACGCCTGGTCGTCGCCGTCACCCGAATTTCTCGCGGTGCCCGTCAGTGGGGGGCGACGGCGACGCCGAGGCAGACGACGGCGACGCCGAGCGCGGCGCGGAGGCCGGCGTTCCGACTCCCGCCCGCGCCCTGCGCGAGCGAAGACCGTGTCCGGGCCGGGCGCGAGGATGACCGCGAGCGCCGCGACCACGAACGCGACGAGGGGCTCCGGCGCGGGGAGGAACGCGAGCGACACGGCCGAGAGCACGGCGGAGCGGGGTTCACCGGCTTCGGTGAGTGCAACGTCGGCGGAAAGCGGTAACCGTTATCCGGCGTGGCGCGCGGAGAAGGAGGTATGGAAACCGCTGCCGTCCTCCTCGCCGGCGGGACCGGGACGCGCCTCTACCCGGCGAGTCGCTCGGACCGCCCGAAGCAGTTCCTCGCGCTCGACGGCGACGACTCGCTCCTCCGCCGCACCGCCGACCGCGTCGCCTTCGCCGACCACGTCTACGTCGTCACCCGCGACGCGTACGCCACCGAGGCGCGCGACATCGTCCCGGAAGCGACCGTCCTCGTCGAACCCGGAGGAAAAGACACCGGGCCTGCGCTCGCCTACGCGACCCACCGCGTCCGCGAGAAACACGGCGACTGCGTCGTGTTCGCGACGCCGAGCGACCACCACGTCGACGGCGACTTCGCGAGCACCGCCGAACGAGCCTGCGAGGTCGCCGCCGAGACGGACGCGCTCGTCACCGTCGGCGTCGAGCCGGACCGCCCCGCGACCGGCTACGGCTACCTCGAACTCGGCGCGGAACGCGACGGCTACGCCGAGGTCGCGTCGTTCCGGGAGAAACCCGACGCGGAGCGCGCCCGGGACCTCGTCGACGCGGGCTGCCTCTGGAACGCCGGCATCTTCGCGTGGACGCCCGACGCGTTCGTCGCGGAGTCGACGGGGACGCCGCTCGAACCGCTCGTCGACGCGCTCGACCGCGGGGACGAAGAAGCAGGGTTCCGCGCGGTCGAGTCGGTGAGCGTCGACTACGCCGTCATGGAGCGCGCCGACCGCGTCGCCTGCGTCCCCGCCGAGTTCGGCTGGGACGACCTCGGCACGTGGGACGCCCTCGAACGCGTGCTCGACGCCGAGGACGGAAACGCCGTGCTCGGCGACGCGCTCGGCATCGACGCCGCGGGGAACGTCGTGGCGAGCGACGACAAACACGTCTCGCTCGTCGGCGTCGAGGACCTCGTCGTCGCCGCCTACGACGACCGCGTGCTCGTCCTCCCGAAGGAAGACGCCGACCGCGTCAGGGAGGTCGTCGCCGAACTCAGGGGAGAAGACGCCTTCTGACTCGACCCGCTAGCTCCGCGTCTCCCCGCCGTCCACGGGGATGCTCGCGCCGTTCACGAAGGACGCGCGCTCGCTCGCCACGAACGCCACGACGTCGCCGAACGCGCTGGGGTCGCCGAGACCACCCATCGGAATCGTGTCCGCCCAGTCCGAGATGCCCTCGTCGTACGTCGAGTACTCGCCGCGCTCGACGCCCTGTTCGACCAACTCCGTGACGCGCGGCGTCTCGTGCGTCCCCGGCAGCACGGTGTTCACGCGGACGTCCGGTGCCCACTCCCGCGACAGCGTCTTCACGAGGCCGACGACCCCCCGACGCACCGCGTTCGAGAGGACGAGCCCGTCCACCGGCTCCTTCACGCTCTTCGACGTGATGCACGTCACCGTCCCCGTGTCGCTCTCCACGAGATGCGGGCGCGCCGCCCGCACCGTCCACACCACGCTCATCACGAGCAGGTCGTACGCCTCGTACCACGCGCGCTCCGGCGTGTCGTCGAACGGCCCCGACGGCGGCCCGCCCGCCGACGTCACCACGTGGTCCAGCCCGCCGAAGGACTCCACCGTCGTCTCCACGACCGCCGCGACGTCGTCCGGGTCCGTGATGTCCGCGACCACCGGCACGACCTCCCCGGCCGCGTCCGCGCGGATCTCGACCGCCGCCGCCTCCAGTTTCTCCTCGCTCCGACTACAGATGACGACGTCCGCGCCCTCGCGCGCCAGACTCGCCGCGCTCGCCTTCCCGAGGCCGCTGCTCGCCGCCGTCACCAGTGCCGTCTCGCCGTCGAACGCTAACTCCATGCCCGATACCGCGACCGCCAGCGAGAAAAACTACACGGGGCCGACGCGCACCTCGACCGCCCCGTCAGCCGACACCGCCACCGTCACCGGCCGCACCACCTCCCGGTCCACGACGACCTCGCTCCCCGCGTCCCGGATCGCCGCCACCAGCTCCGGTGCCGCCCGCGCCACCTTCACGCCCGCGTCGTCGCACGCCTCGTACACGCGCTCCGGCACGCCGAACACGTCCGCGCCCGGCTCGACGTCCACGCGAACCGGTGCGCCGACCGCGTTCGCGAACGCCACCGTCTCCCGCGCTTTCTCCACGTTCGCGCGCGCCGCCGACTCCACCTTCGACACGTTCGCCCGCGACGTCCCCAGCCGAGACGCGATTGCCGCCTGGGACGCACCGCGTTCCCGCAGAACCAGTACTTCCGCCTGCCGCCGCGTCAACACGCTCGCCGACGCGTCGAACCCCACCCGGTCGAGCAACACCGCCGGGTCGGGAAGGTCGCTCATGCCCGAACGTACGCGCCCGCCCGAGAAAAGCGTTAGTTACCCCAGAAGTTCTCCCGACTCCCCAGCCGCTCGCGCTTCGGCCCGCGGCGCGAATCCGACGACGACTCACCCTCGTCCTCGCCGGACTCCTCGCCCGAAACCGCGTCGTCCGCGTCCTCCTCGTCGTCGGATTCCTCCTCCGGGAGCTTCTCCAAGAGGTCCGCCCGCGCGTAGTTCGACTTCACCGACGTGATCTTCGCGCGAACCCGAACCTCCGGCAGCACGCCGTCCACCATCACGACGAACCCCGAATCCGCGTGGTGCCCGACACCAGCGCCCGACTCGTGCATATCCGTCACCGTCACCACCACTTCCTCACCCGGCACGACGGGTGCCGTCTTCAGCTCCTCGATCGGCACGTTGTAATGCTGACACCACTCCATCCCGCCGCGGTCACCGTAATGCTGACACCCCATCCCCTCGATTTGCTCCTCGAAACTCGGGCATTCGTCCGCAATCGGGCACTCCGGCATATAGGCCGAAATAGCGGGGCACGCGCCTAAACGCTTCCGACCCACCTTTTTACGCCTCGGGTACGCCGGAGGCGCACCGCTCGGCGCAAAAATCTGGACCAAAAAGGCTCCGCGAGCGCCGTCGCGCTCGCGGGGAACGCCGCGCGAAGCGCGGCGATGCAACACGCAGCCGCCGCAACCGCCGCCGCCCCGCACCGGGCCGTACAGCCGCCGCGCCGCGCGCGCCGGGCAACGTGTCCAACGAGCTACCAGCGGATGGAGAGTGAGCGAGCTACAGCAGATGGAGGGAGAACTTGCGGTGGCGGAGCGGTCGCGGTTGCGCGGGATGTAGCGCGGTCGCTGGGCAGTTGTGAGCAGTTCAACGCGTGATGACGCGGGCCGCGGAGCGGCCCGTCTGCGTGAGCCGACGCTCGCGTGAGCGAGAGCGAACGCGAGCAGGGAGGAGCTCGCTCCGACCGCGGCGGGGGTGGGAATCTGCAAGGTCGTGGCGGGACCGAAGGTCCCGCTGGATGCAGGAAGGCGCGAAGCGCCTTCCAGCCAGGTACGCGGTCGCCGAAGGCGACCGCGTAGGGCTTGCTAGGCCAGCGGGGTTCGCTCGACGACTTGGCCGTCGTAGGTCGGGTACTGTTCGACGATTTCGCCGTCGTCGAGGTCGCCGTCTTCGACCATCTCTTCGAGGAGCCACCAGGCGACCTCGATGTGGTTGGTCTTCTCGGTGTAGAACTCGTCGGGGACGCCGAGTTCGGCGAAGCGCTCGCGGGTGGTCTGGGTTTTCCCGTAGACGATGGTGCCGTCGTCGGTGATCTCGTCGAAGTCGCGGGAGATGTTCTGCGCCATGCGTTTGAGGCGGTTGCGGTGCTGGGCGGCGTCCTTGAAGACGCTCGTGCAGAAGTAGACTTTCTCGTGTTGCGCCATCTCGTCGAGGATGGCGTCCTTGGAGCCGTCGACGGCGGACATGTGGCCGTCCTGGAGCTCGTAGCCTGCCTCCTGCATGCGGCGGTAGTTCCCGTCGCTCATCTCGAACTCGTTGACGTTGCAGAAGTCGGCCGCGCCCTCGTCGAGGAAGTCGAGGAACTCCTCCTCAGCGCGGATACCGGGAATCTCGAAGGCGGGCGTGAGGCCTTCCTCGCGGGCGATGTAGAGGATGTCCTCCCACTCGGTCCCGTGGAGGTCGCCCCACTGCTCGTAGGGCGGGTGGAAGCGGATCTCGTCGAGACCGGCTTCGCTGAGGCGGCGCATGTTCTCGCGGCCGCCCGTGATGCCGGTGTAGAGGTGGGTGTGGTGGTCTTCGCCGAACTCGTCTTTGAGCAGGCGGAGGTACCGGCAGGTTCGCTCGAGGACTTCCTGGGGTTCGCCGCCGGTGATGGAGGTCCCGAGGGCGTCCATGGATTTGGCCTCGGCGACGACGTCTTCGTCGGATTCGACGGGTCGCTCGTTCGCGTAGACCTGCTGGACGTTCTTTCGGTTCTCGCCCAGCGGACAGTAGAAACAGTCGCGCTGGTCGCAGTAGCCGTAGACGAAGAGGACCATCTTCCCCCCCTTCGCGCACTGCTCGCAGCCCTTACTAATCATTCTCTACTCCCGTTACCGGTCGTGGACGCAAAAACAACGTGGTTTGACGGCTCACAGGACGCGGGCTCGTGGCACACCCGCGGCGTCGAACGAATCGACCGGAGTCGGACAGTACGTTTAACCGCGTGACAGATGCAGGGGGCGTATGGCCATCTCACTCGCGGAGGGGAAGCGACGCCGCGCACTCGCCGTCGTCTTTGCCGTCGTCTTCGTCGACCTCCTCGGGTTCGGGCTCGTCATCCCGATTCTCCCCTACTACGTCTACTCGTTCGGCGCGAACGAGTTCGTCATCGGCCTCCTCGCCGCCTCCTACTCGGTCACGCAGTTCCTCTTCGCGCCGCTCCTCGGGAACGTGAGCGACCGCTACGGCCGCCGCCCCGTCATCCTCGTCTCCGTCGGCGGCACCGTGCTCGCGTGGCTGGCGTTCGGTCTCGCACCCTCGCTCCTCTGGCTGTTCGGCTCCCGACTCCTCGCCGGCGCGGCCGGCGGGAACCTCGCCGCCGCGCAGGCCTACGTCGCCGACGTCACCGAGCCCGCGAAGCGCGCGCAGGCGCTCGGCCTCCTCGGCGCGGCGTTCGGCCTCGGCTTCGTCTTCGGGCCCGCGCTCGGCGCTGTCCTCTCCTATCCCGCCGTCGTCGCCGCGGCGGACGCCGTCATCCCCGTCCTCCCGATAACGCACTACACGCTCCCCGCGTTCGGCGCGGCCTTCCTCGCCGCCGCGAACCTCGCGTTCGCGTTCGTCGCTCTCCCCGAATCCCGACGCGTCGGCCCCGGCGGGCGGTCGGCGCGCCGGACGATGGTCGGCCAGCTCCTCGCCGCCCTCCGAACGCCCGGCCTCCGCGGCCTCGTCGCCGCGTTCTTCCTCCTCTCCCTCGCCTTCTCCGGCGTCCAGGTGATGTTCATCCCGTTCGTCGCCGGCCAGTACGGCTACGGGAGCTCGCAGGCCGCCGTCCTCCTCGCGTACATCGGCGTGCTCGCCGTCGTCGTTCAGGGCGGCATCGTCGGCCCGCTCACCCGCCGGTACGACGAGGTGACGCTGACCGTCGCGAGCGCGGGCGTGCTCGTCGTCGCGCTCGCCGCCGTCCCGTTCAGCCCGACCGTCGGCGACGTTTTCTTCGCCTGGGTGCCCGCCGTCACGCCGTGGTTCACGCCGGCGCTCGTCGGCCTGCTCGCGACCCTCGCCCTCCTCTCCTTCGGGAACGGCGTGTTGAACGTCACGCTCGCCGCGCTCGTCTCCGGCCGCGCGAGCGCGGAGACACAGGGGAGCGCGTTCGGCGTCACGCAGGGCGCGGGCAGCCTCGCGCGCACCGTCGGCCCCGTCCTCATGGGCGCGCTCTACGTCCTCGGCTACGCCCTCCCCTTCCTCGCGGGGGCCGCCCTCATGCTCCTCGCACTCGTCATCACCGCGCGCTTCACCCGCAGTGACGACGCCGAAGCCGAGGAGCCGCCGCTCCCCGACCCCGGTCACGCCCGGTGATTCCGACCGTCCCCCCGAACCTCCTTAACCCTCTGCGGTCAAGGGGTGAGTGAATGCTGCTCGTCCTCTGCGTCGACTTAGACGACGACCTCGGACGGAAGACCGGCATGGACACGCCGGTCGTCGGCCGGGACGCCGTCGAGGACGCCGCGGTCGCGCTCGCCACCGCGGACCCCGAGGACTCCGACGTGAACGTCCTCTTCGAGGGCGTCCACCTCTACGACGACCTCGACACCACCGAACGCATGGAGGTCGCCGCCGTCACCGGCGTCGACGCGAGCGACGTCGAAGCGAACCGCGCCGTCGGCGACGAAGTCGACGAAGTGCTCGCCGCCATCCGCGCCGACGAACAGGTGCGCGCAATCGTCGTCACCGACGGCGCACAGGACGAGAGCGTGATTCCCGTCATCCGCTCACGCGTCCCCATCGACAGCGTCCGCCGCGTCGTCGTCCGGCAAGCCCAGGACCTCGAATCGATGTACTACACCATCAAACAGGTCCTCGACGACCCCGAAACGAGGGGGACGATCCTCGTCCCGCTCGGCGTCCTCCTCCTCATCTACCCGCTCGCCGTCCTCGCCGAATACCTCGGCCTCCCCGGAACGGTCTTAGGACTCTCCTCCGCCTTCCTCGGCCTCTACGCGCTCTTCCGCGGCCTCGGCCTCGAAGACGCCATTGACAACCTCGTCGAACGCGCCCTCAGCGGCCTCTACACCGGCAGAGTCACCCTCCTCACGTACGTCGTCGCCGCCGCCCTCCTCGTCGTCGGCGGCGTCGAAGCCTACAACACTCTCGAAACCGCCAGAGCCGACGCCCCCGGCGGCCTCCCACCCACCAGCGTCCTCGCCGCCCTCACCTACGGCGCGGTCCGCTGGTTCGCCGCCGCCGGCCTCACCACCAGCCTCGGCCAGATCACCGACGAATACCTCGCCGACCGCTTCGAATGGCGCTACCTCAACGCCCCCTTCTACGTCGCCGCCATCGCCGCCGTCCTCCACACCCTCAGCGCGTTCTTCCTCGGCATCGTCAGCCTCCCCGTCCTCGCCGGCGTCCTGACCGCGGGAACCATCCTCGGCGTCGTCTCCACCCTCACCTTCGCCGTCATCGAATCACGCCGCGACGAACGAACCAGAACCGCCTGAACAACACCCGAGAACCGACCGCTCCCGTCTGCTCCTCCTCGTCCGCCCCGCTCTCGCTGCTCGCGGTTGCACCGCTCGCGTTCCCGTGGTTCTCGCTCACTCGCTGGCGCTCGTTCTCTCCGAACCGCGTTATCGCTCCCGCTCGACGACGAAGACCGCGAGGTCGTCGAGGTAGTCGCGGGCGTGGCCGGTGGGGCCGTCGATGCGGTCGAGGGCGGCGAGGGCGGCGTCGCGCTGTTCGTCGGCGAGCGCGTTCACTTCCTCGACGGAGCGGCCGGTGACGCGGAGGACGGACGGGCGGTCCATCTCGTCGTCGACGCCGGCGGGCTTCCCGAGGCGTTCGGCGTCGCCGGTGGCGTCGAGGACGTCGTCGCGAATCTGGAAGGCGACGCCGACGCGTTCTGCGTACTCACCGAACGCCGCGACGACTTCGTCGTCGGCGTCCGCGGCGATAGCGCCGAGCTCGGCGGCGGCGCGGAAGAGCGCGCCCGTCTTTCGGCGGGCGAGCCGGAGGTAGGCCTCCTCGGATTCGGGTTTCGCGACGAGCTCCGAGGCTTCGCCCTGCCCGAGTTCGATCATCGCGTCGGCCACGGTCGTCGTCGCGCGCGGGTCGGCGTCGAAGAGCGCGAACGCCTCGCCGAGCAATCCGTCGGACGCGACGATGGCGTCGCCGTAGCCGAACGCCGCCCACGCTGACTGCTCGCCGCGGCGGAGCTCCGAGCGGTCGATGATGTCGTCGACGACGAGGCTCGCCGAGTGAACGAGTTCGATGCCGACGGCGAAGTCGAGCGCGCGCTCGCCGGCGGGCGCGAGCGTCGACTCCGGCGTCCCTCCCGTCCAGACCTCGCCGCCCGCCGCCTCACAGCAGAGCACCGTAACCGTCGGGCGGACGCGCTTCCCGCCCGCGAACGTCACGTGCTCCAACGACTCGCGGAGCGCCGCCGGTTCCACTCGCGACAGCGTCGCCCGCAAGTGGTCCTCGACCGCGGCTCGACGCTCCTCCACGTACTCCATTACCTGAATCTCGGCGCTCCGCCCTTTTGACTCCCGCGGCTTACCCGCGCGGCCGCCGCGACGCCGTCGGCCTCGACGCTCGATAGCGGTCGACCGCCAGGGACGCACGCCGAGACGAAGCGCTGGAAGGTGTGAGACGGGAGAGAGAGAGGGGGGCAGAAGAAAGAACGGACCGAGAGCGAGAAACGAAGGAGAGGAGAGCGCCGCTTAGACGTTCGGGGCGTCGCCGCCGAACTCCTCGATGAGCGCGGGGACGACGTCGAAGAGGTCGCCGACGATGCCGTAGTCGGCGATGTCGAAGATAGGAGCGTTCGGGTCGGTGTTGATGGCGATGATGGTCTCGGCGTTCTTCATGCCGGCGACGTGCTGGACGGCACCAGAGATGCCGATGGCGAGGTAGACTTTCGGCGTGACCTGTTTGCCGGACTGGCCGACCTGCCGGTTCTTCGGGAGCCAGCCGTTGTCGACGATGGGCCGAGACGAAGACATGGTCGCGCCCGTGGCTTCGACGAGGGCTTCGATGAGTTCGAGGTTCTCTTCTTCTTCGATGCCGCGGCCGATGGAGACGAGGAACTCGGCGTCCGCGATGTCGACGTCGCCGCCGCCGACTTCCTCGAAGCCGGTGACGGTGGAGCGGACCTGCGAGTCGTCGATGTCGACGTCGGCGGCTTCGACGGACGCGTCACCGACGCCTTCCGCGGCCGGCCACTCGCCGGGGCGGATGGAGACGACGAACGGGCCGTCCGCGACTTCGACGGTCGTCTCGACCTTCGAGCCGTACATCTCTCGGGTCGCTTCGAGGACGCCGCCGTCGTAGGCGGCGTCGATGACGTCGGAGACGTAGGGGCGGTCGAGGCGGTTCGCGACGGCGGGCGCGTAGTCGAGGCCGTTCACGGAGTTCGGGAGGACGATGAACTCGGCGTCCACGTCGGCGGCGAGCGCTTCCGTCGCCTGCACGTAGACGTCGTGGTTGAACTCCTCGCCGTTCGCGACCGTGTGGACGGCGTCGACGCCCTCGCGGTTCAGCTGGTCGCCGAACTCCTCGACGTCGCCGGAGACGACGGCCGCGTGGAGGTCGCCGCCGGTCGCGTCGGCGACCTGGCGGCCCGCGGTGAGCAGTTCGAAGGAGACGTCGCGGAGTTCGCCGCGGCGGTGGTCGGCGACCACGAGGACGTTACTCATTGGCCGACCACCCCCAGGTCCCGCAGCACGCCAGCGAGCTCGCCGGCCTGCTCTTCTGCGCTCCCGTCGAGGAACTGTGCGTCACTCTCGGATTCGGGCTCGTACATGTCCGTGATTTCGAGGGCGGAGTCCGCGACCGCGGCGTCGAGGCCGAGGTCGTCGAACGACTGCGGGTCGATCTCCTTCGATTGAGCCTGCCGAATCCCGCGCAGACTCGCGTATCGCGGCTCGTTGATACCCGTCTGAATCGTGAGCACGGCCGGCGTTTCGACGTCCGCGAGCTCTTCGACGCCGCCTTCGAGTTCGCGGCGGACGTGCGCGACCTGCTCGTCGACGTCGAGGTCGAGGCTGTTCACGACGGCCGCCCACTCGAAGCCGACTTCGTCGGCGAGCGCGACGCCCGTCCCGCCGAAGGAGTCGTCGCTCGCCTGCACGCCGGAGAGCACGAGGTCGGGGTCCTCGGCTTCGACGACCGCCGAGAGAATCTTGGACTTCGACTCGACGTCGAGGAGCTCTGCGTCCTCCAGCGCGTCGTCCCACACGCGAATCGCGCGGTCCGCGCCCTTCGCGAGCGCCATCCGAATCGTCTCCTCGGCGCGCTCCGGGCCGATGGTGACGGTGACGACTTCGACGTCGTCTCCGGCCTCGCTGAGCTGAACGCCTTCTTCGACCGCGTAGTCGTCCCACTCGTTCAGGTCGTACTCGAGGTACGTGTCGTCGATCTCCGTGCCGGCGATCTCGAAGTCGTCTTCGACCGCCGCCACCTCCTTCACCGTGACGAGAACCTTCATCACTGAACAACTCCCGCCGCGGGCCGGTAAACGTTTTCGAAACCACGCACATCTACCACTGTAACCGAAGCCACACGTCGAGCTAACTCTCGATGCCATATCGGCCTCGTAGAATTTCGTTGTTTGCGGGTTTCGTGGGTGTGAGTAGCGCGCGAAGGGCGTCGGGGCCAGGCCTCGACACGGAGTCCCCCACGAGGATTCGACGCCTATCGATAGCCGACGCTAGCGGTCGCACCGGGGAGCAACCAGAGACCGCCGTTTACTCTTCGGCTTCCTCGGGGAGGCTGATGAGGTTCTCGCGGCCGATGCGGAGCTTCTCGACGCGGCCCTCCTCCGCCATGCTGGAGAGGAGCTGGGAGACCTTCGCGTTCGACCAGCGGGTCTCCTCGACGATCTTCGCCTGCTTCATCCGGCCACCGTTGGCTTCGAGGAGGCGTTCGACGCGCTCCTCGTCGCTCAGCAGCTCCTCGTCGACGCCCGAATCACCGGCCGCCCCGGCCGCGCCAGCGGCCCCGCCGCCCGCCGCCTCGGCGTCGCCGTCGGGCTCCTCGGCGGCTTCCTCGTCGGGTTCCGTCGCCGACGCTTCGTCCGGTGGCGCGTCCGACGTCGAGCCGAGACCCGGGAGGTCGCGGTCGGAGCGGCCGACGACGACGTACGCGACCGCGCCGCCGACGACGAGCGCGAGCACGACGAGCACCGCGACCGCGCCGAACCCGCCGAACAGCGGCCCCGACCCCTCGGTGAACTGGACGCTCGGCCCGCCGCTCGCGAACTCGTAGGGGCCCGTCCAGTAGATCGCGCCGTTCCGTACCTGATCGGACGAGCTGCTGCTCAGCGGCCGATAGCCATCGGGCGGCGCGATGTACAGCGTCTCCCGCTCGGTGAGGTCGCCGAGGAGCGACCCGGAGAAGGCGTCGCCGACCGTGATGTTCCCGGCCGTCGCGTTCGCGAAGCCGTTCCACCGGAACTTCAGCGTCAACACGCCGGTCGCGTTCACGCCCGTCCGATTCCGGACGTCAGTGCCGTAGCGGACGTCCGTGACGGACATCGGGCGACCCGTGCGCTCGCTCGCCGTGCTCGCCGCCGACTCGAACACGCCCGGCTGGACGAAGACGTCGCCGCCGCGCGTGAACTCGTCGCTCAAGCGCGCGAACGCCCGGCGGTCGGTGGAGGAGTTCAACGGGTACGTCGCGGTGACGTTCCACGTGGCGTCGCCGTTCTCGTGCACGTTGACGCCGATGACGATGTCGCTCGGCCCGGGGTCGGCGTCGGCGCTGGCCGCTGCCACGGGCGCCGTGGCCGCGAGGAGGAGGACGAGGGCGACGCAGACGACCTGCCGCATTACGTGTGAGTGCTCCCCGTCGCGGCAAAACGCTTTCCATCGGCATGACACCACGATGAACGGAGCGGCCCGGACTTCCGTGTGGGTTTTTATGTTCGCGTGCGTATCCGTCAGACGTATGCCGCGGTTGGTCCCCGCGTTCGTCGTCGCCCTCCTCGTCCTCGCCCTCCCCGTAGCCGCTGTCTCGCTCGGCGGCACCACCCCGAACGCGAACGTCGACAACGAGGTCGGGCAGACGCCACGTCTCGTCTCGCCCGCACAGAACACCACCGACGTCCTCGTCCTCGACGGCGCGGCGCGCGCCACCACTGTCGAACCCTCGCTCACGCTCACGAGCGCCGTCCGCATCGGCACCGGCGACGGCGGGAACGCGCTCGCCGCCTACGAGTTCGACGAGCGCTGGCAGAACGCCACTACCGCCGACGCCAGACGCGCCGTCCTCGAGAACGAGACCGAGCGAATCAACGCCCGTATCGACGAGCTCGAACGCCTCCAACAGAACGCGACGCGGGCGTACGCGGCCGGTGAACTCACCGCGACCGAGTACGTCCAGACGATGGCGTACGTCGACTCGCGCGCTCGCGGCGTGAACCGCCTCGTCGAGGACGCCTTCCCGCGCGCCCGCCAGCTCCGTAACGCGCAGTCGATCCGCGTGGAGCTCGGCAAGGCGAACGCGCACCTCGCGACGCTCACCGGCCCGGTCCGCGAGCGCGCGGCCGCGGCGATCCGCGACGACCAGCCGCCGACGCGCATCTACGTCGCCGCGACCGCGAGCGGGTTCACGCTCGCCACCATCGACGACGACACCTACGTCCGCGAGGCCGTCGACGCCGACGCCTTCACCGGCTCGCAGGGCACAATCGACACCATCTCCGAGGGCCAACAGCAGTTCCAGGAAGCCTACCCGTGGGGGTGGAATCAGTCCGGGCAGAACAACCACCGGCGCAACCAGCGGTTCTGGGGGCAGATAGCCTACACCGCCGACATCACGCACAACCACGGGCGGCTGGTCGCGTTCATCGACGCGAACACGACGAACGTGTACAGCGAGACGCAGTACCAGTACCTCTCCTCGCTCCCCACCGGCCCGTCGGTGAGTGACAGTCACGACAACCGGACGCTCTGGGTGAATCGGACGTACGCCGGCGGACCGCTCCGCGTGGCCGTGACGAACGCGACCGGCGCGCCGCTCGACGCGAGCGTCCGCATCAACGGCACGACCGTCGGACAGACGGGCACCGACGGCGAGCTCTGGGCGCTCTCCCCCCAGGGGACGTACAACGTCACCGCGTTCCGGGAGGGCGAGCAGTACAACGTGACCGTCTCAACGCTTACGTAGGAAGACGCGGCGACCTCGGAGCGTGTCTCCCCGCCGCGGGTCGCGCGCCGCCACCGGCCCGATTGCGGTCGTCTCGCTCGTCGCCGTGAGCGTCTGCCTCGCCGCCGTCGTCGCCGGCGCGACCGCGCTCGCCCTCCCGCAGCCGGCGGAGCCGGTCGGCGTCACAGCGGACGCGTCCGCGGGCGGCCGCGTGGCGCTCACGCTCACCGCCGGCGGCCCGCTCGACGCCCGGCGACTCGGCGTCCGCATCGGCGTCGACGGCCGGCCGCTGGCCGACCAACCACCGGTTCCCTTCTTCGCCGCGTCGGGGTTCAAGGGCGGGCCGACCGGCCCGTTCAACCGGAACGCCGACCCGCGGTGGTCGGTCGGCGAAACCGCGAGCGTCCGCGTCGCTCGCACGAACGCGCCGTTCCCAGAGCGAGGCGACACCGTGACAGTCGAACTGTTCGTCGAGAAGCAGCGAATCGCCGTCGCCCGCGTCCGCGTCGGCTGACTACTCGGGGACCGTGGCGATAGAGACGATGGCGATGTCGGGCTTGTACCACGGGCCGAGGTAGCGGTGTTCGACGTCCTCGAAGCCGGCGTCGTGGAACATCTCGTCCGCCTCCTCGTCGTCGTAGAAGAGCATCATCGCGTCCGCGAGCGACTGCCCGACCGACGTGTGCGGCTCGTTCGGCCCGACGATTAACACTGTGCCGCCGGGCTTCGTGACGCGGCGGATTTCGGCGAGCGCCGTCGCGGGGTTCGGCCAGTACTCGATGCTCCCCGACGACCACGTCTTGTCGAACGCGTCGTCGTCGAAGGGGAGGCGTTCGGCGTCCCCGAGCGTGAACGAGACCGGGTCGTGCTTCCCGAGTTTCGCCCACGCCTTCTGGAGCTGGTGGACGGACTGGTCGAGGCCGACGACGTCCTCCGTGTGCTGGAGGAGGCCCTCGGTGGCGAAGCCCGTGCCGCAGCCGACGTCGAGCACGCGGTCGTCCGCGTCCGCGTCGAACCAGTCGAGGGCTTCGTCCCGCATCTCCGCGTTCCAGATGTACGCGTTCACCGTGTCGTAGACCCGCGAGAGATAGCGGTAGAACGTCCGCGCTCGCGCTTTGTCCTCGAGGACTCCCATCACTCGCGGGTTCGTGGGTGACCGGGATAACCCCTCGGGTTCTGACTCAGCCCTTTCGCAACTACCTTATACGCAGTCGTGCAAGCATCGCCCGTTAGCCAATGCCGAGGCAAGAGGTTCTCGAACGAGTAAAAGAGGCTGAGCAGGACGCCGACGACATCGTCGCTGAAGCCGAAGCCGAGGCCGAAGAACGCATCACCGAGGCGCGCGCGAAAGCCGAGGAGATTCGGACCGACGCCGAGGAGGAAGCGGCTGCACTAAAAGACGACCGAATCGAGGACGCGAAAGCAGAAATCGAGGCGGAACGCGAACGCGTCATCAAGGAAGGGAAGCAGGAGCGAGAGCGCCTCGAGGAGCGCGCGAAGCGAAACACCGACGAGGCGGTCGACCTCGCGGTAGCGCGGTTCACGGAGGCGGTGCATGCTCAGACCTGAGCAGATGAGCAAGGTGTCCGTCACGGGCACCAAAGGCGTCGTCGAAGACGTCATCGAAGTCGCACACGACGAGAACGTCGTCCACCTCACGCCGTACGCGGAAGACGCCGAGGGGTTCGAGAGCGGGTCGCCGCTCGAGGGCGCGAACGACGCGGCGGAGAAGCTCGTCACCGTCAGGTCGCTGCTCTCCATCCTCGACGTCTCGCCCGACGACGCGGGGAGTGCGCGCATCGTCACCGAGGACGCGCTGGAGACGGAGCTCGAAGCCGTCCGGCAGGAAGTCAACGAGCTCGACGACCGCCGGAGCGACATCGAGGACGACCTCGCGGCCGTCGAGGAGGCCATCGAGCGCACCGAGCCGTTCGTCGACCTCGGCCTCGACCTCGACCTCCTCGCCGGCTACGACTCACTCGAAGTCGCCGTCGGCGAAGGTGACGCCGCCGCCGTCGAGCACGCGCTCGCAGACGCGAGCAACGTCGCCCGGTTCGAGACGTTCACCGGGGACGACTCCGATATCGTCGCCGTCTTCGCCCACCCGGCGGACGGCGCGACGGACGTGCTCGACGACGCCCTCGCCGGCGTCGAGTTCCTGGCCATCGACGTGCCGGACGCCGACGGCTCCCCCGAGGAGCATCTCGACCGCCTCTCCCGGAGGAAGCGGAAGCTCCAGTCGAAGCTCGACAGCGTCGAGAGCGAGCTGGAGACGCTCGGACTCGAACACGCCGGGTTCCTCTTCGCCGCCGAAGAGGAGCTCTCCATCGCCGTGGAGAAGGCGGAAGCGCCGCTCCAGTTCGCGACCACGGAGCACGCGTTCGTCGCGGAGGGCTGGGTGCCGACGAGCGAGTACTCGTCGTTCGCGTCCGCCGTGAAGGACGCCGTCGGCGAGCGCGTCGAGATCGAAGAGCTCGAACGCGCGAGCTACGAGCCGCCGAGCGACCACCACGCCGTCGCCGACGGCGGCGAGGAGGAACGCCCGCCCGTCGTCCAGGACAACCCCGCCGCGATGAACCCGTTCGCGTTCCTCGTGCGCGTCATCAACCGCCCGAAGTACTGGGAGATCGACCCGACCGTCGTCCTCTTCCTCACGTTCCCCGTCTTCTACGGGTTCATGATCGGGGACGTCGGGTACGGGCTGCTCTACACGCTCGCCGGCGCGTTCCTCTACACGCGCTTCGACAGTGAAGGTATCAAGAGCCTCGGCTCCGTCGGCATGTGGGCCGGTGGGTTCACGGTGCTCTTCGGTATCCTCTACGGCGAGATATTCGGATTCCACGTCCTCGGTGAGGTGCTCTGGCACGGCCACCCGCCGATCCACAAGGGCCTCCAGCCGGGCTATCTCGGCTACGCCCAGCTCTGGCTGGCGGTCTCCATCTTCGCCGGCGTCATCCACATGACGGTCGGGCAGGCGTTCGGCTTCATCACTGAAGCCCGCGGCCACGGCGTGAAGACGGCCGTGCTGGAGAACGGCTCGTGGGTCCTCATCATGGTCGGCGTCTGGGGCTGGATCTTCAGCCGCCACCTCGCCGACTCGAAACCCGACTTCATCTACGAAGTCATGAACGGCAGCCCGGTCGCGCTCGGGTTCGCCGGGTTCTCGTCGACGGCCGGCGTCGTCGCGCTCGGCGTCGCGCTGCTCGGCCTCCTCCTGCTGCTCGCAGCGGAGGGCGCACTCGCGCTCGAAGAAGCGCTGAAGACGGTCACACACGTGCTCTCGTACACGCGGCTCGCCGCGGTCATGATCGCGAAGGCGGGGATGGCGTTCGTCGTCAACCTCCTGTTCTTCGGAGCCTACCAGTACGAAGGGGAGTTCCACTTCCTCACCGGGCAGACCGCCG
This sequence comes from Halocalculus aciditolerans, assembly GCF_014647475.1. NCBI lineage: Archaea > Methanobacteriati > Methanobacteriota > Halobacteria > Halobacteriales > Halobacteriaceae > Halocalculus > Halocalculus aciditolerans. The sequence goes on along the minus strand of NZ_BMPG01000001.1, from coordinate 418,773 downwards.
CGGAAGCACTGCAACACCACCCCGAAGCCTCCATCATGTTCCCGGGGCTCGTTCACAGCGGCATCGCCGGCGTGCTGGGCGGCATCCTCGTCCTGCTCATCGGCCACGTGTTCGTGCTAGCGCTTGGCGTCACAAGCGCCGGCTTACAGGCTATACGCCTCGAATACGTCGAGTTCTTTGGGAAGTTTTATGAAGGCGGTGGGGAGAAATACGAACCGTTCGGTCACCAGCGAACGCACACTACACAAGACTAACCAATGTTCGAAATCACAGTAGCCTTTGCCAACGCGCTCGCATCGCTCGCCGGCTTCACCGACCTCGCTCTCGCCGAAATCAACGGCGACTTCGCGACGGGCCTCGCCGCCCTCGGCGTCGGTATCGCCGCGCTGGGCGCGGGCGTCGCAGAGGGTGGAATCGGTGCCGCCGCCGTCGGCGCGATCGCCGAAGACGAGGACTTCTTCGGGGTCGGTCTCCTGTTCACGGTCCTCCCTGAAACGCTCGTTATCCTCGCGCTCGTCGTCATCTTCATCGTCTAAACGCTGACGATGAGCCTGGACACAGTCGTCGAGGAGATTCGAGACGATGCCCGCGCTCGGGCGGAGGAGATCCGCGAGCGCGCCGAGGCGGAAGCCGAGGACATCGTCGCCGAAGCCGAATCCGACGCCGACGAGATTATCGAGGAGGCGGAACAGGAAGCGGAGCGCGAGATCGAGCAGCTCCGCGAGCAACGCCTCTCGAGCGCGAAGCTCGAAGCGAAACACGAGCGGATGCGCGCTCGCCGGGACGCTCTCGACGACGTCCGCTCGCAGGTCGAAGACCAAATCGCGTCGCTCGACGGCGACGAACGCCGTGAACTCACGGAAGCGCTGCTCGACGCGGCGCTCGCGGAGTTCGACGAGGGCGAACAGCTCGCTGTCCACTACGCGCCGCAGGACGCGGAGCTCGTCGCGGACCTCGTCGAGGAGTACTCCTCGGCGGAGCCCGCCGGCGAGTTCGACTGTCTCGGCGGCGTCGTCGTGGAGAGCGAGACGTCCCGTGTCCGCGTGAAGAACACGTTCGACAGCGTGCTCGAAGCGGTCTGGGACGACGACCTGAAGGACATCAGCGACACGCTCTTCGAGGACCAATGACGACCATCGGCCGCGACGCGTCGAACTACGCGTACGTGAACGCTCGTGTTCGCTCTCGGTGGGCGGCCCTCCTCGACGAGGAGGATTACCGCACGCTGATGCGAATGGGGCCGGCCGAGATCGCGCGATTCCTCGAGGAGTCCGAGTACCAGACGGAGATCGACGAGCTGGCGTCCCGGCACACGGGCGTCGACCTCGTGGAGTACGCCCTGAACCGGAACCTCGCGAAGCACTGCGAGGACCTCCTGTCGTGGGCGGAAGGCCGGATGGACGACCTCCTGACGCGCTACCTCCGGAAGTTCGACGCGTGGAACGTCAAGACGGCGCTCCGCGGTGTCTACTCGGAGACGGACGCGGCGACCATCGAGACGGACTTCATCCGCGCCGGCGAGCTGGACGAGCGAACGCTCGCGCAGCTCGGCGAGGTGAACGACGTCGGCGAGGCCGTCGACGTGCTCGCCGACACCATCTTCGGCGAGCCGCTCGCCGCGGCGTACGGTGACTTCGAGGAGTCGGGGTCGCTCGTGCCGCTGGAGAACGCCACGGACCGCGCGTTCTACGAGCACCTCCTGAAGGGGCTCGGCGCGGCGACGGATTCGGGAACGCGGGAGTTCGTGAAGTTCCTGCAGGCCGAGATCGACTTCCGGAACGTCCGGAACGCGTTCCGGCTCGCGCGCTCCGGTGCCGACCTCGACCCCGCGGAGTACTACATCGAGGGCGGCCGCCTCTTCTCGGCGAGCGAGCTCAACAGCCTGGTCGGGCAGCGTGACGAACTCATCACGCGCCTCCGGGACAGCTCGTACGGCGACGAACTCGACGCCGCGCTCGAAGAGATCGAAGTCGAGGGCGGGAGTCTCATCGCGTTCGAGCACGCGCTCGACGCGGCGCTGCTCTCCTACTCGGACCACCTCTCGCACATCTTTCCGCTCTCCGTCTGCCCGGCGCTCGCGTACGTCCTCGCGAAGGAACGCGAGGTCGACAACATCCGCGCGATCGCTCGCGGCCGCGAAGTCGGCCTGAGCGAGGAAGAAATCGAGGAGGAACTCGTCATCCTATGACGCAGGAGATCGCCGTCGTCGGCAGCCCGGAGTTCACGACCGGATTCCGGCTCGCCGGCGTCAGGAAGTTCGAGAACGTTCCCGACGACGAGAAAGCAGCCGAGCTCGACGCGGCCGTCGAGCGCGTGTTCGACGACGGGAACGTCGGCATCGGCGTGATGCACGCAGACGACATGGAGTATCTCTCCCGGGACGTCCGGGAGCGAGTGGAGACGAGCGTCGAACCGACGTTCGTCCTGCTCGGCACCGAGGGGGCCGGTGAGACGGGCCTCCGCGACCAGATTCGGCGCGCTATCGGGATCGACCTGATGGAGTCCGACAACGAGGAAGGAGAATGAGTCAGGCAGTAGAAACCATTGATTCCGGCGTAATCGAGAGCGTGAGCGGCCCCGTTGTGGTCGCCACGGACCTCGACGCCCAGATGAACGACGTCGTCTACGTCGGCGACGAGGGACTCATGGGCGAGGTCATCGAGATCGAAGGCGAACGAACGACCATCCAGGTCTACGAGGAGACGTCCGGCGTCTCCCCCGGCGAACCCGTCGACAACACGGGGAACCCGCTCACGGTCGACCTGGGCCCGGGCCTCCTGGACACCATCTACGACGGTGTGCAGCGCCCGCTGGACGTGCTCGAAGACGAGATGGGCGCGTTCCTCGACCGCGGTGTCGACGCACCGGGCATCGACATGGAGAAAGAGTGGGAGTTCGAGCCCACCGTCGAGACCGGTGACGTCGTCGAGCCCGGCGACATCGTCGGGACGGTCGACGAGACCGTCAGCATCGAACACAAGGTCCTCGTCCCGCCGACCTCCGAGGGCGGCGAGGTCACCGCGGTGAACGCGGGCGCACACACCGTCGACGAGACGGTCGTGGAGCTCGACAACGACGAGGACATCGCGATGCTCCAGGAGTGGCCGGTCCGCGAAGCGCGGCCGTCCGGCGACAAGCAGACGCCGGAGACGCCGCTCATCACGGGGCAGCGCGTGCAGGACGGGATGTTCCCCATCGCGAAAGGCGGGACGGCGGCGATTCCGGGGCCGTTCGGCTCCGGGAAGACCGTCACGCAACAGCAGCTGGCGAAGTGGAGCGACGCGGACATCGTCATCTACATCGGCTGCGGCGAACGCGGGAACGAGATGACGGAAGTCATCGAGGACTTCCCGAACCTCGAAGACCCGACGACCGGGAACCCGCTGATGGCGCGGACGAGCCTCATCGCGAACACGTCGAACATGCCCGTCGCAGCGCGCGAGTCCTGCATCTACACGGGCATCACCATCGCGGAGTACTACCGCGACATGGGGTACGACGTCGCGCTGATGGCGGACTCCACGTCCCGCTGGGCGGAAGCGATGCGCGAGATCTCCTCGCGCCTCGAAGAGATGCCCGGCGAGGAGGGTTACCCGGCCTATCTGGCCGCGCGCCTCGCGCAGTTCTACGAGCGCGCCGGCTACTTCGAGAACATCAACGGGACCGAGGGGTCGGTGTCCGTCGTGGGCGCGGTCAGCCCGCCGGGCGGCGACTTCTCCGAGCCGGTCACGCAGAACACGCTCCGTATCGTGAAGACGTTCTGGGCGCTGGACGCGGACCTCGCCGAACGCCGGCACTTCCCGTCCATCAACTGGAACGAGTCGTACTCGCTCTACAAGGAGCAGCTCGACCCGTGGTACCGAGAGAACGTCGCGGAGGACTTCCCGGAGCGCCGCCAGTGGGCGGTCGACGTCCTCGACGAGGAGGACGAGCTCCAGGAGATCGTGCAGCTCGTCGGGAAGGACGCCCTCCCCGACGACCAGCAGCTCACGCTCGAGGTCGCGCGCTACCTGCGCGAGGCGTGGCTCCAGCAGAACGCGTTCCACGACACGGACACGTACTGCTCCCCGGAGAAGACCTACCGGATGCTCGGTGCCATCAAGACGCTCAACGACGAGGCGTTCAAGGCCCTCGAGGGCGGCGCGCCCGTCGAGGAGATCACGGCCATCGAGGCCGCGCCGCGCCTGAACCGCATCGGCGTGCAGGAGGAGTGGGAGTCCTACATCGACGACCTCGAAGCGGAGATCACCGAACAGCTCCAGGAGCTCTACTAAGATGAAGGAATACCAGACGATAACGGAGATTAGCGGCCCGCTGGTGTACGTCGAGACGGACGAACCCATCGGGTACGACGAGATCGTCGAGATCGAGACGCCGGACGGCGACGTGAAACACGGCCAGGTGCTCGAGACGTCCGACGGCCTCGTCGCGGTGCAGGTCTTCGAGGGGACGACGGGGATCGGGCAGGACGCGAGCGTTCGCTTCCTGGGCGAGACCCTGAAGCTCCCGGTGACCGAGGACCTCCTCGGTCGCGTGATGGACGGTGCCGGGAATCCGATCGACGGCGGCCCGGACATCGTGCCGGACAAGCGCCAGGAGATCGTCGGGAAAGCGATCAACCCGCACGCTCGCGAGTATCCGGAGGAGTTCATTCAGACGGGCGTCTCCTCTATCGACGGGATGAACACGCTCGTTCGCGGGCAGAAGCTTCCGATCTTCTCGGCGTCCGGCCTGCCGCACAACGAGCTCGCGCTCCAGATCGCCCGACAGGCGACCGTCCCCGAGGACGAAGAAGCGGGCGAGGATACGGAGTTCGCAGTCGTCTTCGCCGGGATGGGCATCACGGCGGAGGAGGCGAACGAGTTCATGGACGACTTCGAGCGCACGGGCGCGCTCGAACGCAGCGTCGTCTTCCTCAATCTCGCCGACGACCCGGCGGTCGAGCGGACGATTACGCCGCGGATGGCGCTCACGGCCGCGGAGTACCTCGCGTTCGAGAAGGACTACCACGTCCTCACGATCCTGACGGACATGACGAACTACTGCGAGGCGCTCCGCGAGATCGGCGCGGCCCGCGAGGAAGTCCCGGGCCGCCGTGGCTATCCGGGCTACATGTACACGGACCTGGCGCAGCTCTACGAGCGCGCCGGCCGCATCAAGGGCCGCGAGGGGACCGTCACGCAGATCCCCATCCTGACGATGCCGGGTGACGACGAGACGCACCCGATTCCCGACCTGACGGGGTACATCACGGAGGGCCAGATCATGATGGACCGCGACCTGAACAGTCAGGGCATCCAGCCGCCGGTGAACGTCCTGCCGAGCCTGAGTCGGCTGATGGACGACGGCGTCGGCGAGGGCCTCACTCGCGGCGACCACTCCGGGGTCTCCGACCAGCTGTACGCGGCGTACGCGGAAGGCGAGGACCTCCGCGACCTCGTGAACATCGTCGGTCGCGAGGCGCTCTCGGAACGCGACAACCGCTACCTCGACTTCGCGGACGCGTTCGAGAACAAGTTCGTCCAGCAGGGCTACCAGACGAACCGCGACATCGTCGAGACGCTCGACATCGGCTGGGACCTCCTCTCGATGCTCCCGAAGTCGGAGCTCAACCGCGTCGACGAGGAGTACATCGAGCAGTATTACGGCGAGGACACGGCGGAGTCCGAATCGGACGAAGCCGACGGCGACGCGGAAGCGGAAGCCGAAGCCTAACTCGCTTCTCTTTCCTCGTTCTCGAACCCGTAGTGGCGACGCCGACGAGTCGAAGGTGTGGGCTGATTCTGCCGTCGGCGTCGACGCTTCGGCGTGGCGGCGAGCGGGTCGTCGACAGGCGGAACGGGAGTGTCACGGCCGTCCGCGCGCGGTGGGACTGAAAACGGTTAACTGGCTCCGCTCGCAAGCCAATCACAATAGACCATGGCCGAGGACGTCAAACCGACGCGGAAGAACCTGATGGAGATCGAGGACCGCATCGAGCTCTCCGAGCAGGGCCACGACACGCTGGAGCAGAAGCGTGACGGGCTCATCATGGAGTTCATGGACATCTTCGACCGCGCGCAGGACGTGCGCGAGGACTTAGAGACGTCCTACGACGACGCCCAGCAGACCATCAACATGGCGCGGGCGATGGAGGGCGACGTCGCCGTTCGCGGGGCGGCGGCGGCGCTGAAAGAGCACCCCGAGATCACGGTGGAGTCGAGCAACATCATGGGCGTCGTCGTGCCGCACATCGAGTCGTCGAAGGTCCAGAAGAGCCTCGACGAGCGCGGGTACGGCGTCATCGGGACGTCCGGGCGTATCGACGAGGTCGCGGACGCCTACGAGAACCTCCTCGACCAGATCATCCTCGCCGCGGAAGTGGAGACGGCGATGAAGAAGCTCCTGCGCGAGATCGAGCGGACGAAGCGCCGCGTGAACGCGCTGGAGCACAAGGTCCTGCCGGAGCTCTACGAGTCCCAGGAGTACATCGAGCAGAAGCTCGAAGAGCAAGAGCGCGAGGAGATCTTCCGGATGAAGAAGGTGAAGAACAAGAAGGAAGAAGAAGAGCGCGCGGCGCGGGAGGCCGCGGAGGCCGAGGCCGAAGGGGAAGCGGAAGTCACTGCGGACTGAGAAATCAGTTTTCCGCGTTCGGCGTGGGGTTCTCGGTCGGGTCGTATTGATACCGACTCGTCTGCCGAACCGGGTCGTATTGGCACCGGCGACGACGCCGGCTTTTCGTACGTCTGTCGAACCCCCGATAGGACATCTGTCGGTGTTCTGCGGTCACATAAAACATGAGTTAAGCGGCTGGAGTACGACGAACGACGTAGTCACCGGTTAGCCAGTCATGTCAGGGAAATACGACCTAGTCATCGTCGGCGGCGGCATCAGCGGCGCATCGCTCCTCTACACCGTTGCGAAGTTCACCGACGTCGAGTCGGTCGCGCTCGTCGAGAAGGAAGACGAGATCGCGGCGATCAACTCCCACGTCACGAACAACTCGCAGACGCTCCACTTCGGCGACATCGAGACGAACTACACGCTCGAGAAGGCCGAAGAAGTCAAAGAGGGCGCGGAGCTCCTCGCGGGCTACCTCGAGAACCACGACGGCGAGCGCGAGATGCACTCGAAGCGCTCGAAGATGGTGCTCGGCGTCGGCGACGAGGAGGTCGCGAAGCTCGAAGAGCGCTACCACGAGGAGGGCTTCGGGGACCTCTACCCGAAACTCCGCCCCATCGAGCGCGACGAAATCGCAGAGTTAGAGCCGAAGGTCGTGGAGGGCCGCGACCCCGCGAAGGACCTGCTCGCGCTCCAGACGCCGGACGGCTACGTCGTCGACTACGGGCAGACCGCCCAGTCCTTCGTCGAGAAAGCGGAGGAAGAGGAGGGCGTCGACGTCTTCACGGGGACGAAGGTCGAGGACGTCACGGAGACGACGGAGGGCTACACGCTCACGACGGACGAGGGGCCGTTCGACGCGGACGTCGCCGTCGTCGCCGCGGGCTCGCACAGCCTCCAGATCGCGAAGGAGATGGGGTACGGCGAGGGGAAGGTCCTCCTCCCGGTCGCGGGGAGTTTCTTCCTCGCCGAGGACTTCCTGAACGGGAAGGTGTACACGCTCCAGATGAAGAAGCTCCCGTTCGCGGCCGTGCACGGGGACGCGGACGTCCACGACGACTCCATCACGCGCTTCGGGCCGACCGCGAAGCTCGTCCCGACCCTCGAACGCGGTCGCCTGAACACCGTCGGCGACTTCCTCGACGTCTTCGGGCTGAACGTCGCGTCCTTCCTGTCCTACGGGAACATCCTCGCCGACCGCATCCTCCTGCCGTACGTCCTCCGGAACCTCGTCTACGACGTCCCCGAGGTCGGAAAGCGAACCTTCCTCCCCGAAGTCCAGAAGGTCGTGCCGAGCGCAGAGCTCGACGACATCGAGCGCGCGAAGGGCTACGGCGGCGTCCGCCCGCAGATCGTCGACACGAAGAAGAAATCGCTCGACATGGGTGAAGCGAAGATCGTCGGCGACGACGTCATCTTCAACATCACGCCGTCGCCGGGCGCGTCCACCTGCCTGAAGAACGCGATGCGCGACACGCACACCGTCATGGACTTCTTCGACGGCGAGTACGAGTTCGACGAAGAGGCCTTCCGCGCCGACACCATCGGGAACTTCCCGCGCGGCGAAAACGGAGAGGAACTCGAGAGCGCGGTCGAGGAAGTCGACGAAGACGAAGAATAACCCCGGACGCGCGGGTTTCGCGTAGTGTTTTCCCGGTCGCGGGAGTAGTCGAGATATGACCTGTCAGCACTGCGGCGGCGAGACGCTCGCCTTTCCCGTGCCGGAGGCGGCGCGCGACCACCTGCCGGACGACCGGCCGGGCGGCGAGCTCTGTACCACCTGCCTCCGCGTGACGCCGACGGACGACCCACCGAGCGAGTATCCGGACTTTCAAACTATCAGCGACGCCTTCCCCCGCGATAGCGAGGCGGGTGCGGTGCTCGCGTGCCTGCTCGCCGTCGTCGACTCCGTCGCGCTCTACCGGAGCGAGCTGTCGGCGCTCGCCCGCGACGCCGAATCCCGCGGCGTCGACGTCATGCTCTTCCTCGACCGCCTCGACGCCGACGAAGCCCTGCAGCCCTACTTCGACGTCGACCGGCGGAACAGGCAGTTAGAACAGTTGCTCTACGAGTAGCGAGCGCACCCCAGAATATACCTTCCCGTACCCGTACTGTCGATAGGTATGCAGGTCGCCATCCTCTCTGACACCCACCTGCCCGAGCCGGCGGACGAACTCCCCGACGCCTTCCGCGAGCGAATCGCGGACGCCGACCACGTGATTCACGCGGGCGACACGGCCTCCGAACAGGCGCTTGCCGACCTCCGGAGTCTCACCGGCGACCTGACGGCCGTCTACGGGAACGCGGACCCCGACGACATCGACCTGCCGAAGGTCGCCGCACTCGACGTTGTGGACGTCACGTTCGTCGTCACGCACGGGATGATAAACCACGTTCGCGCGGCCGTCTACCCCTCCTCCGCGGGGCTCGTGCTCTCACGCGACGACTGGCTCGACGCCGTCACCGACACCGCGCGAGCGCGCGCCGGCGGCGAGGAGACCGTCATCGCCGTCGGCGGTCACATCCACGAAGTCGTCGACGAAATCCACGACGGAATTCGCGCGCTCAACCCCGGCACTGCGTGCGGCGTCGGCGTCGACAGCGCGACGATGATGACCGCCAGTGTCGACGACGGCGACGTCGACGTCACCGTCCACGAAGCCTGAAGAGTACGCCCACACTTCTGTTGCTGGAAGAGAAGACCCGTACGGTCAGCAGCCGCGCAGACAGACGTCTAGCTCAACGGGGAGAAACCAGAGTCAGGCATTCGCGACCCGAGCGGCTCGAAGAGCCCGGAAGGGTCGCGATTCACTCGCGGCTTCGCCGCGAGGCCAAGGAACCCCCGGTAGGGGGTGACGCAGTGCTTTTGTCGTAGCTTTTACCGAGCGAGTGAGCGAAGCGAACGAGCGCAGCGTAAAAGGTACTTTTAGACGCCGGTGGAGTAGCGGAGGAGGCCGGCGACGCCGCCGAAGGCGTTGAGGAGCTGTTCGCCCTTCTCGAAGTCGGTGGAGATGAACTTGGTGTCGGTGCCGCGCTGGTCGGCGATGTTCATGAGGTGTTCGATGAGGTCGTCGCGTTCGGCGTCGCTGGCGTCGACTTCCTCGCCGCACTCCGTGCACTCGTGGGGTTTGGTCTCGTGGCGGGCGTCGACGACTTCGCGTTCGTCGTGGCCGTTCGAGCACTCGTAGGTGACGACGTCCTTGCGGAGGTCCTCGGAGATGAGGAGCGTCTCGACGGATCCCATGACGAGGTTCTTCCGCGTGGGTTCGAAGCCGTACGTGGCCTCCTCGCCGGCGTTGAGCTGCTTGAAGAACTGCTGCATGAGGTTCTTGTCCTCCATGATCTCCGCGTCGGCGAGCGCCTCGGAGCCGGCGTCCACGAGGTCGTAGAGGCCGGATTCGTCCGTGTAGGAGACGTCGAACTTGCCGAGGACTTTATCGCGGAGTTCGTGGTGGAGGTAGTCGCCGTCGAGGAACTCGTCCTTCGTGGGGCTGGGGCCGCCGACGAGGATGCCGTCGAGCTCGTGGCGCTGGGCGACGAAGAGGTCGTTCGCCATCCCGGCGACCTCCTGGTAGAAGTTGTCGATGGCTTCGAGGCGCAGGCGAGCGAAACGCTGGGCGGACTGACCCCCTTTCCGCTGCTTCCCGGGGACGAGCGAGGACGCGGACTTCACGGGTTCGACCCGTTTGCCTTTTAGCCAGCCGACGTTCGCCTCGCGGCGGTCGAGGACGATGAGGCCGTAGAGGCCCTTGTCGGCGAGCATGTGCTCCAGGGGCTCCGTGAGGAACTCGCTGTCGCAGTGATAGCGGAAGGACTGGATGGACTGCGGCGGCGATTCGAGGACTTCGGTGACCATCTTCGTCTGGCCGCCGCCGGAGTCCACCGCGCCCGAGAAGAGCACGAGACCGTTCTCCGGCGGGAACGTGTCGTAGTACCGAAGGCGGTCCTTGATAGACGTGAGAGCGTCTTGTACCGCAGTTCGCGTCTGCTTCGACTTGATGTTCGACGCCTCCGAGTGCTCTTGCGTGACGTGCGCGACGACGTCGGAAACCTGCTTGTCCGGCGGCACGTAGATGGTGACGAGCTGTGTCCCTGACCCCGAGTAGTCCTGGAGATCCTCGATGAGCTTCCGGAACTCGTACTTTCGGCGGTCTTCGGACACCTCCTCGCCCTCCTGCTCGCTCATTACCTATTTCTACCCTACGACGCGGTAAGTACCCTTTGACGTTTCGCGGGCCGCCCGAGACGCCGCGTGAACGCGGGCGACACGCTAACTACCTGGAGTCGAAACACCACGGCGATGACCGACGCCACCGGCCTCCACGAACTCCTCGCGGGCGCGGACGAACTCCTCGTCGTCTGCCACAACAACCCCGACCCCGACTGCCTCGCGAGCGCGCTCGCGCTCGGCCGCATCGCCGCCGCCGCCGGCATCGACGACCGGAAGATCCTCTACAGCGGCGACATCTCCCACCAGCAGAACCGCGCGTTCGTCAACCTCCTCGACATCGACCTTCTCCCCTTCGACCCCGCGCTCGTCCAAGACCGCGCCGCCGACACACTCCTCGCCTTCGTCGACCACTCCGTCCCCGGCGCGAACAACCGCGTCCCCGACGGCACCCCCGTCGACATCGTCATCGACCACCACCCCGCCGACGACGTCGCCGCGCGCTTCGTCGACCACCGCGAAACCGCCGGCGCGACCGCCACCATCCTCACCGAATACGTCCACGCCCTCGACGTCGAACTCGACGCCACGCTCGCCACCGCCCTCCTCTTCGCCATCCGCCGCGAAACCCTCGGCTTCCTCCGCGGCGTCACCCGCGCCGAATACGACGCCGCCGGCCGCCTCCACGAACACGCCGACATCGACCTCCTCAACAAGCTCTCCACTCCCTCCGTCACCGGCGCGACCATCGACGCCATCGCCACCGCCATCGAGAACCGGAAGATCCGCGGCGCGTCCCTCATCACCCACGTCGGCCGCACCACCGACCGCGACGCCCTCCCCCAAGCCGCCGACTACCTCGCCACCCTCGAAGGCGTCGAAACCGCCATCGTCTACGGCATCGTCGACGACGCCATCCACCTCTCCGCGCGCTCCACCGACAGCCGCATCCACATCGGCGACGCCATCCGCGAAGCCTTCGAAACAGTCGGGAGCGCCGGCGGCCACCGCGAGATGGCCGGCGGCGAAATCCCCCTCGGCATCTTCGCCGACTACACCACCGACGACACCCAACTCCTCGCCATCGTCGAACAGATCGTCACCGCCCGCCTCGTCGCCGGCCTCAACCTCAGCGTCGAAGAAGACGAAGACCGAAGCGAGAGAGAATAGCACGCGACGCCGCCGTTCGCCTCGCTCGTGCAGCCCGAACCGCGTGACGCGCGGCTTCGCCGCTCGCTGGTTCGGCTGCGCCACTCAGCCACGACTGCGTGCTCGCTGGTCGTCCCTCCCCGCTCGCTTTACCGAGGTTCGAAGCGCCTCGTTCCGTTCGGCGCTTCGAACCTCGTCCTGCTCACGGCGCTTCGCGCCGTTCGCTTCGACGTGACTCTCACTCGCTATCGCTCGTTCCGAGTCACGCTGCTCGCGTGTCGCTCCCACAGGTCGCTCCCGCTCGGTTTAACGTGGCTCCTGCGGAGCCACGTCTACATCGATTCTGGCGCTTCGACCCCGAGCACGTCGAGGGCGTTCGCCAGCGTATCCCGCGCAGCCGCCACGAGCGCGAGGCGGGCGTCGCGCGTGGCGGGGTCGACGTCGTCGGCGAGGACGGGGCAGGCGCGGTAGAACTGGTTGAAGGCGTCGGCGAACTCGCGGGTGAAGGTGGCGACCTGGTGGGGGCGGAGGTCTTCGGCCGCGCCTTCGATGACGCCGGGGAAGCGCGCGACCTCGCGGACGAGGTGGCGTTCTTCGTCGGCGTCGAGGAGGCTGGCGTCGACGGTGTCGCTCGCGCCGTCGGCAGCGTCGAGGATGCCGCAGGCGCGGGCGTGGGCGTACTGGACGTACGGCGCGGACTGGCCTTCGAAGTCGAGGGCGTCGTCCCACTCGAACGTGATGGCTTTCGACGGCTGCTTGGAGACGATGTCGTAGCGGACCGCGCCGATGCCGACCTGGTGGGCGATGCGGTCGACGTCGTCCGCGTCGAGGTCGTCGTCGCGGATGCGGTCTTCGAGGCGGTCTTCGACCTCGGCGCGCGCGCGACTGATGGCTTCGTCGAGGAGGTCGTCGAGGTCGATGCCGGTGCCGGCGCGCGTGCTCATCGACTCGCCGCCGGGGAGGTTCACCCAGCCGAAGAGGATCTGTTCGAGCTGGCTCGTGTCCTCGCCGAGGAGGTCGAGCGTCGTGCGAATCTGGTCGGCCTGGAGGGTGTGGTCCTCGCCGAGCACCGTGACGGCGCGGTCGTAGTGCTCGAACTTCCACTGGTGGTGTGCGAGGTCGCGCGTCGGGTAGAGGCTCGTGTCATCAGAACGTAAGAAGACGAGGTTCTTGTCGATGCCGTACTCGCCGAGGTCGAGCTGCCACGCGCCCTCCTCGAAGACGGCTTCGTCCATCTCCTTCAGCGTGTTCGCGAGGTCGCGCGTGGGTTCGGGCATGAAGCGCGTCTCCTTCACGAACTCGTCGAACTCCGCGGGGAGGCGCGCGAGACACTCCCGCATCCCGCCGAGGACTTGGTCGACGACTTCGGTGACGCGCGCCTTCGTCTCCTCGTCGCCCTCTTCGAGGCCCTGCATGATGGCCTGAATCTCGTCTTCTGCTTCCTCGACCTTCGCCGGGTCGGCGTCTTCGAGGAAGGCGTTTCCTTTCCGGTAGTACCGAACGAGGTCGTACTCGACGCGGTCTCGCGCCGGCGGTTCGTCGAAGTCGTCCTCGTCGAACGTCTCGTACGCCCACGTGAAGACCGCCATCTGGCGGCCGGCGTCGTTCACGTAGTAGTGGCGGTCGACGTCGTGGCCGGCGTAGTCGAGGAGGCGCGCGACGGCGTCGCCGACGATGGGGTTCCGCGCGCGGCCGACGTGCACGGGACCAGTCGGGTTCGCCGACGTGTGCTCGACGACGACGTCCTCGCCGGTCGCGGGGAGGCGGCCGTGGTCCTCGTCGGCCGTCTCGATGGTGTCCGCGTAGTAGTCAGCGGTCGGCGTGAAGTTCACGTACGGCCCCTGCGACGAGACGCCGCCGAGGTAGGTGTACCCCGACACGTCGACGGCGTCGGCGACGTCGGCCGCGACCGCCGGCGGCGGCGACTCCGCCACGCCGGCGAGCCGGAACGCCGCGCTCGACGCCAACACGGCGTCGACACCCTCCGGCGGCTCCTCGATACCCAGGTCGTCGGTCGGATAACCGAGGCTGTCGAGCGCGCCCGCGAGGGCGTCCTCGACCTCCTCGCGGAAAGCCAGGAACATAGAGAGGATTCCACCGCGCGCAGGCAAGAGCGTTCCGAAGAATCGACGGTCGAACGCCCCGCCCCACGCCACCACAGCGCACTACTCTCCCGCCCGTCGAACTGGGTCAGAGGGTGAGCCACTCCCCCGCCCGTCGAACCGGGTCAGAGGGTGACCGTCTCGCCGTCGTCGGGGATCGCGACGTCGTCGACGGCCTCGCGGAGGTCGTCGCGGGAGAGGAGGCAGTGATTGATAGCGTCCATGTGGACGGCGAGGACGTCGGTGCCGTCGCTCACGTGGTCGCGGACGTTCGCGACGCCCTCCGCGGTCATCGTGATGGGCTCGCCCTCCAAGAACTGCGCCGCGCCGGCGTTCAGGACGACGGCGTCCGGGTCGTGGTCGTCGATGGTCTCAGGGACAGCGTCGTACCAGACGGTGTCGCCGGCGATGTAGAGGGATTCGGTGCCGTCGAGGACGAACCCGCAGACGGGAGCCATCGCTTCCGCGAGGTCGCCGTGGCCGTGACGGGCCGGCGTCCGATGGAGCGTCACGCCCTCGAACGTCTCGCCCCCGTCGACGGGGCGAACGTCGGTGAGGCCGTCCGCCTCGAAGTGCTCGGCGTCCGCGGGGTTGCAGAAGACGGGCGTGCTCGGGTCGACGGCGTCCGCCCACGCGTCCCAGTGGTCCGTGTGGCGGTGCGTGACGAGGACCGCGTCGTGAGCGAGGGCCGAATCGCCATCAGTCACCGCGTCGGGGAGGTCGACGAGCGGGTTCCGCCGCTGGTTCGGCGTGTTTTCGACCGGTGGGTTCGCGCCGGCGTCGGAGAGCATCGGGTCGACGAGGAAGCGCACGCCGTCCAGTTCCACGAGGAGCGTCGCGTGCCGCAGGAGAGTCACGTCCATACGCGACGCTTCGGTCTACAGCGAGTTGAAACTACCCCGAAGGCACATACCACGAGAGAGATACGGTCCGGTATGCGTCGCACCCTCCTCGCGGTCGTCGTCTGCGTCGCGTTCGCGGCCGGTGCAGCGCCGGGCGTCGCCGCCGGCTCGGGAGCCAGCGAGGACGTCGAGGCCGTGAGCGGCCTCGGTTTCCACACCGTCTCGTCGCCGGTCGAACACGGCCGCGACCCGACGATACGCGTCGGCTACAGCGCGCAGGCGAACGCGACCGTGTTCTTCGCGCTCCGGGACGCCGACGGCGCGTTCGTCGGGCACACCGGCCCGGTCGAGACGCGCGCCGGGAGCGCCGTCGACGGCCGCCGCGTCCCCGTCGACGACCTCGCCGGCCTCCGCACGCTCACCGTGACCGCGTACGTGGACGACGGCGACCGCGCCTTCGACCCGGCGGCCGACCGGCGGCTCGCGACGAACGCGACGCGAACGTTCTTCTTCGCCGGCGACGACCCCGCGCTCGGGAACGTCGCGGCGGGAGCCACGCCGGCCACGCGGAACGTCACCACCACCTACCGGGTGACGGTTCCGGCGTCCGGCCCGCTCACGGTGTCCGCGCTGGCGATAGACGCGCGCCACACCGGACTCCGCATCGACGGACGAGCCGCCAGCGTGAACCTGAGCATCAGTGGGAACCTGACTCGCGCGCCCGTGGCGAACGTCACCACGACCGGGAGCGGCGTCGCCGTAATCGACCTCGACCGCTCGTACGCCCTCGCCGAGAACGACTACGCCGTCGTGTCGCTCCCCGGCCGGACGCCCGGCCGCGTCGGCAGTCGAACGCTCTCCGTCGCCGTGAACCCGCGGTCGCCGGACGCCGCGACGGACACCGCGACAGTCGACGTCGAGCGCGCCGTGCCGACCATCGAATCCGTCGCCGACACCGCGCCCGTCGCGGGCGAACTCGACGTCTCCTACCGCGCGCCGGTCGGTGCGCACGCGTTCTTCGTCGCCGAGCAAAACGGCACCCGGCTCGGGCACAGCGCGCTCGTCGCGCCGGACGACCCCATCGAGACCGACGGCGGCGTCCGCATCGACCTGCCCGACGGGCTCGCGGGCGAGACGACGCTCCGCGTCGTCGCCTACAACGACACGAACGGGAACGGCGACTTCGACCCCGACGCCGACGAGCCGTACGCGCGGAACGGCGCGCTCGTCGCGGAGACCGCCACGCCGACCATCGGCGCGCAGACGACGGGCGTCGGAGACGAAAACATGGGTTCGTCGCTCATCTGGTCCGCCGCCGCCGTCGGAGTCAGCGCGGCCCTCCTGCTCGTCGCCGTCGCCGCCGTGGCCGTGGCACTCCGCCGCCGAATCGTCAGCGACTAGCGGCCGGCGTGCGGCGCGAGCGTCCCTCGTCGTCGAGAGCGTCCGGATGGAGGATTCCGGCGAGGTCTTCCAGCGCGTCGACGAGGCGGGGGCTCGGGCAGTTCAACACGTCGCCGTCCATCACGTGCACGTCGTCTTCCTGCACGGCGGTGATGTCGTCCCAGCCGTCGCGTTCGCGGAGTTCGTCGAGGTCGCGGCGCGTGTGCGCGGGCGAGTAGCCGCAGGGCGCGACGACGAGCGTCTCGGGGTCGAAGTCCACGATGTCCTGGAAGTCCTCGGGGCCGCTGTACGCGCCGGCGTCGGTGATGCCGTACTCGCCGCCGGCGAGGTCGACGAGTTCGGGGACCCAGTGGCCGGCGACCATCGGCGGCGTCATCCAGTCGAGGACGAGACACCGCCGCTCGTCGAGGTCGCGCGTGGCGTCGCGGACGCGCTCGACGCGGGCGTCGAGGTCGGCGACGAGGTCGGCGGCCTTCCGTTCTCGTCCGAGCGCGGTGCCGATGCGTTCGACGTCGTCGAGCACGCCGTCGAGCGAGTGCGAGTCGGTCGTGAGTAGCTCGCAGTCGAGGTCGAGGGCGGCGACGGCGTCGGCGACGAACGCCGAGTCGACGGCGCAGACGTCGCAGACGCCCTGCGTGACGACGAGGTCGGGGTCGACGCGTTCGAGGACGTCCTCGTGGACCTCGTAGATGGGGTCGTCGGCGTCGAGCTGGGCGTTGATGGTCTCGGAGTCGGCATTCGGGTCGACGCGGCAGGCGGTGGCGCGCGGGCGGTCGGCGGCCGCGGGCGGGTAGGTGCATTCGTGGCTGACGGCGGCGGGTTCGACGCCGAGCGCGTAGGCGGTTTCCGTCGCGGACGGCAGGAGCGTGACGACGGTGGGCGCGGTCATAGCTGGACTGTGGGCACAGAGCGCCGTAAAGCCACCCGACGCGCGGCGGCGCGTGACGCCACGTTTTTCCTTCTCCGCGCCCCTTCTACGCGGTATGCCACAGCAGGTCGACTCGCCGAACTACCACCACGAGGGACATACGGCAGCGCAGACGTGCGGGTGGACGGCGAACGCGCTCCGCGGCGAGGGCACCTGCTACAAACACGCCTGGTACGGCATCCGGTCGCACCAGTGCATCCAGATGACGCCCGTCGTTCGGTGCAACGAGCGCTGCGTGTTCTGCTGGCGGGACCACAACGGCCACGCCTACGAGCTCGACGGCGTCGAGTGGGACGACCCGGAGGCCGTCGTCGACGCCTCCATCGAGCTCCAGAAGAAACTCCTCTCGGGGTTCGGCGGAAACGACGAGGTCCCCCGCGAACGCTTCGAGGAGGCGATGGAGCCCCGGCACGTCGCCATCAGCCTCGACGGCGAACCCACGCTCTACCCCTACCTCCCCGAACTCCTAGAGGCCTTCCACGACCGCGGGCTCACGACGTTCCTCGTGTCGAACGGAACACGTCCGGAAGTCCTGCGAGAGTGTGACCCGACGCAGCTCTACGTCTCTGTGGATGCGCCGGAGCGCGCGACGTTCGACGACGTCGTCGGGGCGATGGAGGACGACGCGTGGGAGAACCTCGTGGAGACGATGGACGTCCTGCACGGGAAGGAGGAGACGCGGACGGTGTTGCGGACGACGCTCGTCGAGGGCGAAAATATGAGAAATCCGGACTGGTACGCGGGCTTCTACGAGCGCGCGGACCCGGACTTCGTCGAGATGAAGGGGTACATGCACGTCGGGCACTCGCGGGGGCGGTTGAGCCGGGAGTCGATGCCGTCGCCGGAGCGCGTCGACGAATTCGCGAGCGACGTGCAAGAATACATGGACGGGTTCGACCACCGGTTCACGCAGGAGGCCTCTCGGGTCTCCTTGCTCTCGAAGACCGAGGACACGTGGGTGCCGAAGCTCCGGCCGGACTCGGAGTTCTGGGCGTAGCCGAGGCAATCGTTTCCGTTTCTGGGATGGTTATCATTTCCGGTAGGGTTATGGGCGCGGGCCGAGAATTCTCCCAGTATGGCTCAGCGCATGGACGCCGACGTCGGGTACGACGAACTCGCCGTCCTCAAACTGCTCGCGCTCGACGGCGGCCTCCGCGGCGAAGTGAAAGTCTCCTGCTCCGACCTCGCCGGCCGCCTCGACGCCTCGAACCAGACCGCCTCGCGCCGCCTCCAAGCGCTGGAGGACGCCGGGTTCGTCGAACGCGACCTCGTCACCGACGGCCAGCTCGTCGACATCACTGACGCCGGCGAACGCGCCCTCCAACACGAGTACGAGGACTACCGCCGCATCTTCGACGGCCCGACCGACGTCACCCTCCACGGAACCGTCACGGGCGGGATGGGCGAAGGCCGACACTACATCAGCCTCTCCGGCTACAACCGCCAGTTCAACGAGAAACTCGGCTACGACCCCTATCCCGGCACGCTGAACGTCGAACTAACGGAGCAAAGCCGGCGGGAGCGCGCCGCGATGGAGCGCCTCGACGCCGTCCCCATCGACGCCTGGGAGGACGAAGAACGCACCTACGGCTCGGCGTCCTGCTACCCCTGCACGGTCGAGAACACCGAAGGCGATGCGTTCGCGCCCGCACACGTCATCGTCCCCGACCGCACCCACCACGACGAGAGCAAACTCGAAATCATCGCGCCCGAGAAACTCCGCGACGAACTCGGCCTCGTCGACGACGACACCGTCGCCGTGCGCGTCACCCCGCGGGAGGACTAGCCGTGGCGGCCAGCGAATCCACCGCCGCCGCCGACGCCATCGCCGCCTTCCGCGACGGGAAGCCCGTGCTCGTCTACGACGCCGACGACCGCGAGGGCGAAGTCGACCTCATCTACCCCGCCGACGCCGTCACCCCCGGCGACGTCGCGCGCCTCCGGAACGACGCCGGCGGCCTCATCTGCGTCGCGCTCAGCGACGACATCGCCGACGCCTTCGGCCTCCCCTTCCTCCAAGAGAGCCTCGACCACCCCGCGAGCGAGAGCGGCGACCTCGAATACGACGACCGCGCCTCCTTCAGCCTCCCCGTCAACCACCGCGACACCTACACGGGGATCACCGACGAGGACCGCGCGCTCACCATCACCGAGGTCGCGCGCGCCGCCGAAACCCCCGACGCGACCGACTTCGCCGCCGAGTTCCGGACGCCCGGCCACGTCTTCCTCCTCCGCGCCGCCCCCGGCCTCCTCGCCGACCGCGACGGCCACACCGAGTACGGCGTCGCCCTCGCTCGCGCCGCCGGCCGCGCCCCCGCCGCCGTCGTCTGCGAGATGCTCGACGACGAGACCGGCGCGGCGCTCTCCCCCGACGACGCCGCCGCCTACGCCGACCGCCACGGCCTCGTCTACGTCACCGGCACCGAACTCAAAGCCGCCCTCGCCTGACCACGCTCGCTTCTCCAGCGGACCACGCCACCACGCGCCTCGCCCACAAGTTCTCGACGAGCGACAGCGACGACGCCGCCGGCGAACCAAGGCCGACACCGCCGACGAACCAGCGCAATCGTCCGGCCACTCCGGGCGGGACCGAAAGGGGCTCGCGACGCTGCGAGGGGCTTTCGAGGCGTCGTCGACGACGGGAGACGCAGTGAAAACGGACCAGTCACTGAGGAGCGCAGCCGGACGGAAATCGTTAAGGACCGATTCGGTTAACGTAGTCGTATGCCAGGATTCGACGAGATGCGGGCGGAGCGCGACTCCCTCGACACCATCTGGATGAACGGCGAGTTCGTCGACTGGGACGACGCGAACGTCCACGTCCTCTCGCACGGCCTCCACTACGGGACGGGAATCTTCGAGGGCGTCCGCGCCTACGACACCCAGGAAGGCACCGCCATCTTCCGCTGGGAGGACCACCTCGACCGGTTCTTCCAGTCCGCGAAGCCCTACGACATGGAGATTCCGTTCTCCCGCGAAGAACTCACTGAGGCGACCCTGGAGACCGTGCGGCGGAACGACCTCAAGTCCTGCTACATCCGGCCCATCGCCTACTACGGCTACAAGAGCCTCGGCGTCTCCCCCGGCGACTGCCCGACCGACGTCACCATCGCCGCGTGGCCGTGGGGCGCGTACCTCGGCGAGGACGCCCTCAAGAACGGCATCGACGTCATGGTCTCCAGCTGGCGGAAACACGCCTCCAGTCAGATTCCGACGAACGCCAAGACCACCGGTCTCTACGTCAACAGCCTCCTCGCCGGCGAGGAAGCCCGCCGCAACGGCTACCAGGAAGCCATCGTCCTGAACAAGGAAGGGAACGTCGCCGAAGGCCCGGGCGAGAACATCTTCATGGTCAACGACGGCGAAATCTACACCCCCGGCCTCAGCGAGTCCATCCTCGACGGCATCACGCGCGACGCCGTCATCACCCTCGCCGAAGAACGCGGCTACGAGGTCCACGACAACGTCTCCATCTCCCGCGGCCAGCTCAACACCGCCGACGAGCTCTTCTTTACCGGTAGTGCCGCCGAAGTCACCCCCATCAAGCAGGTCGACAACGTCACTATCGGCGAAGGCACCCGCGGCCCCGTCACCGAAGACCTCCAACAGGCCTTCTTCGACCTCGTCGAACGCGAAACCGACGCCCACGACGACTGGTTCACCTACCTCTGAACGTTTTTACTGCAAGCGAGTCGCTTCGCGACTCGCTCGATAAAAACCGTCACTAAAAGCCCGTCGCGACCCCGCTCAGTCGGAGCTTCGCTCCTCCTTGCCCGCACTCGCTTTGCTCGCGCGGACTCCCGGGGTCGCTCGGGCCTCGCCGCTTCGCGGCGAGTGAATCGCGCGACTACCGGGCCCTCCGGGCCACTCGTCGCGCGAACGCTCGAAACCGGTTCGTTCAGTCGGCCGTTTCTGGGGATTGACGAGCCGGCGAGGGTCCGCAGTTCGAACGACCACCCTGGCTGGGAAATCGAGCGGGGGCGAGTCGTCGGCGGTTCCGTGAGACCTCTATCCGGAGCGCCAGCGACGGATATGTCGCACGGAACCGCCGAGGGCGAGCGGGCGTTCGGAGACGTCGAAGTCGAGGCCCGCCTCTAACCGAGCATCAAGTACGCGGGAACCACAGGACAGGGCGACAAGAGATCGTCAGCTCGGCTCTATTCGTCGCCGAGGACGTCTTGAACGTCGACGTCGCGTTCGCTCTCGCCGAAGCCGGCGGAGAGGACGCGCGTGAGGGCGTCTTCGACGTTCTCGTCGGTCTCGACGATGTCGTCGGGGTCGACTTCGACGACGAAGCCGGTAGTGATGTTGGGGCTGGTGGGGATGAAGAGGACTTCGCGGCCGTCCTCGGTGGTCTTCCCGGTCTTGAACGCGGTCATGCGGTGGCCGGGCCACGTCTCGATCTTGACGGGGCGCTGGAACTCGCTGCCGTCGGAGAGCGCGGTTTCGACCGCCATCTTCGAGGCGTTGTAGACGACGCGGAGCCCGGGGAGGCGGTTGATGAGGTCGTCGATCTGCGCCTCGACGAACGTGCCGAGCGCGGTCCGCATGAGGTAGCCGATGGCGAACACGAGGAGGACGAAGATGACGAGCGTCAGGAGGACGCGCGTCGCCGGATGGAGGTTCGTGTTCGCGAGGAACGGCAGGCCCGCGATGGCCTGGTAGAGCCAGTAGACGATGTAGAGCGTGACGAGAATGGGGACGAGGACGATGAGGCCGGACGCGACGTCACGCTTCCAGGAGGACATTCAGTTGATAGGAACCGACGGCGGCCGGGGGCTTCAGTGTAGTGCTTTTCTAGCTGAGGACGGCGCGCGCGGCGAACGGGGGTTCCTCGCGCTCCGCGACCCGCAGCGTCGACCCCATCGGACGGCCCCGTCCGGAACGCTGCGATTCCCCGCCTTTATTTCCGCCCGCCGCGTCGCCCCGGACATGAATCCGCTCGCCGTCGTCGCCACCGCGTTGTGGGTGATGCTCCCGGCGTACGTCCCCAACAACGCCGCCGTCCTCGCCGGCGGCGGCCGCCCCATCGACGCCGGCCGTACGCTCGGCGGACGACGCCTCCTCGGCGACGGGAAGACGTGGCGCGGCACCGCCGTCGGCGTCGCCGCCGGCGCGCTCCTCGCGCTCGCGCTCGACGCCGTCCGCCCCGCCGCCTCGGCCGCGCTCGGCGTCTCACTGCCCTGGTTCCCGCTCGCCGCCGTCGTCGCCCTCCCCGCCGGCGCGATGCTCGGCGACATCCTCGCCTCCTTCGTCAAGCGACGCACCGGCCGCGAACGCGGCGCGTCCTTCCCCCTCCTCGACCAGCTCGACTTCGTCGTCGTCGCCCTCGCCCTCACCGCCCTCAGCGCCCCAGAGTGGTTCGCCGCCACCTTCACCCTCCCCGTCCTCCTCGCCATCCTCGTTCTCACTCCCGTCCTCCACGTCACCACCAACGTCGGCGCGTACTATCTCGGCTACAAAGAAGAACCGTGGTAGGACGACTTACTCGTCGTCGCTATCGTCCCGACGACGACCTTTCGACACGCGCTGGCCGTCGAAGCTCAGCTCCGCGATCTTTTTCTTCCGGTCGCGGGATCGTTTCTCTGAGTCCATCTCTATCGGCTCGTACGGCCTGTTCCCGCAAATAGCTTCGGGACGGAAAAACGGGCGGTACGCGAGAAGCGGACACCGCGCTTCACCGGTCGCGGAGGGGAGTGACTTCATCCCACCAGTCGGAAAGTTGGGAGTGGAACTGCGTCCCGAAGAGGAAGACGCAGAGGGAGAGAATCACGAGCGCGTCGGCCCAGACGGGGAGCGGTCCGACAATCGCGTAATAACACCCGAGCGAGAGGTACGTGATCGCCGCGACCAAGAAGAACAAGGTGAGCGTGATCCAAGGGGTGTTTCGGATATTCGTCCCTTCGTTGTGCTTGATCCAGTCCCGATAGCTGTTACTGAGCACTCGCTGGAGTTCTTCGTCCGTGAGCGAGAGTGAATGGATCTGTTCGATGTTCTCAGCGCTGAGGCCGACCCGGTAGTCCGAGGCGGTGTACGTCAGCGCGGCCACGGCAGTCGATCCGAGGAGGAGCGTGATTCCGGCACCGAATCGGACGTTGATGAAATCGGTGACGGAGAGAGATGTCGACCGGGTGGCGAAGCTTAGTGCCGTGAGAATGAGACCGAGGAGAATTACGTTGACGCGAATGAGACGAACGGCCTTGGTGTCGATATCGTCCAGCGAATCGATCTGGTGGTCGATCGTCAGCCTCGCCTCGGAGACTGCCGTACGAAGGGCGGCGTCGTCCTGCTCGGTGACGGTCTCACGGGAGTCTGCAAGGTGAGCGTAGGGCCGCGGATCGTCTCCATCGCTCCCTCGTCGCATACCTCATCAGTACCGTCCGCCGTGGAAAGTGTTTCGCCGGAACACGAATCTCTTATGCCCGCGCGAGCCACGGGTTCTCCTAATGGCGAACGAGGAACTCATCGCGGCGCTCAGAGACGCCGACGCCGTCCAGTTCGGCGAGTTCGAGCTGTCGCACGGCGGGACGTCGGAGTACTACGTGGACAAGTATCTCTTCGAGACGGACCCGACGTGTCTCCGACTCATCGCGGAAGCCTTCGACGAGCGTGTCGAGGACGACGCGAAGCTCGCAGGCGTCGCGCTCGGCGGCGTGCCGCTCGCGGCGGCGACGGCCATCACCGCGGACGTGCCGTACGTCATCGCGCGGAAGAAGGCGAAAGAGTACGGTACGGCGAAGCGCATCGAGGGCCGCCTCGACGACGGCGAGGAGGTCGTCGTCGTGGAGGACATCGCCACGACCGGCCAGTCCGCGGTTGACGCCGTCGAGGCGCTGCGCGACGCGGGCGCTGAGGTGAACCGCGCGCTCATCGTCGTGGACCGCGAGGAGGGCGGCGAGGAGCTGCTCGCCGAGCACGGCGTCGAGATGGAGGCGCTCGTCACGGCGTCCGACCTCCTCGACGACGCCTGAAACGGATTCCCACGGAGGTGTCCTTTTAGCTCCCGGACGAATCCGAGATATTCATGGTTGCGGAAACGTGAATAGACGCGTATGAACCGCGCAGAGAAGGCCGCACTGCAGCTGCAGGCGGTCTCCGTCCTCCGCACCCTCAAGGAGACGCGGACGTACGACGAACTCGCCGCAGAGACCGACCTCCCCGCCGGCGACCTGAACCGCTACGTGAACGGCCACGTCCTCCCGAGCGCCGACCGCGCGCGCGACGTCGTGGACAGCGTCGGCCGCGAGACGCTCGCGAACGAACTCGAAGACCGCGTTCGCGTCGACGACGAGGGCTACGTCGACAACTCCGGCGTCGTCTTCGACCAGCCCTTCCTCGACCTCGTCGCGCCCGTCGCCGCCGAATCCTTCGACTTCGACACGCCCGACGTCGTGCTGACCGCGGCGACCGACGGCATCACGCTCGCCGCCGCGCTCGCCTCCTACTACGGCGCGCGGTGTGCGTACGCGAAGAAGTCGAAGGAGACCGCCGTCGACGACTTCATCGAGGCGCGCCAGCGCCTCGAATCCGGCATCGAACTCACCTACTACCTCCCTGCGTCCGCCATCGACGCCGGCGAGACCGTGCTCGTCGTCGACGACCTCATCCGCTCCGGCGAGACCCAAGAACTCCTCCTCGACATCACCGATACGGCGGACGCCGACGTCGGCGGCGTCTTCGCGCTCATCGCCGCCGGGGACGAAGGCATCGACCGCGCTCGCGCCCGCACTGACGCGCCCACCGACGCCCTCGTCCGCCTCGACTAGACACGAACCCGGCCGCGCAACTAGGCACAAACATGCCCATCCAATTGGAACTTCGTCCGTATTTTTGCGCTAGTCGCGCAAGAGAGTGGTAAATATTAAGTACGGCTCGGCGGATACGCTTGAACGTCCAACATGGGGCTCACAGACTCCCTCGCCGACTACTTCGGGTTCGCCAAACACGACACGGACCTCCGCACCGAACTCCTCGCCGGCCTGACGACGTTCCTCGCGATGTCCTACATCGTCGTCGTCAACCCGACGATTCTCGCGAACGCCATCCAGATATCCGGCTACACGCAGGACCAGGTCGTGCAGATGGTCGCCGTCGTCACCCTCATCGCGTCCGCCGTCGCGATGTTCGTGATGGCGTTCTACGCGAACCGGCCGTTCGGCCTCGCGCCCGGCCTCGGCCTGAACGCCTTCTTCGCGTTCACGGTCGTCCTCGGCCTCGGCATCCCGTGGCAGACCGCGCTCGCCGCCGTCGTCACCGAAGGCGTCATCTTCATCGTCCTCACCGCCGTCGGCGCTCGCGAGTACGTCATCAAGCTCTTCCCCGAACCCGTGAAGTTCGCGGTCGGCACGGGTATCGGGCTCTTCCTCGCCATCATCGGCCTGCAAGCGATGGGCATCGTCGTGAACGACGACGCGACGCTCGTCACCCTCGGCAACATCGCGAGCAACCCCGTCGCGATGCTCGCCACCGTCGGCCTCTTCGTCACGCTCGCGCTCTACGCCCGCGACGTCACCGGCTCCATCATCATCGGTATCCTCGGCACGACCGTCATCGGCGTCCTCGCGACGCTCGCCGGCCTCGTCTCCCCCGGCACGCTCATCGGCGGCTGGGTCCAGTCCGGCGGCTTCAACGCGAACGCGCTCCCCGCCGCCCAGTACGACATCACGCCGCTCGTCGGCGCGTTCCTCTCCGGCTTCTCGAACGTCGAACCGTTCGGCTTCGCGCTCATCGTCTTCACCTTCTTCTTCGTCGACTTCTTCGATACCGCTGGGACGCTCGTCGGCGTCGGCCAATCCGGCGACTTCCTCGACGAAGACGGCAACCTCCCCGACGCCGACAAACCCCTCATGGCCGACGCCGTCGGCACCACCCT
Organism: Halocalculus aciditolerans; assembly: GCF_014647475.1. NCBI lineage: Archaea > Methanobacteriati > Methanobacteriota > Halobacteria > Halobacteriales > Halobacteriaceae > Halocalculus > Halocalculus aciditolerans. The sequence goes on along the minus strand of NZ_BMPG01000001.1, from coordinate 392,711 downwards.
CGGCGGCATCCTCGGGACCTCCACCGTCACCACCTACGTCGAGTCCGCCACCGGCGTCGAAGAAGGCGGCCGCACCGGAATGACCGCGCTCACCGTCGCCCTCCTCTTCCTCGTCTCCCTCGTCTTCGTCCCGCTCGCCGCCGTCATCCCCCAGTACGCGAGCCACATCGCCCTCGTCGTCGTCGCCGTCCTCATGCTCGGCAACGTCACCGAAGTCGACTGGAGCGACATCACCAACAGCGTCCCCGCCGCCCTCACCATCATCATCATGCCGTTCACCTACAGCATCGCCTACGGCATCGCCGCCGGCATCATCTCCTACCCCATCGTCAAAGCCGCCACCGGCGACGCCGACGACGTCTCCCCCGGCCAGTGGATCCTCGCCATCCTCTTCGTCATCTACTTCGTCGTCCGCACCGGCGGCATCCTCCAGAACGCCGTCTAGGAGTAGTCACGCACTGACTCGCCGCCGACGCTCATTCTTCCGATGTTTCCGAAAGCCCGCTCCCTAAAAACGGATTCGTTGAGGTGAACGACGTCTCCGAAAGCCCGCTCCCTGAAAACGGATTCGTTGAGGTAAACGACGTCTCCGAAAGCCCGCTCCTTCTCGGACGCTCTGCGGGACATATCGTTCGCCTTCGGCTCACGATAGGGGTCCCGCGGACCGGCCGAGAACTCGCCCCCTTTCGATTCCCACCCCGCCGTGGTTGTGTCGTCGGCTACTGAACGTCGGCTGTCTCGTCCTCCGTCGCCGCCACCGCAGGCCCCAAGGCGCTCGGCAGCGTAGAGAGAGTGTGAGCGAACCAGACCTCGAACTCTACGTCCTGCCCGGCTGTCCGTTCTGCGCGAAAGTCGAGACGAAACTCGACGAACTCGACCTCGACTACGAAGAGCACACCGTCCCGTCGCCGCACCCCGAGCGCACGGAAGTCGAGAAGGTGAGCGGGCAGACGGGCGTTCCGGTGCTCGTCGACAACACGAACGGCATCGAGGGGATGCCCGAGAGCGACGATATCGTCGAATACCTCGAAACCGAATACGGCGCGTAAGCGGAGTCACGGGACGCGACGACGACCAGATTTTGTTCTTCGGTAGCGAGACAGAGTCGATGTTCGAAATCCAACCGACTACTCACCCCTCAGCATATTCTTCGACCGATTCTGTGCGAGATTGAGAGCGCGAACGACATACCCATAGTGATTCCGCGATGATTTAGCGGCGTTGTGCTTAGTGGATTGACTTGGACGATGATCGGTTCCGGAGCGAGTTTGTTGGGTCTATGTGGTATCTATTACCGCTATGTCTGGGGAAACAAGTCCCGAATATCGCTATCTCGGTCAGAAGTCATCGAGGACTCAGAATGGCGTGATACTGTCATCGATGACGTCCCTGTCTGGTCTCGGAGGTGTCAGGTGCAGTCATCTAACGAGGGCTGGCGCGATGGCGTCATTTGTGAAGTATGCTTGGACGAAGCAGTCGTGAACGTGAGGGGTGATAATATCGTTGTCACAGACCCCACCGATAGTGTATATAAAATCGTGCTTGAGCGGTTCTACGAGGATGATACAGCGAGAATTGAATTTAGATCTCGGACTGACTACCATGGGCGTATCCTATCTGGGCGTACGGACGCTCGGACCGCCATCCTCCCATTTATTGTCCGAGATAGCGATCTCGGTAATCTGATGAGAGAAGGCAGCAGCGGAGTCTTCACTTTCAGCATAGCAGTGGATGACAACAAGCGCACGTACCGTACGAGTGTAGACGTCAGAACGTCACTGAAAAATAGTGCTGGCGGTGAGCTGGACAACTCAGTGTAGTCCACTCGTTACATGGTTAGAAGCACGATGACAACACCGGGAGAGAACGATTAACGGCGAAGATTCAGGCTTAAGCTTCGGTGGCGTCGGCGCGTTCTTTGAGGAGGTCGCGGAAGTCCTCGGGGTCGCGGATGTCCTCGACTTCGTCGCGTTCGATGATGGCGGTGCCCTCGATGGAGTCGCGTTTGGCCTTGTCGACGAAGTAGACGGAGCGGGTGCGGGTGACGCGGCTGAGCGAGCTCATGATGCGGGCGCGTTTGACGGCGGATTCGGTGAATGCGGAGTGGCCGGTGAGGAGCCGCTCGCTGCGGCGTTCGCCCTCGCCGACGGCTTTGAAGGGCGCGCGGACGGTGGGGTGGACGTCGAAGCCGGCCATGGTGAGGACGGTGATGATGGGTTGGTCTTCGGGTTCGGCGTCCGGGTCGTCGGGCGTGGGCTCGGCGTCGTGGACGTCCTCCGCGCCGTCGAGGACGTCGACGGGGCTGGTGAGGCCGTCCCCGAAGAGGTCTTCGAGCTGCATGGCGACCTCGACGGAGGCGTTCATGCCGTCCTCGTACTTCGCGACGGTGCGCCGGGAGACGCCGAGCTCGTTCGCGAGGCGGCCGAGGCTCCAGCCGCGCTCTTCGCGCTCGTCGTGGACGACGTCGGCGTCGATGCTGACGTAGAGGCCGCCGGGGGCGGCGTAGACGAGCGGCGGGACGCCCTCTAAGAAGAGGTCCATGGCGGTGTCGGGGCTCATCACGGGGACGCCGTGGCGGAAGTAGACGACGCCGGGTTTGAGGTCCTGGTTGCGGGTGCGGAGCCCGATGACGATGGGGGTTCCCTGGAGGTAGGTTCCGAGGCGACGCATCTCCGCGCCGGTCGGGCCGTCGAAGGCGTCGATGTTACCGAGGACCTTCAGGAGGACGAGGTCCTCGCCGCGGCGCGCCGCGACGTCGAAGCTCTTCGGGCGAATGACGCACTGGTCACTCACCGTGAAGCCGGCGTCACTGAGCATCGCGGTGACGTTCCCGATGAGCGCCTCCCTGGACATACCCATTCATAGGCCATTCACGCCATATATGGTTTGTGTCGTCCGGAGGCGGGAGATTCGGCGACGGCGACAGGACGTGAGGCGGAGGCGGCGGCCGGGGGTGGGGGTGAGGCCGAGTTGAAGGAGAGCGAAAGGCGTTAGCGGGCGTGCGTCGAACGCTCGGGCGTGACTGTCGTCGGTCTGGATGATACGGATTCGCGGACGCGGGGGATGTGTACGACGTACGTCGCGTCGCGGGTCGCGCGGGCGCTCCGCGAGCGCGGGCACGGCGTCGAGCGCTGCCTCCTCGTGCGCTTGAACCCCGCCGTCCCGTACAAGACGCGGGGGAACGCGGCGCTCGCGGTGCACACAGACGCGCCCGTTGCGGCGGCGCTCGCGGTCGCACGCGAGCACGTGAGCGACGCGGCCGAGGTCGCCGACGACCGGACGAACCCCGGCGTCGTCGTCGCGCCCGGCGACCCCGGAGACGTTACGGATACTGTCGCCGAGTGGGCGCGGCGCGCGCTCCGCGAGGACCTCGACGTCGCGGACGCGGTCGCGCTCGCCGACGACGCGGGGTTCGAGCGCGAGGGGTGGAAGTCGGGCCGCGGCCAAGTGGGCGCGCTCGCCGCCGTCGGCGCGTGGCGGGCGTTCGACGACTGGACGTACGAGCAGATCTCCTACCGCGCGCCCGAGCGCTGGGGCACCCCGAGAGACGTCGACGACGCCTCCGTGTTCGCGGCGGCGGACGCCGCCTACCCCGATGTGTGGGACACCGTCGACCGCGGAGAGGCGGAAGCCGTCTGCGTGCCGCACACGCCCGGTCCCGTCCTCCACGCGGTCCGCGGCGACGACCCGGACGCGTGCCGCGCGGCCGCGGACGCCATCGACGCCGAACCCGTCCACGACGCCCGGCTCTTCGTCACGAACCAGGGGACCGACGCCCACCTCCGCGACGGGGAGATGGGCGACCTCGCGGACGGCCGGGGGTATCGCGTCCGCGGAGCGGTGGCGAGCGCCCCCGAGACGCGCGAGGGCGGCCACGTCTTCGTCGACCTCCGCGACGGCGAGGAGACGCTTTCCTGTGTCGCGTTCGAGCCGACGAAGCGCTTTCGCGACCGCGTGCGCGCGCTCCGCCCCGGCGACGACCTCACCGTCTGCGGCGAGTTCACGGAGGGAACGCTGAAACTCGAGAAGTTCCGCGTGCACGGCCTCGACGTCGTGGAGCGCGTCGTCCCCGACTGCCCGGAGTGCGGGTCGCGGATGGAGTCCGCCGGCCGGAGCCAGGGCTACCGGTGTCGGGACTGTGGCACGCGGCGCGCGGAGAAGGATCGACGGGTGGTTGCTCGCGACCTCGCGCCCGGCTGGTACGAGGTGCCGCCGTGTGCGCGCCGGCACGTCGCGAAACCGCTCGTCCGCGGCGGGTTCGACGCGCCCACTCACCCCGAAGGATGAACCGCTACCCAATCCCACTTATAGAATTTCGGTTTAATTTCTGAACCGGCCGCCGAACATATATACTGCGGTCGGAAAGAGGGAGGTACGCGATGCCCCTCGCACCCAGCCCCCCGGAGGCGGTGTTCGCATGAGCCGTATCGAGCGTCCCCCGCTCGACGCGTCCCGCCGGCGCGACCCCGCGCGCGGCGACCACGACGCCCTCGAACTCGACGCGCGCATCGAGCGCTACGACGACGAGGAACTCTGCACCATCCACCCGGCCGACGCCGACGACGACACCCTCGTCACGACGTGGCTGTCCGCGCGCGACGACGCCTTCGTCGACCTCGACGAGATGCGATAAGTTCGAAAGTTCGACGCCTTGTTCTCGCGGTTCCCGTGCCCCGGCGAGCCGACGCTCTACGCTTTTAGGCCGCTGCCCGTGAGCGGGACGACGACGTCGTCGCCCTCGTCGAGAACGCCGCGGTCGCGGTAGCGGCGGAGACCGGCGGGGCCGGCGGCGCTCGTCGGCTCGACGTAGAACCCGCGGGCGTGGAGGCGGTCGAGAGCGGCGTCGGTCTCCTCGCTCGTCACCGCGATTGCGTCACCCCCGGTGGCTTCGATGGCGCGGCGAATCTCCGCGCCGCGAACCGGCTGTTCGATCTGGATGCCGTCGGCGACGTCGTTCGCGCCGCCGCGCGGGCCGTGGAGGGCGTCCGCGATCGGAGAGACGCCGGCGGCCTGCACGCCGAGCAGTCTGGGGATTCCCGCTGTCCAGCCGGCGTCGCGGAGGAGCGAGAATCCGCGGTATGCGCCGAGGAAGAGCGTGCCGTGGCCGAGCGGGAGGACGATCGCGTCTGGGATGTCCCAGTCCCGCTGCGCCGCGAGTTCGAACGCGAACGTCGACGTCCCCGCGAAGAACGCGGGGTTCCACGCGTGGCTCGCGTACCACGCGTCCCCGTCCTCGACGGCCGCGACGCACGCGTCGGTGACGTCCTGTCTGCTCCCCTCGACTCGCACGGGCGTCGCACCGGCCGCCTCGATGGCGCGGAGCTTCGAGGGTTTCGCGTCCGCCGGGACGTAGATGTCGGCGTCGACGCCCGCCCGGGCGGCGTACTGCGCGACGGCCGCGCCCGCGTTCCCCGACGAGTCCTCCACCACTCGCTCGACGCCGAGTTCGGCGGCGCGAGAGAGCGTCGCCGTCGCGCCGCGGTCCTTGAAGCTTCCTGACGGGTGGGTGTAGTCGAGCTTGAAGTCCGCGCTCCACGCGGGAGCGTCGGCGAGCGGCGTCCACTGCTCGTCGAAGGTGACGCGGGGGGCGACGGGGAGGAGGTCGCGGAACGCCCACAGCCCCTCCCGAGAGTCGATATTGGGTTCTGCGGGCGGGTCGGGCGTCCAGTCGAATTCGAGCGGACTGCCACAGGTACACCGCCAGGGCTCGTCGGGGCCGGCGTCGTAGGTCGCCCCGCAGTCCGGGCAGACGAGCGAGCGGGCGTCGTCGCGCATCAGTATTCGGTGACGCCCGTGCCGACCGAGCAGACGTACTCGCCGGTGGCGACCTGCGGGAGGCGGCGGGAGCGCCAGAAGACGCCGTCGCCGTCCGCCGTCACCTCGGCCTTCAGGCGGCCGAAGACGTCGGTGACGCGGAAGAGGACGTCGCCGACGCGGACGGCGTCCCCGAGGTCGGCTTCGAACTGGACGAGCCCGCCGGCCGGCGACCCGTAGCGGTCGAACCCGGTCGCGCGCGTCTGCGTCACCGGCCCCGCGTCGCCCTCGACGAACCCGTAGTACTCGAGGACGTTCCAGACGCCGCGGACGCCGTACTCGATGGATTCCTCGTCCCAGCCGACGCAGCCGCCGAGTTCGGGGTCGATAGTGGGGACGCCCTCGTCGGGGCCGACGCGAGCGAGCTGGCCGTTCGGCCCTTTCTGGTCGAGGACGTACCCGCAGTCGAAGACCTGCGCGAGTTCGAGGCAGGCCTTGTGGAGGCGGTGGTGGCGGCCACAGCGCACCCGCACCTCGTTCAGCATTCGGCTCGTCGACCCCTGGTGGAGGTCGAGGATGAAGTCGGCGTCGGCGGCCGCGTCCAGCGTCGCCGCCGCGATGCGCTCGGAGGACGACCCGTTCGGGTCGCCGGGGTACGCCCGATTCATCTTCGTGTCGTCGATGGGGTTCCGGTGTTCGGCGACCTGGAACGCGTGCCAGTTCGTGATCCCCGTCACGAGCACCGTCCCCGAGAGGGCCGCGGGGTCGAGCTGTGGGACGAGGCGGTTCACCACGCCGACGCCGTTCAGCTCGTCGCCGTCGCTCGCCGCCTGCACGTAGAGCGTCTTCCCGTCGCCCGCACCGTTCACGACCGCGACCGGCAGCCCGAACGACGACCCGTCCCGCGTCTCGCCGACCGTCAACCGCCCGACGTCCATCTCGCCGGGGTCGGCCGACGCCGACCCGAACGTCACTGTCATACCCGAAGACCCACGGCGAGCGCCGTAAGCGGTTCGGTCGCTCGCGAGACGGTGGCGGCGAGACCCGCCGAGGGGGAGCGTCAGGAAGCGGCGTCAGCGAGTGTTAGCTGGTGGCGTCGGCGAGGCGGTCCGCGCCGGCGCGCGTGCCTTTCGCGAGGAGGACGTCGCCCGCGTAGACGGTGGTGTCGGGGCCGGGTTGGACGACCCAGCGGTCCTCGCCGTCGCGTTCGAGGCCGCGGCCGGCGTCGTACTCCTCGGGGCGGCGGACGGCGATGACGCGCATCCCCGTCTCGGTCTCGACGTCGGCGTCGCCGAGCGTGCGGCCGTCGAGGTCGCTCCCGGGTTCGACGGTCTCGCGGACGATGACTTCGTCGGACTCCTCGACCGCTTCCTGGACGACGACGTGAGTGTCGAGGCCGCGGAGCACGCCTTCGGAGATTTCGAGGGCGGCGTCGCTGATGACTTCCGTGGCGTTCGCGAGGTGGACGAGGCCGCGGAGGCTGACCGGGTCGTGGACGTCGGCGGCGGCGCGGAGCACCCACGCCTCGAAGCGCGTCTTGAGCGCGTCGACCTCGGCTTCGAGTTCGACGACTTCGGCGGCGATCTCCTCGGAGTCGAAGAGCACCGCGCCGTAGGCGAGGTCGACGGCGAGTTCGCTCATGTTCTTCATCATGACGAGCGAGTCGACGGCGCGTTCGAGGTCGGCGATGTCGGGTTCGACGTGCGCGGCGGGCTCGTAGTCCGCGCCGGTCGCGGCCTCGTAGACGTCGGCGAGGCCGTCCTCGACGCCGCGGAGGAAGAGGACGTCGTCGGGCTGGAGGGTCGTCTCGGCGTCGGGGTTGAGGAGCCACTCGGTGTCGGCGTCGCCGCGCCGGATGGCGATGACGCGGACGCCCGTCTCGGTTTCGAGGTTGACGTCGCCGAGCGTGCGCGTGGCGTACTCGGAGGCGGCGTCGAGGTAGGCGCGCGCGACGGACTCGACGGCTTCGGGGAGCGCGGTGCGAATCGCCTCGGGGACGCCCATGTCCTCGACGACGACTTTCGCGATGTCGCCGGCGGCGTCGCTAATCTTCTCGGCCGCGCCGACGATTCCTAACACCGGCGCGAGCGTCTCGGCGTCCTCGGGGTTGCGCGCTGCCATCATGAGGCTCATGCGCGCGCGCAGCTGGAGGACGTCCATCCGCTCTTCGAGCTTGAGGACTTCCGCGGCGATGTCGTCGCTCCCGTGGAGGACGGCGGAGTACGAGAGGTCGATGAGGAGCTCCGCCGTGTCCTTCATCTCCACGAGGAGGTCTTTCACGCTCGCGGGTTCGTACGCGACGCGGCCGGCCATACCTCTGCGTGCGCTCGCAGCCCCGAAAAACGTTCGCACCGACACTGCCCCGTCTGCCGAACCGGGTCGTATCGGCACTGCCCCGTCTGCCGAACCGGGTCGTATCGGCACTGCCCCGTCTGCCGAACCGGGTCGTATCGACCCCACCCCTCGACGATCGACGAACGGATACCTGAAAACCGAAGGTACTTTTCTGACGGATTGCGAACCGCGGGGTATGTCCGACGAACTGAAGAAGGGTCTCGAAGGCGTCCTCGTCGCCGAATCGTCGCTGAGCTACATCGACGGGGACGTCGGGAAGCTCGTCTACCGCGGGTACACCATCGAGGACCTCGCGGCGAACGCGACCTACGAGGAAGTCCTCTATCTGCTCTGGCACGGTGAGCTCCCGACGCGCGAGGAGCTCGACGCGTTCCGCACGGACATGGCCGAGGAACGCGCGCTGAGCGCGGAGACACAGGAGCTCGTGCGGTCGCTCGCCGAGGCGGACGAGGAGCCGATGGCGGCGCTCCGCACGGCGACGTCCTCGCTCTCCGCGGCCGACCCGGACGCGGACGCCGACCCGACCGACGAGGCCGCGAACCTCGCGAAGGGGAAGCGCATCACGGCGAAACTCCCGACGGTGGTCGCGGCGTTCACGCGCATCCGGAACGGCGAGGACCCCGTCGAGCCCCGCGAGGACCTCGACCACGCCGCGAACTTCCTCTACATGCTGAACGGCGAGGAGCCAACCGAGGTCGCCGCCGACGTCTTCGACCAGGCGCTCGTCCTGCACGCCGACCACGGCCTGAACGCCTCCACGTTCTCCGCGATGGTCACCGCCTCTACGCTCGCCGACGTCCACTCCGCCGTCACCTCGGCGGTCGGCACGCTCTCCGGCAGCCTGCACGGCGGCGCGAACGCGAACGTCATGCGGATGCTCGAAGAGGTCGACGCGTCCGGCAAAGACCCCGTCCAGTGGGTCGAGGACGCCCTCGACAACGGCGAGCGCGTCGCCGGGTTCGGCCACCGCGTCTACAACGTCAAGGACCCGCGCGCGAAGATTCTCGGCGAGCAGTCCGAGGAGCTCGGCGAGGCCGCCGGCGACAAGAAGTGGTACGAGATGAGCGCCGCCATCGAGAACTACATGAAGGAAGAGAAGGGTCTCGCGCCGAACGTCGACTTCTACTCCGCCACCACCTACTACCAGATGGGCATCCCCGTCGACATCTACACGCCCATCTTCGCGATGTCGCGCGCCGGCGGCTGGGTCGCACACGTCCTCGAACAGTACGAGGACAATCGCCTCATCCGCCCGCGCGCCCGCTACGCCGGCGCGAAAGACCAGTCCTGGACGCCCATCGACGAGCGGTAGAATCGCGACGCTCCGGGACGCACGCGCGTTAAGAAAAAAGCCGCGTAACCGACGGCTGTTGGTTCTCTGTCGCGTTCGCGCTCGAGTGCCGGTGGGCCGGTCGGCCGTTTGAGGCGATCTGACCAACCCGGTGTAGGGCACTCACGGATGCCGAAAGAACCATATTTGTTTAGGTGTGCCTAAAACTATGGAGTCACGGTCGGCTACCGACGGACGCAACGCACGCACGAACGTCCCAGCGAGGACGGAGGGTCGACGATGACGGGCGACGCGTTCGACGTGGACGTCGTCGTGGTGGGCGGCGGCCCGTCCGGCTGTTCCGCGGGCGTCTTCCTGGCGCGCTACGGCTTCGAGACGCGGGTGTTCGACCGCGGCGTCGCCGCGCTCCCGCGCTCGGCGTTCCTCGCGAACTACCCGGGGTTCCCCGCGGGCATCGACATCGAGACGTTCACCGACCTCCTCCACGACCACGCCGAGACGGCCGGCTGCGACGTCGTTCCGGACATGGTCGAATCCGTCGACCACGGAGAGAGCGAGGGGTTCGTCGTCGAGACGCAAGAGGGCCGCGAGGTCGCGGCGCGCTACGTCGTCGCGGCGTCCTGGTACGACGGCGAGTACCTCCGACCGCTCACGGGCGGCGAGGCGTTCGAGGCGCACGAGCACGACGGCGACGAACACGAGCACTTCGATCCGGACTACGTCGACGCCGACGGCCGCACGCCCGTCGACGGCCTCTACGTCGTCGCCCCCGCCGGCCAGCGGAACGCCCAAGCCGTCGTCGCCGCCGGTCAGGGCGCACACGTCGCCCGCCGCCTCATCAAGGACGACCGCGAGAGAGAGGGGTATCCGCCCGCGCTCGCCGAACACTACGACTGGCTGCGCTCGGAGAGCGAGTTCACGGGCGACTGGGCCGAACGCCCGCGCTGGCGCGAGTGGTTCGAGAGCGAGATTCCCGAGGACTACGAGCCGGCCGAGGGCGTGGACCTCGACGAGCTCCGCGAGACCTACATCGACGCGGCGTTCGAGACGAAGCGCACGGACGAGGCGGTCGAGGCGCTCCGAGAGCGCGCACACCGCCGCCTCCTCGACCACCTCGACGACGACGTCATCAAAGACTACCTCGCCGAGCGCGACGAACGGCCCGCGGAGTAGGGTGGCAGGTTCGGTGTCGTCGCGTTGCCGTCGTGACGAGGCGGGTCAGTCGTCGCCGGCGGGGGTGCCGCGGGCGGCCATCATGTCGGCGGCGCGAGCGGCCCAGTCGGAGAAGTGGAAGCCGAAGGCGGCGACGGCGGCCATCCAGACGTACTGGACGGCGATACCGGCGTAGGCACCGAGCGGGCCCCAGCCGGCGCGAACGCCGAGGAGGTAAGTGACGCCGAGCATCCCGCCGAAGACGCCGGTGAGGCGAGCGGCGAACGGAATGCGGGTCTCGCTCGCGCCGTTGAGCGCGCCGGAGAGAACGGTGAAGGCGACGACGAAGCCAGCCGTGATACCGTAGACGCGCGCGAAATCGGCGGCGTACGGCAGCGCCTCGGGGGACCCGGCGGCGAGGAGAGCGACGAGAGAGTCGGCGTAATGGACGGTGAGGACGCCGACGCCGCCGACGGTGAGGACGCCGAGGAGGGTGACGGACCAGCCGAGGTAGCGGGCCTCGCCGGGGTCGGCGTCGCCGAGCGCGTGCCCGACGAGGACGCTGACCGCGGTCCGGTAGCCGCGAGAGAGCGGGCCGGTGACCTGCTGGTAGACGCGGCGGCCGATCTGGAAGCCGGCGTTGACGGGCGTGCCGAAGCCGAGGAGAACCGCGTTGAAGGGGAACTCGGCGACAGTGCTGGAGAGGCCCTCGGCGATTTTGGGGACGGCGAGGGAGACGAGCTGACGGGCGACGCGGAGGTCTCTGGGGCGAACGAGGCGGATGGGGGTCCGCGAGGTGTAGGTAGTGGCGACGAGAAGTGCAGCGGACACGAGGTTGGCGGTGGCGGTAGCGGCGGCGACGCCGACGACCTGGAGGCGGGGGAGGCCGAAGAGGCCGAGGCCGAGCGTGAGCGAACCAGTGATGTTGAGCCCGTTGGCGACGAAGTTGACGTACATCGGGGTGCGGGTGTCACCCGTTCCTTGGAGCGCGCGGGCGGAGATGATGGAGACGTGGCGGGCCGGGGCGGTGGCGAGAACGATGCCGAGGTAGGTCGCGCCGAGCGCGGCGGTGTCGGCGTCCGCGCCGAAGACGCCGATGAGGGGAACGCCGAAGAAGACGCCGGCGAGCGCGACCGGGACACCGGCGAGGACGCCCATGGCGAGCGCGGCGCTGACGGCGCTGTCACGGTTGGCGTCCGCACCCGCGCCGGTGTCCTGACTGGAGAGCGCGATAGCGGCCGCGCCGAGGCCGATGCCGACGCGGAGCGGGATGCGGCCGTAGAGGTCGGCGAGGCCGACCGCGACGACGGCGACGGGGGAGAAGGTGGCGGTGACGAGGACGTCGACGGTCCGCATGAGCGTGCGGAGCGTCTGCTCCGTCATCACCGGCCAGGCGAGAGCGAGGACGCGCCGCCACGTCCGGAAGAGCCGACCCTGCACGTTTCCGTAGCCGCGCGGCGCGCGAATAGGGATACTGGTAGCGGCACGCAGTGCCCCGCGGCTCGATAGCGACGGCGGACGCGGCGACGGGGTGTGGTGTCGGTGGTGGTGTCAGGTGCGTCGGGGCGTGGTGGATGTAGAGTCGCCGTGAACGAGGCGGCTCGTGGGGCGGGACGGCGGTGTCGACGGCGCAGGGTTTCACTTTCACTCTGCTTGGGTCGGGTTTAAGTTCGAGGCGCGGATACTCCCAATCGTCGGGTGCGTCACACGCCCGCACCTCCCCGTTTCTGCGGAACCACAAACCGTTAGAGAGCCCGCGGTAAAGTCGGGGTATGCTCGAACTCGACGACGTGCTCGCGGCGCAGGACCGCGTGGCCGACGTCGCCCGCCACACGCCGCTGGACTACACGCACACGTTCTCTTCGATGTCGGGGGCGGAAGTGCACATGAAGCTGGAGAACTTCCAGCGGACGGGTTCGTTCAAGATTCGGGGCGCGACGAACCGAATTCGGACGCTGACGGACGCAGAGCAGGACGCGGGCGTGGTGACGGCGTCGGCGGGGAACCACGCGCAGGGCGTCGCGCTCGCGGCGACGCGGTCCGGCGTCGACGCGAAGGTCGTGATGCCGGAGACCGCGCCCATCTCGAAGGTGAAGGCGACGCGCGCGTACGGCGCGGAAGTCCTCTTACACGGCGTCGACTACAACGAGGCGCAGGACGAGGCGCACGAGCTGGAGGAGGCGGAGGGGCGGACGTACGTGCACGCGTTCGACGACGAGGACGTCATGGCGGGACAGGGGACTATCGGGCTCGAAATCCTCGACGACCTCCCGGAGGTCGAGACGGTGGTCGTCCCCATCGGCGGCGGCGGGCTCATCTCGGGTATCGCGACGGCGGTGAAAGCGCGGAAACCGGACGTGCGCGTCGTCGGCGTGCAGGCCGAAGGGGCGTCGAGCGTCGCGGACAGCCTGAAGAAGGGCGAGCGCCAGACGCTGGGGAGCGTCGACACCATCGCGGACGGCATCGCCGTGCGGAGCGCGGGCGCGAACACCTTCCCCGTCATCCGCGAGCGCGTCGACGAAGTCGTCACCGTCTCCGACGGCGAAATCGCGAAAGCCGTCGTCTACCTCTTAGAGCGCGGGAAGACGATGGTCGAGGGCGCGGGCGCGGTGCCGCTCGCCGCGCTGCTCGAGGGGAAGTTCGTCTACGAGGAGGACGAGGTTATCGCGCCGGTGCTCTCCGGCGGGAACATGGACTTGAACCTCCTGACGACCGTCGTGATGCGCGGTCTCGTCGACCAGGGGCGCTACGTGAAGCTCCGAACGGTGTTAAAAGACCGGCCGGGCGCGCTCGAAGACCTCCTCGAGATTCTCACGGAGGAGCGCACGAACATCTACGCCATCCAGCACGACCGGACGAACCGCGACATCGCGATGAACGCCGCCGAGGTGGAACTCGACCTCGAAACGCGCGGCGAAGAACACGTCGCCGGCCTCCTCGACCGCATGGAGGCCGCGGGCTACGAAGTCGAACTCCTCGTCTGAGCCGTCGGCTCACGACTCGCGCTCGTTCTCGCGCTGTCGGCGTCGGCGCATCCCGTAGGTGACGGTGAGAAACTGGCGGCCGCAGAGCCACATCTCCTGTGTCGTGACGACGTCGGCGTCGGCGACGGGCGTCGAGGGGGCGGCGGGCGAGGTCGTGGGGTAGGTGCGGAAGCGCTGGTGCATCGGGAGGCGGAACGCGCCCGCGGGCGTCACCGCGAAGAGGCCGGGCTGGCCGGGCGCGAACGTCGTCAGTTCGAGGCCGGTGGCGTCGCCCGCGCCGAGGTGGTCGGGGCGGAGGACGGTCGAGAGGTTCGACCCCGGGAGCGGCACGGCGACGTTCACCAGCCGGTCGCCGGAAGGGGTCTCGTGTGCGCCGTAGAGCGCGACGAATACGGTCTGACCCGGTTCGACAGACGGGTCAGCCACCGCCTCGCCCGTGCCCGTTCGCGTGCGCGTCCACAGTCGCACGTCCTCGCGCGGGTCGGCGTCGTCGGGGACGCGGCGCAGGTCGCTCTCGACGTTCCAGGGGCCGTCCGCGCCCGGTCCGGGGAGGTTCAGCTGTTCGAGCCAGCGAGTCAGGTGTGCCGCGCCCGCCGCGCCCGCGCGGAACCCCCGGTGCCAGTCGACGTCGAACCACATCGCGTAGTCGAGCGTCGATTCGTAGAAGTCGCGAATCGTAGGGTGGACGCGGCCGGGGTCGAAGTCGTCGCGGGCGAAGGCGTCGAGGTCGTCCATCTCGCTGTGCGCGCGCTCGCCGGCGAGGCCCGTGCGCTCGCCGAAGTCCGCGCCGACGCGGCCGCGGGCGAACACCGGCGAGAGCGGGAGGTCGGGTTCGCGCGAGAGCGCCGCGACGCCGAGCCCGGCCGCCGCCGCGGACCGCCAGTTCATACTCGGTCTTCGCGCTCCGCGGGGAAGAGCGCGCTGGGTTCGGCGAGCGACGCCGGGTATTAAGTCGCGTCACGGCCGAGAGGGGAGTATGAAGCGCACTATCGAGACCCCTGATGCTCCTGCCGCGGTCGGCGCGTACAGCCAGGCGACGACGAACGGGGACATCGTCTTCACCGCCGGTCAGATTCCCATGACGCCCGACGGCGACCTCCTCGACGACGAGGACATCGCCACGCAGACCCGGCAGAGCCTCGAGAACGTGAAGGCGATCCTCGAAGAGGAGGGGCTCACGATGCAGGACGTCCTCAAGACCACCGTCTTCCTCGGCGACATCGACGACTTCGACGAGATGAATAGCACGTACAGGGAGTACTTCCAGGACAACCCGCCCGCCCGCAGCGCCGTCCAGGCGGGCGCGCTCCCGAAGGGCGTCGGCGTCGAAATCGAAGCCGTCGCCGCGCAGCGCGACTAAATGCACGCCCGCGAGCTCGCGCTCGACGGCGCGCTCGCCGCGCTCTCCTTCCTCGTGTTGGCGTTCGGCTACCGACTCCTCGGCGGCGACACTCCGGGCGTCCCCGCGCTCGTCGGCGTCTGCCTCCTCGTCACCGCCGTCACCGTCGTCGCGACGTGGCTCGCCCGCACGTACGCGTCGGTGACCGCCTGACTCGCACCCCGTCGCGAAAAGAAGGGTTTAAACGCGACACGACAGTACATCTGGGTGCAGGCCGGGATGGCCGAATGGCAAAGCGCACGCCTGGAAAGCGTGTCCCCTTACGGGGTTCAGGGTTCAAATCCCTGTCCCGGCGTTTCTCTCCGCGAACCACACCGACGAGCGCCGGCTGTCGGCGCGAGTCAACACCCTGTCTACCGAATCCTCAACAGTCGTGGCCGGTCCCGTCGGTACGGCTCGTCGACGACGTCGGTATCCCTTAGCGAGTCCGCGAGAGTGGTGACTGAATCCGTCTCGGTCGCGCGTCGGCCGCGCGGTTGCGGGGTATCTGCGACGAGCGCCGCCGCGACCGCCCGAAAGCGGACGGTCGCAGCGGTGTCGTGCGGTGGCAAGCCAGCCCCCTGTCGTCCACTCCCCCCGGAGTGGACGGCCGGATACTCGGTTCTCGGGTTTGCTCCGTCGGCGGAGCCCCGAGGGCCTCCGGACGGGGGCGGGTTAGTCGAAGACGCCCACACGGATATGTTGAGTGGCCGATGGTTTCGGTTGGTTCAGAGACGTGTACTTTCTCGAAGCGGAGTGAGAGTGAAGGGATAGCGGGGGCGAGTCATCCCATCGATATGATGTTTCAGGGCCAGTGCTCGGGCGTTGACGTGCGTGAACAAGCGCGCCGGGCGCGTCCGAGAGCCGGCGTTACGAGGCGGAGTGGCGGTTAGAGGTCAGCGTTGACGCGGATTTCCTCGTCGGTGACGGTGTCGACGAGGTCGCCGTCGAGGGAGTAGTCGTCCTCGTTCTTCTCGGTCCAGCCGAAGGCGGCGAGGACGGCTTCGCCGAGGCCGGGTTCGGGGTCGACCCAGGCGGTGTTGTCTTCGACTTCGGTGACGACGCCGAGCTCTTCGCCTTCGATGTCCACGAGTACTTTTCCGACGTCTTCGCTGGTGAGTGTCGCCATGGTCGGGGTGTCGCACGGCCGCGTGAAGTGTCTGGGGGCCGCACGGGGAGTATAAATACTGGCCGCATCGGGCGTTTCGCGGGGTGCGCCGGGGACGTGGCTGAAACGCCGGGGGACGGTCGGGAGGCGGTGAATATGGCGCGGTTCGACCGACGGACCACTGGCGCGTGCCAACGCGTACCAGCCAAGTTTTATATAGAATGGCTTTCAATCATTGAGTACGATGTCACAGCAACAGCGGATGCAGGGTCAGCCCATGATTATCATGGGGGACGACGCACAGCGCGTAAAAGACAAGGACGCGCAGGAACACAACATCTCCGCCGCTCGCGCCGTAGCGGACGCCGTTCGCTCGACGCTCGGCCCGAAAGGGATGGACAAGATGCTCGTCGACTCGATGGGCGACGTCACCATCACGAACGACGGCGTCACCATCCTCCAGGAGATGGACATCGACAACCCGACGGCCGAGATGATCGTCGAAGTCGCCGAGACCCAGGAGGACGAGGCCGGCGACGGGACGACGACCGCCGTCGCCATCGCGGGTGAACTCCTCAAGAACGCCGAGGACCTCCTCGAGCAGGACATCCACCCGACGGCCATCATCAAGGGCTTCCACCTCGCCAGCGAGAAGGCCCGCGAGGAAGTCGACAACGTCGCCATCGACGTCGACACCGACGACGAGGACCTCCTCCGCTCCGTCGCCGAGACCTCCATGACCGGCAAGGGCGCGGAGCTCGACAAGGAGCTCCTCTCCCAGATCATCGTCGACGCCGTCCGCCAGGTCGCCGTCGACGCCGACGACGGCTCCACCATCGTCGACGCCGGGAACATCAACATCGAGACGCAGACCGGACGCGGCGTCAGCGAGTCCGAGCTCCTCCGCGGTGCCGCCATCGACAAGGACCCCGTCGTCGACAACATGCCGACCGCGTTCGACGACGCCTCCGTCCTCCTCCTCAACGAAGCCATCGAGGTCGAGGAAGCCGAAGCCGACACGAACGTCTCCATCGACAGCCCCGACCAGCTCCAGCAGTTCCTCGACCAGGAGGAGAAGCAGCTGAAGGAGAAGGTCCAGCAGATCGTCGACGTCGGCGCTGACGTCGTCTTCTGCCAGAAGGGCATCGACGACATGGCGCAGCACTACCTCGCGAAAGAGGGCATCCTCGCCATCCGCCGCACGAAGAAGTCGGACATCGAGTTCCTCCACGACATCCTCGGCGGCAGCGTCGTCACGGACCTCGACGCCGTCACCGAAGCCGACCTCGGTCAGGGCGCAATCAGCCGTGACTCCGAGGACGAGCTCTTCTACGTCGAAGGTACGGGCGAGGACGCCCACGGCGTCACCATCCTCCTCCGCGCCTCCACGGACCACGTCGTCGACGAACTCGAACGCGGCGTCACCGACGCCCTCGACGTCGTCGCGCAGACCGTCAGCGACGGTCGCGTCCTCCCCGGCGGCGGCGCCGTGGAAGTCGAAGTCGCCGACCGCCTCCGCTCGCACGCCGACTCCGTCTCCGGCCGCGAGCAGCTCGCCGTCGAGGCGTTCGCCGACGCGCTCGAACTCGTCCCGCGCGTCCTCGCGGAGAACGCCGGCCTCGACCCGATCGACATCCTCGTCGACCTCCGCTCCGAGCACGAATCCGGGAACGAGACCGTCGGCCTCAACGTCTTCACCGACTCCCTCGAAGACACCTACGAAGCCGGCATCGTCGAGCCCGCACACGCCAAAGAACAGGCGCTCTCCAGCGCCACCGAAGCCGCGAACCTCGTCCTCAAAATCGACGACATCATCTCCGCCGGCGACCTCTCCACCGACAAGGGAGACGACGACGCCGGCGGCCCGCCCGCAGGCGGCATGGGCGGCGGCATGGGCGGCATGATGTAAACGCACGTTTTGCTCTGCGCGCCGGCTTCGCCGGCGCTCGGCAAAACCTGCACTAAAAGCCCGTCGCGACCCCGCTTCGGGGGTCGCTCGGGCCTCGCGCTTCGCGCGAGTGAATCGCGACCCTTCCGGGTTCTTCGAACCACTCGGGTCGCGAACGCTCGCCCCGTCGCTGTCTCGTTCGCTAACTCCGTTCGGCCCGTCGTTTTCTTTCGACTGATTTCGTAGGTGAGCGACGGCTACGCGAAGCGGTTTCGGAGCCAGCGCGCGACCCGGCGGTCGACGTCGAAGACGTACGCGAGGAGGTAGACGCCGCCGCCGAGGAAGAAGAGGCCGATTCCCGCGGTGACTGTCGCCTCGACCGTGCTGTCTGCACCCGCGACGGCGCTCGGCGCGTAGAAGCTCCCGCAGAGCAGAGAGACGCCCGCGAGGAAGTAGACGACTTTCTCGAAGAGCCGGCGGACCTCCGCTCGCGCTGCCTCGCGCGCAACTTCTCGAACTTCGTCGTCGGATGTAGAGGGCATACCAAGCCGTTCTCCCACCACCGCGAAAAGTGATAGCGTGGCGAGTTGATGACCGGCGGGCGGACGCGTCCAGCGACGGCGCGGCCACCACGGGTCCTCGCAGTCGCCGTCAGAAGTTCGACCCGACCACGCGGGCGGGGTATCGAGAGGGAGCCTCGCGAGTCGTCGGCGAGCCGGCTTTCGGAATGTCGACTATAACGCCGACTCTAAAGCGACCTCCTCCGAGATCACTCCTCCCTCGAAACCCGCCTCACTCGTCGACGTCGAGTTCGAACTGTTCGTGTTCGGCGGCGGCGTTGAGGACGACGCTGGTGTTGGACTCCTTGATGTCGGCGTCGCCGAGGAGTTTCTTGATGAGGTGGTTCATGTCGTCGGTGTCTCTGAATTTGCCGACGGCGACGATGTCGTAGTCGCCGGTGACTTCGTAAACGGAGACCATCTGTTTGTGGCCGCGCAGGCGGTCGGAGAGGTCGGGGAGGGCGTTGCCCTCCACCTTCAGCTGGAGGATAGCGGTGACGTCGTAGCCGAGGGCGTCGTAGTCGACGACGGGCGTGTAGTCTTTGATGACGCCGGCGTCTTCAAGGTCGGAGAGGTGGTTGGAGACGGTAGTGACGGAGACGTCGAGGTCTTCGGCGAGGCTGCGGAGGCTGGCGCGGCCGTCGCCGAGCAGCGCGTTGATGAGTTGGCCGTCGAGGTTCTCGTAGGTCATGGCGTTCCATTGGACACGGGGGGATTAGAATTTTACGAATGTCCAGTTCTCTTTCACCGTCGGCAGATTTGCGCGGACCGCCAGCGCTTTAGTAGTGGGAGTGTAGGATTCGGGTGACGAAACCGATGACAAACGGGAAACTGATGACAGACGGCGGTCTGAGCGAGACGGAACAGGACGTGCTGGACGAGATCGAGGAGAAGAACGTTGACTTCCTCCGCCTCCAGTTCACGGACATCCTCGGCACGGTGAAGAACGTCTCCGTCCCCGCCGAGCAGGCGGAGAAGGCCTTCACCGACGGGATCTACTTCGACGGCTCCTCCATCGAGGGGTTCGTCCGGATTCAGGAGTCCGACATGCGCCTCAAGCCGGACCCCGAGACGTTCGCCGTGCTGCCGTGGCGGGACCTCGACGACGGCGCGTCCGCCCGCCTCATCTGCGACGTCATCAACACTTCCACGGGTGAGCCGTTCGAGGGCGACCCGCGCCGCGTCCTGAAGAACGTCCTCGAACGCGCCGAGGACATGGGGTACACGGTGAACGCCGCACCGGAGCCCGAGTTCTTCCTCTTCGAGGAGGACGAACGCGGCCGCGCGACGACGGAGCTCTCCGACTTCGGCGGCTACTTCGACCTCGCGCCGAAAGACCCCGCCTCCGACGTCCGCCGCGACATCATCCGCGGCCTGGAGTCGATGGGCTTCGAGATCGAGGCGTCCCACCACGAAGTCGCCGAATCCCAACACGAGATCAACTTCGAGTACGACGACGCGCTCGCGACCGCGGACAACGTCGCGACGTTCCGCACGGTCGTTCGCGCCATCGCCGCGGAGCACGACCTGCACGCGACGTTCATGCCGAAGCCCATCGCGAACATCAACGGCTCCGGGATGCACACGCACTTCTCGCTCTTCGAGGACGGCGAGAACGCGTTCCACGACGAGGACGACGACTTCAACCTCTCTGAGGTCGCCCACCAGTTCCTCGCGGGCATCCTCGAACACGCGCCCGCCATCACGGCGATTTCGAACCCGACCGTGAACTCCTACAAGCGCCTCGTCCCCGGCTACGAGGCCCCGGTCTACGTCGCGTGGTCCGACCGGAACCGCTCCGCGCTCATCCGGAAGCCCGCGGCGCGCATCCCGGCCGCGTCCCGCATCGAAGCGCGCTTCCCCGACCCGTCCTGCAACCCCTACCTCGCGTTCGCGGCGCTCATCAGCGCGGGCCTCGACGGCATCGAGAAGGGCCTCGACGCCCCCGACCCGGTCCGCGAGAACATCTACGAGTTCGACGAGCAGAAACGCGAGGAGTACGGCATCGAGACGCTCCCCACGAACCTCGGCGAAGCCGTGGACGCGCTCGAAACGAACGACGTCGTGAAAGACGCGCTCGGCGACCACATCACGAACAAGTTCATCGAGGCGAAACGCGAAGAACACACGGGCTACCGCGTCCAGGTCTCCGACTGGGAGCTGGAGCAGTACCTCGAGACGTTCTGAGCGGCCACCCCATCCGGTTTCTTTCTCGCGACCGCGGCGTCGACGGAGCGCAGCAGTCGACAAAGCACGGCAGTCGATGGTCGACGGAGCGCGGTAGTCGATGATCGACGCAGTCGTTGGTTCAGATAGGCGTCCGGTTCAGCAGATTCGAGGTGGAGCCCCCGACCTCAAGGAACGAACGAGGTGAGAGAGTAGGTCGGGGAGGAAACCGACATGGGACGACACAACCGGCGCACTGTGGCCACCTGACTCCCGGACATTTAAGAATACTTAGTTGTATATCTGAAATATGGAGGTCCGGCGTACTGCGCACGTCAAACTCATCGTTCCCGAGGAGTACCGCGATGACCTCCACGAATCTTCCCGACAATTCCTTCACTGTGCCAACCGCACCACTGAATTCTGTTGGACCGATCACTCCTACACCGAGTGCATCACGGCCAATACGACCGCACGAGATGCACTCTACGACGAACTCCGCGACGAAACCGACCTCACCGCGAATCTCGTTCAAGAAGCCATCCGACGGGGCGTCCAAGCTGTCACTGGATGCGTCGAACGGTGGAAACAAGGGAAACGAGTGAGCCAACCGGAGTTCACGTCGTGGAGTATGCTCTACGACAAACGCAGCGCCACCTTCTACCGGAACAAAGTCTCGCTCTCGACTGTCAACGGACGCGTTGAGTGCGACTTCGAACTCCCCGCGGACAGTCCCACACCGTATGAGCAGTACGTGCTATCCGAGGAGTTCGAGTTCCGAGCGAGTACGCTCCAGTACGACGCAGTGAACGACGAGTTCTATTTCCACATCACTACCCGGAAGTACGACTCCGAAGGAGCCGGCGAGTCGTCCGGGGTTTCGGACGATACTGAGCACCAAACAGTCCTCGGTATCGACCTCGGCGTCAACAGTCTCGCCGTCGCCTCCACCGGGCGCTTCTGGCAGGGAGACGACTACGACCACTGGTGCCGTGAGTTCGAAAAGCGACGTGGAGAGCTGCAACAACGCGGCACGCAAGCCGCGCACAACGCCCTACTTCGCCTCGGTAAGCGCGAAGAATGGCGGAAACAGTACATCCACACGGTCGCCAACGAACTTGTCTCTGAAGCCGTCAAACACGACTGTGACGTTATTGTGTTCGAGGACTTGACCGACATCCGAGAGCGCCTTTCGCACGCGAAGTGGCATCACATCTGGGCGTTCCGACGCCTCTTCGAGTACGTCTCCTACAAAGCGCCGGAGCGCGGCGTTTCCATTGAGCAGGTTGAGCCGAACCATACGTCTCAACGCTGTTCACGGATTGACTGCGGGTTCACGCACGAGGACAACCGTCACGGAGAACACTTCAAGTGCCAAAGGTGCGGGTACGAAGTGAACGCTGACTACAACGGTGCGAAGAACATCGGGCTACGCTACGCCCGAAAACAGACACACAGACTCCGTTCCTCGCCCAAGTCGGGGAGCGGAGACGCAGAAGTAGACCTGCGTGTGACTGGTGGGACGTTGAACGGCAAGAGTTACCGGCAGATTGCCGGAGACTGATCGCCGGGAGTCCACATCAAAGCCCCATCACCAGAAATCTCTGATTTCTGGTTAGCAGTCAGAACGTGACGCGTTCTGACGACACTCTCAACGAAGCGAGGTCCGTATGGGCCGAGCGAGTAGGTGGGGTAGTTTACCGGCGGGAGTTGACCCAGGAGGCGACCTTCCCCGGCATGCCGGCGGCGTTCAGGCCAGCGCCGAAGAGCACCATGAGCGTGAAGAGGCCGAGCGTGGAGAGCCAGATGACGACCATGGCGGCGACGGACGCCCAGCCGCCGAGCCAGAAGAACGCGCCGAGCGTCATCACGGTCCCGTAGAGGAGGACGAGGTAGGGCCCCCAGCCGCGGGCGTGGTTGCGGCGGACGCGCGCGTCCACGTAGCCTTCGAGGTCGCGCTCCAAGTCGTCGCGGTCGACCGTTTTCTCGTCGAGGCGGCGGCGGATCGCTTCCAGGTCACCGGCCATCTCGGCGAGGTCGGGCGCGGCCTCCGGTGGCTCCACTTCGTCGTCCGGTTCGTCGGTCTCCTCGGTCCGTCCGGCGAGCACGGCGTTGAGTACCGCCCCGACCATTATAACGATACCTGCAATGTAGAGGAAGGTGACGACGAGGATGGCGGCCCCGAGGATGCCGTATAGCTGGTAGTCGCCGACGTAGCCGGCGTAGACGCGGAAGGCTTCGGCGAACAGCGTCCAGCCGACGGCGGCGAACGCCGCGCCCGGAATCGCCTCCTCGACGTCGAGTTCGACGTCGGGGAAGATGTAGTAGACCGGGACGAAGACGACGGCGAGAACGACGACGAGCAGGAGGCTGCCGACGACCGGCGGGACAGAGACGGTAGAAAGGACGGGGAGGGCGACGCCGAGGGCGGCCATGGCGACGACGGCGACGGCGATGGAGCCGAGGACGAGGAGGCCGTCCGCCACCTGCTGGAGGAGGGGTTCGACGTTCGGTTTCCCGTAGATGTCGGCGAACGCCTGGTCGAGGCCGCGGAAGAGGCGGAGGCCGGACCAGAGGAGGAGGAGCGCGCCGGCGACGGTGGCGGTGCCGCGACCGGCGGCGTTTTCGAGGGCGGTGCGGACGAGGGCTTCGCCGGTCGGCGTGAGGAACGCGCCGGTCGCGCCGACGACGGCGTCGGCGACCTGGCTCGCGCCGACGGCGGTGCCGACGGCGATGGTGAGGAGGAGGAGCGGGACGAGGGAGACGAAGCCGTAGTAGGCGACGGCGGCGGCGAGGAACGTCACCTGGTCGTCGCGCGCTTCGGCGACGACGGCTCTGCCGGTGTCGAGGAGGGAAGCAGGAGAGGTCACGTGTTCGTCGTTCTCCGGGGAGCAGTAAAGGCTTCGCGCTACTCCGAGCGGTCGAGAACGGCGTCACGGATCTCGGCGACGGACGCGTGCGTCTTGAACGTCGTGCCGCCGTAGTGGGCGCGCGACGCCTCGTAGCCGGCCTCGCGGAGCGCTTCGAGGAAGTCGTCCATGCCGATGGCGGGCTCGCTCCAGCGCTTGTAGAGTTTGTGCTGGTCGTAGTGCATCGGGGCATCGAGTTCTCCCTCGATGCGTTCGAGGAGTCGTGTGGCGCGTTTCCGCGCGCCCATGGTGTCGTCGAGGTTCCCGCGGACCGCCGCGACGAAGTCGGGGTCGTGCGGGCGGTCGAGGTAGACGGGGCCGGCGACGAGGACCTGGTCGCCGCCGCAGTGCGCGCACTCGTCGGGGGCGTCGGGGACGCGGCCGCGTTCGAACGAGCGGTGGAGGCACTGCTGGCAGTGGTACGTCCAGCCGAGTCCCTCTAAGGCCTGGTTCGCGACGGACGCGCCGTGGTCGAGCGCGAGGTAGGTGCGCGCGTAGTGGTCGCTGACGTGGGAGAGGACGGGGCGGGCGGCGACGTCGTAGCGCGCCGCCGTGCGCACGAGCATCGAGAGGAGGACCCGAAGCCCCATCTCCGGGTGGTACTCGGTGTTTCGCGGGATGGCGTCGTACTTCCGCACGCCGGATTCGAAGTGCGCGCCGCAGAGCGGGGCGGTGTCGGTGGCGGTGACACAGACGAGGTCGCGGGTGTTCGCGAACGCGGCGTCCGCGAACGGCGTCGGCGTGCCGAACGGGTCGAGGTCGGTGACGTCGAAGGAGCGCCCGCGACGGTGGAGGACGGCGTTCGCGTCCTCGCCGACGACGTCGGCGTCGAGGTCGTTCCGCGCGAGGTTGTCGCGGGCGAGCGCGACCGCCTCGTCGTCCACGTCCGCCATCGTCACGTCGAAGCCCTCGGCGGCGGCGCGACACCCGCGGATGCCCGACGCCGTCATCGCGTCGAGATAGGACGGCGTTCCGCGTTCCGCGCCCGAGGGTCGCTCGCGCTCCCGGTAGGTGCGGAGCGCCGCGACCGTGACGTCCCGGTTGAGTTCCTGATCGGGGTTGAAGAACACGCCCGCCGCCGCGCCCGACCCGCTCCCCGACGCCTCCTCGACCGAGACGGAGACCCGTCCCTCCGTGATTTCCATACTCGCACTCCGCACCGCCCCGCGAAAAAAGACCGCGAAACGCGCGCGCCGAGATGAGCACGACTACGAGCGCGCGCAGAGCGACCGCTGTATACCCTCGTGGCGTCCGTGCGTCCGTTACGTGTCTCCCACCTCCGTGGCGCGTTCGACGACGGCTTCGCCGTAGCGCTCCGCGAACGCCTCGCGCTGGTCGGGCCGGTGCGCGTAGACGTCCTGGAAGAGCGTTATCGGCGTCTTCGCCGCCTGATAGGTCGCTTCGTCCCACATCCGGTCGGCCTCGACGTCGACGGTCACGCCGTCGATGTCGAGCGTCGCGGACTGCGTCATCGCGATCGCGCCCCTCCCATTCTCCTTCGCGGCTTCGAACTCTTCCATCGAGTCGACGATGTCGGTCATGCTCGGGACGTACGAGGTCGCGTCCACGAGCGCCTCGCGGAGCTCCTCCGCTTCGAGTTCGCGTTCGTCGTCGCCGAGCCGGAGGCGGTAGCGGTCGTCGCCGAGCGCGTCGAGGTCTGCGGCGTCGCCGCGGTAGACGTGGCGGTCGTCCTCGCGGTCGAGGTCGATGTCGCGGCCGCCGGCGTGGAGGAGCCAGCGCCCCGTTTTCGGCGGGAGCGGCGCGGTGTTCGACTCCACGACCTGGTTCGGGGTGAGCGCCCAGATGCCGGTCATCCCCTTCGCGCGGTTCTCGCGCATCCGCTCGCGGTAGCCGGCGACGTCACGGATGTCGTCGTAGGGGCCGTCCACGGCGATCAGGCCGGCGGCGCTCGCGCCCCGCGAGGTGTTGTGCCGGAGCTCCGGCCACGCGGGGAGTTCGCCCGTCGGCGTCATCGCGCGCATGTCCTTCGTGTAGTCGACCTCGCCGTCGACGAGGAGGAACAGCCGTTCGAGCGTGTTCGACGGCTTCCCCATCTCCGTGCGGAGGTCGCCCATCGCGAGTTCGGCCTCCCCGGACTCCACGATGACCGACATCGAGAGGCTACCCGGGTCGAGGCCGTGTTCGGTCTCGACGCGCTGGAGGGCCTCGTCGGCCTTCTTCCAGTCGTCCACGTCGCCGACTTCGGGAATCACGAAGCCGTCGATGTGCTCGACCGCGCCCGCGTCGGGGTCGGTGATAGCGAGCATCTGCTGGAAGCCCTCGTAGCGCGTCGCGGGGTCGTCGCGGTGCCAGACGACGCGCGGGTGAATCTCGCCCGGGAAGTCGCCGCCGTGTTCGGCGACGACTTCTCGGATGTTCTCGACGCCCTCGTCGCGCATCGACGGCGCGGTGGCGTCCTCGTTGTCCGGCACCCAGACGTCCGGAGCCTCCATCCCGCGGAGGGCGGCCGCGCGCCGCAGCATCTTCGCGGAGTCGTCCTCGTCGACCGCCGTGGGCGACGTGAAGAACGACCGCACGAACGCGCGCTCGTAGTGCCGGTCCGTAGTGCGCGAGCGTTCAGTCATCCTGCGTCGGCTCGGGCGTCTCCCCGCTGCTGATGGGGTCGGATTCGTCCTCGCTGTAACCCTCCGAGGATTCGATGCGTTCGCGCGCCTCCGGGTCGAACTGCTTCTCGATACCCTGATAGCGGGAGACGAGCGAGAGGTCGTGGTGGGATTCGGTCTCGTGGCCGAGATAGCGGTCCTCTAGGTCGAACTGGGCTTCTTCGGCGTTCTCACGGATGTTCTGGAAGTCCTCGAAGGTGGCGTGCGCGCCCGAGTGGAGGCCGTAGAGCGTGATGAAGATGTAGCCGTAGCCGAGGTCGCCGAGCTCCTCGAACGTCAGCGGGTCCTCCTCCTCGCTCCACGCGAACGACGAGGAGTAGTTGAAGGCGAGGTCGAGGTCGGGGTGCGTCTCGTGGATGGTCTCGGCGTACTCGACGGCGTCCTCTCTGCTCGGGTCGGGCATCTCCGGCCAGACGAGGTCGACGCCGGCGTCGGCGTAGATTCGGCCGCGCTCTAAGTGTTCCTCCCAGTCGCCGTTCGCGGAGCCGTAG
Source organism: Halocalculus aciditolerans (assembly GCF_014647475.1). NCBI lineage: Archaea > Methanobacteriati > Methanobacteriota > Halobacteria > Halobacteriales > Halobacteriaceae > Halocalculus > Halocalculus aciditolerans. The sequence continues at coordinate 366,051 of NZ_BMPG01000001.1, read as the reverse complement.
GCGTCCGTGCGCGCGATGATGACGGTGTCCTCGGACTGCTTCGCGTCGACGGCGGCTTCGAAGCGCGAGCGCGCCTTCTCGCGGGAGACGATCTGCTTCCCGGCGATGTGTCCGCAGCGCTTCGGCGTGGTCTGGTCCTCGATGTGGATGGCGGCGACGCCGGCCTTCTCGTACTCGCGGACGGCGCGGCGGACGTTGTGGATGCCGCCGTAGCCGGTGTCGCAGTCCGCGATGACGGGGAGGTTCGTGGCGTCGACCATGCGCTTTGCGTTCTCGACCATCTCCGTCATGGAGACCATCTCCAAATCAGGGAAACCGAACTGGCCGAGGACGGTGGAGTAGCCGCTCATGTAGGCGGCGTCGAGACCGGCGCGTTCGGCGAGCCGAGCGTCGAGCGCGTGGTAGATGCCGGGCGCGAACGTGTACTCCTGCTCGTCGAGGAGGCGGCGGAACTCGCGGCCGGCGGGGTTGTCGATGTCGCGGTACGTGTAGTCCTGGCTGGTAGTGTCCGTCATCGGTCGGTCTGGGTCGCGTTCGGTTCGTCGAGCCGGTGGCTCCACGCCGATTCAGTCATCTCCTCGCGGGGGTCGGTACGGCCGGTGAGGTCGGGAACGACCGGGAGGCCGGTGTTCTCTATGTCAGTGTATTCGGGCATCGTGGTGGGTCGGTGGGTCGTCGGGTGGTCGTGCGCCGATTCGTCGTGCCGCGTGCGTGTTTCGATACCATCGCATCCGACAGAACCAGAGGTTTGTAATTAAAGATTATGTATAATCAGCCATGGAGTCCGCATACGTCATTAACGAATATAATAGACACGCGGTAACGTCCCACACAATCTGCGTGCGGCGACGCCGAACGATCCGAGCGAATCCCGGCGACCGAACCGCCTTTCACCCACCGCGCGCGAAGACACGGCCGTGACAGACTGGCGCGACGACCTCGCCGCCGCCGGCGAACTCACCCCCGACGTAGTCCGCCGCATCCTCGACGCCCACGGCGACCGCGGCCGCCGCGCCATCGAAGCCGTCAGCGAAAGCAGAGTCAAACAGTACCGCGACTTCACCGTCGTCGTCGGCCACGCCGACGAATACGTCATCGAAGACGGCGGCTGCACCTGCGAAGACTCAACCTACAACCTCGAACCCGACGAACCCTGCTGGCACGCCCTCGCCGTCGACATCGCCGAGCGAGTCGATAAAGTCGACCACCACGACATGTGGTACAGCGACGTCAGAGATTTTTTGTGAGTGCAGGGCTCGGAGCGTCGTTCGAATCGAGAAGAGCGGCGATAACACGGAGGATAATGTCCGAAAAATACCACATATCCGTGTTTGATGCTGGCTCACCCGAATACTCACACAGTGATATCAGATGGACCGAATATCACAGAACCGGCGCTTTGTCCTCACCGGGGCCTGCGCCGCCATCGTGTCCGTGGCAGGTTGCAGTGGAACGGAATCCAACACGGAGTATCCGACGGCGACGGCCGAGCCTGATACAGTCGAAGACGGCGATGCCGAGATGACGGCGGATATCGTCGATGGATTCAGCGACGGTAGCCCTGCGAGATTAGAGATAGCGTACACGAATACAGCAGACGAGGAACGGTCAGTTTCGTTCGGCCCGACCCCGCCGTTTTCCGAATACTGGTCCGCGGACAGCGACTTGGTCATCATTCCCGACGACCAGAGCGCGATTTCTGCGGTGAACGCTACAGGAGAGACCGGCGAGCAACCGTCGAACACTCCCGAGGAGACGATCGTCCCCAGCGAGGCGCAGGACGGTTGCTGGAAGGCACGTAGTCAGTTCGCGTCATGGGAGCGTCAACGAACAGTCACCCTCCCGTCGGGAGACACAGTCAAAGAAACGTATTCCGTCCTCAGTCAGACAGAGAGTCGCGGCTGTCTGGCAGAGGGCACTTATCGGTTCTCACAGCAGTCGTACTTCGAAGACGGGAGTTCGTGGGGGTTCAGTATTCGACTCGGTCAGCCGTGATTACGACGGTATGCTCGTCGTTCATCTCTCGTGGTTAGTCTCGACCGTCCTTGCCGAGCGTTGACGCAGTTGCGTTCCCTTTTTGCGTAGCGGCGTCGAAGCCGGGATATGCTCAGCCGACAGTTCGTCCGGGAGAACCCGGACGTCGTGCGTGACGCCCTCGACAAGAAGGGCGTCGACGCCGACCTCGACCGACTGCTCGACGTCGACGAAGAGTGGCGCAACCTGAAGCAGAAGGGCGACGACCTCCGCCACGAACGCAACGAAGTCTCCTCGAAGATCGGCCAGCTGAAACAGGAGGGCAAAGAGGAGGAAGCCCAGGACGCCATCGAGAAGTCCGGTGAGCTGAAAGCCGAACTCGAGGAGGTCGAGGCGCGCGCGGACGAGCTGGAGTCGGAGCTCGAACGCCTCCTCCTCACCCTGCCGATGATCCCGCACGAGGACGTCCCCGTCGGCGACTCCGAGGAGGAGAACGTCGAGCGCCGCCGCGAGGGCTTCGACGACCTCCGTGACCTGCCCGACGACGTCGTCCCGCACTACGACCTCGGCGAGGAGTTGGATATCCTCGACTTCGAGCGCGGCGCGAAAGTCTCCGGTGGCGGGTTCTACTTCGCGAAGGGCGAGGGCGCGCGCTTAGAGCACGCGCTCGTCCAGTTCATGCTGGACGTCCACCGCGAGCAGGAGTACGTCGACGTGTTCCCGCCGATTCCCGTGAACTCGGAGTCGATGCAGGGCACGGGCCAGTTCCCGAAGTTCGTCGAGGACGCCTACCGCATCGGCGACGTGAACGAGGCCGACTACGAGGACGACGACCTCTGGCTCCTCCCGACCGCCGAAGTCCCCGTGACGAACATGTACCGGGACGAGATCCTCCTCAGAGAGGACCTCCCGCTCAAACACCAGGCCTACAGTCCGAACTTCCGCCGGGAGGCCGGCGAGCACGGCACGGAAACCCGCGGCATCGTGCGCGTCCACCAGTTCAACAAGGTCGAGATGGTGAACTTCGTCGAACCCGACGAGTCCTACGAGCGCTTCGAGGGCCTCGTCGACGAAGCCGAGGAAGTCCTCCGCCGCCTCGAACTCCCCTACCGCATCCTCGAGATGTGTACGGGCGACCTCGGGTTCACGCAGGCGAAGAAGTACGACCTCGAAGTCTGGGCCCCCGGCGACGACATGGCGGACGGCCCGGACGTCGGCGGCCGGTGGCTCGAGGTCTCCTCGGTCTCGAACTTCGAGGACTTCCAGGCGCGCCGCGCCGGCATCCAGTACCGACCGGAGCGCCACGAGTCCGCCGAGTACCTCCACACGCTCAACGGCTCGGGGCTCGCCGTCCCCCGCATCGTCGTCGCGATTCTGGAGTACTACCAGAACGACGACGGCACCGTCGACGTCCCCGACGCCCTCCAGCCGTACATGAACGGCCAGGAAGTCATCGAGGGAGGCGAGAAGGTCGGCGAGTCCGCGCTCGGTGCGGGAGAGTAACGCGGTTCGGACTGAGCGAGCGAAGCGAGTGAAGGAGAACCGCGAGAAGGTGAGCGGGAGCGACTGGAAGGGAGCGACACGCGAGCCCGCGCGGTTCGGAGCGAGCGCCGACGGCGCGAGCGAGCACGGTCGGAGCAAGCTCCTCTGCTCGCACTCGTTAGCGCTCGCGCGAGAACCGCGAGAAGGCGAGCGAGAGCGACTGGACGGAGCGACACGCGAGCCCGCGCGGGGAAGAACGACCCGTGAGCCGCCGGAAGGGGTGACTCCCGCGATGCGGCGGCGAGCGCGCGACTTTTCTCTCCGCGCGGACTACCACGGGTAGATGGACCTGCACGTCCGCTACGAGGGCGACGACGACCCGAAGAAGTGCACGGCGCGGAAGCTCGCGCGCTTCGATATGGCGACCCTCCACGAGACGGCGCGTGCGACGCCGTACGGCGTCGTGCTCAATCCGCACGCGGAGCAGGCGCTCTCGCCGGCGGACGACGACCACCAGACGCTCGTCGCGCTCGACTGCTCGTGGGAAACGGCGGAGAGAGCGATGTTCGAGATGGACGGCGACCACCGCGCGCTCCCGTTCCTCGTCGCCGGGAACCCCGTGAATCACGGGCGGCCGTTCCAGCTCAACACGGCGGAGGCGTTCGCGGCCGGCCTCCACATCCTGGGCTATCCGAACTTCGCCGAACGCGTGATGGGGAAGTTCCGCTGGGGCCACACCTTCCTGGAACTGAACGAGGAGCCGCTTCGGAGATACGCGAACGCCGAGGACTCCACGGAAGTCGTCGAGATCCAGCAGGAGTACCTCGACATGGCCGAGGAGTGAAGCGAGCGGCGGTGAGCGACGGGACGCTGCGGTCGACTCCGAATCGTTTAAACGCGCGGGAGGGGATACTTCGGGTATGGCTGACCAGGACATCGAAGACCGTCTCCTCGGGAAGATGATCTGCATGCGCTGTAACGCGCGGAACCCGAGGGACGCGGACCAGTGCCGGAAGTGTGGCTACAAGAAACTCCGCCCGAAGGCTCGCGAAGCGCGCGCCGCATAACGCGCCGTTCGGGTTTCTCGGCTGTTCTCACGCCCCGTAGCCCGGGCTGCGTGCTCCCTTCTGTGCTGACTCACCCGTCTGTCGAGCCGGGTGAGCGACTCCGCCATTCGTCTTCGAGGACGGCGTAGTAGTGGACGTCGACGTAGTCGCCGGAGTGGAAGTGGGCGTCGCGGTGGACGGCTTCGTGGGTGTAGCCGAGTTTCTCCCAGACGCGGCGTGACGCGTCGTTGCCGTCGAAGACGCGCGCGGTGACGCGGTGCTTTCTGAGGGTGTCGAAGGCGTAGTCGGTCATCGTTCTCGCGGCGTCGGTGGCGTAGCCGTTCCCCCAGTGCTCGGGGGCGACCCAGATGCCGAGTTCGGCGGAGCCGGCGGGGTGGTCGGTGGGGCCGAGGCCGACGACGCCGACGGTTTCGCCGTCGGCGGCGATGGCGAGGTCGACGTGGTCTTCGTCGGTGACGTACTCTTCGAGCCACTCGCGTTCCTGCGCGGTGTTCTTCGGCGTTCGCATGCCGATGGTGGTGCGGACGCGCGGGTCGTTGACGGCGTCGCGGAGGACGTCGAGGTCGGCTTCCTCGATGGTTCGGAGGTCGACGGTGTCGCCGTGGGCGAAGACGGAGCCGGGCATACGCGTTCGGAGGACGGAGGGCGTGAAAAGCGGTCGGGGGGTGTGCGAGGGCGTCTCAGCCGAGGAGGGTGGCGTAGAGGAGCCAGCCGTTGAGGGCGACGACGACGGCGACGACGACGCCGAGCGCGGCGGTCGTGGGGCGGCGGTTGGTGAACGCGCCCATGAGGCGTTTCTCGCGGGTGAAGTAGAGGAGGGGGAGGAGGACGAAGGGGAGTTCGAAGGAGAGGGCGACCTGGCTGGCGACGAGGACGCTCGTGGGGTCGAAGCCGGCGGCGACGACGGCGATGCTGGGGACGAGCGTGACGGAGCGTCGAACCCAGACGGAGACGTTCCAGTCGAGGAAGCCGTCCATCACGGTCTGGCCGGACATGGTGGCGACGAGGGAGGAGGAGAGGCCGGCGGCGATGAGGGCGACGCCGAAGGCGAGGCTGGCGTTCGCGCCGAAGACGCCGGCGAGCGTGAGGTAGGCCTCCTCGAGGGTTTCGATGCCGGTGCCGGTGAGGGCGGCGGCGGCGACGACGAGCATCGCGGCGTTCACGAACATCGCGCCGAAGAGCGCGAGAATCGTGTCCACGGACTCGAAGCGGAGGTGGCGGCGGTGGACGTCGTCGGTGTCGCCGGATTCGGCGACGAGTCGCTTTCGCCTGTCCTGGACGATATAGGGGTGGAGGTAGATGGAGTGGGGCATGACGGTCGCACCGAGGATGCCGATGGCGACGTAGAGCGCGGTGGCGTCCGGGAGAGAGGGGGCGAGGCCGGCGGCGACGTTCGCGGCGCTGGGTTTCGCGAGCCAGACTTCGAAGAGGAAGGCGAGGGCGATGACGCCGACGAGCGCCATGATGGCGAACTCGATGGCGCGGAAGCCGCGGCGGTGGGCGGAGCGAACACCGAGAAGGACGAAACTGGAGACGCCGGCGAGGACCGCGCCCGCGGCGAGCGGGAGGCCGAAGACGAGGCTGAAGCCGATGGCCGCGCCGATGATCTCCGCCATGTCGGTGGCGATCATCGCGAGTTCGGCGGCGGCCCAGAGCACCCAGACGACGAGGCTAGGGAGGTGTTCGCGGCAGAGCTGGGCGATGCCTTTCCCGGTCGCGATGCCGAGTTTCGCGGCGAGGATCTGGATGCCCATCGCCATCACGCTGGCGAGGACGATGACCCAGAGGAGGGCGGTGCCGAACTTCGCGCCGCCGGAGATGTTAGTCGCCCAGTTCCCCGGGTCCATGTACGCGACGGAGATGAGGAAGCCCGGACCGAGATACGTCAGGAGTTCCCGCGCGTTCCGCAGAGAATTCGACATGGGATAACTGTGGATTAGATTCTTCTAATCTTATCGGTTCCGGTTAGCTGATTCCGTGGCTGGTCGGGTGCGCGGCTGAGAGGGAAGGCGGCGAGAACGCGCGAGGGAGTGGCGAGAACGGACGAGAGAACGGCGTTACTGGTCGGGGTACTTCGGTTCGCGGCGCTCGGCGCGTTCGAGCGCGCGTTCGACGACGGCGCGGACGTCGCCGTGGAAGACATCGCCGTGCCCGCTGTACATGTGTTCGACGCTCGCGGGCAGGCGGTCGAGGAGCCGCTGGATGCTCTCGATGAGCGCTTCCCGACTCTGGCCGGGCATGTCGGTGCGGCCGAAGCTCCCGTCGTCGAACGCGCCGTCGTCGTACACGACGACGTCGCCGGAGAAGAGCGTGGCGTCGGAGACGAGGGAGACGTGGTCGTCGGCGTGCCCGGGCGTGTAGACGACGTCGAAGGACTCGTCGCCGAGAACGAGCGTGTCGCCGTCGTCGAGTTCGCGCGTGCGGAGCGGGTGCGTGTCGTAGGCGTAGACGTCGGGGTCGAAGGCGTCGACGACGGCGTCGAGCTCCTGGACGTGGTCGCCGTGCTGGTGGGTGAGCACGACCGTGTCGATTGCTTCGGTGTGGTCGGCGACGACGTCCGCGACGCCGGGCATCGCGCCGGCGTCGACGAGCGCCGGCCGGTCGCCGAGGGCGAGGAAGGCGTTACAGGTGAACTCGTCTGCGTCCTCCGTGACGTTCACGACGTTCATATGCGGGTCGTCGGGTCGAAGCGACAAATAGGCGTTCCATTTTTGGGGTCGAAATCCATATGTGAGAGTGGAATGGGCTTCGGAAGTTACGACGAATCTGAGCAGGAACGCCAGAGCTTCGACTCGGACGAACAGGACGGGTCGACCGTTACGACCGAAGAGAGCACCCACAACGGCCGCATCGACTTCACGAACGGCGCGTCGAACGACGAGCTCATCGACAAACTCAAAGACATCAAAGAGCAGTGAAAGCCGGCACGAGGGCGCTCGGAGTCGCGGAGTCCTTCCGCGGCGACCGCAGCACCCTGGCCGGCGTCGTCGTCCGTGCCGACCGCGTCGTCGACGGCGTCGAATTCGCGTCGTGCGCTGTCGGCGGCACGGACGCGACGGAGCGTGTCCTCGACCTCTGGACGCGCCTCGACCGCGAAGACGTTCGATTCGTTTTTCTCGCCGGCGTCGCGCCCGCGTGGTACAACGTCCTCGACCTCCGGCGCATCCACGACGCCGTCGACCGCCCCGTTCTCGCCGTCTCCTTCGAGGCGTCCACGGGGCTCGAAGCGCCGCTGCGCGAGCACTTCGACGGCGACGAACTCACGGAGCGCCTCGAACGCTACGACGCGCTCCCCGACCGCCGTCCCGTTTCGGTGAACGACGAGACCGTCTACGTGCGCGCTCTCGGCGACGTCGACGCCGAACGCGTCGTCACCGCGTACACGCCCGAAGGCGGGCGGCCCGAGCCGCTGCGCGTCGCTCGGCTGACCGCGCGCGCTGGCGACCGGTACGTCGCGGGCGAACGCTGACCGCCCCGAGCGAACGCTGGCGGGCGGCGGACGGCTCACTGGTGGGTTTCGTGCAGCGGGAGGCGAACGGCTGAAATAGCGGAGTCGCGTAGGTGGGTTCAACAGTGGCGACGCAGGTTCAGCACGTGGATACGTTGTTCCTCCACCAGACGCAGGACCGCTACGCGGTGGTGGCGGAGCGCGAGGGAGAGAAGCTGTTCGAGGGGAAGCTGGAGCTGCAGGAGACGGACGCGGGCGCGCGGCCGGCGAAGTTCCGCGTGAAGACGGGCGGCTCCTCAGAGGAGCCGCGGAGACCGGACGAGTTCGTGGAGATCGCGCGGCGGGCGACCCGCATCCGCATCAGCGAGCAGACGCGCCAATCGGGCCGCCGGGAGCTCCGCGAACTCCTGGAGGGCTTTCAGCTCCGCGATAAGGCGAAGGTCGTGCGGACGTGCCGGTTCTGCGCGAACGCGGGGTCGTACTCGCCGATTACGAGCGAGACGGCCATCGAGACGGCGCAGGGCGAACGCATCTGCCCGGACTGCGCGAAGCAGGAGCTCGAACGCGAACTCGCGTTCAAGGGGAGCATGACGGGCGCGGCGCAGGACCGGCTTGAGGCCCTCTTGCTCGAAGTGCAGGACTTAGAGCGCATCGTGAACCTACTGTCGGGGAATCTCGACCCGGACCTGACGAAGTTCGACACCATCAGCGCGAACACGGACGACATCGACCCCGTTCCCGTCTCTGACCTCGACCTGCATCCGGGGATGAAGGACCTGCTCGTCGACCGCTTCGACACGCTGCTCCCCGTGCAGAGCCTCGCGGCGGAGAACGGGCTCCTCGACGGCGACGACCAGCTCGTCGTATCCGCGACGGCGACAGGTAAAACGCTCATCGGGGAGATGGCGGGGATGCACCGCCACCTGAGCGGGAACGGGAAGTTCCTCTTCCTCGTGCCGCTCGTCGCGCTCGCGAACCAGAAACACGAGGATTTCGAGGAGCGCTACGGCCACCTCGGCGAGGTGACGATTCGGGTCGGGGCGTCGCGCATCCGCGACGACGGGCACGCGTTCGACCCGAACGCGGACGTCATCGTCGGGACCTACGAGGGGATCGACCACTCGCTGCGGACGGGGAAGAACCTCGGCGACGTCGGCACGGTCGTCATCGACGAGGTGCACACCCTCCAAGAGGAGGGGCGCGGTCACCGCCTCGACGGCCTCATCACCCGCCTGAAACACTACTGCGAGGAGCGCGCGGAGCGCAAGAGCGGGTACGGGGGCGCGCAGTGGATTTACCTCTCGGCGACGGTCGGGAACCCCGGTGGGCTGGCGGAGAAACTCCAGGCGAACCTCGTGGAGTTCGAGGAGCGCCCGGTGCCCATCGAGCGGCACGTGACGTTCGCGGACGGCCAGGAGAAACCCGACATCATCAACAAGCTCGTCCGCCGGGAGTTCGATAAGGAGTCCTCGAAGGGGTATCGCGGGCAGACCATCGTCTTCACGAACTCCCGGCGGCGGTGCCACGAGATCTCGCGGAAGCTCGATTACAACGCCGCGCCCTACCACGCGGGTCTCGACTACGGGAAGCGCAAGCAGGTCGAGCGAGAGTTCGGCAACCAGGACCTCGCCGCCGTCGTCACCACGGCGGCGCTCGCCGCGGGCGTCGACTTCCCGGCGAGCCAGGTCGTCTTCGACTCGCTCGCGATGGGTATCGAGTGGCTAACGGTACAAGAATTCGAGCAGATGCTCGGGCGCGCCGGCCGCCCGGACTACCACGACAAAGGCAAGGTCTACATGCTCGTCGAGCCGGACGCCGTCTACCACAGCTCGATGGAGATGACGGAGGACGAGGTCTCCTTCAAACTCCTCAAAGGCGACATGGAGGACGTCATCACGCGATACGACGAGAACGCCGCCATCGCGGAGACGCTCGCGAACGTCACCGTCGCGGGCAAGCAGGCGAAGCGACTGAACGACCGCATGGTCGGCGACGTTCCGACGCGCCACGCGCTCGGGAAGCTCATCGAGTACGACTTCATCGACGGGTTCCGACCGACGCCGCTCGGCCGCGTCGTCACCACGCACTTCCTCGACCCCGACGAAGCCTTCCTCATCATCGACGACCTCCGCAAGGACCTCGACCCCTTCGACATCATCGCCGACCTCGAACTCAAGGAGAACGAAGAGGCCTAATCAGGCGAGCGCGCCCGCGGCGAGGAGGCCGGGGACGAACGCGACGCCGGAGACGGACAGGAGGAGGACGAGCAGCGCGCCGGGGAACCCGCCGATGGCGACGACGAGGAGCGTGAGCGGCGTGATGGCGACGTCGACGCCGAACACCGCCTGCGCCACGAAGAGCGTCACCAGGCCGACGACGGCGTTCACCACGAACGGTTTCACGGCGTTCACCACACGGTACGCGCCCACGAGCGCCGCCAACACCACGAGGAGGAGGACGACCTCCAGCATCGACACCATACCCGAAGGGGAGAGCGGACACAACGTAACGCTTACCCCCGCACGGCGGATAGAGAGGAGTGCGGGACCGTGGGTTAGCCTGGTATACTTCGGGCCTTGGGTGCCCGTGACCCCGGTTCAAATCCGGGCGGTCCCATACTTTCTGTGCGACGAACGAACGTGAGGAGCCAGACGTATCGCCGCCGGATTTGAATCAGGGAGTGGAGCGAAGCGGAACGACCGAGGTTCAGAATCCGGGCGGTCCCACTTCTACCGAGTTCGAAACGCGAGCGACTGCTGTGTCGCTCGCCGTCGACGAGTGTGAAGTGACCACGGATTTGAACCAGGGAGCGGCTTCGCCGCGACCGAGGTTCAGAATCCGGGCGGTCCCACTTCTACCGAGTTCGAAACGCGAGCGACCGCTGTGTCGCTCGCCGTCGACGAGCGTGAGGTGTGGTGGGCGTCGACGGCGGTCGGGACGTTTGAGTTCACTTTCACTGCCCTTTGCGAAGGTTCATACGGCGGCGCGCGCTACCTATGCGTCAGAATGGCGCAGGCCGCGAACCCGAATCCGGACGGGGAGCTCGTCGACCGGTTCGAGGAGTTCTTCCGGCGGTACTACAGCGACGAGGTGGGGGAGCTGGCGCGGCAGTATCCGCGCGAGCAGAAATCGCTGACGCTGGAGTGGGGCGACCTCTACAAGTTCGATACGGACTTAGCGGACGACTACCTCCAGCATCCGGACCAGCTACAGCAGGCGGCGGAGGAGGCGCTCCGGCTCTACGACCTCCCGATCGACGTGAGTCTCGGGCAGGCGCACGTGCGCGTGGAAGGGTTGGAGGAGTACACGGAGATTCGGGATATCCGCGCGGAGAACCTGAACACGCTCGTCGGCGTGCAGGGGATGGTGCGGAAGGCGACGGACGTGAAGCCGAAAATCCGCGAGGCCGTCTTCGTCTGTCAGCGCTGCGGGCACGAGACCGTCGTCCCGCAGGCGGACGCGGGCTTCCAGGAGCCCTACCAGTGTGAGTCCTGTGAGCGACAGGGCCCGTTCAAGCTGAACGCCGAGCGCTCCGAGTTCGTGGACTCGCAGAAACTCCGGATTCAGGAGAGCCCGGAGGGGCTGGCGGGCGGGGAGACGCCGCAGAGCATCGACGTGCACGTCGAGGACGACATCACGGGCGAGGTCACGCCCGGCGACCACGTCACCACGACGGGCGTCCTCCGCCTCGACCAGTCCGAGGCGCAGAACGAATCCCCCATCTTCGACGTCTACCTCGACGGCGTCTCCGTCGTCGTCGAGGACGAGGAGTTCGAGGAGATGGACATCACGGACGAGGACAAACGCGAGATCATCGAGATATCGGACAGCGACAGCCTCTACGAGGACATGGTGGACTCGATGGCTCCCGCCATCTACGGCCACCGCCAGGCGAAACTCGCGATGATCCTCCAGCTCTTCTCCGGCGTCACGAAGAACCTCCCCGACGGCTCCCGAATCCGCGGCGACCTCCACATGCTCCTCATCGGGGACCCCGGGACGGGGAAGTGTGTATCCGGAGACACACGCGTCACGCTCGCCGACGGGACGGAGCGGCCGATTCGCGAACTCGTCGAGGAGAATCTCGACGAGCCGAAACCGATCGACGACGGCGTCTGGGACGACGCCGAAATCGCGCTCCCCGGCCTCGACCCGGACAGCCACATCACGGAGCACACCGCGACGCGCGTCTGGAAGCGCGAAGCGCCCGAAAGCCTGTATCGCGTTCGCACGTCGAGCGGCCGTGAAGTCGACGTCACGCCCTCGCACCCGCTGTTCGTACAGCGGAACGGCCGCCACGAAGCGGTACGCGCGGAAGCCCTCGAAACAGGCGAGTTCATCGCTGTCGCCCCGCGAATGGCGACTGACGGCGGCGTCGCCGCCGCTGGAAGCACAGCAAACGTCCCGACACGTGCAACGTTCGACCGCATCGAGTCCATCGAAGCCATCGAGCCCGAGGAGGAGTGGGTGTACGACCTCGAAGTCGCGGGTGTCCACAACTACCTGACGAACGGCGTCGTCTCCCACAACTCCCAGATGATTTCGTACATCCAGAACATCGCGCCGCGCTCCGTCTACACCTCCGGCAAGGGGTCGTCGAGCGCGGGTCTGACGGCTGCCGCCGTCCGCGACGATTTCGGCGACGGCCAGCAGTGGACGCTGGAAGCGGGGGCGCTCGTCCTCGCGGACCAGGGGATCGCGGCGGTGGACGAGCTGGACAAGATGCGGCCGGAGGACCGCTCGGCGATGCACGAGGCGCTGGAGCAGCAGAAGATTTCGATTTCGAAGGCGGGTATCAACGCGACGCTGAAGTCGCGGTGTAGCCTGCTGGGGGCGGCGAACCCGAAGTACGGGCGGTTCGACGAGTACGAGCCTATCGGCGAGCAGATCGACTTAGAGCCCGCGCTCGTGTCGCGCTTCGACCTCATCTTCACGGTGACGGACAAGCCGGACCCGGAGGAGGACTCGAAGCTCGCGAAGCACATCCTGCAGACGAACTACGCGGGCGAGCTCAACACGCAGCGGACGAAGATCGCGAACTCGCCGCACACGGAGGACGAGGTGGACGCGCAGACGGAGGAGGTCGCGCCGGCGATCGACGCGGACCTCCTGCGGAAGTACATCGCGTACTCGCGGCGGAAGTGCTATCCGACGATGAGCGCGGAGGCGCGGCAGGCCATCGAGGACTTCTACGTGAATCTCCGGGCGAAGGGCGCGGACGAGGACGCGCCCGTGCCGGTGACGGCGCGGAAGCTCGAAGGGCTCGTGCGCCTCGCGGAGGCGTCGGCGCGCGTCCGCCTCTCCGATACGGTGGAGAAGGAGGACGCGGACCGCGTCATCGAGATTACGCGCTCCTGCCTGCAGGACATCGGCGTCGACCCGGAGACGGGCGAGTTCGACGCCGACGTGGTGGAGACGGGGCGGTCGAAGACGCAGCGCGACCGCATCCGGAACGTGAAGGGCCTCATCAGCGACATCGAGGACGACTTCGACGAGGGCGCGCCGGTGGACGAAGTCCTCGCCCGCGCGGAGGAAGTCGGTATCGACGAGGGGAAGGCCGAACACGAGATCGAGAAGCTGAAGAAACAGGGCGAGGTCTACGAGCCGTCGAACGGCCACCTGCGGACGACGTAACGCCGACCGCGTCGGCCGCAGTTGGAGTGCATGGACCGGGAGTCGGAGTGCGTTGGCCGCGGGTTCGCCGTTCGGCGAGCGGGCGGGACTCAGACCTGGTAGTCGGGGAGGTTCGCGAGCTCTTCCGCGTGGGGGTCTTGGTCGAAGGCGTCGCGGCCGATGACGCGTTTGTGGACTTCGTCCGCGCCGTCGACGATGCGGAACTGGCGGACGTTCTCGTAGAAGTCGGCGAGCGGGAGGTCTTTGCCGATGCCGCTGCCGCCGCAGAGCTGGATGCAGTCGTCGATGACGTCCTGCACGGTGTTGGCGGTGAAGACTTTCGCCATGGAGACGGGGACGCGGGCTTCTTCGCCGGCTTCGATCTGGTCGGCGGCGTGGCGGACCATCGTGCGGGCGGCGTGGAGGTTCGTCTCGGCTTCGGCGATGCGGAAGCGCGTGTGCTGTTTCTCGGAGAGCGGTTCGCCGAAGGCGTCGCGGTCGTCCGCGTAGGCTTTCGCGACGTCGAGGGCGCGTTCGGCCATCCCGGAGTAGCGCATGCAGTGGGTGAGGCGGGCGGGGCCGAGGCGCTGCTGGGAGTGTGAGAACCCCTCGTTGCGTTCGCCGAGGAGGGCGTCTTCGGGGACGCGGACGTCGTCGTATTTGATTTCGGCGTGGCCGATGCCGGTGACGCCGCCGCCGACGTGCGGGATGTCGCGGACGACGTCGACGCCGTCGGCGTCGGCGGGGACGAGGAAGAGCGAGCAGCCGGAGTAGGGGTGGGCGTCGGGGTCGGTCTTCGCCATGACGATGAGGACGTCGGCTTCGGTGCCCTGCGTCGTCCACCATTTGTGGCCGTCGATGACCCACTCGTCGCCGTCTTTCTCGGCGGTCGTCTGAATCATCTTGGGGTCGGAGCCGGCACCGGGGTTGGGTTCGGTCATGGAGAAGGCGGAGCGGGCGTCGCCCTGGACGAGCGGGCGGAGCCACTCCTCTTTCTGGTCCTCGGTGCCGAACATCTCGAGGGTATGCATGTTGCCTTCGTCGGGGGCGTCGACGCGGACGGCGGTCGCGCCGAGGAGGCTGCGGCCGGCGGCTTCGAAGACGGGGAGCATGTCGCGGTAGCTGAGCCCCTGTCCGCCGTACTCCTCGGGGAGGTGGGGGGCGTAGACGCCGTAGTCGCGGGCTTGCTCGCGGAGGTCGGCGACGGTGGATTCGTCGACGGCGTCGCCGCCGAGGTGGTCGCGTTCGACGGGGACGACGACGTCGTCGATGAACTCTCGGGTGCGTTCGGCGAACTCGCTGGCGAGTTCGGAGTCCGTGTACTCGATGGCCATACTGTATGTGTGGTAGAATCTGGTAAAAGTCTAGCGGGTAAAGTCAGTATCGGTAACCCGATGGGGTAATTATTCGTACAGTGAACGAGAACGGGGTGGTATGTCTGAGTCAAGCGAGGAGTACTTCGGGCGGCTCGTCGACGAGGAGCGGCTGGCGGACTTCCTCGAAGCCGAATTCGGTCCGGTCGAAGCGTACGACGTTACGCGGCACGCGGAGGGTCACTCGAACGAGACGCTGTTCGTGACGTGGGGGAGTCGGGAGTTGGTGATTCGGCGGCCGCCGCCCGGGGAGACGGCGGACACCGCCCACGACGTGCTCCGCGAGTACCGCGTGATGGACGCGCTCCAGGCCACGGACGTGCCGGTGCCGCCGACGGTGGCGGCCTGCGAGGACCACGACGTCATCGGGAGCGACTTCTACGTGATGGACCGCGTCGAGGGCGACGTGCTCCGCGGCGGGGAGCCGGAACGCTTCGCGAATCCGGAGAGCAGAGCGCGCGTCGGCGAGGAGCTCGTGGACACGCTCGCGACCGTCCACGAAGTCGACGTGGAGGCCGTGGGGCTGGGCGAGTTCGGGCGGCCGGCGGGGTACACGCGCCGGCAGGTGGACCGCTGGGAGAAACAGCTCGACTGGGCGTTCGAGGTCACGGCGGACGAGCGGGAGATTCCGGAGCTCGACCGGGTCGGCGACTGGCTGGACGACCACTGCCCCGAGGAGCACGACCACGCGCTCGTTCACGGGGACTACAAGCTCGACAACGTCCTCTACGCGCCGGGGACGCCGCCGGCGCTCGACGCGGTCTTCGACTGGGAGATGAGCACGCTCGGGGACCCGCTCGCGGACCTCGGGTGGATGCTCTCGTACTGGCGGGACGCGAAGGACCCGGAGCCGACGATTCCCGAGCTGACGGCGACGTTCATGGAGGCGGAGGGGTATCCGACGCGCCGCGAACTCGTCGCGCGCTACGAGGAACAGACGGGCCGGACGTTCGAGAACGAGCGGTTCTACCGGGCGCTCGCGGTGTACAAACTCGCCGGGCTGGGCGAGATGTTCTTCCGCCGGCATCTGGAGGGGAACGCGGACGACCCGATGTATCCGAAGATGCGCGAGCGCGTTCCGGCGCTCGCCGAGCGAGCGGCGCGCATCATCGACGGCGACGAACCCCTCTGAGGTTTCCGGCGCTCAACTATACACTCATACTTCTACCGTTGTTCAGGGTTTGGGGAAGATTGATGGCGGAGAAGTGAGACGCATCGAACATGGACGTAGACGAAATCGAACGCGTGGCCGTGCTCGGCGCGGGCAACATGGGTCACGGTATCACCGAAGTCGTCGCCATGGCGGGCTATCAGGTGACGATGCGGGACATCAAAGACGAGTTCGTCGAGGACGGCTACGAGAGCATCCAGTGGAGCCTGGAGAAGCTCGCGGAGAAAGACCGCCTCGACGACGCGCCCGAGGACGTCCTCGCGCGAATCGACACGACGACCGACCTGGAGGAGGCGGTGGCGGACGTCGACCTCGTCGTCGAGGCCGCGCCCGAGCAGATGGAGTTGAAACACGACATCTTCTCGGACCTCTCGGAGTACGCGCCCGAGGACGCGATTCTCGCGACGAACACGTCGAGTCTCTCCATCTCGGAGATTCAATCGGCGGCTGACGACCCGAGCCGGGTCGTCGGGATGCACTTCTTCAACCCGCCCGTGAAGATGGACCTCGTGGAGGTCATCTACGGCGAGGACACCGACGACGAGACCGCAGAGACGACCTACGCGTTCGTGGAGTCCATCGGGAAGACGCCGATCTACGTGCGGAAGGACGTGAACGGTTTCGTCGTGAACTCCGTCCTCGGGCCGTTCATGGACGAGGCCGCGTGGATGGTGTCGAACGACGAGGCGACGATTCGCGAGGCGGACGCGGCGATGGTGCACGAGCGCGGCTACCCGATGGGGCCGTTCGAACTCGGCGACCTCACCGGCATCGACGTCGGCTACCACGTGCGGAAGGAGGCGGGCAAGGAGATTCCGCCCATCATCCAGGAGAAAGTCGACGCGGAAGAGCTCGGCCGGAAGACCGGGAAGGGCTACTACGACTACGAGGACGGCCCGGGCGTCGACTACGAGCCGGACGACGCGGGGAGCTTCGATACGCTCCGCGTCGAGGCGCGGATGGTGAACGAGGCGGCGAAGCTCATCGGGAACGACGTCGCGACGCCGGACGCCGTCGACACCGGGATGCGCCTCGGTGCGGGCTTCCCCGAAGGCCCGTGTGCGCGCGCCGACGAACTCGGCCTCGACGTGATTCTCGAGAAACTCGAGGACCTCCACGAGGAGACCGGAAAGGACCGCTTCGAGCCCGCGGACTACCTCGAAGCGCTCGTCGCCGACGGAAAAACTGGGAAGGACGCCGGCGAGGGGTTCTACGAGTACGACACAGAGGGCGTCGGGAGCTACCAGTACCTCAACTTCGCGGTGACTGACGCGGGCGTACTGGAGGTCGAACTCGACCGCCCCGAGCGGATGAACGCGCTCTCCGAATCCCTCCTCGAAGAGATCGACCACCTCCTCACGAACGTCGACACGGACGACGTTCGGTGTGTGGTCTTCGAGGGCGCGGGCGACCGCGCGTTCTCCGCGGGCGCGGACATCACCGGGTTCGCGAGCGTGAACCCGACCGACATGTCCGAGGTGACGCCGACGTTCGAGACGGTGAACGACTTCCCGCGCCCGACGCTCGCGAAAGTCGACGGCTTCTGCCTCGGTGCGGGCCTCGAACTCGCGCTCGCCTGCGACCTCCGCCTCGCCACCGAGGACTCCGCGTTCGGCGCGCCCGAAATCGGCCTCGGCCTCATCCCCGGCGGCGGCGGCACGCAGCGCCTCATCCGCCTGCTCGGCGAGACGCGCGCGAAGGAGATGGTCTTCCGCGGGAACCACGTCCCCGCGGAGCGCGCCGAGAACTGGGGGCTCGTGAACCGCGCCGTCCCCGAAGACGAATTCGACGACGTAGTAGAAGAGTTCGTCGACGACCTCGCGCAGGGCCCGCCCATCGCCCTCAAGGTCGCGAAGCAGGTGATGAACGACGGCCAGGACGCCAGCCTCGACGCCGGCCTCCGCATGGAGAGCCAGGGCTTCGGCCTCCTCTTCAGCACGGAGGACGTCGTCGAAGGCACCACCGCCTTCATGGAGGACAGAGACCCCGAGTTCGAAGGGAAATAGAGCGGACGCACGCCGACCCCCTGCACGCGGCCAGTTCTTCCACTCCCCGCGGTTTTCTCGTTCTCGACGCGCGCCGAGCGGGAGTGCTGTCCGACGGCACGCGGGCGTCGACGACCGCGCGGGCAGTGCGGAGCGGAGTCTGGAACCGGCGAGCGAGAGCGAAAGGGGAGCGAGAGGAGGGGGCCAGAAAAGCGAGAACAGGAGAAACGCGCTAGGAGCGGGAGGAGAGCCGCGAGAGCGGGTTACCGGCGTTTCGTCTCGGAGAGGGTGTCGAAGAGTTCGGGTTCGCTGGCGAACTTGAGGACGTTCGTCATGACGGAGTTCCGGATGTTGGAGACGACTTTGCCGTGTTCTTTGTAGAACTCGTGGATCCAGCGGGATTCGGCGTTCCGGGAGGGGAACATCATGACGGATTTCCACTGGTACTCGCCGTCGGAGAGGAAGTAGAGGAGGGTGTTCTTGGAGTCGCGGATGTACGTCATCGCGTCGTGCCACTCGTCGGCGAAGTGCTCGGGGTTGAATTTGAACTCGAAGAGCCCGAAGATGAAGTAGTCCTCGTTGGGGATGATGGCCTCCCTGAAGACGCCGGCGTCCCGCATCTTCCGGATGGATTCGCTGACGGTGACGTGTGAGACGTCGATGTCGTACTCGGCGTCGAGCACGTCGGTGAGTTCGCGCGAGCTAATCTGTGGGTCGCGGGCGAGTTCGCGGAGGATGACGATGTCGCGTTCTTTGAACTCCCAGTCGGGTGCGTCCTCGGCCATGGCGTGGACGTGAACGCGCGGGGTCTTAGGTTTACAGCTTTTCGCGGCGGCTCCTGCGGCCTTAGCCCTGGTAGGACGCGGGTCGAGAACGGGGTCGCGAGAAGGACGCGGGCGGGAGCGTTAGATGACCTGGTCGGCGATGATGTTGCGCTGAATCTCGCTGGTGCCCTCGTAGATTTTCGTGATGCGGGCGTCGCGGTAGTAGCGCTCGACGGGGTGGTCGGAGACGAAGCCGGCACCGCCGAAGACCTGGATGGCGTCGTCGGCGACGTCGACGGCGTTCTCGGAGGCGGTGAGTTTCGCCATGGAGGCGAAGCGAGTGGCGAGCTGATCGTCGCCGGATTGGACTTCGCTCGCGGCGCGGTAGGTGAGGGCGCGCGCGGCCTCGGTGTTCGCGGCCATGTCCGCGATCTTGTGGGAGACGGCCTGGTAGTCCTTGATGAGCTTCCCGCCCTGTTCGCGCTCGTTCGCGTAGTCGGTGGCGGCGTCGATGGCGGCCTGCGCGACGCCGACAGCCTGGGAGGCGACGCTGGAACGCCCGGACGCGAAGAAGTCCATCAGCTGGTAGAAGCCCTTGTTGAGCTCGCCGATGATGTTCTCCTCGGGGACGCGGACGTCGTCGAGTTTGATCTCGGCGAGGTCGGAGGCGCGAATGCCGAGCTTGTTGTTGATCTTCGTCGGCTCGAAGCCCTCGGTGTCGGCGGGGACGAGGAACGCGGTGATGCCGCGGTGCGGGCTCTCCGCGTCGGGGTCGGTGACGGTCATGACGACGGCGACGTCGGCGATAGAGCCGTTCGTGATCCACATCTTGTCGCCGTTGATGACGTACTCGTCGCCGTCTTTCTCGGCGCGCGTCTCGATGCCGGCGACGTTCGAGCCGTGCGCGGGCTCGGAGATACAGCTACAGCACGCGGACTCGCCGTTGGCGATGCGCGGCAGCCACTCCTCCTTCATCCACTCGTCGCCGTACTTCTGGATCATGTTCGACCCGAAGCCGCGGGAGCCGACGGCGGAGCCGATGCCGGGGTCCGCGCGCCAGAGTTCCTCCGTCACGATAACGGAGGAGAGCGTGTCCATACCGGGGCCGCCGTACTCGACGGGGATGTTCGGCGCGAGGAGGTCGAGTTCCGCCGCCTTCTCGACGACCTCGTAGGGGTAGGAGCGCTCCTGGTCGTGCTCGGCCGCGACGGGCTTGATTTCGTTCTCGCCGAACTCGCGCACTGCCTGTCGGATGGCGCGGTGCTCGTCTGAGAGTTGGAAAGCCATACCCGAATATCCCACCAGTAGCGTTTAATATTTTCGCTGAAGGCCGAACCGGTGTAAGCGTCAGGCGGGGTCGAGTGCGAGGAGGGCGTGACCGTCGGCGCGGTGGACGGGGACGAAGAGCGCGCCGTCGGCGACGGAGACGCCGACGGGGCGGCCGCCGACGTCGTGGCGGAAGCGCTCGCGGGGCGGTCCGCCGAGGAAGCCGCTGGCGTCGAGGGGGAGGGCGGCGACGAAGCCGGACTCCGGGGGGCCGGCGGTGTCGCCGTGGCCGACGTAGAGGGTGTCGCCGGCGGCGGCGGGCGCGCAGCTCCCGTGGTCGGTCGCCCATCCCGTCGAGGCCTGCCCCATCCCGGGACCGGTGTCGAGACGGGTGACGGCGGCCTGATTGGTGAGGAAGACGTCGTTCGCGGCGACGAGGTGTTCGCCCATCTCCGGGACCGTCCAGGCGTTCGCGCCGGCGTGCGCGCCGCCCATGAGCCGGAAGGCGTGGTTGCCGAAGACGGTGACGTAGACGCCGCTGCCGCCCGCGGCCGCGAGGTCGGTGACGGCCCCGGGGACGCGACGCCGCCAGAGCGCTTGGAGGCGGTCGCCGCGGTGGTAGAGCGAGTAGACCTGGCCGCCGCGCGTGCCGACGGAGAGGACCTCGCCGGCGAACGTCGCGAGCGCGGCGACCGCGCCGAGGAGGTCGCGGGTCGCGCGCACCGTGCCGTCCGGCGTGACCTCGTAGAGCCGGCCGCTCTCGTCTCCGGTGACGACGCCTTCGTTCGTCGGGAGGACGCCCGCGCGAATCGCATCGCGGGTGTCGACGCGCCAGCGCTCCGCACCCGTCGCGGGGTCGAGCGCGCGCAGCCCCGGCTCGCCGCGGAAGGTCGCGTAGAGCGTGCCGTCGACGAGCGAGGGCGCGTTCGCCCAGCGAGAGCGCTCGCCGGTCAGCGTCCATTCTTCTGCGCCGTCGGCGAGCGAGCGGGCTTCGAGCCCGTCGGCGGTCGGGAGGAAGACGCGGCCGCCGGCGATTACCGCGCGCCCCGTCGCGCGGCCGGTCGAGACGGTCCAGCGCTCCGTGACACGTGACCTGGGCGCAGCGGCGTCGGAGGCGTACGCGGTCGACCGAGGGGAGTAGTCGGGGAGCGGCCACGTGGTCGACCCGTCGCTCCCCGGCTGCACGCCGGTGTCGTCGCTCCCGGCGCAGCCGGCGACTCCCGCGAGACCGGCCGCCCCGAGGCCGGTGAGGAACTGGCGTCTGGAGGGCATCGAGAACGTGTTTGGAAGGCGACGGGAAAAGCGTTCGGCCGCTCAGTCGTTCAGCTCGAACTTCTGGACTTTGCCGGTCGTCGTGCGGGGGAGTTCGTCGACGAACTCGACCTCGCGGGGGTGCTTGTAGGCGGCGAGGCGTTCGAGGCAGTACTGCTTGATGTCCTCGGGGCTCGCGGTGGCGTCCGGCGCGGGGACGACGAAGGCTTTCACCGTTTCGCCGCGGCGGTCGTCCGGGATTCCTACTACTGCGGCGTCCTTCACGTCCGGGTGTTCGAAGAGGAGCTCTTCGACCTCGCGCGGGTAGACGTTGTAGCCGCCGGTGACGATCATGTGCTTCTTGCGGTCGACGAGATAGTAAAAACCGTCCTCGTCGTGGTAGGCCATGTCGCCGGTGTGGAACCAACGCGTGCCGTCTTCGACGGTGAACGCCTCCTCGTTGGCCTGCGGACGCTCGAAGTAGCCCTTCATGACGTTCGGGCCGGCGACGACGAGTTCGCCCGTGATCTCGGAGAGGTCCACTTCGGATTCGTCGACGGGGCCTTCTTCGACGGGCGGGACGTCCTCGAAGTCGTCGGTGACGACGCGGGCCTGGAGGCCGTCGAGGGCGCGGCCGATGCTGCCGGCGCGGCGTTCGCCGACGCGGTTCGCGTGCGTGACGGGGCTGGTCTCGGTGAGGCCGTAGCCCTCGTGGAGGTCGACGTCGAAGCGGTCTTCGAACGCGCGGAGGACCTCCATGGGGAGCGCGCTACCGCCGGAGTTCGCGAAGCGCACAGAGGAAAAGTCGTAGTCGCCGGGTTCGTTCACCATGTCGTTGTACATGGCGGGGACGGCGTGAATGAGCGTGAGCTCCTCGTCCTCGATGAGTTCCATGACCTCCTTCGCGTTCCACTCCGGTACAGGATAGTAGGCCGCGCCGGCGAAGAGCGTGGCGTTCATCGTGACGGTCATGCCGTAGATGTGGAAGAGGGGGAGGACGCCGAGGTGGCGGTCTTCGGGTTGGACGCCGCCGGGGACGGGGTCGAGGGCGGCGTCGGCGTCCCAGTGGAGGTTCTCGTGGGTGAGGAGGACGCCTTTCGGCGTGCCAGTCGTGCCGGAGGTGTAGGGCTGGCAGGCGACGTCGTCGTCGTCGCGGTCGACGACGGGGTGGGTGTCGTCGGCGAGGAAGCCCTCGAAGGAGACGTCGCCGGCGTCGTCGCCGATGGAGACGACGTGTTCGACGTTCGTGTCGTCTCGGACTGGTTCGACGTGCTGGACGAGGTCCGGGAGGGTGACGACGACTTCCGCGCCGCTATCGCCGAGGAGGTGTTCGAGTTCGCGGCGCTTGTACTGGGGGTTCATCGGGACGATGACGCCGCCCATGCGGAGCGTGCCGTGGAAGGCGGTGGCGAACTGCGGGAGGTTCGGGAGGTAGACGGCGACGCGCGTCCCCGCGCCGAGGCCGCGGTCGACGAGCGCCTGTGCGAACTGGCCGGCGCGCGTCCAGAACGCCTCGTAGGAGAGCTCGCGGTCCTCGTAGACGATGGCGGGGCGCTCGGGGTGCGCCGCCGCGGCCTCACCGACTGTCTCGACGAGATTCATATCCCGAACTGCCCCCGCGAGCAGTAAATCGTTTGCGAATACGACACGAACGTTTATCGGTGCTATCTCTTCCGTCGCGTCGCCTTCCAGTGCTCACCGCCCGCGGAGGCGGTCGGGAGCCGTCGCCGGCGTCGGGGAACCCCGCTACGAGACCGAGTAGCCGCCGTCGACGACGAGGCCGTGGCCCGTGACGTAGGACGCGTCGTCGGAGGCGAGGAAGGCGACGGCGCTCGCGACCTCCTCGGGGTAGCCGAGGCGCTGGAGGGGGTATTCGCGCTCCATGCGCTCGCGGGCGGCCGCGGGGTCGTCGGCGTGCTCGAAGTGGGCTTCGCCCATCTGCGTCTCGACGAAGCCGGGGCAGACGGCGTTCGCGCGCACGCCGTGGTAGCCGGCTTCGGCGGCGACGGTCCGCGTGAAGTTCAGGACCGCGCCCTTCGAGAGCGTGTACGGCCCCTGCTTCGGGAGGCCGAGGATGCCGCCGAGCGAGGAGATGTTCACGATCGCGCCCGAACCCTGCTCTTTGAACACGGGGAGGGCGGCCTGACAGCCGTTCCAGACGCCGCGGACGTTCACGTCGAGCACGCGCTCCAGGGTGTCGGCGTCGACGTCCTCGACGAACGCGTTGTCCGGCGCGATGCCGGCGTTGTTCACGATGGCGTCGAGGCCGTGGCGCTCGGCGGTCGTCTCCACGACCGCGCCGAACGCCTCCCGGTCGGTGACGTCGAGTTCGTGGAAGGCGGCGTCCCCGCCAGCGTCCTCGATGCGCGCGACGGTCTCTTCGCCGCCCTCGGTGTCGACGTCGGTGACGACGACGGTCGCGCCCTCGGCGGCGCAGCGCTCGGCGATGGCCCGCCCGATACCCGCGCCCGCGCCGGTGACGAAGACCGTGTCCTCCGTGAATCGGCTCGCGTTCGATGTCATCACCACCAGTCTCGACCGAACGACGAAAGGAATTGCGGTGGTTTACCGACCATCGTTAACCGACGATACCTCTCTCGGTCGAGTTCGTTCCGGGGAGGAGTTTTTTACATCGCGTCCGGTAGGTCGGGTATGCCGACGATTCCGTTCGCGGACATCGAAGCACAGGTCGGGGAGACGCATCGAACCGCCGAGGGCCTCCGGGTCGAGGCGGGGAAGGTCGCGGAGTTCGCGCGCGCCGTCCGCGACCCAGCGCCGATTTACACGGACGCCGACGCCGCGCAGAATGCCGGATTCGACGCGATTCCCGCGCCGCCGACGTTCACGCGCACCGCCGCCTTCCCCCGGTATCGCCCCGAGGGCATCGACGCGGACCTCGGATTCGACCTCGGGTTCGAGCAGGCGAACATCCTCCACGGCGAGCAGCGCTACCGCTACGACCGCCCGCTCGTCGTCGGCGACGAACTCTACGGCGAGACCACGCTCGAAGACGCGTTCCAGCGGGAGGGGCGGCGCGCCGACCTCACGTTCGCCGTGCTGCGGACGGACTTCTACGACGCGGACGACGAGCGCGTGCAGTCCGCGTGGAACACCCGCATCGAGACGAGCGGCGCGCCGAGCGAGAGCGCGGAGACCGGCGACCCGCTCGCCGACCCCGACCACTCGACGGACCCACTGGAACGCCGCGACTTCGTGCAGTACGCGGGCGCGAGCGGCGACTTCAACCCGATTCACTACGACGAGCCGTTCGCCACCGGAGCCGGCCACCCGAGCGTCTTCGCGCAGGGGATGTTCACCGCCGGCGTCGCCTCCCGCGTCGCCCGCGAGCGAATCGGCCTCCGCGACCTCGCCGGCTTCCGCACGCGCTTCGCCGCCCAGGTCTTCCCCGACGACACCCTCCACGTCGCCCTCGACGCGACCGAGAGCGACGAGGAGAGCGAGAACGACGAGGACTACGCCGTGACGGTCAAGACCGGCGAGGGACGGACGGTCGCGACGGGCGGCGTCACGACCCGCTGACGGAATCTAACGATACTGTTCGATGCCGCCGTGGGCGCACAGTCCGTTCGCGTTCCCCGGCGGTTCGGCTATCGTCGGATATCGTCATCCCGCGTTCGTCTATTTCTGGGTGGCGAAGCTATAACTCGCGGCGGCCGAGTGTGTAGTGGTACACTATGGCACTGTGGTCGGAGCGGCGGCCGAGCGACGACTTCCACCGGGTGCTCGCGCCCGACGGGAGCCTCGTCGGCGACCCGCCCGAACTCGGCGACGACGAGCTGAAGCGGCTCTACCGGTCGTTCCTCCAGACGCGGCGGTTGGAGGAGAAGCTGTTGCGGATGCAGCGCCGCGGCGAGATCAGCATCATCGCGCGGTCGCTCGGCGAGGAGGCGGTCGCGCTCGGCTCCGCCGCCGCGCTCGCAGCGGGCGACTGGTGTTTCCCCACGTACCGGCAGACGGCGGCGCGCGCCTACTGGGGGTCGCCCGTCGACCGCTCCGTCGCGTCGCTCATGGGCGCGGAGACGGAGACGGTGAACGAGCACTTGCCGCCGGACGAAGAGGGAGAAGGCGTCGTGTTCACGCCGCCCTACGTCCCGCTGACGGTGAACGTGACGAACGCCGTCGGCTCCGCGATGGCCGACCGATTCCGCGGGACGGACACCGTCTCGCTCGCCTACGTCGGCGAGGGGTCGACGAGCGAGGGCGACTTCCACGAGGCGCTCAACTTCGCCGGCGTCTACGACGCCCCCGTCGTCACGGTCTGCCAGAACAACCAGTGGGCCATCTCGGTTCCCGCGCACCGACAGACGGCCGCCGAGACGTTCGCGCAGAAGGCGGACGCGCACGGCGTCCCGCACGAGCGCGTCGACGGGAACGACGTTCTCGCGATGTACGAAGCAACGAAGGAGGCCGTGAAGAACGCGCGCGACGGCGGCGGCCCGGCGTTCATCGAGGCCGTCACCTACCGCCGCGTCGAGCACAACACCGCGGACGAACCCGGGGTCTACCGCGACGAGGAGGAAGCCGAATACTGGGCGGAGCGCGACCCGCTCGACCGCTTCGACGCCTACCTGCGGCGTGAAGGCGTCATCGACGACGACTGGGTCGAGGCGGTCGGAGCCGACGTCGACGCCGAGGTACAGGCCGGCGTCGAGCGCGCCCGCGAGGTCCCCGAATCCGACCCGGAGCGGATGTTCGACAACCACCTCCACGGCGAGCCGTCGTGGACTGCACGCCACCAGCGCGCCGAACTCCGCGCCGAGCAGCGAGGCGAGAACCCCTTCACCGACTTCGACGGGAGTGGCCTATGAGCGGACGCGACACCGACGGCGAGGCCGGCGGCGACGCGGCGGACGGCGAGCGGGCGGGCGGCGGAGGCGAGACGGAGATGAACCTCGTGACGGCGGTGAACGAGACGCTGGCGCGCGAACTCCACCGCGACGAGGCGGTCCGTCTCCTCGGCTACGACCTCGGCCCCATCGGCGGCGTCTACCGCGCCACCGACGGGCTCTACGAGACGTTCGGCGAGGACCGCGTGATTGACACGCCGCTCTCCGAGAACGGCATCCTCGGCACGGCGGTCGGGATGGCGATGCGCGGCGAGCGCCCCGTGCCCGAGATCCAGTTCCTCGGCTTCTTCTACCCGGCGTTCGGCCAGTTCATGTACGCGCTCGCGAAGATGCACAAGCGCTCCGGGGGCGCGCTCGACGTTCCTGTTACTGTTCGCGTGCCCTACGGCGGCGGCATCAAGTCGAGCGAGTACCACTCCGAGTCGACGGAGACGTTCTTCGTGCACACGCCGGGCGTCCGCGTCGTCTGCCCGAGCACACCCAGAGAGACGAAGGGCCTGCTCGCGGCGAGTGTTCGCTCTGATGACCCCGTCGTCTTCCTCGAACCGAAGAAGATCTACCGCGGCTTCGAGGAGCCCGTGCCGGACGGCGACTTCACGCTCCCGCTCGACGAGGCGCGCGTCGTCCGCGAGGGCGGGGACGTCACCCTCATCGCGTGGGGGGCGATGGTGCGGCGCGCGGAGACCGCCGCGGACCGCGTCGACGCGGACGTCGAAATCCTCGACCTCCGTTCGCTCTCCCCCATCGACGTCGACGCCGTCCTCGACTCCGTCCGGAGGACCGGGCGCTGCGTCGTCCTCCACGAGGCGCGGCGGACGCTCGGCCTCGGGGCGGAGCTCTCCGCACTGATTAACGAGTACGCGCTCGACTCGCTGCGAGCGCCCGTGAAGCGCGCGACGGGCTACGACGTCCACTTCCCCGGCCATCAGGTCGAGGACGCCTACATGCCGGACGCACAGCGCGCACAGTACGCCGTCGAGGCGGTGATGGACTATGAGTTCTGAGAGCACATCCAGTCGAGGTGACCGCGCGTGGTAGCGTTCGAGTACCGCCTCCCCGACCCCGGCGAGGGGTTGACGGAGGCGGAGGTCGAGACGTGGTACGTCGAACCCGGCGACGACATCGGGGAGGACGACCGCTTCCTCGACGTCGAGACCGACAAAGCCGTCGTCGAAATCCCCGCGCCCTGCCCGGGGACGGTAGAGGAACTCGCCGCGGACCCCGGCGACGTCGTGCAGGTCGGCGACGTCATCGCCGTCATCGAGACGGACAGCCCGCCCCGCCAGCAGTCGAGCGGCACGGCGAGCACTGGGCGCGAGGCCGGCGGCGGGGACGCCGAATCAGGCGCATCCGACGACGGCGACGGCCTCACCGACGCCGTCGAGCGCGTCGGCACGGCGGATTCAGAGTCGACCGACTCCGGCGACGACGCGGCCGCGGCGGGCGCGGGCGACGGACGGGTGTTCGCCGCGCCGTCGACGCGGAAGTACGCCCGCGAGCAGGGCGTCGACCTCTCTGCCGTAGAGGGGTCCGGGCCGGGCGGGCGCGTCCTCCGAGCGGACGTGGATTCGCACGCCGCCGGTGGGGAGGAGGGAGCGGAAGCCGAACCCGCGAGCGCGCCGACTGGCGCGGCGGCGAGCAGCGAATCCGGGAGTCCCGCGAGCGAGAGCGACAGTGGACAGACCGACGCCGCCGTCGAGGCCGACGGCGTCTCGGCGAGCCGCCGGCCGCTCCGCGGCCTGCGGGGGAAGATCGCGGAGAACATGGAGCGCTCGGCGTCGACGATTCCGCACGTGACGTCGGGGTTCGAGGCGGACGCGGGCGCGCTCGTCGACCTGAAAGAGCGCCTCGACGCCGCACACGACGCGAAGATCACGTACACGCCGATTCTCGTGAAAGCCGTCGTTCCCGCGCTCCAGGAGTTCCCGCTGGTGAACGCGAGCATCGACGACGAGAACGACGAGATCGTCGAGAAACACGACTATAACGTCGGCGTCGCGACGCACACCGAGGACGGCCTCCTCGTCCCCGTGGTGAAGGACGTGGATCAGAAGTCCATCGTGGAAATCGCCGGAGAGCTGGAAGAGCTCACCGAGGCCGCGCGCGAGCGCACCATCGACCCCGCCGCCCTCCGCGGCGGCACGTTCACCGTGACGAACGTCGGGAGCCACAGCGAGCACGGGACGTTCGGCACGCCGATAATCAACCACCCCGAGTCCGGGATTCTCGGCGTGGGCCGCATCGAGCACAAGCCCGTCGCCACCGGCCCCGACGACTTCGAGGTCCGCCAGCGCGTCGGCTTCTCCTTCTCCTACGACCACCGACTCGTCGACGGCGTCACCGCCAGCGAGTTCATGGAGTACGTCATCGAAGGGATAGAGGACACCGACGTCCTCGTCGGCCGGCTGTAGCCCGATTCCCCGTCTTTTGAGTGGTCGGACGCGGAAGCGCCGCGGGCGTGCTCGAAGCCACCGCCGACGCGCTCGACAGCATCGCGAAGAAGGAGGAGTGACTACTGTCCGAGGTAGGCGTCTCGGATGTAGTCGTCGCCGCGGAGGTCCTCGGGGCTGCCCTCGCGTTCGACGGAGCCCTGTTCGAGGAGGTAGACGCGGTCGGCGTGGTTCATCGTGAACGTCACGTTCTGCTCGGCGAGCAGGACGGTGACGCCGGACTCCTGAATCTCCTCGATGCCCTCGCTGATGTCGTCGAGGATGACGGGTGCGAGGCCGAGCGTCGGCTCGTCGAGGATGAGGAGGTCGGGGTCGCTCATGAGCGCGCGGCCGATGGCGAGCATCTGCTGTTCGCCGCCGCTCATCGTGCGGGCGTGCTGGCCGCTGCGTTCTTCGAGGCGCGGGAAGAGGTCGTAGACGAACTCGCGGCGCTCCTCCCAGTCGTCGGCGTGGCGGTACGCGCCGAGTTCGAGGTTGTCGGCGACGGAGAGGTGCCCGAAGAGGTCGCGGTCCTCCGAGCAGTGGACGAGCCCCGCTTCGACGAGGTCGCTCGGCTCCCGGTCGCGGACGGGGTCGCCGCGGTAGTCGACCGTCCCGTCGTAGTCGAGGAAACCCGACGCGGTGTTCGCGAGCGTCGTCTTCCCCGCGCCGTTCGGCCCGATGAGGCCGACGATTTCGCCTTCGTCGACGCGGACGTCGACGCCGCGGAGCGCCGCCACCTCCCCGTAGCGCACGTGGAGGTCGGCGACGTCGAGGACGCGGTCCGTCATCGGTCCTCACCTCCGAGGTAGGCCTCCTGAACGCGTTCGTCGTCCCGGATGGCCTCCGGCGGGCCCTCCGCGATTTTCGCGCCGAACTCGATGACGATGGCGCGGTCGATGAGGGAGAGCAGGCCGCGCATGTTGTGGTCGACGACCACCTGCGTCAGCCCGTCCTGCCGGAGCTCCTCTAAGGTCGCTGAGAGCGCTTCGACCTCGCTGTTCGACAGGCCGGCGAACGGCTCGTCGACGAGCAGGAGGTCGGGGTCGGTGGCGAGCGCGCGCGCGAGTTCGAGGCGGAGCAGGCCGGCGTGCGGGAGTTCGTCCGGCGTCTGCTCCAGGCGGTCGCCGAGGCCGACGCGCTCGCAGATTTCGACGGCGCGCTCTCGCGTCTCGCCGCGGAGCCCCGTGAGGGAGAGCACGCGGTCAGGGACGAGCGCGAGTTCGACGTTCTTTCGGACGTTCCGGTCGGGGAGCGGGCGGAACTCCTGGAACGTCCGCGCGAGCCCGCGTTTCACCATCTCGTAGGCGGGTTCGCCCGTGACGTCCTCGCCGTCGTAGTAGACGGTGCCGGCGGTCGGCGGGTAGACGCCGGTGACGCAGTTGAACGTCGTGGACTTCCCCGCGCCGTTCGGCCCGATGAACCCGAGAATCTCGCCCTCCTCCACCGCGAAGGAGAGGTCTTCGACGGCGGTGAGGCCGCCGAACTCCTTGCGGAGGCCGTCGATGACGAGCAGGCCGTCGTCGGGCGCGTACTCAGTCATCGTCGTCACCTCCGATGCGCGCGAGCGCGTCGCGGTAGTTCGCGACGACTTGTTCGAGCGGCGTGCGTCCGCCGTCGGGGGCGGCGTCGCCGGACGCGCTCTCGCGGTTCGTGAGCGTGCGGCCGCGCCTGAGCGCCCAGCCGAGGACGCCCTCGGGCAGGAAGAACAGGAGCGCGAACGTCACGACCGAGAACAGCAGGAGGTCGAGGGAGGCGATGGAGACGCCGATGCCGGGAACCGCGGCTTCGACGCCGGAGAGCCACTCGCGGAAGAGGCTGAAGAACAGCCCGCCGACGGCCGCACCGGTGATGGTGCCCATGCCGCCGACGATGGTGGCGATGATGACCTCGATGCTGACGGTCATCACGAGGAGCTGGCTCGGCTGCGGTTTCCCGACCGTGTGGACGAAGACCGCGCCGGCGATGCCGCCGACGGCCGCGGACAGCACGAACGCGAAGAGCTTGAACTTCGCGGGGTTGAGGCCGGACGCGGCGACGGCCGCTTCGTCCTCGCGAATCGCCGTGAAGACGGACCCGGCGTTCGACCGGGTGACGGCGAGGAGGACGAGGAGGACGACGCAGAAGAGGGCGAACGCGACGTAGAAGTTCGCCATCGCCTGCCCGAAGAAGCCGCCCACCGGGAGGAGCGGCTCGGGGGAGGGGAGGCCGAGTTCGCCGCCGAAGGTGTCGCTGAACACGATGAACAGCTGGAGGAGGATGAGCGGCGAGACGAGCGTGATGAGCGAGAGGTAGGGGCCTTCGAGGCGGAGCGCCGGGCCGCCGATGACGACGCCGGCGAGCGCCGCGAGCGCCGTGCCGAGGAGGATGGCGGCGACGGGCGGGAGGCCGAGCTCCGTGTTGGCGAGCGCGGAGCCGTAGCCGCCGACGGTGAAGAAGAGCGCGTGCCCGAAGCTTATCTGGCCGGTGTAGCCGGAGACGGCGTCCCAGCTCATCGCGAACATCGCGAAGAAGAGCGCGGTCGTGACGCTCACGACGGCGAGAATGCCGCCGCCGCGCCCCAGCAGGGGCTGTATCCAGAACGGGAGCGCGGCGAGCGCGACGAGGCCGAGCACGCCGGCGAAGTGGCGGACGGACAGCGACCGCGGGTCGACGAGGTCTGCGTAGCCCGTCATGTTAATGCGTCAGCTCCCGGCCGAACAGGCCTTCGGGTTTCACGAGCAGGATGATTACGAGCACGACGAGCGATGCGAGGCCGCTGAGGCTCGAATCCACGTAGGAGACGGTGAAGACCTCGAGGAACCCGATGACGTACGCCCCGAGGATGCTCCCCCTGATGGAGCCGATGCCGCCGAGCACGACGATGGAGAAGGAGAGGACGAGGGGTTCGCGTCCCATCGCCCAGCTCACCGTCTGGATGGAGCCGAGGAAGACGCCGGCGAGCGCCGCGAGTAGCCCGGCGAGCGCCCACGTGTAGAGGTACATCCGCTTCGATTCGATGCCGACGAGGGACGCGCCCTTCGTCGACATGCTCGTCGCGAGGATGGCCTTCCCGGTGCGCGTGTAGTTCACGCCCGCGAACAGCAAGGCGATGATGACCCAGGAGAGGGCGAACGCGAGGAGGCGATTGGCCTGCACGCCGCCGAGGAGCGCGATCTGGCCGTCGACGAGCGACGGGAGGGCGCGCGGCTGCGTCCCGACGAGTATCTTCGCGACCTCCTCGACGACGATGGACATCACGAGCGTCAGTATCATCACCGTGATCGGCTGGTCCTCGACGAACTGCACCATCCCGAGGTAGAACGCGATCATGAAGGCCGCGCCGACGACCATCGAGGCGAACGCGGCCGCCCAGATGTTGAGGCCGAACACGCTCGTCGCGAAGTACGCGGTGAACGCGCCGACGGTTATCGTCGCCCCGTGCGAGAGGTTCAGGACGCCGCCGACGCCGAAGATGAGCGTGAACCCGATGGCGACGAGCGCGTAGAGCGCGCTGAGCATGACGGCGTTCGAAATCGTGCTGGTGAGTCCGGACATCGCTCATACCCAGGGCGGCTTCTGGTAGCTGCCGCTCGCGAGTTCGTCCGGCCAGAGCGTCGTCTGCGAGCCGCTGCCGTCGCCCTCCTGCCACTGGAACCAGAGCGGCCACGCGGCGTCCTGACCGTAGACGAGGTCGTGGGGGTACGCCTGGTCTTGCCCGTAGTAGGAGACGGTGCCGGCGGTCCCGGTGAAGGACTGCGATTCGATTTCGGGGATGACGTCGTCGGCGTTCCGCGAGTCGGCGGCCGTGGCGGCGTTGACGTAGCTCATCACGGCGTCGTAGGTGTGGTAGCCGGTGTAGACGGGGTAGCTGTCGAACTGGTCGTAGTAGCCCTCGTTGAACGGCATCGTCTTCTCGGTCACCGCGGCGTTCGGCGTGGCTGAGTTCTGAACGACGGCGTACCGGTTCGCGCCGTTGACGGAGCCGTAGTAGGAGGGGAACTGCATCGGGACGTGGATGCCGCCGAACTCGAAGGCGCGCTGCTGTTTCGCCCACTGGACGATGGCGGACGTGCCGGTGTGCGCCATGACGACGTAGGCGGCGTCCGCGTCGCTGCTCTCGATGTCGTCGTAGATGGGGGAGAAGTCGCTCGTCCCGCTCGCGTACCGCTTGCTGATGGGGACGTCGACGCCGGTCGCGGCGAGTTTGTCTTCGAGGACGCTCGTGACCGGTTCGGTCCACGCGTAGTCCTCGGCGAGCACGGCGACGGAGTCCCAGCCGAGGTCCGAGAACTTCGCGTCCGCGAAGTCGATCATGTTCTGCCCGAGGTAGTGGGAGTTCACCGGGCCGGACCGGAAGTAGTACTTGTACTTCTCGTAGTCCGCTTTCACCTGTTTCGCGGTATCCGGCGTCGCGGAGCCGGCGTTCATGTGGACGGTGGACTGCTCGGCGATGCTGTCCATGAGGTTGAGCATCACCTCGCTCGTGAAGACGCCCGTCGTGAAGTCGACCTCCTCGCCGACAGTGAGTTCCTGGTACTTCGATTTGCCCGTCGCGGGGTCCTCGTGGGTGTCCTTGACGACGACTTCGACGTCGTTCCCGAGGACGCCGTCGTTCTCGTTCAGCGTCGTCGCGGCGTACTTCGCGGCGTTCGCGATGGACGAGCCGATCGGGTTCTTCGACGGCTCCGGGGCGAGTACGCCGATTTTGAACGCGCCGGACGGCCCGCTCCCGCCGCCGCCCATGCAGCCGGCGAGGCCGACGGCGGCGGCCGCGCCGACCGACCCGAGGAACGCCCGTCTGCGGCTCGGACTGGACAGTGTTCCGCTCGAAACCCCGGATTCGTTACCATCGGTCTCCCGACCGGTTCTTGAATTATCTTCGTTAACCATCGTCTGCACCCATCTATCACGAACAACTATAAAATAGTGTGGGTGAGTTTATCATCCAAAGAGAACGTCGGCGAGCGGGCCTCAGACGTCCGGGGACGTCTCGCCGCGCGGCACGCCCTTCGCGGCGACCGTCTCGCCGACGAGGTAGGAGGAGGCGTCGCTCGCGAGGAACTGCGCGAGGTCCGCGATTTCGGCGACGTGACCGATCTGGCGGGCGACGTCGTCGCGCTCGATGTTCTCCGCGGAGACGCCCATCTGGGACTCGACGCCGGGCGTCGCGACGAACCCGGGCGCGATGGCGTTCACGCGGACGTTCTCCGGGGCCCACTCGATGCCGAGCGTCTCGGTGAGGTTGATGACGCCTGCCTTCGCCGCGCCGTAGTGGCTCATGTGCGGCGAGCCCTTCTGGCCGGCGACGCTCGCGAGGTTGATGACCGTACCGCCGTCGCCCTCGCGCATCCGCTCGCCGGCGACCTGCGTGCAGTGGAAGGTGCCGGTGAGGTTGATGTCGACGATGGTCTCCCAGCCGTTCGGGCTGATGTCCTCGAAGCCGGCCATGAAGCTCGCGCCGGCGTTGTTCACGAGGCAGTCGACGCCGCCGAACTCCTCGACCGTCGCGTCCACCATCGCCTCGACGGCGTCCCGGTCGGTCACGTCGCACTCGACGGCGATGGCGCGCCCGCCGTCCGCGTCGTTGATGCCGTCGGCGACCGGCTGGACGTTGTCGAGTTCGCGCGAGGAGACGACGACGTCCGCGCCGTCCGCGGCGAACCGCTCCGCGATTTCGCGGCCGATGCCGGAGCTCGACCCCGTGATGACGACTGTCTGGCCGTCGACGCTGAACTGTTCGGTGCTCATCGCCGACCACCTGTTAGCACTGGTAACATCGTCTGCGATTTTCTCCGTCATCGTAATAAAAACTCGTCTCAGTGCCACGTCCGGAAACCTAATGTACGTTGGTGTGAGAAATCACGCCATGGACGTACCCACGGAGTTCCGCGAGCACGAGGGGAACGCCGCGCGACTGTTCACCGCGACGGCCGAGCGGCGCGGCGACGCCCTCGCCGTCGAGATGGGCGGCGCGGAGTTGAGCTACGCCGAACTCGACGCGCGCGCCGCGTCGTTCGCCGGCGGCCTCGCCGAGATGGGGCTCGAACCCGGCGACCGCGCGCTCGTCTACCTCCCGAACTGCCCGCAGTACGTCGTCGCCATCCTCGGCGGCCTCCGCGCCGGCGTCGTCCTCTCCCCCGTCAACCCGCAGTACAAATCCCGAGAGCTCGCCTACCAGCTCGACGACGCCGACGCCGACGCGGTCGTCACGCACGCCGCGCTCCGCGAGCACCTCGACGGAGCGTTCGAAGAAACCGGCCGGAGTCCGCTCGTCGTCACCGTCGGCGACGAGGTTCCCGAAGCGGACGCGGCGTTCGAGGACGTCGCCGGCGACCCCGTGCTCGTCGAGCGCGATTCGGACGATACGGCGATGCAGCCGTACACGTCGGGGACGACCGGCCAGCCGAAGGGCGTGCTCACGACGCACGGGAACCTCCGCGCGCAGGGCTTCGCGGGATTCGGGTTCACCGACCTCGACCCCGACGACCAGCGCGAGCTCGCCGTCCTCCCGCTCTACCACATCACGGGGTTCGTCCACTCGACGTGGCAGACGCTCCTCTACGGCGGCGAAGTCCACCTCCGCAGCCCCGGCGAGTGGGACGCCGCCGAAGCGATGGCGACCATCGAGGAGTACGAGATTACGGGGTTCGTCGGCGTCGCCACGATGTTCGTCGACATGGTGAACCACGACTCGTTCGGCGACCACGACCTCAGCAGCCTCGACACCGTGAACGAGGGCGGCGCGAAGATGCCGGTCGCCGTCCAAGAGCGCTTCGAGGGCGAGACGGGCGTCGAGATGAGCGAGGGCTACGGCCTCACCGAGACGACGGCGGCGACCCACACGGGCGTCGGCTCCTCCTTCGGCGCGAAACCCGGCACCATCGGCCAGCCCCTCCGGATGACCGACTGCCGCGTCGTCGACGCCGACGGCGACCCCGTCCCAGTGGGCGCGGAAGGCGAGCTCCTCGTCCGCGGCCCGCAAGTCGCGAAAGGCTACCACAACCTCCCCGAGGCGAACGACGAGGCCTTCACCGAAGACGGGTTCTTCCGCACCGGCGACGTCGCGCGCCGCGACGCGGAGAACTACTACGAGATCGTCGACCGGAAGAAGCACATGATCAACACCGCCGGCTACAACGTCTACCCCAGTGAGGTGGAGGAGCTCCTCTACGAGCACGACGGCGTCGCCGACGCCGCCGTCGTCGGCGTCCCGGACGAACGCCGGAACGAGACCGTGAAAGCCTTCGTCGTCCCCGTCCCCGACAGCGACGTCACCCCCGAAGCAATCAAGCAGTTCTGCCTCGACAGCCTCGCCGAGTACAAACACCCCCGCGAGGTCGAGTTCGTCGACGAACTCCCGCGCACGGCCTCCGGGAAGATACAGAAGTTCAAACTCGTCGAGGGAGACGGCGGGGACGCGGCGTGACGGACGAGTCAGCCGCCGACGCGGACAAAAGCGAGCTGCGGTACGATGCGGTGTTCTGGGATATCGGCGGCGTGCTCCTCGACCTCGATTCGGTGAGGGCGTCGCACGAGGCGTTCCTCCGCGAGTTCCTCGCGGCGCGCGACGTCGAGGTGTCCGTCGCGGACGCGCTGGCGGAGTGGCGGGAAGTCGTCGGCGCGCACTTCCGCGAGCGCGACGGGACCGCGTTCCGCTCCGCGCTGGAGGGGTACGGGAAGGGCGTCGACGCCATCGTCGGCGAGCACGTCCCCCGCGACGCGTGGTTCCCGGCGTTCCGCGAGGCGGGCCGCGAACACCTGCGCGCGACCCCGCGGGCCCGCGGCGTCCTCGAACGCCTGCATCGAGACGGCGTCTATCAGGCGGTCGTCAGCGACGTCGACGACGAGGAGTGCGCGTTCATCCTCGACCACCTCGGCCTCGCGCCGTTCCTCGACGACGTCACGACCTCCGAATCGGTGGGACGGACGAAACCCGACGACGCGATGTTCGAGGCGGCGCTGGAGAAATCACCGCACTCGCCGGAGAAAACCGTCATGGTCGGCGACCGCTACGACCACGACGTCGCGGGCGCGGCCGCGCACGGTATCCGTCCGGTCGCGTTCGGCGCGGACGACGGGCCCGCCGTCGCTCACCGCATCACCGACCTCGCCGAAGTACTGGAAGTCCTCGGCGTCGACGACTGATTCGGGTTATCTCTCGTCCGCCCAGGTCTCGCGACGGAGGCCGTAGAGGACCATGTCCTCGTAGGCTCCGTCGACGAACATGAACTGGCGGCGGCGGCCTTCCTGCTCGAAGCCGAGTGACTCGAGGAGGCCGCGGGAGGCGTCGTTCGACGCGAACGCCTGCGCGCCGACGGCGGGTGTGGGGTGTTCGCGGAAGGTGTAGTCGACGGCGAGCGCGGCCGCCGTCCCGTAGCCCTCGCCGTGGGAGTCGGCGGCGAGCCAGTAGCCGAGCCCGGGGCGTTTGTAGCGTGCGTCCTCGACGGACACCGCGGCGATTCGCGTGACGGTCTCCTCGGCGGGGTCGCTGGGGGTCGCGTCCGACTCGTCGAGGCACACGACGAAGCGGTCCGCGCCCTCCGGGGAGACCTCGAAATCGCCCCGCGACCGCACCGCGTTCCCGAGCGGATACCGGATCTCCGGCGCGACGCTCTCCCGCTGGACGAACGGCACGTCCTCTTCTTCCATCGTTCGGGGGACGAGTCGCTCCCCGCTCACCACGCGCGCTCCGGGCATGACTCGAAACGCGCGGTCGACGCGCTATCGGCCGTCGAAGTCGGGGTCGCGCTGTTCGAGGAAGGCTTCGACGCCCTCGCGGTGGTCGTCGGTTTCGAAGACGAGGCCTTGAGCTGTGGCTTCGTCGGTCATGGCGGACTGGAGGGATTTGTCGAGGCCTTCGCGGATGAGGCGTTTCGCGTGGCGGAAGGCGACGGTGGGGCCGTCGGCGACGCGTTCGACGAACGCGGCGGCTTCGTCCTCGAAGTCGTCGTCGGGGTAGACGTGGTTGAGGAGGCCGAGGTCGAGCGCGCGGTCGGCGTCGAGGATTTCGCCGGTGTAGACGAGTTCCTTAGCGACGTTCTCGCCGACGATGCGCGGGAGGAGGTAGGAGGTGCCGGCGTCGACGGAGAGGCCGACCTGTCGGAAGACGAAGCCGACGCTCGCGGATTCGCTGCCGAGCTGGACGTCGCAGGCGATGGCGAGGTTCGCGCCCGCGCCGACGGCGGGGCCGTCGACGAGCGCGACGGTGGGGTAGGGGCAGGTGACGAGGCTGGCGATGGTCTCATTGGTGGTGCGTTCGAGGCGGTGGACGGCGTCGTCGAGGGAGCCGTCGCCGTCGAGGCGTTCGCGCATGGCTTTGATGTCGCCGCCGGCGGAGAAGGCGGGGCCCGCCCCACGAAGCACGACGCAGCGGACGTCGTCGCGTTCGGTGAGGTCGTCGAGGTGGTCGCGGAGCGCGGCGGAGAGTTCGGTTGTGAGGGGGTTGCGGGCGTCGGGGCGGTTCAGCGTCAGGGTCGCGACGCCGGCGTCGACGTCGAGTACCACGGGGGTCTCGGACATACGAGGGAGTGGTTACCACACACCGATAAATCTTGGCAGAACGCTGAACATCGTTGTGCGAATAAAGACAGAGATTTCCATCGGTTGTGTGAATCGAGGGGTTTACGCCGGTGGGTGTTCGGGTAGACGGTATGACTGACGACTACGTCACGCCGCTCCAGGATTTCGCGAACGACCACGGCTACCTCTCGTGGCTCGGCGTCACCGTCGAAGAAGCCGAAGAAGGACGCGTGCGGCTCTCCGTGCCGTTCGACGAGGAGCTCTTGAACCCGAGCGACGACCCGACGGTGCACGGGGGAATCGCGGCGACGCTCGTCGATACGGCGTCCGGGTTCGTGCTGCGGACGACGTTCGAGGACGCGCGGAACGCGGCGCTGACGACCACGGACCTGAACGTCTCCTACCTCCGTCCCGTCACGGACGACCTGGAGGCGGACGCGACGGTCGTTCGCGCGGGCGGAACGATGGGCGTCGCCGACGTGACCATCTACACCACGAAGCCGAGCGGCGAGCGGACGGAGGCGGCGACCGGCCGCGCGACCTACCGGCTGTTCCGCGACGCGGACGAGTAAGCGAAGGAGAACCGCGCGGAAGCAGGTGGAGTCCGCGAGTCAGTCGTCGGTGGTGATGCGGGCGAGGCGCATGGCGTTCGCGGTGACGCCGAGGCTCATGCCCATGTCGCCGACGACGATGGCGGTGGCGACGCCGACGACACCGAAGGGCACGCCGAGGGCGAGGAGGGCCTTGACGCCCAGGCTGGCGTAGATGTTCTCGCGGATGACGGTCGTGGACTGCTTGGAGAGGCGGACGAGGTAGGGGAGGCGTTCGAGGTCGTCGCCCATGAGCGCGACGTCCGCGGTCTCGATGGCGGTGTCGGTGCCGGCCGCGCCCATGGCGACGCCGACGTCGGCGGCGGCGAGCGCGGGCGCGTCGTTGATGCCGTCGCCGACCATCGCGACGGTGTGCGTCTCGCGGAGGTCCTCGACGGCGTCGACTTTCTCGGCGGGGAGGAGGTTCGCGCGGTAGTCGTCGATGCCGGCCCGTTCGGCGACGGCGCGCGCGGTGCCCTCGTTGTCGCCGGTGAGCATGACGACGCGGTCGACGCCCTGCGCGCGGAGGCGGCCGACGGCGCGCTCGGCGTTCGGCCGGATGGTGTCGGCGACGGCGATGACGCCGACGACGGTGTTCCCGGCGGAGACGGCGACGACCGTCTTCCCCGCCGCTTGGAGGTCGGCGACGGTGTCGGCGAACTCGTCGGGGAGCGTGAAGAGGTCGGGCGACCCGACGATGACGGGCGTGCCGTCGACGGTCGCGGAGACGCCTTCGCCGGTCAGCGTCTCGAAGTTCTCGACGGTGTGCCGGGTGAGACTCCACTCGTCGTCGGGTTCGGTGCCGGCGACGATGGCGTCGGCGATGGGGTGGTCGCTGCGGCGTTCGACGGCGTTCGCGTACCCGACGAGCGTGCTCCGCGCGACGCCGCTCCCGGTGACGACGTCCGTGACGGTGAGGTCGCCGGTGGTGAGCGTCCCGGTCTTGTCGATGGCGACGGCGTCCACGTCGCCCATCGCCTCCAGGTAGCGCCCGCCCTTCACGAGGACGCCGTTGCGCGCGGCGCTCGTGACGGCGGAGACGACGGAGACGGGCGTGGAGATGACGAACGCGCACGGACAGCCGATGACGAGGAAGGCGACGCCGCGAATCGCCCACTTCTGCACGGGCTCGCCGAAGACGAGCGGCGGGACGAGCGCGGTGAGCGCCGCGAGCACGACGATTGCGGGCGTGTAGTAGGCGGCGAACCGGTCGACGAAGCGCTCGTGCGTCGTCTGCTCGGCGTCCGCGTCCGCGACGAGTTCGATGATGCGGGAGAGCGTGGTGTCGCTCGCGTCCGAGGTGACTTCGACTTCGAGGTAGCCGCCGTCGACGATGGTCCCCGCGTAGACCTCGTCGCCGCGCTCCTTCGTGACCGGGACGCTCTCGCCCGTGATCGGCGACTCGTCGACGGCGCTTTCGCCGTCCGCGACGACGCCGTCGAGCGGGATCTTCTCGCCCGTTCGGACGACGACGGTCTCGCCGACCTCGACTTCGTCCACCGGGCGTTCTTCCTCGACGCCGTCGCGCGTGACGGTCGCGGTGTCGGGTTCGAGTTCGAGGAGTTCGCGAAGCGAGTCCCGCGCGCGGTCCATCGCGTGATCCTCTAAGAGTTCGGCGACGCTGAAGAGGACGGCGAGCGTCGCGGCGTCCACGAGGTAGCCGTCGCCGAGCGCGACGGCGGCGACGATGGCGGCGCTCATCAGGAGGTCGACGCCGAGGTCCGCGTGCCGGAGCGACGTGAGGCCGTTCCGGAGGACGGGGACGCCGGCGACCGCGACCGCCGCGAGGTAGAGCGCGCCGGCGGCCGTGACCTCGTAGCCGACGGCCGCGGCGAGCGTCGCGTTCGCGGCTGAGAGGACGAACTCGAAGAGGAGGCCGAGGGCGACGAACGCCGCGCCCGCCCACGTGTGGAGCGCGCGGCGACTCGTCCAGATTTCGCGCGTGTCCGGGATCAGCGCGCCGGCGTCGCCCTCGCCGTCGCGGACGACGCCCTCGACGGGGTAGCCCGCGGCCTCGACGGCCGCGCGGATGTCCGCCTCGCTGGTTCGATCGGGGTCGAACGTCACCTCGACCCGGCCGGTCGTCGGGGAGAGCGAGAGCGCCGTGATACCACCGTGGTCCGCGAGCGCGGATTCGACCGTACCGGCGCAGGACGCACAGTCCATCTCCGGGACGGACAGCCGGAGGGTCGTGGTCCTCGCCGTCGTCGAATCACTCATTACTCCGTCTACGTCCGCGGGGGGTTTAGGAACCCTCGTTCACGACGCCGAGCTCGCGTTCGCTCGCCGACAGGAAGCCGGAGGCCGCTGTTCGCGGGCGACGGCGGCGAGGGTCAGGCCTCGGTGACGGGGTCGACGTGGTGGACGGCGTCCGGGGAGAGGAGTCGCCCGGTCGGGAGTTCGACCCAGCCGTTCGCGAGCACGCGGACTTCACCCTCGTGAAGCACGGTCTCGCTCTCGCGGTCGCCGTAGACGACGGCGTCGTCGTACGTCCGCTCGAAGTAGCCGGCGAGGACGTCCCAGACGCCGCGCGTGGAAGTGACCATGCGAGACGTGTCGTCGAAGAACAATATAAACGTTGGTCCGAGAGTCACCACGCGTCTTCGAGGACGCCGCGGAGGTCCGCGACCGTCGGGTCGACGCCGGCGGGGAGGTTGTCGAGGAGGCCGTCGGCGTGCGTGCTCTCGGCGATGGCGTCGAGGGAAGATTCGCTGACGTCGTCGACGTCGCGGAGGCGGGTGGGGAGGCCGAGCGAATCGCGGACGGCGGCGACGGCGTCGACGATTCCGTCCGAGTCGACGCCGAGGGCGTCGGCGAGGACGTCGCGGCGGGCGTCCGTCTGTTCGAGGAGGTACGCGAGGGCGTGCGGAGCGGTGATGGCGTGCGCGCTCCCCTGTTGGACGGCCGAATGCGCGGTGAGGCCGTGGCCGAACGCGTGGACGAGACCGAGCCCGGAGCCGTCGGGGCGTTTGATGCCGTACTGGACGAGGAGAATCCCCTCCAGAATGCCGGCGTAGTCGGTCTCGCCCGCGTCGGGGCCGAGGCCGGGGAGCGTCTCGGTGAGGCGGCGGACGCCGCGGACGGCGGTGGCGTCCGTGACTGGCGTGTGCGCCGTCGTGTAGATGGCCTCGACGCCCTTGTCGAAGCCGTTCATCGCCGACGACGCGAGCACGCGCCGCGGGGTGGTGGCGACCAGCTCGGGGTCGTAGAACGCCGCGGTCGGCGTGAGCGCCGGGTCGGAGAGGCCGCCGGAAATCGGCGTTCGAGTGATGTCGGGGTCCGTGGCGTTCAGTCCGCCGCCGAAGGAGAGGTCCGCGCCGGCGAGCGTCGTCGGGACGACGGCCATCGGCGGGAGGGCGGCGTCGGGGACGGGCAGCGCGTGCGTCTCGGCGTAGGTGTCGACGGCGGCGTCGCGGTCGTCGGTGACGGCGAGCGCGCAGACGGCGCGTGCGACGTCGAGACTGCTCCCGCCGCCGACGGCGACCACGGAGTCCGCGTCCGCGCGCTCGAAGACGTCGACGCCGTCGAGCGCGGTGGAGAGCAGTTTCTCCGGCGTCGTCTCCGCGAACACGCCCGCGAGCGCGTCCCCCAGTCCGGCCCTCACCGGGTCCATCACGTCGTCGTTCGCGCCCACGGACGTCCCCGTGACGACGAGCGCGTTCGACGCGCCCGCGGCCGCGAGTTCGTCCGCGAGCCCCGACACCGACCCCGCGC
The DNA here is from genome assembly GCF_014647475.1 of Halocalculus aciditolerans. NCBI lineage: Archaea > Methanobacteriati > Methanobacteriota > Halobacteria > Halobacteriales > Halobacteriaceae > Halocalculus > Halocalculus aciditolerans. Next base: position 323,555 of record NZ_BMPG01000001.1, on the reverse strand, counting down.
CGAACCGAATCGTCGGCGACTCGTACTCGAACCGGAAGGAGTGAGGCATACTCGATGGGTCGGCTGGCGGAAGTATATAGGTCCGTGTCGCCGCGAGCGGGGCGTGGGTTTTTGCGTCGCGAGGAGAGAGCGGAGGGTAATGGACCGAATCAGCGCGCTCCGGAACGTCGAGGACGCGCTCACCGCCTACGAGTCGGGCGAGTGCGACCTCGCCCGCACCGAAGAGCGCGTCCTCACCGTCCTCCGGTCGTACGCCACCGACTTCGACGACGCCGCGCTCGCGAGCTACCGCGCGAGCGGCCCCGGCGTCGACGGCGTCGTCGTGGCCGCGGAGAGCGAATCCGAAGCGCGAGCGCGCGTCCGCGCCGTCACCGGGACCAGCGAGGAGTTCGACGTCACCGAGCTCTGACACCGCCGGCTCCGTCGACGGGACCGTCGGCGCGAAGCCTCGGTCGGGCTCGGCGGGCGTCGTGGCTAACAGTCATTACGGTGGACGACTGATTCCGGAGTATGAGTCAGAGTGTCGAGAGCGCGGTGGGCGAACGCCTCGTCGCGCTCTACCGGCGGTACGTCGGGGAGCCCGACCGGCTCCGCGACGTCTACCTCGGATTCGGCCTGTTCTTCGGCGGCATCGCCCTCGGCGCGCTCGGACTGCTCGTCTTCCTCGTCGGGAACACGTACGCGGACACCACCCTCGTCTTCTACCAGTTCCGCGAGGTCGCCATCGCGCTCGTCGGCGTCGGCGCGCCCGCGTTCTTCATGAGCATCCCCGTCCTCCTGCCGGTCGGCCGGAAGACGCAGTACGCGGCCGCCGCCGGCGGCGTCGTCACCCTCGTCGCCGTCGGCATCTTCGCCTGGGCGTACCCCTACCACTGGAACGTCGCCGGCCGCGACGAGTCCGTGCTCGGCGTGAGCACGTACGCCGTCGGGCTCGCCGTCATGGTGGCCGCAATCGGCTCCTCGCTCGTCACCGACTACATCGAACGGCAGAACGCGTCCGACGGAAGCGCGAGCGCGTCGTCCGCCGAGCGTTCGGACGGCGACGGCGGCGCGGCGAGCGCCACCGAATCCGTTTCCTCCGCGGACGTCGAACGCGACATCGAGGAAGCGATGCGGGACGCCGACCTCTCCTGGGGCGGCGTCAAGAAGGAGAACACGAAGCGCTTGAAAGTCAAGACGGACGAGGGCGAAGCCGGCATCGACCGCGCGAACTTCGACGACGTCGGCGCGAACGAGCGCCGCGAGGGCGGCGGCGGCGTCGACGACGCCGTGAACTCGCTCAACTCCTTCCGCGGCGGCCAGCAGAAAGAAGAGCGGAGCGAGGACACCACCGACGACCAGGCGGACAAACTGAAGCAGCTCCGGCAGCGCCAGCAGGCCGAACAGGAGAAGGAAGCCGCCGAAGAAGGCCTCGTCGGGAAGCTGAAACGGAAGTTCTCCTGACGGGATTCGAGCGTGCATCGAAGCCTGGGGCAGATTTATTAACTGCCGGAAGAAGGTACGCGTATGGCCAAAGGACTCGACGTCGGGACGATGAACATCATCTCTGCCCGACAGGAAGGCGGCGACACCGTCTTCGTCCAGCAGCGAAACTCCTTCGTCGAACTCGACTACAGCGACATGGCGGAGCAGATGCTCTCCCGCAGCGACGTCCTCCACATCAAGAAGGGGGATAAGGTCTACGTCGTCGGCGACGACGCGCTGAACTTCGCGAACATCTTCAACCGCGAGACCCGCCGCCCGATGAAGCACGGCATCATCTCCGCGGACGAGAAGTCCGCGATTCCGATGATCAAACTCATCATCGAGCAGGTCGTCGGCGAACCCACGCACGAGGGCGAACCGCTCTTCTTCTCCACGCCCGCCGACCCGATGGACTCCGACGCGACGACGCTCTACCACCAGAAGACCCTCGAATCCATCCTCGGCCAGATGGGCTACGAGCCCGAACCAATCAACGAGGGGATGAGCGTCATCTACTCCGAGCTCGCGAACCAGGACTTCACGGGCCTCGGCATCTCCTTCGGCGCGGGCATGACGAACGTCTGCCTCGCCTACTACGCCGTTCCCGTCATGACGTTCTCCATCGCCCGCGGCGGCGACTGGATCGACGAGCAGGCCGCGACCGCGACCGGCACCCCCGTCGATAAGGTCACCTCCACGAAGGAAGACGACTTCACCCTCAACTTCGAGAGCGACGTCGGCGGCATCGAAGGCGCGCTCTCCATCTACTACGACAACCTCCTCGACTACGTCATCGAGAACATCGCGCGCGAAGTCGACGACGAAGACGTCGAAGAAGGCCTCGACGTCCCCGTCGTCGTTACCGGCGGCACCTCCAGCCCCGACGGCTTCGAGAAACTCTTCCGCGAACGCTTCAACGAAGCCGACATCCCCTTCAACATCAGCGGCGTCCGCCGCGCCCGCGAACCCATGTACAGCGTCGCCCGCGGTGCGCTCGTCGCCGCCCGCTCCGAAGAAGGCGACACCGGCGGCGACGGCGACGCCGACGCCGAAGAAGTCGAAGCCGAAGACTGACTCGTCGTCGAACCGGGTCAAATCTGTGACTGACCCGTCTGTCGAACCGGGTCAGACGGTCACCTGATTATTCGAGGTTTTCGTAGAACCGAGCGATCGCTTCCGACCACGACTCCTCGCCGTCGAGTTGTTCCGCGTGGAGGTCGGCGGGGACGCCCGAGTACCCGCAGTCCTCGCAGACGACCGCCGACCGCTCTCCGAGCGTGAACTCCGTGACGGCTCCGCCGCACCGCGGACACTCCATACTCGCCCACTAGCCCCCGTCGGACTTGAATCTGTATCCGAGCGGTCGGGCTAGTAGTGCTTGAAGAGGACGGCGCGGACCTCGTCTTTCGTGCGCGCGAACTGGTGTTCGCCGTCCGGGAGTTCGACGACGTACTTGCCCTGGTTGCTCTCGACTTCGTCCCACTTGTCCGCGTGGTCGTCGAGGAGGCCCATCATCCGCTGGAGGCGTCCGGACCCGCCGCTCGACCCGTCGTCGCCGTCCGGACCATCGCTGCCGTCATCCGCACTATCGCCGTCGTTCCCGCTCTCCCCGTCGGTTCCTTCGCTCGACGCCGATTCGGCTTCGACGGACTCCGCCGTCGCCCCCTCGGATGCTGCGTCGACGTCGGGGTCGACGTCCGGGTCGAGGTCGACGTCGAGCGTGTCGCCGTTCACGGCGGCCGCCGCCTCCTCCGGGCCCGAAGACGCTTCGTCAGTCGTCGCTTCCTCGGCGTCCGCCGTGGAGGCGGGTGCCGGCGTAGACCGCGCCCCCGACGCCGCCTCGCCGGCGGCCTCGTGGTCGTCGATGAGGTACTGGAGGGCGTCTCGGGTTCGAACGTGGCCGTACTCCCCGACGTGCTCGGCGGCGAGCTGCACGCGGAGGCGCTCTAAGTATTCGCGCTGTTCGTCGCTGATCTCGATACTGACCATCGTGGCGGACGTAAGAGAGTGACACAGTAAGCGGTACCGGTGCGTTCGAACCGATGGTCCGCTCGGAACGAAACCCGGGCTCGAAACGACCAGCCATAAATCGCAAGGCGCGATACGAAACCTCCGCGGCGAGTCGTCGCGGCGTCGTGGTCGTCGCGCTCGCCACCGAGAGTCGCGTGGTCGGGACGGCGGTGTGACACGACTCTCGATACGCGGCGGGGGCTTTTTACCGCGGGACGAACCTGTCGGGTCGTGTTACTCGTCGTGACGTACAGTCGGCCGGCGCGGCAGGCGCTCCGGAACACCTGCAACCGCCACGAGGACGTCGTCGTGCGGCGGTTCGGTCGGGCGGCGCTCTTCGACGCGACGGAGCTGGGCGCGTTCCTCGCACTCCGGCTACGAGAGGGGTACGGCGGTGACGTGCAGGTGGAGGCGACGCGGCCGTTCAACGAGTTCTCCGGCGCGCCCGAGGCGGTGCGGGAGGCGGCGATGGCCTACGCGGACCGCGATTCGGCGAGCACGCCGTACCACGCCTTCCGCGCGGGCACGGAGTACCCGTCGGTGGCGGCGATGCGGGATCGGGACCTGTGAGACTCCGGTTCGCCGGGGCGACCTGGCGCGGGCGCGCGGTCGACCTTCGAGGGAGCGGCGTCGACGCCGCCGCGGTGTACCGGGCGATTCGGGACCGGGGCGACGACCGCGTCCGGTCGCGCGCTCCCGGGCCCGTCCACGAGCACGTCGGCCTCCTCACGAGCGAGCGCGAATTCTCGCGGGAGGCGTGTCACGCGGCGGTCGCTCGGTCGCGCGGCCTCGGTCGTTCCGAGCGCGTCGTCGAAGCGACGCGCCCCGACGACCCGGCGGACGCGCGGCGGGCCGTCGCGGCGGCGACCGCAGCGGTCGAAGGACGGCGCGAGGACGTCTCGCGGGCGCGCGGGCGACTCGAAGCGCGGCGGGCGATCGGCGCGCCGACGGCGGCGGCGCGGGACGACCTCCGGGCGGCGGCTCGCGCGCTGAGCGAGGCGGAGACCGAGCGCGCAGCCGCAGAAGAAGCGTTGGCGTCCGCGCGGCGGCGGGCGCGCGGGCAGCGAGACGAGCGCGCCGCGGCGCTCCGAGCCGTCGACGGCCGGCGGAACGAGCGGAAGCGACTCGCGGCCGCGGTCGCGGACGCGATAGCGGCCGCTCGGCGGGCGGTCCCCGACTGCGGGCTAACGCCGCAGCTCGCGGCCGTGCGTGCCGCTCGCGTGAGCGCGCCCGTCGTGCTCGTCGGCGGACCGTTCGACCGGGCGACGCGCGCCGCCGCCTGCCTCGACGCGCCGGTCGTCCTCGCGGACCCGCCGTAGGCTCCGGGACGCTGGAAGTTTAAATCCGAAGACGCGGCGAACGAGAGGTAATGGACGTAGAGACGTGGACGCAGCGGGTCGGCGGCGTGACGTTCGTGAGCGCGACGGTGACGAACGAGGGGGAGCGACGGCGGGTGCGGGTCGCGGCCGGCGTGGAGCCGGTGTGGCCGCCGCGGCGACACGGGGTGCCGCGCGCCGGCTGGGACGACGATGGCTTCGAGGGCGTCGTCGGCCGCGAGGAGACGCTGGTGCTCGGGTTCGCGACACCGGCGCGCGCGGCGAACCCCGTCGAAGTGGCGTGGACGGAGCCGGCCGGGGGCGAGCGCGAGGACGAACAGCCGGTGGCTGCGCTGGGTGACCCGCGGCCGCCGCGCGACGCCGTGCCGACGCCGCGAGTCGTCCCGGAGGCCGTGGATTCGTGGCTGGACGCGGCGGCGACGCGCGTCGAGACAGCGCAGGCGGAGCCGGCCGACCGGGAGGCGCTGCGGCGGGTCGCGGCGCGCGCGAGGGCCGCGCTCCGCGGGGCGACTGCGGAGGGCGAGTCGTGATTCTGGCAGTCACGGGCGGCAAGGGCGGCGTCGGGAAGTCAACGGTCGCGCTCAACCTCGCGGCGGAGCTCGACGCGGTGCTGGTCGACGGCGACCTCGCGATGGCCGACCTCCCGGTAGGGAGCGGCCCGGACCTCCACGACGTGCTGGCGGGGCGCGCCGCGCCCTTCGAGGCGGTGCAGCGACTCGGCGAGGTGCTCGTGCTCCCCTGCGGGCGGTCGCTCGCCGGGGCGCGGGCGGCCGACCCGCGGGCGCTCGGTGGCGTGCTCGGCGACCTGGCGGCGACGCACGGCGACGTGGTCGTGGACTGTGCGGCGGGGTTGAAGGCCGACGTCGGCGTACCGCTCGCGGCGGCTGACGCCTGCGTGCTCGTCACGCTCCCCGGCGTGCCGGCGGTCGCGGACGGCGTCCGGGCACGCGAACTCGCCGTCCGGTTCGGCGCGGGCGTGGCGGCGGTCGCGCTCAACCGGAGTGACGGTGTGGCGCTCGAACCGGTCGAGCGCGCGCTCGGCGGGCGAGCGGTGGCGCTGCCGGAGTCGCGGGCGCTCGCCGCGGCGGTGCGAGACGGACGGCCGGCTCGAACGGTCGAGGCGGGAACCGCGGCGGTAGAAGCGGTGCGGGAGCTCGGGCGGGTCGTTCAGTCCTGTAAGTCGGCGTAGGTGGCGCGGAGGGTGACGGGGGTGACGCCGGCGGCGGCCGCGGCGTCGGCCTGCGTCACCGGTGATTCCGTATCGCGAGATGCGGTGTATAGGCAGGCGGCGGCGACGCCACCGGGGTTCCGACCCGCGAGGTTCGTGTCCGCCTCTAAGTCCAAGAGGAGGCGGCGAGCGTGGCGTTCGACGGCGGCGTCGAGGCCGAGTTCGCTGGCGAACCGCGGGAGGTAGTCGCGGGGGTCGATGGGGCCGGTCGGCAGGCCGAGTTCTCGGTTCATCGCGTCGTAGGCGGCGCGGAACTCCCTGCGGTCGGCGCGCGCGACGTCGAGCACTTCGTCGACGGTCCGCGCGACGCCGCGCTGGCGGCAGACGGCGTAGACCGCGGCGGCCGCGAACCCTTCGAGCGAGCGGCCGCGGAGGAGGTCTTCGTTCCGCGCGGAGTCGTAGAGCGCGCAGGCCTGGTCGCGGACGTCGTAGGGGAGTGAGAGCTGTGAGACGACGCGGCGGATTTCGGTGAACGCGTAGACGGTGTTGCGGTCCTGTTTGGTGGCGATGCGCGCGCGGTTGTGTTCGCGGCGCATCCGGGCGAGCCGCCGCCGCTTCCGACCTTTCACTCGGGTCTGACGGCCGATTTCGGTGCTGAGGCCGCGGTCGTGGCGGCTGCGCGTGAGCGGCGCGCCGGTGCGTTCGCGGTTCGGGCCGTCCTGGAAGCTCCGCCATTCGGGGCCGCGGTCGATGGCGTCTTCGGCGACGACGAGCCCGCACTGCGTGCAGACGGTTTCGGTGCTGTCGGTGCGAACGGGGCCGTCGCATTCGGGACAGGTTCGTGCCTGACTCATCACACTTCGACCTTGCCCCGCACTCACGGTATAAACCCCCGACGAAACGGGGTGTGCCCCGGGGTCTCGCGGCAGGGAACCGAGCGGTAACCGGTCGGTGTCGTCGCGCGTCGAGCCGGGACGAGCGTTCAAGTACCAGAGGGCGGACAGACGTGCGTATGGGACTCGCGGACCTGGCAGCCGGTCTGGAAGTGACGGCGCGGCAGGAGGACCGCGGCGTGGCGACGGTGGACGCGCGGGACACGCCGCTCGCGGAGCGCCTCGCGCCGTACGCAGAGGACCTGCCGTGCTCGCTGGACGCGGCGGCGGCGCTCCTCGACGGCTACGGCGGCGGGACCAGTGTCGGCGGTGCGGCGTCGGCGGCGGGCGTGCCGCCGACGACCGCCGCGAAGACGCTCCACTTACTCGGCGTCGAGGGTATCACGCCGCTCTCGCCGCTCGCCCGCGAGGTCGTCCGCGACTGGCTCGACGGTCGACTGTCGCGGACGGACGCGGTCGAGCTCGCGGGCTGCGAGGAGGCCGAGTTCGCGCTCGGCGTCTACGTGGAGACACACGACCCGCTGCCGGGGGCGCGGGCGGTGGCGAACGGGGTGGCGCTCGGCGGGGACGCGGCGGTGGCGAAGCGGGACGCGCTCGCGGACACGCTCCCGACGGACCTCGGCTGACTACTTGAGCGCGGTTTTCGCGCGGTCGACGAGTCCGGGCTCGTCGGGGAGCGCGAGGTCGACGTCGAAGAGCGCTTCGGCGAGTTCGCCGACGGCGAGGGAGAAGGGAGCGCGCGGCGTCTCGTAGGCGAACCGTTCGGTATCGGCGGCGTCGGCGGTCGGGATCGCGACGTCGGCGTCGAGCGGCGTGTCGGGCGCGCGGTTGGCGACGAGGAGGTCGGCGCTGGCGTCGACGTCGGCGAGGCGGCCGCGGGTGCGCGCGACGGCGTCGGCGCCGCGTTCGCCGCCGGGTGCGACGAGCGCGACGGCGTCGGCGGCGTCGACGCTGGCGATGGCGGGGTTGGCGAGGACGGGCGGCGTGTCGACGAGCACGTGGTCGGCGTCGAGTTCGTCGAGTCGGTCGCCGAGCGTCGCGGCGGCGTTCGGCGCGCTCGCGGACGCGAGCGTCGTGAACGGCGCGTACGTCGGGTAGAGCGTCACCGACCCGGGCGTGTCGATGTCGAGTTCGTGTGCGGCGTCCGCGGCCGGGCGAGCGGAGTCAGCGAGGAGGGCGGCGGTGTCGGCGTCGATGCGGCCGTCGACGTGGCGCGCGAGACCCTGCGTGGCGAACGCGACGTCGACGACGGCGGCGTCGCGGCCGGCGGCGGCGAGCGAGGCGGCGGACTCGACGGCGAGTCGCGTCGCACCGACGCCGCCCGCCGTCCCGACGACCGCGGCAGTTCGAGGCATAGCCACTGCTGGTCCGGTCCGGGTATTAGAAGCTTGGCACGAATCGAGCGGCGAACGCCGGCTTCGGCGTCGCGGTCAGAGTTCGGCTTCGACGTCGGCGGCGATGGCGTCGAGTTCGTCGTCGTCGAAGTCGGGGGTGTCGCCGGCGATAGCGTGGATGGGGTGGCCGCCGTCGTTCTCGAAGCGCGGGATGACGTGGCCGTGGAGGTGCGGGACTTCCTGGCCGGCGGCTTCGCCGTTGTTGAACGCGACGTTGGAGGCGTCGGCGTCGACGGCGGCCTCGACGGCGATGGTGACCTCGCGGAGCGCGGTCATGACGTCGGCGGCGAGTTCGGGCGGCGTGTCGTTGAGGCGTTCGTGGTGGGCTTTCGGAATTACGAGCGTGTGGCCGGGGGCGAGCGGGTTCGCGTCGAGGAACGCGAGCGTGGTGTCGGTCTCGTGGACGATGCGACCGGGGATGTCGCCGTCGGCGATGGCGCAGAAGATGCAGTCGTCGCTCATGGCTGAGTCGTCGTGCGCGGCGAGTATGAAACTTGGTCCCTACTCGGTGAGCGGGAGGACGACGCCGAAGACGAACGGAACGAAGAGCACGCCGAGCGCGCCGACGGCTTCGGCGTCGGTGAAGAGGCTGACGGACCACGCGGGGAGGGTGCTCGCGCCGAGCGCCGCGCCGGCGAAGCCGATGGCGACGAGCGCGAGACTGGCGAGCGTTCCGGTTTTCACGACGGCCGGGTAATCGATTGAGCCATAGCGTCCCATATACACTCCCCTTCGGGATTCGACACTATGTGTTTTTTCTTCTGACCGCCATCGTGAACGGACGAAAAGGGCTTTGAGCGCCGGGTGCCGAACGCTGAGTATGCTCGAACTCCTCGTGGACGCGTTCGACGCGCTCGTCCCGGTGGTGTACGCGGTGCTCGCGGCGGTGACGGCGGGTATCGGTCTGGAGGCAGGGTCGATGAGTCTCGCGACGGTGAATCACGGCGGGCCGACGCTGCTCGCGGCGTGGTTCGGCTACATGGGCGTGCTCGCGCTCGTCGCCGGCGTCAAACTCGCGTCGAGCGCCGCGGCGAAGACGGGAATCGGCGCGGCGACGACGAGCTAGAAGAGGTCGTCGAGCGTGTCGGTGACGGCGTCGACGGCGTCGGAGACGAGGTCGGAGGCGGCGTCGATGGTCTCGTCCACCGTGGTCCCGCTCCGAGTGGTCGTGGACTGATTCTGCGCGGTCGTCGGTTCGCCGGGCGCGGTCTGATTCGCCGTCGTGGTCGGTGCGTCGGTCGTCGTCTGGTTCTGCGCAGTCGTCTCGTTCCGTGTCGTCGTGGTCTCGTCGGCGTCGGGCGCGGCGGAGAGGTTGCCGACGGCGCGGCCGTTCACGGCGACGGCGTGCGTGCCGCCGGGCGGGTCGAACGCGAGCGTCACCTGTTCGGTGGTGTCGGCGGCGACGGCGACGGACCGCCGCGTGTGCTCCGTGCCGTTGAGGGTGACGTCGAGCCAGTAGACGCCGCGGGTGTCGCCGGTGTTCTCGACGACGGCGGTGACGGTCGCGTTCTCGCCGGCCGCAACGGCGTCAGTGGCGAGCGTCGCGTTGCGGAGAGCGACGTTCGCGCGGGCGACGCCGACGGCGTACGTCTCGTTCCCGGTGGTGTGCGTCGTGTACGTGAACGTCCCGTTCTCGACGGCGCTCGTGGTGGCGTTCGTCGGCGTCCACGTCCCGTCGTCGTAGGCGTAGAGCGTCGTCGTCGCGGGCGTCGGGTTCCAGAAGTACCCGGTGTCGACGCTGAAGCTGACGTCGGCGTCGTCGAAGGCCGCATCCGGGGTCGTGTTCACGGCGAAGTAGCCGACGGGTGCGACGCCGTCGGTCGTGAGCGGGTCGCTCCCGGCGGCGGTGGCGTTCGGCCGGAAGACGACGCCGACGTCGGAGGCGTTCGCCGCGCTGAGCCGGACGTTCGACGGTTCGACGGCCGTCTCGTTCCGATGTTTCATGCCGGGGACGGGGACGTCGACGGTCGTGCCGTTCTGATAGTTTGCGACGAAGACCGTCGTGTTCGTCGAGGTCGGCCGGAGGACGCTGATCCGCATCTCTTTCTCCGGCGGTTCGGGGTCGGAGACGTAGGTCGCGCCGCCGCCGGTGTCGGGCGTGCTGGCGGCGACGACGGAGACGTCCGCGAGGTCGCCGGCGCTGTCGGTGTCGCCGTCGGAGTCAGCGGCGCTCGCGGTCACGGGGAGGCGCGCGCCGCCGGCGCGCTCCGGGTAGTGCGTCGTGACCGCGACAGTGACGGAGACGTCGGCCGCGCCGCCGCCGTCGCCGACGGAGACCGGGACGACCGCGGTGGTCGCGTGCCCGTCGTCGTCCCCGTCGATGACGGAGACGTTACCGGCGAGCGAAGCGGCGACGGCGTCCGCGTTAGTCGCGTCAGTCGTGGCGTTCACGTCGGTCGCGTCGGTCGTCGCGTTCACGCCCGTCGTCGTGTTCGCGACGGCGCTCACGCTCGCGTTCACCACCCGGAGCTGCGTCGTGGCGTTCGGGAGCGTGACCGCGAGCGCGTCTGCCTCGCCGTCCCGGCTCACGCCGGTCGCGTTCACCGTCACGACCTGCGTCGCCGTCGCGTCGGCGTCGACCGTCTCCGGCGTAATCGCGCCGCCGACGATGTCGATACCGACCGCGTTCACCGACGCGTTCGCCGCGTAGGTGTCGGTCGCGTCACCGTCGTCGTCCGTCGCGCTCGTGAGGTTCGCCCAGAACGCACCATCCCGGCCTCCCGAGACGTTTCCGGTGTAGCGGTAGGTGCCGTCGCCGTTGGCCGTCTCGGTGAGGCCGGAGCCGATGGAGAGCGTTCCCGACGTATCGCCGCCGAGCGCCACTGTCGCGGACGCGAGTTGCTTCGACGCGTCGAACGACACGTCGACGTCTTGGCCGTCCGCTGAGACAGTGTAGTTCGTAATCTCCGGGACGGTGTCGGTGACGTGGATGCGCGTGAGATTCGTCTGTGCATCGCTGTCGCCGTCTGAGTCCGCGGCGGTCGCGTTCACCACGAGGTCGCGGCCTTCCGCGTCGGGGATATCGAGTTTCGCGGCGACGTCGACGGTCACGTCGGTCGTGCCGCGCGCGCTCCCGGTGTCGAGGGAGACGGTGACCGAGTGGGCGTTCGCGGTCGCGTCGGTGACCGACCCGGCCCCGGCTGTCACGCTCGCGCTCGGGTTCGAGACCGAGGCGTTCGCGGGGAACGTGACCGCGAGCGAGTCCGTGCCGCCGTCGCGGCTGTAGTCCGCCACCTCGACGGTGACGGTCTCGCCGACCGCCGTTTCCGCGGAGACGTTCGTCCGGTTCACCGCCGCGTCCACCACGGCGACGCGCGTCGTGCTCACGCGTCGGCTGTCGCTGTGGTCGCTCGCGACGTGCTGGCCCTCGTCGTCGGCGGCGTCCTCCGCCGCGAGCGACGCCTCGAACGTCCCGTCAGCGCCCGTCGAGACGTCCGCGCGGTAGCTGTGCGAGGACGCGTTCACCGCCTCGAAGTCGCTCCGCGAGAGCGAACTCGTCGTCGCGTCCCCGGAGAGGGAAACGTCGAGCGTCGAGAGCGGTTCCGTCGCGTTCACCGCCAGGTCGGCGTCCTGCCCGTCCGCGACGAGCGTGAAGTTCGTAATCTTCGGCGTCTCCTCGACGACCGTCACGGTCGCCACGGACTGGCCGGTGTCGCTGTCGCCGTCGGAGTCCGTCCCGGACGCCGTGAACGCCAGCGTCTCGCCCTCGGTCGATTCGGGGTACGTGGTTTCGACGTCGACCGCGAGCGAGAACGCCGCCGTCCCGCCGCCGTCGCCCGTCGCCACCGTCGCCCTCGCCGCGCTGTCCGCCGAGTCGTCCTGCGGCGACCAGCCGGTGACCGTCGCGCCGTCGGTCGTCGCGCGAACGCCCGTGACGTTCCCGTCCATCGCGTCCGGGAGCGTCAGCGTCACCGTCTCGCGCTCTCCGTCGCGGCTCGCGCCCGTCACGTCCACCGAGACGGTCTCGCTCACCGTCGTCGCCGGGTGGACGGAGGCGTTCGAGACACTGCCGCCGACGACGTCGATGGCGACCGCGTTCACGGACGCGTTCGCCGCGTAGGTGTCAGTCTGGTCGCCGTCGTCGTCCGCCGCGCTCGTGAGGTTCGCCCAGAACGTCCCATCTTGGCCCTCCGAGACGTTTCCGGTGTAGCGGTAGGTGCCGTCGCGGTTCGCGGATTCCGTGAGGCCGGAGCCGATGGAGAGCGTTCCGCTGGCGTCCCCGCCGAGTTCGACCGTCGCGGACGCGAGTTGCTTCGACGCGTCGAAGGACACGTCGACGTCTTGGCCGTCCGCGGAGACGGTGTAGTTCGCGATCTCGGGGACGGTGTCGCGGACGCGCGTGTACGTGAGGTTCGTCTCCGAATCGCTGTCGCCGTCGGAGTCAACGGCGGTCGCGTCGACGGGGTAGCGCTCGCCTTCCGTACCGTCGGGGTAGGCGAGGTCCGCGTCGACGGTGACCGAGACGCTCGTCGTTCCGCCGCCGTCGCCGGTCGCGACGTCGAACGCGACCGTGCGCTTCGACCCGTCGCCGTCAGCGTCTTCCAGCGTCGTTCCCGACACGCTCGCGTCCGCCGTGGGCGAGCTCGCGCTCGCCGCCGAGACGGAGAGCGCGTCCGGGAACGTGACCTCGACGTGGTCGGCCTGCCCGTCGAGACTCACGCCCTCGACGTTCACCGTCACGTCGTGGTTCGCCGTCGAATCCTCGCTGACCGTTCGGTTCGTCACCGACGCGTCCACCACGTCGATGCCGATCTCGTTCACCGTGGCGGCGTCCTCGTGCGTCGACTCGCCGTCGGCGTAGAGGGCGTCGCCGTCGGTGTCCGTCGCGCTGTCGAGCGTCGCCGTGAAGCGCCCGTCCTCGCCCGCGTGGACTTCGCCCGTGTAGGCGTAGTCGTCCGGGCCGTGCTCCGTCATCTCGTAGTCCGGGTCGAGGGTCGTCGTCGCGTCACCGCGCAGGGAGAGCTGGCTCGTGTCGAGCGGCTCCGTCGCGTTGAACGTCACGTTCACGCGCTGCGTGCCGTCGACCTGATGGAGGGAGAAGTTCGTGACGTCGAACGGGCTGTCCGCCACCGAGGCGAACGTGACGTTCGCGTCGGCGTCCCGCCCTCCGTCGGAGTCGACGGCGGTCGCCGCGACCGGGCGGTGGCTGTCCTCCGTGGCGGCGTCGTACGTCGCCGAGACGTTCACCGTCGCCGAGACGTCCGTCGTCCCGCCGCCGCTCCCCGTCGCCACCCGGAGAGAGACGTTGTTCCCGTTCGCGCCGTAGTCCGCGACGCCGACGTCCGCCGAGACGTCTCGGACGGAGACGTCGACGCCGTCCGCGAAGTCCACGTAGAGCGTGTCGTCACCGCCGTACGCGCTGTAGTCCGAGACGTTCACCGTCACGGACTGCACGACCGTCTCCCCCGCGGAGACGCTCGCGTTCGTCGTCGCCCCGCCGTCGACGCTGACCGGAACCGTGTTCACGGTCACGCTGTCGCTCGGCGAGTCGTCGATGTGGTTCGCGGGGTCCGCCGTGTCCGCCGCGTCCGTCACCGTCGCCGTGTACTCCCCGTCGAGTCCGGACGCCGCGCCCGTGTAGTTGTACGTGTAGTCGCCGTTCGACGACGTGTTCGTGAAGTCGCCGAGCGAGAGCGTCGTGTCGGTGCTGCCGGACCCGGTGACGTCCGTGGTGAGCGCGCTCAACGCCTCGTCGCTCGTGACGTTCACGTCGACGCGCTGGCCGTCCGCGCCGTTCGCGCTCGCGTCAACCGACACCGCGGGCGGCGTCGCGTCGACGGTCGTGTACGAGGCGGTCGCGCCCGTGTTCGAGTTGAAGCCGACGGTGACCGCGTGGTCGCCGGCTTCGGGGTTCGTCACGCCCCCGTACTCGATGACGTACACTTCGTCGCCGACGAGTGTCCGCGAGTTATTGAACGAGAAGGAGATTTTGTGGCCCTGCTGGCCGTGCGAGACGCCGTCGAGGTCGTCCGTGAGGTCGGTGACGTAGTCGCCGCTCGTCTTGTTCACGACGTACGCGGCGGTGACGTCGGACAGCCCGACGTCACTGGCGTCCGCGGGCGGATTGGACCCGGTCGAGTAGTCGACGTAGACCTTGCTCAGTGAGTTCCCTTTCTGCCCGGAGGACGATTGGTCCGGGCTCACTCGGATTTCGGTGTTCGCGACCTGCCCGGAGCCGTTCGGTGAAACGGAGATGTTCGCACCGCTCGCCGCGGCGACCGCGCCGGTGAAGACGACGGTGCCGGCGACGACGGAGACGAGGACGAGCGCTGCGACGAGGACGGCGTTCAGCCGTGCTGTCGAACTCATACGGACACCTCGCGAGCGAGCTGTGTGGCGGCCGTCGACGCGCCGGCCGCCGGCGCGCCGTCGGATGAGCGCGCGACGAACGCAGACATAGTTCTACTCCCTGAGACACGGTTAAGACTTAAAGTGACTTTGGCCGAAAAGAAATGCTGGCGGATCTGAACCGACCGCCAGCCCGGAATGTGGCCGGACTACACGAACCCGAAACGCGAACGCGAAACACGACGACGTCGGCGGCGGGGCGGCAGCGGCACGGGTGCGGATGCGGTGCGGGAGCGGGCGAAGGCGGTGTAGGAGCGGTGCAGAGACGGTGTGGAAACGGTGCTGGGTCGGTACTGAGCGGTGCTGGGGCGGTGACGGACCGCGTGATGACGCGGGCGGCCGTCAGGCCGCCCGTCTGCGTGAGCCGACGTTCGCGTGAGCGAGAGCGAACGCGAGCGGGGAGGAGCTCGCTCCGACCGCGGCGGGGGTGGGAATCTGCAAGGGGTTTTCCGGGGCGCAACGCGCCCCGGAAAAGGGCTTGCTGTGTTATCGGTTATCCTTTTATCGGGGAGTGAGTGGGAGGTGGTATGAGCAGGTTCGCCGATGTGCCGGACCAGTACGACCCGGAGGGCGTGGAGGACCGGGTGTTCTCGTACTGGGACGACGTCGACGCGTACGAGAAGACGGTAGAGCACCGGGAGGACGGTGAGGACTTCTTCTTCGTGGACGGCCCGCCGTACACGTCGGGGGCGGCGCACATGGGGACGACGTGGAACAAGACGCTGAAGGACGCCTACCTCCGGTATCACCGGATGCAGGGGTACGACGTGACGGACCGGCCGGGCTACGACATGCACGGCCTCCCCATCGAGACGAAGGTGGAGGAACAGCTGGGGTTCGAGTCGAAGAAGGACATCCTCGACTACGGCGTCGACGAGTTCATCGAGGCGTGTAAGTCGTTCGCGGACGAGCAGCTCGAAGGGCTCCAGTCGGACTTCCAGTCCTTCGGCGTGTGGATGGACTGGGAGAACCCCTATCGGACGGTTTCGCCGGAGTATATGGAGGCGGCGTGGTGGGCGTTCTCGCGGGCGGCAGAGCGCGACCTCGTCGACCGAGGGAAGCGCTCGATCAGTCAGTGTCCGCGGTGTGAGACGGCGATCGCGAACAACGAGGTGGAGTACGACGACGTCGAGGACCCGACGGTATACGTCAAGTTCCCGCTGGCGGACGAGGAAGGCTCCGTAGTCATTTACACGACGACGCCGTGGACGATTCCGGCGAACGAGTTCGTCGCCGTCGACGAGGAGATGACGTACCAGCGGGTTCGCGCGGAGAAGGGCGACGAGTCGGAGGTCCTCGTCGTCGCGGAGGCCTGCGTGGAAGAAGTGTTGAAGAAGGGGCATTACGACGATTACGAGGTCCTCGACTCCTTCTTGGGCGCGGAGATGCTGGGGTGGAAGTACGAGCATCCGCTCCGCGAGGAAGTCCCGGAGAACCCCGAGGGCCGGGACGTCCACCGCGTCTACCACGCGGACTACGTCGAGGCCGAGGAAACTGGCCTCGTGCACTCCGCGCCCGGGCACGGTGAGGTGGACTTCGAGCGCGGCGAGGAGCTCGGGCTGCCGATTTTCTGTCCGGTGGGCGGCGACGGCGTCTACACGGAGGAAGCCGGAAAGTACGCGGGCGAGTTCGTGAAGGACGCCGACGAGGCGATCACGGAGGACCTGTCGCGGAAGGGCCTGCTGCTCGCGTCGGGAACAGTAAACCACTCGTACGGCCACTGCTGGCGGTGTGACACGCCGATCCTCCAGATGGCGACGGACCAGTGGTTCATCACCATCACGGACGTGAAAGACGAGCTCATCGAGAACATGGAGGATTCGGAGTGGCACCCGCAGTGGGCGCGGGACAACCGCTTCCGCGACTTCATCGAGAACGCGCCGGACTGGAACGTCAGCCGGCAGCGCTACTGGGGGATTCCCGTGCCCATCTGGGTGGCCGAGGGGACGAAGGGCGAGAAGCCCGAGAACCGCATCGTCGTCGGCACTCGGGAAGAGCTCGCCGAGCTCGCGGACCAGGACCTCGACCCCGACGAGGTCGACCTCCACAAGCCGACGGTGGACGACGTCACCATCACGAAAGACGGCGTGACGTACGAGCGCGTCCCGGACGTCTTCGACGTCTGGCTCGACTCCTCCGTGGCCTCCTGGGGGACGCTCGACTACCCGAGTAACGAGGAGGACTTCGAGGAGCTGTGGCCGGCGGACCTCATCATGGAGGCGCACGACCAGACGCGCGGCTGGTTCTGGAGCCAGCTCGGCATGGGGACGGCCGCGATGGGCGAGGTGCCCTACAAGGAGGTCCTCATGCACGGGTACGCGAACATGCCGGACGGCCGCGGCATGTCGAAGTCGAAGGGCATCACCATCGAGCCGCAGGAGGTCATCGAGAAGTACGGCGCGGACCCGATGCGCCTCTTCCTCCTCGGCGTGAACCCGCAGGGCGAGGACATGCGGTTCTCCTGGGACGAGACGGAGAACCGCCAGCGCGACCTGAACATCCTCTGGAACGTCTTCCGCTTCCCGCTTCCCTACATGCGGATGGACGGGTTCGACCCAGAGAACACCGACGTCGACGACCTCGATCTGCTCACCGAGGACGAGTGGCTGCTCTCCCGGCTCCAGGCGGTGAAGTCGGAGATGGTGGAGGCGTGGGAGGACCGCGAGCAGCACCGCGCGCTCGACGAGCTCCTCTCCTTCGTCGTCGACGACCTCTCCCGGTTCTACGTGCAGGTCGTTCGCGACCGCGTCTGGGAGGACGCGGAGAGCGAGGGGAAGACGGCGGCGTACGCCACGCTCCACACGGTCCTCGAGGAGGTCGTGCGCCTGCTCGCGCCGTTCGCGCCGTTCGCCTCCGAGGAAATCTACGGGTATCTCACGGACGACTCGGGCCACCCGACGGTCCACATGGCGGACTACCCCGAGGTCGACGAGCGCTACCGCCAGCCGGGTCTGGAGGACGCTATCGACGTGGTTCGGCAGGTGGAGGAGGCGGGGAGTCACGCCCGCCAGCAAGCGGGACGAAAACTCCGCTGGCCCGTCACGCGCGTCGTCGTCGACGCCGAGGACGACCACGTGGCGCACGCCGTCCGCGATCAGGTCGGTCTCGTCGCCGAGCGCCTGAACGCCCGGCGCGTCGAGGTCGTCGACGCCGACGAGGACTTCGGCGAGCTCGCCTACTCGGCGAACGCCGACATGAGCGTGCTCGGCCCGGCCTTCGGCGGCGACGCCGGCCGAGTGATGAACGCGCTCAACGACGCGCACGTCACCAGCCCGAGCCTCGACGAGCTCGAAGACGTCGCGTCCGAGGCCGTCGGCGAGGAGGTCGAACTCACCGACGAGATGGTGGAGTTCGTCGTCGAGACGCCCGATAACCTCCACGGCGCGGACTTCGACGGCGGCACGGTCTACGTCGACACCGAGCTCACTGAGGACGTCGAGGCCGAGGGGTACGCCCGCGAGGTCATCCGCCGCGTCCAGGAGATGCGGAAGGACCTCGACCTCGACATGGACGCCGAAATCCACCTCGACGTGATGATCTTCGACGAGCGCGTCGCCGAACTCGTCTCGGAGTACGAAGACCTCATCACCGAGGAAGTCCGCGCCCGCGACCTCACCGAAGTCGAGGACGGCTACCACGAGGAGTGGGACGTCGACGGCGTCCGCATGGCGCTCACCGTGAAAGAGCTGTAAGCCGGCCGGTCTCGTTCTCCGCCGTTTTCGTTTCGACACGTCGCTAGGAGTGTCAGAACAGTCGTCGGCCGCAGCCATCGGGTGTGTAGACGGAGGGAGACGAGAAGGGGAGCGAGAAAACCGGAGAGCGTTAGTCCTGAAGGACGTCGGCGACGGCAGGAGCAGCAGAAACGTCGGAGACGGCGCGTTCGATGGTGTCAGTTCCGTATATTTGGGTGACGCCGGCGGCGGCGAGTTTGGTGCGGGCGCTGCCGGCGAGGAGGGGGTGGACGGTGGCGACGTAGACGCGGTTCGGGGCGTCGAGGCAGCCGATGGCTTCGCTCATGGTGTTGCCGGTGGCGACGATGTCGTCGACGACGACGACGTCGCGGCCGTCGACGACGGTGTCGCTGGGGGTGACGTCGACGTCGGTGCCGGAGTGGCGGGTCTTCTGGAAGTAGTCGACTTCGCCGCCGCCGTAGGCGTCGCGGACGCCGGTGGCGAGCGCGAGCGCACCTTCGTCGGGGGAGAGGAAGACGGGGTCGCGGAGGGAGGGGAGGGGGTCGGCGAGGCGGGGGGCGGCGTCGACGTTCTCGGCGGGGACGGTGAAGAAGTCGCAGACGTCGGGTTCGTGGACGTTGACGGTGACGACGCGGTCGGTGCCGGTGGAGACGGCGCGGGCGACGGCGCGGGCGGAGACGGGTTCGCCGGGGTGGAAGGCGGCGTCCTGGCGGGCGTACCCCATGTAGGGGAGAACGGTGGTAATCTCGCTCGCGCCGGCCTCGCGGGCGGCGTCCTGGAGTTGGAGGAGTTGGACGAGCGCGGCGTCGCTGGTGGTCGAGGCGACGACGACGGCGCGGTCGCCGTCGAGCGTGGGGATCGTGAGGTGTTGTTCGCCGTCGGGGAAGCGGTCGTAGTCGACCGTGGCGAGGGCCTCGTCGAGTTCGCTCGCGAGGGCGGCGGCGAGCGTCTGCGAGGTGGACGCGCTGAGTATCATGTGCGAGTCGTGGGTGAGGACGGGGTTAGGCGTTTCCCAATGCGGTCACTGGGGGACGGCGGGGCCGGTCACCGAGGGACGGCGAGGCCGGTGACGCCGCGGAGGCCGAGGCTTCGGTGCCGCCAGTCGCCGTCGTCGGTGCGGAGGCAGAGCGTGCCGTCGCCGGTGGCGACGTAGGTCGAGTCGCCGTGGGCGACGGCGGCGGGGGTGTCGTCGACGGGGAGTTCGAGGGGCGTCCAGTCGCCGTCGTCGTGTTCGTAGAGGGTGTCGGTGGTGGCGGCGTGCGCGCGGCCGACGCGTCCGGGTTCGGCGTCGTCTGGGTCGGCGGCGACGAGGCGGAAGTCGCCAGTTTCGACGTCGAGCCACCCGTTGCCGAGTCTGTAGAGGGCGTCGGCGGCGGCGGCGTGCGGGACGCCGGCGTGGGAGACGTCGGCGACGTCGCGGAGGCCGGCGGGTTCGAGGTCGTCGGCGATGCGGACGACGCCGGCGTCGGTGGCGGCGAGGTCGCCGTCGAGAGCGTGGACGGTGCCGTCGACGCGGCCGACGTTCGCCCATTCGCCGTCGAATCGCGCGACGATGCCGTTGTCGGCGGCGGCGAGGACGTCGCCGTCGTGGACGGTGACGGCGGTGGCGGGACCGAAGCCGGTGTCTTGGAAGCCGGCGTCGAGGCCGTCGTCGACGAAGACGCCTTCGGCGGCGGCGACGGCGACGTTCCCGCTCCCGGCGGCGACGTCGCGGGCCTCGCACTGGAGGTCGAGGCCGAACCGGCCGATCTGTCGGCCGGAGACGGAGACGGACGCGACGCCCATGTCGGCCGCGACGAACACCGTCTCGACGCCGGATTCACCCGCGTAGACGCGTTTCTCGTCCAGGCTGATGTCATGGTCGCTCATGGGCGTAGAGGGCGCTCGCGGCGTGAAAGCGTTGCGGAACCCCTATCCCGTCGAACTCCCGAGTGTCGAGTGATGCGGCGACGAACCTTCCTCGCGGCGGGCGCGGTGAGCGCGGCGGGCGCGCTCGCGGGCTGTTCGAGCGTGCTCGGGCCGTCGGGCGAGTGGCGGCTGCGCGCGATGCGGACCGACCCGGACGCGACGGAGCGACGGTGCGCGCTCGAATCGTCGTTCGTCGAGGGCTACCCGAAGCTGGAGACGGTGCTCTCGCGGGCGGCGGACCACCAGCGGGGCGAGTGGGCGGACCCGACGTACCTCTCCGCGTCGGCCGGGAACGAGCTCGGCGCGGCGCTCGCGGAGTACTGCGGGGAGAGCTTCCGGAGCGTGTACATGTACGAGGGCGAGGCGTTCTTCGTGAGTCTCACGGACGTGAACCCCGAGAACGACCGCGGGCACGGCGCGGGCCACGACCACGGCGGCGGGAACGCGTCGGGGAACCACACGCACGAGAACGGGACGGCGCACACGCACGACGCGTAGCACGGCGATTCGGCGGTCCTTCTGGTCACCGTCGAGGGCGGCGGCGTCCGCGAAACCCCGACGCCTCGTAAGGAATCGGTCGGGATGTTACGGAACGCACTTTGCCGCGGCGAGTCGAGAGTGGGATATGAAGGTATTCGGGTCGAGCGGGACGCGCGGCGTGGCGAACGAGGAGTTGACGCCGACGTTCGCGCTGAACGTCGCGCGGGCGGCGGGGACGTTCTGGGGGGCGGAGCGCGTCGGCGTCGCGCGGGACACGCGGGCGACGGGGCGGATGCTGTCGAACGCGGCGACCGCGGGGCTGGCGGCGGTCGGGTCCGACGTGGACCGGCTCGGCGTCGTCCCCACGCCCGCGGCGCAGTCCTACGCGGAGCGCGAAGGAATCCCCGCGGTGATGATTACGGCGTCGCACAATCCGCCGGAGTACAACGGCGTGAAACTCGTCGGCGCGGACGGCATCGAACTCCCCGTCGACGCTCTCGAACGCATCGAGAACATCTTCTTAGCGGACGAGTTCGAGACGGTGCAGTGGGACGTGACGGGCGACGACCGCGCCGTCGACGGCGTGCGCGAGGCGTACGTCGAGGAACTCCTCGAACGCCTCGACCGGGACGCAATCGCGGGCGCGGGGCTGACGGTGGCGCTCGACCCCGGGCACGGCGCGGGCGCGCTCACCAGCCCAGAGGTCTTCCGGCGGCTCGGCTGCGACGTCGTCACGGTGAACAGCCAGCCGGACGGCCACTTCCCCGGCCGCGACCCGGAGCCGGTCGAGCAGAACCTCGCGGACCTCGGCGCGCTCGTCCGCGCGGCGGACGCGGACGTCGGCATCGCGCACGACGGCGACGCCGACCGCGCCATCTTCTACGACGAAACGGGCGGCTACATCGAGGGCGACGCGACGCTCGCGGCGCTCGCCGACGCGGAACTCGACGCGGGCGACGTCGTGGTCTCCGCGGTGAACGTCAGTCAGCGGCTCGTCGACGTCTGCGACGACCGCGGGGCGACGCTCGACCTGACGCCCATCGGGAGCACGCGCATCATGACGCGCATCCGCGAGCTCCAGGCGGAGGGAGCCGCCGTCCCCGTGGCGGGCGAGGGGAACGGCGGGGTCATCTTCCCCGGCCACCGCCTGAACCGCGACGGCGCGTACATCGCCGGGAAGTTCCTCGAACTCCTCGTGGAGCAGTCGGCGAGCGAGGCGGTCGCGCCCTACGGCGGCTACGAGAACGTCCGCGTGAACGTCGAGTACGACGCCGAATCGGAGCGGGAAGCGATGCTGGACGCCGCGGAGACCTACGCCCGCGAGCAGGACGCGGAGCTGACGACCATCGACGGCTACCGCCTCGACTACGGGGACGCGTGGGTGCTCGTCCGGCCGTCGGGGACGGAGCCGGTCGTCCGCATCTACGCGGAAGCCCGCGACCGCGACCGCGCCACGACCCTCGCCGACGCCGTCGGCGAAGCAGTCCGAAACGCCGAGTAACGGGGCTGAAAACGGCCTACTGGCGCGCGTTCCGTGCCACAAGACACTTGCTCGTCGCCGGGCGTGTTATCGCTGCCTACGGCTGGAGGCGGCGGCCGACCCGCTCACGGAGCGGTCCGAAATCCGGCCACGCGAGGGGAGTTGGGATGGACACCAACGACCGGACCACCGAGGTCCGGCTGCCGCCGTTTTTCGAGAGTGAGGAGCGACTTAGAGCGCTGGGTAGTCGTCGAGCGCGCGGGCGAGGCGGTTCCGTCGGTCGCGCGCGGCGTCGAGTTCGGCGGCGACGCTCCCGGTTCTGACGCGTTCGCGTTCCTCGTCGGTGAGTTCGGCGTTCGCCACGGCGGCGTTCCGGAGCGCTGGGTAGTCGTCGCGGCGTGTCGCGTCCCGGACGTCGCGGAGGGCGGTAAGCGTCTCCGCGCCGGCGAACGAGTCGACGACGGAGATGAGTTCGCGGGTGCGATAGCGGAGGACGCCGCGCTCGGCGGGCGGCCAGTCGAGCGTGAGCCGCGACCCGGAGAGCCGGTCGAGGAAGCTCGTGTTCCCGCCGACGACGCGTTTCAGCGTCGCCGGGTCGTCGACGTAGTGGTCGAGTTTCGACCGGGAGTACCCCGCGAAGTCTCGGAGTTCCGCGAGCGAGCGGTCGCCGACCTCGCGGTTGGCGAGGTAGTCGCGGAGTTCGCTCGGCGGCGCGGGGAGGTCGACGAGCGGGAAGGCGGTGGCGCGGTCGGCGAGCGCGACGACCTCGCGCGCGGACGCCTCCCGTCGGAAGTCCGCGAAGGCGTCGCGGACGCGGTCGTTGTACGTCTCGAGGGGGTCGCGGACGGCGTCGACGGGCGCGTCGAGGTCGGCGTCGCCGAGGCGCTGGAGGCGTTCGAGTCTGTCAGTTTCCTCGGTGAGCGTGGCGTGCGCGCGCTTCACGTCGCGGCGCGCGGCGTCGTAGGCGTCGCGGGCGTCGTCGAGCGCGTCGAGCGTGTCCGCGAGCGAGCGGGCGTCCGCGAGGCGGTCGCGCGCCGCGTCGAAGTCGTCGTGTGAGAGCGTCTGCTTCTTGAAGAGGTCGAGGAGGGATTCGAAGGCGTCGCGCTCCGGTAGGTCGCTGTCGAGGTCCTCCACAGTGTCGACGAGGTCGTCTTGGAAGGCGAGGTAGGCCTCGAACTCACCGTAGCCCGTGGCGTCCTCTTCGTGGCGCTCGAAGAGGGCGTCGACCTCGCGGAGGGCGGCGCGGAGGCTCCGAAGGGTCCCCTCGCCGTGTTCGTCGACGGCGTCACGGCGGTCGTCGAGCGTCTGCGCGGCCGACGACAGTCGCGCGACGAGCGCGTCCGCGTCGATGTCTGCGGCGTCCCGGTCGCGGGCGGCCATATACCTGCTCTTGCGGCGTCGCGCTCATAGGCCTTGTCCGACGCGCCTCAGAGCACGACGTAGCCGGCGGCGGAGACGACGACGAGCGTGACGCCCGTCACCGCCCAGCAGAAGCCCTGGCGTTCCTTCGCGGCGATGCGGTCCTCGCGCGGCGGCCGCGGCTGCGACGGCTCCGCCGACGCCGCGCCGTCACCCGCGCCGGCGCTCCCGGCATCGGCATCGCTCGCAGTGCTGCGTTCGCCGCCCGGCGGGTCACCGGCGTCGTCGCCGCCGCGGACGAACGACCAGTCGCCGCGTTCGTCGTTCGCGTTCTGTCGGTCGACGATGGTCTCCGTATAGCGGCGGAGGCGGTAGCCGTAGTACGCCATGAACACGCCGAGGGCGGCGGTGAGGAAGAAGACGTGCTCGTACGCCATCAGTCGTAGACCTCGTCCGGGTCGAAGACGCGCTCGCCGACGGTCTCACCGTCGACGGTGCGGTGGAAGCAGGAGCGATAGCCGGTGTGGCACGCGCCCCCTTCCTGTTCGACGACGTAGAGGAGGGCGTCGGCGTCGCAGTCGACGCGGACCGCTTCGACGGTCTGGGTGTGGCCGCTGGACGCCCCCTTGTGCCAGAGTTCGTCGCGGGAGCGCGAGTAGTAGTGGCCCTCGCCGGTTTCGAGCGTGCGGTCGAGCGCTTCCTCGTTCGCGTACGCGAGCATCAACACCTCGCCGTCGGCGGCGGACTGCGCGACGACGGGGACGAGTCCGTCCTCGCCGAAGTCGACGTCAACGCGAGCGTCCTCGGTCATACCTGTAGCGAGTGGAGTGGCGGGCAAAGGCGTTACTGCCGACGCCGACGGCGACGGTGGCCGAGAGTCAGCCCCCGGCGATGGCGTTGAGGAGGAGGGTGAGGAGGTCGCCGGCGGTGAAGGCGGCGAGGAGGCCGACGAAGAGCGGGACGACGAAGGGGAGGCCGGGCGTCACCCAGACGGTGTCGCGTTCGACGAGGAGGTCGAGGGCGCGCCGGAGCGTCTCCGGGTCGGTGCCGTACGCGGAGCCCTCGATGTCGTCGAGGAAGGCGCGCGCCCCCCACGGGTCGTCGTAGGTCGGCGCGCCCGAGTCGCGCTCGGCCGCCTCGTCGAGCGGTTCGCCGCCGTCGGGCAGTACTGCGCCGTCGGTCGGGTCGTTCGGATCGGCGGGGAGCGTGGCGGGGTCGCGGAGCGACGGGTCGGCGCGGAGACCGTCGAGGGTGACGCCGCGCCACCGGAGGTACATGCGGAGAGCGTCGATGTCGAGGCCGGCGCGCGTGAAGCCGTCGGCGTCTTCGAGGAGGCTGCCGTGGAGGCGGGGGAGGCGGTCGACGGCGACTTCGCGGCCGACGACCATCCAGCGGGAGAACCGCCCGCGGGCGGCGTTCTCGACGGCGAGGAGGCCGGGGTAGGCGAGCGTGAGGAGCATCGCGTTCGTGAGCGCGGAGAGCGAGAAGACGCCGAGCGGCGTCGTCACGAGCGGGAGGACGGTGTCCCCGAGGTAGTAGTAGGGGAAGGTCGGGAGGAGAACGCCCATCGCGGCGAGCGCCTTGAAGTCCGCGCCGCCGAACGTCCCGAAGTACCAGAAGGCGAAGCCGAGCGGGACGAGCGCGAGGCTGACGGCGACGCGGACGAGGAAGGCGAGGCGCGCGTAGTCGGGCGTCCGAAGGAAATCGACGAGGAGGAGGAGGACGCCGAGCGCGTAGAGCGGGTACCAGAGTTCGTCGCGGACGCGGCGCGTGCGGACGTCGCGGTACGCCGCCCACGCGAACACCGGGAGAACGAGGAGGCGCGCGAGGTCGGGGAGCGTGGCGACGGCCACACTCACGAGGGGGCGCGGGAGGGCTTAGTCCTATCGCACCCGGCCAGTTCTCTCGTGGCAGCCGCCGAGAACGCCGCTCGCGGACGGCGCGCTTCGGTGACGTTCGCCGGCTAACTGACTGCGCGCGAGCGCGCGCCTCGGAAAACCACGGGGTAACGTACGCGAAGGCTACCCACGAGGATTATGTAGGAGGCGTGAGTCCGGTGGCGTATGGTTCTCGCGTTCCTCCCAGCGCAAGCCGCGGCGGTGCCGCCGGTCACGACCGGGATGCTGGTCGTGTTCGGCGTCGTCGCGCTCGCGCTCTTTCTCTTCGTCACGGAGCTCCTCCCTATCGACGTCACCGCCATCCTCATCATGGTCCTGCTCACCGTCCTCCCGTGGACGGAAGTGTCCGTACAGGAGGGGATTTCGGGCTTCTCGAGCACGGCGACGGTCGCCGTCCTCGCGATGCTCATCCTCAGCACGGGCATCAGTCAGACCGGGGTCGTTCAGATCCTCGGCCGGAAGATGGCGGCGTTCGCCGGCGACAGCCGACTGAGACAGCTCGGCGCGACCGTCGGCGTCGCCGGCCCCGTCTCCGGGTTCATCAACAACACGCCCGTCGTCGCCATCCTCGTCCCCGTCATCTCCGACCTCGCGCACAAGGGGAACACGTCGCCGTCGAAACTCCTCCTCCCGCTCTCCTACGCCTCGATGCTCGGCGGCACGCTCACGCTCATCGGGACGTCCACGAACCTCCTCGCGTCCGACGTCGCCGAACGCCTCCTCGGCCGCGGGTTCTCCATGTTCACCTTCACCGGCCTCGGCCTCATCGTCCTCGTCGCCGGCACCATCTACTTGATGACGATCGGCCACCGCCTCATCCCCGAACGCGTCCCCGCGAAGGAGGACTACATCGAGGAGTACCAGCTCCAGAACTACGTCACCGAAGTCGTCGTCCGCGAGGACGCCGCCATCGCCGGGAAGACCGTCGCGGAAGCCGTCGACGAATCCCGCTTCGACGCCGACATCATCCAGCTCGTCCGCGACAGCGAGACGTACTTCGAGGGCATCGCGAGCAAACGCATCCGCCCGCGCGACATCCTCACCGTCCGCACCGACCGGGAGACGCTGGAAGCGCTCCGCGAACTCGACGGCCTCGACCTCGTCGGCACGCCGCCGACGGACGCGGAACTCGAAGCCGACGAGGACGCCCAGACGCTCGTCGAAATCGTCATCCAGTCCGGCTCCAGCCTCCTCGGCGAAACCCTCACCACCTCCTCCTTCCGGCAGCGCTACGACGCGAGCGTCCTCGCGTTCCGCTCGCGCGGGGAGACCGTCCGCCAGCGCCTCGACGACGTCGAACTCCGCGTCGGCGACACCCTCCTCGTCCAAGCGCCCGCGGACAGCATCGACCGCCTCTCAGTCAACTCCGACTTCATCGTCGCCCACGAATCCGAGACGCCGAACTACCGCACCAGAAAAATCCCGCACGCCGTCGCCATCATCCTCGGCGTCGTCGGCTTCGTCGGCCTCCCCTGGCCGATGCTCGCCTCCCTCACCGGCGTCGACGCGCTCGCCGCGCTCGACTTCAGCATCGTCCAGACCGCGCTCGCCGGCGTCGTCGCCATGGTCGTCACCGGCGTCGTCAAACCCGGCGAAATCTACGACGGCGTCGACTGGAGCGTCATCTTCCTCCTCGCGGGCGTCATCCCGCTCGGCATCGCCCTCGAACAGACGGGCGCGGCGACCTTCCTCGGGAGCCTCGTCGCACTCACCGGCAACTACCTCCCCGTCATCGGCGTGCTCTGGGTGTTCTACCTCTTCACCGGCCTCGTCACGAACGTCATCAGCAACAACGCCTCCGTCGTCCTCATGATTCCCGTCGCCATCGAGACCGCACACGAAGTCGGCAGCAACCCCTTCGCGTTCGTCCTCGCCGTCACCTTCGCCGCCTCCACCGCCTTCATGACGCCCGTCGGCTACCAGACGAACCTCTTCGTCTACGGCCCCGGTGGCTACAAATTCTCCGACTACGCCCGCGTCGGCGGCCCCCTCCAGCTCCTCCTCTCCGTCGTCACCACCATCGGCATCGCCGCCATCTGGGGGATCTGAGCGCGGCGAACGGCGCACTCGCCGCGGCGACGACACGCGTGGAGGCGACGACGGCGAACGTAGAAGTGGCGACGCCAGCAGACGCGGAAGGGCGGTGCGGTGGCTACCGACCGGGAGAGCGCCGAAGAAACGGGGAGAATCGAGCGGAAGGCCCCTCTAGATGACGCGGTTCTGGAGGTAGTCGAGGTGCTTCGCGTTGTAGACGATTTTGACTTCCTCGGTCTCCGGGGAGCCGATGCAGGTGAGGCGGACGTTCTTCTCTTCGACCTCCTCGTCGGAGAGGATCTGCTGCATGTCCATGTTGATTTCGCCCTCTTTGAGGATGGACGCGCAGTTCGCACACGCACCGGCGCGGCAGGAGAACGGCCAGTCGTAGCCCTGGGCTTCGGCCGTTTCGAGGATGTACGCGCCCTCGGGGACGTCGAGTTCGCCGTAGTCTTCGGCGTCGAGGTCGGCGTCGGCGGCCGCCTCGAAGAGGTCGTCGTCGTCGATGTCCCAGCCGTGGTCGTCCAGCACTTCGTAGTTGAGGTATTCTACGGTCGGCATCACCTGCCGGTTCTCCCGCACGAGGCAAATAATTGCTGATTCACCACGGAGCGAGTTAGTGCGTCACTGCGGGGCGAGCGGGACGAGCGTGAAGAGGAGGTACGCGCCGGCGGCGGCGAGCGAGGGGGTGAGGACCCAGAGGACGACGACGCGGCCGGTGGTGGCGGGGTCGAAGAGGTCGCCGGCGGTGAGTTCGTCCGGGGATTCCTCGCCCATCTTGGGGACGTGGTCTTCGCGTTCGGCGGTGATGGCGGCGGCGGACACCTGGACGTCGCCTTCGCCTTTGACGGCGTCGGAGATGGTCGTGGTGCGGGTGGCGCGCCCCCAGCCGAGGCCGACGATGCACATGGTCGCGGAGACGGCGAGGCTGGCGGGGATACCGATGACGGAGAGGAAGGTGATGAGGCTCGCGGAGACGACTTCGACGATGAGGGCGGCGAGGAGCGGGAGATCGGTGAGGTCGTTGCCGACGGTGTCGAGGGTGCGGCGGGCGATGGTGAACGCGCCGACGCCGATGGCCGCGCCGGCGAGGAGGATGCCGGGTTCGACGGCGAGTTCGCCGCTGCCGACGAGGGGGGCGATGGCGTTCGCGGTGTTGGACGCGCCGGCGGAGAAGGCCATGTAGCAGCCGATGACGACGACGAGAATCGCGCCGAGGACCTCGCGCGGGGTGGCGCGGTCGCGGATGCGGGGGCGGAGGCCGTCGAGAACGATCGGGAAGCCGTCGCCGGCGTCGAGGCGGAACCACGTGTCGAGGTAGGGGTAGGCGTAGCGGCCGATCATCGCGCAGAGCCAGAACGCGAGGATGGGGGCGACGAGCCACCAGACGACGATGCGGCCCATGACGGCCCAGTCGAGCGTGCCGGTGGCGACGCCGAGGCCGGCGATGGAGCCGACGGCGGTCATGGACGTGGAGGCGGGGACGCCGAAGACGTTGGAGACGAGGAGGGCGAGGCCGACGAAGAAGAGGACGGCGACGCTGGCGGCGAGCGTGAACTGGGTCTGCGGGACGATTTCGCCGCCCATGGTCTTGATGACGTTTCGGCCGACCGTCCAGCCGCCGAGCACGGCGAAGATGGTCATGAGAGCGGCGGCGGCGAGCTTCGACACCGTCTTCGACCCGACGGCGGGGCCGAAGGCGACGCCGGTAGACGACCCGCCGATGTTGAAGCCGACGAAGACGGCGACGGCGAGACCGACGAGTAAGAGGAGTTCCATACACGTCGGTTCGGCCCGCCGTGGTTTGAACCCGACGGGAAGCAACGAGAAGGAGAAGCCGGCTCGTCGCCGGCGGGCGGAAGTCTTAGGCGCGCGACCCGCCGATGGGTGAGTATGTTCGATTCGTTCGAGGTCGTGCCGGCGGTGGACGTACAGGACGGGGAGGCCGTCCAGCTCGTCGGCGGGGAGCGAGGGACGGAGACGCGGTACGGCGACCCCGTGGACGCCGCCGAGGGCTGGGTGGACGAGGGCGCGGAGACGCTACACCTCGTCGATCTCGATGGTGCGTTCGAGGGCGAGCGGCAGAACGCCGACGCCATCGACGCCATCGTCGACGCCGTGGACGTGGACGTGCAGGTCGGCGGCGGCATCCGGACGGCGGACGAAGCCCGCGAGCTCCTCGACCGCGGCGTGGACCGCGTCATCCTCGGGACGGCCGCGGTCGAAAACCCCGAGCTCGTCGAGGAGATCAGCGAAGACTACCCCGACGGCGTGCTCGTCGGACTGGACGCGAAGGACGGCGAAGTCGTCGTCTCCGGCTGGACGGAAGGCACGGGCCTCGACCCCGCCGAGGCCGCCGAACGCTATCAGGACCTCGGCGCGGCGGGCATCCTCTTCACCGACGTCGACGTCGAAGGCACGGAAGACGGCGTGCGCACCGACGTCGTCGAGCGCGTCGTCGACGCCGTCGACATCCCCGTCGTCGCCTCCGGCGGCGTCGCCACCGTCCGCGACATCATCGACCTCCGCGACGCCGGCGCGGCCGCCGTCGTCGTCGGCACCGCCCTCTACGAGGGCGCGTTCACCCTCGGAAGCGCCATGGACGCCCTCGACGACTCCTAAGCGCGCGACCACCGATTCTTGCCGCCGACTCGACCACCCGCCAGCGATAGCCAGCCGACCAACCGCCAGCGACAGCCGGCCGACCAGCCGCAAGCGACAGCGCATCGACCAACCGCCGTGGGTGGGTCTCGAAGGGGCGGGGGCTTCAGTAGCATCGAAAACACGTACAGCGGTGAGAGCCGCGGTCCCGAGAAGCCCAGATAGATCGAACACGACTCCAGCGAACCGAATCACCAAGTAGGCTGGCGGCCGCACCACAAGGCATGACTGAGAGAACGGCGGCGGTGTCGCGGGAGACGGCGGAGACGGAGATTCAGGTGACGCTCGACCTCGACGGCGACGGCGAGTCGACCGTGGAGACGGGTGTCGGGTTCTTCGACCACATGCTGGACGCGTTCGCGAAGCACGGGCTGTTCGACCTCACCGTTCGCTGCGACGGCGACCTCGATATCGACGACCACCACACGGTCGAGGACGTGGGAATCTGCGTCGGCGAGGCGTTCGCGGAGGCGCTCGGCGACAAACGCGGCATCGTCCGGTTCGCCGACCGCCGCGTCCCCCTCGACGAAGCCGTGGCGTCGGTCGTTCTCGACGTCTCCGGTCGGCCGCTCTACGAGTTTTCAGGTGACTTCAGCCAGGAGACCGTCGGCGGGCTCACGAGCGTGATGGCCGCGCACTTCTTCCGCTCCTTCGCGCACGCCGCCGACGTCACTCTCCACTGCGAAATCGACGGACAGAACGCCCACCACGAAATCGAGGCGCTGTTCAAGGGCGTCGCACGCACGCTCGACGACGCCACCCGCATCGACGACCGCCGCAGCGACACGCCGAGCACGAAAGGCGAACTCTAGCGAGCCCTAAACCGGCGCGAAGCGCCGGTTTACCCCTTGCAGATTCCCACCCGTTTCCGCGGGCGGACGCAGACGGGCGACCTGACGGCCGCCCGCGTCATCACGGAGCTCAGGCCCGCGGAACAGCACGAGGGGCGTCCTAGAGGAGTTCCGAGTTGCGAGAAGGGAGAACGGGGTTACCAGGAATTAGTTCGCGCGGTAGCGTTCAATTTTGAGGGCGGGGGGTAGGCGTAGGCGGCGGAGGCGGTGAGGATGGCGGTTGGTCGCGGCGGCGGAGAGCGGAAGCCGGTCGAGGAACCCGCGGGCTACGGCGCGCGCAGGCCGCCGCCCGTTTCTTCTAAGTCGCCGGTCTGCAGCGCGGCGTCGACGGCGTTCTCGAACTCCGCTTTGTCGAGGGCGTAGGCGTTCATCGCGAGCGCGCGGAGGTCGCCGCGGGACATCGTCCCCTCGCGGTTCGAGAGGAGGCGCACGACCTTCCGGTAGCCCTTCGTCCGACCGCCGGACGAGGACGACGAACGACCAGAGGACGCACGACCGGACGACGCGTCCCCCGGTCGCGCGTCGCCTCCATCACCGCTCTCGCCTCCGCGGTCTTCCCGCTCCGCGACGTACTCGGCGACCGTGACGTCCGACTCGCGCACGCTCCCGGGTTCTTCGACGTCACGGACGGCGTCGGTGGGGTCGTCGCCGCTCGCGTCGCCCGGCGACTCGGTCTCCGTCAGTTCGGCCGCCGGCTCGCGCTTCGACTGCCGGCGTCGGCGCTCCGAACGGTCGGCCTCGCGGCTCCGGGACGACGCGGAGCGCGAAGACCGCGAACTAGCCGACCGCGGCTCATCCGACTGGGACTCCCCGGACCGCGAACCGCCCGCTGTCGAGTCGCCCGACTGCGACCCCCCGGACTGAGAGTCGCCCGCCCGCGATGCGCTCGGGGAGTCGTCCGCGGAGTCGTCGCTCGTGCCGTGGGACGGCCAGTCGTGGTCGCCGTCGGCGTCGGCCGCCTGGAGGCGCGCGATGAACGGTTCGAGGAGTCCCCGGAGTTCGTCGCGGCAGGACGCGCAGAGCGCGTACCGGCGTTGTTCGTCCTCGCTCGGGTCGAGTTCCGGCGGCATCGACTCGAACACGCCGACGGCGTCCGCCCCGCAGAAGTCGCAAGAGCGCACTTGGTGCATGGGCCGGGCTTGGAGCGCGAGTAACTTAGCGACTAGGGCGGACGCGAAGAAACGGCAGTGACCGCCGGCCCGCCGGCTTTTACCTCCGCGGCGGCCGTGGCATCGGGCGATGAGCGGACGCGAACTCCCGGAGACGATGGACGCACAGGTCATCCGCGAGCACGGCGGCCCGGACGCCTTCGAGCCGGCAGAGCTCGACGTCCCCGACGTCGAGCCGAATCACGTGCTCGTCGAGGTCGCGGCGACGAGCGTGAACCCCGTGGACACGAAAATCCGCAGCGGGGCGGCGGCCGACCTCGGCCCCGACCTCCCGGCGGTCCTCCACGGCGACGTCGCGGGGACGGTCGTCGCGGTCGGCGCGGGCGTCGACGACTTCGCCGTCGGCGACGAGGTCTACGGCTGTCCGGGCGGCGTCGCGGGCACGGGCGGCGCGCTCGCCGAGTACGCCCTCGCGGACGCCGCCAGCCTCGCGCACAAACCCGACTCGCTCACGATGCGCGAAGCGGCGGCGCTCCCGCTCGTCACTATCACCGCGTGGGACGGCCTCGTCACGCGCGCGGACGTCGCGCCCGGCGACGACGTGCTCGTCCACGGGGGGTCCGGCGGCGTCGGCCACGTCGCCGTCCAGCTCGCCGCCCGCGAAGGCGGCATCGTCCACGCCACCGCGTCCGACGAGCCGAAGCGCGACCTCGCGCGGAACCTCGGCGCGCAGTACGCCTTCGACTACCACCGCGACGTCGCGGACTACGTCGAGGAGTACACGGACGGCCGCGGGTTCGACGTCGTCTTCGACCCGGTCGGCGCGGGCGCGGGCACGCTCGAAGGGTCGTTCGACGCGGCGTCCCTGAAAGGCCACGTCGTCACGACCGTCGCGCGCGGCGACGTCGCCCTCGACGCGACCCACACGAAGGGGCTGAGCGTCGACGTCGTCTTCATGCTCATCCCGCTCCTCCACGACGACCACGACGGCCGGCGCTACCACCGCGACATCCTCCGGCGCGCCGCCAGCCTCGTCGACGACGGCGACCTCCGCCCGCTCCTCGACACCGAGACGTACGGCCTCGATGAGATCTCCGAGGCGCACCGACGTCTGGAGGCGGGCGAGCACGTCGGAAAAATCGTCGTCGACGTCGCGGGCGAGTAGGCGGCAACCCCACAGCGTTTTACGGTGGGCGTCGAAGCAGAGACGAGAGATGTTCGAGGACATCATGCGGAAGTTCGAGGGGAGTCCGGGCCAGCAGGCGGTGATTCGACTCCTGCTCGAACGCGGCTTTTCGGTGAGCGACGAGGGGCGGGTGGTGTCCGGCGGCATCGAGATCCCGGACACGCAGGTCGCGCGCGAGGTCGGCGTCGACCGCCGCGTCGTGGACTCGACGACGGACGCAATCTTGGAGGACGAGGAGCTCAGGCGCATCTTCCAGAACATCAGTCAGATTCCGAGCCTGATGGACCTCGCGCCCGTCCTCGACTTGAACGTCATCACCATCGCGGTCCACGACGCCGACGACCCCGGCATCGTCGCGAAGGTCACGGGCGTGCTCGCGGACCACGGCATCAGCATCCGGCAGACCATCAGCGAGGACCCGGAGTTCACGGACGAACCCCGCCTCTACCTCGTGACGGACGAGGAACTCCCCGGCGACGTCGTGACGGAGCTGATGGGGCTTCCCTTCGTGCGCTCGGTCGAGCTCTCCTGATGGCCGAATCGTATCTGACTGTCTCCGGCCCCGGCCGCGCGTCGTTCGAGGTCCGCGGCTCCGAGTTCATCGGGCACGTCCGGCACGCCGCGACGACCGACGAAGCCGAGGCGTTCGTCGACGCCGTCTGCGACGAACACGTCGACGCGACGCACAACGTCCCCGCGTATCGCGTTCGAATCGACTCCAACGGCCCCACCGACTCCGTCCTCCTCCGCGAGTATTCGAGCGACGACGGCGAACCCTCGGGGTCAGCCGGCAAGCCGATGCTGAACGTCCTCCAAGGCCAAGAGCTGGAGAACGTCGTCGCGGTCGTCACCCGCTACTACGGCGGTACGAACCTCGGCGTCGGCGGCCTCGTGCGCGCCTACGGGAAAGCCGTCAAGGACGCCGTCGCCGACACCGACGTCGTCGAAGAAGTCCCGAAAGAGCGCTTCACGGCGACCGTCGAATACGACGACTCCGGGACCGTTCGCGGCATTCTGGAGTCCGCCGACTGCGAGTTCGACGCCGACTACGCCGAAACCGTCTCCTTCGCTGTCACCGTCCCCCGTGCGGACGCGAGCGCGCTCCGCGAACGCCTCCGGAACGCCACGAGCGGCCGCGTCGAACTCGGCGGCTGATGCGTCGCCGTCGGGGGAAACGCGTTTGGTGCGACCGGGTGAACGGGGAGTATGACACTCGACGGCGAGACGGTCGTAGTGACGGGTGCGAGTCGCGGGCTGGGCGCGGCGGTCGCGCGGGCGTTCGGGTCGCTCGGCGCGCACGTCGCGATGTGCGCGCGGTCGGCTGAGGACCTCGACTGGGTGGCGGCGGACGTCATTGAGGCAGGCGGGTCGGCGACGACCGTGCGCGCGGACGTCCGCGACGAGTACGACGTAGAGTTGTTCGCTGAGCGCGCCGCGCGGGAGGGCGAGAGCGCGTCGGTTCGCGTCGTCGTCGCGAACGCCGGTGTCGCGCACGGCACGCCCGGCGACACGCCGCTCGGCGAGTCGTCCTACGCGGCGTTCGACGACACGCTCCGGACGAACGTCCGCGGCGTGCACGCGACGATTCGCGAGTGCCTCCCGCACCTCACCGGGGACGCGCGCGTGCTCGTCCCGTCCGGGAGCGTCGCCGACGAGGCACAGCCGGGCTACGGCGCGTACGCCGTGTCGAAGGCCGCCGCGGAAGCCGTCGTCCGCCAGTACGCCGCCGAACGCCCCGAAGTCTACGGTGTGCTCCGCCCGGGCGTGCTCGCCACTGACCTCACCGACGGCGCGGGCCGCGACCCCGCCGACGCCGCCGACATGGTCGCGTGGGCCGCCACCGACGCCGACCCCGACGCCATCGACGGACGGACGACCGACCTGAGAGCGTGGAAGCGGGCGACGCGGGACTAATCGGGCGAAAAGGGCGGCGGGAGCGGGAGGTGAGAAGGGCGGAGAGCGGAGAAGAGCGTGTGAGAACGGTGGGAGGAGCGGAGAGGAGCGCTATTCGTCGTCCTCGTTGCCGGCGACGTAGCCGCTGACGTTGCCGGCGTTCATCGCGACGGCGAGGACGACGGCGATGGCGAAGACGATGAGCGTGGAGATGGCGTTCATCTTCGGCGCGGAGCCGTACTTGATCATGCTGAACATCGCGGTGGTGAGGACGTCGAAGCTCCCCTTGACGAAGTAGACGCGGATGAAGTCCTCGAAGGAGCGAATCCACGCGAAGAGGAAGCCCGCGGCCACCGACGGCGCGATGATCGGGAGCGTGACCTCACGGAAGGTCTCCAGTCGGTCGCTCCCGAGGTCGCGCGCGGCCTCTTCGAGGCTCCGGTCGAAGGAGTAGAGGCGGGCAGTAACCGGGAGGAGGACGAACGGGAGGCCGTAGACGCTGTGCGTGAGGATGACCGTGAGGTAGCTCGTGCCGAGGCCGACGACCGTCCGGAAGAAGATGAGGAGGGCGATACCGAGGACGATGCCGGGGATGACCATCGGGAGGATGGCGAACGTCCGGTAGCCCTCCTTGAACGGGAAGTCGAAGCGCGCGAGGCCGAACGCGGCGAGCACGCCGAGGACGGTGGCGATGACCGCGGAGATAGTCGCGATCTGGACGCTCACGGAGACGGAGCGCAGGAGGCCGTCGTCGGCGAGCGTCGCGGTGTAGTTCGCGAGCGTGAACCCCTGGAAGGGGAAGATGGTGCTCGCGTTCTCCGCGAACGAGAGGACGCCCATGACGAGGAGCGGCGTCCAGAGGAACACCATCGTGAGGGCGGCCGTCCCGTAGAGGCCGTACTTCAGCGCGCGTTCGCGCGTCGACGGCGAGAGAGCGGCGGTGCTCATCTCAGATCCCCCCGAGGTCTTCGACGCTCACGTACCTGAAGGCGAGGAGGAACGCGACGACGATGGAGATGACGATGAACATCGACGCGGCGCTCCCGTAGTCGATGGCGTACTGTGAGGTGATGCGGAGTTCGATGAGCTGTCCGATCATCTGGACTTTCCCCTGGCCGAGGAACTTCGGCGTGATGAACGCGCCGAGGCTCGGGACGAAGACGAAGAGCCCGCCGCTGATGATTCCGGGGAGGGTGAGCGGGACGACGACGTCCTTGAGGGCGTCGATGCGGCTGCCGCCGAGGTCGCGGGCGGCCTCGACGAGCGAGAAGTCGATGCCGTCGAGGCTCGCGTAGAGCGAGAGGAGCATGTAGGGGAAGTAGGCGTGCACGAGGCCGACGACGATGGCGAGCTGGCCGTAGCCGAAGAGGGCGACGGGGCTGCTCACGACGCCGAGTTTCAAGAGCGTGCTGTTGATGACGCCGTGCGGGCCGAACATGAGGTACCACGAGTAGGCGCGCACGAGGTACATCGTGAAGAACGGGAGGAGGACGAGAAAGATGACGACCTTGAAGGTGCGGCCGCCGCGCGTCGCGAGCAGGTAGGCGAGCGGGAACGCGCCGACGAGGCAGAGCACGGTCGTCACGGCGGCGAGCTTGTAGGAGAGGATGAGCGACTGGAAGAACGCGGTCTCCCAGAACGGCCCGTCGCCGGCGAAGAGCGCGCCGTAGTTCGAGAGCGTCGGGCTCCCCCAGATAATCTGGTAGGCGTCGTTCACCTGCAGGAAGCTCACCGTCACCATGAACATGATGGGGGCGAGCAGCAGGAGGACGAGCCAGACGACGCTCGGCCCGAGCGTCACGGAGAGGCGGGAGCGCCGCGTCTCGAACGCGCCGAGTAGCTGCTGGCGGAGCGACCGGGAGGAGGTTTCAGAAGACATGTGTGGCCTACGCGGACTTGATCTCTTCCCACGCGCTCAGCCACGCGTCCTCGTTCTCGACGGATTTGAACGGAATCATGTCTTCGAGGCGCGACGGCTTGATAGCGCCGTACATGTCGTTCTGCTCGCTCGTGAGGTGTTCTTGCGTGTTCGGGTTGCAGGACGGCGAGTAGCCGGCCTGGGCGAGTTTCGCGCCGAGTTTCGGCGCGATGAACTGGTTGACGACCTGCCACGCGAGGTCCTTGTTCTCGGACTTCTTGGAGACGACGGCGGACTCGAACCACGCGAGCGACCCCTCTTTCGGCGTCGCCATCTTCGGCCAGTCCGTGCCGTTCGTCCACATCTCGACGATCTCGTTCCGCCCGGACTGCCCGAGTTCGAAGTTCCCCTGCTTGAAGGACTTGATGTAGGAGGGGTCGGCGGCGATGTACCCCTGGAGGATGTCCTTCTGCTCGACCATCGTCTGTTTCACGTCGTCGATCTGTGACTGGGAGAGCGTGACTTTGTCCCCGGAGAAGGCGTCGCCGTAGCCGAGGTAGAGGGCGGCGGCGCTCATCGCCTTGAAGTGGTTGTCGTACATGATGAGGCTACCGGAGAGGTCGGTGCCCGTGTACTCGGGCTCGAAGAGCGCCGCGTAGGACTCCTCGTGGTCGGGGACGTTCTCGCTGTTGTAGGAGTAGCCGTACCAGCCGAAGCGGACGGGGACGCCGTAGAGGTCGCCGCCGGACGTGAACTGCTGGTCGGCGAACTGGTGGAACTGGTCGTAGAGCGCGTCGTAGTTCCCGACGGTGTCTTCGGGGACGGGCGCGACGAGGTCCGCCTCCATCATCTTCGGGACGTAGTTGTTGTTCGGGACGGCGATGTCGTACTGGGAGTCCTTCCCCGCCTGCCACGAGGAGAACATCTTCGACGACGACGTCGACTTCGTGAACTCGACGGTGACGTCGAGGTTCGACTCGATCTCGTCTTTGAGCCCCGCGTACTCCTCCCAGGTCAGGATGTTGATGGTGTTCCCGCCACCGCCGCCGCCGCCGCCACCGATACAGCCGGCGAGTCCCGTGAGGCCGGCCGCGCCGGCCGCGCCAGTCGCTTTCAGGAAGCTGCGGCGGTTCGCGAGTCCACTGTCATCGGATGCCATGGCCCGCAGTATCTCACCCTCCGGCAAAAAAATACCGGAAAATTGCAACGATATCCGACATCGAGACACAACAGGATGACGTGTTACCAGATAGCCACGATATTCCCCAACAATTTAGACAGTCCATGCGATACGGGAGACCATGTCAGGCAGCGCCGAGGCCCTCGTCGAACTCGACGGCGTCCGGAAAGAGTACGGCGACGTCACCGCCGTCGACGGTATCGACTTCACCATCCGCCGCGGCGAGTTCTTCTCGCTCGTCGGTCCGTCGGGATGTGGGAAGACGACGACGCTCCGAATGATTTCGGGATTCGAGCGCCCGACGGCCGGCACGGTCCAGCTCAACGGCGCGGACGCCGCGGACGTCCCGCCGAACGAGCGCGACACGAACCTCGTCTTCCAGCACCTCTCGCTCTTCCCGCACATGACCGTCGGGGAGAACGTCGAGTACGGCCTGAAGAAGTCGGGCGTCGACGCCGACGCGCGGACGGAGAAGTCGAAGGAGTACCTCTCGCTCGTCGACCTCGACGGCTACTACGAACGGAAGCCGAACGAGCTCTCCGGGGGGCAACAACAGCGCGTCGCGCTCGCCCGCGCGCTCGTGAACGAGCCGAACGTCCTCCTCTTCGACGAGCCGCTGTCGAGCCTCGACCGGAAGCTCAGGAAGCAGATGCAGGTCGAGCTCCGACAGATTCACGAGCAGGTCGACGGGTCGTTCTTCTACGTCACGCACGACCAGGAGGTCGCGATGACGCTCTCCGACCGGATGGCCGTCCTGAACGAGGGGCGCGTCGAGCAGGTCGGGCCGCCCGAGGAGATCTACCGGGAGCCGGCGAGCCCGTTCGTCGCGGACTTCATCGGCGACACGAACCTCGTGAACGGGACCGTGAACGATGGGACGGTGCGCGTCGGCGGCGACGACGGGTTCGCCGTAGACGACGGCGCGGACGCGGACGGCGACGTCACGGTCTCCATCCGCCCGGAGGACATCGACGTGGTGGAGACGGACTGGGACTTCGCGGGCGAGGTCGTGGACCGCTACTTCCAGGGCGACCAGACGCAGTACGTCGTCGAACCGGCCGGCGAGGGGCTGGGCGAGCTGACGGTCGTGATGCAGGGCCGGCAGACGCCGGTCGAGCAGGGCGAGACCGGACACTTCCGCGTGCAGTCGGACGCCGCGGTCGTCTTCGACGAGTAGGTCGGGATTCCGCTGCCCGTAGCGTTATGCCGGTCGGCGGCCGCTAGCTGAACGTGTTCGAGAGTGCTGCGGCGACGGCCCGCGAGCGACCCCGAGTCCGGGCGAGCGCCGCGACGACGGGTGGTCGGTGATGGTGACGCACTTGTTCGCGGACGGAATCGAGGACGCGAGTGACGACGAAGACGAGGAGGGGTGGGCGTCCGTCTCTGCGGCGGACGCGATCGACCTCCGATACGGGTTCCCGTTCCCCGAGTCGCTGCCGAACGAGGGGCTGGTCGCCGCAGCCGAAGCGGTGTTCGAGGCGGAGGGCGACGTCGCGCTCCAGTATCTGGGCGGGGAGTACGCGGACCGACTGGACGGGGTTATCGCGGCGCGAGAGCGCGAGCGCGGAGTCGCGTGTGAGGCGGAGAACGTCGCGGTGACGAGCGGGTCGACGCACGCCATCGACCTCGTCTGCCGGGTGTTCCTCGACCCGGGCGACGTCGTGTTCACGGAAGCGCCGACGTTCATGGCGGTCCTCGACCGGTTCGAAGACCGCGGCGCGGCCGTCGCGGGGCTGCCCGTGGACGAGAACGGCCTGGACGTCGAGGCGGTGGCGGACGAGTTGGCGGCGCGGGAGGCGCGCGGCGAGCCGCTGCCGAAGCTCCTCTACACGATTCCGACGTTCCACAATCCGACGGGGACGACGCTCCCCGCGGCGCGGCGTCGGCGGCTCCTCGACCTCGCCGCGCAGTACGATTTCGTCGTGCTGGAGGGCGACGCGTACGGCGATCTCCGGTACGACGGGGAGCGGGTGCCGCCGCTCGCGGCGCTCGACGAGGCGGGGCGGGTCGTGCGCGTGAGCACGTTCTCGAAGACCATCGCGCCGGGCGTGCGGACGGGGTGGGTGGTCGCGGACGACGCCGTCGTCGCGCGGGTCGACCGGCTGAACGCCGGCGGCGTGAACCGCTTCACGAAGGCGGTGGTGAGCCGGTACGTCGCCGACGGCGGGTTCGAAGCAGCGCTTGACGGACTCCGGGCGTCGTACGCGCGGCGGCGCGACCGGCTGCTGGACGCGCTCGACGGACACCTGCCGGAGGCGACGTGGAGCGAGCCGGACGGCGGCTTCTTCGTCTGGGTGACGCTCCCAGAGGACCTCGACAGCGCGGCGCTCCTCCCGGACGCCGTCGACGAGGGCGTGGCGTACCTGCCGGGCGCGCACTTCTCCCCCGCGAAAGAGGAATCGTCGAGCCTGCGGCTCGCGTTCAGTCACGCGCCGCCGGACGACATCGAGCGGGGGGTGGCGGCGCTGGCGCGGGCGACGCGCGCGGCGACCGAGTAGGGTTTCGAAACGAAATCTCTTTGCGGGCGTCTCGCAACCGACTCCGCATGCAACGAGTTCGTGCGAGCGACTACCACGATATCGCGAAGGCGAGCGACCCGCGGGTGAGCCCAGACGGAGAGCGCGTGGCGTTCGTCCGGCAGGTTCCCGACGACGAGGAGTCCTCCGAGCGGACGATTTACGTGGCGCGCATCGGCGGCGAGGAGCCGCGGCGGTTCTCCGTCGCCGAGGGGAGCGACGGCGAGCCGCGGTGGAGCCCGGACGGCGAGACGCTGGCGTTCGTCTCCGACCGCGGCGAAGAGACAGACCGCCCGCAACTCCACCTCCTCCCCACTCGCGGCGGGGAGGCCGAAGTCGCGACGGACGTCGTCGGCGGCGTGTCGCAGGTCGCGTGGAGCCCGGACGGCGAGCGAATCGCGTTCGTCCAGGAGGTCCGCCCGGAGGAGCGCGAGGCGGACTACGACCTCGCGCTCGGCGACGCGGAGTACGAACGAGAAGCACCTGACCCGCGGGTCATCGACCGGCACGTCTACCGCGCCGGCGCGCGGTACTTCGACGGCACGCGGAGTCAGCTCTACCTCCTCGACGTGGAGGGCGGCGACGTCGAGCGGGTGACGGACGCCGAGGCGGACCACGGGACGCCGACGTGGGGCGACAGCGAGACGCTCTACTACAGCGTGAAACGCGGGCGGGACGCGGACGACACGCTCGACGTCGACGTGGACGCGTACGACGTCGAAGCGGGCGAAGCGGAGACCGTCACGACGACGACCGGCTGGGGGACGACGCTGGCGGCGACCGACCGCCACGTCGCCTACCTGCGCACGCCGAAAGACGGGTTCTCGATGCGCTCCGCGGACATCGAAGTCATGGACACCGAGAGCGGAGAGACGTGGCTCCTCACCGAGGAGTTCGACCGGACGGTCTCCCCGATGCGCCTCGCCTTCCACCCGGACGGGAACTACCTCTACTTCGCGACGCCGGACGAGGGCGAGGTCGTCCTCCGCCGCGTGCGCGTCGGCAACCGCGGTCCCGGCCGGGACCGCGAACAGGCGAGCGGTGATAGCCGCGAGCGGGGCGGCGACGTCGAGACCGTTTTTTCTGGCGGGCACCTCGACGGGTTCGACGTCGGCCGGGACGCGGTCGCCGTGACGCGGTCCGAGTGGGACCACCCGAGCGACGTCTTCGCCGCGACGCCCGCCGGCGCGGAGGAAGTCCGCCTGACGCGACTGAACGCCGACTACCTCGACGGGCGCGCGGTGAGAGAGCCCGAAGAAGTGTGGTTCGACAACGGCGAAGGTCGAGATATTCAGGGATGGGTGCTCACGCCGCCGGATTTCGACCCGGACGAGACGTATCCGCTGGCGGTGGAGATTCACGGCGGCCCGCACGCGATGTGGAGCACGGCGGGGACGATGTGGCACGAGTTCCAGTCGCTCGCCGCCGCCGGCTACGTCGTCTTCTGGTCGAATCCCCGCGGGTCGACGGGCTATGGCGAGGCCCACGCGACGGCCATCGAGCGCGACTGGGGCGACGTCACGATGACGGACGTCATGGCCGGCGTCGAGGAGGTCGCCGCCCGCGACTACGTCGACGAATCGAACGCCTTCGTCACTGGGGGGTCCTTCGGCGGGTTCATGACCGGGTGGATCGTCGGGCACACGGACTTCTTCGCGGGCGCGGTCGCGCAGCGCGGCGTCTACGACTTCGCCTCCTTCTACGGCTCGACGGACGCGTTCAAGCTCGTCGAGGGCGACTACGGCACGACGCCGTGGGAGGAACCCGAGTTCCTCTGGGAGCAGAGCCCGGCCGCGCACGTCGACGACGTCGACACGCCGACGCTCGTCGTCCACGCCGACAACGACTACCGCGTGCCCGTGAACAACGGCGAGATGTTCTACCTCTTCCTCCGGAAGAACGGCGT
Source organism: Halocalculus aciditolerans (assembly GCF_014647475.1). Taxonomy (NCBI): domain Archaea; kingdom Methanobacteriati; phylum Methanobacteriota; class Halobacteria; order Halobacteriales; family Halobacteriaceae; genus Halocalculus; species Halocalculus aciditolerans. The sequence goes on along the minus strand of NZ_BMPG01000001.1, from coordinate 280,930 downwards.
CGACACCCGGCTCGTCCGTTACCCCCGCGAGGGCCACGAGCTCTCGCGCTCCGGCGAACCCGGCCACGTCGTCGACCGCATCGAGCGCATCGTCCGCTGGTTCGACGGCTACTCCGACCACTCGGACGACCCACCGGCGCTCGAACGCGGCGCGGACGAAGGGCTCCCGTCCGCCGCCGAGAGCGAGGACGACGAGTAGCAACCCCACAATAGCACTCCATACCGCTCAGAGGTGTGTTTCGTTCGGAACGCTGGGAGAAAATCACCGCGCAGTCGTGCGGTTTCGAGGGGAAGACAAGGGGTTCGTGAGGGCGGGTTCGGGCAGGCGAAACGGGGGTGCGAAAGTGGATTACCAGGCGGGGAGGAACGCGGCGGCGAGCGCGAGGACGAACGTTCCGGTGAGGGTGACGACGGCTTTGGCGACGACGGGCGGGAAGCGGCCGGCGGTGTCGTTCTCGGCGAGCCAGTTCGTGGACGCGCCGCCGTAGAGGTTCGCCTCCGCGTTCTCCCAGCGGTCGTTAAGTCCAGAGAGGGCAGTGGCGATACAGACGGCGGCGGCGAACGCGAGCGCGAGGAAGGAGAGGCTCGGTGGGAAGTCGGCGACGAACACGAGACCGGCGACCGCTCCGACGACGAGTACCGGCAGCGCGAGACCGTTGACGACCGCGACCCGAGCCAGCGAAACCATGCGTCAATTGATACGACAGAGCGTGTTAAATGCACGGGACGAACCGGATAGCGACGCGAAGCACGGTGCGGAAAACGGAACGGAGGCGGAGCAGGGCGGTGACCAGTAGGCGTGATGACGCGGGCCGCCTTCGGCGGCCCGTCTGCGTGAGCCGACGGCGGGGGTGGGACATAAAAAGGGGTGAACCGGCCTTCGGCCGGTTTAGGGCTTTTCAGTCGACGATGATGTCGTCGTCGATGGTCGTCGTCGGTTCGGGGCGTTCGGGTTGCATGTACTCTCGGTATTCCTGGATCCAGGTGGCGAAGCAGTCGGGGCAGAGGCGTTGGGTGTCGATGGCGGAGCCGTCGACGGAGAGGCGGATGGTGCGGGCGAGGGCGTTGGCCGTCGGGTCGCCGCAGTCGTCGCAGGGGTCGGTGTCGGTCATTGGGGCGTGGTACGCCGTGGGGGTACTAAAGGGGTGGCGTGGGCGGTGTGGAAGCCGGCGAAGGAGGGCGGTGGGAGAGGAACGGTGGGTGTGGAGCGGGTGGAGAAGGAGTGCGTGGGTGGGTTAGATGGCGAGGATGGCGAGCCAGGTCCAGGCGAAGGTGGCGGCGGTGGTGAGGAGGAGGCGTTTGGCGGTGTCTTGGCGGTCGGCGTCGTCGAGGGCGGGGCTGCGGGTGGGTGTGGCGGTGTCGGTGTCGGTGTCGGTGTCGGTGTCGGTGTCGGTGTTGGTGGGGCCGAACTGGGCGAAGTCGGCGAGGCGGGACCAGAGGGAGGGAGCGGTGCGGTCGTCGCGTTCGGGCTGGGTCTGGTAGGTGGAGAGGGCGTAGAGGAAGACGGCGGCGACGGGGACGGAGAACATGATGAGGGCGAAGTCGCGGGAGACGCGGAGGAGGGTGGCGGTGAGGGCGACGGCGGCGACGAGGGTGAGCGGGTAGACGAGGAAGGAGCGGACGAGGCGTCGCGAGTCCATGAGGTGTGGGTTCGGGCGCGGGACGGGGAGTGTTGTGCAGGTGTTACTGGGTGCGGAAGGCGCGGTCGCCGGCGTCGCCGAGGCCGGGGATGATGAAGCCGTCGTCGTTGAGGTAGTCGTCGATGGAGACGGTGAGGAGGTCGGCTTGGGGGAATTCGTCGGCGACGCGGAGGAGGCCAGCAGGAGCGGAGACGGCGGAGAGGACGAAGAGGTCCTCGGGGCTGGGTTGGTCGTCGAGGACGTGGTCGAGGACGGTGCACATGGTGGAGCCGGTGGCGAGCATGGGGTCGGCGATGATGACGGTGTCGTCTTCGGTGATTTCGGGGAGTTTGACGTAGTCGACGGTGATGGGGAACTCGCCGTCGTCGTTCATGCCGGCTTCTTCGTCGCGACCGGCGGAGATGACGCCCTGTTTGGCGCGCGGGAAGGCTTTGAGGAGGCCTTCGACGAAGGGGGTGGCGGCGCGCAGGACGTTGATGATGACGACGTCGTCGAGGCCTTTGACGCGCTCGCCGGTGGTCTCTTCGAGCGGGGTTTCGATGGCGACGTATTCGGTCTCCATCGCGCCGTCGATGATTTCGTAGCCGCAGATGCGGCCGAGTTTGACGAGGCCTTTGCGGAAGCCGACCTGTTCGGTGTTCTTATCGCGGATTCGGGAGAGCGTGTCCTTGGCGAGCGCGTGCGTGAGGACGTACGCGTCGTCTCGGTCCTCGATGGGCATAGTTTGATGCCGGGCGTCCGGGGGCTAAGACTTACCGATATGCTCGGCCGCGGGCTTCAATAGCGAGTGCGTGGTACCGCACCGCGTGTTCCGGAACCGCGATGGGGTTCGCGTCGAGCCCGCGCCGTTCGTGGTGATGGTGGGGACGGCGGCGCTGGTGGTGTGGCCGTTCGGGCCGCCGTACTTCCTCGCGTGGGGTGCGTCGATGCCGACCGCGGTGGGCGCGACGGCGGTCGTCTTCGGGGGCGTCGTCGCCTGGGCGTACTACCAGTGCGTGTGGACGGCGCGACCGCCGGAGGAGACGGCGGAGGTGCCCGCGGAGTGGCGGGTGGAGCGCTTCCTCATCGGCGGCGTCGCCGTCGCCGTCGTGCTCGCGGCGCTCACGGCGCTGCTCTACCTCCGGTAGCCGACCGATAACGCTTAACACGCGCCGCGGGGATAGTGGAGGCGTGCGCACCGTCGAAGTCTCCCGGTTCGTCGCCGCGCCGCCGGCGGCGGTGGGGAACGCCGTCACGGCCGAGTCGCTCGTCGCGTTCGAGGGGACGTTCTCCGTCCGAGACGTGGAGGAGCGGGAGGGCGAGTGGCTGGTCGCGGCGAGCGCGCGCGGCCTCGACGCGTCGTTTCGCGTGACGGAGACCGACGCGGGGTGGCGCGTGGAGCAGGCGGGCGGGGCGGGGCCGTTCGAGACGCTGACGACCGAGGTGTCGTGGCGAGCGGAGAACGAGGGCGCGCGGGTGACGGCGACGTCGACGGTGTCGCTCGGCCTCCCGATCGCCGCCGTCACGGACCGCATCGCGGCGTGGAAGCGCCGCGGGGAGCTGGAGCGGTTCCTCGACGCGCTCGCGGACGCGGTCTGACGCCCCTCGGCGATGTGGGTGAGAACAAGCAACACGGTTACGTAGTCGCGTCGTCCATTACGAACGATGACGATACACGAGCGGTTCGCGAAAATTCGCGAACAGACGGCGGAGGTGTTGCACGGGCTCTTCCACGGGATGATCGAGCATCCGGCGTTCGAGCAGATCGAAGACGAGGCGATGGACCAAGAGGACGCGTTCTTCTTCGCGTGTTTCGCGGACGCGTTCGGCATTCCGAGTCCCGTCTCCTACTATACGGCCGAGCTCCTCCCGTACATGGCGGAGGACTTCGAGGCGTGGGAGCGACGACTCTGGGACCACGGGAGCGTCCTCGACTGGAAGGGCCACTACCACTTCTGATGGCCGAGTTCACGTTCTTCGGCGGGAAAGGCGGCGTAGGGAAGACGACGGTGTCGAGCGCGTACGGCGTGAAGTGCGCGAACGCGGGGCGGAAGACGCTCATCGTGTCGACGGACCCGGCGCACTCGACGTCGGACGTTTTCGACCAGCAGTTCGGCGACGACCCGAGCGAGGTCGCGGGGTACGAGAATCTCTGGGCGATGGAGATCGACCCGGAAGAGGCGGTAGAAGAACACCTGATGGATATCCGCCGGCAGATGGCGAAGCAGGTGAGTCAGGTGGTGGTGAACGAGATCGACGCGCAGATCGAGATGGCGCACAACACGCCGGGGGCGTACGAGGCGGCGCTGTTCGACCGCGTCATCGAAGTGATGCGGGACGAATCGGAAGCGTTCGACCGCGTGGTCTTCGACACGTCGCCGACGGGCGGGACGCTGCGCTTGCTCTCGCTGCCGGAGTTCCTGGGCGGGTGGATCGACCGCCTCATCGAGAAGCGCGAGAAGAGCCTCGACCTCTACGAGAAGGCGGCTATCGGCGACATGAAGCCGCGGAAGACGGTCGACGACGACCCGATCATCGCGCGGTTGAACGAGCGGAAGGAGACGTTCGAGTTCGCGGGCGACGTGCTCCGGGAGGACGCGACGTTCTACCTCGTCCTGAATCCGGACGAGCTCTCGGTGGCGGAGACGCGGCGGTCCATCGATCAGCTCGGCGGCTTCGACCTCGACGTCGCGGGCGTGGTGGTGAACAAGGTCACGCCCGAGCCCGACCCGGAGGAGGACGGGAAGGGGGCGCGTTACCTGCGGACGGTGTGTGAGCGCGAGCGCGAGCGCATCCGGGAGGTCGAAGACGAGTTCCCGGTGCCGGTGGTCGCGCGCATCGAGGAGCGGACGAGCGAGGTGAAGGGCGACCTGCTCCGCGACGTCGCGGCGGAGCTCGGTATCGACGTCGCGGCGGACGCGTCCGCACCGAACTAGACCGCTGTGTGAGCGCGGCGGGCCGCTTCTGTCGGGACGCCGTGAGGTTTCGCGCGACGAGCGGCGGCGACAGCGCCAGTCGGCCTCGCTCGTGGTCGGGGAGGGAAACAGTTATTATCAATCATGTACCCACATACCACGAGGCTTAATGTCATGGTCGCAGTGATCTGGCTGGTACTCGCCGTGCTCGTCGTGTTCAGCGCGGGCTACCTGGGGTACTCGAAATACCTCTCGCAGTTCGTCGAGCTCGACGAATCGGCGGAGACACCAGCGCACAAGTACGAAGACGGTCAGGAGTACGTTCCGGCGAAGAAGCCGGTGCTCCTAGGGCATCACTATTCGAGCATCGCGGGCGGCGCACCCATCGTCGGTCCCATCACCGCGGCAGTCATCTGGGGGTGGCTGCCGGCGATTCTCTGGATCGCGATCGGGAACCCGCTCCTCGGCGCGGCGCACGACTTCCTCTCGCTCAGCGGGAGTCTGCGCCACGAGGGGAAGTCCATCGGGTACATCATCGGCGAATACGTCGGCGACGACGGGAAGAACATGCTGTTGTGGTTCGCGTTCCTCACCATCATCCTCGTCGTCGCCGTGTTCGCGTTCGTCGTCGCGCTCGTCTTCCAGCAGTATCCGAGCGCCGCGACCGCGAGCATCCTCTACATCGCGCTCGCCATCGTCTTCGGCGTCTACCTCTACCAGCTCGACCTCCCGTTCATCCCGGGAACCGTCGTCTTCGTCGCGCTGGTCTTCGTGAGCGTCTTCGTCGGGTTGGAGTACCCGATTCAGCTCACCCAGCAGCAGTGGATTCCCATCGTCTTGCTGTACTCGCTCATCGCGAGCGTCCTCCCGGTCTGGACGCTCCTCCAGCCGCGTGACTACCTCTCCTCGTTCCTGCTGTACGCGGGGGTCGGCGGCGCGCTCGTCGCCATCATCGTCGGCACGGTGATGTCGACGTCGAGCGAGGCGCTCGTCACGAACATGCCGGCGTTCACGTCCTTCGGCGGGAACGCGGAGCTCGGCGCGATGAGCCCGCTCTTCCCGATGCTCTTCGTGACCATCGCCTGCGGGACCATCAGCGGCTTCCACTCGCTCGTCTCCTCGGGGACGACGTCGAAGCAGCTGAACAAGGAGACGGACGCTCGTCTCATCGGCTACGGCGGGATGCTCGGCGAGGGCCTGCTCGCCGTCGTCGCGCTCTCCGCCGTCGCGGTCGTCGGTGTCACCGCGAGTGACGCGACGGGCGGCGTCGGCCTCGCTCTGCCGAAGTTCGCGGAGGGCGGCGGCATCTTCCTCAGCAGCCTCGGCATCCCGACGAGCTTCGGTGCGCCCTTCATGGCGCTCGTGATGGTGAGCTTCCTGCTCACTTCCACGGACACCGCGCTCCGCCTCGGCCGCTACATGTTCGAGGAGATCATCGGCACGCCGGAGACGCAGGTGGAGAAGGTCGGCGCGAACCGGTACGCGAACAGCACGTTCCAGTGCATCATCGCCTACGTCCTCATCGCGTCCGGCACGTGGACGCCGCTCTGGCAGCTCTTCGGCAGCGCGAACCAGCTCCTCGCCGCGCTCGCGCTCCTCACCGCGACCGTCTGGCTCGCGAACTGGGACAAGAGCAAACAGCTCATCAGCACGGGCGTGCCGATGGCGTTGATGACCGTCGTCACCATCTGCGCGCTCATCTACCTGGAGTTCTATCAGAACCTCTACCTCGGCCTCATCATGGGGCAGTCGAGCACCGCGGCGTGGTCGCTCATCCTGCAGATCGTCATCGGGACGGCGCTCATCATCCTCGCGCTCGCGCTCGTCCGGAAGGGGTACGCGAACATTCAGGAAGCCCGTCGCGGACGGAACGTCGCCGCTGACGGCGGCACGGAAGAGTAGCGAGGAACGCGGTTTCGTCTTTTTTTCAGCCGAAGATGGCGTCGGCGATGCGACCGAAGAGCCCGCGGTCGGGCTCGCCGAGCGGCTCCCACGTCCGGAAGGCGGCGGCGACTTCGGCCTGCTCGCTCGCGACGAAGGCGTTTTCGTCGGGGGCGACGACGGCGAGGTTCACCTCGTAGTGGCCGTAGTAGCCGTACTTGAGGAGCGTGCGGTCGCGGAATCCGTCGACGTAGGCCGCGACGTCGTCGGGGAGGCCGGGGGCGACGAGGACGAACGTGAACTCCGTGCTGTAGTGGCGTTCGTCGGCGACGATCCACTCGTCGGCGAGGCGGTGGCCGAGGTCGACGAGCGCGTCGAGGTCGTCAGTGGTTACGGCGTCGACGCGGCGCGCGAAGAGGTGTTCGTCGGTGTCGTGGTGGCCGTAGGAGAGCTTCGGGTGGAAGAAGTATTTCCGGCGTTCGAGGTCGAGTTTCCCGTAGAGTTCCCACTCGCGCCACGCGGTCTCGTAGTCGGCGAGGTCGTAGTCGCGTTCGAGGTCGTAGTGGTACTGGAGGCGTTCTGCCACCTCGTCGAAGTAGGGGTCGTCCCACTCCGGACGGGGTTCGAAGTCGGGGTCGGCGTCCGCTTCGGGGGTCGTTTCGGCCATCACTCCTCGGGGTCGTAGGGGGCGACGTCGTCGACGTTCGGCGCGCCGACGGCGACGGCTTTCGCGGGTCCGTGCGCGTCTTCGGGGACGAACGCGAAGTGCGGGCTCTGCGGTTCGGCGACGAAGATTTCGCCTTCGTCGACGTCGAACTCGCCGTCCGGTGTCTCGACGGTGAGCGTGCCGGAGACGACGTAGAAGGCCTCCTCTTGCTCGTCGTGGACGTGGTAGGCGAGGGGGATGGACTCGCCGGGGTCGGCGGTGTAGACGTTGAGCGCGAAGTTCTCGAGGCCGGCGGCGTCAGTGATGGAGCGCTGGTCGCAGGGGCGGTCGGGAGTGGGTTCGAGGTCGGCCGGGTCGATCGTGTGGTATCCCATACCTCGTCACTGGACGCGGGGGGAGAAAAGGCCACGGTCGGCGCGACGACCGCCGCGGACCGGGCGAGCGCGGCGCGCGAAAAACCCAAGTCGCCGTGCCTCTAACTGTCACGTATGGGTGTGAAGGATTCCGCGGAGGCGTGCGGGCGGTGTTCGATGTCGACCGTCGTCGACGTGACGGAGAAACGCAACCCCTTCGAGGGCGAGGACGTCATCGAGGTGGAGGAGTCGGAGCTCCGCGCGGTCTCCCGGCACGTCGTCGCGCTCGGCGAGCTCAAGGAGCGATTGAACGACTGGGCGCAGGCCGTGACGTACGGCCGATAGTGCCGAGCAACAACACGTTTACTCCCGGGGCGTATAGGGGTGAGTAGATGCAGGAGAGCGTCGCCGGGTTCAAAGAACGAGGGACGTGGACGGACGTCGTCGAGTTCGGTGAGCGCCTCGTCTACGCGCTCCGCGAGGAGGGCGTCGAGTCAGATGCACTGGAAGCGTTCGACGAGTGGCGGCCGAAAGCCCACGAGCGCTTAGAGGAGGAGGTGTCGGAGAAGACGGCGGAGCAGGCGAGCGTCGCCGAAGGGAAGGGCGAGGAGAAAGGGAAAGCGCCCGAGGACGACCTCCAGACGGCGGGCGAGCGCCTCTCTGAGTCCTACGAGAAGCTGGAGGACGACGACACGGGCGGGGCGGTGAAGAAGTGGCAGGACTCCATCGATTACGTGGCGCGAGCGGCGGACACGCTCGGGCGGAAGGCGCTCCGGAAGGTGGAGAGCACCGTCTACGAGAACGTGATGACGCAGGTCGCGCCGTACTACTTCGACAACGAGCTCGTCTCCGCGAACCTCCAGTTCGTGCGGTCGCAGGGCGAGTTCGAGTTCGAGGTGAACGTGAACGACGACGAGCTGAAGGACGCGGTGCGCGAGCGCCTCTACGACTACGAGGAGGGGGTGAACCGCTGGCACGTCGACATCGAGAAGGAGACGGAGACGGCGGAGGCGGTAGAGGGCGTCGAGCCGCCGGAGTCGCGGACGGACGCGAAGTCGACGACGAACTAGCGTTCGGAGGCCGACAGCGATTAGTTCCCGGGCGAGAAGAAGGAGAGAAGAATGGTTTCCTTGGGGGGTCTCGCGGTGTTGGTCGTCGCGGCGGTGGCGAGTCTGTTTATGGCGTGGGCTATCGGCGCGGGGTCGTCGGGGTCGACGCCGTTCGCCCCGGCGGTCGGCGCGAACGCGATCAGCGTGATGCGCGCGGGGTTCATCGTCGGCGTGCTCGGCCTCGCGGGCGCGGTTCTCCAGGGCGCGAACGTCTCGGAGGCGGTCGGGACGGAGCTCATCTACGGGGTGACGTTGACGCCGCTGGCGGTCGTCGTCGCGCTCATCACGGCCGCGGGGCTGGTGGCGATTGGCGTGTTCGCGGGCTACCCGATCGCGACGGCGTTCACGGTGACGGGCGCGGTCGTCGGCACGGGGCTGGCGATGGGGGGCGGGCCGGCGTGGGCGAAGTACCAGCAGATCGTGAGCCTCTGGATCGCCGTGCCGTTCGTCGGCGGCGCAATCGCGTACGCGACGGCGCGCCTCCTCCGCGAAGTCGTCGACGAAGCCGTCGCCATCCCGTTTCTCGCTGGTCTCGTCGGCGCGCTCATCGCGAACGTGGAGTTCGTGCTGCTCGGGCCGTCGGACGTCTCGGAGAGCCTGTCGACGTGGGTCGGCGTGAACACCGGGCTGTCGCCGACGGTCGCGACGGCCGCCGTCACGGCCGCGGCGTTCCTCGCCGCGGCGGGCGCGGTCCGGTGGGACGTCACGCGCGACGAGGCGGCGGGGCAGCGCCACTTCCTCCTCGTGCTCGGCGGCCTCGTCGCGTTCTCCGCGGGCGGGAGTCAGGTCGGGCTCGCCGTCGGCCCCGTCCTCCCGCTCGTCGGCGACTCCATCCCCATCACGTACGTCCTGCTCGGCGGCGGCATCGGGCTGCTCGTGGGGTCGTGGACGGGCGCGCCGCGGATGATTAAGGCGCTCGCGCAGGACTACTCCAGCCTCGGACCTCGGCGGTCGATTGCGGCGCTCATCCCGAGTTTCGCCATCGCGCAGGCCGCCGTCTTCCTCGGCGTCCCCGTCTCCTTCAACGAGATCATCGTGTCCGCGATCATCGGGAGCGGGTACGCCGCGGGCGGCGGGGGCGTGAGCCGGGAGAAGATGGTGAAGACCGTCGCCGCCTGGGTGGGGTCGCTCGCGCTCGCGTTCGGTGTCAGCTACGGCGCGTTCAGCGCGCTCGAACTCCTCGGGCTGTCGTAGCTATCGGAGGTCGGCGACGAATCGCTCGGGGACGTAGCCGAGGACGCGGTCGGGCGTGCGGGCGACGACCCACTCGGTCACGCGAACCATCGGTTTTCTGACGAGGACGTAGCCGGCGGAGACGCAGAGCGCGAGGAGCGCGGCGTGTCGGACGACGCCGGTGGTGGCGAGGAGGGCGGGGGCGGCGGCGACGGCGGCGAGGCCGAGGTCTTCGGGCGCGCCGTCGTAGCGAATCCAGCGTTTCGGGGGGAGCCAGCGGCCGTGGAAGTGGCTGTAGACGGCGCGGTCGCTCGTGCCTTCCCACGGGCGGAGTTCGAGGCCGCCGCCGAACGCGTCCATGACCGAGTGAACGGCGGCCGCGCCGAGGAGGACGGCGAGCGCGAGGAGCGCGGTGCTCGCGGAGAGCGTCTCTATCCCGGTCGCCGCGGTGGCGGTCCAGAGTCCGCCGGCGAGCGCGGCGGTGGCGGTGTAGTAGACGGGGAAGTGGAGGGTCTTCCGGTGGCCCCAGTAGAGGTCGAGGTCGGGGAGGACGCCGCCGAGAAGGCCGGTCCAGAGCACGACGGGCGCGGGGTCGCGGGTCGTCGCCGCGACGCCGGCCGCGAACGCCAACCCCACCAGTCCGTGCGTCGTCGCCATCATAATACTGTCGCGTACGCGAGGTCAGAATAAAACCCTTTCGCGGGAAACGACGAAGTAGCCACAGCGGATAGTACCGGGTATGAGCGCCGCGAACCGCCTCGTGTTGTCCTTCCCGGGCGACCTCTCGGAGTGGGGGCGAGACCAGCTAGAGACGCGGCACTTCCGCGCGTACCTCAAGCGCGTGCACGCGTCGGCGGCAGTGGGCGACGAGTGGCCGGTCTTCCTCGACGTCGGCTGCTGCGGGGACTCACTCGACATCACGCTCCGCGTCGAAGCCGTCGACGGCGACGGCGACGAGCTCACCGCGGACACCGACATCGAGTACGTGGAGCGAGAGCCGGAGGACATCGAGGGCGGCTGGGAGGTCCAGAGTCGGGGCGCGCCCGAAACGTCGTAAGTCGGAAGCCGAGCGCGCGAGCGGGCTCGGGAGGGAATCGGGCGAGTAGTCAGGGGAGGTAGCGGACGGCGACGACGCCGGGTTCGGAGCGGATTTCGACGCGGTTCACGTCGAGGCGGGCGGCGCGTTCGACGGTCGCCTCGTCGTCGAGGACGTCGGCGACGGCGTTCTCGGTTTCGCCTTCGGGGACGGTGAGGACGTGGATTTCGCCGATGCCGGCGCGTTCGCGCGTGGTGAGTTCGCCCTCCGGCTGGTCGGCGGCGAGGTCGCGTTCCTGCGTCGTCGGCGGTTCTTCGGACTCCTCGACGGGGATGGTCTTTCGCTCCGTCACGTCGACGACGCTGTAGGTGACGTTCATCGGCGGGTCGGGGCTGATGGTGGCTTCGACGATTTCGCCTTCGGCGACGCCGGGGTTCGAGGAGAGCGTGTGCACCTGGGCGTCGGTGACGTCGGCGAGGACGGCGGACGCGTCGTCGGCGTTCCGCACGACGAACGTCCCGGACTTCTCGGACTCAGTCATACCCACTACTTGCTGATTCGTCCTTTTCCGGGTTTCGCTGAGCGAGCCAACACACCGCGCGGAGATTCGAAGAGAGCGACACGCGTAAAGTCCTGCTCTACGGACGCTCGGGTATGGACCTCGACGTCGGGAACGCGCTGGCGGCGGTGGCCGAGCCGGGCGTGCCGCGGGACGCGCTGGAGCGACTAGACGACCGCGTGGCGGCGGCGCACGAGCGCATCGAACGCGGCGTCGCGAACGGCGAGTTCGGGTACGCGTCGTTGAACCTGCCCGAGACGGCGGATACGGCGGCGGTCGAGACGGCCGCCGACCGAATCGGCGACGTCGACCACGTGATTCTCGTGGGAATCGGGGGGAGCGCGCTGGGGGCGGCGACGCTCGCGGACGCGCTCGCCGGGCCGGACGCCGCCGAGCTGCACGTGCTCGACAACGTCGACCCCGCGGCCGTGGAGCGAACGCTCGACCGCATCGACCTCGCGTCGGCGGCGGTGAACGTCGTCTCGCAGTCGGGGACGACGGCGGAGACGCTGGCGAACTTCCTCGTCGTCCGCGACGCGATGGCGGACGCGGGCGTCGACTGGACGGACCGCACGGTCGTGACGACGGGCGACGCGGGGAATCTCCGCGACCTCGCGGACGCCCACGACCTGCCGTCCGTGTCCGTCCCCGACGGCGTCCCCGGCCGGTTCTCCGTGCTCTCGACCGTGGGGCTCCTCCCGGCGGCGCTGCTCGGCGTCGACACCGACGGCCTGCTGGCCGGCGCGAGCGCAGCGCGAGAGAAACTGGGGCCGTCGCTCTTCGACTCGCCCGCCTACGCGTACGGCGCGCTCGCGTACGCGCTCGACGTCCGCGGCGCGTCGATGGACGTCATGATGCCGTACGCCGAGGGGTTGGAGACGTTCGCGGAGTGGTTCGCGCAGCTCTGGGCGGAGTCACTGGGGAAGGACGGCCTGGGGCAGACGCCGGTGCGGGCGCTGGGGGCGACGGACCAGCACAGCCAGCTCCAGCTCTACCGCGCCGGCCCGCACGATAAGCTCGTGACGTTCGTCGGCGTCGACGACCGGCCCGACGTTCCCATCCCGAGCGCGGACTTAGAGGGGCTCGACTACCTCTCGGGGGCGTCGCTCGGCGGGCTACTGGACGCGGAGTTGGACGCGACGGAGGCGAGTCTCGCGGCGGCGGGCGTGCCGAACCTCAGGGTCCAGCTCGACGCCGTCGACGCCGAATCCGTGGGTGAACTCCTCTTTTCGATGGAGGCGGCGTGCGTGCTCGCCGGGGAGCTCTACGGCGTGGAGACGTTCGATCAGCCCGCCGTCGAGTGGGGGAAGGAGGCGGCGCGCGGGCTGCTGCGCGGCGACCGCACGCTCGACGAAGGCGACTCGCTCGAAGTCGAATGACCGCGGACGAATCGGCGCGCGAGCCAGCGGGAGAGGAGGCGTCGGCGGGTGACCGGTTCGCGGCGTCCGCGGCGTTCGTCGCCGCGGGACTGGGTGTCGCGCTCTCGGCGACGGCGTGGACGCCCGGTCTCGGCGCGTTCGACGTCGGGAACGCGCCGGGGCTCGTGGCGAGTGTCGTGGCGCTCCTCGCGTTCGCGGGGCGGCGGTACGGGAGCCACGATACGCGGCTCTCGGTCGTCGGCGGCGCGGGGATGGCGGCGCTCGCGCTGTCCGCGCTCGGCGGCGTGCTCGTGCCGGCGCTCGGGCCGGGGACGGAGCCGGCGTGGGTCGGCCCCGCGCTCCCCGTCGGGTTCGTCGTCGGCCTCGCCGGCGTCGGCCTCGCAGTGCTCGACGCCCGCGGCGTCCCGCAGGCCGGTGTATTGCGGCGCGGCGGGCTGGCGTCCGCGATGCTCGGCGTCGCGCTCGTCGGGCTGTTCGTCGGGTCGCTCGCCGCCGCCGTCGCCCGATCGCTCGCTACCGCCGCCGGGGCAGGTGAAGCCACGGCGTACGCGGTCGCGTCCGCCGTCAGCCCGCTCGGGTTCGTCGTCGTCGCCGTCGGCGCAGTGCTCGTCATCGGCGAGGACATTCGGTACTTCGACGTGCGCGCGCCGACGCGCCGCGAGTGGCTCTGGACCGCGGGCACGTTCGCCGGCATGGTCGCCGTCCTCCTCACGCTCTCCACGATAGAGGGCTGGCTCGGCCTCAGTCAGGCGAGCCACGACACCCTCGAGTTCGCGCGCGGGAACCCCGCCGTCCTCCTCGTCCTCGTCCCCGTCTCCGTCCTCTTCATCGGCCCCGGGGAAGAGCTCCTGAACCGGAACGTCGTCCAGAAACACCTCTACGAGGCGTTCAGCCGGCCGGCCGCGATCGTCGTCGCGTCCGTCTTCTTCGCGAGCATGCACGTCTTCTCCTACTGGACCGCCGGCCCCGCCGCCGTCGCCGTCGCCCTCGTGAACCTCCTCGCCATCTCCCTGGTCCTCGCCTACGCCTACGAACGCACCGAGAACGTCGTCGTCGTCGCGCTCGCCCACGGCGGCTACAACGCCGTCCAGTTCCTCTACGCCTACTACACGCTCACCGGCTAACCGGAGGACGAAGGAGAAGCTCTCGCTCGCGAGTACGGCGTTCCGCTACGCAGAGTCAGCCGCCAGTTCGTCGAGCCCCATCTCCGCAGAGTCCGCTAGCTCGGGTTCTTCCGGGAGAGGCTCGAACCGCAGATCGGACAGCGGTCTTTCTTGTCGTCGAAGGTCCGCCCGCAGCCCGCGCACTGGAAGACCCAGTCGCGGCGCTCGCTGATGCCGGATTTCGCGACGACGTCGACGGCGAGGCCGAGTTCGTCGGCGACGTTCTGCATCGCGTAGTCGTCGGTGACGAGCGTGGCGTCGAGTTCGACGGCGGCGGCGAGCACGCGGACGTCGACGTCGGAGAGTTCGTCGAGGTCGCCGGTGACGCGCGCCGCTCGCTCCACCTCGGTGACGGCGTCCGCGTCCGGCACGACGACGTGCATCCCCTGGCCCTCGCGGGCGTCGAAGCGGTACTGCGCGGCGGATTCGAGCTCCTCGCGGACGCCGGGAATGCTCGCGGTCGGGCCGTTGGGCTCGTACTCGTCGATGAACGCGGACGCGTCGAGAACGTACACGGCTCGGCCTACCGGGAGACGACGATGTAGTCTTTCACCGCCTGCACGTTCCCCACGGGGATGTGGTAGAGGCCGTCGTCGTCCCGGGGGAAGTTGAGCTTCACCGTGTCCTCCTCGTTCGGCTCGACGAGGAGGTCGTGGAGCGTCCCGGTCTTGAGGTCCATCGTGATGTTGTAGAGGATTCCGAGCTCGGTGCCGTCGCTCCCCATCACGGCCTTTCCGGAGAGGTTCTCGGCGAGGATATCGGCCATATCCGACGTAACTTGGCGGGCGACCATAAAGGGACCGACCAACGCGGTGCAAACGCGGTTCGGAGGCCGCCGAAGGCGGCCGAGAACCGCGAAACGGCGAGCGGGAGCGACAGCGACACGCGAGCCGGCGCGACCGAACAATCAGATGCGAAGGCGGCCGAGCGCGGTCGGAGCACGTTCCTCCGCGCGAACGTGCGGCTCGCGCGAGAACCCGCGAGAAGGCGAGCAGTGGCAGCGACGAGCGTGGGAGGGTGGTGAGCGTGGTACTACCCGTGTTCGTTGCGTTGGTGGAGAAGTGGTGAACGCGTTGCCGTCGAGAGGAGGCGGACACCAGCCAGGGCCGCGTCCCGTCGACGGCGTCGGTGGGACCCGCGTTCTGACACGCGTCGACGGTCGACCCCGCGACCGGTCGGTGGCGTGTCGCCCGGACAAAACGCCCCGGCGAACATTCACCATCACTTGAGGTGTAAAAATGTTCTCGCCGGGCGTATCAGGCGTCGTATGAGTCGTTCCGGGGTAGCTCTCGGAGAGCGCTGGCTGGGGATACGATGCGCTTTTACCGCGCGCGTCGCTCTAGTGCGGATAACGACCGTTCTTACGGGGTCTCTTCATGTCCGAGCAAGCAAATTCATCCACGAACCAGAATCTCAGGACGCCGATCGTCGCCGTCCTCGGGCACGTCGACCACGGGAAGACGAGCCTTCTCGACAAGATACGCGGGTCGACGGTCATCGAGGGCGAAGCCGGCGCGATCACACAGCACATCGGTGCGACGGCCGTCCCCCTGGACGTCGTCTCCCAGGTCGCGGGGGGGCTCGTCGACCCGACGGAGTTCGACCTCCCCGGGTTGCTCTTCATCGACACGCCGGGCCACCACTCGTTCACGACGCTGCGCGCCCGCGGCGGGGCGCTCGCGGACATCGCGATTCTCGTCGTCGACGTGAACGACGGCTTCCAGCCGCAGACGGAGGAAGCCATCCGCATCCTGAAGGAGACGGGGACGCCGTTCGTCGTCGCGGCGAACAAAATCGACACCGTTCCGGGGTGGAATCCGCAGGAGGACGCGCCGGTGCAACAGACCTACGAGGCGCAGTCCGACCGCGTCCGGCAGTCGCTCGACGAGGAGCTCTACCGCATCATCGGGAACCTCTCCGACGAGGGATTCTCCTCCGACCTCTACTGGCGCGTGCAGGATTTCCGCGCGAACATCGGCGTCATCCCCGTCTCCGCGAAGACCGGCGAGGGCGTCCCCGACCTCCTCACGGTCCTGATGGGGCTCGCGCAGCGCTACATGAAGGAGGACATGGAGATCAACCTCGCCGGGCCGGGCGCGGGCACCGTCCTCGAAGTGAAAGAGGAGCAGGGGTACGGGACGACCATCGACGTCATCCTCTACGACGGGACGATTCGGCCGGGCGACACCGTCGTCGTCGGCGGCGGGAACGACACCATCGTGACGGAGGTGCGCGCGCTCTTGAAGCCGAAGGCGCTCGCGGAGATGCGCGCGGAGAAACGCTTCGAGCAGGTAGACGAGCTCCGCGCGGCGAGCGGCGTGAAAATCGCCGCGCCGGACCTCGACGACGCGATGGCCGGCGCGCCCGTGCGCGTCGTCGGTGACCGCGACGTCGACGACGTCATCGAAGAGGTCGAAGCCGAACTCGCGTCCGCGCAGGTCGAGACCGAAGAGGAGGGCGTGGTCGTGAAGGCGGACACGCTCGGGAGCCTCGAAGCGATGGCGAACGCGCTCGAAGCGGCCGAGATTCCCGTGATGCGCGCGGAAGTCGGTGACATCGCGCCGCGCGACATCGCGGTCGCGACGACGGTGAACGACGAGTCGCACCGCGCGATTCTCGGGTTCAACGTCGACGTCTACCCGGACGCCGAGCAGCGCGCCGAGGAGAAGGGCGTCCACCTCTTCACGAACGACGTCATCTACCAGCTCGTCGACGACTACGACACGTTCGTCGAGGAGCGCGAGCGCGAACAGCGCGAAGCCGTCTTCGACAACATCATGCGGCCCGCGCGCTTCCAGATCCTCCAAGACCACGTCTTCCGACAGAACGACCCCGCCGTCGTCGGCGTCGAAGTCCTCTCCGGCACCCTCAAACGCAACACGCCCGTCGGCGTCTTCGAAGGGAACGACATCCGCCGTGTTGGAACGGTAAAGGGTATTCAGGACCAGGGCGAGGACGTCGACGAAGTCCGCGCCGGCGAACGCGTCTCCGTCAGCATCGACGGCCCCACTATCGGGCGCGACGTCGACGAAGGCGACGAACTCTGGGTCGACCTCCCCGAGAAACACGCGAAAGTCCTCGAACAAGAACTCTTAGAGGAGATTCCGATGGACGAACGCGAAGCCCTCCACATGTTCCTCGAAACCCACCGGAAACGCGACCCCTTCTGGGGGAAGTAGACAGTTCGACCGTATCCCTCGGACGAGCATAGAGGCGCGCAGGGATTCTTTCGCCGTCGCAGAATAAGTTTTACAATCTCGGCGTCCGTATTAGCTGGTGATGAGCGAGGACGAGTCCACCAGTGGAAACGCCGTATCGTCCGTCGAGCGAGTCGTGGGGGCGAGCCGGTACGATATCGTGCTGGCGCTCGTCCCGGTGTTCCTCGGCGTGGGCGCGTGGTGTCGCGCGGCGCTGGGGAGCGGGCCGTGGCTGGCGCTGGGGGCGGCGGCGAGCGCGCTCGCTGTCGGGTACGCGCTGTTCGGTGACCCGCCGCGGCCGCCGCGCGCGGGCCGGTCTCGGCCGCCGGAACACTGACACTGACGGCGAGCCGACGGAGCGCGACTGACGAAGCCGTCGCTACAGTCGTGAGGCGCGGAAAACGCGAGAACGGGAGGCCGGGGTCAGCGGGCGGTCGGCGTGTACTTATCGGAGGTCATGACCTGTTTCACTTGGAGCGCGGCGCTGGCGGCGAGGCCGCGGGCGACTTCGTCGCGTTCGTCGGCGGGGATGAGGTCGTCGGCGTCGGCGTCGAAGTCCGGGCGGAAGCCGGCGCTGACGGGGTTGCCGACGGGCGGGCGGACGGCGACGGTTACCTGGAGGCCGTCGCGGCCGTCCCGGACCTCCGAGCCGACGACGAACTCGTCGGGGAGGAAGTCGCGCGTCCGTGCCGCGATACGGGAGACGGACGTCCGAAGCGACCGGCGCTGACCCGCCGACAGGTCGTCGCCGGTAATTCCCGCCCCCTGCGGTCCCGCGTACGGCGTGTTCGCGTTCATCACCCACTGGTAACCGCTGCGCACGTAAAAGCGCTCTTCCAAACGAACCCGCGTTCGCGCGCGGAGACAGTCCGACGACGGCCGTGAAACGGGTCGACGACGGCGGGGGACGAGCCCGCGGGCGACGACGAGAACCGGGGAGTGAGCGCCGCGAGATGGAAGATAAGAAACCTTATCCGCCGCGCAGTTGGAGGTTGTGCGTATATGCCCTCGTTCGAGATACCGGAGGTGGACTTCAGCCGGTACTCGAACCGCCAGCTAGCGAGCGTCCCGTTGGCGCTCATCGCTCTCGCGTTGGTGGTTCTCGTCGCGTGGACCGTCGTGTTCGGCCATCCCGTGACGCCCGGCTTCGAGTTCACCGGAGGTACAGAGATCACGGTGCAAGCCGCGGGCGGACAACCCGCGATTCAGCAGGCGTTCTCCGCGGAGATCACGAGCATCCAGCCGGTGCGCTCGCAGGCCGACACGTACATCGTGACGTTCCAGTCGACGAACCTCGAACAGCTCACGCAGTCAGCGAACGCGGCGTTCGGCGCTGAGAACGTCCTCTCGAAGCAGTCCGTCTCGCCCTCCTTCGGGGCGAGCGCGCAGCAGACCGCGGTGTTCGGGCTCGGCGTCGCGTTCGCCGGGATGGCCATCGTCGTGTTCGCGCTCTTCCGCACGCTCGTGCCGAGCGGCGCGGTCGTCGTCTCCGCGCTCGGCGACATCCTCGTGCCGATGGCGCTGATGAACGTCTTCGGCATCAAGCTCTCGCTCGGCACGGTCGCCGCGCTCTTGATGCTCATCGGTTACTCCGTCGACTCGGACATCCTCCTGACGAACCACGTACTCAGGCGGAGCGGCGGGTTCTACGAATCCGTCGACCGCGCGATGAAGACCGGTGTGACGATGACGGTGACGTCGCTCTGTGCGATGGCCGTGATGGCCGTCGTCGCCTACCTCTTCGGCATCGACCTGATGGCGTCCATCGGGATCATCCTCGTCTTCGGGCTCGCGACTGACCTCGTGAACACCTACATGCTCAACCTCAGCCTCCTTCGCTGGTACAAGTACGAGGGGGTGGCGCGATGAACGTCCGTCAGAACTGGCGGGTCGTCGCGCTCTGCATCCTCATCGTCTTGAGCGGCGTCGCGCTCTTCGTCCCGGGGGCCGCCCCCATCGGCGGCGGCACGGGAGATTCGACCGGGAACGCGACCGCGTCGGGGCCGACGAACCTCAACTACGGCCTCCAGCTCGACGGCGGGACGCGCATCCGCGCGCCCGTCGAAGGCCTCACGGCCGAAGGCGTGAACGTCACCGTCGACGACCAGACGGCCATCGAGCAGGGCGTCGCGGCGAACCTCGGCGTCGAGACCGTCGACGTGCAGGCGCGCCCCGCTCTCGGCACGGTCGAGGTGCACAGCGGGAACGTGACGGAGGCGGCCTTCCGGCAGGCGGTCGAAGCCGAGGGCCTCCAGCCGGAGACGGTTCGTCCCGGCGTGACCGCGCCGACGCGCGAGACCATCGTGAACACCATCCAGTCGAAGCTCGACGCGACCGGGTTCGGCGGAACGAGCGTGACGCAGGTCCAGTCCGGCGACCGCCACTACGTCGTCATCGAAGTGCCGGGCGCGAACACGACGCGCGTCCGCAGCATCGTGGAGAACCGCGGTGTCGTCCGGATGGTCGCACACTACCCGCAGGACGGGAGTCAGACGAACACGACCGTCCTGAGTCAGGGTGACTTCACGAACATCGGGACGCCGCAGACGAATCAGAACGGCCGACCGTACGTCCGGGTCGTGCTCACCGAGCAGTCCGCAGAGCGGTTCACCGACGACATGAAGCAGTACGGCTTCACGACCGAGGAGGGGACGTCTTCGGGCCCGGGCGACCCGGCCTGTACGTTCGGCGTGGGGAACGACACCGACTACTGTCTCCTCACCGTCCTCGACGGGAACGTCGTCTACTCGGCGAGCGTGGACGAGGACCTCGGGCGGTCCTTCGCGAACGGCGACTTCGTGAAGAACCCCGAGTTCATCATCACGGCGAATAACATGAGCGAGGCGCGCCAGCTCCAGATCAACCTCCGCGCGGGCGCGCTCCCCGCGACGCTCGACCTCGACCAGGGTGACGTGCTCTACGTCGCGCCGAGCCGGGCGTCCTCCTTCAAGCCGCTCTCACTCGTCACGGGGCTGTTCGCGGCGCTCGCCGTGAGCGTCGTCATCTTCCTCCGGTACGGCCGGAAGGAGATCGCGCTCCCGATGCTCGCGACGGCGCTGAGCGAGGTCTTCATCCTCCTCGGGTTCTCCGCGAGCACGGGCCTCGCGCTCAACCTCTCACACATCGCCGGGTTCATCGCCGTCATCGGGACGGGGGTGGACGACCTGGTCATCATCGCCGACGAAGTGATGGCGGAGAAGGTGTCGTCCGCCCGCATCTTCCAGAGTCGCTTCCGGAAGGCGCTCTGGATCATCGGCGGCGCGGCGGCGACGACCATCATCGCGATGAGCCCGCTCGCCGTGCTCTCGCTCGGCGACCTCCGCGGGTTCGCCATCGTCACCATCGTCGGCGTCCTCATCGGGGTCTTCCTCACCCGCCCGGCCTACGGTGACATCCTCCGCTACCTCCTCACGGACGAGGAGCAGTAGC
The DNA here is from genome assembly GCF_014647475.1 of Halocalculus aciditolerans. Taxonomy (NCBI): domain Archaea; kingdom Methanobacteriati; phylum Methanobacteriota; class Halobacteria; order Halobacteriales; family Halobacteriaceae; genus Halocalculus; species Halocalculus aciditolerans. The sequence goes on along the minus strand of NZ_BMPG01000001.1, from coordinate 260,450 downwards.
GACACGCCGACCACGCGGCTTTTTCGCGGTCTCGTCGTCGAGTGGCTAGCTTCATGCCCGCGCGTCGCCTCCTCCGGGTATGGAGTTCGACGCGTTCGGGTATCCGCTCAGCCTCGACGAGTCGCGGGTCGAAGAGTCCGGGCGCGACGTGCGAAGCGAAGTCCGCGCGTACCTCGACGGGGAGCGCGAGGTATTCGACCTGACAGTCGACTACCCCGAGGGGTTCGTCGGCGACGTGATGCGGGTGATGACGTCGATTCCGTACGGGGAGACGATGACGTACGGCGAGGTCGCCGCGGAGCTCGATAGCGCGGCGGTCGCGGTGGGGCAGGCGTGCGGGAAGAACCCGGTGCCGCCGGTCGTGCCCTGCCACCGCGTCGTCGCCGCGGACGGCCTCGGTGGGTACTCGGGGGAGGGCGGCGTCGAGTTGAAACGCCGCCTCTTGGAGTTAGAGGGCGCGGGCCGAGTGCCACAGCGGAAGCTGTGAGAGGGAGTTAGAAGTCGCTGAGGGTGGCCTTTGTGGGGGCGGCTTCGGTTTCGAATTCGGCGAGGCGGACGAATTCGAGGTCGGCGTCGCGGAGCGCGCGTTTCACTCGGTCGGACGCGGCGGGCGCGACGAGCATTCCACGCACCTCGCTGTTCGTCTCCTCGTAGAGGGAGACGTAGCGTTTCAGCTGGTCGAAGTGGTTCAGGGTGGCCTGGACGCGTTTCACTTCGACGACGACGGGCGTTCCGTCGGCGTCGGTGGCGAAGAAGTCGATGAAGCCGTACTTCGTCTCGCGTTCGTGTTCGACGATGCGGAGACCGGTTTCGAGTTCGTCGGGGTGGGCTTCGATGTACTGGTGCATCTCGGCCTCAGTTCCGGACTCTCGGTATTCGGCGGCGTCGTGGGCGTCGAAGCGCGTGATGCCGTGGACGTCGGTAGCGCGGACTTCGACGCGCTCGCGGGGGTTGACGCGGCGCGCGACGACGACCAGGTCGCCGTCGGAGACGCTGGCGGAGATGGTGCCGCCGCCCGGCATCCAGTTCACGGGCTTGTGGCCGGTGGGCTGGTGGACGAGGAAGGTGCCGTCGCCCTTCCCGACGAGGAGGCGTTCGCCGGGGCCGAGGTAGCCGCTCGTCCGGCCGTCGTACTCGACCTCGCAGTCGGCCTCGATCGTGAACATCGCGTTGTCCCGGAAGGCGTCGCCGACGAGGTCGACGGCGGCCGCGGGCTCCGGGTCGGTTAGGCGGTCGCTCCCCATCGTTCGGGGAGTCGCGCTCGCGCGGCAAAAGCGTTGCAGGACACGGCGGGCGCGGTCACTCGGATGCTGCCGCCCACTCGACGTTCGCGAACTCGAAGCGCGCGCCGCCGGATTCGCTCTCGGTGACGGTGACGGTCCAGTCGTGTGCGGCCGCGACCTCCTCCACGATGGCGAGACCGAACCCCGTGCCGTCGTCCGCCGTCGTGAACCCGCGTTCGAAGACCTGATCGCGTTCTCCCTCCGGGATGCCGGGGCCGTCGTCAGCGACATAGAACCCGGTACGAGTCGGGTCGCCAGACGACGAGGTATCGGTACGAGCCGGATCGTCAGACGGCGAGGTACCCACGTGTTCGCGTTCGTCGTCGGGCCCTCCGTCGAGGTCGCCGACGGTCACCGTGACGTCGCTGCCGCCGTGTTCGACCGAGTTCTCGTGAGCCCGCGAACGAGAGCCGGTGGAGCCATGCTCCACGGCGTCCCCGCGAGCCTGCGAGGGAGGGCCGGGAGAACCGTGTTCGACCGAGTTCCGGAAGAGGTTCTCGAGGAGCTGTGTGAGCCGGGATTCGTCGACGACGATGGCGCGGTCGGTTTCGACGGTGAGCGTGGCGTTTCGCGTGTCGACGTGTTCCCAGGCGCGGCGGGCGGCGGCGTCGAGTCGGACGGGTTCGAGGTCGTCGACGGAGACGCCGGCGCGGGAGAGCGAGAGGAGGTCGTCGACGAGCGTCTCGATGCGGTCGAGGGCGCTCCGCGCGCTCTCGAGCGCGTCGTCGTCACCGGTCTCGCGGGCGAGTTCGACGTTCCCGATAGCGATGTTCAGCGGGTTCCGGATGTCGTGTGAGAGGACGGACGCGAACCGGTCGAGGCGTTCGTTCTGGCGCGCCAGGCGTTCGCTGGTCTGCTCGCGCTCGATGCCGTAGCTGACCCAGCGGCTCATCAGGTCGACGAGCGTCACCTCCCAGTCGGAGAACGATTCGGTCCGGGGCTGCGTGTCGTAGAAGCAGAACGTCCCGTAGACGTCGTCGCCGACGAAAATCGGCGCGCCGAGATAGCACGCGATGTTCATCTGCGTGTAGCCGGCGCGCTCGACGAGGTCGGGAGCGTCCCGGGGGAGGTCGCCGATGACGAGGGTGCGTTGTGTGCTCGCGGTGCGCTCACAGTTCGTCGCGGAGAGCGAAACGACGTCCCCGGCTTCGACGAGGTCGCCCGCGCCGTCGACGACTTCGAAGTGGTAGTCTTCGCCGTCGATACGCGAGAGCGTCCCGTAGGAGACGTCGAGTTCGTCGCGGCCGAGCGCCAGCAGGGCTTCGACCTGTTCGGTGAACGAGCGGTCGCGAGAGGAGATTATCTCGTACATCTCGCGGAGGACGCGTTCTCGGTTCTCGATGGCGTCGCGTTGCTCGTGGCGGTCCGTGACGTCCCGTACGTAGATGGAGATTCCGGAGTCGGTGGGGTAGACGCGGACGTCGAACCAGGCGTCGAGCGGTTCGTAGAACTCCTCGAAGGCGGCGGGTTCCTGCGTCTCCATGGCTTCGCGGTAGCGACGCCCGAAGACGGTGCCTTCGAGGCTCGGGACGTCGTCGAAGAGGTGGCTCCCCTCGACGTCCGTGTCGTCGGCTTCGACGGTGTCGAGGAGCGACGCCGCGAGGTCGTTCGCGTAGGTGATCCGCCAGTGTCGGTCGACGATGAGGAAGGCGTCCGTCATGCGGTCGAAGACGTCGCGGCTCGGCCGGCCGCTCGCGTCGCGGCCGACGACGACCGCGGCCGCGGCGTCACCGGCGGGGTCGATTCGGAACTCGTAGGGGAGGTGTTCGCCCTCGGCGGTCCGGAGCGTCGTTTCGACGGCACCGCGGCGTCGGTCGAGCGCCGCGGCGACGTCGCCGTCGGTGTCGGCGACGAGGTCGGTGGCGTGTCGCGCCGCGAGCGCGTCCGCGTCGTAGCCGGTGACGGTGGCTGTCGCGTCGTTCCAGTCGACGAGGCGGCCGTCGCCGTCGACGGTGAACACGAGGTCGGTGAGGGCGTCCGCGGACACTCCGAGTGGCTGGCTCATCGGCAGGGCTCTACGCGTACCAGGAGCCGAGAGAACTTAACCGCACTCGCTGACGGCGACTCAAAAGGCGTCGAGACTGGACTGTTCGGCGGCGGCGAGCACGTCGTCGCACGTGCTCCAGGAGCGCCGCGCGCAGTCCGGGAGGTCGCCGTGGCGTTCGACGTGCTCGGCGAGGAACGCGCGGGTGGTCGGGTCGCTGGGGTAGCCGCTCCCGACGTCGCCGTAGCGGGCGGCGAGGGCGTCGACGTGCGCGTCGCGGGCGACTTTGGCGACGACGCTCGCGGCGGCGACGAGGGCGTCGTCTTCGTCCGCGCGGTGGCGCGCAGTGAGGGTGATAGTGAAAGAGACGCGGGAGGCGACGCGTCGAGCGAAGCGGTCCTCGTCGACGTCGCCGGCGTCGCAGAGGCCCGCGGGTGGGTCGTCGAGCGACGCGTCCTCGAACGCCGCCGCGATGGCTCGCGCGTGAGCGGCCACGGTGAGCGAGTTCATGTCGGTGTCGGGCGCGTCGATGCGCTCGCTGGAGATTTCGGCGACGCCGACGCGGCCGACGTCCCGGATGTGCGCGTCGAGTTCCTCGCGGCGGGCGGGCGTGAGCGTCTTCGAGTCCGCGACGCCGTCGGGCAGGTCGGCCGGGTCGGCGGCGACGCACGCGGCGAACATCGACCCCAGGACGGGTCCCTTCCCGGCTTCGTCGACGCCGAAACGCATCACTCGTCGAGGAAGAACGCGGGGTCCTCGAAGGCCTCGTCCTCGCCCTCGACGGAGACGACGTCGAGTTCGGTGACGTAGCCGTGGACGCCGACGAGCCCGGAGACGCTCGGCTCAGTGCGGCCGTTGTCGCTGGAGACGAGCTCCTTGATGTAGAGGCCGCCCTCGCCGTGGACCTCGATGGTGGCGTGCGTCTCGTCGGTGAGCTCGCCGGAGATGTCGTAGACCTCGCGCGTTCGGGTCTTCGCGGCGCGTCGGTGGTCGACGCGCTCCGGCGTGTCCTGGTGGACGGTCGCGCCGCGGAGTTCGTCGAGCGCTTCCTGAAGGGCCGCGTCGTCCACGGGTTCGTCGAACTCGACGCGCGCGCGGTAGGTCTTCGACGCGTCGAGTTCCTTCACGCGCTCCACCATGTCGTAGGTCGCCAGGCGGAGGCCTTCGACTTCGACTTTCTCGCCCGCGAACGCGTTTATCTCGCCCTCTAAGGCTTCGACGTCCGGGAAGCGCTTCCGGGGGTGTTTCACCTCGATGACGAACGGCCGGCCCGTCCCCAGCATGAGCGCGTCGATGTCCTCTCGCCCCGCGCCGTGGAATTTCGCCTCGTCGCCCTGCATCGCCTCCCGGACGGGTGGCGTGGTGAGCTGCTCGACCGACTCGGGGTACATGTAGCCCGAGCCGTCGCAGTGGATGCACGGCTCGCCCGCGCGAGTCCCGGAACCCCCACACTCCCGGCACGGCCACTCCGTCTGCGGAATCTCCCGGCTCAGCTTTCGATACCGGCCGTAGACGAACGCCGGATTAATCTGAACATCTAAATCGTCGGTTTCGGCGTCGAGGACGACGAGGACGTCCGGCCGACCGAAGTCCACCTCCGTCTCCGTCAGCCGGCCGACGCGCTTCCCCACTTCTCTGTTGCACTCGGATTTGAACAGCTCGCCGGCGTCCTCGTCGAGGCCCGCGGCCTCGCGCAGGAGGACTTCGTTCTCCTCGACGAGCGGCGGGGTCTGCGTCCCCACCTGGTAGGTGGCGAACTCGACGTCGACGAGGGCGTCCGCGATCCGCTCGCTCCACGCGTCGAACCGCCCGCTCAACCCCTCGCAGACCCAGCACTCGCTCGCGTCCACTGGCTCGTAGGGCTCGTCGTCGTCGAGCGCGACCGCCGTCCGGAGCGCGCGCCCGCGCGCCGCGTTCGTGAGCCCGAAACTCCGCTCCGCGAAACACCGCCCGACGCAGGCGTCACAGACGGGGGCTTCCGCCAGCACGCCGCGCGCGTCCTCCAAGAGACTCATAGTTCGCGTCTCGGCGGCGAGGAGTAGGAACCCTTCGGTCCGATTCGACGGCACAACGCCTATCACATCAGCTCCAGAACAAGAGCGTATGTCCCTGTACGCGACCGAAGACGTGACGGACGCCTTCCACGCCACGAAGGCCTTCCTCACGGACCTCGACCTCCCGCAGTGGTTCCGCCTCGCGGTCATCGCCCTCCTCACCGGCGGCGTCTCCGCGCCGAGTAGTAGCTTCCAGTTCAACGGCGGCACGCCCACCAACCCCTCCTCGCCGACCGGCACGCCCGGCGACTTCCCCACGTTTGGCTTTGCCCAATCGGACCTCGTCGCGTTCGCCGTCGCCCTCCTCGCGCTCGCCGTTCTCATCGGCCTCCTCCTCTGGATCGCCGGCTCCATCCTCCAGTTCGCGTTCGTCGACGCGCTCGCCACCGGCCGCGTCGCCATCCGCCGGAACCTCCGCGAACACTGGTGGAAGGGCTTCCAACTCTTCTTGTTCTCGCTCGCCGTCGCCTTCGTCGTCATCGGCGCGTTCCTCCTCGCACTCGCCCCGCTCCTCGCCGGCGTCTTCGGCGTGCTCTTCGTTATCCTCCTCCTCCCGGTGGCCGCCGTCGTCGGCATCCTCGCCGCGGTCGTCGACGGGTTCACGCGCGCGTTCGTCGTCCCCATCATGCTCCGCGAAGACCGCAACGTCCTCTCCGCGTGGAGCCGTCTCTGGGGGGTCCTCCGCGCGAACTTCAAGGAGTACGGCGCGTTCGTCCTCCTGAACCTCGCGCTCACCATCGGTGCCGGCATCGTCACCGGCATCGGCGCGATACTCGTCGCCATCGTCGTCGCCATCCCCATCGGCATCGTGTTCGGCCTTCCGTTCGTCCTCGCGGGCGCGAGCGGCACGCTCGCCTGGGCGTGGCTCGCCATCGGCCTCCTCGTCGGCGGCCTCGCCTTCCTCCTCGGCATCGGCCTCGTGAACGTCCCCGTCCAGTCCTACCTCCGCTACTACGCCCTCTTCCTCCTCGGCGACACCGACGCCGACCTCGACCTGATTCCCGACCGCCGCGCGGCCGCACGCGATTCGGAAGAGCCGAGCGAAGCGGGCGGTTCGGAGACGGCCGAAGAGTGAGAGCGGGGGGTTGAAGCCCGCGCTCCTCGTTCGTCGGGTATGCGCCAGTTCGTCGTTCTCGGTCACGACGCCCCGACCACGCCGGAGTTCTCGCTCGACGACCTCGCGGGCGGCGCGGGCCGCCTCGACTTGCTCTGCCGGTGTCTCGGCTCCGCGTTCTTCCTCAGTCACGGCATGCGCGAGGACGTCGAAGTCCACCTCGTGCTCGCCGACGCGGTGACGGTGCGTTTCGACAGCCGCGACCTCCGGTACGCGAGCCCGGACGAGCGCACGCTCGCCGGCCTCGTGAAGGGCGCGCTCGCGGAGAAGGACGAGGCAATCGGGCATATGGAGGTGGAGGCGAGTCCGGGCGTCCACGTCTCGAAGCGCGGGTTCGAACCCGTCCTCGACGCGCTCTCGGGGACGGTCGTTGAACTGCACGAGGACGGCGACCCGCTCGTCGACGTCGACCCCCCGGAGAACCCCGTGTTCGTGCTCTCGGACCACCGCGACTTCACCGACGACGAGGCCGCGCTCCTCGCCGACGCCAGCGACGAGCGAGTGCGCGTCGGCCCGGAAATCCTCCACGCCGACCACACCATCACCGTCGCGCACAACTACCTCGACACCGAGGGGTTCGCCGAGTACGACGCCTGAGCGGTCGGCGGGGCCCCACCCGCACTCGCGAAAATATAACCTAAACGTACAGTTTGGGTGGTTGCAATGTCCAAAGGATTAATACGTTATTGGTACGGTTGTCGAACCATGGGGGACCAAGCCACACAGGCGTCACAGTCCGACGTGCAACTTCCGGACGAAGCGCTCGACGACCTCGAGTGGGTGACGATGGACACGCTGCTGAACGCGAACCGCCGAACGAATCAGATACTGGAACAGTACCTGCTGCAGCAGTACCACCTCGATAACGGTCCCGACGTCGCCGCGCTCGAACGACAGATTTCTGAGACGATAGCCGAACACGAGCGCATCATCGAAGACCTCGAAACCGCCAGAACCGCCCTCAATCAGGCTCCATCTATCGACTAGCAGTATATACTAGTAGTACTCCCATCTACTGTTGGACGCTGATACAAGCTTGGTTTTTATGCCCTTGCATACCAGAGGGGTGGTATGAAGCTGGCGCAGCCGACAGACTTCCAAATACTCTCCGCCCTCTCTGACGGCCAGCGAAACAACGCCGTGAACCTCGCCCACGAGCTTGACAAGAACCGCTCCTACATCAACACCCGCCTCCCCATCCTCGCCGACTACGAACTCGTCGAACGCGTCGGCCCCGCCCCCAACAGCGGCCTCTACCAGATCACCGAGAAAGGCCAACGCGCCCTCCGCCACCGCGACGCCTACAACGACGACGACGTCGACTTCGACGCCCTCATCGAATCCGACGAAGACTGACACCACCCACGCGTCCCCCGATTCGGAAACGTTAAAAGTTCACCCGGCCTTGTTCCACGTGCGGGCCGGTGGGGTAGCTTGGTATCCTTCGGCCTTCGGGTGGCCGTAACCGCGATTCGAATTCGCGCCGGCCCACTTATCCCGCATTCCTACACGAGGAGCGACGGCGACGAGTCACGAATGCGGGCAGTCGCCCGCGGGGATTTGAATCAGGGAGCGGCTCGTCTGCGACCGTGATTCACATTCGCGCCGTCGTCGTGAGCGTGCGCGAGTGACGGCAAGCGGGACGCAATGCGTCCCCTCGCTCAGGCGACTTTCGCGCATGCTTAAACACGTAGCAGCCGCTCTACGGGGTGTCTGCGTGAGCGAAGTCGCTCGTGGACGGATCCGGTCGTCGTTCTAGGAGATTTCGACGAAGACGTTTCAGGCGAACCACTCGGCGTCGAGGACTACGGCCGAGCTTCCAAGATGTCCGCGTTAGAGTTCGACGTCGTCGAGATCGGCGTGGAGGCTGGCGATTTCGTCGTTGAAGGCGTCGACGAAGTCGCGGAAGCCGGCGGCGTGGCGGCGGGTGTCGCTCACAGAGGGCGGACCGTATTGGGAGACGAGGTAGACGCCGCCTTCGCCGCCGACGCGGACGTAGGAGGCGCGGTCGACGTCGCGTTTGAGCTCCCAGCGCGTTCCATTGACGGTCGCGGCGTACGTCCCGTAGTCGTCGCTCTCGACGCGGTGGAGTTGCGCCGCCATCTCGTCGGCGGCTTCCTCGACGGGCGAGAGCAGGCGGTCGCGCTCCGCGACGACGGCCTCGGCGGACGCGATTTCGGGGACGTCATCAGGCACGTCGTCGAGGACGTGTTCGAGGGAGGCGACGTGTTCGTTGAACGCCGCGACGAGGTCCGGGTAGTGCTTCATCGCCGCCGCCACGCCTTCGGGCTCCGGGGGTTGTTGGGTCGAGACGACGTAGACGTCCCGCCCGGCGCGGCCCTCGAAGCGCAGGAACTCGAGCTCGCCCGCCTCGTACTTCACCGTCCACTCCCCGCCCTCGGTCTTGAACGACCGCCGGCCGTAATCCCCGCCCTGCAAGCGCGCGAGCTCGTACGCCATCTTCCCCGCGTGCTCACGCACCCACGCCACGACCTCGTCACGCCGCGCCGCCGCGTCTTCGGCCGACGCCACGGCCGGCACGTCGAGGTCCGGACTCTCAGTCATCGCTCCCTCTTCGCCGCGCACGGCCAAATCCTCGTCGTCTCGACGCCGAGCGCTACCGCTGGACGTCGTGAAAGAACGAGAAAAGATGGTTCGCGGGCGGTGCCGTTACTCGCGGCGGGTGTTGTAGAACAACCCGGCGATGATGATGACCACGATGGCCACGACGATGACGACAACCGGTGTGGACAGAGGGCTCGAACCGCCCGTGTCGCCGCCACCGGCCTGGTTCTGCGCGGCCGTCGTCGTAGTGGTCGACTGCGTCGACTGGGTCGTTCCCTGCGTCGTCGACGTCGTGGTCGTCACCGTGGACGTCGGCGTCGCCGTCGTACTCGTGGTGTCGCTCCCACCAGTACCAGCGCCGCCGCCACCGCCGCCTCCACCACCGCCACCGCCGCCGGCATTGCCGTCGTCGGTGGTCGTCGTGGTGTCGTTGCCGCCGCCGGTGTTCCCGTCGTCAGATCCGCCGGTGTCCTGCACTGCGAGCGCGAACGGCGAGAACGTCGACGACGCCGAGAGCGTCACCGAACTCGACGTCTCGCTCTCGACCGTCGTCTCCAGCCACTCCCACGAGCCGTCGTGGTAGTGGACGACCTGCACGGAGTCGGCGCTCAGCCCGAGCGAGTCGAGCTTCGCCTTCGAGACCGTGAACGTCACCGTCCCGGTCTTCCCCTGCAGGCTGTCGGAGACCTGAACGTCGAGGTACGCGACGACGTCCTGTGAGTTCGGCACGGCCGGCACGCCGCTCGGAAGCGAACGCAGCGCTTGGACTCCGACAGAACCGGACGACCCAGTGCCGAAGTCGAACGAGACGTCAGATACGTCTGAGTCATCGGGAAGCTTAACGGTCGACTTCCCGGAGTCGTCGATCGCTCCGCCACCGCCACCGACGACGTTGTCGGGGATAGTGGCCGTGAGGTCGACGTTCTCGGACTGGCCGGATGACCACGTGACTGTCCGCGAGGAGCTTCCCTCGTTCACGCGAATCGAGATCTCCTCGTTCGCGCTGTCGGACGGGTCAGCGACCTTCAGGTCGTAGTGGCCGTCGCTATTCGAAACGGTCGAAGCGACGACACTGCCGTCGTAGACCGCTTCAACAGTGACGCCGCCTGCTGCGTCACCAGACTGGTCCGTCACAGTGCCGTAGACGTCCAGCGGAGGCTGCGGCGGCCCGTCAGCGGCAGCAGCTGCAGGGGCACCCACGACGAACAGGACCATAAGTAACACCGCTGCCGTCGAAATCTTCGGTGCTTTCTCAATCATGCTTTTTACTTAAATATGGATAGTGAGTGTGGGTGCGAGTCTAGCGCGGGTACGTGGCGTAGCTACTGCCACCCCACGGTGTCTCGACGTAGACCTCGTCGTCTTGGACGAAGACCCAGTACGCTTGACCGGGCTCGACGTCCTCGCCAGACTTGACGTTGACGTAGGTGTAGTCGTTCGCACCGGGCTGCTGACCGAGTACGCGGTAGACGCTCTCGGCCGATCCGAAGGCGTTACCGGCGGACTGTGGGCCCTCCTGGTACGACCCGACCAGGTTCCAGCCCTCGTGGAGCTGCTGCTGGTTCGGCATCCGCGTGTCGGACACCGTGTTGTGGACGTTCACGTCGATGGTGTCGGAGGAGTTCATCACGAAGATGTACCCCTGACCGCCTTCGAGCGACGTGAAGCCCTGTAGCTCGGCGGCTTTACCCGGCGTGTAGGTCAGCCACTCACCGTCCTCGTACGTCCAGATCGCGTCGACGTTCGACGTGTCGACGGAGCTCAGGTTGAGGGAGCCCGTGGCCGCGGGAACGGACACGAAGTTCTTCCCGTCCTGAAGATCGAGTTCGGCGGTGCTGATACCGGCCGTCGTGTTCTCGAGACCGTTCTGCTCTTCATCACTGTACATCTCGACGAACGCGGTCGAGTCAACAGTGACGTTCGGCGCGTCACTGGTGTCGAGGTTCTGGTCCACGTGGACGAGGACACCAGACGGCCTCCAGTGGATGATGGAGACGTCTTCGTCAGAGACACCTTCGACAGTGACGCTCGACGAGGCGAAAGCAACCCGTTCGTCCTTAGTGGCGTCCGAAGGCAGAGCGGGCACGGTCGGCTCGTCGAACAGCACGCGGACAGCCGTGTCGCCGTCGCCGGCGTCCACGATGTCCGAATCAACGACCGAGGGTGCGCTGTGGTCGACACTCACGGCGGTCGACGGGAGCGCGTACCACTCGCTCGCGTCGTTCCCGGCGACGTCGGCCGCGCTGTCGACGGACACGTGGACGTCTCCGTCGCGAGGCGCGTCGTACGTCGCCTGGTATTTGTTCTCGGAGACTTCAGTGAAGTTCTCGATCGTCAGCGTCTTCGAGACGACGCTGTCTTCGTGGGCGAGCTGGTGGTCGTACCAGACGTCCACGGAGAGGGTCGAGAGTTCCTCTGAAGAGGTGACGTTGACCGTCACCGTGGAGCTCTCGTCGTCGACGGACGTCTCGAGGGAGACTTCCGGCGGCGTTCCGTCTTCGACGATCAGGCTCTGTTCCGCGACAGGCTTGTCGGCGGCGTCGACGAGCTGGTCTGCGCCGACACCGATGGTGTCGTTACCGAGGTCGGTCGCGGAGACGGTGTCGTCGAGCGTGACGACGAGCGTGTCGTGAGAGTCACCGTAGGCGACGCTCTCGATGCCCGTCGCGCCACCGTCGTTCTCGTCCGTGTAGGTGAGGTTCGCGGCGGACGGCGCGTCGCCGTCGTTCGCGGTCACGTTCTCGCTGAACGTGAGCGTCACCGTGTTCGAGCCGTTGATCGCGTTAACGCCCCAGAGCGACGGGGCAGCACCGTCTTCGATGGCGACCTTATCTCCCTGCGCATCGTTCTCGTACACGTCCGTGACCCCGGTCGCGGTGAGGTTCGCGGGCGTGGCGTCGAACGCTGCGTCGGGGAGCGGTTCGCTGAGTTCGACCGTGTAGGTCGTCGCGCTCTCGGACGAGTCGTAGACGTCCGAGACTTCGAGCGCCGTCTCTTCGTGGACGACGGAGAAGTCGTCGGCGGACGGCTGCGCGATAGTCTCGTTGAACTTGACAGTCAGGTACGACGATCCAGCGTTACCGGTGACGCTCGTCACCATCGGACCGTTCGTATCCTTCGTGACCGTATCGGTCTCTTCCTTCTGGTTGTCTGCCGCGTCAGAGACAGTGACCGTGACGTCGACGCTACCTTCAGCGAGGTCGCTGGCGTCGAGCGTGACCGTGCCACTGTCAGTGATCTCTGCCTGCTCCTCGACAGTGTCCGAACCGTCGGAGAGTTTGACGGTGACGGTCGCGGGCTCACCCACGTCGACACCGACGTTGTACGCGCTCGCGTTCGCGGCCGTAATCGGGCCGGCGGACGTGATGAGCGCCTCCGGATTCTCCGTGTCCTGGAGCGCGACGCTCTCGACGCCCGTACTGCGATCGATATCGGCGAGGCCAGGGCCAGTGTCCACGAAGGCACCGTCGAGAGAGCTCACGAGGTCGGCGTCCAGGTCGCTCGCTGCGACCGGCTCGTCGAGACGGAGCGTGACAGACTGGGTCGGACCAGACGCGTCCTCGTTCTCGACGCTCACGATCTTGGACGCGCCGTCACCGCTGACGTCCTCGTACGCGAAGTGGTCCCTCGTCATGTAGCCGTCGTAAGCCCACACGGCCTCGGAGAAGTGGACCGTGACCGTGTCGGAGCCGACTTCGGCTTCGACCGAACTGATCGCCGGTGCGTTGCGGTTGATACCGAACGTCTCGGAGTTCACCTCGCCGCTGGTCTGACCAGCGGCGTCCGTCGCGACGACGACGACGTTGTACTTCTCTTCGTCGTCCAGACTGCTCACGTCGAGCGTCTGAACGTATTCGGTCGGGCTCCGCGTGGCACCAGCGTCAGTGCCGATCGGGAGCGTGCCGGTCTGGCTCTCGACCTTGTTCTCGTTCGAGTCAAGGAGCGAGACCTGAACGCTGTAGGTCCCCGAGTTGGACGGGTTCACGAACGCGTTGTTCGAGGACGTGATCGAGATGTGGTCACCGTCGGAGACGGAGACCTTGTTCTCGAGCGTGATGACGAGACGCGTCGTCCCGTCGCCACTGACCTCACTGACCGAGACACCATCGTGAGTACCGATGTCAACGTTGGTGATGTCGTCCTTCCCGACGGACTGGATGTCGGTCTGCTGGTAGTTGAGCGCGATCTGCTTCACTTCGCCCCCGCTACCCTGAACGGTGTAGGAGACGTCGTGGTTCGTGCTCGCACCAGGCTCGTTGGAGTCCGCGGTGACGAGACTGCCGGCGTCTGCGACGTCGGCGGTCTCCTTGAGCGTGCTGTTCGTGTAGGTCGCGGCGACGCTACCGTTGCTCTCGTTGTAGACGAGGAACTCGACGTTCGACACGTCGGACGCGTCGTCGAGCTTGTAAGTGACGTTCACGTCACCGCCGGGGTTGAGACCCTCGTCGGAGACGGAGACGTCAGTGACGTCCGGCGCGTCGTTGTCGACAGTAACTACACCGGGCGCGCTTCCATGCGCGATGTTGTCCCCGGTGGAGTCAGTAACCTGTACGTCGACGGCATAGGAACCGCTATCGACGAAAGTGAGGTCGACGTAGAACGTCTTCTGCGTTCCGTCGTCCGTATACTTCGAGTCGTTGATGTCGTACGTCTTCTTCGTGCCAGCCTCACCGAGCGGCGTCAGAACGACGTCGACGCTATCGGGGTTAGCGTCGTTGTACGCGTACGAGATTTCGAGTTTGTCGTCGGACGTCAGGAGCGTGTCCTGCGCCGGCGACGTGACGTCGAGGCCGGACGCGGCCTGGCTGTCGACACTGAACGAGAGCGTCGACGTGTTACCGTAGCCGGACGCGTCCGCGGCCTCGACCGTGACGTCGACCTGACCGCTCAGGTCGAGTCCGGTCGTCGAGATGTCGATCTGCTCCGCTTTGCTATCGTAGCTCACAGCGTCCGCATCCGTGGCCTGTGCGCGGACGCGCGGAACGACCGTCCCGCTGTCGTCCTCGACCGTGACGTAGACGCTGTTCGCGTTGATGCCGTTCTCGTCACTGACGTCGACGGTAATCGGGTCAGGGACGGAGCTAACGAGCGTGTTCGCCTCGACGTTGTTGAGTTCGAACGTCGGACCGCTCGTATCGACGTACTGGTCGTCCGGGTCGAGTTCGACTTCCGATACGTCGTTGTCGTTCGCGTCGGTCGCGTTGACCTGCAGCTTCGCGTACTGTCCGTCAGGGACGGAGACGTTCGTCGCGTACGTGTAGGAGCCCTCGTCAGCGACGTTCGTGAAGTCGGAACTCCCGACGCGCGTGACGACGTCACCGGGCTTGTTGATGACGGCGACGTCGAAGCTGCTGAGCGCCTCGTTCGAGTCGAACGTGACGTTCAGGATGTCGCCGTCAGGGTTACTCAGAGCCGGACTGTCCAGCGTCGGTGCAACCTCGTCCGTCGCAGTGAGGTCCGCGCCGACGTTGTCGTTCCCGGCATCGTCCGTGAGACTCTCCGCCGAAACGGAGACGGACGGCGTCGCGTCAGCCGCGAGGCTGTCACCCTCAGAGAGGGTCAGCGTGACGACGTTCTCGTCGACAGCCACCTTACTCGGCGTCGTGCCGGTGTTGACGTCGAAGTCGCTCTCGTCGACTTCAGCCGGCTTGACAGTGTCGTTGAACGCGACGTCGATCGTGTTCGTCGCCGTGAGCGAGGCGTTCTGCGCCTGCACCGGCGAGACGTCGATCGTGAAGTCCTTCGAGTACGTGTCGGTGAGACCGAGACCGTCGTCGGAGTCCGTCGAACCGGACACCGAGAGGGTCGCGTTGACTTCACCGGACGCGTCAATGTCCGCGTCGCCCGTGTACGTTGTCCCACTCTCGCCGAACGTCCCGTTGTTCACGGGGACGCTCTGGCCGTCGACGGTGAGCGAGACCGTCCCGGCGTCGGACATCTCTTCACTGAACGTCACCGAGACAGCGGTGTTCGTTCCGTTCGCGCTCGTACCGAGCACCGCGGAGCCAGAGTCGACGGACGTTCCGCCGACCTTCGCGTTGTCGACAGTCGGGTTCTCGGCTTCTCCGCCGAGCGTGAGCGGCCGGTCGAACTGCACGTCCGGCGTGTCCGGGTCGAGGCTGATCTGGACGTTCGTGTTCTTGGAAGTCGGGTTGTCGACGTCCTTGTACTCGACGTGGATGCGCGCACCGGCGGGAATCGTGACCGAGCTAGACGTGCCGAGCGTGAGAATCGTCCCCTCCCCGGAGCCGTCAGTCTTATCCAGCCCGCTCGACGCCGAGTTGGAGTCGAGCAGGTTCATGTCGCTATCGTCCGAGAAGTCGTCGTCGTTGTTGGCGTCGACCTTCAGCGCGACGACGTCGGCCTTATCGACGTCGCTCACGTCGACGTCACCGGAGTAGACGAACTCGTAGTCCTGAATGTCCTTCTGGTTCTTGAGGACGATGTCGGTGGTGTGCGTGACACCGGTCGCGCCCGTCTTGGCGGGTTCGGACGTGATATCGGCGCTCTCGATGTCGCCGACAGTGACCGAGTCCGTCTGCTCGGACGCACCGTCATTGTCGTATTCGTCGACCGCCTTCGTTAGCGTCGCCGTATACTTACCCTCGTAACCATCGGTAGTGATGTTCTTCGTATACTCGTACGGAGCGGAGTCACCGTGTTTGACGAAGGATGAGACATCCTGACTAAACCCGGCGGGGCCAGTGACGGTGCCGGATTCCGTCGAAAGGGCCTCACTCGAGTCGAAACTCACTTCGAGCTCGTCGGTGTCGGTCTTCGCGACTGTGAAGCCCGATATTTCGGGCGCAGTTGCGTCGACGGTGAAGGTATCCGTCGAACCACTGCTTTGATGTCCCGCCTTGTCCTGAGCGGTGACGACGACGTCGTAGTTGCCGCTCGAGGCATCACTCGGGACATCGATCGAGGTGGACTGTGCCCCGATACCCACAGCAGGTGATTTGGAGTTTACGACGTTATCGTTCGAGTCCTGAATCTCGACGGATACAGAGCTGATCGCGCTTGAGCTGTTATCCGGCAAGTCCTTGACTAAGTAATCAACGTTGATACTGTCACCAGCACCTACCGTTGAACTGGATGTATAGTCTGCCGTGACTGTAGGTGCAGAGCTATCAACCGTGAAACTGCTTGTCACGGGTGAACTCGTAGATACGGTCGACCCCTCTGAGACATACACTGTCGCAGCGCCAGTAGCGGGGCCAGAGTTCCCGAATAGATTGATAAGGTCCAGTTGGGCGGTTATTTGCCCGTCAGAGTCGGTATCAGTAAAGGAAGCTGATCCGCTGACATCATTTGTGCTATCTTCTATCTTGAATGTGGCCTGATTACCGGCGCCCACATCCACGGTAGCCGTTACTGTTCCTCCAGGAGACACGTACTGGCTATTGCCAGCCACCTGAAGGTTACCAGCTGCTGCCACGGCTCCCCCGGAGAATGCCACGGTGGCTCCGAGGACGGAGCCGACCATGAGCACGGTGAGGAAGACCGCGCGCAGCTTATCTGCTGTATCGTTTCCTGTCATTGTTGGGAGTTGAGTGTTGTTTGATATGCGCTCGGCCACGTGCCGCTCGTGGGAGCAGCGGTTCGGGTAAAACCAACCCTACTGACCGAGAGCATATACCGACGGTATACAGCCATGGCGTGATAAAGCTAATCATTAGTCAATCGTCTGAACGAACGCCTCATACCCGTCTCAGAAGCCGTTAGCGGCCTCTTGAAGGAGTCAATCGTCTGAATTGTCGTCGGTAGCGGCGTCGACAAGGCAGAGAAAATCGACGTCGGGGTCGCCGTGTCGGTCGCGGTGTTCGACGGCGGCCTCGCCGCGGTCGTTGAGTTCGTAGAGGCCGCTGTTGGGGGCGGGGCCGACGTGGTCGAGGAGGTCCTGGCGTTTGAGTTCGCTGAGGCGGGTGTTGATGTAGGAGCGGTCGCGGTCGATGGCGGCGGCGACGTTGACGGCGTTGTTGCGGCCGTGTTCGTCGAGAAACGCGAGTATCTCGAAGTCCGTCGGCTCGACGAGCCGCAGGTGCGTGCGCGACGCGTCGTCGTCCTCGCCCCCAGTCACTAACGAATAGTATATACTGATAGTAGTTAGCTGTTGTGTGGGTCGTCGACGTCCGAACGCCGAGCCGACTGTCGACGACGTCGCGTGCGCGGGTGCCGAGCGGCGTGGGTGAAGACAACGAGCAGCCTCGTGAGCGGGCGTTTTTAGGCGGGGCGTCGCAAGGCTTCCACCATGACCGAAGACCTCGCGTGGGAGACGACCGACGCCCGCGTCGCCTACGAGTGCCCCGGCTTCGACGTCGTGAACGAGGACGTCACCCTCCCGGACGGGACGGAGACGGACTTCGATTACCTCGCCGACGACCCCGCCGTCGTCGTCCTCCCCTTTACTCCCGACGGCGACGTCGTCCTCGTGGAGGAGTGGCGGCAGGCCGTGAAGCACGTGAATCGCGGACTGCCCGCGGGCGGCATCGAGCCCGAGGACGAGACGTACCGCGCGGCCGCGCGCCGCGAACTCGAAGAGGAGACCGGCTACACCGCGGACGCCCTCGAACCCCTCGGGTCGTTCGAGCCCGCGAACGGCATCAGCGACGCCGAACACCACTACTTCGTCGCCGCCGGCTGCACGCCCGACGCCGACCAAGTCCTCGACTTCAACGAATCCATCCGCCCGACGACGATGGCCTACGACGCCCTGCTGGACGCAGTCGAAGAGAACGCGATCACGGACGGGCGAACCGCGCTCGGCGTCACGTACTTCGAGCTGTTCGGGTCGAGACCCGAGTGCTGACTACTCGTTCGACTCTCGCTCGTCGGCGTCGGCCGCTGCGTTCTCGTCGTTCTCGACGGGGTGTTTCGTGACGCGGGCTTTCCGGATGCGGGTGTTCTCGACCTGTTCGACGCGGAGTTCGACGTTCTCGTAGTCGAAGGTCTCGCCGGCGTCGACGAGGCGGCCCGCGCGGTTGAAGATGAAGCCCGCGATGGTCTCGAACTCCTCGCCCTCCGGGAGGTCGATTTCGAGCGCCTCGTTCACCTCGTCGATGTTCACCTCGCCGTTCACGAGGACGGAGTTGTCGTCGACGAAGGTGACGGGGCGTTCCTCTTCGCCTTCGAGGATTTCGCCGACGATCTCCTCGATGAGGTCCTCGGTGGTGAGGATGCCTTCGGTCGTGCCGAACTCGTCGATGACGACGACCATCTGGACGCGTTCGTCCTGCATCTCCTCTAAGAGCTCGTTGACGTTCTTCGACTCGGGGACGTGGAGGGTGGGTTGGACGAGCGCGGAGAGGTCGAGGGGGTCGCCTTCGCCGTAGCGGCGTTCGCGGACGAGGTCGCGGAGGCTGACCGTGCCGACGATGTTGTCGAGGTTGCCCTCATAAACAGGCAGGAGTTCGTGGCCGGATTCGACGCAGGCCTCGATGGCCTCCGGCACCGTGGTGTCGGTGTCGACGGCGTCGACGTCGAGGCGCGGCGTCATCACCTCCTTCGCGATGGTATTATTAAAACGGAAGATGCGTTGGAGCATCTCGCGTTCGTCTTCTTCGATGACGCCTTCGCGTTCGCCGGTGCGAATCATCTCCTGGATCTCGTCGCGGGAGACGTAGGAGGATTCGATGGCCGCGCCGCCGCCGGTGAGGCGGTTCACGACGCGGGTGAGGTGGTCGAAGAGGACGATGAGGGGGTAGAGGATTTTCTCGCTCGCCTGGAGGGGCCGGGCGATGCGGAGCGACCAGGATTCGGTGTTCTCGACGGCGTAGGATTTCGGCGCGCTCTCCCCGAAGAGGAGGACGAGCGCGGTGACGCCGAACGTCGAGACGAGGACGGCGACGCCGGCGTTCGTGAGGTACATCCCGACGAGCGCGGTCGCGATACTCGACATCGCGATGTTCACGAGGTTGTTCCCGACGAGAATCGTGATCAGGAGGCGGTGCGGGTCGGACTTCAGCTCCATCACTGTCGCCGCGCCCGGAACGCCCTCCTCGGCGAGCGATTCGACGCGGTGGCGCGCGAGCGAGAACAACGCGATCTCGGAGGAGGAGAAGAACGCCGACAGCCCCATGAGGACGATCATGACGGCGACCCCCATGGCGGCGATGACGTCGGTGGAGAGGGTGACGCCGAGCACAGTCTCGACGAGAACGGCGGCGGTATGGCCCATTACGATACGCGAAGTTCGCCCGCCCCCGGAATAAGGGTTTCTCCCCCGGTTTCGCCGGGGGCGAAGAGTTTAGGCGGGATTCGACCCAACCACGCGAGTATGAGCGCGAGGAACGCCCCGCCGCGGCCGGAGAGCAGTGACGCCCACATCACGCTCTACCGACTGCAGGCCTGCCCGTACTGTGAGCGCGTCGTGCGGAAACTCGACGAACTCGACCTCGACTACCACTCGCGGTTCATCGAGCCGCTCCACTCGGAGCGCAACGCCGTGAAGAAGGTCGTCGGCGCGCGCACCGTCCCCGCGATTATCGACGACGAGACGGGCGTCGCGATGGCGGAGTCCGCGAACATCGTCGACTACCTCGACGCCACCTACGGAGGTGACGCCTGATGCCCGATTTCGATGTCGTCGACCTCCCCGACATCGACCACGTCGAGGAAGGGGAGACGGCTCCGGACTTCACGCGCCCGCTCGTGAACGACGAGTACTGGGAGAACCGCTCGCTCGACGAGCTCACGAGCGAGGGCCGCGTCCTCCTCGTCTTCCACCCGATGGACGGCGCGTTCCCCACCACCTACATCTACCAGAACTTCGCGGAACGCGGGTTCGACGCGGACGTCGACATCGTCGGCGTCTCCGTCTCCAGCCCCTACGAGCACAAGACGCTCCTCGAAGAGCGCGAGGGCGTCGAGTTCCGCGCGTTCAGCGACCCGTCGAACGAGGTCGCCGAAGCGTACGGCATCGACCACGACCTCGACGGGATGGCGGGCGTCTCCGAGCCCCGCCCGGCGGTCTTCCTGCTCGACGAAGGCCGCGACGTCGAGTACGCGTGGGTGGCCGAGGAGTGGCCGTCGTTCCCGGACTACGACGCCGTCGAAGCCGCGATCCGATAGATGGCGACGATCGAGGACGCGGCCGCCGCCATCGAGCGCGGCGAGCTCGTCGTCTACCCGACGGAGACGGTGTACGGCCTCGGCGCGGACGCCCTCGACCCCGACGCGATCGAGCGTGCGTACGCGGCGAAAGGCCGCGACAGGGCGAAACCGATGAGTCTCGGCGTGCCCGACGTGGACGCCGCGCTCGACTACGTCCGCGTCGGCGAGCGCGAGGAGGCCTTCATGCGCGAGTTCCTTCCGGGTCCCGTCACGGTCGTCTGTGAGAAACGCGATATCGTCCCCGACAGCCTCGTCGGCGGGCGCGACCGCGTGGGTATCCGCGTTCCCGACCACGACCTCGCCCTCGACCTCCTCGAAGCCGCGGACACGCCCGTGACGGCGACGAGCGCGAACCGGAGCGGCCGGCCGAGCGTCCGCCACCCCGACGACCTCGACCCCGACTTCCGCGAGGACGTCGCTATCGTTCTCGACGGCGGCGAGACCGACGGCGTGGAGAGCACGGTCGTCGACGTCGCGGAGGGAGTGATTCACCGCGAGGGGGCGAACGCCGACGCCATCGTCGACTGGCTCGCGTCCGCGCGCGGCGACGAGTAGTCGGGGTCAGAGGAGCGAGCGGAGCGTTCTCGTTTGCACTCCGCAGGTGGCGCGGTACTCACAGGACGCGCACTTCGCGTCGTCGTGGAGGCGCGCGGGCGGGCCGTCGATTTTCTCGACCGTTCTGAGCGCGCGCCGATACGCCGCAGACCGCCGGCCCGTGACCGAGAGGCGTCGAATAGCGCCGTAGCGCGGATACTCCACGTACGCCGTGTCGATGCGTCGCTGTTCGCGCCAGGAGACGGCGTTCGCGGCGGCGACGGCGCGGACGGACTGCGTCTCCCAGACGCCGTCGTCCGGTGGTTCGCCGTGTGAGACGACCGAGACGGCGTTCGGCGTAATCTTCCCGACTCGACCGAGGCAGTCCTTCCCGCGGACGAGGACGTGGGATTCGTCGGGGTCGGCGAGCGCGTCGAAGTCGTCGAGGCGGTCGGCGGCCGCGTCGAGGCGCTCGCGAGCGACCGCTGGTGCGACGGCGAGCGCGGCCGCGTACGGGCCGGGGTCGGCGCTCCGGAGCGCGTCGTAGTTCGCGGCGAGCGAGCGCGCCTGCGCCGCGACCGGCGGTTCGGACCGCGAGTCCTCGCGGCGGCGGTAGTAGAGCTTCCGCGGGCAGTACGCGGCGAGCGCGAGGTCGCTGAAGGCGACGAGGTCGGACACGCCGCGAGTTCGCCGCGTCCTCCTACTTGAACGCTCGCGCGACCGTGGCGACAGCGAGGATGTGCGTGGAGAAGTCGGCGACCGAACGGTCCTCGCGGAGCGCGTCGACGGTCTCGCGCGCGGCGTCCCGCTTCTCGGCGTCGAGGTCGCCGACGTCGCCGTCGGCGGTGCGGCGGAGGGACGCGACGCCTTCGAGTCCCGCGACGGTCTCGACGTCGAGGCCGGCGGTTTCGAGGAGCGCTTCGAGTTCGTCGACGCGGAAGAAGTGCGCCGCGAAGAGCGAGGGAGAGTCGACGCCGTGCTCGCGGAGGAGGGCGGCGTCGTACGTCCCGTCCCGCGCGAGGTCGGGGAGGAGGGCGAGCTCGTCGCCCTGCTGGAGTTTCGCCTGCACGAGCGCGAGCCGCCCCATCACGGACGCGAAGACGGGCGCGCCGGGGTCCGTGACGCGCGCGAGTTCTCGCGCGGCGGTCGCGCGCTCGTCGGCGTCGGTGACGTGGGAGAGCGGGCCGCCGAGGCAGAGCGTCGCGTCGAACGTGTCCGACTCGTACGCGAGGTCGCGGACGTCGCCGACGTGGACGGTCACGCGGTCGCGGAGGCCGCGCGCGTCGAGCTCCGCTCGCGCGATGTCGAGTTGCGTCTCGCTGACGTCGACGAGCGTTACGTCGTAGCCGCGCTCGGCGAGCCAGACCGCGTAGCGGCCGGCCGCGCCGCCCGCGTCGAGCACGCGCCCGGACGCGGGGAGGAACTGCTCAAGGTACGCGACCGTCGCGTCCCACTCCAGTCGATGGTACCAGTCGCGGTCGAGGCGCTCCCACTCCCCGCGACCGAGGTCGTCGTAGAAGTCGCGGGCCTCGAAGGTCTCCCACGACCACGTGTTCTCGTCGCCGTCGCTCATACGCGAACGTCGCGGACGGGCGTCAAAAACGCTGGGCGACCGTGGGAGTGTCGGGCAAACGGACGAGAAGCGGAGGCGCACCCGCGGCGGGCGCGCGCGTCACATCTGCGTGTTCGTCTCCTGGCCCTCGGTGGCGTCTTGGAGGCCGTCTTCGTGGATGTCCTCCGTGAGGCGGGTGGCGAGTTCGTGGTCGGCGAGGAGGTTGCGGAACTCGCTGCGGTAGCGGTCGTTGACGCGGTCGATTTCTCGGCGGGTGCGGACGACGCGGCGTGCGCTGGCGACGGCGTCCGCGTCGACGTCGATATCGTCCGCCAGGTCAGCGTCGAGGTCGGCGTCTGGGTCGGTGGTGGGGTCGGCGGCGAGGCGTTCGCGGACGGCGGCTTCGACGTCGGGGTCCGCGTCGTCGTCGCGGACGAGGTGGAGGTCGAAGCGGGCGTCAGTGACCGTTTCGGGGTCGGTGTCGAGGTCGGCGGCGATATCGGCGTCGGTCTCGTCGGCGTAGAACCCGCGGACGACGGCGACGTACTGGTCGGTGTCGAGCGAACTAGTGAAATCGAGGTCGTCGCGCATGTCGGTGACGACGTCGGCGAGGCGGTCGTCGACGTCGACGTCCGAGGCGAGGGTCCCGTGGGTGTCGGCCTGCTGTTCGGTGACCGTCGTTTCGTCCGTGACCTTCGTGAAGATGTCACGGAGTTCCTCCGTCTTCTCGTTCATATTGTCGGTAGCCTCGCGCGTACTGACCTATAGGTTTGTTGGGACAGCGGTTCGTCGGGACGACCCCCATCGTAAACCGAATCGACTAACGGGGTTGACGGAGGTTGGTGGGGTATGTCGACAGAGACGAGTCAGGTCGACCTCGTCGGCGAGGCGGCCGTCCGGAACATCGTTCGCGCGGCGCTCTTCGCGGCGCTGACGGGCGCGGCGGCGTACGTATCCTTCCCGAATCCCCTCTCCGCGGGGGTGCCGGTGACGCTCCAGGTGCTCGCGGTCTTCCTCGCGGGCATCTACCTCGGGCCCGCGTACGGGTTCGCGTCGATGACGCTCTACCTCGTCGCGGGCGCGGCGGGCGTCCCCGTCTTCTCCGGCGGGGCCGCGGGCCTCGGCCAACTCCTCGGGCCCACCGGTGGGTATCTCTGGAGCTATCCGTTCGCCGCGGCGGTCATCGGTTTTCTCGTCCACGGGCGGACCCTCGGGTCGCCGGGGCGGGCGTCGACGGCGCGACTCGTCGGCGCGATGGTCGGCGGCGTCGTCGTCATCTACGCGTTCGGCATCACGGGCCTCTATCTCGCGACGCCGCTGGGCCCCGTCGCGGCGGTCGTGTCGGGCGCGGCGGCGTTCCTCCCCGTCGAACTCGTGAAGATGGCGGCCGCTGTCGCCGTCGTCCGGAGCGACGCGGCGAGCGCCGAGTAGATGCTCGAACTCCGCGACGTCGTCCACGACCGCGGCGGCACGCGCGCGCTCGACGGCGTCACGCTCTCGATACCGGCGGGCGCGTTCGTGGTGCTCGCGGGCGCGAACGGCTCCGGGAAGACGACGCTCGTCCGCCACCTCAACGGCCTCCTCACGCCCGACGACGGCGAGGTGCTCGTCGACGGCGAGCCCGTGAGTGACGACCTCGTCCGGGCGCGAACGCGCGTCGGGATGGTCTTCCAGCACGCCCGCGACATGTTCGTCGCGTCGACAGTCGGCGAGGACGCGGCGTTCGGCCCGCGGAACCTCGGCCTGCCGAACGACGAGGTCGAAGCGCGCGTCGCGGACGCGCTCGACGCCGTGAACCTCGACGCGGAGGCGGACAGCCGGCTGGACGAACTCTCGGGGGGCGAGCAGCGGCGCGCGGCCATCGCGGGCGCGCTCGCGATGAACCCCGAGTACCTCGTGCTCGACGAACCGTTCACCGGCCTCGACCTCGCGGCGCGCGAGAGCGTGCTCTCCCACCTCCGCGCGCTCAACGCGGCGGGCACGGCGGTCGTCGTGGTGACGCACGACCTCCGCGACCTCGACGGGCTCGCCGACCGCGTCGTCGTCCTCCGCGACGGGACCGTGGCGCTCGACGGCGCGCCCGACGAGGTGCGAGGCGACCTCCGAGAACTCGGCGTCAGAGAGCCGTGACGACCCTCACCTACCGTGTCGGAGCGTCGTTCGCGCACTCGCTGGACGCGCGGGCGAAGCTCCTCGCGCAGGCCGGCGTCGCCGTCGCCGCCTACGCGTGGCCGGGGAGAACGGGAATACTCGCGCTCGCCGTGCTCGTGCTCGTCGTCGGCGTGGCGGCGCGCCTCCCGCCCGCGGCGACGGCGCGAGCGTACGCCCTGCCCGCGGCCTTCCTCCTGTTCGGCGTCGCGACGCGCGCGCTCACGCTCGGCGCGCCGTGGGTCGATGTGAACGCGGGGCTGGCGGCGCTCGAACACGCCTTCCGGGTGGCCGTCGTGCTCGTCGCGGGCGCGGCCTACGTCCGAACGACGCCCGTCTCGGAGACGCAGGCCGTCCTCGCGGCGGTACCGGGGAAACCCGGGCGCGTCCTCTCGGCGGGCGTCGGGTTCGTCCTGCGTTTTCTCCCCGTGCTCGTCGCCGACCTGAAGCGCGCGAAGGAAGCCGACGACGCCCGCCTCGGAAGCGAGAGCGCGCTCCACGAGCGCATGGCGCGCATCGCGTCGACGGGCCTGCGACGGGTCGACGCGCGCTCCGAGCGGTTCGCCCTCGCCTTGCAGGCCCGGTGTTTCGCGTGGAACCCCACTCACCCCGAACGCCGCGCGCGGCCGCGGGATTACGCCGTCGTCGCGCTCGCCGTCGCCCTCCTCGCCAGCCCGATAGCAACGGTCGTTCGCTAGTACTCAGCCGGTGGTTGACAGTCGTAACTCGTCAACGGATCATCGGTTATCGTGGTAACCGAAGGTCGCGGGCGCGTCTCGCTCGTAAACTTTTATGCGGTCGTCGCCACGTCACGTAGGTATGCAACCCCTCGTCCCGCTCGCGGCCGACGTGACTCGGCCGACGTTCTGGCGCATCGGCGGGGTCGGCGAGGCAGTGTTCTACTACCTCGCCGTCGTCGCAATCGCGTTCTTCCTCTACGGCGTCTACGGGCGACTCGCCCGCTACACGCAGGGGAGCGACGACCCCACCGAGCGCCTCGACGACCTCGGCGGTCGCATCGTCGGCGCGGCAAAGACCGTGCTCTCGAACGAGAACCAGTTCGACCGCGACACCTACGCGGGCGTGATGCACGCCTTCATCCTCTGGGGCTTCCTCACGCTCCTCATCGGCACGACCATCCTCGCCATCGACATGGACATCGTGCGGCGCGTCGGCAGCTCGTTCTTCGTCGGTGACTTCTACCTCGCGTACTCCCTCGTGATGGACGCCCTCGGCCTCCTCTTCGTCGTCGGCGTCGGGATGGCGCTCTACCGGCGGTACGCGGAGCGCTACGACCGCCTCTGGGGGAAACACACCTCGCTGGAGGACGACGCCTTCATCTGGACGCTGTTCGCGCTCGGGGTCGGCGGCTACCTCCTCGAAGGCCTGCGCATCCTCGGGACGTCCACCAGTAGGGACGTCTCCTTCGAGACCGTGAGCTTCGTCGGCTGGTTCCTCAAGGACGTCTACGTCGCGCTCGGCGTCACGCCCGACCTCGCCGCCGCGGCCTACCCCGTCGTCTGGTGGAGTCACGCCCTCCTCGCGCTCGGGTTCGTCGCGATGATTCCGTACGCGAAACCCCTCCACATGCTCACGAGCTACGCCAACATCGTCACGCGCGACGAGAACGCCGGCGCGCGCCTCCCCCGCGTCCCCGAGGACGCGAGCCCCGACGAGATCGGCGCGAGCGACATCGACGACTTCTCCTGGAAACAGCAGCTCGACCACGACGCCTGCACGAAATGCGGGCGGTGTTCCTCCGTCTGCCCCGCGAACGCCTCGGGGCGGAACCTCGACCCCCGCGACGTCATCCTCGACCTGAAGACGTACCGCGAGGAGCTCGACGCGGGCGAAACGGAGAAGAAACCCATCGTCGCCGACGGCGGCACGTCCGTCATCGACGCCGAGTCGATGGAGTCCTGTATGTCCTGTATGGCCTGCATGGACGCCTGCCCCGTCGACATCGAGCACGTCACGCAGTTCACGGAGATGAACCGCCGCCTCACCGAGTCCGGGCAGATGGACGAGAACATCCAGGACACGATGATGGACCTCTTCCAGAAGGGCAACTCCTTCGGCGACCCCGAGCGCAAACGCCCGAACTGGGTCGAGGACCTCGACTTCGACGTCCCCGACGCCCGCGAGGAGAGCGTGGAGTACCTCTGGTACGTCGGCGACTACCCCTCCTACGACGAGCGGAACCAGAAAGTCGCGCACGCGCTCGCCCGCATCCTCCACGAGTCCGGCGTCTCCTACGGGATTCTCTACGAGGACGAGAAACACGACGGGAACGACGTCCGGAGAGTGGGAGAGGAAGGCCTCTACGAGATGCTCGTCGAGGACAACATGGCCGCCTTCGAGCAGTGCGACTACGAGAAGATCGTGACGACTGACCCGCACTCCTTCAACACCTTCCGGAACGAGTACGACCAGTTCGGCTTCGAGAAGGGCGACGACGTCTATCACTACACGCAGGTCGTCGAGGAGTTCGTGAACGACGGCCGCCTCGAACTCGGCACCGTGGACGAGACCGTCACCTACCACGACCCCTGCCACCTCGGCCGGTACAACGGCGAGTACGAGGCACCGCGTGAGGTCATCACGGCGACGGGCGCGACGCTCGACGAGATGCCGCGGAACCGGAACGACGCGTTCTGTTGCAGCGGCGGCGGCGGCGGCGTCTGGACGGACTTCTCCGACGACCCCAAGCCCAGCGAGGAACGGATGCGCGAAGCCCTCGAGGACACCGACGCCGGCCGGCAGGTAGACAAGTTCGTCGTCGCGTGCCCGCAGTGCATGACGATGTACGAAGACGGCCGGAAGACCGGGAACTACGAGGACGACATCGAAGTCGTCGACGTCTCCGAACTCGTCGTCCAAGCGCTGGACGCCAAGCAGACCGGTGCCGCGGACGGCGACGTCTCACCGGCTAGCGCGGACTAACCGACTCGGTTTCTCCTTCGCGCTTCTCCTTACGACGGCCACCGCTAGCGGCCGGTGACGCAGCGATGTGGCCGCCGAGACGAGACGGCCGGCGTCGAAGCGGACTCACCCGCTGGCGGGGCGAGAAATCGAAGAGGGTTCTGCCGAGGCAGTCAGGCCGAGGGCGAGCGGGCTCGCGGAGGTGACTCCGAGGGAGTCGTCGGAGAGGGAACGGCCAGAGCGCGAACCGGAAGGTGCTAGTCACCACTCGGGGGGCGCGTCGACGCCGAGGGTGCGTGAGAGCGAGTCTCAGTCGTCGACGGCGACGGCGAGGTCGTAGTCGCGGGCGAATTCGGCGACGGCGAGCGGGCCGGTTTCGGCGCGGAAGGCGGTGTCGCTGTCGTCGGGGAGGGCGTCGCGGAGGGCGTCGAGGCCGTCGGCGTCGAGGGTGCCGGCGTAGTCGTCGAGCGCGCCGTGGAGGGAGTCGGGGACGGGCTCGTCGACGAGCGGGTCGCCGTTCGAGGTGAGGTCGTCGAGAGCGACGACGTAGCCGGGTGTGCGTTCGACGGGTCGCCAGTCGGCGTCGGGGCGGCGGTCCGCGCGACGTGACTGGACGAAGTCGTAGTAGTCGTAGAGTAGCTCCTCGCTCCAGTCCGACTCACCCACGTCGAGCGTGAGATGCATTCACGCTGTCAGATGGAAGAGTCGGCTAAAAGTCCGCTGGCCGGCCAGGGCCTCAAAGGACACCCCACCGAAGCCGATAAATCACATAGTGCGATATAGAATGAGTGGGTCGTGGCGGTCGGAGTGAGCGCCCCACGGCAAGTGTTTTAGGTTCGCCTAAACAATGTGCGGTCGATAGATGGCCCTCGCGAACACGGGGACGGAGTCGGGAAGGAATGGACGAGAAGCGTCGCGAGAAGCAGTAGCGTTCCTCGCGCGCTCGGAACACCGCGTTCGAGTGCTCGAACTCCTCGGAGCCGGTGAACAAACGCGAGACGAACTGAAAGCCGAAACGAGCGCGACGCGCGTGACGCTCAGTCGCGTCCTCGGTGACTTGGAGGACCGCGGGTGGGTCACGCGCGGAGCGACGCGGGACCGATACGTGCTCACACCGTTCGGTGAGACGATCTACCGCGACTTCGGGCAGTTGCTCGATACGGTGACCGTCGGGCGGCGGCTCCCGGGGATGATCGACCGACTCCCCGAGGAGTGGTTCGGGTTCGACCTCCGCCATCTCGTCGACGCCGACCGAATCGCCAGCGAGAGCGCGGATCCTCACGGCGCGTCTCGCGCCGTCGCGAACGCGATTACCGACGCGGATGACGTTCGCGCGCTCGTCGGGTGCTTCACGACACTGCCGCTCTACGCGTACGCGGAGGCACTTCGAACGGGTGCGGCACCGAACGCGGAGGTCGTCTACGACGAGGAGACGACCGAGCTGAGCCTGAAGAACGACGCGATAACGGACCAGTGGCGGCGCATCGAGGAGGAGCAGAGCATCTACTACAGCGTCGACCGACAGTACCCCTGCACTGTCGACCTCCTCGACGACGAAGTCGTCTACGTCTCGCTGGGCCGGGACCGAGGCAGCGGGTTCGACGTGCTCCGGTCCACGAACCCCGTCGTCGTCGACTGGGCGCGTGAGCGGTTCGAGCGGGAACGCGCGGACGCTGTCCCCCTGAGCGAGCGGATGGACGAACCCACACCGTAACCATCCGCTCGGATTACGTGTATCAGAGCGTGTTACAACGGACACGGGAAATCGATAACTTCGTTTAGGCCGGCCTAAAGTGTATGCCCCGAAGGCGACAGCTACTGGCGAGTAGCGCGACGCTAATCGCGGCCGGCTTGGCCGGCTGTTCCGGCGGCGGGAGCGGCGACACGACGGCGCAGTCGTCGACGGACGCGACCGAGACGACCGGAGCGTCGTCGGACGACGTCACGCCGTACACGGTCGAAATCGAGCCGAACGACCCCTACACGTTCGACGAGGTTCCCGAGACCTACGGGGTCGGCACCAGCCCCTTCATCGACATGGGGATGGCGCTCGGCATCCACCCGAGCGCGACGACCGGCCTCGAACGTGCCCCGCTGAAGTTCTACGACCTCCTCGATCTCGGGTTCGACGAGAGCGAGGTCGTCAAGCTCGCCAGCGGAGCCGAATCCGGCTACGACAAGGAGAACTTCTACGCCGCCGACGCCGACGTCTGGCTCATCTCCCGAAAGAGCATCAGTAGCTTCGCCGACTGGGACGACTCCGACTTCGAGGAGATCGAGTCCCAGACCGGTCCCTTCCTCGGCACGACGCTCCGATTTGCCCCCCAGATCGCGTTCAAGGACGAACCGAACCCGTACACGATGTACGAGGCCTTCGAGAAGGTCGCGAAGATCTTCCAGCGCCAAGAGCAGTTTGCGGCGTGGCAATCGATGCACGACGACCTCATGAGCACCGTCGAGGACGGCCTCCCGCCGGAAGACGAGCGACCGACCGTCGCCGCCATCTGGCGCGGCGTCAGCCCCGACTCCGGACAGTTCCGCATCGCCCCCCTCCACCGGCTCGCGAACAACACGAAGTCCTACTACCGCCTCGGGATGACGGACGCCTTCGAGGGCCAGTATCCCGACGGCCCCATCGGCTACGAGGAACTCCTCGACGTCGACCCCGACTACATCGGTGCCGTCGGCGCGCTCACCTCCTCCACGCACGAGGAGTTCGTCAGCACCGTCGTCGAGCCCTTCGAGAACAACGAGAACGGACAGCAGCTCAGCGCCGTCCAGAACGGCAACGTCATCCGGAGCGCCGGCCAGTACATGGGCCCGATAGTCGACATGTTCTCGACGGAGGCCGTCGCGAAGCAGGTCTACCCCGAGACCTTCGGCGAGTGGCCCGGTCCGGTCGGCGAGCTCGCCGAGGACGAACGGCTCTTCGACCGACAACGCCTCCTCGACATCGTCAACCGGGACTTCTAACCCTCGATGAGCAAGGTCTCTGACATCCTCGCACAGCGCCGCTCGGAGTGGGGAGAGTGGTACGCGAACTCGAAACTCGTCGGCGTCGCGCTCGGGAGCCTCGCAATCCTCCTCGGCGCGACCCTGTTACAGGTGAGCTTCGGCGCTTACCCGCTCACCCTCGCGGAGGCGTGGCACACCGTCTTCGACGCCGACGTCCTCCTCAGCCTCACCGCGTGGCGCGCGTTCCTCCTCGGCGGCGGCATCCCCGAGTGGTTCACGCGCCAACAGCTCATCGTCTGGAACATCCGCCTGCCGCGCATCCTCGTCGGCGTCCTCGTCGGCGCGAACCTCGCGGTCTCCGGCGCGATCTTCCAAGTCGTCACGCGGAACGAGCTCGCGAGCCCGTACGTGCTCGGCATCAGCGACGGCGCCGGCCTCGTCGTCCTCGTCACGCTCACCTTCATGTCGAGCTACCTGCCGCTGCTCCCGTTGCTCGCCGCCATCGGCGGGACGATCGCGTTCCTCGTCGTCTACGTCATCGCGTGGAAGAACGGCACGTCGCCCGTTCGACTCGTCCTCGCGGGCGTCGTCGTCGGGACGGTGTTCAGCTCTGTCCAGCGCGCGCTGTTCTTCTTCATCGACGACCTCAGCGTGGTCATGTCCGCGCAGACGTGGCTCTCCGGCTCCCTCCTCGGTACTGACTGGGGGCAGGTGCGCATCGCGCTCCCGTTCACCGTCCTCTCGATGGCGCTCGCGCTCGCCGTCACCAGAGAGCTCGACGTCCTCCTCCTCGGCGAGGAGACCGCCTCCTCGCTCGGGATGAACGTCGAGAAGATCCGCTTCGCGGTCGCCGGTATCGCGATTCTCTCGACGGCCGCCGCCATCGCCGTCGCCGGCCTCGTCGGCTTCGTCGGCCTCATCGTCCCGCACATGGTGCGCAACATCGTCGGCAGCGACTCCAAGCGCCTCCTGGTGGGCTGTCTCTTCCTCGGGCCGGCGCTCCTCGTCGGCGCAGACGTCGGCGCGCGCCTCGCGCTCAGCCCGATTCAACTTCCGGTCGGCATCATCACCGGGCTCGTGGGCGGCCCCTACTTCCTCTACCTCATGCGGAAGAAGAAGGACCTCGGATCGGTCTGACCCGCCCCGTTCCTGGAGGCGGCCGCGAAGCGAGGCGGCGGCCGCGCCGGGTTCGGGAACGCTAAACCTCTCGCGAGGATAGCGGGTAGTATGACGCCGACGCGCCGACCGCGCCGACTGCGACGGGACGGGATTCGGGAGCTAGTGAGCGAGACGAGCGTCTCGGCGAGCGATCTCGTAGTGCCGGTGTTCGTGGACGCGACGCTCGACGAGCGCCAGGCGATCGAGTCGATGCCGGGGCACGAGCGCGTGCCCGTCGACGAGGCGGTGGCGCGCGTCGAGGAAGTGCTCGCGACGGGCGTGGAGTCCGTCATGGTGTTCGGGATTCCCGAGTCGAAGGACGAGACGGGGTCGCGGGCGTGGGCGAGCGACGGCGTGGTGCAGGAGGCAGTTCGAGCGATAACGGCTGCGACGGACGCGTACGTGATGACGGACGTCTGTCTCTGTGAGTACACCGAGCACGGCCACTGCGGGGTTCTCACCAGCGAAGCGCACGAGGCGTGGGAGGACGGGGCGGCGGACAGCGACGCGGAGAGCCTCACGGTGAGGAACGACGAGACCCTGGAGTTGCTCGCGCGGACGGCGGTGTCGCACGCGGCGGCGGGCGCGGACATGGTCGCTCCGTCCGCGATGACGGACGGACAGGTCGGCGCGATTCGGGGAGCGCTCGACGACGCCGGGCACCAAGACGTCCCGATTCTCGCCTACGCAGTGAAGTACGAGTCGTCGTTCTACGGGCCGTTCCGCGACGCGGCGGACGGCGCGCCGGCGTTCGGCGACCGGCGGCACTACCAGATGGACCCCGCGAACCGGCGAGAGGCGCTGGTGGAAGCGGAGTTAGACGTCGAGGAGGGCGCGGACGCGGTGATGGTGAAACCCGGACTGCCGTACCTCGACGTCGTCCGGGACGTCCGGGAGTCGGTGGACGTGCCGGTCGCGGCGTACAACGTCTCGGGCGAGTACGCGATGTTGCACGCGGCGGCGGAGAAGGGCTGGCTCGACTTAGAGGCGGTCGCGCTGGAGTCGCTGCTCTCGATGAAGCGCGCGGGCGCGGACCTCATCGTGACGTACTTCGCCGAGGACGTCGCCGAAGCGCTGTAAGCGGGCGAGCCGTCGGGCGGCGAGGAGAAAGAGTGAGTGTGGACCCACGTGGAGTGTGGGTCGTGGGCGCGGCGCGCACCCGCGTTCCGGGGCGGTTCGGGCAATACTTTCGTCGACATTCGCCCACTCGAAGTGTAGATTTTGCCGCCGAATCGGACAGAATACATCCTTATACACAGGGTATCCGCCCTAGTATTAGACGGATGAATTTTCACTCGCGTATTTCTTCGGATTCTTCAAGCAAACCACTAAGTATGAGTCTCTGTAGTCATTCATCCGAAGATGGACGAGACAAACACGAACCTATCTGTCGCATCGGTGGACGAATGTCCGGGTGATTTCGAATGGCTGTGACGGGCGTGGAAGCGATCGCCGAGGGCGTCAACCTCCTCTGGGTCCTGGTCGTGACGTTCCTCATCTTCTTCATGCACGCCGGCTTCGCCATGCTGGAGGCGGGGCAGGTGCGGGCGAAGAACGTCGCGAACCAGCTCACGAAGAACCTCCTGACGTGGAGCGTCGGCGTCCTCGTGTTCTTCCTCGTGGGCGCGGCCGTCTCCACCATCGCCGGCGTCCTCACCTCCGGGGGGAGCGCTGACGTCGCGGGCGCGTTCGCCTCGACGCTCTCACCGGGGAGCGCGAACGCCTGGGTAGACTGGCTGTTCGGCGCGGTGTTCGCCATGACGGCCGCGACCATCGTCTCCGGGGCGGTCGCGGGCCGCGCGAAACTCCGCACGTACGTCGCGTACACGATGGTCCTCGCCGCCGTCATCTACCCCGTCGTCTCCGGAATCACGTGGGGCGGCACGGGCCTGCTCGCCGACCTCGGCTTCCACGACTTCGCCGGCGGGATGGTCGTCCACGGGATGGGCGGCGTCGCCGGCCTCGTCGCCGCGTGGGTCATCGGCCCGCGCATGGACCGCTTCGGCCCCGACGGCGAGGTGAACGTCATTCCCGGGCACTCCATCACGTTCGCCGTGCTCGGCACGCTCATCCTCGCGTTCGGCTGGTACGGCTTCAACGTCGGCACGGCCGCGAGCGTCCTCAGCGTCGCCGACGACGGCACCGTCACGCTCGCCGCGTTCGCCACCGTCGGCCGCGTCGCGCTCACGACGACGCTCGCCATGGCCGCGGGCGCGGTCGGCGCGGGTGCCGTCTCGATGCTCAAGACCGGGAAGGTCGACACGCTCTACGTCGCGAACGGCCTGCTCGCCGGCCTCGTCGGCATCACCGGCATCACTGACGCCGTCGTCTGGCCGGGCGCGGTCGCCGTCGGCCTCCTCGCCGGGGCACAGCTCCCCGTCGTCTTCGAGTTCGTCGAGAAGCGCCTCGGCGTCGACGACGTCTGCGCGGTCTTCCCCGTCCACGGGAGCGCGGGCATCCTCGGCGCGCTCGCCTTCCCCTTCATCTCGACCGCCGGGTTCTCGCTCGGCCAGCTCTGGGTGCAGGCCGTCGGCGTCGTCGTCATCGTCGGCTGGACCGCCGTGACGACCGCGGTCGTGTTCGGCGCGGCCCGCGCGCTCGGACAGGCCCGCGTCAGCCCCGACCACGAACGCGAAGGCCTCGACGTCGCCGAACACGGCGTCGAGACCTACCCCGAGTTCGGCCGCGAAGGCCCGGCCGGCGTCCGCACTGACGGCGGGAACGCGGTCTCCGCGGACGCCCTGCGCACCGACGGCGGCCTCGAACCGAACGACATCGAGATGGTCACCGCGGTCGTCCGCCCCGGCGTCCTGCCGGACGTGAAGACCGCGCTCGCCGAAGTCGGCGCGCCCTCGCTCACCGTCACCCGCGTCTCCGGGCGCGGCAGTCAGCCCGCGAAGACCGGCCAGTGGCGCGGCGAGGAGTACACCGTCGACCTCCACGAGAAAGTGAAGATCGAGTGCGTCGTCGCCGACGTCCCCGCGGACGACGTCGTCGACGCCATCTGCGACGCCGCGAACACCGGCGAACCGGGTGACGGGAAGGTGTTCGTCTGGCCGGTCGCCAAGGCGACGCAGGTCCGCACCGGCAAGACCGGGCCGGAGGCGGTGTAGAAGTATGGTCTGGATCGCTCCCGATGACCCCATATACAGCGAGCCGGGCGAGGGAACCGAACGCCATGAGACGGAGGTGAGAAAGTAAAAGACCACTGCGACGTATGGCATGACGGCCTCGGGCGACGGCCGCAATCACTGTGGGTGTGCTCATCACCGTCGCCCCCTGCGGGCGGCCGCCGGGCCGCCACGACGGCGGGTCACGACCGCCGACCCGGCAACTGCGTTTCACCGCGCAGTCCTCGGTTCTATTCTCGCGAGACGCGACGCCGCGGAGCGACGCGTCGCGCGTTCACTCCGTCCGAAGGCGAACTTCGATACCGTCCGCGTCGGTCGCGGCGACGCCGTCGTCCACGCGCTCGACGTCGAAGCCCGCGCCGCGGAGCCGAGCGGTCGCCGCGTCGACGGCGTCGGCGTCCGGGACGAGGAGTTCGAACCAGTCGAGCCCGCGGCCCGCGAGCGGTTCGCTCCGGGCGTTCCACGCGTTCAAACCGACGTGATGGTGGTAGTCGCCGGCGGCCGTGAAGAGGGCCCCGTCGCCCCAGTCCTGTCGAACGCGCAGGCCGAGCGCGTCCACGTAGAACGCGCGGGCGGCGGCGAGGTCCGTCACTTCGAGGTGGACGTGCCCGATATCGGTCCCGGCCGGCGCGCGACCGCCGACCTCGCCGTCTCCCGAGCCGGCGAGCGCGTCCGCGGCGAGCGCGTCGAGGTCGAGCGAGCGCGTGTCCATCTCGACGCGGCCGTCGTCCGTCGTCGGCCACGCGCTCCGCTCGCGGTCCCGGTAGAGTTCGACGCCGTTCCCCTCGGGGTCGCGGAGGTAGAGCGCTTCGCTGACGCGGTGGTCGGAGGCCCCGGAGAGCCGCCAGTTCGCGCGGATTCGCCGGAAGGCGTCCGCGAGCGCGTCGCGGTCGGGGAGGCGGAAGGCGACGTGGAAGAGGCCGGCCGCGTTCGGCGGGCGCTCGCCGACGTCGCCCGCGCGGAGTTCCAGCAGGGGCGTGTCGCCCGCGCCGAGCGTCGCGCGGTCCCGCTCCCGGTCGAGGACGGCGAGGCCGACGACGTCGCGGTAGAACTCGGTGAGGTCGTCGACGTCCGATACGACGAGCGCTGCGCGCCCGACGCGCGCCGACGCGGGGAGGTCGCCTTCGGTCATGTCTGTCACTTCACTGCGAGGGGAGGTAAACGGTGAGGCCGATGGGAGGCGTCGGCTGCGGGGCGACGCGAACCCCCTACATTCTTTCTCTCCGCCGCCGTCGGTCGAGGTATGAACCGCGATACCTCTCGAGAGCTCTACGACCGCGCGCTCGACGTGCTCGTCGGGGGCGTGAACTCGTCCGTTCGGGCGGCACCGCAGCCGTATCCGACGTTCGTGCGGAAGGGCGACGCGGGGCACGTAGTGGACGCGGACGGGAACAAGTACGTGGACTGGGTGATGGGGCTGGGACCGCTCCTCCTCGGGCACGACGCGCCGGAGCGCGTGACGAGTTCGGTGCAGCGCCGGACGAGCGAGGGGCCGATGTACGGGATGCCGACCGAGGTCGAGGTGGAGCTCGCGGAGTTCGTGACGCGTCACGTCCCCTCGGTGGAGATGCTGCGGTTCGTGAACTCGGGGACGGAGGCGACGGTCTCGGCCGTTCGGCTGGCGCGCGGCTACACCGGCCGGAGCAAGGTCGTCGTGATGGAGGGCGGCTACCACGGCGCGCAGGAGTCGACGCTCGTCGAGGGCGACGCAGAGCACGCACGGCCGTCCTCCGCCGGGATTCCGCAGTCCTTCGCGGAGCACACGATTCCCGTCCCGTTCAACGACCGGGCGGCCGCGAGCGAGGTCTTCGAGGAGCACGGCGACGACATCGCCGCCGTCCTCGTCGAACCCGTCATGGCGAACAAGGGCATCGTGGAGCCACAGGACGGCTACCACGACCACCTGCGCGGGCTGACCCGCGAGCACGGGAGCCTCCTCGTGTTCGACGAGGTCATCACGGGCTTCCGCGTCGGCGGCCTCGCCTGCGCGCAGGGCAAGTTCGACGTCACGCCCGACCTGACGACGTTCGGGAAGATCGTCGGCGGCGGGTTCCCCGTCGGCGCGCTCGGCGGAAGAACGGAAGTCATGGAGCACCTCACGCCGGTCGGCGACGTCTTCCAAGCGGGGACGTTCTCCGGCCACCCGGTCACGATGGCCGCCGGCCTCCAGACGCTCACCTACGCCGCGGAGAAGGACGTCTACGACCACGTGAACGCGCTCGGCGACGACCTCCGGGACGGCCTCCGCGACATCGTCGACGACAAAGGCCTCCCGTACTCTGTGGTGGGAACGGACAGCCTGTTCAAAGTCGTCTTCACGCGCGACGGCGAACCCCCGGAGAACACCGCCGACGTCGGGAAAGCCGCCGTCGACCGCTGGAACCGCGTGTTCCGCCCGCAGATGCAGGAGCGCGGCATCATGCTCGCGCAGAACCAGTTCGAGAGCCAGTTCGTCTCCGACGCCCACACGCAGGCGGACGTCGACGCCACCCTCGACGCCTACGACGACGTCCTCTAACGCGGGCTCTTTCCGTATTCTCCGTCGCGGTTCCTGCGCCAGTTACAGCGACCGCGAGTGACGGAACCGCTGTCGGCGAGGGGCTTTCAGAGATACCGACGGATGCTCCGTCCACGGTCGCGGTAAGAGAACGAGAGAGAACGAGGACCATCGAGAGTGAACGGGAAACGGGCGGACGAGTCCAAGTCGAGATGGAAGGGGGTTTCAACGGCGGGCGGTAGAGTACAGGTATAATGCGTAGTCGCGAGTCCGTGCGGCTGGCGACGCGGGGGTCGACTCTCGCGCGTCGGCAGGCGGCGGAGATACAGGCGGCGTTGGAGGACCGGCGACACGAGGTCGAACTGGTCGAGGTGGAGACGGTCGGCGACCGCGTGACGGACGAACTCATCCAGGACCTGGGGAAGACGGGGGCGTTCGTGCGCGCCGTCGACGAAGTCGTGCTCGCGGGCGAGGCGGACGCGGCGGTGCACTCGATGAAGGACGTGCCGACGGACACGCCGGAGGATATGGTGTTCGCGGCGGTGCCGCCGCGGGCGAGCGCGGGGGACGCGCTCGTGACGCCGGACGGGAGCACGCTGGACGAGCTTCCGGCGGGCGCAGTCGTCGGCACGTCGAGTCTGCGGCGGAAGGCGCAGGTGCTCGCGCGGCGGCCGGACCTCGAGGTCGAGCCGCTGCGGGGGAACGTAGATACGCGCCTCGAGAAGCTGCTCGCGCCGCACATGCAGGCGAAGCACGAGGCGCGTCTCGACGCGGAAGACGAGTATCAGGAGAAGCGTCAGCGCGCGGAGAAGCGCGTGGATTCGGACCCGAGCAGCGTGGAGCGCGAGTACGAGCGCACGGTCGAGGAGTGGTTCGATTCGCTGAACGAGCTCGAGCGCTCCTCGATGGAGCGCGACGTCGACGTGGAGTACGACGCTATCGTGCTGGCGCGCGCGGGCTTGGAGCGGTCGGGGCTGGCGCACGACGTGCCGCTCGTGGACCTCGACGTGAACGAGCACGTGCCCGCGCCGGGGCAGGGCGCGCTCGCGGTGACGGCCGTCGAGGGCGACCTCGCGGACACGCTCCACGACGTGCTCGACCACCCGCGTTCGCGCGTCGAGACGACCGTCGAACGCATCGTCCTCGAAGAGCTCGGCGGCGGCTGTATCGCGCCGCTCGGCGTGCACGCGTTCGTGAAGGGCGAGACGGTGCGCGCGGAAGTCCAGGTGTTCAGCGAGGACGGCTCCGAGTCCGTCACGGAGGGCCGCGACCTGCCGGCCGACGACTACGCGGCGGCGGCGCGCGCGCTCGCCGACGACCTCGACGCCGCGGGCGCGAGCGACCTCATCGAGGAGGCGAAGCGAGAATGAGTGAGGGAGACGCGAGCCGGAGCGACGGACGGCGAGATACCGAGACGGGAACCGTGTACCTCGTGGGGAGCGGGCCGGGCGACCCGGGCCTCCTCACGGTGCGCGCGCGCGAGCTCCTCGACGACGCGGCAGTCGTGATGCACGACAAACTCCCCGGTCCCGAGATCCTCGACACCATCGACGACGCGGTCTGCGAGGACGTGGGGAAGCGCGCTGGCGGGGAGCGAACGAGCCAGCGGGAGATCAACGAGCGACTCGTCGCGCACGCGACGGCGGGGCGGGACGTGGTTCGGCTGAAGGGCGGCGACCCGTTCGTCTTCGGGCGCGGCGGCGAGGAAGCGCAGTACCTCGCCGAACACGAGATTCCGTTCGAGGTGGTTCCGGGCGTGACGTCGGCGATTGCCGCGCCCGGCGCGGCGGGCATCCCCGTCACGCACCGCGATTTCGCCTCCTCCGTCTCCTTCGTGACGGGCCACGAGGACCCGACGAAGCCCGAATCCGCCGTGGACTGGGACGCCCTCGCGGCGACCGGCGGCACGATTGTCGTGTTGATGGGCGTCGGCCGGCTCCCCGACTACACGCGGGCGCTGCGGGAGGCGGGGATGGCCGGCGAGACGCCGGTCGCGCTCGTCGAGCGCGGGACGTGGCCGGACATGCGAACCGTGACCGGGACGCTCGACAGCATCGTCGACGTCCGCGACGAACACGACGTCTCGCCGCCGGCCGTGACCGTCATCGGCGAGGTCGCGTCCGTGCGCGAGGACGTCGTCGCGCTCCTCCGCGGCCGCGGCGCACAGGGCGCGAACGTGGATGCACGGGACGCGAACGCGGGGGACGAGTAGATGCGCGTCGCCGTGTTCCGGCCGGACGACGGCCGGCTCGACGCCGCGGTCCACCACCTCGACGAGCGCGGCGTCGAAGCCGTCCCGGACCCGATGCTGGAAGTCGTCGAGACGGACGCGACGCCGCGAACGGACGCGGACTTCGTCGTGTTCACGAGTAAGACGGGCGCGCGCCTCGCCGCCGACGCCGGCTGGGAAGCCGGGAGCGCGACCGTCTGCGCCATCGGCGACTCAACCGCCGGTGCGCTCGAAGCAGAGGACTACGCCGTCGACGTCGTCCCCGAGACCTTCTCCTCCACCGGGCTCGTCGAGGAACTCGCCGACGACGTCGACGGCGCGCGCGTCGAAGTCGCGCGCTCCGACCACGGGAGTCAGATACTCCTCGACGGCCTCGAAGCCGCCGGCGCGTACGTCCACGAAACCGTCCTCTACCGCCTCCGTCGACCGCCCGAGGCCGGCGAGTCCACCGAACTCGCCGCGACCGGCGGCCTCGACGCCGCGCTCTTCACCTCCTCGCTGACAGTGGAGCACTTCCTCGACGCGGCGAGCGAACGCGGCATCTACGAGGACGCCGTCGCCGGCCTCAACACCTGCGTCGTCGCCTGCATCGGCGAACCCACGAGGGAGACCGCCGAATCCCACGGCGTCGACGTCGACGTCGTCCCCGACGAAGCGAGCTTCACCGCCCTCGTCGACGCCGCGCTCGCCGCCCTGAAGTGAGTCGCCGGTCGAACTAGGGACGAACCCGTCTGCGAGCCAGATTCGACGGAGACGAAGGCGAACCTGTCTGCCGAATCGGGTTCGACGGAAACGAACGGATTTCTACGTGGCTTTAAACGCGAGAGCGCCCTAGGTCGGGGTAATGAGTGGTCCCGTTCCGGAACTGGAGGAACGCGCGGAGCGGTGCGCGGACGCGCTGCGTGACGCGGAGTCGGTGCTCGTGGCGTCGCACATCGACGCGGACGGGCTGACGAGCGCGGGCATCGCGGCGCGGATGCTCGAACGCGCAGAGATTCCGTTCGAGTCGGTGTTCGAGAAGCAACTGGACGACGACGCCATCGCGGGAATCGCGGCGTCAGCGTACGACACGGTCCTCTTCACGGACTTCGGGAGCGGGCAGCTAGAAGCGATAACGGAACACGAGGAGCGCGGGGAGTTCACGCCGATAATCGCCGACCACCACCAGCCCGCGGAGGCGGAGACGGCGTACCACCTGAACCCGCTGTTGGAGGGCGTGGACGGCGGGAGCGAGCTGTCAGGGGCGGGGGCGACGTACGTGCTCGCGCGGGCGTTCGAGTCGGAGGCGGGCGCGAACAAGGACCTCGCGGCGCTCGCAATCGTGGGCGCGGTCGGCGACATGCAGACGACGGACGGCGAGCTCACGGGCGCGAACGTCGCTATCGCGGAAGAGGGCGTCGAGGCGGGCGTGCTGGACACGACGCGGGACCTCGCGCTCTACGGGACGCAGACGCGCCCGCTCCCGAAGCTCCTCGAATACGCGAGCGAAGTCTACGTCCCCGGCATCACGAACGATTCGTCGGGGGCGATGCGGTTCCTCGACGCGCTCGACGTCGAGACGAGGACGGACGGCGACTGGCGGACGTGGGCGGACTTGAGCCACGAGGAGCGCCAGGCGGTCCTGTCGGCGCTCATCAAGCGCGCGGTTCGGAACGGAGTGGCGTCGGAGAAGCTGGACGCGCTCGTCGCGACGACGTACACGCTCGCCGAAGAGGAGCCGGGGACCGAAGTCCGGGACGCGAGCGAGTTCTCCACGCTCCTCAACGCGACGGCGCGCTACGAGCGCGCGGACGTCGGCCTCGCGGTCTGCCTCGGGGACCGCGAGGAAGCCTACGACGCCGCGAAGGAACTCCTCGCGCAGCACCGGCAGAACCTCTCGAGCGGCGTTCGCTGGGTGGAGGAACACGGCGTGACCGCAGAAGAACACGTGCAGTGGTT
Organism: Halocalculus aciditolerans; assembly: GCF_014647475.1. Taxonomy (NCBI): domain Archaea; kingdom Methanobacteriati; phylum Methanobacteriota; class Halobacteria; order Halobacteriales; family Halobacteriaceae; genus Halocalculus; species Halocalculus aciditolerans. Next base: position 219,273 of record NZ_BMPG01000001.1, on the reverse strand, counting down.
CGACTCGGGTGACGAGATCCGGGAGACCATCGTCGGCATCGTCGCGGGGATGGCGCTCTCCGCGGACGGCGTGAGCAGGGAGAAGGTCATCCTCGGGTTCGCGAATAAGAGCGCGGAGGAGTCGAAGGTGTCGGCGCGGGGGTCGCACGCGCTCGTCCGGCGCGGTCTCGACCTCTCCGAGGTGATGGGCGAGGCGTCGCGGTCGGTCGGCGGCGACGGCGGCGGCCATACGGTCGCGGCGGGGGCGACCATACCGAGAGCCGAGCGGGAGGCGTTCATCGCGGCGGTCGACCGGCTGGTCGGCGAGCAGCTCGACTGACAGGGCGAAGTCCTTATCCGGTCGCTCTCGGTAGCGCGAGCCATGACTGAGGATTCGCGGCTCGTGACGTTCGGGGAGTCGATGCTCCGGCTGTCCCCGCCGGGTCACGAGCGGCTGACACACACGGATCGTCTCGACGTGCACGTCGCGGGCGCGGAGTCGAACGTCGCGGTCGCGGCGAACGCGGTCGGCCTGCCGAGCACGTGGACGTCGAAACTTCCGGAGAGTCCGCTGGGGCGGCGGGTGACGAACGCGCTCCGCGAGTACGGCATCGATACGGCCGTCGCGTGGAGCGACGACGGCCGACAGGGGACGTACTACGTCGAAGCCGGGACGAAGCCGCGAGGAACGAACGTCGTCTACGACCGCGAGGGGGCGAGCGTCCGCACGGCGACGGTCGACGACCTGCCGCTCGACCGCATCGCGGCCGCGGACGCCTTCTACACGTCGGGTATCACGCCCGCGCTCGGCGAGACGCTCAGAGAGACCACGGAGGCCGTCCTCGAAGCGGCGCGGGGAGAAGACACGCTCACGGTCTTCGACGTGAACTACCGGTCGAAGCTCTGGACGGGAGAGGAGGCGAGAGCGGGTATCGAACCGCTCCTCGGCGACGTCGACGTGCTGGTGTGTGCGCGGCGCGACGCCGAACTCGTCTTCGACGTCGACGGTACGCCCGCGGAGAAAGCGCGCGCGCTCGCCGACGAGTACGGTGTGGAGACGGTCGTCGTCACGCGCGGCGCGAACGGCGCGCTCGCGGTCCACGACGGCGACGTCGTCGAGCGCGACGCGTTCGAGACGGAGACGGTGGACGCCGTCGGCTCCGGGGACGCGTTCGTCGGCGGGTTCCTCGCGAAATTCGTCCCCACCGGCGACGTCGGGCGCGCGCTCGAATACGGGACCGCGACGGCCGCGCTCAAGCGCACGATTCCCGGCGACATGGCGGCCGTGACCCGCGAGGAGGTCGAGGCGCTCGTCGCGGAGGGTGGCGACGGCGGCATCTCGCGCTGAGGAGCGACTACACGCGAACCCGGTCTTCCGATTCTGCCTGCATCGGCGAGGCGTCGAGCGCGTCGTTCCGACATCCGCTCCCCGGACTACCGAGTGGTTTCTGTATCGCGCTATGTAGTTTATCAGTGGCGGATCGGCCGACTTTTACTTCGGGGAGCCGACCGAGTAATATGGCCGATTTCACGCCCGAGGAGTTCGAGGAAGAGAAGTACGTCGATTACTTCCCGCAGCTCCAGACCGCGTACAAGCGCACGTTCAACACGATGAACGAGGAGTACAGCTCCGACCTCGTGCACGCCATCGACCAGCAGATTCTGAACGAGAGCGAGCCGCACTACGAGGGCGACGGCGAGTTCACCATCGAACTCCCCGAGAACCCGCTCGAACGCCTGACCGACGTCGTCGCCGACGAAGAACGCGTACAGGAGCTCCTCGACATCTACGTCGAAGAACTCAAGTCGGAACACCGCCGCGTGTTCGGCTTCGAGGGCGAGTAGCCGCAGTGATTCCGCCGCGGACAGCGTTCTCTTCGCGTCTCTGGGGAGTTTTCGCGTCGAGCGAGTGAGGCCGGCAACCAAAGGTCTAAGCGTCACGACGCCCAATCAATGAGTATGAGCACGGAGAGTCAGAGCGGCGACGACCTGGAGGATCGAATCAACGGGTTCCTTCGCCGGAACTTCCCGCAGATCCAGATGCACGGCGGGAGCCACGCGATTCAGAACATCGACCGCGAGGAAGGCATCGTGAACATTTCGCTCGGCGGCGCGTGTTCCGGCTGTGGGATTTCGCCGATGACGATTCAGGCGATCAAGTCCCGGATGGTGAAGGAGATTCCCGAGGTCAACGAGGTCCACGCGGACACCGGCATGGGCGGCGGGCACGACGACGGCGGTATGACGCCGTCCTTCCCGGGCGCGTCCGAGAGCGACGACGCCGAGGACGACGAAGGCCCGCAGGCCCCGTTCTGAGACGGGTCGCAACGCCGGTCTCCGGCACTATTCGATTTTCTCGTGTTTTCGCGAGTGAGAAGCGGTCGCGCTGTGCCGCGTCGGTTCAGTCCTCGGTCCACCAGTAGATTGCTTCGGTGGGAGCGCCGCAGTTCGGGCAGGTGTCGGGGAGGTCGTCGATGTCGCCCATCTCGCCGCAGTCGTCGCAGCGCCACATGAGCTCGGCCTCGCCGAGGTCGTGCGGGGTGTGTTCGTGCTCGACGCTGTACTGGCCGGCGTCAGTGCGGCTCGTGACGGTGAATCCGTCTTCGTTGAACCCGCGAACGGTGCCGAGTTCGTTTCCGTCGTCGTCGTAGACGGGCTGTCCGAGTCCGATCTGCGAGTCCTCTGCCATACGCCCGCCTTCGCCTCCCCCCGTCATAAAGGCGGCCGCCGAACCGCCAATAAATCGAATAACGCGATATAGAAATGGAGTCAGAGTGCGAGCGGCGCGGGCAGAGCGTGGCCGGGAAGAGCGCGTCGTAGCCCACCACATTTAATTTCTATTAGACACAGAGTGTAATTATGAGTGGAGATTCGGGGTCGTCGTCGGGACAGCCGCAGACGATATCGATAGCGAGTGACGCGACCTCGGTCGCGCTCGACGAGGCGAAGCGTACGATTGACCGGCAGGCGGAGATGTTCGACGACATTCAGGGGAAAGCGATCAACTTGATGAAGTACACGGTGACGCTCGCGTCGCTGCTCGCGACGGGCGTCACCCTGCTGGAGAAGAGCGCGGCGCTCGACTCCTTCGCCGCGCTCGTGAACGGCTACACGGTGTCGAGCATCGGCCTGCTCGGGCTCGCCGCTGTCGTCTCCGGGTTCGCGTACACGCTCTCGACGCAGATTAACGGCATCGGGCCGGACGGCGTCCGGGACGCGGCGCGGGCGGAGACGCCCGAGTACAAAGAGCGGCTCGTGAGAGGGTATGCGGACTGGATCGAGCAGAATCGGGAGCTCAACGAGCGCGCCGACGCCTGCGTCTCTCTCGCCATCCTCCTCGTCACCGGCGCGGTCATCGCGCTCGGCACCGGCCTCGTGAACGTCTTCGTCGTCGACCTGCCGCTGTGGGCGGCGGGCGTCGACGTCGTCGTCTTCCTCGCGCTCGCCTACGTCTCTGGAGTCATCCACCGACTCGTGAGCCTCGCCGTAAACTACGACGGGGGGACGCTCAACCCCGTGCTCGGCGGGCGGAAGAACGGCGCGCTCCCCCACTCCACGAGCCGGACGCGCGAGCGCCTCGATACACTCCGCGGCGACGACTGAGCGCGTCCGTGCGTCCGTTCCGCCGGTCGGCCCCAACTCATTTTTACTGACTATTCGACGGTTCCCGTGTGAGCGAGAGCACCGCGAACGCCTCGGGTGAGAACCGCGCGGGCGAGACGCCCGTCGCCGACGAGCTCGAAACGGTCGAGGACGGTGACGTCACCGTCACCGAGGGCGGAACCGAGTTAGAGCGAACCATCGGACTGGTCGGCGGGCTGGCGATCGGCGTCGGCACGATGATCGGAGCGGGTATCTTCGTCTTCCCCGGCATCGCCGCCGGGCAGGCGGGGCCGGCCGCAGCGGGGTCGTACGCCATCGGGATGGTCATCGCCCTCCTGGTGGCGCTCCCGGCGTCGGAGCTGGCGACGGCGATGCCGAAGTCCGGCGGCGGCTACTACTTCGTCTCCCGGTCGCTCGGCGCGCTCGCCGGCACGGTCGTCGGCGTGAGCCTCTGGCTCAGCCTCGTCTTCGCGTCCTCCTTCTACCTCGTCGGGTTCGGGAGCTACGCCGCCGAAGTCCTCGCGCGAGTGGGCATCACGCTCTCGTTCAGTCCGACCGTCGCGCTCGGCCTCGTCTTCGGCGCGCTCCTCACCGGATTGAGCTTCACCGGCACGGAGAACACCGCGAAGCTCCAGAACTACGTCGTCGCCATCCTCCTCGTCATCCTCTCGCTCTTCCTCGCGTACGGCGGCGCGAGCGCGCTCGGGTTCATCGGCGAGTCGAGCACGCCCGAGACGTTCATGCCCTTCGGCGCGATGCCCGTCGTGACGACGGCGGCCCTCGTCTTCACCTCCTACCTCGGGTTCGCGCAGGTCGCCACAGTCGCAGGAGAGATCAAGAACCCCGGGCGGAACCTCCCGCTCGCGATGGTCGGCAGCGTCCTCATCGTCGGCGTCTTCTACGTCTGCACCGTCTTCGTCGCGACGAGCGCGTTCGGCAGCGCGAAGCTCGCGTCCTTCGGCGAGACCGCGATGGTCGAAGTCGCCGGGAGCTTCTGGGGGCCCGCGGGCGCAATCGCCATCCTCGTCGCCGGCCTCCTCGCCACGGTCTCCTCCGCGAACGCCTCCATCATGAGTTCCTCGCGCGCCGTCTTCGCGCTCAGCAAGGACGCGCTCGCCCCGAAGAAGGCCAGCGCGATCAACCTCAAGTACGGCACGCCCCACGTCGCCCTGACGATGGCGGGCGTCCCGACGCTCCTCCTCGTCGCCTCCGGCGAGACCGAAATCCTCGCCGAAGTCGCCTCCATCCTCAGCCTCGTCATGTACGGCCTCATCTGCGTCTCCCTCCTCGCGATGCGTCGCGACGAACCCGAATGGTACGACCCCGACTTCCGCGTGCCAGCCTACCCCGTCGTCGCCGGACTCGGCGCACTCTCCTCCTTCGGCCTCATCGCGTTCATGCAGCGCACGAGCCAGATAGTCGGCGTCGTCGTCATGCTCGCCGCGGCCGGATGGTACTACTACTACGCCCGCGACGTCTCCCTCAAGGGGGCCCTATAGATGACCAAAGTACTCGTCCCAGTCAAGATCCTCGAAGGCGAATCCGTCACGCCCGGCCTGTTCGACCTCCTCTCCACCGTGGACGTCGTCGTCCTCGGCTACTACGAGGTCCCCGACCAGACACCGGCGGAACAAGCGAAACTCCAGTTCGAGGAGCGCGCACAGGCGAAACTCGACGAACTCCGACGGGGGTTCGCGGACGCCGGCGGCGACGCCGAAACCCGCCTCGCGTTCACCGGCGAAGCCGAGCAGACCATCGCCCGCGTCACCGTCGAAGCGGACTGCGACGCCATCGTCCACCCCGGCGTCGCCCACGACGCCGACCGCCTCCTCGTCCCCTTCGTCGGCCGAGCCGACGTCGGAACCGTCGTCGACTTCGTCGCCGCGCTCGTCGGCGACCGCGACATCACCGTCTCCGCACTCGGCCTCGACGAAGCCGTCAGCCGCGAGGAAATCCGGAACGCGCTCGACGCCGCCGGCCTCGACACCGCCGACCTCACCATGCAGCCCGAGTCGACGGGCGACGCCATCGCCGCAATCGCCGACCTCGCCGTCGACTACGACCTCGTCGTGATGGGCGAACCGAAACCGACGCTCTCCGAGTGGGTGTTCGGCGACCTCGAAGACCGCGTCGCCCGCGAATCCCTCGGCCCCGTCGTCGTCGTCCGCGCCCGCGACTGAACGCGAGTCGCCGGCGGCGGTGATTATTACTGCCGCCCCATCGATGATGTGCGTATGCAGAAGTTCACCGTCGGTCGCGTGTGGGGCATCCCCATCAGGATCGACCTCTCGCTCGTCATCTTCCTCCCGATTCTCGCGTGGCTCCTCGGAAGCGGCGCACAGATCGACGCCTACGCCGGCGTCGTCAACGCGCTCGCCCCACAGGACTACGCCCTCGACGCCCTCAAGTCCGGGTCCAACCCGTGGGTTATCGGCATCGCGTCCGCCGTCGGCCTCTTCGCCGGCGTCGCCATCCACGAACTCGGCCACGCCTACGCCGGCCGCCGCTACGGCGTCCAGACCGAATCCATCACCCTCTGGCTCCTCGGCGGCCTCGCCAACCTCCAATCTATCCCCCGCGACCCACAGAAGGAGTTCGGCATCGCGCTCGCCGGCCCCATCACCAGCGTCCTCGTCGCCGCCGCCTGCTACCTCGGGCTCTACCTCGTCCCCGCCGGCCTCCCCGTCGCCGGCTTCGTCGTCGGCTGGCTCGCCGTCACGAACCTCCTCCTCGCCGGCTTCAACCTCCTCCCCGCCTTCCCCATGGACGGCGGCCGCGTCCTCCGCGCCTACCTCGCCCGCACCCGCCCCTACGGCGTCGCCACCCGCATCGCCGCCCGCATCGGCGTCGGCTTCGCCGTCCTCTTCGCCATCTTCGGCATCCTCGCCTTCGCCCCCCTCTTCCTCCTCCTCGCCTGGTTCGTCTACTCCGCCGCCACCGGCGAATCCCGCACCGTCCTCCTCGACGACCTCTTAGAGGGCCTCACCGTCCGCGACATCCTCGCCGAACCCCAGACCATCGACGCCGACGAAACCGTCCAGGCCTTCGCCGACCGCATGCTCGCGGACCGCCGCACCGAATTCGCCGTCACCGAGAACGGCCACGTCGTCGGCCTCGCCACCATGGACGCCCTCAAACGCGTCCGCGAAGTCGAACGCGACGCCTACGCAGTCCGAGAGATCATGCGCACCGACCTCCCCACCATCGACGCCGACGCCGACGCCTTCGAAGCCCTCGCCACCCTCAACGAACAGAACGCCCCCGCGGCCTTCGTCGAAGACTCCGGCGACGTCGTCGGCGTCGTCACCCGCACCGACTACGTCTCCGTCCTCCAAACCCGCCGAGAGTTCGGCGTCACCGTGCCGGCCTAACGCGGTTCGGAGCGAGGCCGCGAAGCGGCCGAGTGAGAACCCCGAAACCGCGAGCGGGAGCGACTGGAAGGAGCGACACGCGAGCCAGCGCGAAGCATCGAGCCAGGTCGCTCACGGCTCGTCCTTCCGCCGTCACCGGGACGCTGCGCGCTCCGGTTGCGAGCGAGAACGACTTTCCCGCCATCGTTCGTGTTTACCGTGATTCTCGCACGCTCCTCGTTACCCGCGGGCTCACGGCTCCCGTCGTCGTACGGGCGACCCATGAGTCGCCCGTACGGCAAGCGGGACGCAAAGCGTCCCACTCTGGTCGCCGTTCGTGTGCATCGCGGTTCTCACTCCTCGCTTCGCTCGTCTCCGAGCCACGTCACATGAAGTCGGCGATGCTCCCCTGTTTGTTCTTGTCGTTCTCGAAGATTGACTCGAGGGACTGTTCGAGGACTTCGAGGCGTTGCTTGGTGTATTCGCGGCAGTCGTACTCTTCGGCGACGGTGATGGCGGTGTCCATGTACTTGTTGACGGAGCCTCGGTGGACGGTGAGGTTGACGCGGCCGCCGCACTCGCGGCATTCGCCGGAGAGCGGCATGCGTCGGTATTTCTCGCCGCAGTCGAGACACCGCGTCTCCTGGCGGGAGAAGGCGCGGAGGTTCCCGATGAGGTCGGGGAGGAAGTGGCCCTCGATGACGCGTTCGGCGACGTCGGTCTCGTCGACGGCGCGGAGTTTCCGCGCGAGTTCGAGTTGGGCGTCCATCTTGTCCATCATCGACCCGAGCGTCTTGTACGCGGAGAGGTCCGGGCCGAGCGCGATATCCGTCGTGTCGTGCGTGTGGAAGAAGCCCGTGTACTCGTCTTCGGTCCCCAGTCCCTCCTCGGCGATGCGGATGTCGACGTCCTCGGGGTCCGCGAGCTCCCGCGTCGCCTCGTAGAACTCCCGCGGGTACTCCCGCACGACGTCCATGTTGTGCGCCTCGTCGTCGATCTCGGACGGGTCGATCCGACTCGACATCACCAAGGGTGCGTCCATCCGCCCGCCCCTAGAACTCGGCAAGAAGGATTTCGAGAAGTTGAGGAGACCGTCCATCAGGAGCATGACGCAGTCTTCGTCGCCATCGCATTGACCAGAGTACAAATCGTTTGCGACGAGCGTGTGAGTGTCCGAAACCGTCAGCGAGTACGCGAATTCTGTCTCACCCTTGACTATTTCGACCGTTTCGACTTCGTCTAGTAGGGAGTCGCCGCCGTCCCCGAACAATCGCTGTGGTCGGGTCTCGACGGAGGAGATGGCGTACGATAGAGCCTCGGATTTCCGGTCAAGGTGGAAGCCGACGGAGTTGGCAAAGCGAACTGCGTTCTCGGAAGTTATCTTGACCACCCAGGTTTCGAACTCGGGTGAATTCCCGTCGTAGAACGCGGCGACCGATCCCGTCTCGATAGTCCGTCGTTCGCGGTAGACTTTCGTCGCGATACCGAACCGCTTGAGCGCCGCAATGAGGTCCTGCTTCAGTTCATTACTGACCGTGTGTGCTCGCACCTCGACCCGGTCCTTGGAGGCGCTACCGTCACCAGAGAAGTATCCTGCGAGGAACGCGCGGAGAACTGACTTGGGCCCAGACGTGATAGCGTCCGGGATGCGCTTCGCCTCCGCCCGCTCACCAACGGAGAGAACCTCCGAGAAGAGCGTCGTGACGAGTCGACTCGAGACGGTGAGTTTCCACTTGTTCTCCTCGAACGCCGCGACGCCCAAGGCGTCCTCGAAAGTCTCGGTAAGGTATTCTCGGGCCGATTCGTCGGGAATGCAGATCGTCGTCTGGTAGAAAGAGCCGTCCTCGTGACGAGTGAATCCTTCAGCCGCATAGTAGCCGAGCAGACCGCCGAAGGCGTCGTCGACGGTGAAAACACGGTCGATCGAAGCCGTGTCTCGCCGAGCGGCGAGAGTGACGTCTCTGGGAACAGCGTCAGGGACCGCATCCCGTCCGAGAAGTTCGACCAGCACGCCCGCCGGGACGCTATCGCGGGAGACCCAGTTGTAGACTGTCGACTGACTCAGACCGAGCGTCTCAGCGGTTGTTTTGAGATACGTACCGGAGTCTGTGGCCTCGGCGAAGATATCCTTGAGGCCATCCGCTCCGATACCTCGGATCATCAGGTCCTCGTTCGGGATAGTATCGGTGTCGAGGAACTCGGCGAGCAGATCGAAGGACTTGGGCTCACCGTCGATATCGAGACGTTCAGGGGTGAGAGCTCGGTCTCCGGGTTCGAGATCCTGTGCTTTGACCCGTTCGACTCGATTACCAGTCCATCGGCGTAGAGAGTGATCAGGCGTGACCGTAATCTCGCGACCACTCCGCGTTTCGATGCGGACCATGTGGTCGGGGGAGGGGTGTTTCGAGACGGCTTCGACGGGCTTTCTGACTTGTTCGCCGTCCGCAGTTATCGAGGGGACGGAGACGTCGCCGTCGAGTTCCTGGACGAGCGTGCCGAAGTCATCCTCCTCGGGGTCGTCGAGGCGCTCCTCGACGAACTCGCCGATGCGGCCGTAGTGGGTCTCACCGTCCTCGTCGTCGTACCAGATCTTGGTGTCCGGGTGGAAGCAGTTCCGGCGTTTGGCGGCGTGGAAGTAGGGGTGGGCGTAGCCGACGGCGGCGCTCGTGAAGCCGACGACTCGTCCAACTGTGGCGGCGCTGGTGTGGGGGGCCATGCCGAAGACGAGTTCGCCCACGAGTTCGTCGCGGTCGTCGATGTCGTAGAAGGCGTCGAGGCCGTAGTACTGGGTGAGGAGGTCGTCGACGAAGTCGGCGGTTTTGAGGAGGTGGTCGGCGGCACCGTCGGGGAGGACGATGTCTTGGACGCGGAGTTCGACGAGTTGGTCGTCGTGTTCGAGGGGGTCGCCGTTGATGTCGGTGTCGTAGCCGAGGGCGCGGAGTTGGTCGACGGTGACGTCGAGTTCGGCGGCGCGGAGGGAGGTGACGGGGAGGTCGGTCATGTCGTAGCGGACCGTGCCGTCCTTGAAGGCGGTGACGCCGTGTTTGGCGCGGAGGACGCCTTTCTCGATGGGTTCGGGGATTTTCTCCGTGGACATGAGTCCCTTGACGCCTTTGAGGATGTCGTAGGCGGCTTCGCGTTCGCCGACGCTGTCGAGGGCGTCGCGGTATTCGCTGCGGAGGTCGATAGACTGCGTTCGGAGGTTGTCGAGTTCGCGCTCGCAGCGCGGGCATTCGACGCGGCCGGACTCGTCGGGCTCGGCGGAGATTTCGCAGTCGGGGCACTCGTAGTAGGGGTCGGTCCAGGCGTCGCAGTCCGGACACCGCGGCTTGTAGGTCCGGCTGCTGCAGTCGGGGCATTCGCGGACGCCGAGTTCCACGTCGACCTGGCCGGCGACGCCCTGCATCCCGTCTGTATGGCGGGCGGCGTCGCCCATGTTGCGCTGGTTCCCGCCGGCTTCGCCGATGGGGAAGAGGCTGTGGACGGCGGGAGAGAGGTCGCGGGATTCGGATTTCTCGGGACGACCCATACGCGCGCCGATGCGGGTGGGAGCGCGTTCCTGAACGGCGAAGGGGGCGACGTGTTCGACGGCCTTCATCGCGTTCTCCCAGGTTTCGGCGTCGGCGGGGAGGTCGTCGCGCGTCCACTCCCGCGTGAGTTCCGCGTCGAAGCCGAGCGTGCGGACGAGCGGCTCCCACTCCGCCAGTTCGAGGTGTTCGCCCTGGTGGTGTTCGACGAGGAGGGCTTCGAGGGATTCGCGGACGGCGTCCTCGTTCGGGAGGACGAGTTCGTCGCCGTCCACGTGACCGCGGTCGATGGCGTCGGCGAGCGCGCAGACGTGGTCGACGTCGAGGTCGTGCCAGAGGTAGGTGTACGTCGGGTGGAGGGGGGCGTCGTACTCGGCCGCCCAGTCGAGCGCTTCCTCGACGGTCGGGTCGCGGAGGTCCGTGTAGGGAGAGTCCCGGAGGGCTTGGACGTCCGCGCCCGCGGCCTCGAAGTCCTGCACCCACCACTCGTAGGTGTAGGCGGCGGGCGCGAGCGGGTGGTTGTTCTCCACGAACTCCCCGTAGTTCACGAGGTATTCGCCGAGGTCGAGGATGTCCGTGACGCCGTTGTTGATTTCGCGGGCTTCTGCGGGGCTGTCGATGCGGCGGACGTCGCCGTTCGCGAGTTTGACGGTCGGGCCGTCGATGGAGTCGACGGGGACGACGCCCGCGGCCTTCCCGGGCCGTTCGGTCTTGATTTGTGTTCCCGTCGCGAGGAAGTCGTCCATGATGTGCATGGAGGCGGGGTGGACGCCGGCGGTCGCGAACCCGTGGTTGCGCGCGCGACCGTATCGTAATCTGAAGCCGCCGGCCTCGCTCGGGTGGCCGAAGACGGGGCGGCCGGCGATGAGGTCGCGGAGGTACTTCGTCGCCGGGTCGACGCGCGGCGGCCCGGTCGGCCCCGCGTCCGCGTCCTCGTCGGTCTCGGTCTCCGCGTCGGCGGCCTCCTCGTCCTCGCTCGCGGCGTCGTCGTCGCCGTCGTCGTCGTAGTACGTGCCGTCGATGAGGTCCTGAAGCCACGGCCAGTCGACTTCGTCGAGCTGGCGAGTGTAGCGCTGAATCTTCGGGGCTTTGAGCGCGATCCCTTCGGCGAGCACGAGACACATGCCGCCGCGGGCGCTGTTGGTGTCGACGCGTTCGAGGTCGCGGAAGCCCGAGACCTCCTCGTCGCCGGTGGCCTCCCCGTCCAGCATGATGGGCATGTGCTCTGCGATGAACTTCGTCTCCTTGTCCTTCGGCGAGTACTGGAGGCCGGTCTCGGAGTCGTAGAGCGAGATCTCCTCCGCGTACCGCTCGATTTCCTCGCTCCGCGCGTTGAACTCCTCGATGCCGAGGAGCGACCGGGCGTAGTCGGCGACGAGGACGGAGAGCGCCTGTGCCGTCCCGCCGGCGGAGCGGATCGGGCCGGCGTAGTAGACGTTCACGAACTCCGTGCCGTCGTCGTTCGGGAGGAGTTCCACGCGGTCGATGCCCTCGATGGGCGCGGCGACCACGCCCTCGGTGAGGAGCGCGACCGCCGTGCGGACCGCGCCCTCGACTTTCCCCTCTCGCGTCTCGTACTCCCCGACCGAGCCCTCGACGAAGTCCTCGACGAGTTCGAGCGCGGCCTCCTCGCGGCTCATCTCGCCTTCGAGTTCGCGGACGCGCTCGGCGACGCCGTCGATGCCGAGGATGTTCTCCACGCGGTCCGCCATGTCCTTCGCCACGGGAATCTCGACTTCGGGCTTCGGGTCCTCGCCGCGGGCCTTCGCCGCCTCGGCGACGTCGAACGCCTCGTCTAACCGGGACTCGATGCGTTCGAAGTAAACCTCGTCCTCGCGGCGCATTCGTTACTACCCTCAGTACTCAACGCGCGTTCTTGAGGATTGTGCTCGGCGCGCCGACGACGCCGCCGAGAACCGGACGCCCAGACTGCGGCAGTAACGGTTAACGTCGAGACGCTCCGAAGGCGGACATGGGGAGTCTGAGCGAGCGGGTCGCGACAGGAGAGGTCGAGCTGTGGGAGGACGAGTCGTTCCTCCGCGCGCTCGTCGAGAACACGTCCGAGGGGCTCTTGACTATCGACACGGACAGCGTCATCGTCTTCGCGAACCCCGCCATCGAGCGGATTCTCGGCTACGACCCCGCGGAGCTCGTGGGGAGTTCGAAGATGACGCTCATTCCCGAACGCCTCCGCGACGCCCACCAGCGCGGCCTCCAGCAGTACATCGACACGGGCGAGCGCCACTTCGATTGGGACGGCGTCGAACTCGTCGCGCTCCACGCCGACGGCCACGAGGTGCCGGTGTCCGTCAGCCTGCGCGAACACGAGTACGACGGCGAACGCCTCTTCACCGGCATCGTCACCGACATCACCGAGCAGAAACGACGCGAGCGCCAGCTCCGCCAGCAGAACGAGGAGCTGGAGGAGTTCGCGGACGTCCTCTCACACGACCTCCGGAACCCGCTCACAGTCGCGCAGGCACACCTCCGGATGGCGCGGGAGAACCACAGCGGGGAGAGCGAGCGCCTCCAAACCGTCGACCGGTCGCTCGAACGCATCGACGACATCGTGACCGACATGCTCGCTCGCGCCCGCGAGGAGACGGTGGACGTGTCGGGAGCGATATCGCTCCGTGACGTCGTCGTGGACGCCTGGGAGACGGTCGCGACGGCGAACGCGACGCTCGACCCGCCGGACCCGAAGTGGCGGGTGCGCGCGAACCGGAGTCGCGTCCGCCAGCTCGTCGAGAACCTCATGCGAAACTCGGTCGAACACGGTTCTCCCGGCCCTCCCTCGCAGGCTCGCGAGGACGCCGTGGAGCACGGCGGCGAAGGCGTGACGGTTCGCGTCCGCGTGTTCGACGACGGCACCGGGTTCGTCGTCGAGGACGACGGCACCGGATTCCCCCCCGAGATAGTCAGCGGCACCAGCGCTGCAGAGAGCCGGGAGCGCGGCCGCTACGGCCTCTACATCGTCGGCACGGTCGCCGCCGAGCACGGCTGGTCGGTCTCTTTCGCGGAGAGCGAGTCGGGCGGCGCGCGCGTCGAGTTCACCGACGTCCACTTCTTCACGAGCGCCGTCGACGAGACGCCGCCCGAGCGCGCGGAGCCCGAATCGTAGTCACCGCCAGTCGTCGGCGAGCGCTCGATACGTCCGGTAGCAGCGGTCGAGCACGCCGAGCGAGACGGATTCGTCGGCGGTGTGGGCTTCGCCGGGTTCGCTCGCGCCGTAGACGACGCAGGTCGTGCCCGCCTGTGCGAGCCAGCCCGCGTCGGTCGCGTGCGGCTTCGTCACCTGCTCGGGGTCGCCGTCCTGACTCTCGCGCGCGGCGTCGAGCACGCGGTCGGCGAAGTCGCCGTCGTCGCACGCCATCGGCGGGAGGTCCTGGTCGACCGTCCAGGAGACGCCGTCGATGTCTTCGACGCGTTCGAGGGCGGCGCGCTCCCCCGGAACGGTGCGCTCGTCCACCGTCACCTCGCAGGTCTCGGGGACGACGTTCCACGCGCTCCCGCCCTCGATGCCCGTCACGGCGACGCTTCCATGTACTCGGTGCCCGAGCACGTCGACTTCAGGGAAGTCGAGGTCGCGGACGACGTCGACGGCGTCGCAGGCGCGGTAGACGGCGTTCTCGCCGGCATCCGGCTCGCTCGCGTGCGCCGCCGACCCCTCGGCGGTGAGCGTGGAGCCGCGGCGGCCGCGGTGCGCGACGACGACGTCCGTCACGCCCGCCTTCGAGTAGTTCGTCGAGCCCTCCGCGACGACGGCGTAGTCGGGCGCGAACCCGTCGTCGATGGCCGCTCGCGCGCCGGTTCCGCCGACCTCCTCGCCAGCGAACGACGCGAACGCCACCTCGCCGGCCGGGGTGGAGTCGCGGAACGCGAGCATGCACGCCGCCACCGCGCCCTTCATGTCCGCCGCGCCGCGGCCGTAGAGCCGGCCGTCGCGCTCCTCGACGACGTACTCGCCGTCCGCGACCTGGGAGTCGTCCGGCGGCACGACGTCGTGGTGGCCGACGAACGCCAGCGACTCGCCGTCCGCGTCCCGGTTCTTCCACGCGAGCACGTTCCCCGCGTCGCCGCGTTCGACGTCGGCCTCCGTCTCCGCGCGGAGCCACGCCTCGATGGCGTCGCCCGCCGCCGTCTCGTCCTCGTGGCTCGGAATCGACACGAGGTCCGCCGTCAGTTCGCCGAGTTCGTCCATACCGAGAGAGGGAGGTCCACGCCCCGAAAAACCAGCGGGTGCCGGCAGCCCGCGAGCGACGGGTCGTTTTTCTCGCGCGCGCCCGTCGACTCCGAACGTGACCGACGAACTCGAACGCCTGCTGGAGGTAGCGGCGCTGAAAGACGAGACGCGGACGGGGTGGGCGCTCCGCGGCGTCGCGAACCCGGAGTCCGTCGCCGCGCACACGTGGGGCGTGGCGACGCTCTGCCTGCTCTACGCCGACGAAGCCGGCGTCGACCCCGACGCCGCGTGCGCGATGGCGGTCGTCCACGACCTCGCCGAAGCTCGAACGGGAGACGTCCCGACGCGCGCGGCGGACGTCGAAGACGGCGGCGCGAGCGAGGAGCGCGAAGGGAAGGAAGCCCGGGAGCGCGAGGCGATGGCGGGCCTGCTCGACCCCTTCGAGGGCGAGGGGATCCGCGAGCGCTGGGAGGCCTACGAGGCGCGGGACACCGCGCTCGCGCGCTTCGTGAAGGACATGGACCTCGTGGATACGTGTCTGCAGGCCGTGCGCTACGAGCGAGAGGGACGGTATCCGAAGGACGAGGCGAACGAACACTTCGACGAGTACGAGGACTTAGACGAGTTCTTCGCGACGACCGCGCCGCGCCTCCGCACCGGCGTCGGCGAGCGCCTGTTCGAAGCCGCGAAAACCGCCTACGAGGCCGAAATCGGCCGGGAGTGCCGGCTCGGCTAAGCGAGAAGGAGTTCGGCGGCGACGTAGAACGCGTAGGCGGTCGCGGCGGCAGCGACCATCGAGCCGACCCACGCGACCGCCGTCTTCGCCGTCTTCCCCTCGGAGACGCCGCTCACGCCGTCGACGAGGCCCGCGCCGACGACGCCGGAAATCATGACCTTGTTGAAGGAGAGCGGGTAGCCGAGCGCGATGGCGGCTTCGGCGACGAGGAACGCCGGGACGAGCGCGGCGATGGAGCGATAGGGGCCGAGCGTCGCGTAGTCGTCGGCGACGGCCGAGATGAGGCGGGGCGCGGCCGTCCACGCGCCCACGAGGATACCGAACGCGCCGAGCGCGAGCACCGCGAGGAGCGAGAGCGAGTCGAGCGACGCGACCGCGGGGAGGAGCGGGCCGACGGCGAGCGCGACCTGCGTCCCGCCGCTCGTGAAGACCACGAGCAGGCCGAGCGCCACCAGAAATCCGCGGACGCCGTCGTGGCGATAGCGGTGGACGAACCACGCGGTCACCGCCGCGACGGCGAGCGACAGCCCCGCGACCGCGGCGACGACCGCCGACGAGACCCCCCAGACCGCGGGCGCATCGGGAGCCGCCGCCCCGGCGACCGACGCCAGCGACGCCCCGTTTAAGACTGTGAGCGGGGCGAGAGCGAACACCGCCGCGACCACGAACGCGATTACCGGCACCGACTCCGCGTCCGGCACGCGCGTCACCACGAGCACGTACGCCACGGCGAACGCGATGACGACCTCGACGACGGGGATGACTCCCCAGAACGCCAGCACGGACAGCAGAGTGTCCGTCGCCACCGCCCCGCCGAGCGCCACCCCCGCCCCGAGCGTCGCCCCCGTCACCGTGAACGCCACCGGAATCGGGTAGCCGTACCGGTTCCCCGCCGCGATGAACGACGCCGACACCAGCAGAATCGCCGTCGTCGCCAGCGGCGTCAACGTCACGCCGTGCACGAACCCGTGGCCCATCGTCTCCGACACCGCGCCGCCCTGCGTGAGCGCCCCCGCGGCCGCAACCACCCCCACGAGCAACGCCGCGCGCCGCGGCGACAGCGCGTCCGCGCCCACCGCCGGCGAAATCGGCGCGGAGTTACTGTTCGCCCCCACCGTCCACGCCATGAAGAGACTCGCCACCCCCGCCACGAGGAGAGCCGCGACACCCATCACGACGCGCCACCGGCGACGACGCGACACCCAGCACGAGACATACACCGACTACCCGACATCCACAGAAATACACCGGCCCTCACCGTCCGCGACACCGATCCCTACCTCGCGCCGCCGCACTCGCGTGACACACACGCGTCGCCGATTCGACCACCGCGAGTTCTCGCGGGGCGGAACTCGCGTCAGCCCGTGTCCGCCCGCCCGCGGTTTTCGGCCGCAGTGCGGCGGAGCGTCGGCTTACTCCTCGGGGAGGAGGCGGTCGATGTCGGGGAAGAACTTCTCGTAGGCCTCGTGCTCGAAGGACGCGACGTGCGTGCCGTCGAGGCGCTGAAGATGCGAGAACACGACGCCTTCGCGTTCGGCGGCGACGGCGACGCCCTCCGCGTCCCCGAGTTTGTACGACGCCGCGATGAACACCGCAGTCTCCGTCGCCGGGTCGAGGAGCACGAGCACGAAGAACACCGTCCCTTCGACCTCCTTCCGGTAGACGTCGAACTGCGGGAAGCCGGCGTCCTCGACGGCCGCCTCGATGGCGTCCGCCTTGTCCCCCGGGACGACGTGCACGAACCCGAACCGGTCCGACTCGCCCACGTCCACCGACTCGCAGCCGACCTGCCCGACGTGGACGCGAATCGTCTCCCACCCCTCCGCCTCGTACTCGTCGGCGAGCGCGGTCATGTCCTCCAGCGTCTGCGACCACGCGTCCTTCTTCGCTGCCTCGGACACCAATCCGTGCTCGTCGCCGCTCTCCTCCGGCGCGTCCTTCACCATACCCGCGTATCACTGCCAGACGCGGTAAAACTTGACGCCTCGCTACCGAAACACACGCGGTTTTCAGCCGTGAAACGGCTGAAAACCGCGAAAACGCGAGCGGCGAAGCCGCGAGCCGCGCGATTCGGACAATCAGACAGCCGTTGCCGCATCACGGCTGAAAGGGGCGAGCGGCATGTCGCGCTCGGCAACGCTCCCGATGAGGAAACGGTTCTCAGTCGCTCGCTCCTTCCGGAGTCGCGCTGGCTCGCGGGTCGCATAGCTCCCCGCTCGCCGTTTCGCGGTTCTCACTCCCCCCTGCGGTCGTCGCTCCGAACCGCGCTGCTCGCGTGTCGCTCCCTGCGTTGTACGGGCGACCCACGAGTCGCCCGTACGGCAAGTGGGACGTGCTACGAGAGACGCTCCGCGTCTCTCGGCATGACGAAACGGCTTCGCCGTTTCGAACCACTTCGCGTCCCACCCTGGTCGCTCCCGTCACCGGAACGCTTCGCGTTCCGGTTGCGAGCGAGAACGTCGTTCTCGCCACCGCTCGCCTACTCGCGGTTCTCGGCCGCGATGCGGCCGAGAACCGCGTTTACTTCGCCACGCCGAACGCGACTTCCATGAGGAAGGAGGTGACGAGGACGAGGAGGCTGGCGGCGAAGAGTTTCACGCCGTCGCCGTACCGGCCGTCGGGCGGGAGGGGGTCGTCTCGGAGCGGCGGGAGGCGGTTCACGGTGCGCTGGAGGAAGCCGTCTTCGTCCTCGGCGGCGACTTGGAGTTTCTCGCCGTCCGAGTAGGGCGCGACGGGTCGGAGGCGGAAGAGCGAGTAGCCGAAGAGGAGGAAGCCGGCGACGAAGAGCCCGTACTTGACGGTGAGCCAGCCGTCGAAGAGGGCGAAACTCGGAACGGCGAAGACGGCGGTGAGCAGGGCGGTGACGGCGGCCGCGTAGTACGCGAGGTCGAGGAGTCTACGGGTCCGCCGGGCCGGCATCTACTCGTAGTGGCCGGCGAAGAACTCGCCGGGTTCTTCGTACTCGTCGGAGTCGTGGCGGTGACAGAGGCTCATCCGGCCGGTGGTGGAGACCTCGTGCTGGTCGGGGCGGTCGGTGTCGCAGACGGAGCCGAACTCGTCTTTGAGGTAGGCGCGCGCGGCCTCGGGGTCGTCGGCGTCCGCGAGTTCGACGGCTTCGTCGACGTGCTCCATCACCTGCGGGGGTGCGTCGACGTCACCGAAGAGGTCGGTCGCGGTGTCGGAGACCGTCACTGGTTCCTCCAGGCCGAGGAGGCGTTTCGCGCGCTCGGAGAGCCCGACTTCCATGCGGGTGCGTTCGCGGACGACTTCGCGGAACACCTCGATGCGCTCCCAGACGTCGTCGTCGATGTCGCGGTACGGCTCCGGGCGGATTTTCGCCGGACACCGCGTGCTGAACGGACAGCCGGCCGGCGGGTCGCGCGGGCTCGGCGGCGTCCCGCGGAGCGTGATTCGGTTCCCGCCGGCGGACGGGTCGGGCTCCGGAATCGCGGAGAGGAGGGAGTGCGTGTAGGGGTTCGCCGGCTCCTCGAACAGCTCGTCGACGGGGCCGATTTCCATGATGTTCCCGAGGTACATCACGGCGACGCGGTCGCAGATGTGGCGGACGACGGAGAGGTCGTGCGCGATGAAGAGGTAGGAGAGCCCGAACTCCTCCTGGAGGTCCTCGAGGAGGTTGATGATCTTCGCCTGCACGGACGCGTCGAGGGCGGACACGGGCTCGTCGAGGACGACGAAGTCCGGGTCGAGGGCGAGCGCGCGGGCGATGCCGATGCGCTGGCGCTGCCCGCCGGAGAACTGGTGGGGGTAGCGGAAGTAGTGCTCCGGCTGGAGGCCGACCGTCGAGAGGAGCTCGCGGACGCGTTCCTTCCGCTCGTCCATCGTCCCGACGTCGTGCACGTCGAGGGGTTCGCGGATGATTTCGCCGACCGTCATCCGGTCGTTGAGACTGGAGTCCGGGTCCTGAAAGACCATCTGGACTTCCTTCCGCCAGCGCTTCAGGTCGCTCCCGGAGAGCGTCGTGACGTCCAGGCCCTTGTAGTCGACCGTGCCGTCGGTCGCCTCCTCCAGTCGCATCAGGGTGCGGCCGAGCGTCGTCTTCCCGCAGCCGGACTCGCCGACGAGCCCGAGCGTCTCCCCCTTCTTCACGTCGAAGGAGACGCCGTCGACGGCCTTCACCGGGTTCCCACCGATGAGCTGGTTGTCCTCGTAGTACGTCTTCAGGTTCCGCACGGAGACGAGCGTCTCGCCGGTCGGGACGTCCGTTCCGAGCGACTCCGCGTCTGTGGTCTCGGTGGTGCTCATAGCGAATCCTCCGTCACGTTACTTCGCGAGCGATGCAGCTCGACGGCCTCCTCCCGCCCGACGTCGTCGGGGTAGAGCAGGCAGCGCGCCGTGTGCTCTACCGCGCTGTCCTCGGTGACGCTCACGGACGCCGGGTGGACGGCTTCGCACTCCGCGAACGCCTTCGGGCAGCGCGCCGCGAACCGGCAGGACGTCGCCGGCGAGTTCGGCGTCTCCACGTCGCCCTCGATGGTCGAGAGGCGCTCCGCGCCCGGGTTCCGCCCCGGAATCGAGGAGAGCAGTCCTTCCGTGTAGGGGTGTTTCGGCGCGTCGAACAGCTCGACGACCGGCGCGCGCTCGACGACTTCGCCCGCGTACATCACGTTCACGCGGTCCGCGATTTCGGCGATGACGCCCATGTCGTGCGTGATGAACATGATGCCGAGGTCGCGTTCGTCCTGGAGGTCCTCGAGGAGTTCGAGGATCTGCGCCTGAATCGTCACGTCGAGCGCCGTCGTCGGCTCGTCGCAGATGAGGAGTTCGGGGTCGCAGGCGAGCGCCATCGCGATGACGGCGCGCTGTCGCATCCCGCCGGAGAACTGGTGGGGGTACTCGTCCAGCCGGCGTTTGGCGTCCGGAATCCCGACGTCCTCTAAGAGCTGGATGGCCTCCTTCTCCGCGGCCTTCCCGCTCAAGTCCTGGTGGAGTTCGATGGCTTCGACGATCTGGTTCCCGACCGTGTAGACGGGGTTGAGGGAGGTGAGCGGGTCCTGGAAGACCATCGCGATGCCCGACCCGCGGACCGAGCGCATCTGGTCTTCGGTCGCGCTCGACGTGTCGACGAACCCGCGCGTGATGTTCCCGTCGCCGTCGCGCTCCTCGACGAAGATGAAGTCGTCGTCGTCCGCGCGCTCCGCGATGGCGTCGTCGATTTCGCCTTCAGCGACGTCGGTCAGGTCGACCGTGTGTCGCGAGAACTTCTTCGCGCAGCGCCGCACGGTGTCGAGGTCGCGGAACTCGATGCGGCCGCGCTCGATGCGGCCGGGCGAGTCGACGAGCCCCATGATGGAGCGCGCCGTGACGGACTTCCCGCTCCCGGACTCCCCGACGATTCCGACTGTTTCGCCGCGGTAGATGTCGTAGGACACGCCGTCGACGGCGCGGATCGTCTCCTTGTCCGTGTAGAAGACCGTCTGCAGGTCCTGCACGGAGAGGAGTGGGTCTTCGTCGCCGCGCGCGTCGCGCGACACCTGCGTCGTCTGGCTCACGCGCCACCACCCCCGGCCGCCGCGGCCTCGTCAGCGCCGCCGTCGGACTGCGGGTCGATGGCGTCGCGGATGCCGTCACCGAACGCGTTGAAACCGGTGACGACGAGCGTGATGCAGATACCCGGAATCAGCGAGATGTGCCAGGACTGGGTCGCGACGTAGTTCTGCCCGTCGGCGATTATCCGCCCCCATTCCGGCGTGGGCGCGCTGATGCCGAGACCGAGGAAGGACAGGCCGGCGACGCCGATGATGATGCCGCCGAGCGAGAGCGACGCGTAGATGAGCACGTAGCTGATGACGTACGGGGCCATGTGCTTCTTCATGATCTGGAACGGCGACTGCCCGTAGGACTTCGCCGCGTCGATCCACTCCTCCTCCGAGACCTGGAACGCGGGGCCGCGCAGCGAGCGCCAGAGGTACGGCCAGTAGACGAGGCTGAAGATCAGGATGATCAACAGCGCCCCGTCGTAGACCTTCGCGATCGCGGTGCGCGAGAACACCGTGGTCACGAGGATCAACAGCATGATAGTCGGGATCGACTGCACGGAGTCGGACGTGACGACCGTCACGAGGTCCAGCACGCCCTTATAGTACGCCGTGAGCATCCCGAGCGCGAGCGCGATCAGCCCGGAGACGACGATGGAGACGATACCGATCGCAAGCGACACCCTCGCCCCCAACACAACCTCCGTGAAGAGGTCCTTCCCGTTCGTCACCGTGCCGAACGGATGGTATCTGCCGTAGCGATCGTACGTGAGCGGGCCGACGTTCTCGTCACCCGCGCCGGACGACCCGGTGTGGATGTTCGCCGCGCCCTGCGTGATGTTCTGCACCGACTGCGTGCTGTTGTCCCAGTAGTTGAAGGAGTGCGAGTACGGCCGCATAATGTTCTCTTCTGCGGTCGTCGTGCCGAGCGTCGGCGCGAACACTGCCATCACGAGGAAGAACACGACGACGACCATCCCGAACTTCCCCCAGCTGTGCCGGCTGAACCGGTCGACGACGTCGTCCCGCGGCGTCCAGTCGACGTCGCGGTAGTGCGCGCGGTAGCGCTTGTAGCCGTCCCAGCACCAGTAGAGGAAGACGGCGGCGTACGCGTACACGAGAACAACGCGGATCGCCCACGCCGTCGCCGGCGACAGGTGGAAGAACGTGCCGACGTACTGCTGGCCGTTCCAGTAGCCCTGGTTCGGTATCACGTCCCGGGAGAGGAGCGTCGGGATAGCCGCGAACGCGCTATCGATCGATGCGACCATCTCGGGCGTGACGCCCGGGATGAGGTTCAAGAACGCGTCGAGCACGGCGACGACCGCTTGAAGGAGCGCGCCGAGCTCCACGCCGATCAGGACGGCGCCGATCGCCGCCCATATCGCCGCCGGACGCGGGTTCTCGGCGATTCGCTGCCGGAGGGGTTTCGTCTCGTTGGTTTGTGTGTCGCTCATTGGTTTAGTCGTCGTACCCGACGCGCGGGTCGATCAGGGTGTACAGGAAGTCCTGGAGGATGTTCGTGAACACGATGATGAGGATGAAGATGAACATCAGCGACCCGATGAGCGGGAGGTCCGCGTTGATGGCCGCCTGGAAGAACAGGTAGCCGAGGCCGTTGATGGCGAAGACGGTCTCGACGAAGACGCTTCCCCCGATCAGGAGGAAGATCTCGCCGGTGATGATCGGGACGAGCGGGATGAGGGCGTTCCGGAAGACGTGCTTCCAGACGATCGACCGCCGGGAGACGCCCTTCGCGCGAGCGGTCTCGACGTAGTTCGAGTTGATCGTCTCCAGCACGGCGGTGCGGCCGATCCGCATCTCGTTCCCCATCGACGCGGAGCCGAGCACGACCGCACCCGGGATCACCATCTTGAACGCCTTCACGAATGAGGCGGCCCAGCCACCGGGGTCGGTTACGAGCTTGTGGACGGGGTGGACGAAGAAGGACAAGTCCGGCGGGGTAACGATGCTCGTCTGGACGATGAAATGCGTCCAGCTGAACCCGAGGAGCTTATCGGACTGACTCAGCACGCTCAGTAGGATGATGGCGAGCCAGAAGTTCGGCATCGCGCGCCAGACGATCCCGCCGAAGGACGCGAAGTAGTCCGGGAGCGTGTTCGGATTCAGGCCCGCGTAGAACCCGAGCGGGATCCCGACGAACAGCGCGATGATGACCGACCAGAACCCGAGCCAGATCGTCCGCGGCGCGAACTGCACGATGAGCGTGTAGGCTTTCGCGCCCGGCGAGAAGACCCAGGAGTTCCCGAGGTGGAACGTGAAGAGGTCGACCATGAACTGAATGTACTGCTGCCAGAGCGGCTTCGTCAACCCGAGCTGCTGGCGGATCTGTTGCATCTGTGCGGCGCTCGCCCCGCTCGGTCCCACGATGGCGGCCGCCGGGTCGAGCGGCCCCATTCTGATGAGTATAAACGTGATCGTCGTACCGAAGATCACGACCGGGATCGAGAGGAGGAGTCGGCGGGCGAAGTACTGCCACCGACTCATCGAACCACATCCAAGTGGACCATTCGCACGGCCATACTTGCCCGAACTTTGGGATAGAGGGGGGTTATGTCTTATGCTTTCGCCCGTCCAGAAATCCGCGGATAACGCCGCTATCCTCCCTGATATCGAGAGATTTATCGAACGCTCCGCGTGCTAAACTCGCGAAAGGAAAACGGACGGTCAGCCAGCGGACGTTACTTCGTGCTGACTTCGTTCAGCTTGTAGCGGCTGAAGCCCATCCCGCCGAACGGCTTCAGACCCTCGACGTTGTCGTACCACATGACCTCGCGCAGGCCGTTGTAGATGTTTAGGAAGCCGACGTCCTCCCAGTTCGCCTTCTCCATCTTCTTGTAGGCGGCGTCGCGCTTCTGCTGCGCCTCGTCCGTCGGCGCGGGGTTGTCCCTCACGGTCTGGTAGGCCTTCGTCGCCTTCTCCGCCGCGTCACCGTTCTCCGCCGTCCAGTTCAGATAGCTGATCGGACCCTTGAGCGACGTGTCCGTCTGCGGCGGGTTCAGGAGCTGCAAGAAGTTGTCCGCGGCCGGCCAGTCGGCCACCCACCCGAGCGAGTACGCCTCGAGCTGCCCTTGACGGCCGCGCTGGGTGAGCGTTGAGAACGGAACGCGCTGGATGTTCATCTGGATGTGCGCGGACGCGAGCTGGTCGCGCAGGATCTTCGCCATCGACTCCCACGAGTCGGAGTCGTACTGCGTGAACGTCACGTTGAACTTCTTGCTCTCCGAGTAGCCGGCGTCCTCCATGACCTGCCGGGCCTTCGCGATTTTGCTCTTGTTGTACCCGTAGGGGTACTCGTTCTTCGCGAGGTCCTTCGCGGCGCTCGGACCGCCCGGGAAGATTGTCGGCGGTGTGAGGAAGTACGCGGGCGTCCCGCGGTTCTTGAACACTTCCTGGACCATCGTCTGCTGGTTCATCGCGTACGCGAAGGCCTGCCGAACCGGCTTCGGCACGCTCTTCATGTTGAACCCGATGTAATAGGTGTTCAGCGGCGTGTTCCCGACGTAGTTCATCGTCTCGCCGTTACGGACGGGGCCGTACGTCCCGACGTCTGCGCCGAAGTCCGTCGTGTGGTCGACGTTGACCTTCTTCGGGTCGTACTTCGACGTCGGGAAGTCGTTCACGATGTCCGCGTTCTTGTTCATCGTGAACTCGTAGTACGCGTTCGGGTCCTCGATGATCTGCCAGTGAATGTGGTCCGCCGCGGCCTTCGTCCCGTAGTAGTCGTCGTACTTGTCGAGTGCGACCTCCGTCCCCTTCGAGTACGTGTTCATCTCGAAGGGACCGTTCCCGATGGGCTTCTCGGAGGCGAACTTGTTGTACTCCATCTCGCCGTCGTACCCGTCGATGTCGCCGACAATGCCCTCGGGAACGGGCGCGAAGGAGGTGTACGCGAGCATCTCCTTCGTGGCGTGGAACGGCTCTTCGAGCTCGACTTTGAGCGTCGAGTCGTCGACCGCAGTGACGCCGAGCGTCCCGGACTTGTAGTTGCCGTCGCTGTCCTTCTCGTGTTTGATGCCGATGGAGTCGAGCGCGAAGTACGCGCGACGGCTCTTATCGGACGCGACGAGGCGCTCCCACGCGTAGACGAAGTCGCTCGCTTTGAGCGAGTCGCCGTTGTGGTAGGTGGCGTCGGCGAGCGTGAACGTGTACGTCGTGTAGTCGTCGGAGACGCTGAAGTCCGTCGCCAGCTCACCCGTGACGCTCGTCTTCGCCTGCGGGTACTGCATCAGGCAGTCGAAGACCTGCTGGATGACGCGGCCGGACTCGGTGTCCGTCGCCGCGACCGGGTCGAAGGTCGTGATCGTCGACGCGATCATGTTGACCGTCGTCCCTTCGAGGTCGACCGTGGTCTGCTGCGTCGTCGCGTTCGTGTTGTTCCCGCCGCTCGTCGTCGTCGTCTCGCCACCGTCACCGCCACTGCAGCCCGCGAGGGCGGCGGCGGCTGCCGCGCCACCCGTCGCCTGCAGGAAGCGACGCCGTGAAACGTTGTTAGAGTCTGCCATCCATCCACGAATTGCTACTCGTTATTGATAAACTTGCCGCTATTCGTTGCCACGGTTCACAATTACACACCCGAGAACGGGACTCTCCTGTATGTTCTCGGGCATCACCGAGCAGAACTGTCGATTCGACACCTTTAACCGTGGGTGTGAAAGACTACCACGTGAGATGGACGCAAGCACGCCATCGGTTGCGCCCGCCCCCGCTGACCACGAGGTCATGGCTTCCCTCGACACCGGAGCCGAAGAGCGCCTCGTCATCGCGGACATCGCCCGAGACGACGCGTGGGTATCCGCACCCACGACGGCGACCGCGGCGCTCGCCGACTGGCGATAGCCGCCCGCGACCCCCCGGACTTTTCCCCTCCTCCCCCATCTACGAGGGTATGCGCTACCGCGAGACCACGACCACCCGCGAGTTCGTCGGTCGCCTCGACCACGGCGCGGACTGGCGGGAGGAAATCGAATCCCTCGCCCGCGACGAAGGCGTCGACGCCGGCTGGTTCACCGCCCTCGGTGCCGTGCAGGACGCCGACGTCGCCTACTACGACCAAGACGACTTCGAGTACACGACCGCGTCCTTCGACGAACCCCTCGAAGTCGCCGCCTGCGTCGGCAACGTCTCCGTCCTCGACGGCGACCACTTCGCCCACACCCACGCCGTCCTCTCCCGCCGCAGCGGCCAAGCCCTCGCCGGCCACCTCGACGCCGCGACCGTCTGGGCCGGCGAAGTCTACCTCCGCGAACTCGACGCCGACCTCGACCGCAGCCCCGACCCCGCCACCGACCTCGACCTCTGGCTGTAGTTCTCGGTCGTCGGAGCTTCCAGTTCGTCTCGCTGACCGGTTCGCTTGGTTTCTTAATCTCCGCGCCGCCTCCTTCCCGTATGGCAACTCCCGACGCCTACGAGACGCTCCTCGACGAGTACAAGCGCGCGTCCAACGTGTCCTCCGCGTCCGGCGTGCTCTCCTGGGACCAGCAGGTGACGATGCCGGAGGGCGGGACGCCCGCCCGCTCGAAGCAGCTCTCCACGCTCTCCGCCGTCCACCACGACATCATCACGGGCGACACCGTCGCCGACGCCCTCGCGGAGCTGGAGGACGCCGACCTCACGCCCGAGCAGGCGGCGTCAGTGCGGGAGATTCGACGCGAGCACGAGCGCGCGAGCGCCGTGCCGCGCGACCTCGTCGAGCAGCTGAGCGAGGCGTCCAGCGACGCCCTCCCCGCGTGGGAGCAAGCGCGCGAGGACGACGACTTCGACCACTTCGCCCCCCACCTGGAGACGCTCGTCGAACTCCGCCGCGAGTACGCAAACGAAATCGACCCGGACGCCGATCCGTACGCCGTTCTCTTCGCCGACTACGAACCCTACCTCGACCTCTCCAAGGCGGAGGCCGTCTTGGAGGAGCTCCGCGACCGCCTCGTCCCGCTCGTCGCCGCCATTCAGGCGAGCGACGCCGACCTCGCCACGCCCTTCGACGGCGAGTACAGCCCGGAGAAACAGGAGTCCGTCTCCCGCGACCTCCTCGACGACCTCGGCTACGACTGGGACCGCGGCCGCCTCGACACCTCCAGCCACCCCTTTACTTCTGGGAATCAGTTCGACACCCGCATCACGACGCGCTTCCAGCCCGAAGACCCGCTCGACTCCATCATGAGCACCGTCCACGAGTACGGGCACGCCCAGTACAACCTCGGCCTCCCCCGGGAGGCGTTCGGCACGCCGCTCGGCGACTCCCGCGACCTCACCGTCCACGAGAGCCAGAGCCGCTTCTGGGAGAACCACGTCGGCCGCAGCGAGGCCTTCTGGGACCGCCACGCCGGCACGCTCGCCGACGCCTTCGACGACGACCTGAGCGCGCGAGACGTCTACGAGGCCGCGAACCAGGTCTACCCGGACAACCTGATTCGCGTCGAAGCCGACGAGCTCACCTACCACATGCACATCATCCTCCGGTTCGAGCTCGAACGCGACCTCATCTCCGGGGACCTCGCCGTGGAGGACGTCCCCGAAGCCTGGAACGAGAAGATGGAGGAGTACCTCGACGTCACGCCCGAAACGGATAGCGAGGGGTGCCTGCAGGACATCCACTGGAGCCACGGGAACTTCGGCTACTTCCCCACCTACTCGCTCGGGAGCGTCCTCGCCGCCCAGCTCGACCACACGATGCGCGAGGACCTCGACGTCGACGCGCTCGTCCGCAACGGCGACTTCGCCGCCATCCGCGAGTGGCTCGGCGAGCGCATCCACCAGCACGGCCAGCGCTACACCACGCCCGAACTCGTCGAGGAAGCCACCGGCGAGGCCTTCACCGCCGACTACTTCCTCGACTACGCCGAATCGAAGTACGAAGCGCTCTACGACCTCTGAGCCCTCGCCTCGGGCTCATCCCCGCGTGAAGGGACGGAACGGGTGACGGGCGCAGCCGTGAACGCCGCCACGAGTTCTCGTTCCGGGGTTCTCGGGTTTCTGGTTCGCGTTCCGGGAGTCGTCTCACTCCACGCGCGGGTCGAGGATGGCGTCGGTGACGTCTTGGAGGACGCTGATGGCGACGCCGACGAGGACGACGAAGAGGAGGATGGAGAGCATGAGGGGGGTATCCTGACGCTCGACCGCTTCGAGGCCGAGGCTGCCGAGGCCCCGGATGCCGAACACCTGCTCGATGACGAAGACGTCGACGACGAGGACGCCGAGGTATTCGGAGAGGAGAGCGGAGGAGAGCGGAGCGGCGGCGACGCGGAGGACGTGGCGGGCGACCACGCGGCGCGGCGCGCCCTGCGCGCGTTTGAGTTTCGCGAACTCGGCGTCGGCGAACCGGCCGGCTTCGGTGCGCGCGTAGTGGAGCTGGCCGGCGAGGAGGGTGACGGCGACGACGAGCGCGGGGAGCGCGGATTCGGGAAGGGCGGCGACGACGGCCGCGCCGCCGAGCGCCGGAAGGGCGGTAGTGAGGACGATGGCGAGGTAGAAGTTCGGGAGGCCGAACGCGACGTAGGCGGCGGCGGTCTCCGCGCGCTCTGCGAGCGAGCCCTTCCGGAGAGCGGCGTAGACGCCGGCGGAAACGCCGACGACGGTCGAGCAGGCGACGGCGGGAAGGAGGTAGGCGAGCGTGCGCGCCGACGCGGCCCGTACGAGGTCCATCACGGGCGCGCCCTGACTCGCCGAATACCCCCAGTGGAGCGTGAGGATCTGGCCGAGCCACGCGAGATAGCGGACGTAGAGCGGGCGGTCGTAGCCGTGCGCCTGATTGTACCGGGCGACGGTTCCGGAGACGTCGACGCTCCCGGAGCTGTGCATCTGCATCCCGTAGAGCATCGACGCGAGCTGGGGGTCGGGGGTGAGCGCGGCGAAGAGGTAGAAGCCCGTGAGCACGACGAGCACCATCGCCGCGCCGATGCCGAGGCGTCGTGCGACCGGGCGCGCGACCCGCCGAACCGTCTCTCCGAGCGAGAGCCGCATTTTGCCGAGAGTGGTGGCGGCGGCCACCTAAACGTTCCTCATCGACCAGGAGAGACCGAAACCGCTATACGAATCACGTCGATGACATCGAACGGACAGATGCCCGACGCCTCGTGGCCGGCCGTCGTCGCGGGCGACGACTGGGCGGACGACGACGCCCGGACGCTGCCCCGCGCCGCCCTCGGATTCGCCGTCTCCGCTCTCGCGCTCGCCGCGCTCTTCGCGTACGACTACGCCGTCGTTCCCGCGGGCAGCCCGCTCGTCGCGGACTGGTTCACGAGGCCGACGGACTGGCTCGCGCTCCTCGCCGCGACCGTGCTCGTCTGGGCGGTCGGCCCCGCGCTCGTCCGGAACCCCGCCCGCACCCGCCGGTACTGGCTGGCGTTCCGCCGCGACCCCGTCGCACTCGCCTCCGGAAGCGTCGTCGCCGGCTTCGTCGCCGTGGGCGCACTCGGCCCGCTCGTCCTCCCGACGCCGCACTACGACCTGAGCGCGCGCTACCAGCCGCCAGCGTTCCTCGGCGTCCCCGCGGACGTCGCGGGGTCGTGTGTCGGCCCGGTCCGCGACGGCGTCTGCTACGGCACGCTCGCCCACCCGCTGGGAACCGCGCCGCTCGGCTACGACATGCTCCTCCTCACCGCGTGGGGCGCGCACACCGCGCTCGTCCTCGCCGTCATCGTCGCCGCGGTCGTCGCCGTCGTCGCCACCGCCGTGGGGACGACCGCAGCCGTCGCCGGCGGGCGCGTCGACGCTCTCCTCACGCGCTACGTGGACCTCCAGGAGACCGTTCCCGCCTTCCTCGTCTACCTCGTCGTCCTCCTCCTGGCGAACGCGCGGTTCGCGTACTTCGTCGCCGTCTTCGCCCTGCTCTCCTGGGGCGGCGTCGCCCGGACCGTCCGGAGCGCCGTGCGGAGCGCCCGACAGGAGCGGTACGCCGTCGCCGCGCGCGCCGCCGGCGCGTCCCGGTTCGACGTCGCCGTCCACCACCTCGTCCCGGCCGCCGGGAGCAGTATCGCCGCGGGCGTCTCTCGACAGGTCGCGCTCCTCCTGCTGGTCCAGGCCGCCGTCGGCTTCCTCGGGCTGAACGAGACGTCGCTCCCGACGTGGGGACAGGTCGTCTCGACGGGCTTCCGTTCCGTCGGCGGCGACCCCGCCGTCGTCGTCGCGTGGTGGGTCGCCGGCGTCCCCGTCGCCGCGCTCGCCCTCACCGTCGTCTCGCTCTCGCTCGCCGGGAACGCCGTCAGCGACCGGTTCGCCGGCTGAGCCAGTCAGGCCGATACTATTAAGTCGTGGTGTGTCATACCTTGCCATGTATGTCGAGCGCTCAAGACACCGAGGCAGTTCTCGACCAGTTCCTCGAATCCCGCGGCCACGACACCGAGACTCGAACCTGGGAGCGCTCGTATAACAAGCTGCAATGTCCGGACTGCGGCGGCCTGCACGAGAAGTCGGCCAGCGAATGCGGCGTCTGCGGCTGGTCGCCGTCGCGGCCCTAGAACAACCGCTCCGCCGCTTTCTCCGCGAACGTCGCTTGTGACGGGCTCGACGAGAGGAACTCTATCTCGTCGAAGCCCGCGTTTTCGTGTTCGTCGACGACGCGCTCGACGTCCGCGAAGTCGTCCGTGACGACGCCCCACTCGTCCGTCCAGTCGTCGCCGTCGAGCGCTCTCCCCTGCCGTTCGATCTCGCGGGGGTCGCTGACGGCGTCGTCGAAGTCGACGGCGACGGTTCCCGACCAGAACTCCGCCGACTCCACGGCGGCCGCGTACTCCTCGTCGTAGGAGACGGTGAGTTGTTTCGTACGCGAGATCTCGTCGGGGTCGCGACCCGCGTCCGCCGCCCCGGCCTCCAGCGCCGGGACGAGTTCGTTCTCGTACGTCTCGACGTCGGCGAGCGTCAGGAAGCCGTCCGCGTACCGCCCCGCGACTTCCGCGGTGTGCACGCCGTTCCCCGCCACGTAGAGCGGCGGCCGTTCCTCCGGGACGGTGTAGAGCCGCGCGTCGTCGAGGCTCCAGTAGTGGCCGTCGTAGCTCGCGAACTCCCCCGTCACGAGCCGGTCGTAGATGCGGCAGGCGTCGACGAGGCGCGCGCGGCGCTCCGGGTAGTCCGGCCATTCGTACCCCAGCGGCTCCTCGTTCATCGCCTCCCCCGTCGCGAACGTCACCCGGAATCGCCCGGGGTGCATCGCGTTCAGCGTCGCCGTCCACTGCGTGAGGAGGCCGGGGTGGTACCGCGCAATCGGCGGCGTCACGCCCGTCGCGAACTCCACCTTGTCTGTTCGTTCGAGCGCCGTCCCGAGCCACGGCCACGCCGCCCCGCAGTGCGCGCCCGAATGCCACCACGGGTGGAAGTGGTCGCTCGTCCACACCGAATCGAACCCCACATTCTCCGCCAGTTCCGCGTGGTCGAGGAGCGTCGACGGCGCGTGCTGCTCGTGCGGACAGAAGAACCCGAACTTCATGCGTGACCCGTCGGTCGGCTTTCCGAAAGGGGTTCGGGCCGAACGCGGTTCGAGAGGAGCGAGCGAGAGAGGCAGCGAGCGAGAACCGCGAGACGGCAAGCGAGACGGTGCGCCGACGAGCGAGCGACACGCGAGCAGCGCGAGGCGCGAGAACCGCGTTCGCCGGATCGGCGTGGGTCGCGTGGTGTCGTAGCCTACAAATGCGCGGCGGTTGTAGCTGGCGGGTATGAAGGTTGTTGACGCGATGACGCCGCGAGAGGACGTCGTGACGGTGTCCCTGCCGGGGACCCGCGAGGACGTGCTCACGTACCTACAGGAGCGGGAGTTCACGTCGGTGCCGGTGGTGAAGGAGACGGATGCGGGTGAGGAGTACCGCGGGCTGATCTCGCGGGGCGACCTCATCGCGGACCCGGACGAGGACCAGTTGGCGCTCCTGATGCGGGAGGTGCCGACGGTGGAGGACGACGCGTCGCTGACGGACGTGGCGCGGTTGATGGTGTCGGAGCGGGCGCGCCGCGTGCCGGTCGTGCACGGCGGCGAGCTGGCGGGTATCGTGACGGTGACGGACGTCGTGCGCGCCATCGCGGAGGGCGACGAGGACGGGGATTCGCCCGTCGGCGAGTTGGCGCGGCGTGACGTGAACGCGACGTTCGAGGCGACGCCGCTGACGGTGGCGGAGCGCGAAATCGCGTTCGCGCAGGTGCCGTACGCGGTCGTGCTCGACGACGAGGCGGAGATGTCGGGTATCGTGACCGAGGCGGACGTCATCGACGTGGCGCGCGTCGTCGAAGGCGAGGAGGCGCTCGGGAACTCCCTCGCGGACGAGGACGACGGGTGGAAGTGGGAGAGCATCAAGGGGACGGGGAACCGCTATCTGCCGACGCGGAACGTCGAACTCCCGGCGGAGCCGGTGTCGGCGTTCATGACGGAGAACCCGGAGACGGTGCCGGGTCGGCGGACGGCGCGGGAGGCCGCACAGCGGATGCTCGAACTCGACGTGGAACAGCTCCCGCTCGTCGATGGCAACGAGCTCGTGGGTATCGTCCGCGACGTCGACCTGCTCTCTGCGCTATGAGCGGGGAGTCAGAGACGGAGGCGCTGGACGAGCTGGCGCGTCGCCGCGGGTTCTACTTCCAGGCGAACGAGTCGTACGGCGGCGTCGCGGGGTTCTACACCTACGGGCCGTCGGGCGCGAGCCTGAAGCGGAACGTGGAGGAGTCGTGGCGCGAGCGCTTCGTGACTCGCGAGGGGAACATGGAGATCGACGCGCCGACGGTGACGCCGGAGGACGTCTTCGAGGCGTCCGGCCACCTCGACGGGTTCGACGACATGCTCGTGGAGTGTGCGGGCTGCGGGGAGAGCCACCGCGCGGACCACCTCGTGGAGGACGCGACGGACATCGAGGACGCGGAGACCTACCCGACTGACGAGGTCGAGGAGCTCATCGCGGCGCACGACATCACGTGTCCGAACTGCGGCGCGCCGCTGGAAGGCCAGCGGGTCGAGGAGTTCAACCTCATGTTCGAGACGACCATCGGTCCCGGGTCGGGGCAGCCGGGCTACCTGCGGCCGGAGACGGCGCAGGGGATGTTCACGGAGTTCCCGCGGCTGAAGGAGTACGCGCGCGAGCAGCTCCCGTTCGGCGTGGCGCAGATCGGGACGGGCTATCGCAACGAGATCTCGCCGCGGAACGCCCTGCTGCGGACGCGGGAGTTCACGATGGCGGAGTTAGAGTTCTTCGTCGACCCCGAGGCGGGCGGCCCGGACCTCGACGCGGTCGCGGACGTCTCTCTCCCGCTCTATCCGGCGAGCGCGCAGGCCGAGGACGGCGAGGAGTACGTCGAGCTCGGCCCGAAGGAGGCCGTCGAGGAGGGGCTCGTCGCGGGCGAGTGGGTGGCGTACTTCCTCGCGCGCTCGAAGGCGTGGTTCGAGTCGGTCGGCGTGGACATGGAGCGGTTCCGGTTCCGCCAGCATCTCCCCGGCGAGCTCGCGCACTACGCGGCGGACTGCTGGGACGCCGAGGCCGAGGTCGGCGGCGACTGGATCGAGCTGGAGGGCGTCGCGTCCCGCTCGGACTACGACCTCTCGAAGCACGCGAAGCACGCCGACGACACCTTCACCGTCTTCAAGCAGTACGACGAGCCGAAAACGGTCGAGCGGGCGACTGTCGAGCCCGATATGGCGGCGCTCGGCCCGGAGTACGGGAGCGCGGCGGCGGACATCGCGAGCGCGCTCGCGGACCTCGCGGCGCGCGACCGCTCGGCGTTCGACGGCGACGAGGTGACCGTCGAGGTCGACGGCGAGACGTACACGGTCGAGAAGGAGCTCACCGGCTTCGAAGTCACCGAGGAGACGGAGGCGGGGCGGCACATCGTCCCGCACGTCGTCGAGCCGGCGTTCGGCGTCGGTCGCGCGGTCTACACGGTGCTCGCGCACGCGTACGACGAGGACGAAGTGGACGGCGAGACGCGGAGCGTGCTCCGCCTGCCCCCCAGCGTCGCCCCGACGACGGTCGGCGTCTTCCCGCTGATGGATAAGGACGGGATGGGTGAGACGGCGCGGGAGCTCGCCGAGACCCTGCGGCAGGCCGGGTTCGACGTGACGTACGACGACGCCGGGAACATCGGCCGGCGGTACCGCCGGCAGGACGAGGTCGGCACGCCGTTCTGCGTCACGGTCGACTACGAGGCCGTAGAGGACGGGACGGTGACGCTCCGCGAGCGCGACTCGACGGAACAGAAGCGCGTGGACGCCGACGCCCTCCCGGGCATCCTCGCGGACATCCGCGCCGGCACGCGCTCCTTCGACGAGCTGTGAGCGAGCTCCCCCGGCGAGCGGTGCACGTGAGCGGCGCGCTCGGCCCGCTCACGGCGGCCTTCGACGTCTTCCCGTGGTGGTTCGTGCAGGCCGTGCTCGTGACGCTCACCGGGGTGTGTTTCGTCCTCGAATACTTCCGGCTGCGCGGCGACATCGCGCACTGGTGGGTGTTCGAGAAGCTGACGCGCGACTACGAGCAGGACGGCGTCGCGGGCTACGTCCTCTACGTCGTCGGGATGACGGCGACGGCCGTCGTCTTCCCGGAGGCGGTCGCGATTCCCGCGCTCCTCTTTCTCACCATCGGCGACCCGGTCGGCGGGATGCTCGACACGGGCGACGGCGACCGGAAGCCGGTCTGGGTGATGGCGGCGGTCGCGGGGGTCTGCACCATCCTCGGCGTGACGTTCGGCGCGACGCTCCCCGCGTCCGTCCTCGCGGGTGCCGTCGTCGCACTCACCGACGGACTGAACGTCCAAGTCCGCGGCTACTTCGTCGACGACAACCTCACCATTCCGATCCTCAGTGCGCTGACGCTCTCGCTCGCCGGCGTCGTCTGGTAGGGACGTCGCTCGCAGTCGGCGTCGACGGAGGAGCGAGGAGGGGAGTCGGCAGCGGGAGTTGTGTTTCTGTCGCGTCGACGTTACATCGACATCGACGTGACCCAGGTGATACCCAGGTCGGGCTGGACGAAGAGGACGTAGAGACCGGCGAGGAGCGCGGCGACGCCGGTCGCGGCGGCGATCTCGCGACCCCAGCTCGGGAGGCGTTCGGCGGTGATGACGAGGGTGAGCATCGCCATCCAGAAGAAGTTCATCTCGCCGAAGAACGGCATGACGAGGAAGAAGACGCCGAAGGAGATGGCGCAGCAGCGGACGCCGTGGGAGAGGCCTTCGCGGAGCGCTTCGGGGACGGTGTGGGAGTGGAGGGGGACGTTCGCACAGCAGGAGCGGAGCATCGCGCCCTTGAATCCGGTGAGCTGGTAGATGCCACAGAGGACGAGGATGCCGCCGATGGAGGCGTGCGGGAAGGCGCGGGTGAAGCCGAAGATGCCCTGTTCGAAGCCGGCGAGGACGAGGAGGCCGTGCCAGAGGAGCGGGAGGAGGGCGGAGAGCGCCCAGACGAGGTGGTACGTGACGAGGAACGCGACGAGCGTGATGGCGGCACCGACGGGGCCGCCCTGGTAGGCTTTCGCGTAGTCACGGGTGAACCGCGTCATTGCGGGATGCATCATCGCCCACATCATAACGCCCCACATGACGACGTAGCCGAAGATCGCCTGTGGGGTGCCGACGTGGAAGACGCCGAGTTCCATGAAGCCGGGGGCGGCCATCGGCACCATGCCGTCGGCGGCCTTCTTCATGACCCACATCATGCCGGGCATCGGCGTCTCGCCGGCCCAGGTGAGCCACCACCAGACGATGTCCGTGAGGATCATCGCGACGACGACAGTGGTGCCCCGGTCGAGTTTCATGTGCGTGAGACTCGCCAGAGAGAAGTCGTTTTGCTCTCTGTTCTCGAAGCTCACTGCGACCACGCTCCGGGGTTGACCGCGTCACCAACGCTGGGTACGAGCAACATATATTCACAATCGACATCCACTGTAAAAAATATTCTGCCCGATGGAGAGTTGTGAAATTAATTCGGGCGAGCGGGCGTCGAGAGATAGCCGCCCCGGCCGACGACGCCGGACACGGCGAGAGTGTCGCCACCCTCAGCGGCGAACGTCGTCGCCGGGAAGCGCTCGAACGTTTCGACATCACAGAGAGCGTGCGTCGAAGAATCTGAATCGAACGAGCGGCCGCGGGCGATGCGAGTTTCACTTTCACCCCGGTACGCGAAGCCTTAACCGTCGGAGCGACCAATCTCCGGGAAATGGCCGAGTCGTACGTCGACCACCCGCTACTCGCCCCGAACGTCATCGAGGAACGCCAGTATCAGGTGTCGCTGGCGGCCACGGCGGAGCGGGCGAACACCCTCGTCTGCCTCCCGACGGGGCTGGGGAAGACGACCGTGAGCCTGCTCGTCACCGCGGAGCGGCTGGCGGGCGACGCGGGCGGGAAATCCCTGCTGCTCGCGCCGACGAAGCCGCTCGTCGAGCAGCACGCCGACTTCTACCGGATGGCGCTCGAAATCCCCGACGACGAAATCGTCGTCTTCACCGGCGAGGTGCGGCCGGACGACCGCGCCGAGCTCTGGGAGTCCGCGCGCGTCGTCATCGCCACGCCGCAAGTGGTGGAAAACGACCTCATCGGCGGGCGCGTGAGCCTCCGAGACGTCGTCCACTGCACGTTCGACGAGTGTCACCGCGCGACCGGCGACTACGCCTACACCTACATCGCGGAGCGCTACCTCGCCGACGCCGCCGACCCGCTCGTCACCGGGATGAGCGCCAGCCCCGGCGGGAACGAGGAGGACATCCAGATCGTCTGCGAGAACCTCGGCATCGAAGCCGTCGAAGTCCGCACGGAGCACGACGAGGACGTCGGCGACTACACCTTCGACACGGACGTCGAGTGGGAGCGCATCGACCTCCCCGACGACGTCGTCGAAGTCCGGGACGCCCTGAACGAGGTCATTCGGGACCGACTGGAGAAGCTCAAAGACCTCGGGGTGACGAACTCGACGAGTCCCGAGGTTTCGCAGAAGGACCTGAACGAGATGCGCGCGCAGCTCCAGCGCCTCATCGACAACGACAACTCGGACGGCTACTCGGGGATGAGCGTTCACGCGGAGGTGATGAAGCTCCGGCGGGCGGTCGAGCTCGTGGAGACGCAGAGCGTCGAGTCGGTGCGACGATACTTCGAGCGACAGCGGAACGCGGCGCGGTCGTCGGGGGCGTCGAAGGCGAGTCAACGCCTCGTCTCCGACCCGAAGGTGAAGCAGGCGATGCGAATCGCGGAGAACTTCGACGGCCTGCACCCCAAGTTCCGGCGCGCGCGCATGCTGCTCGCGGAGACCCTCGGTATCGAGCAGGGCGAGCGCGTCATCGTCTTTACCGAGTCGCGGGACACGGCGGAGGCGCTCACGGACTTCCTCGGGCAGCACTTCGAGACGCGGCGGTTCGTCGGCCAAGGCGACAAGGAGGCCTCCGAGGGGATGACGCAGAAAGAGCAGAAGGAGCGCTTAGACGAGTTCAAGGCCGGCGAGTTCGAGGTGCTCGTCTCGACGAGCGTCGCCGAGGAGGGCCTGGACGTGCCGGAGGTCGACCTCGTGCTCTTCTTCGAGCCGGTGCCGACGGCGATCCGGTCAGTGCAAAGGAAAGGCCGGACGGGCCGGCAGGCGAAGGGGCGCGTCGTCGTGTTGATGGCGGAGGACACGCGCGACGAGGCGTACTTCTGGATCAGCCGGCGGCGGGAGAAGGAGATGCGCGACCAGCTCCAGGACCTGAAGGGAATCGCCGAGGAGTTAGAGGAGGACCTCGACGACGGCCAGGAGGCGCTGGACGCGTTCGCCGACGCGGACGCGAGCGGCGGCGACGGCGGCGGTGAGCGTGCGAGCGCGGCGGCGGCGAGCGACGGCGGGAGCGCAGAAGCGGGGGAGTCGGAGGGGCAGGCGGGGTTGGCGGATTTCTCCGCGCCCGAACCCGACGACGTCGACGCCGACGCAGGGAACGGGAGCGAGAGCACCGAGGGGGGCGACGGCGGTGAGGGCGGAGCGAGCGAGGGAGACGACGGCGGCGAGAGTGCGGTCGGTGAGGGGTCGGTGGCGCGGGCGGAGCCGCCGGGCGAAGAGCGCGTGGAGGTCGTCGTGGACCAGCGGGAGTTGGAGTCCTCCATCGCGCGCGACCTCTCGAAACGCGAGGGCGTGAACACGCGACTGGAGACGCTGGAGGTCGGGGACTACGTGCTCTCCGACCGCGTGGCGGTGGAGCGAAAGAGCGTCGACGACTTCCTCGACACCCTCCTCGGCGGGGACCGCTCGCTCTTCGAGCAGGCGAAGGCGCTCGTCAGACACTACGACCGGCCGGTGCTCGTCCTCGAAGGCGGGAGCGTCTACGAGGCGCGGAACGTCCACCCGAACGCCATCCGCGGCGCGCTGTCGAGTCTCGCGGTGGATTACGGCATCAGCCTGATGCGTTCGACGGGCGAGGAGGACACGGCGGAGCTCCTCCTCACCATCGCACAGCGCGAGCAGTTGAAGCGCGACCGCGAGGTGAACGCGCACGGCGAGAAGGCCGCGAAGACGCTCGACGAGCAACAGGAGTACGTCGTGTCGTCCATCGCGGACATCGGCCCGGTGACGGCGCGCTCGCTCCTCTCGCACTTCGGGAGCGTCGAGGCCGTGATGACGGCGGACGACGAGGAGTTACAGGACGTCGCGGGCGTCGGCGCGGTGACCGCAGAACGCGTCCGCGAGGTCGTCGGGAGCGACTACGCCCCCGAGTAGTCAGGGGATGATCGTCGCCGGGATCTTGTTCGATTCGAGCACCGTCGACGCGGCGCTCCCGAGGACGAGGCGTTCGACGCGGCCCTGTCCGTGGTGACCCATCACGATGTGGTCGTAGCCTTCCTCCTCGACGAGTTCGAGGATGTCCTCGCCGACGCGCTTCGACGGCCGCGACGAGAGATTGAGGTCCGTCGTGACCTCCGGGTCGCCGTCGACGCCCTCCGCGTCGAGGACGCCTCGGGCGCGGTCCAGGATTTCCTCGGTCGCCTCGTTCTGCACGTCCGTGATGTGAACCACGTGGAGGTCGCCCCCGTACGCTTTCGCCATCCCGCAGGCGAACGTGAGCGCGCGGAAACTGCAGTCCGACCCGTCGATAGGCGCGAGTATCTGCATATCCGAACCGTCGGCCGGGGTGGTGTTAAGGGTTGAGGGAGACGCGGTCGGGCACGGCGACCGACGCGGCGGCCGTGTCAGCGGAGGGCGTCGAGGGCGTCGGCGGCTTCGCGGGCGGCTTCGGCGAGTTCGCGGGCCTGTCGGGGGTCGTCTGCGGCGGCGGCGCGGCGGGCGAGCGTGGAGACGGTCTGCGCGAGGTCGTCACGGGCGGCGGCGACGCCAGTAGAGGTGACGGGGGAGTCATCGGAGCGCTGGGGTTCGGAGCCGGCGGGGCGGCCGGCTGCGTCGGCCGGTCGCGGCGCGGACTCCGACTGTGAGTCGGTGGCCGGCCGCGGCCGCGTTCGCTGCTGGGTCGGCGTCCGGTCGGCCGTCGCCGACTGGGCGTCCGTCGCGGATTCGGCCGGGGCCTCGGTACGTGAAGCCGCCTCGACCTGTTCAGCGTCGGCTCCTTCGGACGCGGTCTGTTCAGCGGGCTGGGCGTCGACGGCTCGGGCGTCGGCCTGGCAGGTCGCACAGAACTCCTCGCCCTGATGGCGGAAGAGCGGGTCGCCGCAGGTGTCGCAGTGTTTGTTCGTCATCGTCGCGCCCTGGAGGAGGAGGTCGCTCATGCGCGAGGTGGCTTCGCGCTGCTGGCGGTCCTTCTCGTACTTCTCGCGGAGGCGTCGTTTCTCGGCCTCCTTATCGAACTCCTCGTTTTCGCTCTCGCTCATGGCGGAGTGGAGGCGCGCGACCGGCAAAAACGCCACGGAGGGACCGATAGCGGCGTTGCGGTTCGGGCGGCGGTCGCCCGGGTCGAAGACTTTAGGGGGATTCCCCGCACGTGTTGACGTGATTATGACGAAAGTGAGCATCGTCGGTGCGGCAGGGACGGTCGGTGCGGCGGCGGGCTACAATCTGGCGCTGCGCGACGTCGTCGACGAGCTCGTGTTCGTGGACATCCCGGATATGGAGGACAAAGCGGTCGGGCAGGCCGCGGACGCGAACCACGGCGTCGCGTACGACTCGAACACGACGGTCGTGCAGGGCGACTACTCGGCGACCGAGGGGTCAGACGTGGTCGTCATCACGGCGGGAATCCCGCGGAAGCCCGGGCAGTCCCGCCTCGACCTCGCGGGCGACAACGCGCCCATCATGGAGGACATCGGGACGTCGCTCGCGCAGTACAACGACGACTTCGTGTCGGTGACGACGTCGAATCCCGTGGACCTCCTGAACCGCCATCTCTACGAGACGGGCGACCGCGACCGCTACAAGGTCGTCGGGTTCGGCGGCCGCCTCGACTCCGCGCGGTTCCGCTACGTGCTGAGCGAGCGCTTCGACGTGCCGGTGCAGAACGTGGACGCGACCATCCTCGGCGAGCACGGCGACGCGCAGGTGCCGGTGTTCTCGAAGGTGCGCGTCGACGGCCACGACCCCGTCTTCGACGACGCGGAGAAAGAGGAGATTCTCGGCGACCTCCAGGAGTCCGCGATGGACGTCATCGAGCGGAAGGGCGCGACGCAGTGGGGGCCGGCGACGGGCGTCGCGCACATGGTCGAAGCCATCGTCCGCGACACGAAGGAGGTCCTCCCGGGGAGCGTCGTGCTCGACGGCGAGTACGGCCACGAGGACGCCGCGTTCGGCGTGCCGGTGAAACTCGGGAAGAACGGCGTGGAAGAGGTCGTCGAGTGGGACCTGACGGAGTACGAACGCGACCAGCTCGGCGAGGCGGCCGAAAAGCTCTCCGAGCAGTACGAGCAGATCTCCTGAGCGGCCTAGATGCTCGGTCGTTCGACGTCGGCCGCGGCGGTCTCGGGGTCGTTCGCGTCGGCGTCGACGAGGCCGAGGTCTTCGGCGACCTCTCGCGCCCGCGCTTCGGCGTCCCCGTACCACGGCGCGGCGTACATCAGGTAGTGAGTCATGATACCACTTACCACGAGAGTTCTCCCGGTATCCTCTTAACCGTTTCGTCCGCCGGCACGAGAATACGCGGTTCGCGGCGATAGAGGCCCCGAGCCGCGGAAATATGGCACGTCCCGGTCACGGACCGGTTCACCACGAGCCGCAGGCTGGTCGAACTCGGCGTCCGCGAGTGAGTCGCGCTATCGGTCGGCGTGAGCGCGGTCGCGGTTCTCGGTCGCGGCGTCGGCGCTCTCGTTCGACTCCCAGTCGAGCACTTCCTCCCACGAGTGGCACACGGTCACACGACACGAGGCGGTGGAGCGTGAAAAGTCCTTCGC
This sequence comes from Halocalculus aciditolerans, assembly GCF_014647475.1. NCBI lineage: Archaea > Methanobacteriati > Methanobacteriota > Halobacteria > Halobacteriales > Halobacteriaceae > Halocalculus > Halocalculus aciditolerans. The sequence goes on along the minus strand of NZ_BMPG01000001.1, from coordinate 178,144 downwards.
GCTACACGACCTGTTCGCCGTCCTCGTAGACGCGGATGGCGTCGACGGGGCAGGAGCGCGCGGCGAACTTCGCGTCGAGTTCGGCGTCCTCGGGGACGTCGCGGCTGAACACACCCTCCTCGACTTCCTCGCTGTCGACGAGGACGGCTTTCCCGGCGTTCGAGTCGCGTTCGAAGCCCCCCTCCCACTCGGCGACACACTGGAACATCCCGATGCAGACGTCGCGGTCGAACTCGATGCGCATACCCGGAGGTGGCGGCCGGGCGGGCTTAACGCCACCGACGCGACCCGTCGAACCCGGGTGTTTTTCGGGGCTGGCCGCGCGAGACCGGAGTATGACCGAGGAAGCCGACGGAGTGCCGAGTGGCGTGAACGCGCCGAACCCCGCGGCGTGGCGGGACGTCGTCGCCGACATGGACGCGACCGCGGACGCCTACGAGGACGCCGACTGGGGCGTCGTGAAGTGCCACCCCGGCGACGTCGCAGTCCTCACGGAGGGCGACCGCACGGGGCTAGACGTCGTCCTCCCCGACGACGAGTACGAGACCGTCGAGAGCCTCTTCGAGGACGGCGTGGCGTTCACCGAGTACGAAGTCCTCCAGGCCGTCGAGGCGGACACGGTCTACGTCGTCGTCGTGATGGAGGACCCGGAGCGCGAACAGGCGCTCCTCTACCCCGCGTACTACGGCGTCCCAGACGCCGAGAAGCTCCTCGACACCGCGGACGCGGACGGTCTCCACGTCTACCTCCGCCGGCTCGACGACGACTACGTCGAGCTCGTCCACGAGCGCCCCGAGTTCTTCGAGCCGGACGAGTAGCTCAATCGCCCGCTCGCGACGTGTAACCGGCCGTTTCGACTGTGCCGTCAGCCGCGGTGAGGGCGCGGTAGACGCAGACGCGGTAGCCGACGAGGACGGCGGTGACGGCGAGCGCGAAGACGCCGGTGGCGACGGCGAGCGGCGTGAGGTGGAGGGGACCGTCGGCGACGATGCGCGGCGGGAGCGCGTTCGAGACGAGGAAGAACGGCGCGGCGGCGAGCGCGGAGATGCCGAGTCGGACGACGAGGAAGCCGACGGCCGCGCCGAAGTGGTCGGTGGCGAGACCGACGCTCTCTTTGACGGCGTCGACGGCGCGGGAGTCGCCGACGACGACGGCGACGTCGACGAACTGGACGAGCGGGATAGCGGCGACGAGAACGAGGAAGCCGAGCGCTAGGCCGAGGACGCTGAGGAGCGCGCTGACGACGACGGTGGCGATGGCCCACGCGACCGCGCCGAGGAGGAGGATGGCGTTCGCGCCGACGAGAGAGACGACGTTCGCGGCGAACCCGTCCGTCGCAGCGTCGAGGTCGAGGCGCGTCTCGCCGCCGGGTTCGGTGTCGGCTGTGGCGTCGTCGAGAAGGCCGAGCGCGGGAACGACGAAGAACGGGCCGGCGACGAACTGGACGACCTGGAGGAGGGGGCCGAGGTCGCTCGTCGCCGGGACGACTCTGGCGAGCGAGAGGAGTTGCGGGACGAGTAAGAGCGCGGCGACGACCGGGAGGAGGACGGGCCGGCGGCGGAACACGCCGACGGCGTCGCGGAGGGCGCTGAAGACGACCATACCGAAGTGGTAGACCGCCGACGAAAAAGTGTGTCGGGTCGCTGAGTGTTAGTCGTCGGCGGTGAGGTCGCCGCCGCAGTGCGGGCACTCCTCCGTGTGGTGGCGGAGGTCGTCGCTCGCCCGACGGACGTCACGCATCACGCTGGAGATGCGTTCCTCCGCGTCGAGCTCCTCGTCGACGGTCAGGTCGACGCCTTCGACTTCGAGGAGGAACTTCGCGATTTCCGTGGTCTCGTACATCACGTCGTCGAGTTCGTCGGCCGTGAAGAAATCGCACATCGCGCCGTAGAGGAACGTCGCGCCCGCCTTCCGAACCTTCTCCTCGAACGCCGAGCGCGCCTGGTTCACCGCCTGCGGCGTGTACGTATCCGTCATGAACGGCACGAGCTCCGGGAGGTTCTCACCGATTTTCGTCATCTCCACGCCCGTCTCCGTGCGGAAGTCCGCGCAGAGCCGCGCAATCGCCCACTCCCTCGCGGTGACGTACGTGCGCTCGCGGAGGAACTCGTTCACGCGGTCGTACTGCGCGCCGTCCATCTTCTGGAACCGCGCGTACTTCTGGACGTCCTCCGGCACGTCCGACGCCTCCTCGCGCTCGGCGTCCGGCACCCCGGGGCTCGCCGATTCCGCTTCGGATTCGGCGTCCGTCGTCGACTGGCGAGTTTGCTCCTCGCCCTCCTGACTCATGCCCACTCCTACCCGACACCCCCGGAAAAACGTATCGCCGCCGCCGGCTCACTCCGCCTCGCGCTTCCCTTCGTCGCCCTGCTCGTCGTCGCCGAACTCCGCCTCGTCGCCCAGTTCCTTCATGCGCCGGAACCCGCCGACGATGCCGACGAACCCGAGCGCCCCGAGCTCGACGGTGAGCAGGAGCGACCCCCCGCCGAGCGCGAGCAGGAACGCCTGCACGAGCGCGAGCAGCCCCGCAGCCACGAACAGGCCGCCGGAGAGCCGCCCGTAGTCGAAGAGCGCCGCGAGCCCCGACGCCGCGAGCGCCGCGAACAACAACGGATAGACGACACTCCCCGTCAGCGCCGCGTCCGCGTACAACACGCCGACGACGCCGATGACGAGGAACCCCCAGGTTTCGAGAAAGCGCCGAATGTCCATGCCCGCACTCCGTGAGGGGGGCGGAAGGAAGTTTCGGGAAGCATGCGGTTCGGAGCGAGGCCGCTTCGCGGCCGAGCGAGAACCGCGAGAAGGCGAGCGGGAGCGAACGACCGTGAGCGACACGCGAGCCCGCGCGACGCGGAGAGAAAGCCACTCAACCGCCGCGCAAGAACTGCAGAAAGGCGAATGGAGAGCAACACGACACGCGAGCCCGCGCGGGGGAGTACACGCCTCGACCGCTGCGGGGCTCGCGGCTCTCACCCGGCGCTTCGCGCACAGCCAACCGCCGAACGCGCGGCTCGCGGGTCGCAGTCGCTCCCCGCTCGCTAGTCCGCGGTTCTCACTCGGCGCTTCGCGCACAGCCTAATCGCCGAACGCGCGGCTCGCGGGTCGCAGTCGCTCCCCGCTCGCTAGTCCGCGGTTCTCACTCGGCGCTTCGCGCCTCGTTCCGAACCGCGTTGGCAACATCGGCGGCCTCCACCCCCTATAAGGGCGTGCGCGTCCGAGTCGGGTGTATGGCTGCTCTTGACCTCGGCGGCGAGACGCCGTCGGTGGCGGACCGCGGGGTGTGGTTGGCGTGTATCGAGTGTGGGGAGACGCACGCGCCGTTCGACGACGTGATCTATCGGTGTCCGGACTGCGACGGGCTCTTGGAGGCGCGGTACGACGAGTATCCGACGTTCGAGGACTTCGAGGGCCGCGGGGTGTGGCGGTACGCGGACTCGCTGCCGTTCCCCGAGGGCGTGAGCATCGAGGAGGGGGATACGCCGCTGTACTCGGTGCCGGGGATCGAGGCGGCCGTCGACGTGGAGAGCGTCCGCGTGAAACACGAGGGCGCGAATCCGACGGGGGCGTTCAAGGACCGCGGAATGACGGTGGGCGTGCGGGTGGCCCAGGAGTTGGGCGTGGGTCGGTTGGCGTGTGCGTCGACGGGGAACACGAGCGCGGCGCTGGCGTGCTACGGCGCGCGCGCCGACCTCGACGTCCTCGTCCTCCTCCCGGCGGGGAAAGTCGCGGCGGGGAAGGTCGCGCAGGCGAGCCTGCACGGCGCGAAAATCCTCGAAGTGGACGGGAACTTCGACGCCTGCCTCGACATCGTCGCGGAGCTCGCGACGCGCGGCGACGCCTACCTCCTGAACTCCATCAACCCCTTCCGGCTCGAGGGGCAGAAGACCATCGGCCTCGAAATCCTCGAAGCCCACAGGGAAGAACACGGGGAGTGGCCGGACCGCGTCGTGCTTCCGGTCGGGAACGCCGGGAACACGGCGGCGCTCTACAAGTGCTTCCGCGAGCTCGTGGCGGCGGGCGAGATGAGGGAGGACGAGATGCCGGCGTTGACGGGCGTGCAGGCTGCGGGGGCTGCGCCGATGGTGGAGGCCGTGCGCGAAGGCCGGGACGAGGTGCGGCGGTGGGACGAGGTGGAGACCATCGCGACGGCGATCAGAATCGGGATGCCGGTGAACGCGCCGAAGGCGCTTCCCGGAATTCGCGCGACGGGCGGGACCGCCGTGGCGGTCGAGGACGAGGAGATCACGCAGGCGCAACGCGACCTCGCGCGCGACGGCGTCGGCGTCGAGCCGGCGTCGGCGGCGTCGGTCGCGGGCCTCCGGAAGCTCGTCGACGACGGCGAGATCGAGAGCGACGAGCGCGTCGTCTGCCTCACTACGGGCCACCTGTTGAAGGACCCGGACGCGGCGGCGGCCGCGGGGAGTGAACCGATTCCGGTGCCGAACGACGTCGACGGCGTCCTCGACGCCATCTGAACCGATGGGTTCGAACCGGGACGACGTCGACGCGTTCGATATCGACCCCGCGGCGGTTCACCGTGGGGTGGGTGCATCGGGCGTCGAAACCACCGAAGAAGACGTCGACGACGTTCTCTACGGGTAGGTCGCTTCGTGGCGGCGGCCGTCATCGAGACGCGTCTTTCTCTACTGTTTCCGGGCGAGGGCGACGAGGATGACTGCGCCGGTCGCGAGCGCGGCGACGAGGCAGGCGAAGGCGAGGTCGTAGCTCGCCTGGGTGTGGACGACGCCGACGAAGGTGGGGCCGGTCGCGCCGATGGCGAGGTAGACGGTGCGCATCGCGCCGAGGTCGCCACCGGCAGATTCGTCGGGGAAGGAGTCCATGAGGTAGGCCTGCATGATGGGCGGGTAGGCCATGAGGCCGACGGCGAAGGCGACGACGGCGGCGACGGCGACGATGGGGGTCTGGGCGAGGACGATTCCGGCGAGTGAGAGGGCGGCGAGGGCGAGCGTGACGGGAGTGAGGTGGTCGCGGGGGACGCGGTCGGAGAGGGTTCCGGCGGCGGGTTTGACGAGGGTGCCGACGCCGAAGAGGACGGCGAAGGCGGCGTTCGCGACGAGCGGGGAGAAGTCCTTCGCGCGGAGGTAGGTGGGGAGGAAGCCGGCGGCGGACTGCCAGGTGAAGGCGTAGAGGGCGTAGGTGAGGAGGAGCCAGCGGAGCTGTGCGTCGCCGAGGATGCGGCGCGCGGTCGCGGCGACGGCGAGGTCGGTGCGGGCGACGGTGAGGGATTCGGCGCTCCAGAGGGCGTAGGTGACGACGACGACGGCGAGGACGGCGGCGATGGGGAGGAAGGCGGCGCGCCACGTGGCGTAGGCGAGGACGAGGGTGGCGAGGCCGGCGGCGGCGACGCCGCCGAGGTCGCCCGCGCCGGAGTGGAGGCCGAACGCGCGGCCGCGTTTCTCGACGAAGAGGTCGGAGACGAGCGCGCGGGCGGCGACCGGGTAGCAGCCAGCGCCGAGGCCGACCGCCGCGGCCGCGAGCACGAAGAGCGCGTAGACGGGGGCGGCGGCGAGCGCGAGGAAGCCGACGAGGATGGCGACGAGGCCGGTGAGGAGGAGCGTCTTCCTGCTGAGCTGGTCGGAGAGCCGCCCGGATGGGTATTGGGCGAGCGCGTACAGCCCCCACATCGCGGTGAGCGCGAACCCGGCTTCGGCGCTCGTGATGCGGAGGGCGTTCTGGATGTCGGGGAGGAGCGGGGAGACGACGAGGCGGCCGGTCTGGATGGCGAACCAGCCGAGCGAGACGACGAGGAGGAGGCGGCCGGAGTGGCCGCGGAAGAGGCGTTCGGCGGGGGCGGATTCCGTCACTGAACGGTCGTTGACGGGGGAGTGACTTGACGGGCGCGGAAGCGGAATCGGGGGTCGGAACTATCCGTAGAGCGCTCTACGGGCGCGACGCTGGAGGGTGACGGCGTCGCGAGAGACGCGAAGATTTTTCAGCGCAGGCGTGAACGATTACCGAGTGAACCAGTCAGGGAGACGAGTGTTGGCGGCGTGCACGGGCGCGTACTTCGCGGTTCGCGTCGGCCAGCTCGCGCTCAGCCCCGTCCTGCCGGCGGTCGTCGACGACCTCCACGTGTCGACGGCGACGGCGGGGCTGGCGTTGACGGTGATGTGGCTGGCGTACGCGGCGGCGCAGCTGCCGAGCGGCCTGCTCGCGGGCCGGCTGGGCGGGCGGCAGACCGTCCTGCTGGCGCTCGGTGGGGTGGCGGTCGGGGCGGCGCTCGTCGCGGTCGCGGGGTCGCCGGTCGCGTTCGTCGCGGCAGTCGTGGTGGTCGGCGGCGCGGCGGGACTCTACTACAACGCGGGGGCGAGCCTGCTCGCGTCGGCGTTCGACGCGGTGGGCGCGCCCATCGGCCTGCACAAGCTCGGGAGTCGCGCCGCGGGCGTGGTGACACCGGTCGCGGCCGCGGGACTGCTGGCGGTCGCGGGCTGGCGAGCGGTCCCGGCGGCGGCCACGGGGGTCGCGGTTCTCGGCGTCGTCGGAACGGTCGGTGTCGTGGGCGCGACGCCAGCTCCGGGGGGTGCGACGCCTTCGGTTCGCGCGGGCGTCTGGAGCGCGGTCGAGGCGCTCCGCCGCCCGGAGGTCGCGGGGACGACCGTCCTGACGGCCGGCGGCGAGTTCGTCGAGCAGGCCGTCCTCTCCTTCCTACCGACGTTCCTGGCCGCCTACCGGGGGGTGAGCCTCGGGACGGCGGGCGCGCTGTTCGCGGTGACGTTCGTCGCGGCGGCGGCGGTCGGCCCGGTCGCGGGCTGGCTCGCGGACCGCTACTCGGCGAACGCCGCGGCGACGGCGACGATGACGGCGGGCGTCGCCGGCTTCCTCGTGCTCCTCGGCGGCCCGGCGGTCGCGCTCCCGGTCGGTGCCGCGCTCGTCGGGCTCTCGATGGGGTGGAGCGCGCCGCTCCAATCGCGCGTGCTGAACGCGCTCGAAGACGGGGAGCGCGGTGCCGGCTTCGGCGCGTACCGCACGGGCTACCTCGCCGTCGGCTCGCTCGGGAGCGTCGTCGTCGGCACGACCGCCGCGAAGGCCGGCTGGGGCGTCGCCGTCGCGCTGCTCGCGGCCGTGCTGGCGCTCGCGGCGCTCGGCCTGCTGGCGGAACGAGTCGCGTAGCAGTAGAGCGAAAGCGGGTCGGAAAACGCGTGCGGAGCGTCAGTCGTCGAGTTCGATTTCGGTGACGGAGATGATGCGGTCGTCGGCGAGGAGGTCGTCGACGGCGTCGTCGGGGACGGCGGCGTCGAGGTTATACACGGTGAGGGCTTCGCCGCCGTGTTTGCCGCGGGCGTTGAACATGCCGGCGATGTTGACGTCGTGGTCGCCGAGGACGGTCCCGATGAGGCCGATGACGCCGGGTTCGTCGTAGTTGCGGGCGACGAGCATGTGGCCGGCGGGGATGGCGTCGACGCGGTAGCCGTCGACGGAGACGAGGCGGGGGTCGTCGCCGGCGAAGAGCGTCCCGGAGACGCTGAGCTCCTCGCCGTCGCCGCCGACGGTGACGGTGAGGAGGCTCTGGAAGTCCTCGCTGGCGCGGGTCTTGGTTTCGGTGACGTCGATGCCGCGTTCTTCGGCGACGCGCGGGGCGTTGACGGCGTTCACCTGCCACTCGAGCGGGTCGAAGACGCCCTGTTGGGCGCTGGCGGTGACGAGGTCGACGTCTTCGCCGGCGATGTCGCCGGCGTAGGCGATTTCGATGCGTTCGACGCGGCCGTCGAAGAGCTGGGCGGCGACTCTGCCTGCGGTTTCGGCGAGGTCGACGTAGGGGCGGATGCGGTCGAAGGCGGCGGCGTCGACGCTCGGCGCGTTGAGCGCGTTGAGGACGGGTTCGTCCTCGAAGGCGGCGACGACCTGGTCGGCGGTGGTCGTCGCGACGTGCTCCTGGGCCTCGGTGGTGCTCGCGCCGAGGTGCGGGGTGACGACGATGTCGTCGACGTCGAGGAGCGGCGAGTTCTCGGGGAGTGGTTCGTCGGCGAAGACGTCGAGGGCCGCGCCGGCGACGACGCCGTCTTCGACGGCTTCGGCGAGCGCGGATTCGTCGACGACGCCGCCGCGCGCGCAGTTCACGACGTAGCCGTCTTCGAGCTGGGCGAGCTCTTCCGCGCCGATGAGGCCCTCCGTCTCGGGGGTGAGGGGGACGTGGATGGTGAGGAAGTCGGCGCGGGCGATGCAGTCGTCTAAGTCGACGAGTTCGGCACCGAGCTGGTTCGCGCGGTCCTCGCCGATGTAGGGGTCGTAGGCGACGAGGTCCATGCCGAGCGCGCCGAGGCGCTTTGCCACTTCTTGGCCGACGCGGCCGAGGCCGACGACGCCGAGCGTCTTGTCGTTGACTTCGTGGCCGACGAAGTCGCCTTTCGCCCACTCGCCCTGCTTGAGGCGGCCGTGGGCTTGCGGGATGGAGCGCGCGGCGGCGAACGCCATCGCGACGGTGTGCTCGGCGGCGGCGCGGACGTTGCCTTCGGGCGCGTTCGCGACGATGACGCCGTGTTCGGTGGCGGCGTCGATGTCGATGTTGTCCACGCCGATGCCGGCGCGCGCGACGATGCGGAGGTCGTCGGCGGCTTCGAACACGGCTTCGGTGACCTGCGTCCCGGAGCGGACGACGAGCGCGTTCGCGTCCGAGACAGCTTCGAGGAGCGCGTCACCTTCGACGTCGTAGGCCTCGACGACGGTGTAGCCGGCGTCGTGGAGGACGGCGAGACCCGCGTCCGCGATGGGGTCCGTTACGAGTACCTTCATACTTCATTCGGGACGGGCCGCGAGGATAAACCTTCCCGCAGAGGCGCGTATTGTCACGGCCGCCCGAACCCCGAACATACCCATATATACGCATACATCTCGCGGTCGGTGGGCGGATGTAGCCGCGGACGTGCGGCCGCGGGTTGCGCGAACCGCGAACCTTGAAACCACGGCGCGCGTAGGGCGACACAGAATGGCGCTGGTCGCGTTCGACTTCGACGGTACGCTCTCGGATTCGGAGATGCTCGTCCTGCTCGGCGAGAAGTACGGCGTCGCCGAGGAGATCGGCGACATCACGGCGCGCGCGATGCGCGGCGAACTCTCCTACGCGGAGTCGCTCTACGAGCGCGCCGCGATGCTGGACGGGCTCTCCGACGACGTCGCGCAGGCGGCGTTCGACGAGGTCGAACTCCGGACGGGCGCGGCCGACCTCATCGGCGCGCTGAACGACGCCGGCCACACGACGGCCATCCTCACCGGCGGGTTCGACCGCGGCGTCGAGGCGGCGCTCGCGAAGGAGGGCGTCGAGGTGGACGAGATCGTGGCGAACCGCCTGCTCGTCGAGGACGGCGCGCTGACGGGGGAGGCGGACGGCCCGCTCATCGAGGGGACGAAGGACGACGCGCTGGAGGCGCTCTGCGAGCGCGAGGGCGTGGACCTCGCGGACGCGTGGGCTATCGGTGACGGCGCGAACGACCTCCCGATGCTCAAGGTCGCCGGGCACGCCGTCGGGTTCGTGCCGAAGGACGCGGTGCGCCCGCACTGCGACGTCGTCGTCTCCCGCATGGACCGCCTCGCGATGGTGTTCGCGGAAGCCGGCGTCCTCCCGGGCCGCGAGTAGGGGGTCAGTCGAGGTCGACGACCCGGAACGTCACCCACGGCGCGATGTAGCCGAGGCAGTAGCCGAGGAGGTGAACGTAGACGTTGACGAGCACGCCCTCGTGGAGGACGTCGTTGGGGAAGGCGGCGAAGGGGAAGAGGACGAAGACGGTGAGGGCGAACGCGGCGAGTTCGAGGTAGCCGGCGGGGTCGAGCGCGCGGCGGAAGCCCGCGAGGGAGAGTTCGGTGAGGTCGTCGAGGAGGGAGCGGCCGTAGAGCGCACAGGAGACGCCGGCGAGGCTGCTGGCGGTGTAGCCGGGGAGCGTCCTCGGGGCGGCGAAGAGGGCGATGGTGCCCGCGCCGAGGAAGAAGAGGAGCGGGGCGTGGTCGAGCGTGACGTCGGTCGTGAAGCGGTCGCCGACGTAGCCGAGGAGGGCGACGGGGAGGAAGCCGAAGAAGGCCACGTTGAGCCCGGAGAAGCCGTAGCCGAGGCGGGGACGGACGAGCGCGACGTTCAGGAGGGAGACGACGAGCGGGAAGGCGAAGAGGAAGACGCAGAGCGTCGCGTAGAAGCGCTTCCGGCGACGTGAGAGCGCGCAGAGGAGGAAGACGACGGAGGCGGCGATGGCGTAGCTGACGAGGTTCGTGAGGAGGTGTGTGAGGCGGAAGTGCACGAAGTGCATCGTGTAGAGGGAGAGCGCGGAGGGGTCGGCGTAGGAGAGCGCGAGGCGTTCCTTCGTCGCGGCGGGGAGGGCGTAGACGGCGAGGAGGACGAGTGGGACGACGGAGAGCGCGAGCGCGTCCGCTGGCCGCGTGTGGCGGCGGACGGCGGTGAGAAACGAGTGCGGGCGGTCGTCCATCGCCTCCCGCTACTCGGGAGAGCGAATAAGTAGTGGTGGCCGAATCGCGTCTCAGACTCGCCGGCGGGCGAGCGCGAAGAGGCCGACGACGAGGACGGCGACGAGCGCGGTGACGGCGACCGTGGAGAGGTCGAAGCCGGACTGCTCGCGCGGGGCGTCGCCGCCGACGGCGTTCCCGGCGTCGTCGGTGGACGGCGATTCGGTCGTTGTCGTGGCGGGCGCGCTCGCGGTGAGCGTCCCGGCGTCCGTACCGTTGACGGCGACGTCGTACTCGCCGGCGCTCTCGGGCGTGAAGGCGAGCGTGACGTTCGTCGTCGCGTCGGCGTCGACCGACACCGTGCGCGTGGTGACGGCGTCGCCGTTCGCGGTGAGGGCGAGCGTGGCGTTCCCGGCGCCGCTCCCGTCGTTCGTGACGGTGACGGCGACGGACGCCGCCTCGCCGACCGTGACGTTCGTCGCGTCGAGCGCGGCGTCAGTCACGGAGATGTCGGGTTGGCCGGAGCGCACGGCGAACACGGAGAGACCGGGGCTGGTCGCGACGAAGGTCGCGGTGCCGTCCGCCGTGCCGACGTGTCGGGTGTCGAGGCGCTGCCACGCGTCGTCGTGGTTCCGGTAGAGGACCACGCGGTCGGCGTCCGTCCCGCGGTCCGCCATCCGGGATTCGGAGACGGTGAACCGGAAGTCGACGGTGCCGATTTCCTCGTCGGGGACGTCGTGCTCGACGGAGATGTAGGAGAGGGCGTCCCCGCCGCCGCTGTCGGCCGCCGAGCCGTTCTCGGCGGGCGCGCGGTCGGAGACGCTGACGGAGAGCGAGACGTTCGCGCCGGTCGTCGTGGAGACGTTCAGCCCGGTGAGCGAGGCGTTCTCCGTGCTGGTCGCGTTCGATTCCGGAATGTCGATGCGCGTCGCCGCGTTCGCGGACGCGTTCGTCACCGAAATCGTCGTCTCGTTCGCGTCGACCGCGAGCGAGACGTCGCCCGCGGACGCCTCGGATTCGTTCGCCGCGGATTCGTTCGTCGTCGAGTCGTCGGGCTGCGTCGACGGCCCGTCGTCGCTCCCGCCCGAACCGCCGCCATCGTTGCCGGTGTCGGCGGCCTCGACGGTGACGGTCGTCTCGGCGGTCGCGGTGTTCCCGGCGATGTCCGTGACCGTCACGGCCACCGTGTGTTCGCCGGCGTCCTCGAACGTGTACGCGGCGGTCGGCCCGCTGGCCGTGGAGCCGTCGGGGAGCGACCACGCGTAGGCGTCGACGCCGAGCGCGTCAGTGGAGCCGGACGCGTCGAGCGTCACCGTCGTCCCCGCCGGAACCGGCGCGGAGACGGGGTTCGAGACCGCGGCGTCGGGGGCGGTCGAGTCCTCGACGTTCAGCGTGACCTGCTCGTTCGCGCCCGACGACCACGAGACCGTGGTGTCGGCGTCGACGCCGTTCACCGTGAACGACACCGAATCGCCGTCGGTCGAGGCGTTCCCGGGGACCTTCAGCTTCCCGTCGAACGCGCCCGGCCCGCCGAACGCGCCGTCACTCGTCGTTTCGAGCGTGTCCGTCGTCTCGCCGTGGAAGTGCGCGGCCACCGTCAGCCCCGCGGGCGCGGGGTCGCCGTTCACGGTGACCTGCCCGTGGTAGGCCGCCGGCGGCTCCGGCGGTGCCGCGGCCGCCGTGCCGACGACCGGACCGGCGACGACCACGGCGACGAGCGCGACGACGAGCGCCGCGCGGGGTGTGGTGACCGACATCGGCTCAGACCGACGCCTCCGCCGTCGTGAACGCGCCGTGCTGCGTGGAGAGCGCGGGGTCGTCGTCGCTCGCGGTCATGCCCGGGTGGCCGTTCGCCGCGAGCGTGCCGTTCTCGTTCACGTAGACCCAGTAGCCCGTGTAGCCGCTGACAGCCGGGCTGTCGGCCGCGCTCCCGAAGGTGTACTGGCCGAACGCTGTCCCGGAGCCGTCCGGGAGGCTCGTCGCGCCGGCGTAGACCTGGACGACGCGAGCGGGACTCGCGGTGGACGCCGCGAACGCCGACTCCGCGCTGCCGGTCATCGGCGCGCCGACGAAGTTCCAGCCCTCGTGGAGGTCGGTTTCCGCGGGCGCGACCGGCGCGTCGCCGTTCGCGTCCGCGAAGTCGAAGTCGACCTCGACGCGGTCGTCAGACTTCACGAGCACCGCGTCGAGCGCGTCGATACGGTCGTCGGCGGCGGGGTTCACCCACTCGCCGCTCTCGGCGTCGTACGCCCAGACCGTGCCGTCGAAGTTCCCGAAGACCTCACCGAACGTCCGCTCGGTGCCGGCCGGGAAGGCGACGGAGTGGAACTCGCCGTCGCCCGGAATCACGACGTCGTGACCGAACTGCTGGGTCTCATCGACGTCCGCCGGGACGTTCTCCGGCGTGTTCGTCAGGAACGGGTCGTAGGAGACCGGTCCGGCGACCTGTTCGGCCGTCGGGCCGGACGCCTGCCCGAACCAGTTCAGCGTCGCGTCCAGCGCGCCGCTCGCGCCCTCGCCGGTGTCGGCGTAGACCGCGTACGTCTCCGTGTTCAGGAAGCTGTTCGCGTGGACGCCGACCTCGCCGCGCTCGGCGAGGTTCGCGCCCGTGCTCACTGCGGCCTGCGCGTACTCCGTGTCCGCGTCGCCGGCCGCGTCGAAGACGTTGTGCTTGACCGTGACGTCCCGCGTCTCCGTGTCGAAGGCGTCCATGAACGGCCCGTCGACGTAGACGCCGGACTTCGTCGTGTCCGTCACGGTGTTGTTCGCGACGAGCGCGCCGTCGACGGCGACGAGGGAGACCCCCGCGCCGGACAGCCGCTCGAAGTCGTTCTGCGCCACGGTGAGGTCGCCGAGGTTCCAGAGGCGGAAGGCCGTCCCCGCGTCAGTGACGGTGTTCTCCGAGACCGTCCACCCCGTCTTGACGTGGTCCTGGCCGCTGTCCTCGCCGCCGTGAATCATCGCGTTCGCGACGCCCTCGAAGTCGTTGTGCGTCACGGTGAGGTCGTCACCCGCGCTGTTCGCGTTAATCGCCGTGCCGTCGCCCGTGAAGGTGAGGCCGGTGACGGTCGCGTCGTCGACGAAGGAGTTCTTCTGGAAGCCGACCGACCCCTCGATGGTCGCGTCGTCGACGCCCGCGAGCGTCAGCGACTCGTCGAGCGTGACGTCGGTGGTGTGCGTGCCGCCGACGATGACGGCGTTCCCGGCGCTCGCTTCGTCCACGGCGGCTTGAAGGTCGCCGTAGAGCGTCTGCTGGACCGAGTCGTCGACGGCGACGGCGGCCCAGCCGTCGAAGTCGTTGGTCTCGGCGACCGCGCGGACGTCGACGGGCTGTTCGGAGTAGTCCCTGACGTGGCGGTCGTTGTTCTCGAAGGTGTTCTCAGTGAGGTCGACGCCGGTCGCCTGACCGATGCCGACCGCCTCGACGTTGTTCGTGAAGGCGTTCGCGGTCACGGTCGGCGTGCCGGCTTCGAGGCCGCCGAGCGCGAACGCGTTGTCGTGGAAGTCGTTCCCGGTGACGGTGAGCTCCTGCACGGGAGCGTACACCGCCGAGGACCACTCCGTGAACTCGTTCCCGGAGACCGTCGCGGTGCCCTCGCCGTTCGTGGCGAAGAGGAGGCCGCGTGCGGTCGTCTCGACGCCGGGGCCCGAGAAGACGGTGTTCTTCACGGTGACGTCGCCCGCGTCGGCGGGGACGTAGACGCCGACGGGCTGGCTGACGCCGTGGAAGTTCGAGGGCTCGACCGTGAACCCGGCGAGCGTCGCCCCGTCGGCCGCGAGCGAGACGCCCCGCGTGATGGTGGCGTCCGCGCTCGTCGTGAGGTTGAGGTTCGCGACGTCGACGGAGACGTGCTCGTCGTACGTGCCCGCACGGACGTCGACCGTGTCGCCCTCGTCGGCCGCGTCGACGGCGGACTGAACGCTGAGTCCGGGCGTGACGAGGTAGTCGCCGCTCTCGGTGTCCTTCACGACGGGGTGGTTCGGGACCGCTTCGCCGTCGAAGTCGTCGGAGACGAGCGCGGTCGAGAAGTCGAACGCGTTCTGCGTGTCGGCGAAGTACCACGCGAAGTCACCGTCGCGGTAGTCGCTCGCGGTGACCTGCGTCGTGTACGGTCCGAGGTCGAGGTCCTTGATGTTCGTGCGTGCGTTGTCCTTCTTCGGGTCGAGGTAGATGGGTGCGCCCGGTCCGGAGAACGTGACGCCGGAGACGGAGACGTTCTTCGTGAGCGCGGGCTGGTCGTACTGCCCGTTCGTCATGACGGCGATGCCGCCCCACTGGTTCCCGGTCACTTCGATGCCGGAGACAGAGACGTTCTTCGCGTCGCTGAGCCCGAGGCCGGAGCCGGCCGTGTCCCGGCCGTCGAGCGTGACGTCCTCGACGGTCGCGCCCTCGACACCGATGAGGTCGAGTTCGGTGAGGGCGGAGCCCGTGACCGTGACGCCGCGGACGGTGACGTCGATGTACTCCTCGCCGTTGCCGGCGTGAATACCGAAGTTATCCCACTTGCTGTCGCCCTCCTCGGCTTTCGGGCCGAGGACGGTGAGGTCCTCGATGGTGACGCTCTCGCGGACGTCGATGCCGTAGTGGTCGAGACCGCTCGCGTCGATAGTCGTCTCGCCCTCGCCCGCGCCGGAGAGCGTCACGCCCGCCGTCTCCATCTCGAGACTGGAGTCGAGCGTGTACGCTCCGGGCGCGAGTTCGACGGTGTCGCCGTCCTCGGCGGCGTCGAGCGCGGCCTGAACGGACGGGTAGTACGTGCCGTCGATGGCGATGCGGCCGTCGTAGGTGTCGCCGGCCTGCTTGAACGCGACCGTGGCGACCTCGTTCGCGTCGAGGAGCGCTTTGGCCTGCGCGTTCGCCGTCGTTTCCTCGTTCAGCGTCGCGGGGACGGCGTTGTAGACGGCGATTCCGGGCACGCCGTCAGTAGAAATCGTGTTCTCCGTGAGGCTGTGGCCGGTGTTCGTGATGCCGACGCCTTCGGTTTCGACGCCGGCGATGACGTTGTTCGTCACCGTGTGGCCCTCGCCGATGAGGGAGACGCCGACGTTGACCGTGTCGACGTGGTTGTGTTCGATGGTCGCGCCGGTCGTGCCGGTGTGCGTCTGAACGCCGGTCGTGGCGTCGTCGCCGGTGACGACGTTGTTCGAGACGGTGACGCCGTCGGCCGTCACGGAGATCCCGTTCCCGTAGCCGCCGGCTTTGACGGTGAGGCCGTGAATCGTCGCGTCGGCCGCGCGCACGTCGACGACGCGGCTGTCAGTCGCCGTGCCGAGCGACGGGTCGATAGTCGCCGTGACGTCGGAGGCGTTCGTGACCGTGACACCCGGCGTGCTGAGCAGGAAGCCGCCGTAGGTCCCGGTTTCCGTAATCGTGACCGTGGCTTCCTCGGGGACCGCGTTCACGGCCTGCTGGAGCGAGCCGTACGTCGTCCCGTCGGAGACGATTGCGCCCGTGTACGTGCGGTCGGTGTCGTAGACCGCGACACTGCTCGCGTCGGGGTTGTCGGCGAGGAGTGCGTTAGCGATAGCGACCTCGCCGGACGCGCCGTTGGCGGAGGCGGGGTCGTTGTAGAGCTGAATGCTCGGTGTGTCACCAAGCTCCTCGAACGTGTTCGATTGGATGGTGTTCGCACGTCCGGTGAAGCCGATGCCTTCGAGGCTCGCGCCCGTGATGGTGTTTCCCTTCACGGTGTCGTCGCCGTTGACGGAGACGCCAACGAGCGCGTCAGTGAGCGTGATTTCGTTCCCGATGATCTCGGTGCCGATCGCCGCGGTGTCGGTGTCGGCGTCAGCGTCGTCTTGCACTTGGACGCCGGTCTTCCCGCCGTCGAGTGTGATGTGGTTGTTCTCGACGGTGACGTCGTTCGCGCGGATTTCGACGCCGAGCGTCGCGCTCCCCGCGAGTTCGAACCCGCGGACGGTCGCGCCATCCGCACTTCCTTCGAGTTGGACGACGGCCGCGCCGTCGCTCGTGAGCGTCGGCCGGTAGTCGCCGTGCGGCTGAAGGGTGACGTCCTTCGTGATGCGGACGCCGTCGTAGCTGCCGTCCGCGACTTCGACTGTATCTCCGGCCTCTGCGGCGTCGATTGCGGCAGAGACAGAACTGTATCCGGTGTCGCCGATGAACGCGACGTTACCCGCGCCGCCGGCGTCGGCGGCGACGGGGGTGGCGATGCCGAACGTCGAGAGCACGACGAGTGCGCTCAACAGGACGGCGGTCGTCCGTCGCGTCGGTGTCGATGGTCGGTGCATCGACTCGGCCAACGAGTCAGAAGGGCTTACTTAACGTCCCGTTTTCACGTTAAACGAGTGGTTAAATGGGTTTTGGCCGTCTCGTTGACTACTCTCGACGAGAGATAACGCGAGTGGAATAATCAGATAGGTTGAAATGGTAGTCTACCGAGGTAATCACCAGATGAGTGGGTTGGGGACACTCGACGCCGAGGAGTCGAGGACGGGACTGGAGCAGTCCGACATCCACGACGTCCTGCGGAACGACCGACGGCGGATGACGCTCGAAATCCTCCAGGCGAGCGGGGGCGTGACGCTCCGCGAGCTCTCAGAGCGCATCGCGTCCCGGGAGTCGGGCGCGACGCCCGCGCCGCGCGACGTCCGGCAGTCCGTCTACGTGAGCCTCCAGCAGACGCACATCCCCAAACTGGAGTCGCTGGACGTCGTCGAGGAGGATACGGACGGCGAGATTCGGCTCGCGGAGCGCGCGGGCGACCTGAACGTCTACATGGAGGTCGTCCCGAAGTACGGGCTGGCGTGGAGCGAGTACTACGGAAGCCTCGCGGTGCTCGGGAGCCTCCTCGTCGCCGCGGCGAGTCTCGACGTCGTCGGCATCACGCGCCTCGCCGCCGAGCTGTGGGCGGTCTGCATCTTCGCGGTCATCCTCGCGTCCGCGGTCTATCAGACGTACACGCAGGGTTCGAGTATTCTCAACCGGATTCGCGACTGAGTCGCGCGCACTTGCGGGTGACGAGGGCGGTGTAGGGTACGAGGAAGCCGAGCGCGAATCCGACGAAGTGGAGGAAGATGTCGACAGTGACCGCGCCGGCGAACGGGTTCGGGGGGAAGGCGGCGAAGGGGGAGGCGAGGACGAGGAACGCGGCGAACCCGGGGAGTTCGGCCGCGCCGGGGCGGTGGACGATGGACTGGCGGGCGTCCCGGGGGAGGGCGCGGACGGTGCTGCGAGTGTAGTAGGCGGTGGGGAGCGCGCTCGCCGCGGTGAGCGCCATCGCCGTCGGCGTGTGCGGGAGGACGAGGAGGGGGATGGCGGTGGTGGCGGCGAAGAAGAGGCCGGGGGCGTGCCCGAGGTCGATGTCGCCGGGACAGGTTTCGAGGTAGCGGAAGGCGGCGACGCCGACGAGGCCGAAGAGCGCCATCGCGAGCCCGGAGAACCCGTAGGTGACGACGCGGCGGGGGAGGGCGAGGCCGACGGCGGAGAGGGCGACGGGGAAGGCGAGGAGGACGGTGAGGAAGGCGCGGCGGAAGAACGCGCGGTCGTCGGCCCACGTGAAGAGGAGGTAGGCGGTGGGGGCGAGGAGGAGGTAGGCGGCGGCGTCGTTGAGGAAGTGGCCGCGGGAGAAGTGGACGAAGTGCGCGGTGTAGAACGACCACGGTTCGGGGTTGAGGTGGGAGAGGGCGAGCGGGCGGACGAGCGCGTCCGGGAGGCAGTAGAGAGCGGTGAGCGCGAGAAGGGGGACGAGGAGGAGCGCGGCGTCCCGGCCGTCGAGCGGGACCTGTGGCGCGTGTGCGACGTCCTCGTCGACGCGCTCACCGCGGATTGCCATGTGCCACACGCAAAGAACGGCCACAAGAAATATGTGTGGTTTCCGTTCGCCGGTGGTATGCGAGTGAGTACCCCCGTGGCCAAATGGGACGTGTAAGAGCGGCGCGCGGGCAGAAGACGAGCGAGGAGTCACGTGGGCGTCAGGGCGCGGAGATGAGGCCGGTGCAGACGCGGGGGTAGTCGGGTTCGGTGTCGTCGTCGCGGAGGAAGGCGCGGACGGGCGGTGAGACGCGGTCGGGTTCGACGAGGAAGGCGTCGTGGCCGTAGTCGGAGTCGAGGACGCGGTGCGTCGTCGGGACGCCGGCGTCGTCGAAGGCGTCGGCGAGGTGCTCGGAGTCCTCGACGGTGAAGTGCCAGTCGCCGCGGATGGAGAGGAGGAGGGCGTCGCCGTCGAAGCCGGCGAGGGCGTCGGCGGTCGTGGGAAAGCCGCTGGCGAGGTCGTAGTCGTCCATGGCGTCGAGGAGGCGGAGGTAGGCGTTGGCGTCGAAGCGCTCGGTGAAGCGCTCGGCGTTGTAGTCGAGGTAGGAGGCGACCTCGCGGTAGACGGGTTCGTCGTGTTCGTCGGGGCTGCTGCGGGTGGCGGTGCGGCGGCCGAAGCGGTCGCGCATCGAGTCCTTGGAGAGGTACATGACGTGGCCGACGCGGCGGGCCTGCGCGAGGCCGTGAGTCGGGGAGGCGTCGCCGTAGTAGTCGCCGTCCTGGAAGTCGGGGTCGCCCGTAATCGCGCGTCGGGCGACGGTGTTGAGGGCGAGGCACTGGGCGTCGAGGCGGGCGGCGGTGGCGACGCCGACGACGCGTTCGACGCGCTCGGGGTAGCGTTTCGCCCAGTCGACGGCGTTCATGCCGCCGACGCTCCCGCCGACGACGGCGTGGAGGGTGTCGACGCCGAGGTGGTCGAGGACGGCGGCCTGCGAGCGCGTCCAGTCGCCGACGGTGACGCGGGGGAAGTCGAGGCCGTAGCGGTCGCCGTTCTCGTCCGTGCTCGCGGGACCGGTAGTCCCGTAGCAAGACCCAGGAACGTTCGCGCAGACGACGTGGAACCGGCGAGTGTCGATGGCGTTCCCGGGGCCGACGACGGCGTCCCACCAGCCGGCGGCCTGCCCGGAAACTCCGTCGGGCGCGCGGCCGGTGACGTACTGGCTGCCGGTGAGCGCGTGGCAGACGAGGACGGTCGGGTCCTCGCGGGACCCCCATTCGGCGTAGGCGACGTCGAGGTCGAGTTCGCCGCCGTGCTCGAAGCGGAACCCCTCGACGGTGACGGTGTCGTGGTTCATCGCCGCCACCCCGCCGTAACGCGGGTCATCGCGTCCACCCCCTCGCTGTATCGCGCGTCATCGTGTGGCCTCCGCGATGGCGCGGTCGAGGTCGGCGAGGATGTCTTCGGGGTCTTCGATACCGACGGAGAGTCGGACGAGGTCGCGGGGGACGCCCGCGGCGAGCTGTTCCTCCTCGCTGAGCTGGGCGTGAGTGGTCGACGCGGGGTGGATGACGAGCGTCTTCGCGTCGCCGACGTTCGCGAGGAAGGACGCGAGGTCGGCGGATTCGCAGAGGCGGCGGCCGGCGTCGAACCCACTGTCGGAAGCCGAGCCTTCCTCCTCGCTCGCGGGGGCGTCGCTCCCGCGAACGCCTTCCAGACCGAAGGAGACCATGCCGCCGTAGCCGCCGTCGAGGTATCGCTCGGCGTTCCCGTGGGTCGCGTGGTCGTCGAGGCCGGGATAGTTGACCCAGGCGACGTCGTCGTGGTCGTCGAGGTAGTCCGCGACGATGCGGGCGTTCTCGCAGTGACGGTCGATGCGGAGCGGGAGGGTTTCGAGGCCCTGGATGGTCTGCCAGGCGTCGAAGGGTTTCTGGGCGTTTCCGAGGCTCCGCGTCGCGCGGTGGCGGACGGCGGCGGCGAACGGCGCGTCGGGGAAGCGCTCGCCGAGCACCATCCCGTGGTAGGCGGGGTTCGGCTCGGAGATCTCCGCGTAGCCGTCCCAGTCGAAGTCGCCCCCGTCGAGGAGGACGCCGCCGAGCGTGGTGCCGGAGCCGTGGAGCCACTTGGTCGTGGAGTGCCAGACGACGTCCGCGCCGTGCTCCAGGGGGCGGCAGAGCGCGGGAGTCGCAAAGGTGTTGTCGACGACGAGCGGGACGCCGTGCTCGTGCGCCACGTCGGCGACGGCCTCGATGTCGGGGACGACGAGGCTCGGGTTGCCGATTGTTTCGAGGTGGACGAACGCGGTGTCCTCGTCGATGGCCTCCCGGTACGCGTCGAGGTCGAGAGTGTCGACGAAGCGCGCCTCGATACCGCGGCGACTGGCGTTGTGCGAGAGGTAGGCGCGGGTGCCGCCGTAGATGCTCTCCGCGGAGACGACGTTGTCGCCGGCGGCGGCGAGCACGAAGGTCGCGGCGTCGAACGCGGCCATCCCGCTCGCGGTGGCGACCGCGCCCGCGGCGTTCGAGAGCGCGGCGAGTCGGTCCTCTAAGGCTTTCACCGTGGGGTTGCTGATGCGGGAGTAGATGTTCTCGTCGCTCTCGAGGGCGTAGCGGGCGGCGGCGTCGTCGGCGTCCTCGAAGGCGTAGGAGGTGGTCTGGTGGATGGGCGGCACGGGCGCGCCGGAGGCGGGGTCGCCGCCGTACCCGGCGTGGATGGCGTCCGTGTCGAACCCGCGAGCGTCCTCGTCGGTCATATGCTCTAGTTATATTTCTCCACGAATCTATAACCAGCAGTTACGGCAATACTCGCTGGAGCGGGCCGCGACCCCCGCCGCTCATAGGAACGCATACCGTAGGCCGCCCGTGAAACGCCTCACGCTCCGCATCGCCGCCGAGGAGGCGTTCGGCCGCACGCACGCCGCGCTCCGCACCGCCCGCACCCGCGGCCGCCTCCTCGCCCTCCACCTCCACGACGACGCCGTCGTCGAGCTCTGCGCCTTCGACGGCGACCCCCACGCCGTCGCCGCCGCCCTCGCAGCCGACGACGCCATCCGAACCGCCGACGTCGTCACCGCCGGCGGCGAACCCGTCCGAGCGACCGACCGGCGACACCCGAACGACGACGCCGACACCGACGGTCCCGACTCGCCCGCCGAACCGGCTCGTACTGGTACCTCGCCCGCTGACGCGTCGGCTCGTACTGGTGGCTACGCGTACGTCCGTGTCGAACCCGACGCGACCATCACCGAACTCCTCTCCCTGCTCTCCGAGCACGGCCTCCTCTTGGACACGCCGGTGGACCTCGGCGCGGACGCCGTCACCGTCGACGTCGTCGGAACGGCCGCCGGCATCCACGCCGCCGCGGACGCGCTTCCCGCGCGCGTCCGCGAGACCGTCACCGTCGAACACCTCGGCGGCTACACGCCCGAGGGCGGGCCGCTCGACCGGCTCACCGCCCGACAACGCGAGGTCGCCGCGGCCGCCGTCGCCGTCGGCTACTACGCCACGCCGCGGCGCGCGACTATCGAGGACGTCGCCGCCGAAGCCGACTGCGCGCCGTCGACGGCGTCCGAACACCTCCGGAAGGCCGAGGCCACCGTCTTCCGCGCGCTCTTAAACGACCGGTAAACGCCGGCGGAAACCACACTCGCTCACCGGGCCAAGAGACGGGTATGTCACAGCAGGCCCGCGAGACGCCGCCCGGCCCCGACGGCCGGCCGTTCGTCGGGAACACCCTCCAGTTCGCCGACGACCCGCTCACCTTCATCGAGGACGCCGCCGCCGACTACGGTCCCGTCGCCTACTACGAACTCGGCGGCGAACCCATCTACCAGGTCTCCGACCCCGACCTCGTCGAGCACGTCCTCGTCCACAACAACCAGGCCTACGAGAAAGGCGAGGTCTTCAACAACTCCCTCCGGCCGACGCTCGGGAACGGCCTCCTCACCAGCGAAGGCGAGTTCTGGCGCGAGCAGCGCCACACCATGCAGCCCGCCTTCCACCCGCGGATGATTCAGTCCTACGCGGACACGATGGTCGCCTACACCGAGCGGATGCTCGACGACTGGACGGACGGCGACGTCATCGACGTCCACGAGGAGATGATGCAGCTCACCGTCGAAATCGCGGCGAAGACGCTGTTCGACGTCGACATCCGCGAAGAAGAGGAAGCCATCGGGGACGCGCTGGCGGCCGTGATGGACCACTCCTCGAACAACCTCCGCCGCCCCATCTCCGTGCCGGACTGGATACCGACGAAGGAAAACCGGCGGTTCGAACGCGCGCTCGACGACCTGAACGACGTCGTCGAC
Source organism: Halocalculus aciditolerans (assembly GCF_014647475.1). Lineage (NCBI taxonomy): Archaea > Methanobacteriati > Methanobacteriota > Halobacteria > Halobacteriales > Halobacteriaceae > Halocalculus > Halocalculus aciditolerans. The sequence goes on along the minus strand of NZ_BMPG01000001.1, from coordinate 155,716 downwards.
CGCATCGTCCACGACTACCGGAACGGCGAACCACGGGGGACAGATGACGTCGACGAATCGCGCAGCGATCCGTCTGCCAGTCAGAACGCATCGCGTTCTGACGACGTGGTGAGTCTCCTGCTGCGGGCGGACGGGCCGGACGGCGACGGCCTCTCGGACGAGCAGATTCGAGACGAAATCGTCACCATCCTGCTCGCCGGCCACGAGACGACGGCGCTCGCGCTCACCTACACGCTCCACGCGCTCGGCGAGAACCCCACGCAGGAAGACCTCCTGCACGCCGAAGTCGACGGCCTCGACGGCGCACCCGGGTTCGGCGACCTCGACGCGCTCGACTACACCGACCGCGCCGTCACGGAGGGGATGCGGCTCTATCCGCCCGTCTGGCAGCTCCTCCGCGAAGCCAGCGAGCCGGACGAAATCGGCGGCTACCGCATCCCGGAAGGCGCGACGGTCGGCGTCCAGCAGTGGGTGCTCCACCACGACGACCGCTACTACGACGACCCCTGGGACTTCCGCCCGGACCGCTGGACGGACGACTTCAAACGGAACCTCCCGAGCTACGCGTACTTCCCGTTCGGCGGCGGGCCGCGGCGCTGTATCGGCGACCGCTTCGCCCTCCTGGAGGCGCGCCTCGCGCTCGCCACCATCGCCCGCGACTGGCGGACGCGCCCCCAGCACGACCTCTCCTTCGCGCCCTCCATCACTCTCCGCCCGGACGGGGCGGTCGAGATGCGCGTCGAACGACGATAGGGAGAGGTGACGCGACCGCCGAATCCTCGCTCACGCGGCCGTGAAGCGAGACTAAAGGGGATGGCGAGAGACCACTGCGTATGAGCGAATCGGACGTCGAGGGCGCGGACGAGGTGCGCGATGACAACCCCTATATCGCGGAGCCGTCCCTCGACTTCACGGCCGTCGACGACCTGAGCGAAGCGGCGGCGCGCGAGCAAGCCGCGGCGTTACGGGAGGCGATTCGGTTCCACGACTACCGGTACTACGTCCGCAACGACCCAGTCATCGACGACCGGGCGTACGACCGGCTCTTCGAGCGCCTCGAAGCCTTGGAGGACGCGTTCGACCTGGAGACGGAGAACTCGCCGACCCGGCGAGTTGGCGGCGAGCCCGTCGAGGAGCTGGGCGAGGTGGAGCACGTCGCGCCGATGCTCTCCATCGACGCGAGCGTCGAGGCGGACGACGTCCGGGAGTTCGACGCGCGCGTTCGCCGGGAAGTCGGCGACGTCGAGTACACGTGTGAGCCGAAGTTCGACGGGCTGTCGGTCGAGGTGGTCTACGAGGACGGCGAGTACGTTCGCGCGGCGACCCGCGGGAACGGCGACGTCGGCGAGGACGTGACGGAGAACGTCCGAACCATCGAATCCATCCCCGAAGTCCTCCGGGGCGACCACCCCGACTTCCTCGCGGTGCGCGGCGAGGTCTACATGCCGCGGGACGCCTTCCAAGAGCACAACGCCGAACTCGTCGAGCGAGGCGACGAGCCGTTCGCGAACCCGCGGAACGCCGCTGCGGGGAGCCTCCGTCAACTCGACCCCTCGGTGACGGCGGAGCGCCCGCTCGACTGCTTCTTCTACGACGTCCTCGGGGCGTGGAACGGCCCGGGAGAGGAGTCCGCGGACGACGCGAGCGAGGCGACGGCGAGCCGCGGCGCACGGGAGCTATCGGGCCTCGAAACGCATCACGACGAGCACGAGCAGTTCGCCGACTGGGGGCTGAAGCCAGTAGAAGAAGAGTGGTACGCGCTCGTCGACGACGTCGAGGACGCCATCGCGTTCCGCGACGACCTGCTGGACGCGCGCGAGGACTTGAACTACGAGATCGACGGCACCGTCTTCAAGGTGAACGACCGCGAGGCCTGCGAGGAGTTGGGGACGACGTCGCGGCATTACCGGTGGGCGTTCGCGCACAAGTTCCCCGCGCGCTCCGAGGTGACGACCATCGAGGACGTCGTCGTGCAGGTAGGGAGAACGGGTCGCCTCACGCCCGTCGCGCTCCTCGAACCCGTCGAAGTCGGCGGCGTGACCGTCTCGCGCGCGAGCCTCCACAATCAGGAGGAGATCGCGGCGAAGGACATCGGCGTCGGCGACGAAGTCCGCGTGGAGCGCGCGGGCGACGTCATCCCCTACGTCGACGAAGTCGTCGAGAAACGGGCCGAGGGATACTACGAGATGCCCGACTCGTGCCCGGTCTGCGGGAGCGACACCGAGTACGACGGCCCCATCGCCTACTGCACCGGCGGCATCTCGTGTCCCGCCCAGCTCGTCCGCGCGGTGACGTACTTCGCGAGCGACGACGGCCTCGACGTCGAGGGGCTCGGCGAGGAGGCCGCGGAGACCCTCGTCGACGAAGGCCTCGTGGAACGGGACGTCGCCGACCTCTACGACCTCACGATGGACGACCTCGTCGACCTCGACGGCTGGGGCGAGACGAGCGCGCGGAACCTCCTCGACGAACTCGAAACGTCGAAACGCCCACCGCTCGACGAGTTTATCACTGCTATCGGCATCCCCGAGGTCGGCCCGACGGTCGCGCGCGACCTCGCCCGCTACTTCGGCGACCTCGACAGCATCCTCGACGCCGACCGAGAGGACTTCCAGGAAGTCGACGGCGTCGGCCCGACCGTCGCCGGTCACATCGCCGAGTTCCTCGGGAACGAGCGGAACCGCGAGGTCATCGCGCGCCTCCGCGAGCGCGGCGTCGACCCCGAGCCCTTCGAGACCGAGGGCGGCGAGGAACTCGACGGCCTCACGTTCGTCTTCACCGGGAGCGTCGAGGGCTGGACGCGCGGCGACCTCCAAGACCTCGTCGAAGCCCACGGCGGCAACGCCACCTCCTCGGTGTCCGGAAACACTGACTACCTCGTCGCCGGCGAAAACCCCGGCGCGTCGAAGACGAACGCCGCCGACGAAGAGGGCATCCCCGTCCTCAGTCCAGGGGAGTTCTTCGGCCTGCTGGAGGAGCGCGGCGTCGACGTCGAGGCGTAGCGGCCGCCGCGCGGCCACCGCGCCGCCAACGTGTCGAACACGGCGAAGCAAGATTGAGGTGTGAGTGGAGCGATAGCCAGTCGGACGAGCGATTGGCGAGCATCCGGCGACCGAGCGGTCCGAAGGACCCGGAGGGTCGCCGGTTCACCGAGCGCGACCAACGGGAGCGCTCGGGCCGACGAGCGACCACAGGGAGCGAGGAGTGCTTTTGGTCGAGCTTTTGCCGAGGCGCGCGAAGCGCGCCGCAGCGTAAAAGGTCGGTTCTAGAGATCGGCGCGTTCGAACGCGAGGAGGCCGAGGGCGGGCGGGACGATGATCCAGGCGAGGAGGACGGCGGCGGAGAGCGGGAGCCACTGCCCGGAGAAGTCGCCGGCGAGGACGGCGTTGGTGAGCTGTTTGTACGCGCCGCCGGGGTTGAGGGTGCCGAGGAGCTGGTAGACGAGCTGGGGGTCGACGGGGAAGTTCCCGCCGCTGAAGAGGAGGTAGAAGCGGAGGGGGAGTTGGACGGCGTTCCAGAGGGGGACGAAGATGAAGTAGAGGACGACGGCGAGCGCCATGGCGCGGATGCGGGAGGAGACGGCGGCGGACGCGCCGACGGCGATGGAGACGTAGGCGGTGGCGAGGACGACGGTGAGGGCGACGAAGCCGACGTAGGCGGGGGCGTCGAGTCTGGTCGGGGCGATGAGGAAGGCGAGGAAGGGGACGAGGAGGCCGAGGACGATGGGGGTGGCGACGGCGGCGGTGCGGCCGACGAGCTTCCCGACGACGACGTCGGCGCGGGAGTTCGGGAGGGAGAGGAGGAGTTTGAGGCTCCCGGATTCGCGCTCGCCGACGATGGCGCTGTAGGCGACGATGAGTGAGACGAGCGGGATGAGCGGGGTGACGACGAAGGAGAGGAGGGGGTTGAGGACCTGATTGGAGGAGTCAGCGCCGACGAAGTAGGCGACGAGCGTGACGATGAGGGTGAGGAAGACGGCGACGCCCCAGACCCACTTCGAGCGGACGGCGTCGGCGTAATCCTTCCGGGCGACGGCGTCCCAGCTCATGCGGACTCACCTCCGGCGGTCGCGTCGGGCGCGTCGGCGGCAGCAGCGCCGTCAGCACTGTCGGCGTCGTCGGCGTCGTCGGCGTTCTCGGTGAGGGTGAGGAAGAGGTCTTCGAGGCTGGCTTCCTCGGTGCGGAAGGAGGCGACGGTCGCGCCGGCGTCGCGGAGCGCGACGAGCGCGTCGATTTTGGTGTCGTCGTCGCAGGAGACGGTGACGCCGTGGTCGGTTCGGGTGGCGGCGGTGACGCCGGGCGCGGCGCGGGCGGCGTCGAGCGCGGCGTCGGGGATGTCGCCGGTGACGTGGAGGGCGGCGTCGGCGGCGACGCTCTCGCGGAGGTTCTCGATGGTGTCGACGGCGACGACTTCGCCCTCCTGGAGGATGCCGACGCGGTCGCAGATGGCTTCGACCTGGCCGAGGACGTGGCTGGAGAAGAAGACGGTCGTCCCCGAGTCGGCTTCCGCGCGGACGATGTCCCGCATCTCCTTCGCGCCGGCGGGGTCGAGCCCCGAGGAGGGCTCGTCGAGGACGAGGAGGTCGGGGTCGCCGGAGAGCGCCATCGCGAGCGCGAGGCGCTGACGCATCCCCTTCGAGTAGCCGCCGGCCTTCCGGTCGCCGGCGTCTCCGAGGCCGACGCGCTCTAAGAGGGCGTCCGGGTCGTCGTCCGCGCCCTTCGACTCCACGGCGAACGAGACGTGTTGGCGGCCCGTCAAGCGGTCGTAGGTGGAGAAGCCCTCGGGGAGCACGCCGGTTCGCTCGCGGACGGCGACGCTCTCCGCTTGTGCGTCCAGCCCGAACACCGTCGCCGACCCGTCGGTCGGCCGGACGAAGTCGAGGAGGACGTTGATGGTCGTCGACTTCCCCGCGCCGTTCGGCCCCAAGAAGCCGAAGACTTCGCCCTCGTCGACTTCGAGGTCGAGACCCTGGAGGGCGACGACGTCCCCGTACTCCTTCCGGACGCCGTCGAGTTCGATAGCGGTCATGAACAGGGGTTCCGCGGCTTCGCGTAAAGAGCTTCGGCCTTCGTGCTTAGAGCGCATCGGCCGGTCGTGGCGTCGTGAACCGGGCTCGTGTCGCTCGTTGCTCGTGAGCGACCTGTCCGCGCGTCCGCGGCGGGAGAGCGTGTCGCCGTCAGATTTCGTCGTCGGGGTCGTGTTGCTCCTGCATCCGGCGGGCTTCGTCGCGGTAGCGGTCGACGTCGGCGTCGTCGGTGGGTGCGAGTTTGTCGTCGGGGACGTCGATAGCGGCGGTGACGCCGGACTGTGCGGCGCGCGCGGCCTTCTCCTTGCGGACGTATCGTTCGCCGTCGAGCGTCGCGTATTCGAGGACGATGAGGTCGCGGGGCGTGTACTCGCGGTGGACGAGCCAGACCTGCTGCGTGTCAGAGTTCTTCTCGTCGTCGTCGGTCATAGGCGGTGCGTGGAGCGGGAGCGGGTTAGGTGTCGGGGTTGCGTTCGCGGGTTCCGCGGAGTTGAAAGCCGCAGAGAGAGTAAGAGGAGGTAATGGACGCGGCTGGGTTGCGGGGGCGCGCCGGGGAGGTACCGAGAGAGCCCGGCGTCTATCAGTTCCTGGACGGGGAGGGGCGGACGCTCTACGTGGGGAAGGCGGTGGACCTGCGGTCGCGGGTGCGGTCGTACGCGGACCCGCGGTCGGCGCGTATCGGGCAGATGGTCGAGCGCGCGGCGGCGCTCGACTTCACGGTGACGGACACGGAGACGCAGGCCCTGTTGCTCGAGGCGAACCTCATCAAGCGCCATCAGCCGCGGTACAACGTGCGGCTGCGGGACGATAAGTCGTATCCGCTCGTGCAGTTGACGGGCCACGACTTCCCGCGTATCGAGGTGACGCGAGACCCCGACGACGGGGCGACGGCGTTCGGGCCGTACACGGACCTCGGGCGGGTGGAGACGGTGGTGAAGGCGGCGCGGGAGGTGTACGGCCTCCGGGGGTGTTCGGACCACAAGTTCTCGGGGCGCGACCGGCCGTGCCTCGACCACGACATCGGGCTCTGTACCGCGCCGTGTACGGGCGAAATCGGCGCGGAGGCGTATCTCGACGACGTCGAATCAGTGAAGCGGTTCTTCGAGGGGGAGACGGGCGCGCTGGCGGATCCGCTGGAGCGGCGGATGGCGGCGGCGGCAGAGCGCGAGGAGTTCGAGCGGGCGGCGAACTTCCGTGACCGGCTCGAAGCGGTGCGGGCGTTCCACGGCGGCGGCGGGGAGGCGGTCTCGGGTGGGAGTCACGAGCGGCACGTGGACGTGCTCGGTGTCGCTATCGAGGGCGACGCGGCGGTAGTCGCGCGCCTGCACAGCGAGGGCGGGCAGTTGGTGGAGCGCGACCAGCACCGGCTCGCCGCGCCCGAGGGCGAGGAGCGCGTCGCGGCCGTGCTCGCGGCGTTCGTCCCGCAGTACTACGCGGAGCGCGACCTGCCGGACGCGCTGCTGCTGCCGGAGGACCCGGGGGACGCGGACCTCGCGAACTGGCTCGAAGCCGAAGGCGTCGCCGTGCGGGTGCCGGGCGCGGGGAGAGAGGCGAAGCTCGTGGATTTGGCGTTGAAGAACGCGCACCGGCGGGCGGGGAGTCGGGACGAGCTCGGCGCGCTCCGGGACGCGCTCGGCCTCGACCGCCGGCCGACGCGCATCGAGGGGTTCGACGTGAGTCACGCGCAGGGGAAGGCCGTGGTGGGGAGCGACGTGACGTTCGTCGAAGGCACCCCGGAGAAATCCGACTACCGGCGGAAGAAGCTCGGGGAGGAGAACGACGATTACGCGAACATGAAGCGGCTGCTGCGGTGGCGCGCGGAGCGCGCCGTCTCCGGCGAGGACGACCGTCCGGACCCCGACCTCCTGCTCATCGACGGCGGGCGCGGCCAGCTGACGGCGGCGCAAGAAGCACTGGACGGGGTGGGATGGGACGTTCCCGCGGTCGGCCTGGCGAAGCAGGAGGAGACCGTGGTGACGGCGGCGAGCGAGTACGACTGGGCGAGCGACGCCCCGGAGCTTCACGTGCTCCAGCGCGTGCGCGACGAAGCCCACCGGTTCGCCGTGCAGTACCACCAGACGCTCCGCGACGAGGTGTCGACGGCGCTCGACGACGTCGACGGCGTCGGCCCGGAACTCAGGAAGCGCCTCCTGCGGCGGTTCGGGAGCGTGGAGAACGTGCGGGCGGCGAGCGTGGAGGAACTCCGGAGCGTGACGGGCGTCGGCGAGGAGACGGCAGAAACCATCGCCGGTCGCCTCTGACCCGCCCAGCGGGCCGGTTCAGCGGTCGACGTCCACCCACGCGCGGCGGGCGTCCGAGTCCTCGATGGCGGCGAGGACGCGCTGGACGTCGAGGCCGTCCGCGGCGCTCGGCCGGAAGGGCTCGTCGCCCGCGACGGCGCGGAGGAAGGCGTCGTTCTCGTGGATGAAGGTGTGCTCCCAGCCGAGGACGTGGCCGGGCGGCCACCAGTGGTCGCCGTAGGGGTCGTCGTCGCCCGTGACGAGCACGGTCTCGTAGCCGCGGCTCCCGGGGCGTTTCACGTCGAGTTCGTTCAGTCGCTCCATGCGGAAGCGGAGGCTGCCCTCGGTGCCGTGAATCTCGATGGCGTGGTCGTTCTCGTGGCCGGCGGCGACCCGGGAGGCGTCGAGGGTCGCGGTCGCGCCGTTCGCGAGTTCGGCCTGCGCCGAGTATGCGTCGTCGACCGTGACGGGCTTCGTCTCGCCCGCGGGCGTCTCGCGCTCGTCGACGAACGTGGTGAGGTTCCCGGAGACGGCGACGACGTCGTCGACGAGGTACTGGACGAGGTCGACGGTGTGCGCGCCGAGGTCGCCGAGCGCGCCGCTCCCCGCGAGGTCCGCGTCGAGCCGCCACGACCACGGCGCGTCCGCGTCCGCGAGCCAGTCCTGCCGGTAGCTCCCTTTGACCTGTCGAATATCGCCGAGTTCGCCGGCGTCGAGGAGGCGTTTCGCGTACTGGATGGCGGGGAGGAAGCGGTAGTTGAACGCCGTGCCGGCGACCGCGTCCGAGGCGGCGGCCGCGTCGGCGACGCGCGCTGCGCCCTCGATAGTGGGCGCGAGCGGCTTCTCGCAGAGGACGTGCGTTCCCGCTTCGAGGGCGGCGACGGTCGGGTCGACGTGGAGGTGGTTCGGGCCGAGGTTGTAGAAGACGTCGACGTCGGCGACGACCTCGCGCCAGTCGGTCGCGACGTGGTCGAAGCCGAGGCGGGCGGCGGCGTCGGCGAGCGCGGCCTCGTCGCGGCCGACGAGCGTGTGGCGGTTCGTCGCGGGCGCGTCCGGGAAGAACATCGGGAGGCGGGCGAGCGCGTTCGCGTGCGCCTTCCCCATGAAGCCGTAGCCGAGGAAGGCGACGTCGAGTGCGCCCGCCGAGTCGGTGGAGACGGGTTCCATACCCGAGCGGTCGACGGCGACCCCCTTCAAGGGGTGGTTGTCACCCGAGCGTTTATCAGGTGTCGCGAAGGAGTACGACGTATGTCATCTCGCGGCGGGGAGAGCATCTTCTACCGGCTCGGGCGGCTCGCCGGCGAGCTCGGCGACGACGCCGACTCGACGCCGACGATGCAGCGCGAGGACCGCGAGAACTCCGCAATCGGGCCGGGAACGGTCATCGCTGGCCTGCTCTTCGTCGTCGGTCTCGGCGTCTCCTTCGCCTCCGTGTCGACGGCTATCGCGCTGTTCGCGCTCGCGGGCGCGGTCTTCGTCGTCTCGCACTCCGTCGTCATCGTCCAGGCTTACGAGCGCCAGACGTACACCGTCCTCGGGGCGTTCGTCGGCGTCCTGGAGCCCGGCATCAACTTCGTGCCGCCGTTCGTCTCCGGAACGCAGCGCTTCGACATGCGGACGACGATGCTCGACGTCCCCAAGCAGGAAGCCATCACGGAGGACAACTCGCCCGTGACCGCGAACGCCGTCGTCTACCTCCACGTGATGGACGCGAAGAAGGCCTTCCTGGAGGTCGAGGATTACGAGCGCGCGGTCGGCCTGCTCGCGCAGACCGCGCTCCGCGCCGTCATCGGCGACATGACGCTCGACGAGACGCTCTCCCGCCGGGACGAGATTAACCGCCGCATCAGGGAGGAGCTCGACGAGCCGACGGACCCGTGGGGCGTCCGCGTCGAAGCCGTCGAAGTCCAGGAAGTGATGCCGAGCGACACCGTGAAGCACGCGATGGAGCAACAGTCGTCCGCGGAGCGCCGGCGTCGCGCGATGATTCTGGAAGCGCAGGGCGAACGCCAGAGCATGGTCGAGCGCGCGATGGGCGACAAAACGTCGAACGTCACGGCGGCCGAGGGCGCGAAGCAGGCGACGGTGCTCGAAGCGCAGGGCGCGGCGGTCGCGAGAGTCCTGCGTGCGCGCGCCGCGGAGTCGATGGGCGAGCGCGCCATCATCGAACGCGGCATGGAAACCCTCGAACGCATCGGCCAGGGCGCGGCGACGACCTACGTGATTCCGCAGGAGCTCACGACCCTCCTCGGCCGCTACGGCGAGCACATCTCGGGCGGGGGCGGCGGCGGGTCGCCACTAGAGGGGAAGGCGTTGGAGGCGGCGGCGCGGGAGTTCATCGGGATGGACGACATCGGCGACCTCGTCGAGGAGGTCGACCCCGAGGACGTCGCGGGCGTCGACCCGGACGACGCCGCCGTCGAGATCGAGATCGACTAGAAGCCGTCCGTCTCCGGTTCGACGCCGCGGTCTTTCGTCTCGAAGTCCCACTCCTCGCGGAGGTCGCGGATTCGGTCGCGGATGTCGGCGGCGAGTTCGAACTCGAGGTTTCCGGCGGCGTCGTCCATGCGCTCTTCGAGTTCCGCGATGCGCGCGCGAGCCTCGGCCTCGCTCGTGACGTCGCCGCCGGTGGACGCCGACTCCTCGCCGCTCGCGCCGGGGAGCGTCGTCTCCGAGACCGCCTTCTCGATGGTCGTCGGCGTGACGCCGTGCGCCTCGTTGAACTCCTGTTGGATGCGGCGGCGGCGCTGCGTCTCCTCGATAGCGTCCGCCATCGCGTCCGTCGTCTCGTCGGCGTAGAGGACGACTTCGCCGTGCACGTTCCGCGCGGCGCGCCCCATCGTCTGGATGAGGCTGTTCCGACTCCGCAGGAAGCCCTGCTGGTCGGCGTCGAGGATGGCGACGAGTGAGACCTCGGGGATGTCGAGGCCCTCGCGGAGGAGGTTGATACCCACGAGGACGTCGAACTCGCCCAGCCTGAGGCCGCGGACGAGTTCGTGGCGCTCTAGGGTGTCCGTCTCGTCGTGCATGTACTCGACGGCGACGCCCGCTTCCTCCAGATACTCAGTGAGGTCTTCGGCCATCCGCTTCGTGAGCGTGGTGACGAGCGTGCGTTCGTCGTTCTCGGTGCGCTCGCGGATGCGCTCCATGAGGTCGTCGATCTGACCGTCGGCGGGCGAGATTTCCACCTCCGGGTCGACGAGGTGTGTCGGGCGAACGATCTGCTCGACGATGTTCTCGGAGACCTCGCGCTCGTAGTCGCCGGGCGTCGCGGAGACGTAGAGGGTCTGGTCCGTCTTCTCCTGGAACTCCTCGAAGGAGAGCGGGCGGTTCTCGTAGGCGGTCGGGAGGCGGAAGCCGTTCTCGACGAGGCTCTCCTTCCGGGATTTGTCGCCGGCGAGCTGGCCCTTAATCTGCGGGACAGTACGGTGGGATTCGTCGATGACGGTGAGGAAGTCGTCGGGGAAGTAGTCGAGGAGGGTGTAGGGGGCGTCGCCGCGTTCGCGGTCGGAGAAGTAGAGCGTGTAGTTCTCGATGCCGCTGCAGTAGCCGGCTTCTTCGAGCATTTCGAGGTCGAAGGTCGTGCGCTCCTCGATGCGCTGGGCGGCGAGGAGGTCGCCCTGCCGCTCGAACTGCTGGACGCGCTCGTGCATGTCGTCCTCGATCCGCTCGGTCGCCGACTCGAGGAGGTCTTCGGGGATGGAGTAGTGTTCGGCGGGGTGGACGAGCACCGCGGGCTCCTCCGACTTCACCTCGCCCTCTAGGGGGTCGAGTTTTCGGAGGGTGTCGACTTCGTCGCCCCAGAACTCCACGCGGACCGCGTATCGGCCGTACATCGGGAAGATCTCGACGGTGTCGCCGCGCACCCGGAACGTGCCCTGCGTGAAGTCGACGTCGTTGCGCTCGTAGTTGAGGTCGACGAGCTGCTTCAAGAGCTCGTCGCGGTTGAGCTCCTGGCCGCGTTCGACGCGGAACGCCTGCTCGACGTAGTTCTTCGGGTCACCGAGCCCGTAGATGGCGGACACCGACGCGACGACGATGACGTCGTCCCGGGTCAGGAGGGAGCGCGTCGCCGAGTGGCGTAGCCGGTCGATCTCCTCGTTCACGGACGCGTCCTTGTCGATGTAGGTGTCGGTCTGCTCGACGTACGCCTCCGGCTGGTAGTAGTCGTAGTAGGAGACGAAGTATTCGACGGCGTTGTCCGGGAAGAGGGATTTGAACTCGTCGTAGAGCTGCGCGGCGAGCGTCTTGTTGTGCGCGATGACGAGCGTGGGTTTCTGAATCTCCTCGACGACCCACGACACCGTGTTCGTCTTCCCCGACCCGGTCACGCCGAGGAGCGTCTGGTCCTGTAAGCCCTCGAGAAACCCGTTTGCGAGCCCCTCGATGGCTTCGGGCTGGTCGCCCGCCGGCTCGAACGGCGCGTCCACTCGGAACGGCCGTTCGGCCTCCGGCTCGTCCGGCTGTAAGGGTCCGGAGTCGGCGTCACTCATTGTCTTCTAGGTGGGCGCGCGGACACTTGAGCGGACCGCCTACCGACCCTCACAATCCGAAGCCGACCGCGACGCCGGCGACACTGACCACCGGCGAAGCCTTTTCCACCTCGCTCTGCGACTCCACGGGTATGACGCACGAACACCTCGCCACCGCCGCCGAATTCCTCCGCGAAGCCGCCGACCTCACCGAGGACGACGACGCCCGCGCGCGCCTCCAGACGCAGGCCGACGCCGTCGACAAAGCCAGCGAGAAAGACCGCGGCCTCGACCACGGCCGCCTCGCCCGCCTCACCCACGTCCTCGACGAACTCGAAGACCAGACCGACGGCGAATCCGGCGTCCAGCAAGCCATCGAGGAAGCCCGCGCGGAAGTCGTCGCCTACAGAGAGACCGTCGAAGGCGTCTAGGAAGCGACGTCGACAACAGAACCGTCGAAGACGACGATCTCTCTCCAGTCGGTGAGACGGCCAGCGAGAAGGCGTCCCGAGGAGACGGCTCAGTCTATATAGCCTAGGGCGTCTTCGATGCGGCCGAGTTCGGGGCCAGTCGTGTCTTCGCCGACGATGTAGCCGTTGTCGTTGGCGACGAGGCCGGAGCCGACGAGGGGGGCACCATAATTTATGGTGCCGATGTCGGCGGGGACGCCGAGGGCGTCCTCGACGGCGTCGAGTTGGTCGTCGGTGGTCTTGGGGTGGCAGAGGACGCCGCGGTTGTTGGCGACGGCGGCGGCACCGACGGTGCGGGAGTCGCCGAGGCGGCCGCGGGTGGCGGGGACGCCGAGGGCGTCCTCGACGGCCTGAAGGGCGTCCCGGGAGAGGTCGGGGTGGACGTACGCGCCGGTGTCGTTGGCGAGGACGACGTTGCCGGCGGCGTTCACGCGGCCGGGGAGGGTGCCGACGGTGAGGTCGGTGGCGTCCGTGAGGCGGTCGCGTTCCCGGTCGCGGAGGCGGCTGGTGGCGAGGAGGCCGGTGGAGTTCCCGGTGATGAGGCTGCCGACGGTCGAAGAGCCGCCGATGGTGGTGCGGACGACGGGAGCGTCGAGTTCGTCTTCGACGTCGGCGGCGAGGCTATCGGAGAGGTCCGAGCGGGCGACGACGACGCCGTCGGTCGCTCGGGCGAACACACCGACGTACGGCGAACCGGAGAACGACGCGCGAAGCAAGAGTGGATTACTCGTCTGCGTACTCGGCTTCGACGACCGTTTCGCCCTCTTCGGTGAATCGGGCGGCTCGGACGCGGACCTTGCTCGGCGGGTTCTTGTTCCCGCGCGCCCAGACGGCCTCGTTGATGGAGGGGTCGAGGCGGACTTCGTCCTCGTCGACGGCGAAGTTCTTGGCGAGGTGCTCGCGGATGAGCGTCGTCGCTTTGCCGGCGCGTTTGTGTTTCGGCTCCGCCTTGACGTCGCGGAGCGGGACGGTGACGATTCGTTCTTCGAAGTCGCTTGCACTCATCGTTATTCGTCCGTGTCGCTACGCCGCCAGTTGCGGCGTTTGGGGTTGCGCTGCACGTCGCGGTCGGTCTTCATCATGACCCACGCGGGGACGCGGCTGTTCTGGCGCTCGAGCTTCGCGAGACGCTTCTTCTTCGCCTTCGACTTCTTACCCATAGTGCCCGCCACTACCCCTGCCGGGCTTAAAACCTTGTTCTTCTCGTCCCGCGAGACGCGGCGGGTTCACTCCGTGAGCGGGAAGGATTCCTTCGTCTCGTGGACCGCGCCGTCCGCGGTGAGCGTGCTCTCCGTGAGCGTGAGTTCGGTGACGCGCATCCGGCCGGCGACGGGGTGCGTGTTCTCGACGCGGTCGACGACGCGGGCTTTCCCGCGGGCGTCCTGCATGCGTGCGAGCGTGACGTGTGGCGTGAACTCGTGGTCTTCGCGCTCGAACCCCTCCGCGGCGAGCGCGTCGTCGATGGCTTCGTGGAGCCGAGTGAGTTCGCGGCTGCCGTCGTCGACGCCGAGCCAGACGACGCTGATGTAGTCGAGGCTGGGGAAGACGCCGAGCCCCTCGAACGACGCGTCGAACGCGCCGACATCGATGGCTTCGACGGCGTCGGCGACGGTTTCGCTGACGGTGTCGGCGCGGTCGGCGTCGACGTCGCCGAGGAACTTCACCGTGACGTGCGCCTGTGTGGGGTCGGTGAAGGAGAGGCCGCCGGCGTCGGCGAAGGACTCCTGCACGGTGGCGACGGCGTCGCGGAGGTCGGGCGAGAGGTCGAGAGAGACGAATAGTCGCACGGACGTGTTTTTCGTGCGTAGCCCTTAACCAACTCGCCGCGCTAAGGAGAGTGATGACTGAGCGAGACCAGCCGGAGCGGCGAGACCACCGCTTCTCGGAGGGTGAGGGGTTCGAGGAGCCGTACGAGGGGTTCGACTTCGACCCGCCGGAGCTCGACGTCGACCCGTCGACGGTCGACCCGGTGGACAGCCGCGTGGTCACCGACACGCTCGACGAGCGGAACGTCCGCGCGGAGGACGTCGACTCGGACGCGCTCCTCGACGTCGGCCTGAACTACATGGGTATCAATCGCTTCGAGCAGGCCGCGGACGCCTTCGAGCGCGCGGCGCGCTACGCCGACACGGAGAACGAAGAGCAAGAGGCGTGGGTGAACAAGGGCGTCGCGCACGGCCAGATGGAGGAGTGGGACGACGCCATCGGCGCGTACCGCGAAGCCCTCTACGTCGACTCCGACGGCGAGTTCGCGGCGGAGGCGGAGACGAATCTTGCCTATGCGCTCTGGGAGTTCGGTGAGGACGAGGAAGCCTTCGAGCACGCGGAGAACGCGGTGCGCGTCGACGACCGCCTGCCGCACGCCTGGTACAACCTCGGCTACATCCAGAACGAGCGCGGCCAACACGAGGACGCGCTGGAGTGCTTCGACAACGCCATCCGCCTCGGCTTCCGGCAGGCGGACGTCTACGAGGAGAAGACCCGCGCGCTCGACGAGCTCGGGAGAGAAGAAGAAGCTGAGGAGGCCCGCAAGCAGGCCGAGGAGATGCGTCAGCAGCAAGAAGAACGCCTCGTCGACCAATGATACTGACGGAGCGCGAGACGAACGAGGGCCTCCTCGTCACGGTCTGCGACGCCGACATCCTCGGCGAGACCTTCGAGGAGGACGGCGTCACCATCGACGTCACCGAGGAGTTCTACGGCGGCGACGCCGCCACGACCGACGCCGTCACGGACGCGCTCACCCGCGCGAGCGTCGCGAATCTCGTCGGAACCCACACCGTGGAGTTCGCCATCGAGGAGGGGTTCGTTGACGAGAACGTCGTCCTCGACGTCGACGGCACGCGGCACGCCCAACTCCTCGCGGTCTAACTGCGCTCCGGAGACCCGCGACGCGGAACCGTAACACCGGGGAGTACTCCCCGTATCGAAGCACTGTAGACCCTTCGTCCCCTCTCGTTAGGCAATGAGTCAGAGTTCGAGCGCGCTCGACGTGGCGGCGCTCCGCGAGGACTATCCCGTGCTCGACCGGGAGGTTTCTGACGGCGTCCCGCTCGTCTACTTCGACAACGCGGCGACGACGCAGACCCCGAAACAGGTCGTCGACAGCATCGTCGACTACTACTACAACTACAACTCGAACGTTCACCGCGGCATCCACCAGCTGAGTCAGGAGGCGTCGGTGGCGTACGAAGAGGCGCACGACCGCATCGCGGAGTTCGTCGGCGCGTCCGGCGGGCGCGAGGAACTCGTCTTCACGAAGAACACCACGGAGAGCGAGAACCTCGTCGCGTACTCGTGGGGGCTGAACGAACTCGGCCCCGGCGACGAAGTCGTGCTCACGGAGATGGAGCACCACGCCAGCCTCGTCACCTGGCAGCAGATCGCGAAGAAGACGGGCGCGACGGTGCGCTACATCCCCATCGACGACGACCAGACCCTCGACATGGACGCCGCGAAGGACATCATTGGTCCCGATACCGCGCTCGTCTCCGTCGTCCACGTCTCCAACGTCCTCGGCGCGATCAACCCCGTGAGCGAACTCGCCGACCTCGCACACGAGCAGGACGCGCTCATCTTCGTCGACGGCGCGCAGGCCGTCCCGAACCGCCCGGTCGATGTGGAGGCCATCGACGCCGACTTCTACGCGTTCAGCGCGCACAAGATGGCCGGCCCCACCGGCGTCGGCGCGCTCTACGGGAAGAAACACCTCCTCGCGGACATGGAGCCCTTCACCTACGGGGGCGAGATGATCAACCGCGTCACCTACGAGGACGCCACCTGGGCGGACGTCCCCTGGAAGTTCGAAGCCGGCACGCCCGTCATCAGCCAGGGCATCGCGTTCGCCGAAGCCGCCGACTACCTCGACGAAATAGGGTTAGAGCGCATCGCCGAGCACGAAACCCACGTCACCGAGTACGCCTACGAACGCCTCGCCGAATACGACGACGTCGAGGTCTACGGCCCGCCCCTCGGCGAAGAGCGCGGCGGCCTCGTCGCCTTCAACGTCGACGGCATCCACGCCCACGACCTCTCCAGCATCCTCAACGACCACGGCGTCGCCATCCGCGCCGGCGACCACTGCACCCAACCCCTCCACCAGAAGATGGACATCGCCGCCAGCGTCCGCGCCTCCTTCTACCTCTACAACACGAGAGAAGAGGTCGACGCCCTCCTCGACGGCATCGACGACGCCATCAGCATCTTCAAGTAAACTACCCCACCCTACTCGCTCGGTCCATACGGACCTCGCTTCGTTGAGGGGGGCTTTGATGTGGACTCCCGGCAATCAGGCTTCGACAATACGTCGGTGCCCGTCGCCGTTCAACGCCCCACCAGTTATACGCAGGTCTACTTCTGCGTCTCCGCTCCCCGGCGTGGGCGAGGAATTCACCGCGTCGCTTCTCGAACTCGCGGCACCAGTGGTCGTAGTCGTCCCCGTTCCAGAATGTGCCGGTCGATGAGACGGCGAGACTGTTGACGCCGAGGTCGATACCGAGGACCGTTTGGTCGGGGTGCCCGGTATCTTCCGGAACCTCGTCGTCGTCCCCAGAACGCGGAGCGTTCTGGTGTGCGGACGAGACGGAGGTCTCGTCAACGCCGTCTATCCGCCGCGTCGAGATGTTAAGGTAGAACTCGTCGGTCGCCGCGTCGAGATGTTAAGGTAGAACTCGTCGGTCGCCGCGTCGTACCGAAGCGTACTCTCGCGGAACTCGTAGTCCTCCGAGAGAACGTACTGGTCGTAGGGCGTCGGGCTGTTTGCCGGGAGAACGAACGAGGGTTCGACCCGACCCCGGAGGGCGTGTGTCCACGCTGCGGCGACGACACGGGAGAACGAACGAGGGTTCGACCCGACCCTCAACAGTTGCCAGCGATGCCTTGTTACGGTAGACGGTCGCGCTCCGCGTGTCGTAGTCCATCGTCTCGGCGGAGAACGTGGGGCAAGAGACGCGCTGTCCCTTCTCCCACCGTTCGACAACGCCTGTGACGGGTTCGACGGCGCGACGAATGGCAGCTTAGACGAGTTGTGCCTGTAGATCCGTCTCCTCTCGGAGTTCGGCGTAGAGCGCGTCCCGGACCTGCCGTTTGTTGGTCTTGCACTCGCTGTATGAAGTGTCGGACCAACAGTAGTCGGCGGTTCGGTTCGCGCAGTACAGGTATTGCTCGGCGGTTCGGTGGAGTGCGTCGCGTTGCTCGTCGGAAACGGCGAGTTTCACGACGGCAGTTCGACGCACATCCAGACATCAGAGATGGGGCGACGGTACTTATAGATTCGCGAGTCGGTCGGTCGCAGTGTGTCGGTTTCCTCTCCGGCCTACTCGCTCCCTTCGCTACACTTCGCTCGCGCTTGGGCCTCGCCCTTCAGGCGAGTGAATCGCGAACCTACCGGGCTCTCCGAGCCGCTCGGCCGTCGGACGCCGGTCAGTGGTACGTTTCAGGTGCGTAGCTCTTCGCCGAGGTAGCCTTCGACGAGGAGGAAGACACTGTAGCCGACGGTCGCTTGGACGCCGGCGAGCGCGAAGACGAGCGGCGGTGTGACGTCCGCGCGATTGAGCGCGACGAGGACGCCGAGCACGAGGAGGAGGTTGAGGAGCGTCGCGGCGAGATGCACCATCTCCGCCACCGTCTCGACCTGCCGCGGCTCGCGGTCGACCGACACCGTGAGCCCACCATAGCTGTACCAGGCGAGCGCCGCGAACCCGAGAAGCGACCCCGTGATGTACGCGACGACGTCGACGTGCGTCGGCACGCCGAACTCCGCGATGAGGAACGCCCCACTCCCCCAGATCGTGAGCGTGTACCCGTACGCCCACGACTCGTCGAGCAGCGTCCGCGCCAGCCGGTCCCGATGCCCCATACGCCCGGCTTCACCGCCGCCCCACTAAGCCGTTCAGGCCGAACCAACTGAGGGTTCAAGTACGAGAACGCGGCCAGCTCGACCCGTGACCTGACGGCCGCTTCGGGGCCGACCGCGAAACCCCGCCGGCGCGCGGCCCCGAACCCGACGAGTGCCGGCGTGAACGCCCACCAACGGACCGAACAGCGAATCACTCCGCACGCCCGGGGCCTCACGGGTCACTCCGTTCCCCGTTCGGCTATTCAGTCGGGCCTCCCTATCGGTCGGCGCGACTCACTCCTCGCGGGTCGCTCTGCTCCCCGTTCGGACTGGTAGTTGTCCCGACCGTGGTCGGGACAACCTACTCCTCGAACACGAAGGTCCCGTCCTCCTGCACGGTCTCGCCGTCGACTTCGATGCGGGAGTCCTCGCTCATGTCGACGATCATGTCGACGTGGGTGGCGGAGTCGTTGCGCTCGACGTCGTCGGGGACGCACTCCTCGTAGGCCATGCCGACGGCGAGGTGGACGGTGTCGCCCATCTTCTCGTCGAAGAGCATGTTGTAGGTGAAGCGGTCGATGTCGCGGTTCATCCCGATGCCGAGCTCTCCCAGTCTCCTCGCGCCGGGGTCGGTGTGGATGACTTCGCCGAGGAGGTCTTCGTTCTTCGACGCGCTGTACCCCGTGACTTCGCCGTTCTCGAACTCGAGGTAGGCGTCCTCGATCTCCTTCGACTGGTGGTAGAGCGGGAGGTCGAAGAGCACGGTGCCCTCGACGGAGTCGGGGACGGGCGCGGTGAAGACTTCGCCGCCGGGGAGGTTGTTCTCGCCGTAGTCGTTGAGCGTCTTCATCCCCGAGACGGACATGGTGAGGTCCGTGTGGTCGCCGGAGACGATACGGACCTCGTCGGCGGGGTCGAGGATTTCGACCATCTGCGCCTGATGTTCGCGCTGTTCGTCCCAGTCCTTGTTCACCGCGTCGTAGACGAAGTCCGCGTACTCGGCGGTGCTCATGCCGGCGAGCTGCGCGTCGGCGGGCGCGGGGTACTGGGTGAGCACCCAGGTGGTAGAGAGGAGTTCGTGTCGGGTCTCTTGGATGGCTTTCTGGTAGGCGGCGGATTTCCCGCTGGCGACGTCGGCGCGCTCGGTGACGTTCTCGTGAGCGCGGACGCGGATGGTGGCGTCGCTGGCTTCGTAGAGCGCCTGGAGGTGGTCGGGGTTCGCGAGGTCGTCCTCGTCGGCGTGTTTGAGGTAGGCGCGGGCGGCGCGGTCCGCCCCGAGGGAGGTATCGCCGCCGTACGTCATCACGGGGGTCGCGCCGACCTGTGCGAGCTCCTCGTAGATGGCGACGGCGAGGTCCTCGGCCACGGGCGGCGCGGAGACGACGACGGTGTCACCGGCGCCGATGTCCGCGGAGTGGTGGACGAGCACTTCGGCGTGGTCGCGAATGCGGGGGTCCATACCCGCTAGATGCGGGGACGCGAGGGATACCGTTTACGACCACGCGCGGGCGAAAGAAATACCGCGGGCGTGCCGCGACGAGAGCGTTTTTCCGCGCGCGAGTCGGAGAGAGCGGTATGATCGACTTCCGAAGCGACACGGTGACGCAGCCGAGCGACGCGATGCGAGCGGCCGCGAAGGACGCGGAGACCGGCGACGACGTCTACCTCGAAGACCCGACGGTGAACGCGCTGGAGGCGGAAGCCGCCGAACTGGCGGGAACGGAGGACGCGCTCTACGTCCCGTCGGGGACGATGGGGAACCAGATCGCGGCGAAAGTCCACACCGAACACGGCCAGGAGGCGCTGGTAGAGGCAGAGAGCCACGTCTACCACTACGAGCTCGGCGGGTTCGCGACGCACGCGGGCCTCCAGACGAAGCCGTACGACGGCGCGGGGAACGGCGTCCCGACGCCCGCGCAAGTCCACGAGAAAGTCGTCCCCGAAGGCCTCCACGAGGCCGGCACGGGCATCCTCTGCCTGGAGAACACCCATAACCGCATGGGCGGGACCACCGCGACGGTCGCCGAGGTCGAAGCCGCCGCCGACGCCGCTCACGAGCACGGCGTCCCCGTGCACGTCGACGGCGCGCGTATCGGGAACGCCGCCGTCGCCCTCGGCGTCGACATCGCGGACCTCGCCGAGCCCGTCGACTCCGTGATGTTCTGCCTCTCGAAGGGGCTCGGCGCGCCCGTCGGGTCGATGCTCGCGGGCAGCGAGGCGTTCGTCGAGGCCGCCCGCCGCGAGCGCAAGCACTTCGGCGGCGGGATGCGCCAGGCCGGCCTCATCGCCGCCCCCGGCCGCCTCGCCCTCGACAACGTCGACCGCCTCGCCGAGGACCACGCCAACGCCCGCCGCCTCGCCGCTGGCCTCGACAGCCTCGACGGCCTCTCGGCCCCTGAACCCGACACCAACATCGTCCTCGTCAACACCGAGAACACCGGCATGACCGCCGCCGACTTCCTCAGCGAGTGCGAGGAACGCGACGTCCTCGGCGCGGAGTTCGGCGACTACACCGTCCGCTTCTGCACCCACCTCGACGTCGACGAAACCGACGTCGACGCCGCCATCGACGCCGTCGAACAGATCGTCTAAGCGCCTGCGACACCGCACCGAATCTCGCTATTTCCGGCCGCTTTCCGCGCCGACAGCCAACCGGTTTCTACGCGTCGCGCTGGCTCGCGGGTCGTTCCTCCCCGCTCGCCTTACCGCGGTTCGGACTGAGCGAGCGGAGCGAGCGAGGGAGAACCGCGTTATTTCTGGGTATCTTCGAACCCTTCGCGGAAGCTGAGGAGGGTGCGGCGGATCATGAGGTAGCAGAAGAAGACGAAGGCGAGGAAGACGACGATGAGGGCGATCGCCACGGGGTCCATGCCCGGTGGTTGCGGCCGTGGCGGCGTAACAGTTTCGCCGGTCAGGCGTCGAGGGAGACGGTGAACTCGTCGAGGACGTCGCCGTTGCGGTGGACGATGCGGCCGTCGAGGGCGTCGCCGTCCCGGCGGAGTTCGGCGTGAGTGGGGTGGCCGCCGCGGGGGTCGGCGTGGCTGCCGGGGTTGAGGAGGACGGTGTCGTCGGTCTCGGTCGCGCTGGCGCGGTGAGTGTGGCCGGAGACGACGAGGTCGGCGTCGCGTTCGCGGCCGAAGAGTGCGAGGCCGGTCGCGCCGCCCCGCTGGCGGTGGGTGACGGCGACGGTCGCGCCGTGCGTGGTGACGACGCGAGCTTCCGGGAGACGCTCTCTCACCGCAGGGGCGTCAGCGTTCCCGTGGACGGGGTAGAACTCAGGGGCGGCGTCGTGGAAGGCGTCGAGGGCGGCGGGGGTGGTGAAGTCGCCGGCGTGAATCACGGCGTCGGCGTTCTCGACGGCGGTCTTCGCCGCGCCGGCGAGTTCGTGGCCGCTCTGGCTGTGCGTGTCGGAGAGCACGGCGAGCATACTCGAGAGATCCGGCCGGGGGCGTTGTAGTCGTTTCCACCGGCGGGCGGTCTCCCCGGGCGTTCAAGTGTGCGCCCGAAGAAGGCGTGGATACATGGCTGAGAGTAAATCCGTGGTGCTCGCGGCGCTCTTCGCGAACGCGGCCATCGCGGTCGTGAAGTTCATCGGGTTCTCCCTGACGGGGAGTCCCGCGATGCTCTCCGAGACCTACCACTCTATCAGCGATACGGGGAACCAGATATTCCTCCTCATCGGCATCCGGCACGGCGCGAAGACGGCGACGCGCTCGCATCCGTTCGGGTACGGGAAAGCGCAGTTCTTCTACTCCTTCCTCGTCTCCGTCCTCCTCTTCGGCATCGCGGGCTGGGAGTCCGCGAGCCACGGGTATCACGCGCTCACGCACGGCGAGACCGGGCAGATCCTCGGCGGCACCGTCACCCTGCTGGGGTCGACGTTCCCGGCGGTCTACGTGAACTACACAGTGTTGCTCGCCGGCATCGTCTTCGAGAGCTACGCGCTGACGAAGGCGTACCGGGGGATGCGACTGGACATCGACCGCCACGGGTGGAGCGGGCTCGTGGAGGCGTTCAAGAAGACGAGCAACGTCACGACGCTCACGGCGTTCACGGAGGACACGGTCGCGGTGCTCGGGCTCGGGACGGCGCTCGTCGGCGTCTTCCTCACGGAGTACACGGGGAACCCGGTCTACGACGCGTCGGCGGCGCTCATCATCGGACTCCTCCTGATGGGCTTCGCGGTGGCGCTCGCGCTGGAGAACCAGCGCCTCCTGCTCGGCGAGAGCCTGCCGCGCGACGAGGAGGACAAGCTCCGAACGGTCGTGGAGCGGACGGACGGCGTCGACCGCATCGTCGACTTCCGCACGGTCTACTTCGGGCCGAATCGCTTACTCGTCACCGCGGACGTCGAGTTCGACCCGGCGCTCGACACCGGGAGTATCGACTCGAAGATCACCGACATGGAAGAGCGCATCGTCCACCAGAACCCGGCCGTGAAGAAGGTCTACATCGAGCCGGAAGTGTAGCGACCCGCGAGTTTTTACGTCGAGGCGACCAATTCGTTCGTGATTGTGGCCGCGAGCGATTCGAACCCCGAGTTCCTGCGGTTCTTCCCGAAGCCGTCGCCGTACGACAATCAGTCGGCGGCGATGGCGGAGATCAGCGACGCGCTCGACGAGGGCCGCGACGTGCTCTTCGAGGGAGCGTGCGGGACGGGGAAGACGCTCGCGGCGCTCGCGCCCGCGCTGGAGTACGCGCGGGAGACGGACAAGACGGTCGTCATCACGACGAACGTCCACCAGCAGATGCGGCAGTTCGTCCGGGAGGCCCGCGAAATCAACGACGAAGAGCCGATCCGGGCGGTCGTCTTCAAGGGGAAGGGGTCGATGTGTCACATCGACGTCGACTACCAGGAGTGTCAGGTGTTGCGCGACGAGACCTACGAGCTCGTGGACGCGGAGCGCGACCTGGAGAGCTTAGAGCAGCGCCAGCAGGAGCTCCTCGACGCGGCGAACGAGGGCGACGACGCGGCGGTGGAAGCGCGGCAGGCGGTGATGGACGAACTCGAAGGCGTGCGCGCGGACGTCGAGGACCTCCGGGAGGGGTCGACGTGCGAGCGGTACTACAACAACCTCCGGGAGGACACCGACGAGTTCTACGAGTGGCTCTACTCGGGCGTGCGGACGCCGGAGGACGTCTACGAGTACGCGGAGCAGGCGGGGCTCTGCGGGTACGAGCTCCTCAAGGACGGGATGGAGGGCGTGGACCTCGCGGTCTGTAACTACCACCACCTCCTCGACCCGGGTATCAGGGCGCAGTTCTTCCGCTGGCTGGGCCGCGACCCGGAGGACGTCGTCGTGGTGTTCGACGAGGCGCACAACGTGGAGGACGCGGCGCGCGAGCACGCGTCGAAGACGCTGACGGAGAATACGCTCGACGAGGCGGTGGGCGAACTCGACGAGAGCGACGACCCGCGTGCGGCCCACGCGCGCAACGTCGTGTCGGCGTTCCGGGACGCGCTCAGAGACACCTACGAGTCGGCGCTCTCGCAGTACGAGTTCGAGCAGGTGGAGGAGAACTGGCGGGACGTCCCGGTGGCGAACGAGCGGAAACGCGACGACCTCACCCTGAATTTCTTGCAGGCGTACTCGGGGCGCGGCATCAGCAAGGACGTCGACGACGCGCGGGCGCTCGGCTCCGAGTTGGACGAGCAGTACGAGGACGCGTATCGGAACGGGGACGCGGCGACGCGGCAGGACTGTCAGACGCTGCAGGCGGCGGAGTTCATCGACGCCTACCTCACCGACGGCGACGCGCTCGGCCAGTATCCGACGGCCGCAGTGCGGCGGGACGCCGGGACGAACGAGGTGTACGGGCGCGCGGAGCTCTACACGTGCATCCCGAAGGAGGTCACCATCGACCTCTTCGATTCGGTGCACGCGAGCGTCCTGATGTCGGCGACGCTCCGCCCGTTCGAGGTCGTGGGCGAGTTACTCGGCCTGGAGGACCCGGTGGAGATGGCGTACGGCCTCCAGTTCCCGGAGGAACACAGGCGAACGTTCACCGTCGACACGGAGCCGTTGTTCTCGTCGGCGCGGGAGGACCGCGCGGTGCAAGAGGAAGTTGCGGGCGTGCTCCGCGACATGACGCGATTCACGCCGGGGAACACCCTGTTGTTCTTCCCGAGTTACTCGGAGGCGGAGCGCTACCACGGCCTCCTCGGCGACGTCGAGGAGACGAGATACCTCGACCGGCCGGGCGTGAGCGCCGAGGACCTCCGCCAGGAGTTCGTCGCGGGCGACGACGGCGTGCTCTTCACGAGCCTCTGGGGGACCCTCGCAGAAGGCGTTTCCTTTGACGGGGACGACGCCCGGAGCGTCGCGGTCGTCGGCGTCCCCTACCCCCATCTCGACGAGCGCGCGGAAGCGATTCAGGACGCCTACGACGAGACGTTCGACGCGAAGGACGCCGGCTGGAAGTACGCCGTCGAAGTCCCGACAGTGCGAAAGACGCGGCAGGCGCTCGGGCGCGTCATCCGCTCGCCCGACGACTTCGGGGTGCGCGCGCTCGTCGACCGCCGCTACACCGCCAAGAGCCGAACGGGGATGAAGAAATACTCGGTGAACATGTCCTTCCCGCCGGAGGAGCGCGGGGAGATGGTGGACATCGACCCGTCGAAGCTGAAGTTCGCGATGCTGAACTTCTTCTCCGACATGGACGCCTGGGGACCGAACGGGCCGCCGACGCCCTGAGCGGGCGAGTATTCGTCGTTATTCGTCGATGCGGGCTTCGGTGCCGGCGAGCAGCTCGATGACCTGCATGACGCCGGAGTTGTCGTCGCGGCCCATGTCGTTCGCGGCCATGCTCTTGTAGAGTTCGTGGGCGAGTTCGGTGAGCGGCATGGGTGAGTCGTAGGCTTGGCCGGCGTCGGTGGCGATGCGGAGGTCCTTGTACTGGTAGTCGGCGAAGAAGCCGGGGTCGAAGTTCCCGCGAATCATGCGGGACGCGCGGTTGTCGAGCGTCCAGCAGCCGGCCGCGCCGCCGGAGATGGCGTCGACGACGGCCTGGAGGTCCGCGCCGGCGTTCTCGGCGAAGACGAGGGCTTCGCTGACGCCGACCATCTGGGCGGCGACGACGATCTGGTTGCAGGCTTTCGTCGTCTGACCGGCCCCGCTGGGCCCGCAGTGCGTGACGGTGTCGCCCATCGCGTCGAAGACGCCGCGGCAGGCGTCGAGGACAGCGGCGTCGCCGCCGACCATGATGGAGAGCGAGCCCTGAATCGCGCCTTCTTCGCCGCCGGAGATGGGGGCGTCGAGCATGTCGACGCCGAGGGTTTCGAGGTCGGCGGCGAGCGCCTCGGTGGCGAGCGGGCTGATGGTGGAGGTGTCGACGTAGACCATGCCCTCGCTGAGGCCGTCGAGGAGGCCGTCGTCGCCGCGGACGACGCGTTCGACGGCGTCGGTGTCGGGGAGGCAGGAGACGACGATGTCTGTCTGTTCGGCGACGGCGGCGGGAGTGTCGGCGGTGTCGCCGCCGGCGGCTTCGAGTTCCTCTTCGGGTTCGGGCGAGCGGTTGTGGCCGACGACGTCGTAGCCGGCGTCGAGGAGGTTCTTCGCCATCGGGAGGCCCATGATGCCGAGACCGACGAAACCCACAGTGGGACGGGACATACCGGGTGGTCGGCGGCCGGCGTCAAAAGTGTTCGAGTGCCGGCCAGTCGTCGAGCGGCGAGACGAGCCGGGAGGCGAGAGACGCGGAGCGGGTCGGTGTGACGAGCGGCGGCGGTCAGGCGGGGAGGGGGATGGCTTCGATGCGTTCGTGGTGGCGGGCGTCGTAGAGTTGGAGTTCGGAGACGGCCCAGGTGACGGGTTCGAAGTCGGCGGCGAGGACGCGGTCGACGGCGTCCTGCGGGCCGTCGCGGGCGAGGGTGACGTGGGGGGTGTAGTCGTCGCCTTCGAGGTGCTCGACGGTGCCGAGTTCGGCGGCGAGGTGGCGGTGGAGGCGGAGGAGTTCGGGGCTCTCGACGGCGAGGTAGACGAGGGGGCCGGGGCCGCGATGAGGGTCGGAGAAGACGCCGCATCGGCTGATGCGGACTTCGAAGGGGGCGGCGGTGTCGCGGAGGGCGGCTTTGGCTCGCTCGGCGGCGCGGAGGTAGTCGCGGCGGGTGTCGGCGTCGAGGCGTTTGAGGAGGAGGGAGTGGTGTTGGCGGATGCGGTCGAAGCCGACGAGGGCGGGGCGGAGGTCGCGGACGAGGGAGCGGACCTCGCCGGGAAGCGGGGCGTTCAGGCTGTACACGCTTCCGTGTCGGCGCTCGCCGACTGAAAGGATGACGCTCCAGAGTGTGGGTATTGTTACCTCGGTCGGCCGGTTTTGGGGATGGCGGAACGGCTAAGTGGGCTGCGCCAATACGAACGGGTAACGATGCAGACGCCCGCTACTCACAGCGTCGCCACGCCGGTCAGCGTGGCGTCTGCCGCTTCCTTTTCGCCGGTGCGACGACGACGACCGGGGTCCCAGTAGACCCCATCTTATTCCGCACGAACATCCGGTTCGTTCCGTCTCCGTCGCACCGCTCGCTGACTACGACCCCACAGATCACAACACATGACTGAGAAAGTCGCGCTCGCCTTCTCCGGCGGGCTCGATACGACCGTTTGCGTCCCGCTGCTGAAAGAAGAGTACGGCTACGACGAGGTTATCGGCGTCACCGTCGACGTCGGCCAACCGGAAGAGGAGTTCGAGGAGGCCTACGAGACCGCGGAAGCGCTCGGCCTCGAACACCACGTCCTCGACGCGAAAGCCGAGTTCGCGGAGCTCTGCTTCACGGGCGTGCAGGCGAACGCCGACTACCAGGGCTACCCGCTCGGGACGGCGCTCGCGCGCCCCGTCATCGCGGAAGCCATCCTCGAACTCGCGAGAGAAGAAGGCTGTACGGGCGTCGCGCACGGCTGCACGGGGAAGGGGAACGACCAGCTGCGCTTCGAAGCCGTCTGGCGCTCCTCGGATATGGAGGTCATCGCGCCGGTGCGCGAACTCGGCCTGACGCGCGAGTGGGAGGTCGAGTACGCCGCCGACCACGACCTGCCCGTGCAGGGCGGGAAGGAGGGCGTGTGGAGTATCGACACGAACCTCTGGAGTCGCAGCATCGAGGGCGGCAATCTCGAAGACCCGGGGTACGTGCCGCCGGAGGAAATCTACGAGTGGACGGCGAAGGAAACAGACGAGACGGAGCTCGTGGAGATCACGTTCGAGCAGGGGATTCCGACGGCGGTCGACGGCGAGGAGCTTCCGCCCGTGGCGCTCATCGAGCACCTGAACGAGAAGGCCGGAAAGCACGGCGTCGGCCGCACGGACATGATGGAGGACCGCATGCTCGGGCTGAAGGTGAGAGAGAACTACGAGCATCCGGCGGCGACGACGCTGCTGAACGCGCACAAGGCCCTGGAGGGGCTGGTGTTGACGAAGGACGAGCGCTCGTTCAAGGAGGAGGTGGACGCGGAGTGGTCGGAGAAGGGCTACGAGGGCCTGGTCGACCACCCGCTGACGAAGGCGCTGGAGGGCTTCATCGAGACGACGCAGGAGAAGGTGACGGGAACAGTAACGGTGAAGTTCGAGGGCGGGCAGGCTCGCCCGGTGGCGCGTGAGAGCGAGTACGCGGCGTACTCGGAGTCCGCGGCGTCGTTCAACACGGAGACCGTCGACGGCATCGAGCAGGCGGACGCGACGGGCGTCGCGAAGTACCACGGCTTCCAGGGACGCCTCGCGAACGCGGCGGCGAAGCAGGCGCAGGAGAAAGAGTCGCTGACGACCGACGGCGGCGCAGAGGACGAGTGAGATGAGCGAGGGGTCGGAGCCGGCGTCGACGGCGGTTCGCCGCGACCGCTTCAGCGGCGGCCCCGCGCGCGACTTCCTCTCCTCGATGGGCGCGGACGACCGCATCTTCCAGGCGGACCTCGCGGTGGACCGCGCGCACGTCGTGATGCTCGCCGAGCAGGGAATCGTCGAGGAGGACGACGCGGCGAGTATTCTGCGCGCGCTCGACGACGTCGAGGCGAGCGGGTTCGGCGCGCTGCCGGACGGCGAGGACGTGCACGAGGCCATCGAGACGGCGGTCATCGAGCGCGTCGGGCCGGACGGCGGGAAGATGCACACGGCGCGCTCGCGGAACGACGAGGTGGCGACCTGCATCCGCTATCGGCTGCGCGAGGACGTCCTCGACGCGGTCGAACAGGTCGTCGCGTTCCGCGAGGTGCTCGCGGACGCCGCGGAGGCGGAGGCGGAGACGGTGATGCCGGGCTTCACGCACTTACAGCCGGCGCAGCCGACGACCGTCGGTCACTACCTCCTGTCCTACGAGCGCGCGCTGGCTCGTGACACGGCGCGCCTCCTCGACGCGTACGAGCGCGTGAACCAGTCCCCGCTCGGCGGGGCGGCGTTCGCGGGCACGCCGTTCGACATCGACCGCCAGCGCACCGCAGAGCTGCTCGGGTTCGACGGCGTGGTGGAGAACGCGACGGACGCGGGGTCGGCGCGCGACTTCCTCTTCGAGACGACGAGCGCGCTCGCCGGTCTCTCCCTCACGCTCTCCGGGCTCGCAGAAGACCTCGTGATTTTCGCGAATAAGGGTCTCGTCGAGCTGTCGGACGACTACTCGTCGACGTCGTCGATCATGCCGCAGAAGAAGAACCCGGACACGCTGGAGCTCGTCCGCTCCGTCGCGGGCGACGCGGCGGCGGGCCTCCAGGGCCTCCTGACGACCCTGAAGGGCTTGCCGAGAGCCTACAACCGCGACCTCCAGAACGCCACGCCGCACGCGTGGGGGGCGGTGGACGCGGTGAGCGAAGCAGTGGAAGTGGCGGCCGGCGCGGTCGCGACCGCGGAGTGGCCCGCGGAAACCCTCGAAGCGGAGGCGGAGAAGGGCTTTTCCTGTGCGACCGGGGTGGCGGACGTGCTGGCGATGCACGGTGTCCCGTTCCGGACGGCGCACGAGGTCGTCGCGGACGCGGGCGAGGCTGGCGGCGACCTCGACGCCGTGGCGGCGGCGTGCGAGGACGTGCTCGGGAAGCCGCTGGGCGAGGTCGCGGACGTCGAGGCGGTGGCGGCGGCGCTCGACCCGGCGTCGAACGTCGCGATGCGCGACTCGCGCGGCGGCCCCGCTCCGAGCGCGGTGGAGCAGACGCTCGGCGTCGTCGCGAGCGACCTCGCGGCCGACGCGGACGAAGCGGAGGCAAAGCGCCTCGCGCTCGACGCGGCGACGGATCGTCTCGACGCGGGGGTCGATTCGTATGAGTGAGCGGCTTCGACGACCGCGACGACGACGAATGCCGCCCCGTCCAGGGGCTACTGTACTACTCTCCGACATAGAGAACGGATCGGTTCCGAACGCTTCTTCCCGGTTTTTCTCCGGGTAGCAGCCGCCACGCGTTTTTATAACTATTCGAACAAGTCCGGAAGGTATAAGTCTGTGTCCGGGGTATCTCTGTCCGTATGACAGCATGCCCCGAATGCGGCGCGGACGTCGCGCTGCACGACGACGCTGAGACCGGTGAAATCGTGGACTGCGCCACCTGCGGCGCGGAGCTCGAAGTGACGGGAGTGGACCCCGTCACGCTCGAAGAAGCGCCCGAGCTCGCGGAGGACTGGGGCGAATAAGATGAACGTCGGCATCCTCTACTCGCGCATCCGGACGGACGAGAAACTCCTGCTCGGCGAGCTGCGCGAACGCGGACACGAGGTCGCCAAAATCGACGTGCGCGACCTCGAACTCACCGTAGGGGATGCCCCCGAGGCGTTCGACGGGCTCGACGTCGTCCTCGACCGCTGTCTCGCGACGAGCCGGTCGACGTACGCGACGGAGTTCCTCGACTCCTACGACGTCCCCGTGGTGAACTCCGCGGAGACCGCGGCGATCTGCGCGGACAAAGCGAAGAACAGCATCGCGCTCGAGAAGGCGGGCGTTCCGACGCCCGACACGACCGTGACGTTCACCGCGGACGCCGCGCTCTCCGCCATCGAATCCTACGGGTATCCCTGCGTCCTCAAGCCCGTCGTCGGGTCGTGGGGGCGGCTGATGGCGAAGATCGACTCGCGGAGCGCCGCCGAAGCCATCCTGGAGCACAAGGAGACGCTCGGCCACTACGAGCACTCCGTCTTCTACGTCCAGGAGTTCGTGGAGAAGCCGGGACGCGACATCCGCGTGCTCGCGCTCGACGGCGAGCCGGTCGCGGCGATGGCGCGCAGTTCGGACCACTGGCTGACGAACGCCGCGAAGGGCGCGGACGTCGAGGCGTTCGACCTCGACGCGGAGGCGGAAGCGCTCGTAGAGCGCGCGTCCGCGGCGGTCGGCGGCGGCCTGCTCGGCGTCGACCTCATGGAGACGGGAGACAGCTACACCGTCCACGAGGTGAACCACACGGTCGAGTTCAAGGCGCTCGACACCGCGACGGACGTCGACATCCCCGGCGTCGTCGTCGACTGGCTCGAAGCGAGAGCCGACGACGACACCGCGGCGGAGGTGGTCGCGTGACCCTCGCGAGACGGTCGCGTTCGCGCTTCGACTCGCGGCCCCACGCGAACCGCGGGTGGTTCGCGTGACGACCGTCGTCGCGGCGTCGGGCGACCTCGCGGAGGGCGCGGTCGTCGACATCGCGCACTTGCACGCGAACGGCGAGCGCGTCGCCGTCGTCGCCGAGGACGCCGTGCCGGCGCTCACTGCGGTCGGTGTGCCGGTTCGCGCGACGGCCGCGGGCGAGGCGGCCGCGGCGCTCGCCGACGGCGTCGTCCCCGTGGTCGCGGGCGTGTCGGGCGCGGGGCTCGCCGCGACGCTCGACGCCGACCTCGTGACGGTGGACGCGGAGACGCCGCATCGGACGCCCGTGCTCGACGCGCTCGCCGCGCGGGGCGCAGTCTGAAACGGTGGCGCGACTCATCGACACATGACCGACGCGCGAACCCTGCTCCGCGACCTGGTGGAGATTCCCTCGGTGTCCGGCGAGGAGGACGCGTGCTGTGCGCGCCTCGTCGAGTTCTTCGAGGAGCACGACCGCGAGGTCTTCCGCGACGACGTCGGGAACGTCCGCGCGCCCGCGGACGACCGCGTCCTCCTGACGAGCCACATCGACACCGTTCCGGGCG
Source organism: Halocalculus aciditolerans (assembly GCF_014647475.1). Taxonomy (NCBI): domain Archaea; kingdom Methanobacteriati; phylum Methanobacteriota; class Halobacteria; order Halobacteriales; family Halobacteriaceae; genus Halocalculus; species Halocalculus aciditolerans. Next base: position 124,595 of record NZ_BMPG01000001.1, on the reverse strand, counting down.
ACATCCCCGTTCGAGAAGCGAGCGGCGAGCTCTGGGGGCGCGGGAGCGTGGACGCGAAGGGACCGCTCGCGGCGATGGCCGCCGCGGCCGTGCGGACCGGCGTCTCGTTCGCCGCCGTCGTCGGCGAGGAAGCCGACTCGCGGGGCGCGCGCCACCTCGTCGACGTCCGCGACGAACCGGCCGCCGTCGTGAACGGCGAGCCGTCGGGGTGGAACGCCGTCACGCTCGGCTACCGCGGCCTCACGAAGGGCGCGTACACCGCCGAGACCGACTCGGAGCACACGAGCCGCCCGGAGCCGAACGCGCTCGAACACGCGATGGCGTGGTGGGCGCGCGTCTCGGCGGCCTTCGACGCACAGGAGTCGGTGTTCGAGGAAGTGACGGCGAAACCCGTCTCGATGCGCGGCGGCGTCGCCGACGACGGCCTCGCCTTCGAGGCCAGCGTCGACGCCTCTTTCCGCGTGCCGCCGAGCGAGACCGTCGAGAGCGTGCAGGCGCGCGTCGACGCCGCCGTCGAGAGCGGACAGGTCGAGTGGACGGAACACATCCCGCCGGTGATGACGTCGCCGCGGAGCCCCGTCGCGGGCGCGCTCCGCGCCGGCATCCGCGACGCCGGCGGCGAACCAGCCCACCTCCGGAAGACGGGGACGAGCGACATGAACATCTTCCACGGCGCGTGGAGCTGCCCGATGGCGACCTACGGCCCCGGGGACTCCGACCGCGACCACGCGCCCGACGAACGCATCGCCCTCGACGACTTCGACCGCGCGGTCGACGTCCTCGAAACCGCCGCGCAACGACTGTGACGCCATGAACGTGCTCGACATCGACGACCTCCCAGTATCGACGCTCGAAGACGTCCTCGCCGACGCCCCCGAGATCGAGGCGGCGCGCGAGAACGGCCGGCCCCGCGACGACCTCGACGGGCTGAGTCTCGCGATGCTCTTCGAGAAACCCTCGACGCGGACGCGCGTGAGCTTCGAAGTCGGGCTGACGCAGCTCGGCGGACACGCCGTCTTCCTCGGCGAGGACGACATCCAGCTCGGGAACGGCGAACCCGTGAAGGACACGGCGCGCGCGCTCTCCGGCTACGTCGACGGCGTCATGGCGCGCGTGAACGCCCACGAGGATTTAGAGGAGCTCGCCGAGTACTCGAGCGTTCCCGTCGTAAACGGGCTCTCCGACGACGCTCACCCCGTGCAGACGCTCGCCGACCTCCTCACCATCCGCGAGCACTGCGGGTTCGACGACACGACCGTCGCGTGGGTGGGCGACGGGAACAACGTCGGCGCGTCCTTCCTCGTCGGCGCGGCGATGGTCGGTCTCGACGTCGTCGCCGCCACCCCCGACGGGTACGGCTTCGCCGACGGCGTCACCGACCGCGCGAGCAACTACGACGGGACCGTGACGCTCGTCGACGACCCCACTGACGCGGTCGCCGACGCGGACGTCGTCTACACGGACGTCTGGGTGAGCATGGGCGAGGAGGCCGAGCGCGAGGCGAAGCTCGAAGCGTTCTACGACGGCGGTTTCCAACTCGACGCCGACCTCCTCGCGCACGCCCCCGACGACGCCGCCGTCATGCACTGCCTCCCCGCCCACCGCGGCGAGGAAATCACGGACGACGTCCTCGAATCGGAACGCTCGCTCGTCTGGCGGCAGGCCGAGAACCGCCTCCACGGGCAGAACGCGCTGCTCGTCGAGCTCCTGGGATAGCTCGTCTCGTTTTTCGCGGTGTCGTCGGCGGTCGTCCGTCGGCGTCGTGGCTGCGGTGGAGAGTACTTTTACTGGCGGGCGCGGTCGGATACGGGTATGGAGAAGGACACGAGCGAGACGGCGGCGAAGCGGCGTGCGGGCGAGAGCGCGGCCGAGCGCGTCGAGGACGGGATGGTCGTCGGGCTAGGTACGGGGAGTACGGCGGCGTGCGCTATCGACGCGCTGGGGCGGCGGGCGGACGCCGGCCTGGATATCCGCGGGGTGGCGACGTCGTTCCAGTCGCGGGAGCGCGCGAAGGCGGCGGGGGTGCCGCTGGCGTCACTCGACGAGGTGGACGCGGTGGACGTCGCCATCGACGGGGCGGACGAGGTGCTCGAGGGCGGGAACGCGCTGGTGAAGGGCGGCGGGGCGGCGCACGCGCGGGAGAAAATCGTGGACGCGTTCGCCGACGACTTCCTCGTCGTCGCCGACCCGTCGAAACTCACGAACGCGTTGTCGCATCCGGTGCCGGTGGAGGTGTTGCCGGACGCGCGGACGACGGTGTCGGCGAGCGTCGAGGCGCTCGGCGGCGACCCGGTACTGCGGGCGGCAACGCGGAAGGACGGCCCGGTGGTGACGGACAACGGGAACCTCGTGCTCGACTGCGACTTCGGTGCTATCGACGACCCCGCGGGACTCGCGACGGCCCTCGCGGGCCTGCCGGGCGTCGTCGAGCACGGGCTGTTCGTGGGGCTGACGGACGAGGTGCACGTCGGCGACGACGACGGCGTCCGGGTTCGGGCGCTGTAGGCGTCGCTACGGGGCGTGGCGTCGCAAAAAACGGGTGGAGAGCTACCGGATTACAGGTCGCGCGGCTGGACGGTCTTGCGACCGTTCGCTTCGGCGCGGCGCGCGGCGTCTTCGAGGAGCTCCTCGACCTCTTCGTCGAGAGCATCGTAGAAGTCCGACGCAACGTTCTTGTCACTGAGCGCTTCCTTGACAGCCGCTTTGACGATGAGGTCTGCCATACAACTTCGTTTTTTCCTCCCCCGTTAATAAGGCTTCCCATAAAGACACGGTCTACCGGCCGTCTGCGGCGGGTTCGGGGCCGAAAGTGGGAGGTGACCCCTGGTCGAACGACCACGGTTCGGCGGGCGAGCGCTCGCCGGCGGTCAGCGGGTCGACCCCGACGCCCGCCGCCGGTTTCGTCGACATCTCCTCGCGGAGAGGAGAAAGGGCAGCAAAATCACGGGATCGGTCCGAGTGTTCGGAGAGGTGCGAAGAGTGAGAGAGGTGTGAGGTGGAGAGTGTGCGGGGGAAGGCGTAAATCGTTGCCTGCCGTAGGACAGGATACCGACCGTGCGTCGGATACACATGCCACGTTGCGATTACTGTGGTGAACACGTCTCGCGGGAGTTCGCTCGCGTGTTCGCCGGGATGGACGGCCGCCTGCTCGCCTGCCCGAACTGCTCGGCGAACGCCGGCATCGCGGAGGTCTCTCAGCGACGCCACACCGAAACACCGTAGCCCGTCGGCGACCACGACTCCGGTCGTGGCCCACTACGTCTACGTCCTCGTCTGCGCCGACGACACCTACTACACCGGCTACACGACGGACGTCGAGCGGCGCGTCGCCGAACACGACGCCGGCGAGGGCGCGAAGTACACTCGCGGGCGGACGCCCGTCGAGCTCGTGCACGTCGAGTCCTACGAGTCGAAGTCGGCGGCGATGAGCCGCGAGTACGCCATCAAACAGCTCTCGCGCGCGGAGAAAGCGGCGCTCGTCGACGACGAGCGGTAGGCGGCGGCAGCGTCGCGATCCGGGGCGTCGCGGGCCGGCGAGTGGTCGGTGAGTGACCGGTGGGATTTTGCGGGCGCGCCCGGAGTAGTCGCGTATGGACGAAATCGCGTTCGGGACGGACGGTTGGCGGGCGACGCTGGACGTGTTCACGACGCCGCGGCTGCGGATGGTGGCGCAGGCGGTCGCGGACTATCTCGCCGAGGAAGGCCGCGACGGCGAGCCGGTGGCGGTGGGGTACGACGCGCGTGAGTCGAGTCGCGGGTTCGCGGAGGCCGTCGCGGACGTGCTCGCAGAGAACGGCCACGACGTCCTCCTGCCGCCGCGGGACACGCCGACGCCGCTCGTCGCGTACGGCATCGTGGACCGCGACCTCGCCGGCGCGGTCGTCATCACGGCGAGCCACAACCCGCCGGAGTACAACGGCGTGAAGTTCATCCCGAGCGACGGCGCGCCCGCGCTCCCCGAGGTGACGGAAGCCGTCGAGGCGAACCTCCGCGAGCCCGTCGAGGCCGACGGCGAGCGCGGCAGCATCGAGGAAGTGGATTTCGCGGAGCCCCACTTCGAACACGCCATCGAGCGCCTCGACCCCGACCTGGAGGGGGTGACGGTGGTGTACGACGCGATGCACGGGAGCGGGCGCGGCGTCACGGACGTCCTCCTCGAACGCGCCGGCGCGGACGTGATTCGCCAGCGCTGCGAGACCGACCCCGAGTTCGGCGGGACGCCGCCGGAGCCGAGCCGGGACAACCTCCAGGGGCTCGCGCTGGCGGTGGACGAACACGACGCGGACCTCGGCGTGGCGAACGACGGCGACGCGGACCGCGTGGCGGTCGTCACGCCGGAGCGCGGCCACCTCGACGAGAACGTCTTCTTCGCCGCCGTCTACGACTACCTCCTCGAATCGGATGCGGGACCGGCGGTCCGCACCGTCTCGACGACGTTCCTCGTCGACCGCATCGCGGAGGCGCACGGCGAGGAGGTCGTCGAGACGCCGGTCGGATTCAAGTGGGTGGCGGCGGCGATGGGCGAACGCGACGCCCTGATGGGCGGCGAGGAGTCGGGCGGGTTCAGTATTCGGGGGCACATCCGGGAGAAGGACGGCGTGCTCATGGGGCTCCTCGCGGCGACCGTCGAGAGCGAGGAGCCGCTCGACGACCGCGCCGACCGCCTCCGCGAGACGTTCGGCGACTTCGTCCAGGACAAGGTGAGTATCGACTGCCCGGACGACCGGAAGGACGCCGTCGTCCGCGAACTCGCCGACCGGCTCCCCGACGACGTCGCCGGGAAGCGCGTGGAGCGCGTGAACGACGCCGACGGCTTCAAAGTCCTTCTGGAGGACGGGTCGTGGCTGCTCGTCCGCCCCTCCGGAACGGAGCCGAAGATGCGCGTCTACGCGGAAGCCGGGAGCGACGAGCGCGTCGCGGAACTCCTCGACGCGGGCCGTGACCTCGTCGCGCCGCTCGTCTGATCAGTCGAGTCGGCCGCGGTAGCGGTCGCCGTTCGCTTCGACCTCGAAGCCGAGCGATTCGTAGAAGGGGCGGACGTGCGGGTCGAACTCGGCGGTGAGCGGCGTCCAGCGGTCGTGTGCGGCGTCGACGAGCGCGGAGCCGACGCCCTGGTCGCGGCGGCGGCGGCGGACGGCGACGGCTTCGACGTGGCCGCCGACGTCGCGGGGGACGGCGACGAGCGCGCCGACGACGCGCTCGTCGGCTTCGGCGACGAAGACCGTTCCTTCGGAGATGCGGCGTTCGACGGTTTCCGCGGTGGTTTCGAGCATCGCGGCGTCGAGCACGCGGAGCACGTCGAGGGCGTCGTCGGGCGCGGCGGCGCGAACGGTGAGAGCCATCTAGGAGCCGCCGCGGATGAGGCGGACGACTTGGACGTGGTCGGCGTCGACCGCCTGGTCTTCGGGGACGGGCGTGCCGTCGACGAGCACGGCGACCTCGTGGGGGCTGTAGTCGAGTTCCGCGAGGAGGTCGGCGTACGTCGCGCCTTCGGCGTCGAACTCGTGGGTGTCGCCGCCGACTACTTCGACCGTCACCTGCATAGTGTGGTGGAGTCGGCGCGCGGGTTTAGGCGTGTCGCGTCACGCGCTCGCGAGTTCGCCGGCGGCGCGGTAGCGGGCGTAGAGGGCGGACGCGAGCGCGCCGAGCGCGAGGACGAGGAGGGCGAACCCGACGACGGCGTCGAGCACGGGGACGAACTGGAGGAGAGCGAGGAGGAGCGCGCCGACGAGGAGCGCGAGGTAGCGGTTCGTCCGGTCGGTGTAGGAGAGGAGCCACGCGCCGAGGGCGTACTGGCCGTAGACGGCGGCGACCCAGAGGCCGAGGGCGTAGACGAGGACGCCGGCGAGCGCGAGCGGCAGGCCGACGACGGTGATGGCGACGACGAAGAGGAGTATCGGCGTCGCGACGAGGGCGAGGAGGCCGACGCCGGCGGCGCGGAGCGGCGTGCCGGCGACGCGGTCGGCGACGTCGCGGGAGAATCGCGGGAAGGCGGCGAGGAGGACCGCGCCGACGAGGAGGTTCACGAGGAAGCCGTAGGCGGTGCCGAGCCACGACGGGAGGGAGAAACCCGACCCCATGCCGGCGTCGCCGAGGCTCGGGTCTTCGCGGACGTCGCCGGCGACCTCGCTGCCGGTTTCGCGGGTGAGGGTGCCGTCGTAGACGAAGTCGCCGCCGACGCGCGCCGTGGACGCGAGCGTGATGGTGTCCGCGCCGACGGCGGCGTCGCCGTCGACGGTTCCGGCGACGACGGCGCTCCCCGCGGCGACGCTGAGGTTCCCGGCGACCGTGGCGTTCCGCGCGACGGTCGCGCTCCCGCTCGCGATGTCGACGTTCCCGCCGACGGATCCGGCGATGGTGACGTCGCCGCCGGTCGCCTGCACGTCGCCGGTGACGGTCGCGCCGTCGGCGACGACGACGGAACCGCCGGCGGCCTGCACGTCGCCCCGCACGGTGCCGTAGATTTCGATGGTGCCGCCGGCGGCGCTCAGGCCGTCGGTAATCGTCTCGTTCGGGCCGACGACGACCGTGCCGTCGGCGCGACTCGCGGCCGTCGCCGTCCCCGTGGCGGCGGTGCAGAGGAGGAGGGCGGCGAGGAGGAGCGCGACCGCTCGGGAGCGGGCTGGAAGCTGCGTCATGACTGAGCGGACGACACCTCAGGGGATAAACGTTAGCCACCCGATACGAGTGTCGGGTGTGAGCGACGCGCACTCCGTCTCGCGGGCTTTATGCACCGTACTCTCTTTCACTCCGCTATGAGCGAGGCCGCCGGCAGACAGGAGATCTGGGTCGAGAAATACCGACCGACGTCGCTCGACGACATCGCGGGCCACGAGGACACCATCGCGCGCCTGGAGAGCTACGTCGAGCACGACGACATCCCTCACCTCCTCTTCGCCGGCCCCGCGGGAACCGGTAAGACGACGGCGGCCGTGAGCATCGCGAGGGAAGTCTACGGAGACGACTGGCAGGAGAACTTCCTCGAGCTGAACGCCTCGGACGAGCGCGGTATCGACGTCGTCCGCGACCGCATCAAGAACTTCGCGCGCACCTCCTTCGGCGGCTACGACTATCGAATCATCTTCCTCGACGAGGCGGACGCGCTGACGAACGACGCGCAGTCCGCGCTCCGCCGGACGATGGAGCAGTTCTCGAACAACACGCGGTTCATCCTCTCCTGTAACTACTCGAACCGCATCATCGACCCCATCCAGTCGCGCTGTGCGGTCTTCCGGTTCTCGAAACTCAGAGACGACGCCGTCGCCGAGCGCGTACGCCACATCGCCGCGGAAGAGGGCGTCGAGTACACGGAGGACGGCGTTGACGCGCTCGTCTACGCCGCCGACGGCGACATGCGCCGCGCCGTGAACGCCCTCCAGCAGGCCGCGGCGACCGGCGACGTCGTCGACGAGGAAGCCGTCTACGCCATCACCGCGACCGCGCGCCCCGAGGAGATCGAAGCGATGGTGAACGACACCCTCGACGGCGACTTCCTCGCCGCGCGCAGCACGCTCGACGAGCTCCTCTCCGAGCGCGGCCTCGCCGGCGGCGACATCATCGACCAGCTCCACCGATCCGTCTGGGAGTTCGACGTCGACGAGAAGGCCGCCGTCCACCTCATGGACCGCGTCGGCGAAGCCGACTACCGCATCGCCGAGGGCGCGAACGAACAGGTCCAGTTGGAGGCGATGCTCGCGTCCATCGCTCTCGAAAACGACGCGTAACGCCCCGATTCTACTCGCGTCGGCGGCCGCGATGGGCGAGCGAGCAAGTCACTTGTTGGTGTGTCGTCGGAGGACGGTGCCGCCGCCGCCGGAGACGAGCGTCGGGGCGTTGTCGTGGCCGACGGCGATGCCGTGGAGGCTGGCCTGCGTGGGCGTCGGCTGGGGTTCCCACTGCCAGGTGCCTTTGGCGTAGATTTTCCCGCTCGCGCCGGCGGCGATGAGGTCGCCGTCGTGGGCGTCGACGGCGTTCAGGCCGCTCGCGCCGGCGAAGCGCTTCGTCCACACGCGGCCGTTGTAGCGGATGACGGTGCCGTCGCCGGCGCTGGCGTAGATTTCCTCGGGGCCGAGGACGGCGAGGTCGGTGATGTCGGCGTCACCACCATCAATGCCGATGCGGTCCCAGTTCCGGCCGCCGTCGGTCGTGTGGTAGATGTCGCCGTTCTCGTCGGCGAGGTAGCCGTTCTGCGGGGTTTCCATGTCGAGGGCGGTGACGGCGACGCCGCCGGTGATGCGGGTGGCGTGCCAGGAGACGCCGTCGTTCCCGCTGGCGTACGTGCCGGTGTAGACGCCGCCGGACTGGCCGGCGACGACGACGCGTTCGTTCCCGGCGTCGCCCGCGACGGCGAGCGCCGTCCACCCGCCCGCGTGTCCCTCGGGCTGTGAGTGGTCGTCGAAGCCGTCCTTCGGCCGCGAGCCGGAGTCGCCGGTGGATGCGGTGACGGTGTAGCGGCCGAGCGACCCGGATTCGCCGGCCGCCCAGACGACGTTCCCGTCGGTCGACGCGGCGAGCTTTCGGACGGCGTCGCCGCTCCCGCGCGGCCCGCCCGTCTCCACGACCTCCCAGGCGTCGCCATCGTCGGTGGTTCGGTGGAGAAACGTCCCGCCTTCGCCGCCGGCGTAGGAGTCGTCGCCGGCGTTCACGACGTCGTAGAGCGCGCCGTCGAACGGGACGTCCATCGCCTCCCACGTCGCTGTGCCGAGCGAGGACGCCGAGCGTTTCGCGCCGTTCACCGTGACGGTGAGGTTGTCGGGGTCGCCGCCGGTGACGGCGAACGTCGAGATGTCGCCGGAGAAGCCGAAGGTGTCGGTGTCGCCGCCGACGACGCCGCTCGCAACGTGGCCCTCCTCGACCTTCGCGTTCTCCGTGTTCGGGCCGCGCGCGACGACGTCCGTGACGCTGAACCTGTAGCTCGTCGAGGTGTCCTGCGCTCCGGTGAGTTCGATGGTGTTCGGGAGCGACCCCTGGTAGTCGCCGGATTCGACGATGACGCCGGAGTCGCCGACGGCGATGTCGGGGTAGTTGCCCGTGCGGTCGTACGCCATGCCGTAGAGCGCGCTCGACGTCGAGGTCTGCGTCGACTCCCAGCCGGAGCTCCCCTTCTCGTAGACGACGCCGTTCGCGCCGGACGCGACCGTCCGCGTCCCCGTCTCCAGCGCGTAGATGTTGTCGTCGCCGATCTGCTGTTTCCGCCAGGACGACCCGTTATAACTGTAGAGGAGGCCGCCGCCGCCGGCGACGACGACGCGGCCGTTCGGGAGCGCGGCGACGTCCTGGAAGCCGACCTGGGCGTCCTCGATGCCGATTTTCTGCCAGGACTGCCCGGCGTTCGTCGTGCGGTAGACGCCGCTCGTCGTGTCGCAGGCGAACCCGACGTTCGAGGTGGCGAAGTCGAGGCCGAGCGCGGAGGAGCCGGAGCCGGGTTCGTCCTCGGGGATGCCCTGCTCTTCGGAGACGCCTTTCGCGTCCGTCTGGAGGACGTCGCTCCAGTCGACGCCGCCGTCGTAGAAGTCGCCGGCGACGAACTCGCCGGAGCCGTTGATGAGGAAGACGCGTTCGTCGCCGGCGGAGCCGACGACGGAGAGGTCCGCCCACGAGCTCGTCTTCCCGCCGGGCGCGGAGAAGTCGATGAGCGTCTTCGAACGCACGTCGTAGCGGCCGACCGCGCCGCCGCCGCCGACGAACCAGACCGCGGAGCGGTCGTCCGTTCTGTCCGCGGCGAGCAGGCCGTTTCCGGCGACGTGCGGGCCGTGTTCGAGAATCGGCCGCCAGCCGCCGGGCTCGCGGAGGAGGACGACGCCGTCGCCGCCGACCGCGACCGGGCCGGCGGTGGACATGACGGTGTCGTAGAGCGTGCCTTCGACCGTCGAGTCGACGGTCTGCCAGCCGTTCTTCGTCTCGCCGCCCTGCAGCGAGGTGGAAGCGACGACGCCGCCGCCCGCCGCCCCGGCGAGGCCGACGGTCTTCACGAACGCGCGGCGGGAGAGCGCCATAGTATGCTTTCTCTATACTCGCCCGTGTAGAAAAACCGTCGGGTCCGCGCGGCATCACGGCGCACGGCGTCGCCGCCGCGACAGCCGGTGTTACGGCGTCCGGAGCGCGTCGGGGAGGTCGCCGGGGAGGTCGTCGCGGGTGTGCGGCGCGAAGAAGTCCGGGTCGGGGCCGATGGGGACGATGCCCTTCGGGTTCAGGTCCGTGTGACTCCGGTAGTAGTGCTCTTTGACGTGATGCATGTCGCAGGTCGCCTCGACGCCGGGGAGGTTGCAGAGGTCGCGGAGGTAGCCCCAGAGGTGGTCGTAGTCGGTTATCTCGCGGTGGTTGCACTTGAAGTGGGTGTGGTAGACTTCGTCGAAGCGGTAGAGCGTCGTGAACATCGCGAGGTCGGCTTCGGTGAGCCGGTCGCCGGCGAGGAAGCGCTGCGTGCCGAGCGTCGCGTCCCACTCCGTGAGCGCGTCGAAGAGGTCGGTCACGGCGTCCTCGTAGGCGTCCTGCGTGCCCGCGAACCCCGCCTTGTAGACGCCGTTGTTGATCGGATCGTAGATGCGCTCGATGAGGTCGTCGACCTCCTCTCGGTAGCCTTCGGGGTAGAGGTCCACGTCGTTCTCCGCGTAGTCGTCGAAGGCGGTGTCGAGCATCCGCATGATCTCCGCGGACTCGTTGTTCACGATGGCGTCCTCGGCGGTGTCGTAGAGGACGGGGACGGTGACGCGACCCGTGTAGTCGGGGTCGGCGCGCGCGTAGACCTCGCGGAGGTAGTCGCTCCCGAAGAGTTTGTCCGGCGTCGTGCCGGGCTTTTCGGCGTCGAACTCCCAGCCCTGGTCGACGCGAACGGGGTCGACGACGGAGACGTCGATGGCGTCCTCCAGGCCCTTCAGGGCGCGCGTCAGGAGGACGCGGTGCGCCCACGGGCACGCGTAGGAGACGTAGAGGTGGTAGCGGCCCGCCTCCGGTTCCGGGCCGTCCTCGACGACGTCGTCGGGGCCGCGTCGCGTCCCCCGAATCCAGTCGCGGAAGGACGTCTGGTCGCGCTGGAACTCGCCGCGCTCGCTCTTCGACAGCTGTTCTGCGTCCGTATGCCACTCCCCGTCGATCATGCGACCCATACCTGATCGGTCGACGGGACGCGGCAAAAGCGAGGGGGCCGCGGCGGGACTCGTCGCGACCCACTATGTCGGTCGTCGCGCCCGAGCGGCCAGGACGGCGAACGGTCACAGAACGTCGAGGGGCAACCCGGAGCGGAAACGGGGCGGAAGCGGGGTGGGGCGGCGCTGTCGCGGAACCGGGGCAGAGCGGAGCGGTCGCAGAAAGGCGGTGAAGCACGTGATGCCGCGGGGCGGCCTCCGGCCGCCCCGCTTGCGTGGGCCGACGGCGGGGGTGGGACATAAAAAGGGGTACGCCGCCGCAGAGCGGCGGCGTAGGGCTTTTTGCGGAAGGATTTAGTCGGTTCGTCGGTGATTCTGGGGTAATGAGTGAACTCGAAGCGGAGTACCGTCTCGACTATTTCGAGGAGGAGGGGTTTCGTCGGGCGGAGTGTTCGGAGTGTGGCGCGCACTTCTGGACGCGGGATGCGGAGCGGTCGACGTGCGGGGAGCCGCCGTGTGAGGACTACCAGTTCATCGATAATCCGGCGTTCGACGAGGAGTACGAGCTCGGTGAGATGCGGGAGGCGTTCCTCTCGTTCTTCGAGGAGCACGGGCACGAGCGGGTGGATCCGTATCCGGTGGCGGCGAATCGGTGGCGGGACGACGTGCTGCTGACGCAGGCGTCGATTTACGACTTCCAGCCGCTGGTCACGTCGGGCCAGACGCCGCCGCCGGCGAATCCGCTGTGTATCAGTCAGCCGTGTATTCGGATGCAGGACATCGACAACGTCGGGAAGACCGGCCGGCATACGATGGCGTTCGAGATGATGTCGCATACGGTGTTCAACGCGCGGGAGGACGTCGGCGACGAGTACGCCTACGAGGGCGAGGTCTACTGGAAGGATCAAACGGTCGAGTACTGCGACCTGTTCCTCGATTCGATGGGTGCGGACCTCGAGGACGTGACGTACATCGAGGACCCGTGGTACGGCGGCGGGAACGCCGGTCCCGCGTTCGAGGTTATTTATAAGGGCGCGGAGGTGGCGACGCTGGTCTTCATGTCGATGGAAGAGGACCCGGACGGGGAGTACGAGATGGGCGACGGGAAGTTGTACTCGCCGATGGACACGTACATCGTGGACACGGGCTACGGGCTCGAGCGGTGGACGTGGGTGAGTCAGGGGACGCCGACGGTCTACGAGGCGATCTACCCGGAGACCATCGAGTTCCTGAAGGAGAACGCCGGCATCGAACTCACGGCGGAGGAAGAGGACACGCTCCATCACGCGGCGAAGCTCGCGGGCCACATGGACATCGACGAGGCGGAGGACATGGAGTCCGCGCGCGACACCATCGCGGAGAAGCTCGACGTCGACGTCGAGGAGCTCACGGCGCTGATGGAGCCGCTGGAGGACATCTACGCCATCGCGGACCACGTCCGCACGCTCGCCTACATGTTCGGCGACGGTATCGTGCCGTCGAACGTGGGGACGGGGTATCTCGCGCGGATGGTGCTCCGGCGGACGAAGCGCCTCGTGGACAGCGTGGGCGTGGACGCGCCCATCGACGAGCTCGTTGATATGCAGGCCGAGCGCCTCGGCTACGAGAACCGCGACACGATCCGGCAGATCGTCCGCTCGGAGGTGTCGAAGTACGAGGAGACCTTAGAGCGCGGGGGGCGTCGCGTCCGCCAGCTCGCCAAGGAGTACGCGAGCGAGGGCGAGCCGATTCCGACGAGCGAGCTCGTGGAGCTCTACGACTCCCACGGCATCCAGCCGGACATGGTCGAAGCCATCGCCGACGAGGAAGGCGCGACGGTGGACGCGCCGGACGACTTCTACTCGCTCGTCGCCTCGCGCCACGAGGGCGGGTCGGCGTTCGAGGAGGAGGACTCCCGGGACGACCGGCTCGTCGACCTCCCGGAGACGGAGCAGCTCTACTACGACGACCAGGAGCGCGTCGAGTTCGAGGCGGTCGTCCTCGACGTCTTCGAGCGCGAGGACGAGGAGGGCGAAACGGTGTACGACGTCGTGCTCGACCAGACGATGTTCTACCCGGAGGGCGGCGGGCAGCCGGCGGACCGGGGGACGCTGTCCACGGACGACGTGACGGTGCAGGTGACGGACGTGCAGTCGGAGTCGGGCGTCATCCTGCATCGGACGGACGAGAGTCCGGGGAAGGGCGAGTTCGTGCGCGGGCAGGTGGACGTGGGTCGGCGGCGGCGGCTGATGCAACACCACACGGCGACGCACGTCGTCGTGCACGCGGCCCGAAAGGTGCTCGGCGACCACGTCCGGCAGGCGGGCGCGCAGAAGGGCACGGACTCCTCGCGCATCGACGTCCGGCACTTCGAGCGAATCGACAGGGAGGAAGTGAAGGAGATCGAGCGGCTCGCGAACCGCATCGTGACGGACAACACGCCGGTGGAGCAGGAGTGGCCGCACCGCCACGAGGCCGAAGCGGAGCACGGGTTCGACCTCTATCAGGGCGGGATTCCGGCGGGGGAGAACATCCGGCTCATCCACGTCGCGGAGGACGTGCAGGCGTGCGCGGGGACGCACGTCTCCCGGACGGGTGACATCGGGACGATCAAGATCCTGAACGCGGAGCGCATCCAGGACGGCGTGGAGCGCCTCACGTTCGCCGCGGGGGAGGCGGCCATCGAGCAGATCGAGGAGACGGAGGATTACCTCCTCGAAGCGGCGGCGACGTTCGACGTCTCGCCGAGGGAGGTGCCAGAGACTGCGGCGCGGTTCTTCGACGAGTGGAAGGCCCGGGGGAAGCGCGTCGAGGAGCTGAAAGAGGAGCTCGCGGAAGCGCGGGCGTCCGGCGGCGCGCAGGGCGAGGAGTTCGACGTCGCGGGCGTGACGGCGGTCGTGCAGCGCGTCGACGGCGACATGGACGACCTGCAGGCGACGGCGAACGCCATCCAAGCGGACGGGAAAATCGCCGTGGTCGGCTCCGGGAAGGACGGCGCGCAGTTCGTCGTCGCGGTCCCCGACGGCGTCGACGTGAACGCGGGGCAGGTCGTCGGCCGATTAGCAGGTATGGTCGGCGGCGGCGGCGGCGGCCCCGCGGACTTCGCGCAGGGCGGCGGCCCGGAGAGCGAGAGACTCGACGAGGCGCTGGAGGACGCGCCCGACGTCCTCCGTGAGGTCGCGGAGTCCTAGGACGGAGGCCAGATTTTCCGCCTCCCGAACCGAGATAGGTACTGCGTGACACAGTGTCACTGTGGTGTGAACGCACCACGAACCACATCCATCCGCTCGCCGCGGCCTCCCGCCGCGGCGGGTCGCGTTCTCCGGTCCGTCATCGACGCCCGTAGACACTGCCAGTGGCGAAAGGTGTTTTCACGCAGAACCGAATAGAACGAGTATGAGCCTACGCGTCGCGCTACTGAACGCCGCGCACGACGGGTCGCGGACGGCCCGGAACTTCCAGCGGGAGATCGACGCGGCCCTCACCGAGTTCGACGCCGTCGACGGCGACCTCCCCGGCGGTTTCGACTTCGACGGCATCGTCGTCACGGGGTCGCGGTCCTCCGTCTACTGGGAGGAGCCGTGGATCGACGGTCTCGTGGAGTACGTCGCCGCCGCCGCAGAGCGCGACGTCCCCATTCTCGGCGTGTGTTTCGGCCATCAGGTCGTCGCGGAGGCGCTCGGCGGGACAGTGGAAGGGATGGGCGAGTACGAAATCGGCTATCGGACGGTCTCGCGGACGACGGAGGACGCGCTCTTCACGGGCATCGACCGCGACTTCACGGTGTTCACGACGCATTCGGACGCGGTGACGGCGCTCCCTCCGGGCGCGGACCTCCTCGCGGAGAACGACTACGGCGTCCACGCCTTCAAGAAGGGGAGCGCGTACGGCGTCCAGTTCCACCCCGAGTACGACACGGAGACCGCCGAGCACATCACGAACAGCAAGGACGCCCTGAGCGACGAGCGGAAAGCCGAGGTGCTCGGCGGCATCAACGCCGAGAACTTCGAAGCCGCCTGCGAAGCGAAACGCCTCTTCGACAACTTCCTCGCGCTCGCCGACGGCGCACGCGACCTCCAAGTCGCGAGCGACGACTAAGGACGAGCCGGATCGACAGACGGCGAGAGACGTACGAGCCGGGTCGACAGACGGCGAGAGACGTGCGAGTCGCGCCGCGTCTGCCGAACCGCGGCGCATCTGCCGCCGAGCGTCACCCGGCGATATTCTCGGAGTTATCAGTCGTCTTCGGCGGGCGGGCACTCCCTGAGGAGTTTCCCCCAGAGAGCGCGGCGGTCGGCGGCCCAGCGGTAGGTTCTCTCGCGGAGGGCGGCGTAGCCGGGGACGTAGTTGAGGGCGTGGAAGACGCCGTCGAGGGCGGGGACGAGGTGGCGGATGACGTGTTCTGCTGACGCGCCGCAGTCGTAGACGGCGTCGTCGGTGAGGAGGTGGGCGCAGTGTTCGTAGTCGTCGGGGAGGCGGGCGAGTTGGTCGGGGGTGAGTTCGTGGAAGCCGACGAGTTCGAAGTCGCCGTGGCGGGCGGCGAAGCGCGCACACCACGTGCAGAAGCCGCATTCGTCGTCGTAGACGATGCGCGGCGGGTGGGCGTCGGTCTTCTGCGGGTAGGGCTCGCTCACGTGTATCGCCCCGTCTCGTTCCCGCATTCGTCGCAGACGGCGACGACGGCGTCGTGGTCGTCGGCGAGTTCGATGTGGTGGCTGGTCTCGCCGCCGCAGTCGTCGCATTCGCGGAGGGAGCGCGTTGCGCCGGCGTCTTGGGGTGCGCCGAGGGCGAGGACGAGGGCGCGGTCGGCGTGCTCGTTCGTCGCGCGCTGGTACTCGCCGGGGCCGAATCGCACGACTTCGCCGGCCTTCGCGTGAACGGGGCCGTCGGCGGTGCGGAACGTCAGCGTCCCGGACTCGACGTAGAACACCTCCTCTTGGTTCTCGTGGGCGTGGTAGCCGAACGCCGTCGACTCGCCCTCGTCGAGCTCGTAGTAGTTCATCGCGACGTCCGCTAAGCCGAGCGCGTCCGTGAGCGGGAGGATGACGGACGCCGGCCCCATCCGCGACTCCAGGTCTGCGAGTCGTACCTTGCGCATACTCGGCTCTCAGTCCGGGAGGGCTGAAAACGTGCCGGCCTGGGCCGACACCTCGAAGCCTTAACAGACTTCGACCCCGACGAGACAGTATGGCTATCGACCCGAACTTCGACGAGAACCGCGAGGTCGTCGACACCCACGAGGGCCACGACGTCTGGGGGCCGGTGGACGAACCCGAACAGCTCGGCATCCACGGCACGCACGTCGCCGTCGACTTCGACATCTGCATCGAGGACGGCGCGTGCGTCGAGGACTGCCCCGTCGACGTCTTCGAGTGGGTCGACACTCCCGGCCACCCGGAGAGCGAGCGGAAGGCCGACCCCGCGAACGAGATTCAGTGTATCGACTGCATGCTCTGCGTCGACGTGTGTCCGGTGGACGCCATCGACGTGGATAGTACACGGGCTTGAGCGAAGCGAAAGCCCGAAAAGAACGAACGGGGAAGCGTAGCGACCCGTGAGTACACGAGCCTGAGGCGGCGTTGCTGCCTCAGGCTCGGAACGAGCGAACGCTAAGACGAACAGCGTGAGTCGAGGCGTGAGCGACGAGCCTGAGCGAAACGACCGCTCGGCCAGTGAGCCACACGTGCTTGCGTGCACGCGTGGGACGAGCGAGCGGCGAAGCCGCGAGGGTACGCGTCGCTACGCGGCGTAGTGTGCTGAGAAGTGCTTCGTATCTACTGCTTATCGCGGGAACGACTTAAACGAATGAGGAGACGACAACGCGGAGCAGCGGCTACGCGGCGTAGTGTGCCGAGAAGTGCTTCGTATCTACTTCTTATCGCGGGAACGACTTAAACGAATGAGTGCCGTCGACGGCCGGTCGGCTCTGTGGGAGTAGTGTGCCGGCGCAGAACTCGCGCCGCACCTCGCTCGTATCTATTGCTTATCGCGGGAATGACTTAAAGGAACGTCGGGGGAGGGGCAACGCGGAGCAGTGGCTACGCGGCGTAGGGTGCTGAGAAGTGCTTCGTATCTACTGCTTATCGCCAGAAGTCGAAGACTTCTGGCTGAATAGCGGGAATCGGAGATTCCCGCGATGTCGCGGGAACGACTTAAAGCGTGGTGGGGATGCCGGGCCGCGGGCCACGGGTGCGTCGCGGCGGGGTGGTTGGAGGGGGTGACTCGTCAGGCTCGGTCGATGTCGAGTTGCTCTCGGAGTTCGGCGAGCGCGTCGGAGTCGGCCAGTTCGTCCAGGCGGTCCTGGAAGTGGTCTTCACAGAGTGCGACGCGGACGCCGTCCTTCTCGACGGAGAGGTCGGCGTTGGAGTCGCAGTAGTGACACCGCATGAGGGATGATTAGGGATGGGCGGGTATGAGGTTGGCGGCCGCGGCGGTTACGGGCGGTGTCGCGGGTCAGAGGCGGCGTGCGACGGCCTCGTACTGGGATTCGGTGAGGCCGGCTTTGCCGAGGGTGGTGGCGTGGGCGTCGCTGCCGCCGGTGGGGAGGAGGTCGTAGGCGTCGATGGCGGCGTCGACGAGGTCGGTGCCGTCGTCGGTCGGGGCGTTGCCGACGGGGCGGTCGTAGGGGTAGAAGCGTTCGACGGCGTCGAGGTCGGCGGTGAGCTCGAGGGCGGATTCGGGGTCGTCGTAGCGGAGGGGGTGGGCGAGGCCGACGAGGCCGCAGGCGTCGGCGAGGAGTTCTCGGCCGCGCTCGAAGTCGGGGACGTCGCGAGCGACGAAGCAGGGGCCGCCGTCGCCGATGAGGTCGTCGAAGACCTGCCCGATTTCCGTGTACGCGGTGTCGGGGTGAGCGACGACGGCGCGGGCGACGTGGGGGCGGCCGATTCCGTCGCGGGCTTCGAGGTCGAGGTCGATGTCGAGGCAGGATTCGACGTTCCGGATGATGCGGCGGCCGCGCGTTCGGCGGTCCGCTTGGAGGCGTTCGATTTCGGCTTCTAGTTCGGGGGTTCGGGTGACGCCGTAGCCGAGGAGGTCGACGCGTTCCTCGGGGGCTTCGACGCGGAGTTCGATGCCGTGGACGACGGTGAGGTCGGGGTCCGAGCCGTCGCGACAGCCGGTGAGGTCGTCGAGTTCGGTGACGGGGTCGTGGAGGTCGGGGTGGAGGCGGTCGTGGTCGGTGATGGCGACGACGGAGACGTCGGCGGCGCGGGCGGCGTCGGGGAGGGTGTCGAGGGTGAGTTCGCCGTCGGAGTTCGTGGTGTGGGCGTGGAGATCCGCGTAGACCATGTCGGGTGGTGGGTGGGGCGGATGGTGTAGCTTCGGGGGACGAAAGGGGGTTAAGGTTCCTTAATGACACACGCAGAAATTGTAGACAAAGTTCATTAAGGATAGGCGGTTTGTAACGGTCGATGGCATTGAAAGACGTCTGGCAGTTGTGCGAGTCTCAGAGCTACCCGGCGACGGCGAGTGAGCTCGCGGCGAACAGCGGCGACGCGACCATCTCCCACCCCGGTGGGGACGCCTCGCTCGCGGACGTGCTGGAGACCGCGGGCGAGACGGAGTTCTCGAACGCGGACGAGGCCGCGGCGGCCGTCTACGGGGCGCTCCCCGCGGAATCTGTCGGGCGTATCGGTTACTCGGACCGCGACCCGACCCCGATGGGTGTCGACGGCGGCGAGCAGAAGTCGCTCTGAGCGGTCCGGATTCTTTCGGTTCTTCGAGCTCGTGCGTCACCGAGTCGTGAGCATCCGTTACATTCATTATTGGGTACGTCTAATCGTGTGATGGGACACCATGTCAATCGGTTCTTTCGATGAGGACGAGCACGAACGGCGCGAGCGGAAGAACGCGAGTGTCGACATCTCCGACGACGACGAGAGAACGAACTTCCGGGGGAAGATCGAATACGATTCGGGAGACTCCGCGGAGCGGCTCATCGACCAGTTCAAGAAGCTGAATCGGAACTGACGCGGCCGACGACTTCTGCGGTAGCGAGAACGGCGAGGACTGCGAGCACGTGTCCGCAGATGGCGAGCGAGAGCCACAGGCGGCCGGGCGCGTGGACGACGGGGACGAGTGCGAGCTGGGCGAGCGCGAACGCGGCGATGCGGGCGTCGACGCCGCGGAAGCGGCGGGCGGTCGACGGGTCGCGGAGCGTCCGGTAGAGGGAGAGAACGGCGGCCCACCAGCCGGCGGCGATGCGGTAGGAGACGTCCCACGCGACGACGAGCGCGACGAACGTCGGGAGGGGGTAGCCGCCGGCGAAGTCGCCGACGAGGCCGGGGTCGCGGGTGAGCGCGGCGGTGAGGAAGACGGCGTAGGCGGTGACGGCGAACAGGAACTCGACGTTCGAGGCGAAGAGGCGGGAGACGTACCAGTCGGGCGGGTCGCGTTCGCGGACGCGCGCGGCGATGTCGAAGGTGAAGGCGCTCCCGGCGGCGGCGACGGCGACGACGACGGTCGCGGGGAGGACGGCGGCCCATCGACCGTCGAGCCACGCGCCGAGGAGCACGAGCGCTTCGAACCCGGCGAAGTGGCCGCCGACGGCGACCCACGGCGGCACGGAGACGCCGGGGAGGGCGTCGAGGATGCTCTCGTACGCCCACGCGGCGCGCGGGACGTCCAGTGATTCCGGCGCGGTCACCGGCGGACGCCCTCCCCCATGGCGCGGAGCGCGGCGGTCGCGGCGTCGTCGAAACTCGTCAGCTCGACGGGGACGACGTCGCGGATGCGGTCGTCGGTGACGACGACGGGATTTTTCATGCCTTCGATGAGCGGGTGGGCGACCTCGCGGGGGACGTCGGTGACGAGGTCCACCCAGTGTGCGGAGAGACCGGGAGACAGCACGGGCACGGGGAGGACGACGGGGTGTTTCCCGAGGAGGGCGGCGACGCGTCGAATCATCGCCTCGTAGGTGAGGACGTCGGGGCCGCCGACCTCGTAGGTTTCCCCGGCCGTTTCGGGGTGGTCGAGGACGCCGACGAGGTAGGCGACGAGGTCGGCGGACGCGATAGGCTGGCAGGGCGTGCGCACCCATCGCGGCGTCGTCATAATGGGGAGGCGTTTCGCGAGTTGGACGACGATGTCGAAGCCCACCGACCCCGCGCCCACGACGATGGCGGCGCGGAGGACGGTGAGGTCGTAGGCGGCGTCGCGGAGGACGGTTTCGACCTCGCGGCGGGAGCGGAGGTGCGGGGAGAGGTCGTCGGCGTCCGCGCCGAGGCCGCCGAGGTAGACGACGCGGGCGACGCCGGCGGCGGCGGCCATGTCGGCGAACGATTCGGCGATTCGGCGGTCGCGCTCCTCGAAGTCGCCGCCGGCGGTCATGGAGTGGACGAGGTAGAAGGCGGCCTCGACGCCGTCGAAGGCCGGGCGGGCGGTCGCGGGGTCGAGGAGGTCGCCTTCGACGACGCGGACGCCGTCGGGGGCGTCGTACGCGCTCGCGTCGCGGACGAGCGCGGTGACGTCGTGACCGGCGGCGACGAGCGCGGGGGTGAGGCGGCGGCCGACGAAGCCGTTCGCGCCGGTGACGAGCACGTGCATACGCGGATAGTCTCCCGCCGCGGGTTTAACTCCACCCGGGCGTCGACGGCGCGCCCCGCGCGTCCTCCACGCGCTCGCCGAGTCCGGGGTCGGGGGTGTCCGTATCGGCGCGCTCCGTCCACTCGTCGATGGCGCGGCCGACCCAGGAGTCGGCGGCCATCGCGGTCTCGAACGCCTGCTCGCGTTTCGCGTCGTTCGTGGCGAGCGTGCCGGGGGCGTGGCCGCAGGCGGCGGCGACGAAGCGCGCGCGGTCCCGCTTCGTCGGGTCGCCGGCCGCGATGCGCCCGACGACGCCGTCGAGGTCGTCGGGGTCGGGGTAGGCGAAGACCTTCTCGCCGACGGCGGCGGGGCCGAGGAGGAAGCCGGGGAGGTCGTCGGGCGGCGTGTCGTCGCGGAGGCGCTCGCCGCCCCACGCGGCCTCGACGCGCTCGCACTCCGTCTCGACGTCGAGCACGAGGTTGTGGCCGGGGTAGTCCGCGCACTCAGCCGGATAGCGCTCGGAGCCGTGGATGCGACACTGGAGGGTGTCCGGGTCGAGGAAGGCGCAGGCGGGGAGCCAGTGCGCGTCGGCGTCGAAGGGCGCGACGGGCTTCGGGGGTTTCCGGATGCCGACGAAGAAGACGGGGCGGTCGCCGATGGCGGCGAGGTCGTAGCCGTCGATTTCGACCGAGTCGTCGTCGGCTTCCGCGCGCCAGACGCGCGGCGTGAGCGCGTCCGCGAGGCCGGCGTCGACGAACGCGCGGACGTCCGCGCGAGTCAGCGGCACGAGATTGTACGTGTCGTCGAGCGGCTGTCGCGGCCCGCGGCGCTCGTGGTCGTGACCGGGCGCGTCGACGAGCGGCCGCCAGTCGACGCAGCAGCCCGCACACCCCTCGCAGTTCACGTCCATACCTGTCGGTTCGTACGTCGTCCTCGAAAAACGTGCGCCCGGCAGGACGTCGGTCAGTCGGACGGGCAGGCGCGAGGTTTAACACGGAACGCGTTCAGATTCCGGTAGATGTCGTCAAACCTCCGTCCCCTATCGATTGAGTCACCGACGGGGGAGAGTTACACCGCCACGATGGTCGTCGGAGTCGACGAATCAGGTAACGATGCGACGGGGAGCGACTACTACGTCGCTGTTGCGGTGCGCGCCCTGCGAGCGGACGAAACTGCGCTCGTTTCAGCGATGGTAGAGAACGACCTTCGACCGTTCGAACATAAGTCGGTCTCTACCGTTCGGCACCGCGGGATGACTCCTGAGGAGCGACAGGAGAGAGTCGGAGGCTTCATAACGGATTTGGACGAGACTGATGTCTCGTGGTCCGCAGTCGTCTGCTCCGGCTCACATTCGAATAGAGCGCACGCTGCCGCGTCTAGTGTGGCTGCAAAGAAGTCGATAACGTCGGCGCTCGCCACCGATGCAGAGCGAATCGCACAGAGCCGCGCCGTTCTCCTTCACGATGGCAAACCTGATCCGTATCAAGGATTCACCGACACCCTTCGACGGCAGACGAGAAGCGACTTCGATACCGGGTTCGAGCAGGGAGTGTGTCCGGTTTATCTCGCTTTTCTTCAGGACGCCGACAGAACGTATCCAGAATCGAACGCAGCAGATTACGTGGCGGGATACATTCGGAACTACCTGAACGACGGTGGTTCGTTGACTGCCATAGACGGCCCGGTGGATTCGCTCGATAGTTCATGGATTCAGCCCGCTGAACGCCCGGTTCAGCCGTATCACCTCGAAGACGTCCGCCCGGTAAAGGGTGAGGGCGTTCGCTCTCTCGTCCTGGCGTGGCTACTGGGACGTGGAATACCGAACGAACCGGCACCGACGACGGATAACCCGTACAGAGCACTTGTCGACGAAATCGACAATTCGGTCGTGAAGACGTATCTGCTCGAAGAGCTCTGAGTAGAACCGGATGTCATCGGGTCGTGAGCCACTACCTCGCGACCCTAACCGGCACGACGGTGCGTAACGCGAGCCGCCAGTGCCGCATCCTCAATTGTACCTAACACCGTGTTACAGGATAAATGTTGCTACTATACTGGGTCAATAACCCACGTGAGGGGTAGAAACCAATCCGTGTTACAGGATACGTTGCTACTATACGGTGCGAATCAGTCACACCTAAACGGATTACTCCCCTCCAGCCCGTATGAGCACGCGACGCTGCGAGGGCTGCGGCCGGCGCGTCCACGTCGCCGGTGGCATCGGCGACTTCTGGGACTTCGGGACGCTGAAGAAACCCGACCCCGGCGGTCTCGTCTTGGAGTTCGGCGACGGGAGCGAGTTCTTCCTCTGCACGGAGTGCATCGAGCGCCTCCCCGAGGACGCCGACCAGTCCGACGTCGAAGCGCTGGCCGCCGGCGACGTCGACTCCGAGGGCGAGGACGTCGGCTCGGCGTGAACGCGTACTGAGCGGCGGCCCGGAGCCGTCGGGACTCGGGTGGTTCCGGGCGTCGCTGCCGGCGTCGAAGCCCGAGGACGACGGGTCGGCGTCGAGTGTCGAGACACACAACCTAAGGCTGTGGGCGGCGTCGACTTCTGGCAGAGTGAAGTCCGCGCGCATCCACGAGGAGTTCCCCGCGCCGTCCTACAGAGGAACGCAGGAGCGGGCGCTCTCGGACGTTCGGGACGCGTTCGAGGCGGGGAACGACGTGGTGTTGGTGCGCGCGCCGACGGGGTCGGGGAAGTCGCTGCTCGCGCGCGCCATCATGGGGTGTGCGGACCGGGCGGACGAGGTGTCGCCGTCGGAGCCGACGGGGGCGTACTACACGACGCCGCAGGTGAGTCAGCTGGACGACGTCGCCGAGGACGACCTGCTGGAGGACCTCAAGCTGATTCGGGGGAAGCGGAACTACTCGTGTATCCTGCCGAGTGAGGAGAACACGCCGGTCGACCGCGCGCCGTGTGCGCGAGAGCGGGGGTACGACTGCGCGGTGAAGCATCGGTGTCCGTACTTCGCGGACCGTTCGATCGCGTCGGCGCGTGATTACGCGGCGATGACGCTGGCGTACTTCATGCGGACCGCCGGGAGCGAGGTGTTCAGGACGCGTGACGTCTGCGTCATCGACGAGGCGCACGGGCTGGCGGAGTGGGCGGAGATGTACGCGACCATCGAGCTGTCGCCGCGGACGGTCCCCATCTGGGGCGACCTGAACGTGCCGGACGTCGACGGGCGCGTGGAGGGCGCGGCGCGCTTCGCGGACCGCGTCATCGCGGCGTCGGAGAGCGCGAAGGACGAACTCCTCGGGCAGGACGAGCTGACGGCGGACGAAGCCGCAGAACGCGACCGCTTGCAGGAGCTCATCGGAGAGCTGGAGTGGTTCGTGGAGGACTACCGCGACCACGAGTCGGCGACGACGTGGGTGGTCGACCAGGACGGGAGCGACATCACGGTGAAGCCGATGAATCCCGAGCGCTACCTCAAACACACCGTGTGGGACCGCGCGAACCGGTTCGCGCTCCTCTCGGCGACGATCCTCAACAAGCAGGCGTTCTGCCGGAGCGTCGGTCTCGACCCGTCGAACGTCGCGCTCGTCGACGTCGACCACACCTTTCCCGTCGAGAACCGCCCGCTCTACGACGTGACGCAGGGGAGGATGACGTACGACGAGCGGGACGCGACGCTCCCGAAGGTCGCGGAGACCATCGGGCGCGTGATGGCCGCCCACCCGGAGGAGAAGGGCATCGTGCACTGCCACTCCTACGGCATTCAGGAACGGCTCCACGACCACCTCCGAGAGTTAGGGCTCGGCGACCGCGTGCGTACGCACGCCTCGGAGAACCGGGACGCCGAGTTGGAGGCGTGGAAGGCGAGCGACGACCCGGAGGCCTTCCTGTCCGTGAAGATGGAGGAGGCGCTCGACCTGAAGGGCGACCTCGCGAGGTGGCAGGTGCTCTGCAAGGCCCCGTTCCTCAACACGGGCGATTCGCGGGTCGCACAGCGCTTAGAGGACGGCCAGTGGGCGTGGTACTACCGCGCCGCGCTCCGCACGCTCATTCAGGCGTGCGGGCGGGTCGTGCGCGCGCCGGACGACTACGGCGACACGTACATCGTCGACGGCAGCATCCTCGACGTCTTCGAGCGCGCGCGCACCGACATGCCGCCGTGGTTCGCCGAGCAGGTCGACCGGATGAGCGAGCCGGAGCTCCCCGAGCTCGACGCCGAGTTGGCGACGGCGGCGACGAGCGAGGGAACGCCGACGTCGCGCACGCAGTCGACGCCGACGAACACGGCAGAAAACGACGGGAAGAGGAGTGCCGCGCGAGCGAGCGATGAGTCGTCCGCCGGCGAGTCAGAGGGGTCGAGTCGCGAGCGTTCCAGCCCGATGGCGGACGTCTGGGACGTCGACTGAGCGGGCTGTTCGGTGCGCCCGCAACGGACTGCGAGCCAACGCGCGCATTTCTGTCCGGGACTTCGCGGCGTGCGCGTTCAGACGAGCGCGATGACGTAGACGATCGCCGACGAGAGCATCAGACCGGAGAGGAACAGCGCGATCCACTGCTGTCGGTCCATACCCCGAGTACTGGCTCACGCCCGAAAACCGTTCCGCCGGGGCGCGTCAGTCGACGGTGACGTCGAGGACGGCGTGCGTGACGCCCTCGCTGTGGGATTTCACGTCGCGGACGGCGTCGATTTCGACCGTGCGTCCGGCGCGCTCGGCGGCGTCGAGGAGGCGCGTGCGAGGGCGGTCGGGGAGGCGGTCGTCGGGGCAGGCGGTGTGGACGTGGAGGGTTCCACCCGAAGCGACGGCGTCGAGGGCGGCGTCGAGGTAGCCGGCGTCGGGGTCGAAGGCGTCGTAGTAGCCGAGAACGACGCGCTCTGCGGGGTCGAGTTCGGGTGCGACCTCCCGGCAGTCACCGAGGTAGGTGTCGACGTTCGCTGCGACCTCGTTGAGCTGGACGTTCTCGGCGAGGAAGCGGAAGGAGTCGGGGTTGGCTTCGACGGCGGCGACGTGCGCGCCGGCGCGCGCCATCGGGAGCGTGAAGTAGCCGATGCCGGCGAACATGTCGAGCACGCGCTCGCCCTCGGAGACGACGCCGCCCATTCGAGCGCGCTCCGCCTGGTTCCCGGGGCTGAACATCACAGTAGAAAGGTCGAGGGCGTACTTCGTGCCGTGCTCGACGTGCACGGTCTCCGTATCACCGCTGCCGGCGACGACTTCGACGTCGGGCGTCCGGAACTCGCCGTCGATACCCCTCCGGGCGAGGACGGTGTCGACGTTCCCGTGGACTGAGAGGAGGGCGTCGGCGACCGTCTCTCGGCGCTCGTCGGGGTAGTCTTCGGGGAACCTGACGAGGATGACGTCGCCGACGACGGCCCACGACGAGGGCGCGGCGTCGATTTCGTCTGCGCTCCACCCGCGGTCGGCGAGTTCGGCGTCGAGACCCGCGTTCCGGTAGTCGGGGTCGGATTGGACGACGATCTCGTAGTCGGCGTCGCTCCCCGGGTGGTCGGTGACGGGGACCTCCATCAGGCCCCGCGTCGCGCTCGGAACGACTTTGCGCGTGTCGTCGTAGCAGCCGCGGGACTCGAAGGCGGCGATGGCGTCCTCCGTCTCCGTCTCGGGGACGACGGCGGCGAGAGTGTGGTCACGCATCGGCGTCGGGGAGGACGTGGAGGGCGGAGCGTGATTTGAACACGCGCACTTCGTCGGCGTCGGCGTCGAAGTAGTCGGGGCGCGGGACGGTCTTCGCCTCGTACGTCACGGGGTCGAGCACCTGAACGGCGTGGTCGTCCTCCACCGCCACGACCGTCGTCGTCTCGCCGTCCTCGCGCGTCCCGAGTTTCTTCGCGTCCGGGTTCGCGCCGTCCTCGAAGGCGGCCTCGTAGGTGTCGCCGGTGGCGAGGCGGACGCCTTTCAGGTTCCCGTGCGTGCTCCGCACGAGCACGGGGCCGTCGCCGTCCTCGGGGTCGATGACGGTGCCGGGAGTGAACTGGGGGAGGCGAACGGCGAACGTGACGCGGTAGACCTCGTTCCCGTCCTCGTCCTCGGTGACGAGCGTCTCCGAGGCGGAGACGTCGCCGCCGAACTCCTCGATGAGCTTGTTCGATACGCGCTTTCCGAGCTTCGTCGTGGAGAGCTTGATGTTCAGGCCCTCGGGCTTCTCGGAGACGTCGGTGACGAAGGCGTTCCGGTCGCCGGTCGCCTCCATCGCCGTCACCATCTCGTTCGCGATCTCCTTCCCGCGGTCCATCTCCTCGTCGGTGGGTTCGCGGTCGTGGCCGCGAATCTGGACGACGCTCGCGTAGTAGTCGCCGGCCTTCCGCCCGCAGCGCTTGCACGTCTGCTTCCCGATGCGGACGGGTACGGTGATCTCCTCCGTCATCGGTTCGCCGCGGACGACGCCGGAGAAGAAGCAGTGCATGCGGATGGTCGTCTCGTCTACTTGTTCGGGTTCGACCTGCCAGGAGAACTCCTCTGCGCCCTTGTGGACGCCGAGCGCCTCCGTGGTCTCCTCGATGGCGATGTCCGTGTAGTCGCGCGCGCCGACGTCGACCCAGCGGCGACCGCGGTGGATGGCCCCGCAGTGCGCACAGACGGTGACGTGGACGCGTTCGGGGACGTCGACGAGGTCGAAGTCCTCGAAGTAGCAGTCGTTGCAGAGCGAGCGCTCCCGTCGCGTCGCGCCGACCTCGGCGGGCTCCACGGGGTCGCCGCACCGCGGGCAGAACGTAGCG
Source organism: Halocalculus aciditolerans (assembly GCF_014647475.1). Classification (NCBI taxonomy): domain Archaea; kingdom Methanobacteriati; phylum Methanobacteriota; class Halobacteria; order Halobacteriales; family Halobacteriaceae; genus Halocalculus; species Halocalculus aciditolerans. The sequence goes on along the minus strand of NZ_BMPG01000001.1, from coordinate 97,315 downwards.
GCGTCGGCAGTCATAGCCGCGCCTAGGCCACTAGGGGGGATAAGTTTCCCGCCACGGCCGCCGACGCGGACGGAGTGTGGCCGACGACGACGTGGGCGGAGTATAGCGAATAAACCCTCGCACGGCGCGGCTGCGTGTCCCTGTCACGCCCGCCAGTTTCACTTTCAGTCTGCTGTTTACGAGGGTTTATCCCCGAGGGGGAACAAGCAGGGTGTATGCCTGAAGCAGACCTCGAATCCCTGCCCGGTGTCGGCCCCGCGACCGCGGAGAAGCTCCGCGACGCCGGCTACGAGTCCTACCAGAGCATCGCCGTCGCCAGCCCCGGCGAGCTCTCCAACACCGCCGACGTCGGCGAATCCTCCGCCGCAGACATCATCAACGGCGCGCGCGAAGCCGCCGACGTCGGCGGCTTCGAGACCGGGACGGACGTCCTCGAACGACGCGAACAGATCGGGAAGCTCACGTGGAACATCCCCGAAGTCGACGAACTCCTCGGCGGCGGCGTCGAGACGCAGTCCATCACCGAAGTCTACGGCGAGTTCGGTGCCGGGAAATCCCAGATCAGCCACCAGCTCTCCGTGAACGTCCAACTCCCCCGCGAGCACGGCGGCCTCGAAGGCTCCACCATCTTCATCGACACAGAAGACACCTTCCGCCCCGAGCGTATCGACGATATGGTCCGCGGCCTCGAAGACGACGTCCTCGAAGACGCCTTCGAACTCCACGGCGTCGAGGGCAGCCCCGACGACGAAGAAGCCATGGACGAACTCGTCCAGAGCTTCCTCGACAAGATCCACGTCGCGAAAGCCTTCAACTCCAACCACCAGATCCTCCTCGCCGAGAAAGCGAAAGAGGTCGCCGGCGAACGCGAAGAATCCGAGTGGCCGGTCCGCCTCGTCTCCGTCGACTCCCTCACCGCCCACTTCCGCGCCGAATACGTCGGCCGCGGCGAGCTCGCCTCCCGCCAGCAGAAACTCAACAAACACCTCCACGACCTCATGCGGATCGGCGACCTGTTCAACACCGCCATCCTCGTCACCAACCAGGTCCAGTCCAACCCCGACGCCTTCTTCGGCGACCCGACGAAACCCATCGGCGGGAACATCCTCGGCCACACCTCCACCTTCCGCATCTACCTCAAGAAATCGAAGGGGAACAAGCGCATCGTCCGCCTCGTCGACGCCCCCAACCTCGCCGAAGGCGAAGGCATCATGCGCGTCGAGAACGCCGGCCTGAAGCCCGAATAAGGGACCCACTTTTTGCGCTGTCGTAAGCGAGACGCTACGCGTCTCGCGGGATGACGAGAGGCGCTGCGCGCCTCTCGAACCACGCTCGCTTCGCTCGCTCGGCAAAAACTTGGGGAAAAAGCACTCCTCCCTCAGTCCGCTCACTACGTTCGCGTCCTTCGGTCGTCGGCCTCGCGCTCCTTCGCTCGCGGCTATCGCCGCTCGCGCATTCCGTCGCGCGAGTGAATCGCGACCCTGCCGGGTCCTAGCGGACCGCTCGGGTCGCGAACGTTATCTCGTGTCGTTCTCCGGCGCTGTCGAGCGTTCCTGCGCGGGTTCTCGCGCGTTGCCGTGGCTGTCCTGACGGTCTCGGGAGAATCTCTCAGTTCACTGTGGCGTTCAAGTACCCTTGGGTGTTGCGGTCAGCGTGGCCGGCCTCGATAGGCCTTCTACGGTGTGGGTTCGAGGGAGTGGTATGTCGCATGGGTTGTTCCCGGAGCGGATCGAGACGGAGCGGTTAGTGTTGGAGCGGATGGGCGTCGCGGAGACGGATTACTTCGAGTTCTACGACCTCGTGCGTCGGGAGGATTGGGAGGCGTCGACGGCGGAGATGCCGTGGTTCCGTCTGGAGAATCTGGGGGAGGTCGCGGAGTTCGTGGAAGTCGTGGACGAGCAGTGGCGGGGGCGCGAGCGGGCGCGCTACCTCATACGGGCGACGGAGGAAGCGGGGGAGTTGGTGGGGACGGCGTCGCTCCTGCCGGAGTGGGACGAGAAGCGCGCGGGCTCCGATATCGTGCTGGCGAAGGAGTACTGGGGCCGGGGGTACGGGACGGAGCGTGCGTGTGCGTTCGTCGAACTCGCGTTCGAGGTGTTGGACCTCGACGCCTACTACACGACGTGTGCGGCGGGGAACGAGCGGTCGAAGCGGATGATCGAGAGCTACGTCGAGCGATACGGCGGACGGCACGAGGGACTCCTCCGTCAGCACTCCGCGCGGCCGGACGGGGGCGTCACCGACCAGCACCGATTTTCCATCATCCGCGAGGAGTACGAGGCCGCTACGGAGAGCGAGGAGACGCTCGCGTGCGAGCTGGCGTGGTAGTTGGGTTATTCGCCGCCGCGGACGATGTGGCCGTACTTGAGGAGGGCGACGAAGACGGTGCCGCCGACGACGTTGCCGGTGGTGGCGAAGAGGGCGAAGCGGCCGTAGTCGAAGAGGGTGAAGTCGGAGGAGGTGAGGACGGCGGCGACGACTTCGACGGTGCCGGCGATGGAGTGCGGGAGGTGGGCGAGGCCGATGACGGCGGCGACGAGCCAGACGACGACGAGGCGGGAGAGAGTCGAGTCGGCGGCACCGACGAGCCAGGAGAGGAGGCCCATGAGCCAGCCGGCGAGCATCGCGCCGGCGAAGAGGGCGAAGGCGTCGTGGTGGACGATGGGGCCGGCCATCTCGGCGAAGACGCGGGGTTCGGCGATGCCGTATTCGGGGGCGAGCCAGGCGAGCGCGACCGCGAAGATGGTCGCGCCGACGACGTTCCCGACGTAGACGACGCCCCAGAGCCGGAGGAGTTGGAGGACGCTCGCGCGGCCGTCGATGACGGGGAGGACGGCGAGCGTGGTGTGTTCGGTGAAGAGTTCGGTGCGGCCGAGGACGACGAAGATGAAGCCGACGGCGTAGGCGTTGGCGACGAGCAGGGATTTGAGGGGGTCGCCGAAGGACGGGGCGGAGATGGTGAGGATGACGGCCATGAAGAGCGGGCCGAAGCCGATGTCGAGACCGGCGGAGAACGCGGAGAGGAAGAGGCCGGACGCGGAGCGTTCGAGCTGGTTCAGCCCGGAGTGGATCTGCCGAGCGAGGATGTCCGTGCTCGACGTCGAGCCGGCGAAATGAGACGTGTCGGTTGGCACTGTCGAAGCCTTCAGGAGTGAGCGAGTTAAGCGGTCGGGCCGTCCACGACGTCGCCGAGCGGGGGCGCGGCGGGACGGGAGATGTGGATGCGGGTGCGGCGGTGGACGTCGGTTCGGGTGCGGCGGTGGACGTCGGTGCGGGCGTGGGGTATCGCCCGGTTTATGCACGGCGGGAGCGGAGTGAGGGTATCGAGATGGTGCAGAACAAGAAGGGCGACCGGCGGGAGCGCGAGCTCGTGAACCGCCTGGACGAGGCGGGGTTCGCGGTGATGCGCGCGCCGGCGTCGGGCAGTGCGACGACGCGGGAGCTGCCGGACGTGCTCGCGGGCGACGGCACGGTGTTCTACGCGGTGGAGGCGAAGTCGTCGTCCGGGAAGCCCATCTACCTCACGGGCGAGGAGGTGGAGGCGCTCGTCTACTTCTCGCAGAACTTCGGCGCGAAACCGAAGATCGGCGTGCGGTTCGACCGGGAGGACTGGTACTTCTTCCACCCCTCCGACCTCCACGTGACGGACGGCGGGAACTACCGCGTGAAGAGGGAGACGGCGCTCGAAGACGGGGAGACGATCACCGAGCTGAAGGCCGCGGGCGAGGCGGACGAGAGCGAGGCTGACGCCGCGGAGAACCGTCGGAAGGTGTTGAACGCGCTCGCGCAGGGCGTCCTCGACGTGGACGAAGCGGTCGAGATGCTCGGTTAGTCGAGGCGTTCGAGGCGGCCGCGCGGGAAGGCGTACGAGCGGAGCCGTCGGGCGTCGAGGTCGGCGGGGTCGACGTCGCTCCCGAGCGGGTAGAGGACGTCGACGACGACGTCGTTCGCCGCGTACTCCCCGTTCGTCGGGTAGGAGGCGACGGTGTGGTCGGCCCCCGGAATCGCGGTCTCGTCGGCGCGCTCGCTGGTGGTGTCGCGGACGACGAGGACGTCGCCGCGCTCGCGGTCGCGGACGTAGGTGCCGGGGCGGAGCGTACACCGCGGGCAGTAGGCGAGCGTGTCGTCGTCCTCGGGGGTGAACGTCGCCGCGCCGCAGTCCGCACAGGGCGTCTCCTCCTGGCCGGGCGCGGGGACGCGGCGTTCGGTCACGTCGATGGCGACGCGGCGGATGTGCTTGCAGTTCTCGCCGCGGTATTTCGAGTCCGGACACGTACACCGGCTCTCGGGGAGCGTGACGGTGTAGACGTGGTCGTCGTGGGTGACGACGTCGTAGCGGCCGCCGCCGAGTGGTTCGACGGCCATCGGCTCGCTGCGCGCGCGGTCGGCGCGCGTCGCCGTCGGTCCGCCCGGTGAGAGGGGCGTCTTCCGGTGGAGCGAGGTGCGGGTGTGTTTCGATTGCACCATACGTGCTCTACGGGCTACAGGCGGTAAAAGAACGCGGCTAGCGCGGGCGGCTCGACCGGAAGGCGAGGGGTCTGGGCGGGGTGAGGCGGCGGAATCGGCCGGGGGCAGCGGGTCGCGGGGGTTCGGAACGTTTTTCCCGCGCGCTGGGGTAGACGCGGGCATAATGGTCGAACGGGAGACGGTCGTGGAGGCTGCGGTGGCGCTGATCGGCGTCGTCCTCTTCTACGTCATCGTCATCGGCGGCGCGAGCGTCTCCGGGAGCAGTCTCGGGGAGAGCGGCGCGCTCACGGTCCTCGCGGGTATCGTCGTGTTCGTCGTGTCGATGGCCGGCGCGGGCTGGTGGCTGTCGACGCAGTACGACTGATTACGCGCCTTCCTCGGACTCGTCCGGTTCTGCATCGTCGCCGTCGTCGCGCTCTCGCCAGTCGATCGCTTCTTCCTCGTCGGCGTCGTCGATCTTCGCTTCGTAGTAGGAGAGCGGGTGGCTGATGTGCTCGCAGAGCGCGTCCGGGTTCACGCAGTCGCCGTAGGACTTCATCGTCGCACAGGCGGGCGCGGTGTACTCGGTCGGGCTCGTCTCGCCTTTGATGTGGTCGGTCTGGTAGCGCGTCATCTCCTCGCCGAACCCCGGGTTCACCTCGTAGAGGTCGACGATTTCGTCGGTTTCGAGGCCGATATTCCCGAGGAAGGCGGTGATGGCGAAGCGGGAGTGGTGGGGGAGGTGGTCGCCGGCGCGGACGCGTTCGAGGAGGTTCTTCATGCAGGGCGGGAAGAGTTCGGGGACGACGATGTCGATGTCACGGGTGAGGTCGAGGTCGTCGAGGACGCCGCGGATTTCGCCGACCTGCGGGCCGAGCTCGTCGGTAATCTCGTCCGGAACAGTGAGGGGAAGGCCGTCGGCGACCCGGTCCTCCACGGCTTGCTGGAGGAGGTGGTGGAGCTCCGTCTCGCTCACGGGGACGTCGCCGCCGTCGAGCGCGCGGTGGACGAGCCGCCACTGCTCGTCCTTGAGGGAGGCAGAAAGCGGGAGGTACGCGCCGACGCCGACGTCGTAGCCGTCCGCGGTCTCCCGGACCTGCGCGTCGAGGCCGAACTCCGCGAGGAACTCCTCGACCGTGATGTCGGGGCCGCTGACGCTCTTCAGCTCCGTGTCGCTCGCCCGGAGGTCGGCGTCGAACCGGTCGAACGCCGCCTGCGCTTCCGCGGCGGCGTACCGGCGGACGAGGACGTGCTCGTCGACGATGGAGACGAGGACGCGCGCGACCGGGTAGGAGAGGAGTTCGACGCGGTCGTCCGGGTGGGCGTCGCCGATGTCGCGTTCGGTGACGGCGTTCGTGACGCGCTCGGCGGCGCGTTCGACGACGGCGTCGTCGTCGCGGACGAGTTCGACGAGGTCGACGCCCGCCGCAGACACCGCTTCGCGGGCTTCCTGCCGGAACGGATAGCGGGCGTGGCGCGCCTCCATAACTGGCCCGATAGTTGAGCGTGAACGCCGATAAACGCCCCGGGTTCCGGTGGGGTGAGACCGAAACACCCAACGGGCCGTGTCGAGTCCCGGACACCATGCAGTTCGCTCCGGGAGCCACCCGCTACGCCGTCTACGCGCTCGTCGGCGGGTTCGCCCTCGCCCTCGTCTCACCGCTCTTCGGCGCGGTCGGCCTCGTCGCCGCCGGCTTCGTCCTCTGGTTCCACCGCGACCCCGACCGAACAGCGCCCGACGAGGGCGTCGTCTCACCCGCGGACGGCCGCGTCTCCGTGGTCCGCGAGGACGACGACGGCCGCGTCCGCGTCGGCGTCTTCATGAACGTCACCGACATCCACGTGAACCGCGCGCCCCTCGACGGCTTCCTCGAAGACGTCGAACGCTCCCCGGGCGCGCACCGCCCGGCGTTCACGAAGTCCTCCGAGCGGAACGAGCGCGTCACCTACACGTTCGGCCGGCACGAGGTCGTCCTCATCGCCGGCGCGTTCGCCCGCCGCATCCACCCCTACCTCGAACCCGGCGCGGTCGTCGAACGCGGCGACAAACTCGGCCACATCTCCTTCGGCAGCCGCGCCGACGTCCGCCTCCCGCCCGAGTACACGCTCGACGACGTCCGCGTCGAGAAAACCGAGCGCGTCACCGCCGGCGAGTCGGTGCTCGCGGAGCGAGACGGCGACGAGTGAGAATCAGACGAGCGCGTCGAGTTCGTCCGCGAGCCGCTCCACGTACGCCTCGTAGTCCATGCCGAGCCGCGAAATCCACATGTGCTGGTAGGCCGGGTGGAGGACGGGAAGCACCGTGGTGTCGAGCGGCGGGCAGGGGACGGGCTCCAGAATCGCGTCCGTGAGCGAGTCGAGTTCGCGCCCCGCCCGCTCGAAGAGCACCCGCGTGGCGTGCGTCCCCGTCGTCACGACCACGCGTGGTTCGACCTGCCCGAGCTCCGTTTCGAGGTGCGGGAAGCAGTTCGCGAGCTCTTCGCGAGCCGGCTCGCGATTCGACCCCTCGCCGTCCGGCGGGAAACATTTCACTGCATTTGTGTAGTACGCGTCCGGGTAGCCGGCGTCGTCGAGGAGGTCGCGGACGATGCGCCCCGAATGCCGGGCCGTGTAGGACATCCCCGTCCAGTTCCCGCCTCTCCACTGGTCGGCGTCCGGGTTGCCCGCGCCGGGCGCTTCGCCGACCACGACGACGTCCGCGTCCAGCGGGCCGACGCCCCACGCGATGCACTCGCGGGCCTCGACGAGCTGCGGACAGCGCGCACACCCCGGCTCGATGGGGTTCGCCTCCTCGGGGTTCGGGAACTCCGCCATAGCGGCGTGTCAGACGCGAGCAGGCAAGAACGACGCGGTCCGCGGGCGGAACGGCTTTGCCGGCGCAGCGGAACACCTCGGTATGGACCGCCCGGCGGGCTGGACGGCCGAACGCGTCGACGTCGACGCTGCCACGCTCCAAGCGTACCGCGTCGGCGACCCCGCCGACCCGCCGCTCGTCGTCCTTCACGGCTTCTACGAGAACGCGGCGTGTCGCTATCGGCTCGCCGGCGACCTCTCCGAGGACTACCACGTGGTCCTCTACGACGCCCGCGGCCACGGCGAGTCGGACGCCCCCGAATCGGGCTACGGCATCGACGCCCGCATCGCCGACCTCGTCGGCGTCTGCGACGCCCTCGACCTCTCGAACCCCATCCTCTACGGGCACTCGATGGGCGGCTCCACGGCCGCTTGGACCGCCGTCGAACACCCCGACGTTCCGCGCGCCGTCGTCCTCGAAGACCCCGCCGGAATGCGCCCCGAACCCGGCGACCCCGGCCCCGCGGAACGCGCCGCGTTCGTCCGCGAGAACGTCGCCGAACTCGCCGGCCGCTCCGTCGACGACCTCCGGACGGAGTACGACGACCCCGACTCCGAACGCGCCCACCGCCAAGCCCTCGCCGACAGCCAACTCCGCCCTCAGATCGCCGAAATCGCCCGTCTCGGGTATCCTCACCTCGCCGACGCCTTCCCCGACGTCCAGTGTCCGACACTCGTCCTCCGCCGCGACGGAGAAGTCACAGAGCGCGTCACCGACCTCCAGATGGCTGACCAACTCCAGAACGGTCGCCTCGTCCACGTCCCCGACGCCGGCCACCACGTCCTCAGAGACGAGTACGATGCGGCCTTCCGCGAACTGCGCGCCTTCCTCCGGCGGGTCGAGAACCGGGAAACCGGGGCGCAGTAGCCGGCCGAACAGCCGCTAGCAGTCTGCTGGTCGATAATTCAGCGGGTGGGAATCGAAGGGTTCTCGCGAGGTTCGGAGAACCGAGGGAGAGCAAGCGGGACCGAAGGTCCCGCCCTGGCGGACTCGTTCGCGGACCAGACCCGAGTTCGCAGCGCGGCAGAGTCTCACGACCGACCGCTGGGAGGGAGTGAGATGCCGCGCTGCGGACGCGAACGAGGCCGGGGCTTCGGAAGCGTCGAAAGACCCGAAGAAAAGAGGCTGAAAGAGGGGGAGAAGATGTAGAAATCGACCGCCTCAGACCCTAATCCGACTGAATACGCGGGGCTAGCATGAAGGTGACAGTTCCGAGACCTTCGGCGATGTCGAAGTGGAGTTTGACGGGGAACTCCTCGCCGAGTTCGAGGGTGACCTCGGCGTCCTTCGGGATGGCCTTGTTCATGTCTTTGAGGTAGTCGAGGCTGAAGAGGGAGTGGGCGTCGCCGGCGTCGAGGTCGATGAGGTCGTCGCGGTCGAGTTCGAGGTGGACGTCGTCGGTGTCGCCTTCGGCGTCGATGTAGAACTGGTCGTCTGCGACGCCGAGGGCGATGTGGTCAGAGACCATGTCGGCGGCGCGGACGGCGCGGTCGATGTCTGCGCCTTCGACGACGACGCGGGCGGGGAGGTCGAGGTCGGGGATGTCGGGTTCCTGGCGGATGGAGTCGGGATCGATGAGCGCGAGAGTGTATTCGAGGCCGTCGATCTGGATGTGGAGCTTCCGGGTCTCCTCGTCGAGTTCGAGGTGGACGAGGTCGCCGGAGTTAGCCATGCCGGCGATGTCTTCGAGTCGGGAGAGGTTGACGCCGATGAGGCCGCCGTCGGCCTCGTACGATTCGAACGCGTCGGCGTCGAGGCCGAGGTCGACCATACCGACGTTTGCGGGGTCGACGGCCCGGATTTCGAGGCCGTCCTCGTTCAGGTGGATCTTGCATTCGTCCACCAGCACGCTCACGGAGTCGAGCGTGGTCCGGAGCGTCTCGGCGCTCACGATCGCCTTGAACATCTTGCTGTCGGCTACGAGAGGGACCCGTAAAAAGCTACACGGTACGCGCGCGCGTGAACGCGGACGGGGCGAAGGGAAAACGCGGTGCCAGCGGGCGGAGGCGAGTGATTCGTCGACGCCTCCGCGGGCGACGCCGGTTCGGGGAGAGGGAGCGAAGCCCGTAAACCGCCGCGTCTCCTTTCGTGGTGCAAGATGAGCGGGAAGGACCACTACTACAACAAGGCGAAACAGCAGGGGTATCGGGCGCGGTCGGCGTACAAGCTGAAGCAGCTCGACCGCGAGGTCGACCTGCTCACGGACGGGATGACGGTCGTGGACCTCGGCGCGGCACCGGGCGGGTGGATGCAGGTCGCGGCGGAGGAAGTCGGCGCGCGCGGTCGCGTCGTCGGCGTCGACCTCCAGCGCATCGACTACCTCGACGGCTACGACGCCGAGGTCGAGACGGTCAAGGGCGACATGACGGACGAGGACACGCGCGACGACATCAAGCGCGCGGCGGGGCCGGGCGGCGTCGACATCGTCGTCTCCGACATGGCCCCGAACATGACGGGCGAGTACAGCCTCGACCACGCGCGCTCCGTCTACCTCGCGCGGCAGGCGTTCGAAACGGCCCAAGAGGTCCTGAAGGAGGGCGGGCATTTCGTCGCGAAAGTCTTCGACGGCCAGGACTTCCGGGGCTTCGTGGACGACGTCGAGGAGGAGTTCAACTACGTGCGCGTGATGAGTCCGGACGCCTCCCGGGAGTCGTCGAGCGAGCTCTACGTCGTCGCGAAGTCGAAGCTCGACGCGCCCGTCAGCGAGGGCGACGTCCTCGACGTCGAAATCGTGGGCGAGGGCGACGAGGGCGACGGCATCGCGAAAGTCGACGGCTACACGCTCTTCGTGAGCGACGCGAGCGAGGGCGACGAGGTGACGGTCGAGGTCGAGGACGTGAAGCCGAACTTCGGGTTCGCGTCCGTGAGAGAGGAGTAGGTCGTTTCGGCGAGCCGTTTTTCTCGGTGTTCTCCGTACGCTCCCGGTATGGAGCCAGTGAACGAGGCGGACGTCGAGTGGTCTGAGACGGAGACCGAGCGGATGCGGTTCCGGCGGAAACGGCTCGGCGCGGCGGCTGGCGGCGAGGAGTTGGGGTGTAGTCTCTACGAGCTGGAGCCGGGGGATTCGGCGTGGCCGTACCACTATCACGCGGCGAACGAGGAGGCGCTGTTCGTGCTCTCGGGCACGGGGATGCTCCGCGCGAGCGACGGCGAGCACGCGCTGAGGGCGGGTGATTACGCGGCGTTCCCGACGGGGGAGGACGGCGGCCACCGCGTGGTGAACGACGGCGACGGCGTCCTCCGGTATCTCGTGGTGTCGACGATGCGGGAGCCGGAGGTCGTTCGGTATCCGGACGCCGAGGGCGTGGGCGTGATGGTCGGCGGCGCGCCGGGCGAGGTGGAGGGACGCGAGTTCGAGGCGTGGTTCAAAGAGGGCGACGCCCGCGGGTACGCGGCGGCGACGAGCGAGGACGAAGAAGAGTAGGACGCGGGCGTCTCGGGGTCGCCGTCGGCGGTGGAGCGGTGGGTCTTTGGAGCGACGCGAGAAGCTACCGTCAATGCCCGACGGAATCTCGCCGGGGGACGTGTTGTTCGTCGGCGGCATGGTCGGCGCGCTCTTCTCGTTCGCGGCGGGACTGACGCACGTCGCCTCGGGCGGGAACTCACTCGTGGCGGGGCTGGTCTACGGTCTCGCCGCGCTCGGCGGCGTCGTCCTCGCCGTCGCCGCCGTCGTCGCCGCGGCGCTCTACGCCTCGTCATCGTCGTAGGCGGGGGGTCACAGAGCGGCGACGGACCGGAAACCGTAGATCAGTCCGCGTAGCTCGGGGGCTGGACGTCGTTTCGGTCGCGGATGTAGCCGACGGCGGCGTAGACGAAGGGGGTGTCGGCGAGGGCGAAGAGGAGTTTGGCGAGGTATTGGCCGGCGATGAGGGAGACGACCGCGCCGGTGGGCATCGCGCTGCCGGTGCCGAGGAGGGGCGGGGCGACGACGAAGGCGACGAGGGTGAAGACGATGGTGTCGAGGAGCTGGCTGGTACCAGTCGAGCCGATGTTGCGGAGCCAGAGGTGTGCGCCGTCGGTGCGGCGGCGGAGGGCGTGGAAGGCGAAGACGTCCCAGTTCTGGCTGACGAGGTAGCCGAGGAGGGAGCCGAGGACGATGGGGGTGGCGGAGAGGACGACGCCTTCGAAGTTCGCCGGGGCGGAGGCGGCGGGAGACTGCACGGTGACCCAGACGAGCGCGAGGAGGACGAAGTTCATCGCGAACCCGACGTTCACGGCGGTTCGGGCGACGCGGCGGCCGTAGAGCTCGCTCAGGCAGTCGGTCGCGAAGTAGGTGACGGCGTAGGCGAAGGTGCCGCCGGGGAAGACGAGCGCCGCGCCGACGACCGGAATCGTGAGCGGGAGCGCGAACGCGAGGAGCTTCGCGGAGATGAGTTGGGCGGTGACGAGCGCGGTGACGAAGAGGCCGACGAGCGCGATGAGCGACGTGTCGACGCCGGTGGTGTCGAGCGTGCCGACGCGGGTTTCGTCACTCGTCATCGTCGAGCCTCCCGTGGCGAGCGTCGATGTCGTCGAGGATGTCGAGGGTCTTGCGGAGGGACGAGCGGATGGCGTCGGAGCGGTTCACGAACTTCCCGTCGTCGCCGACGTGCGCGTCGAGGTCGTCGAGGAGCTCCTGCGGCACGTCCACGGATATCTTCGGCATACCCGAGTATTACCGAGGTATTAGTTAAGCGGTGCGTTCGCCGCCGACTCCACTCAGCTCGATGCGGCGTCAGCGCGTGCTCCGGGACGCGCGCGGGTCGTCGGAGCCGCCGCCGCCCTCGCGGCGGCCGCCGAGCGTGACGAGGTAGAGGACGCCGAGGCCGAGGAGGAACGCGCCGGCGAGCGGGAACGCGACGATGAACATCGTGTAGACGCTCTCCGGGGTGACGAGCGCGCCGACGACGAAGGAGCCGACGACGGCCACCCGCCAGCGCTCGTACATCGTGCGGAAGGAGAGGAGGTCGGAGAGGTAGAGGAGCCACATCGTGATGGGGACGTCGGCGAGCAGGCCGATGCCGGCGGTGGTGAGGAAGACGAGCCAGAGGAAGTTCGAGACGCGGTAGGTAATCTGCATCCCGGCCTGTTCGGCGTCGAAGACGAGCCAGGAGATGATGCCGGGCGCGATGTAGAGGTAGCCGACGACGCTGCCGACGACGAGCGCGCCGACGAGGCCGGTGAACCAGAGCGCGACGATGCGGCGGGGCGCGCGGATGACGCCGCGGTCTTCGAGCGCGGGCCACGCGAAGTAGAGGAAGACGGGGAGCGTCATGATGGCCGCGAAGAGCGCGGACACCTTCGCCATGAAGACGAGCGCCTCGACCGGGTGGAGGGTGACGACGTCGAGCGTCACGTCGCCGACGACCTGGGGCGGGAGGCGGGAGAGGAAGTTCCGCTTCAGGTCGCCGAGCGCGCCCGCGTAGAGCACGTAGAACGTCACCGCGAGCACGAGCATGAACCAGCCGACGAGCCAGATGGCGCGCGACCGGAGGCTGTCGAGGACGAACGCGATGTCGTAGTAGTATCCGCCGACGTCCTCTTCGGTCGTCTCCTCCTCCGTGAAGGGGTTGAGCATCCCCGCGCTCGTCCGGGTCAGGAGGTTCCCCTCGCCCTCGTCTTCTCCTTCCCCGGTTTCGTCTCCGTCCGTTTCGCCTGCCTCGTCGACAGCGTCTGAGGGGGTTTCGCCGGCGGCTTCGGCGGCTTCGCGCTCGGCTTCTTTCGCTTCTTCGGCCGAGTCGAAGCGGTCGAGGATGGCCTGGGCCTTCTCGGGCTGGTCGTCCTCCATCGCTTCGCCGGCGAGCCGGACGGCCTCGTCCTCGTCCATGGCGTAGAACCGCTCGTCGGGCGCGGCGCGGACGGCGTCGGCGTCAAGGATGGAGAGGTTGAGGTTTTCGGGGTCGCGGGCCTGCCCGCCGTAGACGGCGGCTTCCTGCGAAGCGGCGGCCTCGATTTCAACGTAGACGACGGCGAGGACGGCGACGACGAGGCCGAGAACACCGAAGCCCGCGCCGAGCACGAGGGGGTCGACGGCGGGGAGGGTGACGTCGGAGCCGGCCCAGGCGAGGAGGTCGTTCACGACCGGAATCGCGCCGTAGGCCGCGATGGCGTAGCCGAGCGCGCCGGCGACGACCGCGCCGCCGAGTTCGAAGTTCCAGCGGGACACGACGACGTCGACGAGGTCGAGGCGTTCGCTCCCGCGGCGCATCGTCGTCACGACCTTCGCGATGTAGAGGCTGAGGCCGTAGAGGATGAGGAGCGGCGCGGCCCACATAATCTGCGTGAAGGGGTCGGGCGGCGAGAAGAGCGCGCCGAAGGCGAAGATGGCGACGACCGCGTACTTCCAGTTGTCGCGGAAGGTCTCGTAGGGGACGACTTCGAAGTAGGAGAGGCCGCCCATGGCGAGCGGGAGCTGGGCGGCGAGCCCGAAGGAGAGCGCGAGCACGACGATGAAGTTCGTCCACATCACGATGCTGTACGTCGGTTTGAGGCTCGCGGAGACGGCGTTCGACGCGAGGAAGTCGAACATGATGGGGAAGAAGAGGAGGTAGGAGTACGCGACGCCGAGCGCGAAGAGCACGAGGCCGATCGCGCCGACGACGGCGGTCTTCCACCACGCGACCTCGACGTCGGGGAGCATGCCGCGTTCGACGAGCTGGTTGCGGGCGAAGTAGAGGAGGACGGGGAGGGCGACGAAGCCGCCGACGATCATCCCGATTTTCACCTGGAGGAGGATGACGTCGAACGGCGTCTGGAAGATGATGTCGATGGCGGGGTTCGTGACGAGGTCCGCTTTCAGGCGCGGCCAGATGTAGACGCGCATCGCGACGATGCCGGCGAAGAGTCCGACGACGAACGCGATGAAGACTTTCTGGAGGCGTTTCTGGACCGTGCGGAGCATCACGCCGGCCGTTTCCCGGCCCGAGTTCACGGCTCGGGCCGTGTCCTCGTCCAGGAAACGGTCGGAACTACTCATTGTACTTCGCGTAGCCGACTGTCGATTATCAATCTTCCCGTCGCCGGAGAGTAAAAAGCCTATAACGTGGCGGTGGCCTACACCAACCAGTAATGACCGGCGCGCCGGACGACCCGGACAGCGACTCCCGCGAGGGGGACCTGCGGTCAGCCATCGAGCGCGTCGACGACCCGTGGCCGGACCTCCCGTCCGCGGTTGAACGCATCGACGAGAGCGACGGCGTCGAAGCGGACGTGACGTCCGAACCCGAGAGCGACGAGGAGTACACCGTCTCCGAACCCGTCAGTCCCCTCGACGACGAGGACGGAGACGCGGACGACCCGAGCGCGGACACCGCCGCGGAGAGCGAGAGCGGCGACGAGACTACCGACGTCGACGAGGGGGGCGATGTCGGGGAGCGGGTCGACCACTGGCCGGAGCTGCCGTCGGCCGTCGAGCGCGTCGGCGGCGGGGGTTCGGCGGCCGGCGCTGGTGACGAGGCGTTTCCCGTCGTGCCGGAGGACCCGGAGACGCCGCCGGAGAACGAGCCGGTGATCGAGGAGCCACAGACCGCGCCCGACGACGAGGAACTCCCGCTCGCGGAGCACGTCGAGGAGATGGTGTTCCGGGCGGCCATCGTCGTCGGCGTCGCGGGCGCGATTAGCGTGCTCCTCTACCCGTTCGGCGACACGCTCATCAACGTCATCTGGGCGCAGGTGCTCCCGGGGTCCTCGGCGGGGATTCGCCCGCACCTCTACGCGCCGCTCGACCTCGTTATCACGCAGTTCAAGGTCGCGAGCCTCGCGGGCATCGTCGTCGCGCTCCCGGTCTTCGTCTACGAGACGTACGCGTTCATGCGGCCGGGGCTCTACCCGCACGAGCGGCGGTACTACCTCGCGGCGGTGCCGACGAGCCTCCTGCTCGCCGTCGTCGGCGTGCTGTTCGCGTTCTTCATCGTGCTCCCCGCCTCGTTCGCGTACCTCATCGGGTATTCGAGCGTCGTCGCGGACTCCGCGCTCGCGCTCACGTCGACGTTCAGCATGATTCTCATCGTGATGGGGTATCTCGCGCTCGTCTTCCAGCTCCCGCTCTTCATCATGCTCGCGATCATGATGAACCTCACCACGCGGGAGTGGCTGGAGTCCCGCCGCCTCCTCTTCTGGGGGGCGTTCGTCGGCGTCTCCTTCATGTTCACGAGCATCGACGTCTCCGGGGTGACGCCGGTCCTCGTCGCCGTGACGATGATTCTGCTCTTCGAGGGGACGCTCGCGCTCCTGCGGTGGACGGGGAACTAGGGAGAGCGGAAGGGGAAAACGCCTTGCCGGAGCGGGGAAACGAGAGAGGTATGGATGGACGCGACGGTTCGGATTCGCTCTCGCGGGCGGCGCGCGTGCTCGCCGGCCGCGAGGTCCACTGGACGCTCGTCGCGCTCTCGCTGCTCGTGCTCGCCGCGTTCCTCCCGGTCGGCCCGCTCCGACTACCGGGCTACCTCGTGCTCGCGGGGTTCGACGCGCCGCAGAACGCGTTCCTGCCGGGGCTCGGCGGCGCTGGCTACTGGGCGGGCGTCGCGACCTACCTCTATCTGGTGAGCCTCGTCGTCGGCGGCGTCCTCCGCGCGGTTCTGCGAGCGGTCGGCGGACGAGAGCGGCGCGTGAACCCGCGGACGAAGGGGCGACGGCGGCGCGCGCTGCCGTCGCCGGGGATGCTCGCGACGACGGCGAAGACGCTCGCCGGCCCGGAGGTCGTCGGCGTCTTCGTCGTCCTCTTCGGCCTCGGCTACGCCGGAGTGCGGGGCGTGCCGGTGTTCCGCGTCCCCGGCCAGTGGGCGCTCGCGTTGCTCGACTGGGGCGTCGTCGGCGCGACCGGGTCGACGCTCGCGCTCGCGTCGATGGCCGTCACCGCGTACGCGCTCGCCATCGGCATCGGGAACGCGATATTCCTGCTGCGGCGCTGACTGCGGGGAAGACGAACACTTCGACTATCCCGGTGATAGAGCGCGAACCGTTTTCCCCGTGGGAGGAGTAGAGGGGAGAGAACGAATGGAACTGGAGGCGATTCCGGGGGTGGGCGAGAAGACGGCGGCGGCGCTCCGCGAGCTCGACGACCCGGCCGGCGCGCTGGAACGCGAGGACGTCGCGGCGGTGGCGGGCGCGCCGGGCGTGAGCGAGGGGCGGGCGGCGCGCATCGTGCAGGGCGCGATTCGCGCGCGCCACGACGACCCCGGCGGCTTCCTGGCGACGGACCGGGCGCGCGAGATCTACGACGACGCCCTCGACCTCCTCAGAGAGCGGACGGTGACGGACTACGCGGCGAAGCGCGTGGAGACCTTCTACCCGAGCAGCGTGGATTCGCGCATCGAGGAGGTCCAGCAGTTCTCGGCGGGCGCGATGACGCGCGACCCCGACGACGCCGTGCTGGCGGCGCTCGAAGGCGTGCGGCCGCTCCGCCGACCGGGCGACGTTCGCGTTCGCGACCGGTGTCTGGCGACGAAGGACGCGGAGCGCTACGCGAAGGCCCGCGAGGCGTTCCCGGAGATGAGCGTCGAAGTCGTAGAGGACGCGCGCGGCCTCGCCGAACTCGCGCGGGGGTACTCGACGGTCGTCGCGATAGACGAGGCGTTCGCGGGCGTCGACGTCCAGGGCGACGTGCGCGTGGAACCGGGTGCGTTCGACGACCCGGCGAGCGTCGTTCCCGAACGCCCGCTGGCGTTCTTCGCGGCGAACCGGGAGCGCCTAGAGGCCGCCGTCGCCGTCCATCGCGCGGCGGGGATGGACGCGCCCTGCGACCTCGACGCGCTAGAGGCGGCGCTCGCGGACCTCGCGCCGGACGGGAGCGTCGTCGGCGACGACGAGCTCGACCGGCTCACGGACGCCGTCGACGACCTCGACGCCGCCGCCGGGATGGGCGAGAGCGCCGCGAACGACGCACTCAGGGAGGCCATCCGGGAGCGCGACGTCACCATCGAGGGCGCGGACCTCCTCTCGCTCGTCGAGCAGGGCGCGGGCGCGGACAGACTGCTCTCGCGCGAACTCGAAGAAGAGTACACGGCGGCCGTCGAGACGGCGCGGGAGACGATGGTGGACGCGCTCGACCTGAAACCCGAGGAGGCCGAGGTCGCACGCGACGCCTTCGACGACGACCCCACCTACCCCGTAGAGCGCGACGAGAACGCCGTCGCGCGCCTCCGCGAGAACCTCACCGCGGCGCGCGACCGCCGCGCCGCCCGGCGGAAACGCGAACTCGCCGACACGCTCGCCGACCTCCGCGCGCCCGCCGCCGAGCTCGTGCGGAACGCCTTAGAGCGCGACGTCGAACTCGCCGTCGCCCGCTTCGCCCGCGACTTCGACTGCGTCCTCCCCGACCGCGGCGGCGCGGGCTTCGACATCGACGCCGGCCGCTCCCCCCTCCTCGACGTCGACTTCGACGAGGTGGAACCCGTCGACTACGGCGTCGACGGCGTCGCCCTCCTCTCCGGTGTGAACTCCGGCGGGAAGACGAGCACGCTCGACCTCGTCGCGCTCGTCGTCGTCCTCGGCCACATGGGGCTGCCCGTCCCCGCCGAATCGGCGCGCGTTCCGGAAATCCGCGAGCTCCACTACTACGCGAAGTCGCAGGGGACGCTCGACGCCGGCGCGTTCGAAGCGACCCTCCGGGATTTCGCCGCGCTCACCGAGGGCGACCGCACCAGACTCGTCCTCGTCGACGAACTCGAATCCATCACCGAACCCGGCGCGTCCGCGAAAATCATCGCCGGCATCCTCGAAGAACTCCACGCGAGCGACGCGTCCGGCGTGTTCGTCAGCCACCTCGCCGGCGAGATACGGGACGCCGCCGACTACGACGTCGCCGTCGACGGCATCCGCGCCGTCGGCCTCGAAGACGGCGACCTCGTCGTCCAGCGCTCCCCCGAGAAAGACCTGCTTGCGCGCTCCACGCCCGAACTCATCGTCGAGAAACTCGCCACCGGCGAGGGCGACGCCGACCGCGGCGCGTTCTACGACCGACTCCTCGACAAATTCGAGGAAGCGTAGCTTCCTCGAGCAGGGAGGACCTCTGCTCCGACCAGGTTCGACGGAGCGCGAGGTTGCCGGGCGGCGACGAGCGGGGAGCCCGCGGAGGAGGTAGCGAGGGGAGTGAGTCGTGGCTTTGAGCCGAGAGCAGGTGTCGGAAGCGCGAGTCGAGTTCGGCTTCGTGACGGCGTCTCCGTCTCGGTTTCGTCATCCGTGGTGAACATCCCGCGAAGGCTTAAGTAGCGGCGTGGGCGTTGTTTAGGCGATGGCTGACGATCCCGAGGAGGGAATGCTGTCGTGGGACGAGACGGTCTTCCGCGACGAGCACGTCTTCGAGATCGACTACGTCCCGGAGGTGTTCCAGCATCGGGAGTCGCAGCTTCAGACCCTCCAGTACGCCCTCCGGCCGGCGGTCCGGGGGAACCGCCCGCTGAACGTGATGGTCCGGGGGCCGCCGGGGACGGGGAAGACGACGGCGGTGCAGAAGCTCTTCGGGGAGCTCGGCGGGCAGCGCGGGGTGCGGACGGTGCGCGTGAACTGTCAGGTGGATTCGACCAGATACGCGGTGTTCTCGCGGGTGTTCGAGTCCATCTTCGAGTACGAGCCGCCCGCGTCGGGGATCTCCTTCAAGAAGCTGTTCGGGCAGGTCGCCGACCACCTCGTCGAGGAGGAAGAAGTGCTGGTGGTGGCGTTGGACGACGTGAACTACCTCTTCTACGAGAACGAGGCGTCTGACGCCCTCTACTCGCTCTTGCGGGCGCACGAGGCGCATCCGGGCGCGAAGGTCGGGGTCATCGCGATCTCCTCCGACCTCGACCTCGACGTCATCGAGTCGCTCGACGGCCGCGTCCAGTCCGTGTTCCGCCCCGAGGAAGCCTACTTCAACCGGTACGGCCACGACGAACTCCGGGACATCCTCGCGCAACGCGTGAAAGTCGGGTTCCGCGAGGGCGCAGTCCCCTCGGACGTCCTCAACCAGGTGACGTCCGTGACGGTGAACGCGGGCGACGTCCGCGTCGGCATCGACCTCCTCCGCCGCGCCGGCCTGCACGCGGAGAGCCGCGCGAGCAAGACCGTCGAATCGGAAGACGTCGAGGCGATGAGCGAGGAAGCGCGCCACATCCACCTCGCCCGCCGCATCGACGGCCTGAACGACACCGAGCGGTCGCTCCTCCGCGTCATCGTCGACCACGACGGGAAGCGCGCCGGCGACGTCTACGAGGCCTTCAGCGACGAGACCGGCCTCGGCTACACCCGCTACACGGAGATCGTGAACAAACTCGACCAGCTCGAACTCATCGACGCCGACTACGAACAGCTCGAAGGCCGCGGGCGCTCGCGGACCCTCCGCCTCGCTTACGACGCCGACGCCGTCCGCGAACGACTCTGAGCAGAGCGGGATTCTCACCGAGACAGCATCGTGAAGCGGCCGCTATCCGGCGTGAAAGAACGAGAGAGATGGATTGATCCGCGGACGCTCACGGGCCTTCGGCCCGTTCGCGTTCCCGCGGTTCTCGCGCGAGTGACGTGTCGCGCTGGCTCGCGTGTCGCTCTGCTCGCCGCTCGCCTTCTCGCGGTTCTCAGTCGCTCGCTTCGCTCGCTCCTTCCGAACCGCGTTACTCTCCGCTGCCGGTCTCGATGGGGGCGTCGACGAGGTTGCCCCATTCGGTCCACGAGCCGTCGTAGTTGGTGACGTCGTCGTAGCCGAGGAGTTCGTGGAGCGCGAACCACGCGATGGAGGAGCGCTCGCCGATGCGGCAGTAGGCGACGACCTCCTGGTCGTTCGTCACGCCTTCGGCCTCGTAGAGGTCCGCGAGGTCCTCCTTGGACTTGAAGCGGCCGTCGTCCTGGACGGTCGCGGCCCAGGAGACGTTCTTCGCGCCGGGGACGTGGCCGCCGCGCTGCGCGGTCTCCTGCAGTCCGGGGGGCGCGAGGATCTCGCCGCTGTACTCCTCGGGCGAGCGGACGTCGACGAGCGGAACGCCGCGGTCGACGGCCTTCTCGACGTCGTCGCGGTACGCGCGGATGCCCTCGAAGGGCCCGCGAGCGGTGTAGTTCACGCTCGAGTACTCGGGGACCTCGTCGGTGGTCTCGTAGCCCTCTTCGAGCCAGTAGTCGCGACCGCCGTCGAGGAGTTTGACGTCTTCGTGGCCGTAGTACTTGAACTGCCAGTAGGTGTAGGCGGCGAACCAGTTGGAGTTGTCGCCGTAGAGGACGACGGTGGAGTCCTCGCTGATGCCGTGTTCGCCGAGGAGCGCTTCGAAGTCCTGCTTCTCGAGGATGTCGCGCTGCGTCTGGTCCTGGAGCTGGGTCTCCCAGTTGAACCCGATGGCACCGGGGGCGTGGGCTTCGTCGTAGGCTTCGGTGTCGACGTCGACCTCGACGAGGCGGAGGTCGTCGTCGTCGCTCGCGAAGTCGTCGAGTCGGGCTTCCACCCAGTCGGCGCTCACGAGTACGTCGTTCGCGTAGTCGTCTTCGACCATATGCGGGTTCTCGTGCGGCGCTCCCTTAGTTCCCCCCTACCCGGGCAGGACTCCCCGACGGTCTCCTCTCCCGGAAACGATTGCCGGGAGTGGCGCGGGCCACTCGCGGAGAGCGAACCGACGGCGGCCGGAGTCAGCAATTTCCGCCGCTATCTCGGACCGCGGACAGGTGGCGCGTGGTTCCCGAGAGTTTAGCCGCGGCGGAACGAAGCGCGTGTATGGACGAAGACGTCGTCGTCTCCGCGGAGTGGCTCGCCGCTCACCGCGACGACCCGGACGTGGTCGTCGTGGACGTGCGAGACAACTGGGAGTACGACGGAATCGGGCACGTACCGGGCGCGGTGAACATCCCGTTCGACGCGTTCCGGGCAGTAGACGCCGACGGCGAGGGCGGCGAGGGGATGCTCCCGGACCCGGATGAGTGGCGGGCGCTCCTCGAATCGCGGGGCGTCGAGCCGTCGGATACGCTGGTGGCGTACGACGACACGCACGGCGTGTTCGCGGCGCGCTTCCTCGTGACGGCGCTCGTGATGGGACACGAGCGAGAGGGAGAACTCCGGTTCCTCGACGGCGATTACTCGGCGTGGACGCGCGAGCATCCGGTGGAGTCGGGGTCGGTCGAGGTGGAGGAGTCGGTCTACGAGGTGGAGCGGCCGGCGGAGACGCCGCTGGTGGACGTGGCGGCGGTGGCGGCGGCGGTCGAGTCGGGCGCGGTCGTGGTGGACACGCGGTCGCCGGAGGAGTACGCGGAGGGCCACGTGCCGGGCGCGGTGAACCTCGACTGGCGCGAGCTCGTCGACGAGGAGTCGCGCGGGCTGAAACCGCGCGAGGCCGTCGAGGCGGTGCTGGCGTCGAAGGGCGTGGAGCGCGGCGAGGAAATCGTCCTCTACTGTAACACGGCGCGGCGCATCAGTCACACCTACGTCGTTCTGCGGTGGCTGGGCTTCGAGGACGTCGCGTTCTTCGAGGGGAGTATGACGGCGTGGGAGGCGGCGGGGCGGCCGACCGAGCGGAACTAAGAGCTAGGAGAGCGTCCGCTGGGCGGTGTTTTCGGCGGCGAGGAGCTGGGCGGCTTCGGCGGCGAGCGCGACGACGAGCGGGCCGGCGATGATGCCGACGGGGCCGACGGTGAGGAGGCCGCCGACGAATCCGATGTAGTAGAGGCTGCCGGGGAGGTGGGCGGTGCGGCGGGAGAGGCGGGGGCGGACGAGGACGTCGGGGAGCCAGGCGACGAGGACGCCGGCGGCGACGAGGAGGACGACCGCGCCGGTCGTGTCGCCGATGGTGAGTTTCCAGACGGCGAGCGCGCCGACGAGGAGGCTCGGGCCGACGATGGGGAGGAACTGGAGGATGCCGGCGACGAGGGCGAGCGTGAACGGGAAGGGGTAGCCGAGGAGGAGGAAGACGGGGAGGGCGAGGGCGACGGTGGCGGCGGCGGTGGCGGCCTGGAGGACGTAGATGGAGTAGAGAGTGGCGCGCGCGCGGTCGCTGAACCGGCGGACGAGGTCGTGGTAGCGGGCCGGAACGGGGGCGATGAAGGCGGCGGTGGCGTCGTCGTGGTGCATGACGAGCGCGAAGATGAGGATGGCGAAGAGCGTGAGTTTGAGTGAGAGGACGGGGAGGGCTCTCGCGACGTCGAAGGCGAGGTTGGCGACGGCGGCGACGATGTCCGCGCGGAACGGCGTGAGGTCGACCGTGTAGGTGAACCCGGAGACGGCGATGGTGAGCTCGCGGGGGATGGCTTGCGCGAGGTCGACGAAGAGGTCGCGGCGGAGGTAGACGAGGCCCGCGAGCACGGTGAGCGGGACGAGCGTGCCGACGAACGCGAGCACGGACGTCGCGGCGGACGCCCACCACGGCGGGAGGCCGCGGTCGTGGAACCACTCGTAGACGGGAATGAGGAGGGCGGCGACGGTGACGGCGAAGAACACGGTCGCGAGGACGTCCGCGAGGATGGCCGCGGCGAGGCCGAGGACGGCGACGAGGACGCCGGTCGTGACGGTGCGGCGAGATGGCACGCTCGTGGCTTGCGCGGGTCAGGGCTTGAACGTTCGGGGTGCGCGGGTGGATAGTGTTCAGGGGAGCAGATTCAGACAGGTGAGACGGAGAGAGGTCGACGTTTCCGAAAGCACCCCCGCGTTGTCCGGGCGACCCGTGCGTCGTCACCAGAACGCGGAGCGTTCTGGTCGGCTCACGAGAACTCCGTTCTCGTGAACGGCTCGGCTCACGACCGCTCGCCCCCGTTCGAATTTCCACCCGCGGGCGGCTGACCGGCCGGCTTTCGCTTAGCTGAACACCGCCGCGCGGGCGACGGCGACCCGCGAAATCGGGGTGTGGAGGCCGGCTTCTGATTCCGCGGATTGAAGTATCACCGAGTGCGATTACCGGGTAATGTCACGGGTGGGCGGGCGGTGAAGGCGCGGACGTGGCGGCTCGCGGTCGGCCTCCCCATCGCCGCGGCGCTCGTCGTCTTCTTCTACTACCCCGTCGGCGCGCTCCTCGCGTCCGCGGTCGCGCCCGAGGACGGCCCGCTCCTCGCGCCGGTCGTCGGCGTCCTCACCGACCCCTTCTACGTCGGCGCGCTCGCCGGCGCGTTCGCCGACCCGCTCGGCGTGCCCGCCGGCCTGCGCGCGTGGGCGAACGCCGGCTTCCCCCCGGTCGCCTTCGGTATCTTCGGGCGCACCGTCACTATCGCGACGCTCGGCACGCTCGCCTCCGTCGCGCTCGGCCTCCCCATCGCCTACGTCCTCGCGCGCTACGAGTTCCCCGGCCGCGACGTCGCCACCTCCCTCACCGTCGTCCCCTTCGTCCTCCCCGCCATCCTCGTCGCCGTCGGCTTCACCGCCTCCTTCGGCACGCACGGCACCATCAACGCGCTCCTCGCCGCCGCCGGCCTTCCGACGCTCGACCTCGCGTTCACCCTCCCGCTCGTCGTCCTCGCGCTCGCCTTCTACAACGCCCCGCTCATCACGCGCTTCGTCCTCGCCGCGTACGAGACCGCCGACTACCGAACCGTCGCCGTCGCCCGCACCCTCGGCGCGAACCGACGCCGCGCCGCCCTCGACGCCCTCCTCCCCCAGCTCGCCCCCGCGTTCGGCGCGAGCGTCCTCCTCGCCTTCATTTTTAACTTCATGGCGTTCCCCATCGTCCTCGCGCTCGGCGGCCTGCGGCTCGCCACCGTCGAAGTCTGGCTCTACGCGCTCGCGAACAACCTCAAGCTCACCGAGGCCGCCGGTCTCGCCGTCGTCGAAGCCGTCGTCACTCTCTCGCTCACCTACGTCTACATCCGCTACGAGCGCGGGCAGTCGGCGGGCTCGGCGGGCAGCCCGCCGCCGCGCCGCCGCGTCCTCGGTCGCCCCGACCGCGGCCGCCTCGCCGTCGGCGTCGTCGCCGTCGCCGCCCTCGTCATGTTCGTCCTCCCGATGGCGAGCATGGTGTACGCGAGCGTCCGCGGCGCGGGCGGGTTCACGCTCTCGAACTACGCCTTCCTCGCCAGCCAGACCGCCGGCCCGGGACGTACCGACCCCGCGACGGCGGTCGTGAACTCCCTCCTCTTCGCCGTCGGAGCCGCCGCCGTCGCGCTCCCCGCCGGCACCGCCGTCGCGCTCGTCACCGAACGCGAGGGGAGGGGACGCGGCGTCCTCGGCGCGGTCCTCATGGCCCCGCTCGCCGTCTCCGGCGTCATCGTCGGCCTCGGCCTCCTCCGCACCCTCGTCTTCGGCGTCGACGTCGCCGGCTCCCGCGTCGTCGTCGCCGGCCCGCTCGCCATCGTCCTCGCGCACGCCGTCGGCGGCTACCCCTTCGTCGCCCGCACCGTCGCCCCCGCCATCGCCCGCGTGGACGACCGCACGCTCGAAGTCGCCCGCACCCTCGGCGCGGGGCGGATGCGAGCCTTCCGTGACGTCGCCCTCCCCGTCGTCCTCCCCGCGCTCGTCGCCGGCGCGGCGTTCGCGTTCGCCATCAGCATCGGCGAGTTCGACGCCACCATCATCCTCACGCAGGATCCCGGCAGCTACACGATGCCCATCGCCGTCGAGCAGTACCTCGGGAACCGCAGCACCGGCCCCGACCTCGGCCCCGCCACCGCCATGGGCACCGTCCTCCTCGTCGTCTCCGCCGCCAGCTTCCTCGTCGTCGAACGGCTCGGCGGTCGTATCGAACTCTAAGCGCCTCCAAGCGAAACGAAGGGGTGTTCGTCGGAGTTCCTCCGGAAGGCCGTATTCGATTCCACCGGCTCTTAACGGCTATAACGCGATAGTTCGCACAGTCCATCCGGCGGTTCGACTGGAAGTTCCCGGGTGAGATTCGGTGAGCGCGATAGCGCGGAGATAGAGGTGTCGAAAGCGCGGTGTCGTCGGGTTCGCGTCGCGTTATTCGGGGGCGACGCCGACGGTGAGGAGCGTGCCGAGGACGCGGTAGCGTTCGACCATGTCCTCGCGGGTGTCGTAATGCTCGGTCGGGAACTCGGACGCGGGGGGGATTTCGACGTCGCGGTCCGCGAGGTTGTCCTGTTCGGCGACGTAGAAGCCGGCGTCGCGGAAGCCGTCGCGGTACTCCTGCTTGCTCCAGAGCGTCATGTCGACCTCGATGGTGTCCTGCCAGCCGTGGCTGTACGTGTTCTCCTCGAAGAAGTCGACGGCGCAGTAGAACGTCCCGCCCGGCCGGAGGACGCGGCGGAGTTCTTCCAGCGTCTCGATGGGGTCGTCCGAGTAGTAGAACGCCTCCATCGAGAAGGCGTGGTCGATGCTGTCGTCCGCGAACGGGAGGCTCCCGAAGTCGCCGACGACGAAGCCGACGTTCCCGTCGTCCGTGTAGGAACGGGCGTTCCGCGCCATCTCGGGCGCGCCGTCGAGACCGTACGCCCGTCCGACGTCGCGCTCGCGGAGCGCGCGGGTCGCGTACCCGCTCCCCGTCCCGAGGTCGAGGACCGTGTCGCCCGCTTCGACCGGCATCCGGGCGAGCGCCTGCTTCGCCGTGTGCCAGTGGCGGTCCTCCATCCCCTTATCGCGGCCCTCGGCCGCCCACGCGTCGAACTCTTCGCGAACACTCATACACGGGCGAACGAGTGTGGCGGGGAAAACGATTCTCCTCTCCGCCCGCCGGACGTCGACGTCGGCCAGCCGGTTGCCGTCGGCCTACCGGTCCCCGTCGGCCTACCGGTCCCCGTCGGCCTACCGGTTACCGCGGCGGTCTCAACGACGCAAGCGTGTGGCGACCGCGGCGGCTGTCGCCGATTCCGTCCGGTTCTCCCCGGGAACCCCGCAGGATTAAGTCGCCCGCGGCGGTGCAGAACGTATGGAGTACCGGCTGGCCATCGAGGGTGCGCCGGACGCGGTTCCCGGGGGGACCGCCGTCCTGCTCCGCCACCCGAGCACGGCCGAGACGGACCGCATCGACACGGACTTCCTGAAGACCGACACCGACGCGCTCCTCGTTATCTCGACGCGGACGACGGCCCGGGAAGTCGAACAGAAGCTCGACCACTACGGCGTCGCCACGCTCGGCGGCGACGACGGCCCGAAAGCCACTATTCTCGACACGCTCTCGGTCGAGCGCGGCTACTCGCGGCGGAACGGCGACGGCGTGCGCTACGTCTCCCGACCCGAGGACGTCGACGGCATCGTCCAAGTAACAGAGGACTTCCTCGCGAACACAGACGGAAAGCGCCGCGTGAGCTTCGACTCCATCACGGAGCTCGCGTACTACGCCGACGAGGAGCGCGCGACCGACGCGCTCGCGCGTATCGTCGACCTCCTGGAGGAGTACGACGCGGTCGGCCTCTTCCACGTCTCCGAGGAAGTCCACGACGAGGCCGCGCTCGACGCGTTCGAGGCGCTCTGCTCGGGCGTCGTCGAACTCAGCGCGGACGGCGAAATCACCGTCCGCTGTAACGACTGACTAGTCGTTCTCGAAGAGTTTCGCCGCCCAGCGGACGGCGTAGGCCGCGCCGTGGTTCCGGTAGGCGATGGAGTCGAGCGCGCCGAACGGCGTCGGCACGTCGAGGCCGTGTTTCACGCCGCTGCACGCGAGTTCCGCGGCGTCGCTGAACCCCGTCGAGCCGCGCGCGACCTCGCGGGCGAGGCCGTCGAGGCGCGGCTGGACGCGCTCGCCGGCGTCCCGCCACGCCTCGGCGAGCACCGGGTAGTCGCTCTCCGCCGCCCACGATTCGAAGACGTCGCGGGTGTGGAGGCCGCGGTAGGCGTCGAGGCAGGCGGCGGCGAGCTGGTACGTGTCAGTGGCGTCGCCGGGGACGGCGTCCGCGAAGTCCGGGTACTGCTCGCGGAAGAACCCGAGGAAGTGCTCGGGGAGGCCCGCGCCGGCTTCCACGAGCGCCTCCGCGACGAGGAACGCCACGAATCCCTCCGGCGACCCCTGCACGCGGGGTTTGACGAGTATCACGGGCGGCGTGGTCTGCGTCGTCCACGCGACGCTCCCGTCGCCGGGCGCGCCGATAGTGAGCTCGCGGGTGGCGAGCCGGTCGAGGAACGCCGGCCCCTCGTCGGGGACCCAGTCGGGGTCGTAGTCGGCGGGGTCGAGCGCGTCGGTGCGGAGCGCGAGCTCGTCGAGCGCCGGCTCCGGGAGCGCTTCGAAGTCTTTCGTCGCGTCGAGGACGAGGGCGTCCGGCGCGTGCGCGTCGCGGACGGCCTCGACCTCGGGGTGGAGTGTTCGCTCGTCGAACACCCTCAGACGGCGACCATCAGGAAGAGGCTTGCTACGGCGGCGACGCCGACGGTTCCGAGCACAATCTTCGTTGCCTTGCTCATAGCAGGGTGTGTGCACGCGGACGCCTTAAACCCGGGCCGTTCGCGGTCGCCGGCGGCGGGCGAGCAAGGCGTGGCGGGAACGGTGGGCGGCGGCGCGGAAGACGGCGTCAGTCAGTGGTCGTCGGAGGCACGGGCGGCGTCAGTCAGTGGTCGTCGGAGGCAGGGTCGAGGTCAGTCGGCGGTCGGGGTCGCGCCGACGTGTTTCCACGCGCCGGAGGCGAACCGCGCGAAGTTCACGGCCGCGCGAGCGTACATGTCGCCGACGATAGCGGCGTAGACGGCGGCGAGTCCGAGGCCGAGGCCGGGCGCGACGGCGACGCGTGGGAGCGGGCCGAGGGGGCCGGCGGCGACGACGAAGCCGACGGGGAGCGCGAGGAAGGCGAGCGGGAGGCGGACGACGTAGGTGCCGAGGACGCCGCCGTAGAACGGCCAGCGGGTGTCGCCCGCGCCGCGGAGGCCGCCGCGGAGCGTGCGGGAGACGCTGAACCCGGCGACGCCGAGGCCGAAGACGCGGATGAACGTCACGGTGAGGTCGGCGTTCGCCGCCCCGAACACCGCGGCGATGGGACGCGCGAGCACGAAGATGACCGCGGCGACGAGGAGCTGGGTGACGAGCGCGATTCGGAGCGTCTGCCAGCCGTAGTCGGCGGCCTCCTCGTCTCGCTCCGCGCCGACGGCCTGCCCGACGAGCGTCGACGCGGCGGTCGAATACCCCCAGGCCGGCATCAACGCGAGTAGCATGACGCGCCGACCGATGGCGTACGCCGCGACGACGTCCGTCCCGATGACGCCGAGCACGAAGAGGAAGGGGAAGCGGCCGAACGTCCGTGACAGCCGCGTGCCCGCGAGCGGGAGCGCGACGCGGACGAGTTCCGCCGCCACCGCCGTATCCCACTGCTTCCCGCGGACGGGGAGGGTCACGCTCCAGCGCCCCGAGAGGAGGATGCCGAGGAACGCGAGGCCCGCGACGGCGTTCGCCACCGTCGTCCCGATAGCCGCGCCCGCGATGCCGAGTCGCGGGAAGAAGAAGAGCCCGAAGATGAGGAGGGCGTTCAGGAGGAGGTTCGTCGGGAGCGTGACGAGCCGGACGTACATCGGCGTCTTCGTGTCGCCCGCCCCCGCGAGCGCGCGAGCCGCGATCATGCTCCAGAACCGGAAGACCGCGGAGAGCATCACGATGCGGAGGTAGGTCGCGCCCTGTCGCACCGTCGCCGGGTCCGGGGTGAGCAGGCCGACGAGCGGCGTCGCGTACACCCACGTCGCGGCCGTCAGCGGCAGGGAGACGAGGAGCGCGAGCCAGAGGCTCTGCTTGATGGCGAAGTCCGCCGCGGCGTCGTCGCCCGCGCCCTTCAGCCGCGACACGACGCTGATAGTGCCCGAGGTGAGCGCGAGCGCCAGCCCGAACGCGATGAAGTAGTACTGGAAGCCGAGTTCGAGGCCCGCCACCGCCGACGTCCCCGCCGCCAGCGACACCATCAGGAAATCCGACGTCCGCAGCACCGTCCGGAGACCGCCCGTCACCATCGCCGGCACCGCGAGGTCGAACGCCTCGTCCGCCTTCTCTCGCTCCACGAGACCGAGACGCGCCAGCACCGCCGGGAACCGCGCGAGCACCCGTCGGACGCGTTCGCTCAGCGCGTCGAACATACCACCGGGTAAACGCGGGCGTCCTTAGGGTACTCCGACTCCGGCAACCCGCGCGAGAAGACAACGTCGCCCGCGCGTCGAGCGACAGAGAGAGGGACTGCTCGCCGGCCGCGTCACTCGTCTTTGTCGTCCCAGCCGTCCGGGACTTCGATGACGTAGCGACCGTTCTGCTGGAGCGCGATGATGTACTCGTCGCGGTCGTAGAGCTCCATGAGGTTGAGCTCGTACTGCCCGGGCGCGAGCACCTTGATGGATTCGAACTGCGCATTGAGCTCCTCGCGGATCTGCTCCATCTCCGCGGCGTCCGGCTCCGAGTCCTCGACGGACGACTCAACGGAAGGCCCGACGGGCGACCCGACGAGGCCGCCGGTGCCGGCGTCCTCGCTCGCCGTATCGTCGAGCTGCCCGCGGAGCGACGCCATGTCCGGCGCGTCCGACTCGGGCTCGGCGTCCGCGGCCTCCGCGTCCGGCGCGGTTTCGGCGGCAGCGGCGTCGGCGTCCGCCGGCCGCTGTTCCTGTTTCGGGAGGTCGTCGTCGCGAACCATCTCGCTGCGCGCGCTCGCCTGTGCGACGTCCTCGCGGTCGCCGGACTCGTCGAGGAGCTGTTCGGCCTTGCTCGGCGCGTCCGCCGCCGCGGGCCGTGCCGGCGCGGCGTCCTCGGCCGGTTCGTCCGCCGACGCCGCCTCGTCGCGCTTCGAGGACGCGGGACGGAACTGGAACTTCTTCCCGCCGCAGTCCGGACACCCCGAGAGCATCTCCTTCGAACCGTCGGGGAAGACGTGACCGCAGTTCGTGCACTCGTGAGGCATTAGCGGTTCGAGATGATCGTGCTGAGCACCGTGTCGTCCTTGTGGAGCGACTGAATCTGGTTCGCCGGCCCGATGACGGTCATCTTCGTCTCCTCCTCCTTCCCCATGAGGCGGCCGAAGAGCGTGGAGTCCTGGGCTTTCGACGTCGGGAACGACTCGATCTCGATGCCCGTGAAGCCGTCGGGGTTAATCTCCGACATCGTGACCTCGATGAGCTTCGACTCCTCGTCCGGCGTGAGGCCTTTTTCGAGGACGACGATATCGCCGTTGTGGACGGTGTCGAGGATGAGGCGGATCTTCTCCATCGTCGTCTTGTTCTCGAGTTTCTCCGCCCTGATGAGGTCGAGTTGCACGCCCTCGTTCTGTTTCGTTGATTCGGCCATCGTGATCACCCGAATTTCTCCGCGATGCGGTCGTAGACTTCGTCCATATTGCTGCCTTCGAGCGCCGAGAGGGAGATGGTCTCGTGTTGGGGGAACGCGTTCCGGATGCGCTGGATGTTGGAGTCCTCCAAGTCCGTCTTGTTCGCGAGGATGAGGACGGGGAGGTCCTGGCTCTCGATGATGCCGATGAGCATCGTGTTCACCTGCGTGAACGGGTCGGTCGTCGAGTCGAGGACGTAGATGACGCCGTCGACGTCCTCGCGCAGCCAGTGCATCGCTTCCGCGACGCCCTCCGTCGCTTCCCGGGAGCGCTTCACGGCTTCGTCTTTCTCCATCCCGTGGTCGAGGAACTCCTCGTAGTCGACCTTCGTCGTCACGCCCGGCGTGTCGACGATGTCGATGGAGACCGTCGACCCGTCGCGTTCGATCTCGACGTTCTCCTTGCGGCGCGCTCGCCGCGTCTCGTGCGGGACGTGGCTCTCCGGACCGATCGCGTCGCCGGTCCAGTCGCGCGCGATGCGATTGGCGAGCGTCGTCTTCCCGGCGTTCGGCGGGCCGTAGATGCCGATTCGTTTCGGTTCGTCGGACTCACCGGTGAAGAGCCGCGACGTTACATTCGTCACACTCGATCGAAGATCTGCGAGCAGTCCCATCCTTTTCACTCCAATACGCACCCACGTCGTGGTAAGCCTGTCGCAGGCGCGTACGTTGGTTGCGATAGAACCAGCGGGCGACCTTAAGGCTTTGTCAGACGTTCGCGACCGATACGCCACCACACCCATCGATCCACGTCAAGGCGCAACGGCGGCGTCGATCCACGTCAAGGCGCAACGTCGGCGTCGAGGCCCGCTCTCCCCGGGCGAGCTGTCCGGCGCGGCGGAGATCGCGATTGACCGAGTGGGCGGATGAGGTGGGAGGAAGTGATGAAACGGTTCGGAGAAGGATTGAGAGGAGAAAGCGGGGCGGGCGTCGTCGAGAGGAAGCCGGGGGGTCGTCGTCGGATGGGCGAGCGAGCGAGAATGAGAGTGGTCGTGCTAGGCGTGAACACGGCCGCTGGTGGTCGATGCGAGCGAGAGGGCCGGCAAGACCGGGACACCCCCACCCCTTCGTTTCGGGTGGAAACGGCCACGAGGGACCCCCCGCCCCGACAGGAGAACCCCGGCAGCCCGCGAGAGTTGTAATTGTACAGCCAAGAACGCCCTCTAGAAATCTCATCTAGTTCTAGTACGGGTTTGGTTGCGTTGGTTACTACTTAGGTGTTTCCTGTCTAGAGTGGTTTCGTAATCCCCACCCGTCGCCTGTCTCCGTTCCAGTTGAAACGAAGGGGTGTGGGGGTACGCCCCGCCCCGACCCCATACCCATCCGTTTCATGTGGAACTCCGAATCAACCGATCTCCCCCCTACCGTCACTAGTTCTCCGAGAGCCGTTCCACTCGAAACGCTCGCCCGTCGACGAACGAAACCGCGTCGAATCGTCCTCCGTCCGCCGGAATTCGTACTAGTACATCTCTAGGGTATGCGGGGTCGACTTCTAGTCCACTAGTAGGCCTGAACGGCTCCGAACCCGTCCCACCGATGTCGCGACTGACCGGTCCGACGGGGAGCCGGTCGCGCCCGCGGTCCTCGGCCCGCCGCACTTTCCCCTCTGTTCGACTCGAGGACGCCCCGACGACGATCCCACGTGCACTCGTGTACTCATCCCTCGCTCATTCTCTCACTTTGCTTACCTCGCTCTGTCCGTCACGAACGCTTCCGCCCCGTGTGAGCTCTTTCGACGTTCCGCTTTCCACGTGAAACCGCCACCCGTCGGTCGGCGTCGTTCAGTCGTCGGTGGCTCCGTCGTCGCTAGCCCACCGCTCGCGCGCGTAGCGGCCGTCGCTCCTCGCCCGACCGTTCGACCATCGAAACTTATTTGTCTCTCCCGTTTCCTTTGTTTCTCCTGCATCAACTGCACCGCCCGTCGCTCGTGGCCGGTCGAAACGCCGTATCTCGGCGTTCTCGACCCGTTCTGCGACCCGTGGAGGTCACTCCAGTCGAAACAGGGGGGTGCGCCACTCAGCTATGGCAGACGATAACCCGACGGGAGACAGGCGGACCGCAGACCGCTCCTTCGAGGTCGAGATCGACGACGTCCTCGAGGAGGACGAAGGCGACGGGCTCTTCGACGACCTCCTCAGCGGTGAGCCGATCTTCGAGAACAAGGAGGTCCTCCGGCCGTCCTACACCCCGCACGAACTCCCCCACCGTAACGAGCAGATCAACAACATGGCGACCATCCTGGTCGCCGCGCTCCGCGGGGAGACGCCGTCGAACATCCTCATCTACGGGAAGACGGGGACGGGGAAGACGGCGTCGGCGAAGTACGTCAGTCAGGAGTTAGAGAACACCTCACGAAAGTACGACGTCCCCTGTGAGGTCGAGTACATCAACTGCGAGGTGACGGACACCCAGTACCGGGTGCTCGCGCAGCTCGCGAACACCTTCATCGACCAGAACCGCGAGTTCATCCGCGAGCGCGTCGAGGAACTCGAAGGCCTCCGCGAGCGCGCGCTCGACGACACAGACGCCCTCGACGATACGGATTTCTCGAGCGTGCGCGAAGTCGAGAACGCCATCGAGCAGCGGGAGGAGGACAGAGCGGAGATGGAGGAAGTCCCGATGACGGGGTGGCCGACCGACCGCGTTTATTCCGTGTTCTTCGAGGCCGTCGACTACGTCGAGCGGGTCGCCGTCATCATGCTCGACGAGATCGACAAACTCGTCGAGAAATCCGGCGACGACACGCTCTACAACCTCTCCCGGATGAACTCGGAGCTCACCAACTCCCGCGTTTCCATTATCGGTATCAGTAACGACCTGAAGTTCACGGATTTCCTCGACCCGCGCGTGAAATCCTCGCTCGGCGAGGAGGAGATCGTCTTCCCGCCGTACGACGCGAACCAGCTCCGGGACATCCTCCAGCACCGCTCGGAGACGGCGTTCAAGGCGGACGCGCTCTCCGACGACGTCA
The DNA here is from genome assembly GCF_014647475.1 of Halocalculus aciditolerans. Lineage (NCBI taxonomy): Archaea > Methanobacteriati > Methanobacteriota > Halobacteria > Halobacteriales > Halobacteriaceae > Halocalculus > Halocalculus aciditolerans. The sequence continues at coordinate 63,975 of NZ_BMPG01000001.1, read as the reverse complement.
TCCCGCTCTGTGCGGCGTTCGCGGCGCAAGAACACGGGGACGCCCGCCGGGCGCTCGACCTCCTCCGCACCGCGGGCGAGCTCGCAGAGCGCGACCAGGCGGACGAGGTGAACGAAGAGCACGTCCGCCGCGCACAGGACAAGATCGAACTCGACCGCGTCGTCGAAGTCGTCCGGACGCTCCCGACGCAGTCGAAACTCGTCCTCTACGCCATCATGATGCTGGAGGACAACGGCGTCCACAACATCAACACCGGCGAGGTCTACAACATCTACAAACGCCTCTGCGACGAGATCGACGCCGACGTCCTGACCCAGCGCCGCGTCACCGACCTCATCAGCGAACTCGACATGCTCGGCATCGTGAACGCCGTCGTCGTCTCCAAGGGCCGCTACGGCCGCACGAAGGAGATCAGCCTCTCTGTCCCGATTGACGAGACGGAGGCCGTCCTCCAGGCCGACTCCCGGCTCGGCGACATCGAGAACGTCGCCCCGTTCGTCCAAGCGCGCTTCGACTCAGAGTGACTCGCTGACTGCTTCTCGCCGCGGAGAGTGACCCGCCGACTGCTTCTCGCCGCGGACCCTCTCGCGCGCACGACCCCCCTGTTTCCACTGGAGCCTTCGAACCGCCGACACGCCACGCGGTCCGAGCCACCCGCGAACGCGCTCCCCTGCGTGCGCGCAGGAGAAACCGGGGGGTTCCCGCGACGCACCGGCAGACGCGGACTCGATGCCCCGACTCAACTCACGCCGCGCTCGGCGTTCCAGGACGGCTCGACGCCGAACGCGGCGCTCCGACCCCCTCCTCGGCCGTCGTTTCGGATGCACTCACCGGTGACACGGTCGCGGTCGGCATCGTCGCGGCCGCTGTTGTCGTTGTCGCCGGTATGTTCTCGACTGCGGTCGCGTTCGAGGCGGTCGCGTTCGAGGCGGTCGCGTTCGTCGACGTCACGCCGGTGGTGGCGGTCGCCGGGTCGACGACGTGGCCGGCGTCGAGGAGAGCGAGGGTCGGGCTCTGGCCGGAGGCGATGAGGCGGATCCAGCCGAGCCACGGGACGCGGAACTCGGCGGTGCCCTGTATCCACGTCGGGTGGACGGGCTTACTGATCCCCCAGACCTGGTCGTAGAGGGGGTTCGCGTCGCCTTTGGTGACGAACCCGCTGTTGGGGGCGGGGCAGTTCGGGAGTTCCTCGCAGTTGTCCCACGCGGGGTCGAGGTAGGCTGGGTCGGCTTTCCCGTACCAGTTCTCGCTCTCGTTCACCCAGAAGCGCGCGCGGTGGATGACGGGCGTGGAGTTGTTCCGGCCGTCGCGTTCGTAGACGACGACGTCGCCGTAGCTGTGGAACTTCGTGTAGCCCACGTCTTTCCCGTCGGTGTAGGTGACGACGCCGGTGTCGGTGTAGGCGGCGTCGGGCGCGAAGCGGTGTTCCTCCATCACGAAGACGAGGTCGCCCTTCTTCAGGTGCGGGTCCATGCTGCCGGATTCGACGGCGACGAGCGGCGGCCAGAGGCCGGACGCCGCGAAGAGGACGAGGCCGACAAGCGCGACGGCGAGCGCGCTGGACAGCATCTCGCGGAAGAAGAGCACGACGCCGTTGTCCGTGCGGAGGAACCAACTGATGGCGGCCCGCGGGCCGTCGCGCGGGTCGGGGGTGTCGCCATCTCTCATTACGCCGATGCTATGGGGACCGGGGGTTTGAACCTTCTTGCTTCGCCTCCGTCATCCGGAAGTCCTATTTCCTCCGACGGCCTCGTGAGACGGTGTGCCCTTAGAGGAGCCGGTGCGGGTGGTTCGTCGACTGACGAGCCGCGGCTACAACGCCGAGCGCGAGGCCGTGACGCTGCTCGCGGACGCGCCGGACTCCGACGCGGCCGTCGACACCGTCGTCGACGCCGCGCCGGACGACGTCCTCACCATCACGACGACGCTCGTCCACGACACGCTCGACGACCCCGACCGGACGGCTCCCGGCCAGCCGGACGCCGACGAAGCAGATATCGACGAGGCGGATGCTGGCGGCGCTGCTGTCGCTTCCGCCTCCGATTCGGCGGCTGACACCGCGTCTTCGGGTGGAGCTGATTCGATAGCGAACCCGGAGAGTGCGGTGCCGGATGCAGTCGAAACGAAGGGGGGTGTCGCGGACGGTATCGAGGCGTTCGAGCGACGGGTGGACGAGACGCTGCACGACCTCGCTATCGGGAACGACGTGACCGGGCAGTCGACGGGGACGGGCGAGTACGACGAGTTCGTCACGGTGTTCAGAGACCGCTACGAGCGGCTGTCGAAGAAGCTCCGCGGGCGCGTGAACCACCGACCGACGAACGCGCTGGAGTCGATGCCGGGCGGGAGCGACGCCGCCATCGTCGGGATGGTGGACGACATCCGCTCGACGAAGAGCGGTCACTGGATCGTCGACTTAGAGGACACGAACGGGACGTTCCCGGCGCTCATCATGAAGGACCGCGAGTGGTCGAGCGTCGTCGACGAACTCCTCATGGACGAAGTCATCGCGGTCGAGGGGTCGCTGTCGAACGATGGCGGCATCCTCTTCGCCGACAGCGTCCACTTCCCGGACGTGCCGCGGACGTACCGGCCGAGCACGGCCGACCGCCACGTGCAGGCGGCGCTCATCTCCGACGTCCACGTCGGCAGCCAGGAGTTCGAGGCGGAGGCGTGGTCGGTCTTCGCGGACTGGCTCCACACCGAGGAGGCAGAGCACGTCGAGTACCTCCTCGTCGGCGGCGACATGGTGGAGGGCGTCGGCGTCTATCCGAACCAGGACGAGGAGCTCGACATCGTCGACATCTACGAGCAGTACGAGCAGTTCGCGGAGTACCTGAAGGAGATTCCCGGCGACATGGAGGTCGTGATGATTCCGGGGAACCACGACGCCGTTCGGCTCGCGGAACCCCAGCCGGGCTTCGACGAGGAGCTCCGTGACATCATGAGCGCGCACGACGCCCACATCACGGGGAACCCCTCGACGGTGAACGTCGAGGGCGTCGACATCCTGATGTATCACGGCGTGAGCATCGACGAGATGGTGGCGGAGCTCCCGGACGACAAGGCGAGCTACGACCGGCCGCACGACGCGATGGCACAGCTCCTCAAGAAACGCCACGTCGCGCCGCAGTACGGCGGCCACATGCGCATCGCTCCGGAGGAGAAGGACTACCTCGTCATCGACGACGTTCCGGACGTCTTCCACACCGGCCACGTCCACAAGCTCGGCGTCGGCGAGTACCACAACGTCCGCCTCATCAACTCGGGGTGCTGGCAGGCGCAGACGGAGTTCCAGAAGTCCGTGAACATCCAGCCGGACGTCGCCACCGCGCCCATCCTCGACCTCGACACGCTCGACGTGACCGTTCGAACGTTCCGCTGACCCTCCCGGTCGACCCGCAATCGACCCTTCTTTCGCGCCCGTTCTTGGAGACACCCGCGAGCGACGCCGACCGCCCCACTCGACGCCCCGCCGGCTCCAGCACCGCGCCGCCTCGACCCCCCTGTTTCGACTGCAAGTGAGGCGTTCGCACACGCCCGAGCGCCCCACGTTAGTCAGTGAACCTCGGCGGTGCGTCGGCGGTGGAACGCTGAGCGCGCGCCCGTGGGCCGTGGCGTCGACGTCCGAAGAGAGTGAGCGAGGGCCTCCTTGGAAAGATACTTCCCGCTCGCACTCCGGTTTCGAACCATGAGTCTCGGAGGCGGCGGACGACAGCAGCTGCAGCAGCTCTCACAGGAAATCCAGGAAATCGAAGAGGAGATCGAAGGCCTCGAAGGCGAGGTCGAGAACCTCCAGGCCGAGAAGGTCGAAATCGACGAGGCCATCGAGGCGCTCGACGTCCTCGAAACGGGCTCGACGGTGCAGGTCCCGCTCGGCGGCGGCGCGTTCGTCCGCGCGGAAGTCGACGACATCGACGAGGTCGTCGTCGAACTCGGCGCGGGCTACTCCGCCGAGCAGACGCAGGGCGACGCTCAGGAGATCCTCGACGACAAGAAGGACGAAGTCGACCAGCGCATCGAGGACGTCCAAGACGACATCAGCGAGCTTCAGGAGGAATCGACGCAGCTCGAACAGCAGGCGCAGCAGGCCCAACAGCAGATGATGCAGCAGCAGATGCAGCAACAGCAGCAGGGCGAAGACGAGGAATAAGGCCATGTTCGACGGGTTGAAGGACCGACTCGGGAAGTTCCGGAGCGACGCCGAAGACGTCGCCGAGGAGAACGCCGAGGAAGTCGAGGAGGCGGAAGACGAGGAGACGCCCGAGTCCGAAGCGCCGACGGAACCCGCGGACGCTGACACGGGCGAGACGCCCGCGGAAGCTGACGAATCCGAAGCGGCGGAAACGGCCGCGGAAGCCGAAGCAGAACCCGAAGCATCCGAATCGGAGGCGGCATCTGAAGCGGCCGAGTCGGCGGCGTCCGAAGCCGCAGAAGCCGACGGAGAAACGGACGAGCCTGAGTCCGAGGCGGATTCGGGGTCGTCGCGGGCCGGCTTCGCGGCGCGCGCGAAGTCGGCGGTTCGCGGTCGCGTCGTCATCGACGAGGAGGACTTAGAGGACCCGCTCTGGGAGCTCGAGATGGCGCTCCTGGAGAGCGACGTGGAGATGGGCGTCGCACAGGAGATTCTCGATCAGATCAAGGCCGACCTCGTCGGTGAGGAGAAGAAGTTCACGACGTCGACGGACGAAGTGGTGCGGGAGGCGTTGAAGGACGCGCTCCTCTCCGTCATCAGCGTCGACGGCGTTGATTTCGACGACGCCATCGAGCAGTCGGAGAAGCCGGTGGTCGTCATCTTCACGGGCGTGAACGGCGTCGGGAAGACGACGAGCATCGCGAAGCTCACGAAGTACCTCCGCGACAACGGGCACTCCTCGGTGCTCGCGAACGGCGACACCTACCGCGCGGGTGCCAACCAGCAGATCGAGGAGCACGCGGCGAACCTCGACGTGGACATCATCACGCACGAGCAGGGCGGCGACCCGACGGCCGTCATCTACGACGCCGTGGAGTACGCGGAGGCGAACGACATCGACGTCGTGCTCGGCGACACGGCCGGTCGCCTGCACACGTCGGACGACCTGATGCAGCAACTCGAGAAGATCGGGCGGGTCGTCGACCCCGACCTCACCGTCTTCGTCGACGAGGCCGTCGCCGGCCAGGACGCCGTGAACCGCGCGCGCGAGTTCAACGACGCCGTTCCCGTGGACGGCTCCATCCTGACGAAGGCGGACGCGGACTCACAGGGCGGCGCGGCCATCTCCATCGCGCACGTCACCGGGAAGCCAATCTTCTTCCTCGGGACCGGCCAGGGATACGACGACCTCGTGAAGTTCGACCCCGAAGCGCTCGTCGAGGACCTCCTCGGCGACTGAGCGCCCCCTTTCTCACAGCGGTTCTTCGTCCGGTGCGTCGGCGGCGACGACGACGAGTTCGATCCGTCTGCCGCTCCGGTCGTAGGCGCGGACGTTCTCGACGTCGTAGGGCGGGGTGGCGACGAGCACGCGGACGGAGAGGTCGTCCGTCGCCGCGAGGTCCGGGTTCCCGTCGGGGTGAGTGACGAAGCGGCCGCGCGTGCGGCCGGGGGGCGTGGAGAGGTTCACGCCGAAGACGTTCTCGACCGACCTGCCGGCGTCGGGGAGGAAGAACTCGGCGTAGACGGACTGATCGGAGTCGAGGTCGGCGAGGGCCACGTCGCTCGTCGTCGACGCCGCAGAGGGAACGAGGTCGCGTGCGTCCTCCGTGGCGAGAGCGACTGAGAGGCGCTGCGGGTCGGTGTCGCTCCCGAATTCGAGGAGGACGTCGAGGAGCGGGCGGGCGACGAACACGCGGTCTCGCGCGGCCGAGTCGGGGTCCATCACCCGGGTTTCGGGCTCGACCGGCATAACCCCCTGGGGGTGGTAGATAAAGCCTTTACGTCGCGGGCGACTGCTAGTAGGCAAATGGTACTCGACGACCTCGGGAGTTCCTTGCGGGGGACGCTCGACACGCTCCGCGGGAAATCCCGCATCTCCGAGGAGGACGTCGACGAGGTCGTCAAGGAGATTCAGCGCTCCTTGCTCCAGGCCGACGTCGAGGTCTCCCTCGTCATGGACCTCTCGGACTCTATCAAGGAACGCTCGCTCGAAGAGGAGCCGCCGGGCGGGACGACGGCGCGCGACCACGTGCTCCGCATCGTCTACGAGGAGCTCGTCGACCTCGTCGGCGAATCCACGGACCTCCCGCTGGAGAGTCAGACGATCCTCCTCGCCGGCCTCCAGGGCTCCGGGAAGACCACGAGCGCGGCGAAGATGGCGTGGTGGTTCTCGAAGAAGGGCCTCCGCCCCGCCGTCATCCAGACGGACACCTTCCGCCCGGGCGCGTACGACCAGGCGAAGCAGATGTGCGAGCGCGCCGAGGTCGAGTTCTACGGCGACCCCGACGAGGACGACCCCGTGAAGATCGCGCGCGACGGCCTCGACGCGACCGAGGACGCCGACGTCCACATCGTCGACACCGCCGGCCGGCACGCGCTCGAAGACGACCTCATCGACGAGATCGAGGACATCGACCGCGCGGTCGACCCCGACCGCAGCCTCCTCGTCCTCGACGCCGCCATCGGCCAGGGCGCGAAGGACCAGGCCCGCCAGTTCGAGGACTCGATCGGTATCGACGGCGTCATCATCTCGAAGCTCGACGGGACCGCGAAAGGTGGCGGCGCGCTCACCGCCGTGAACGAGACCGGCTCCACCATCGCCTTCCTCGGGACCGGTGAGACCGTCCAGGACATCGAGCGCTTCGAGCCGAGCGGATTCATCTCCCGCCTCCTCGGCATGGGCGACCTCAAGCAGCTCTCCGAGCGCGTCGAACGCGCGATGGAGGAGTCCATGGTGGAAGACGACGAGGAGTGGGACCCCGAGGACATGCTCAAAGGGGAGTTCACCCTCAAGGACATGCGCCGGCAGATGCAGGCGATGAACAACATGGGGCCGCTCGACCAGGTGATGGACATGATTCCCGGGATGGGCGGCGGCATCATGGACCAGCTCCCCGACGACGCCATGGACGTCACGCAGGACCGCCTCCGCCACTTCGAGGTCGTCATGGACTCGATGACCGAGGAGGAACTCGAGAACCCCCGCGGCATCGGCGCGAGCCAAGTCCGCCGCATCGCCAAAGGCTCCGGACAGGACGAGGAGACCGTCCGCGAACTCCTCCAACAGCACAAGATGATGGCCCAGACCATGAAGCAGTTCCAGGGCATGGGCGACGGCGACATGCAACGCATGATGAAGAAGATGGGCGGCGGCGGCGGTGGCGGCCCCGGCGGTGGCGGATTCGGCGGCTTATTCTAAACCCACGTTTTTATTGCGAGCGCCCTGCCGGGCGCTCGATAAAAACCTGGACTAAAAGCCTCCTCACCCCCTCAGTCGGAGCTCCGCTCCTCCTTGCCCGCGTTCGCCGTTGGCTCACGCGGACTCCGGGGGTTCGTCGGCCTCGCGGCTTCGCCGCGAGTGAATCGCGAACCTTCCGGGCTCTGACGAGCCGCTCGGTTCGCGAATGCTCGTCAGATTTCTATTCAAAGGTCCGTCGAGCATCCGGCGACCGAGCGGTCCGTTAGGACCCGGTAGGTCGCCAGTTCACCGCGACGAGCACCGCGAGTCGCGGGCCGACGACTGAGGGACCGGAGGGACCGAAGGAGGAGTGCTTTTTCCCCACGTTTTTACCGAGCGGGGTGGCCGAAGGCCACCCCCGCAGAGTAAAAAGTGGGTGTGTACCCGTCCGACTTTTCACCCCTGCGGGCGTGAAATCGCCTAATGGGTGTCCGGGACGTCGCCGTCGACGCGTACGAGGAGGCGTTGCCGGCCCTGCTGGCGAGCATGGTGGGCGGGCTCGCGTCGGGCGTCGTGCTGAGCGGGATGCGCGCGGAGCTGCAGGCGGTTCCGGGCCTCCTCGTGCTCGTGCCGGCGCTCCTGGCGACGCGGGGGAACGTCTACGGGTCGTTCGGCGCGCGGCTGGCGACGGGCCTCCATCAGGGGCTCGTGGAGCCGGTGTTCGACATCGAGGACGACCGCCTCCGCGCCGCCACGGCCGCCGCGATGGGGAACGGCCTGCTCGCGTCGGTCTACGCGGCTGTCGGCGGGTTCGTCATCCTTCAACTGCTCGCGCGGACCGTCGCGCCGCTCCCGGTGCTCGTCGGCATCGCGTTCCTCGCGGGCTTCCTCTCGGGTATCGCGCTCACCGCCGCCGTCCTCGTCGTCGTCATCGTCGGCTTCCGACGGGGGTACAACCCGGACACGCTCGTCGGCCCGCTCGTCACCACCACCGGCGACGTCTTCGGCGTCGCCTTCCTCCTCCTCTCCGTTCGCGTCGTCCTGGGGGTGCTTTAGATGCCGGAGGAGTGGACTGTCGAGGGCATCACGCGCGCGATGCTCCCCGTCCTCATCGCGCTCACGACGGTCGAACTCCTCTCCGGGCTCGTCCTCGGCTCCTTCGAGGCGACGCTCTACGCGCACCCGACCCTCCTCGTCCTCGTCCCCGTCACCATCGGCACGGCGGGGAACCTCGGGAGCATCCTCGCCTCCCGGCTCTCGACGGCGTTCCACCTCGGCACGCTCTCCTTCGACCACCGCGACGACGACCTCGCCGGGAACGCGGTCGCGACGGTCGCGCTCGCGGTGTCCATCTTCCCGCTCGTCGGCGCGGGCGCGTGGGTGCTCTCCCTCCTCACGACCGGCGTCGAACTCTCGCTCCTCACGGTCGTCACTGTCGCGCTCACCTCGGGCGCGGCGCTCGCCGTGCTCGCCATCGTCGTCACCCTCCTCTCGACGTACGCCGCCTACCGCTTCGAACTCGACCCCGACGACGTCGTCATCCCCATCGTCACGAACACCTGCGACGTCCTCGGCGTCCTCGTCCTCTTCGCCGTCGCTCAACTCCTCATCTGACTCGTACTGTCACCGTCCGCGTCCGCGGGCCGTCGCACTCCACGAGCAGGACGGACTGCCACGTCCCGACGTCGAGCGCGCCGTCCGTCACCGGCACAGTGACGCTCTCCCCGAGCACGAGGGCGCGCAGATGGCTGTCGGCGTTCCCGTCCGACTCGTCGTGCGCCCACCCCGCGTCGGGCGCGAGCGTCTCGACGAACGCCTCGACGTCCTTCAGCAAGCGCGACTCGGCCTCGTTGACGACGACGCCCGCCGTCGTGTGCCGGACGAACACCGTCGCCACCCCGTTCGCGTCCTCGGGAATCGCGCTCTCGACCGCGCCCGTCACGTCGACGACGCCGGTGTGCGATTCCGTTTCCACCGTGAACTCGGGCATACTCGCCGTGGTCGCGCCACCGAGGAAACAGTTCGGTTCGCGTCGGTGTGGCTCGGCTCGACAGGCGTGACAGTACTTTCGACGCCACCAAGAGCACGCGCTGCGAAGACACGGGTGTGACTCCGGCGTCCGCATCTAGTGCGCCCGTCGCTGACGTCGCCGCGGAACTCGCCGCGACCCTGGTGGCCGTCGGGCCGCGCGTCGCGTCCATCGCGGCCGCCATCGCCGTCGGCCTCTTCTTCGCGAACCTCGCCGTCGAGTTCGGCGCGATCCGCCGCATCGGCGCGCTCGCCGCGCCCCTCGCCCGCGCCGCCAACCTCCCGACCGCCGTCGGCACCGCCATCCTCGCGACCACCGCCTCGCCGACGGCGGGCTACGGGATGCTCGCCGAGTTCCGCGAGGACGGCGTCCTCGACGACCGCGCCACCCTCGTCGCCGTCACCATCAACACCGTCTTCGGGTTCGTCCAGCACATCTTCACCTTCTACGCGCCCGTCCTCATCCCGATTCTCGGCCTCCGCGTCGGCCTCCTCTACGTCGGCGCGCGCGCCGCCGTCGCGCTCGCCGTCACGCTCACGGGTGTCCTCGCCGGCGCGCTCTTCCTCCCCGAGCGGAACGTCCGCCACGCCGCCGACGCCGAATCAACCGATTCGACAGCCGGTGAGCGCGCCGTCGACACCCCGGACGAGTCCGACGGCGACGCCGGCCGCGGCGAGCGCGTTCGCGACTCGCTCGGATCGACGTGGGCGAAGCTCCGCGACATCCTCCCGCGGCTCGCCGTCGTCTACACGCTCGTCGTCCTCCTCACGCGTAACGTCGACCTTACGGCGGTCGCTTCGCAGGCCGGGGCGGACCCGCTCGCCGCCGCCGTCGGTCTCCCCGCGGCCGCCGTCCCCGTCATCGCCGTGTTCGCCGTGGACACGACGAGCGGCGCGCTCGCCATCGCCCCGCTCGTCCCCGGCGTCTTCACGCCCGAGCAGGCCGTCGCGACGATGCTCGTCGGCGGCGTCGTCTCCTTCGCCGTCTCCACGTTCAAACGCTCCATCCCCTTCCAGTACGGCATCTGGGGCGCGGAGTTCGGCTCGAAAGTCATCGCCGTCAACGTCGCCGGAAAAGTCGTCTTCATCGCCGTCGCGCTCGCCATCCTCCTCTGAGCGCTCGCTATTCGCTCGTCGGCTTCCCGTCCACCGTCTCCGGCGCGAGATACGTGATAAACTCCTCCACGGACGGCTCGTTCACCGTCACGTCGACGTGGATGTCGCCGAGCTCGGACTCGCCTCCGACCGCGAAGTTCACGACACCCTCGAACGCCGCCTGCTTCTTCAACTCGAAGTCGAACCCCTCGCCGTCGGCGTTCGAGAGGAACTCCCCGCGCGCCGTGTCGAGAATCTGCTGGTCGAAGAGCCGCTCCCGGAACCCCTCCACCTCGTGGGTCTCTGCTGTCACGCGGTCGCCGTGGCGCTCCACGTCCGCGTTCGGGAACAACCGCTCCACGGCGGCCGCGACGCGCTCTTCGACCTCCGTCGGCTGCACCGGCGCGGACACGCGAACGTCGACGCTGTAAATCATACGCCGTCTTCGCCCCCGTCGCCCTTCGGCTCGTCGGTCTCCGCGCCTCCGTCAGTCTCCACATCCCCGTCGGCCTCCGCGTCTCCGTCGGAATCCGCGCTCTCGGTGAGGAGTTCGTGTATCTCCGCCTGAAAGTCTTCGAGCGTCCCCGTGTTCTCCACGGTCACGTCCGCCGCCTCGATGGCGTCCGCCATCCCGAACGACCGCTCGCGCTCGTCGCGGGCCTCTAGCCCTTCGCCTCCTCCCTCCTCGCCGACGTCGCGCCCCCGGCTCGTGATGCGCTCTCGCCGCAGGTCGAACGGCGCGTAGACGTTCACGAGCAGGAAATCGTCGCCGAACGCCTCCTCGAACACTTCTACCTCTGCGCCCGACCGAATCCCGTCGACGAGCACCGTCTCCGACTCCGCGAGAGCCTCCTGAATGAGCGGGAGCGACCGGTCCGCGATGGCCGCCGGCCCGCCCTCTTCGCGGAGCGCCTGCGCCACCCGCCCGTGGTCCTTCGCCGGATCCAACCCGCGCTCTCGCGTCTCCGCGCGAATCACGTCACCCATCGTCACCACGGGAATCCCGAGGTCCTCCGCCACCGCCGCTGCCTCGCTCTTCCCGCTCCCCGGGAGCCCCACGACGCCGATGACTCTCATGGAATCGGAGTAGTCCGGACCGACCCTTACCGTTTGCCATTCTTTATGCCCGAGCGGCCCGCAAACGCCTGTATGGCGCAGCGCTCCCTCTTCGTCCGACTCGTCTGGTTCCTCCTCGTCGGCTGGTGGGCCACCCCCATCGTCGTCAACTTCGCCTGGCTCCTCGGCGTCACCGTCCTCGGCATCCCCCTCGCGGTCAAACTCATCAACGTCGTCCCCACCGTCCTCACCCTCAAGGAGCCCCGCGGCTTCAACCGCCCCGACCTCCAACAGCCCCAGCGCTCGCTCCTCGCACGCGCCCTCTACTTCCTCCTCGTCGGCTGGTGGCTCTCCTTCCTCTGGGCGAACGTCGCCGCCTTCCTCGCCGTCACGATCATCGGCCTCCCCCTCGCCGTCTGGATGTTCAACCGCCTCCCCTACGTCACCAGCCTCTACCGCTTCGACGGCTAGGCTCCGTGCGCTTCTCTCTCGTTCGCGGACCGGGAGACGCCGCCGACGTCTCCGAAAGCGCCGTCGGCGACTCGGCCAGGGCGGGACGCTTTGCGTCCCGCTCGCCCTCACCCGCCCCTCTGGGGCTCGCGAGGACCCTCTCGATTTTCCACCCCGGTGTGCCGTCTCCCCCCGGCGCATCCCACTCCCTTTTTGAGCACGCCCCATCTACTCCACGCCGAGGGCACGTAGCTCAGTCCGGATAGAGCGTCGGACTTCTAATCATCCGCAGGTATCTGGGGTGAGGAGACATCCGACGGTCGCGGGTTCAAATCCCGTCGTGCCCGTTTTCCCGCGAACCTCCGGCTCGCGGAACACTGGGAGGACTCCGCGGGACCTGCGGTCCCGCTTAGTCTCGTTCGCTGGCGCTCACGAGACTCCCGTCGTGCCCGCTATTCTGCCGAGCGGAGCTCGCGTGACTCCCGTCGTGCCGTTTTCATCGTGGTATCCGCTGTTCCGTCGGTGCGTTCTTCCGGTAGGTCCGCGTTCGTCGGGTATGACTTACGTCGGCGTCGACGGGTGTCCGGACGGGTGGGTGGCGGTCGCGTACGGGGGCGAGTCGTTCGTCGGCGGCGGATTCTTCGAGTCGTTCGCGGGCGTCTGGGAGTCGTATCCGGACGCGGAGACGGTGCTGGTTGATACGCCGATTGGGCTTCGGGAGGGAGATGGGTCGCCGCGGGCGTGTGATACGGCGGCGCGGGCGTATCTCGGGTCGCCGCGCGGGCGGAGCGTGTTCCCGCCGCCGGTGCGGGAGACGCTGCAGGCCGAGGAGTACGCGGAGGCGAAGCGGATTCAGGAGGCGGAGACCGAGGGGAGTCTCGGCCGGCAGGCGTGGGCGATTGCGGACAAGATTCGGGAGGTGGACGAGTTCCTCCGAGCGGACCCCGCGGAGCGCGTGGGCGTCGTCCGGGAGGCGCACCCGGAGGTGTGTTTCGCGGCGCTCCGCGGGGGCGAGGCGACCGCGTACTCGAAGACGGGGCAGCCGGCGGCGGCGTTCTGGGAGCGCGTCGACGCGCTCGAAACCGTCGACGCGGACGTGCTCCGGGCCGTGCGAGAAGTCGGGGAATCGCTCGACTGCGCGGCGTCGAACGACGACGTCCTCGACGCGTTCGCGCTCGCGCTCACCGCGAGCCCGCGAACGCCGGAGACGACGACGCTTCCCGCGGAGCCCGACACTGACCCGTCTGTCGAACCGGGTCAGAACGACACTGACCCGCGTGGTCTCCCGATGGAGATGGTGTACGCGCCCGAGGAGTGACTGTCGGCGGGTGAGAACTGGCGTGGAGCCGGCTCAGAGGAGCTGACCGACGTCTTCGAAGTCGGCGCGGCAGAAGGGACACCGATAGTTCGTCTCGAACCCGGTCGTCTGCGCGACGGTCTTCGTCTCCAGTTCGTGCATCGCGATTCCGCGCTCACAGTCCGGACAGTCGAGCTTCGGCACGTGTCAGTGTCACGCACGCGTTCGGCTTAAATGATTGGTGGGTTTCGAGAGGACAGATTCCCGGAGGGCGGCCGGACGCGCGCCCCGTCGTCGGCGGCGGATCGCGGGGCGACCCGTTGGCGACGGAACGTTTTTCCGGCGCTCGCCCCCAACTAGGGGTATGAGCATGGGTTCGGACATGTACCGCCAGCAGATCCTTGACCACTACAAGAACCCCCGGAACTTCGGGGGGCTGGCGGACCCGACGTTCAGCCACGAGGGCTACAACCCCTCCTGTGGCGACGAGATCGAGTTCGACGTCGAACTCGACGACGACGAGACCATCGCGAACGTCTCCTGGGAGGGCGACGGCTGCGCCATCAGCCAGGCGTCCGCGAGCCTCCTCTCGCAGGAACTCCCCGGCATGACGCTCGACGAAGTCGACGACCTCGACCGCGATGACGTCCTCGACCTCCTCGGCGTCGACGTCACCCCGATGCGCATCAAGTGCGCCGTTCTCGCCGAGAAAGTCGTCCAGGACGGCGCGGACATCTACCGCGGCGAGAAAGAACTCGAACAGACGAAGACCGAAGACGACGACTGACGGCGTCTAAGGGCGTCTGAAGCGGCTTCGACTGTCCGCCACGCCCTCGACGGTCGTGCAAGCAGCTATGTCGTTCTCTGCCGAATAGGCGAGTATGAGTGCGCTTTCCGCGCGCGTCGCCGAGTTCCCGAGAGCCCACCCTGTCGCGTCCCTCGTCGTCGCCGTGCTCGCCGTGGAGGCCGTCGGCGCGTCCGGCGCGGTGTTCACCGCACAAGGGCTGGCGGAGTGGTACGGGACGCTCCGGCGGCCGGGGGTCGCCCCGCCGAACTGGGTGTTCGGCCCCGTCTGGACGACGCTGTTCGCGCTCGTCGGCGTCGCCGCGTGGCTCGTCTGGCGGCAGGGCGAAGAGAATCCTCGGGGCGTCCGACTCGCCGGCGGCGTCTTCGCCGTTCACTTCGCGTTCAACCTCGGGTGGTCCGCCGTCTTCTTCGGACTGCGAGAAATCGGCGCGGCGCTCGTCGTCATCGCCGTGCTCTGGGTGCTCATCGCGGCGACGACGTGGGCGTTCGCCAGAATCGACCGGCGCGCCGCAGCCCTGCTCGTTCCGTACCTGCTCTGGGTGTCGTTCGCCGCCTACCTCAACTACCAGTTCTGGCTGCTGAACTAACCCGAATCAGGTCCCGTGCCGCCAGGAGTCCATGTACTCGCGCTGGACGTCGGTGGGGACGTCGATGTCGATGCCTTCGGCGTCGAGTTTGGTCTCCGCGATCTCCTTATCGAGGGCGTCGGGGACGTCGTGGAGGCCGGCGTCGTAGTCGTCGCCGCGTTCGACGAGTTCGCGGACGCAAACAGCTTGAACGCCGAAGGACTGGTCCATGACTTCGACGGGGTGGCCGAGGGCGGTGGGGGCGGCGAGGTTGACGAGCCGGCCTTCGGCGAGGACGTTGACGCGCGTGCCGTCGACGAGTTCGTACTCCTGCACGCCGTCGCGGACTTCGCGCGTGCTCGTCGCGAGCTCGCCGAGTTCTTCTAAGTTGATTTCGATGTCGAAGTGGCCGGCGTTCGCGAGGACGACGCCGTCCTGCATGTCCTCGAAGTGGCGGGCGGCGAGGACGTCGCGGTTCCCGGTCGTGGTGATGAAGACGTCACCGCGCTCGGCGGCGTCGTCCATGTTCGTGACCTCGTAGCCCTCCATGTGGGCTTCGAGCGCTCTGCGCGGGTCGATTTCGGTGACGACGACCTTCGCGCCCTGCCCGTCGGCTTTCTTCGCGACGCCGCGGCCGCAGTAGCCGTAGCCGGCGACGACGACGGTCTTTCCGGCCCAGGAGAGGTTCGTGGTCATCGCGATGTTCGCGAGCGCGGACTCCCCGGTGCCGTGCACGTTGTCGAAGAGGTGCTTCATCGGGGTGTCGTTCACGTTGAACATCGGGTAGTCGAGTTCGCCGTCCTCGTCCATCGCGCGGAGGCGGTGGACGCCGGTGGTCGTCTCCTCCGTCCCGCCGATGATGGTGTCGATTTTCTCGGGGAACTCCTCGTGGATGCGGAAGACGAGGTCGCCGCCGTCGTCCACCGTGACCGTGGGGTCGTGGCCGATGACGGCGTCGATAGCCTCGTAGTATTCGACGTCGTCGATGCCGTGCTCCGCGTAGGACGTGATGTTCTCGTGCGCGTCGAGCGCGACGGAGACGTCGTCGTGCGTCGAGAGCGGATTACACCCGGTGATGGCGACCTCCGCGCCGCCGGCGGCCATCGTCTCGACGAGCGCCGCGGTCTTCGCCTCGACGTGCAGCGCCATTCCCACTGTCTCGCCGGCGAGCGGCTGGCTGGCCTCGAAGTCCTCGCGGAGCGCGGTGAGAATCGGCATGTGCTCGAACGCCCAGTCGATCTTCTGTCGACCGGACGTGCGCGCCTCGTCGACGTCGTCGACGCGGTCGCTGATAGGGTCGGCGGTCATACATCGAGCGTCGGCGAGCGCGCAGTTAACGCTACCGAACACTCCCTGCTCATCGAACGAAGCGGAAGTAGGGTATCGGAACGCGGCCGGCGGACCGCCCGTAACCGGTTCCGCCGGCGTGTGGTGGTGGGTTCCGATAGCGACCGACGGTTCGTCGTTCGCGTCGGGCGGAGATGGACTCCACCTCGACGGCACCTAAGTCAACCGTCGCCGACACAAAAAACACACTGGCCGCGACTAATTCGGATTGAATCGTCTCGTGACGCCGCCGAGACCGCTATCGCTATGACCCGGTTCGGTAGACGGGTCGGTGTCGATATGATCCGGTTCGGCAGACGGGTCGGTGTCGCTGCGTACGGTACGCGTTTCGCAGTTGAAAAACCGGCTCGACTAGGTGTGGCTTGCGGAGCGGCTCGGGATTACTTCCCGTTGCCGTGGCCGCGCTGCTCGCCGTTACCGTTCCCGCGAGCGTCACCGCCCTTGCGGTCTCCGTCTTCGTCGTCCGCGTTGTCTTCATCGTCCTCGCGGTCTTCGTGGTCAGCGCGCTGCTGGTCGTTCCCGTCGCGCTCCGCGTCGTCGTTGTCGGTCGCGTTCGCGTCGTCATCGCGGTCGTCGCCGTGGCCGCGCTCGACCGCATCGTCGTCGTCGGTCGCATTTGCGCCGTGGCCGTTCCCGTGACCGCGCTCGGTCTCGTTCTCGGCCGTCTCGTTCTCGTCGCGGTCAGTTTCGTTCTCGTCCGCGTGGCCGTCGTTCTCGTGGTCACGCTCGGTCTCGTTCTCGTCAGCGTGCCCGGGGGCGTCGTCAGCGTGCCCCGGTGCGTCGTCAGCGTGCCCCGGTGCGTCGTCAGCGTGCCCCGGTGCGTCGTCAGCGTTCCCGGGGTTGTGTCCGACGACGAACTCGGCGACGGCGCTCCCCTCCATCTGGTCGGTGTCGTGGAGGTACTGGACGAAGGCGGCGACGCGCTGCCCGAACGTCGCGTTCTCCGATTCGTCCGTGGCGTTCGTGTCGTTCGCCGCGTCGAGGGTCGCGGTCGTCGTCGCGGTGTCGTTGTGCGCGCTCGCGGAGAGCGTGACGGTCACGGTCTCGCTCGGCGCGGGGAGGTCGACCGTGCCGTTCGCGTCGGTGGTGTACGTGCCGACGCCCGCGTACGTGGAGTCGTTCGCGGCGTCGACGTCGACGCTGGCGTTCGAGACCGCCGTGCCGTCGTCGGTGACGGTCACCGTGGCGGCGTTCCCGGCCTCCGCCTGGTCGACGTCGATACCGAGGGTCGTGTTTCCGCTCGCGGCGACGGCACCGCCGAGCGCGCCGACGCCGGCGGCCGCGGCGGTGAGCACGAGCGTCGCGGTCAGGACTGCGGTGAGCTTTCGTCTCATCACACTCCCTCGTATCGGGGGACACTGCATAAACCGGGGAAACCGTCCACCCCCGTGCACTCCGTTGAAAAACCGTTCAAACCGTTCGAGAGCGTTTACCGGGCCGGTTGAACGGTTAATCGAGGTTCGCGGCGGCGTCGGCGGCGCGGGCGCGAACGGCGTCGGCGTCGAGCGTTTCGACCTCGCGGTCGCGCATGAGGACGCGGCCGTCGCAGACGGTGTGGCGGACGTCGCTCCCGCGCGCGGCGTAGGCGAGGTGGCTGACGTAGTCGTGGACGGGCGTGAGGTGCGTCGCGGAGAAGTCGACGACGGCGAGGTCGGCGTTCGCGCCGGGTTCGATGCGGCCGGCGTCGAAGCCGAGGGCGTCCGCGCCGCCGCGGGTCGCCATGTCGACGGCGGCTTCGGCGGGGACGGCGCTCGCGTCCTCGGCGGCGAGCTTGCCGAGCATCGCGGCGTCCCGCATCTCGTCGAAGACGTCGAGGTCGTTGTTCGACGCCGCGCCGTCCGTGCCGAGCGCGACCGTCGCGCCCGCCTCGCGGTACGCTTGGACGGGTGCCGCGCCCGAGGCGAGTTTCATGTTCGACGCGGGGCAGTGGACGACGGCGGTGCCGCGCTCCGCGAGGAGTTCGATCTCGCTCGCGTCCGAGTGGACGCCGTGCGCGACGAAATCCTCGTCCGTGAGCATCCCGAGGTCGTCGGCGTACGCGAGCGGGCGCATCCCGCGCTCCTCGACGATGGGGTCGACTTCGTCTCGCGTCTCGTTCGCGTGGAAGTGGAGGGGAACGCCGGCTTCCCGGGCTTCCGCCGTGAACTCGCGCAGGAGGGCTTCGTCTACTGTCGTGAGGCTGTGCGGCATGTACGCCGTCTTCACGCGCCCGTCCGCCGCGCCGTCGTACTCTCGCGCGAAGGCGAGGGATTCCTCGTTGTCCGCGACTGCGTCCGCCTCGTCCTTACCTACCGTTACGACGCCGTGGCCGAGGCGCGCACGCAGGCCGGCGTCGGCGACGGCGTCGACGACCTCCGGCTCGTGGAAGTACATGTCCGCGAAGCTCGTGACGCCGCTTTCGATGAACTCGAGGAGCGCGAGCTCCGTGCCGGCGCGGACGTCCTCCGGGGTGAGCGAGGCCTCGGCCGGCCAGATGTCCTCTCGGAGCCAGGCGTCGAGCGGCTTATCGTCGGCGTAGCCGCGCAGGAGGCTCATCGCGGCGTGCGTGTGCGCGTTCACCAGCCCCGGCATTATGAGGCAGCCGTCGGCGTTCAGCGTCTCGTCGCCGGTTTCGACGTCGCCGACGGCGACGATGTCGCCCGAATCCTGATTCACGAGGACGTCGCCGGTCTCGACGGACATGTCGGGGAGCAGAACGCGCCCGTCCGTGATCTGGAGCGTACTCATAGTTCCAGCGTGCGCCGCCGCCTCCTTAGCGGGTCCGATTACTGACCGCGCGCCTCGTGTGAGGAACAGTGGCGTATCGAGCGGGTGGACGGCCGGCATCGGCAGTCCTTAGGGCGACGCGTGCGAACGCCGGAGTATGAAAATCGCCGTTCCGAACAAGGGCCGTCTCCACGACCCCACGCTCGACCTGCTCGACCGCGCAGGTCTCGGCGTGGAGGGCGGGAGCGACCGACAGCTCTACGCCGACACCGTCGACCCCGACATCTCCATCCTCTTCGCGCGCGCCGCCGACATCCCCGAGTACGTCGCCGACGGCGCGGCCGACATCGGTATCACCGGCTACGACATGGTCCGCGAGGCCGGCGCAGACCTCGAAGAGCTCATCGACCTCGGGTTCGGGAACTGCCGCATCGTCCTCGCCGCCCCGCAGGACGGCGACATCCAGCAAGTCTACGACCTCGACGGGAAGACCGTCGCCACCGAGTTCCCCCACCTGGCAGAAGAGTACTTCGCGGAGATGGACGTCGACGCCGAAATCGTCGAGGTCTCCGGCGCGACCGAACTCACCCCGCACGTCGACATGGCCGACGCCATCATCGACATCACCAGCACCGGGACCACGCTCCGCGTGAACCGCTTAGAGGTCGTCGACGAGGTCCTCAAGTCGAGCGTCCGCCTCTTCGCCCGCGACGACGTCGCCGGTACTGAAAAGACCCAGCAGGTCGCGATGGCGCTCCGCTCCGTCCTCGACGCCGACGGCAAACGCTACCTCATGCTCAACGCCCCGCAGGACAACCTCGACGCCATCGAGGAGGTCATCCCCGGCCTCGGCGGCCCCACCGTCATGGACGTCGAAGGCCAAGACACCGTGGCCGTCCACGCCGTCGTCGAAGAACGCCACGTCTTCGAGACCATCAACGCCCTCAAAGACGAAGGCGCGACCGGCATCCTCGTCACCGAAATCGAACGCTTAGTGGACTGAGCGCGCCTCCTCCCGATCTCTCGAAAAACACGTTTCTGCGGACGCCACAGCCCACCGCTCCGAGAGCGAAACATCGTCCACGACTGCCAGCTAGAACCATCACTTCGGCGGCGAGTCGGAGCTCTCGCCCGAGCCGGTTACTCGACTCTCGCTCGACTATCGGTGTAACCCGTTGCTGTGCGGTCGCGGCCTCCCTGTTGCACCCGCTCGCCGGAGGCGAGCGGCCTTCTTCCGTGTCTTTTTACGCGAGAGGTTCCCGCAGTGAGCGCGAAGCGCTCACGAGGAAACCCGAGCGGAAAAATTTACTCGAGCAGACCGAGTTCTTCGAGGCGGGAGACGATTTTGTCGACGGCGTGTTCGGCGTCCTCGGGCTTCTTCCCGCCGGTGATGACGAGTTTGCCGGAGCCGAAGAGGAGCGCGACGACTTCGGGTTCGTCGAGGCGGTAGACGAGGCCGGGGAACTGCTCGGGTTCGTACTCGATGTTCTCGAGGCCGAGGCCGATGGCGATGGCGTTGAGGTTGAGCTGGCGGCCGAGGTCGGCGGACGTAACGATGTTCTGCACGACGATTTCGGGGTCGTCCTCGACCTTGATGTTGAGCTCGCGGAGCTTATCGAAGACGATGCGGAGGGATTCGTGGACGTCCGCGGTGCTCTTCGCGCCGGTGCAGACGATCTTCCCGGAGCGGAAGATGAGCGCGGCGGATTTCGGCTCCTGCGTGCGGTAGACGAGGCCGGGGAACTGCTCGGGGTCGTAATCAGCGCCTTCGAGGTCCATCGCGACGGACTGGAGGTCGAGCTCCTGGCCGATACCCGTCGACGCGACCACGTTTTCAATGTTGATGGTTTCCTTGGGGTCGGTCATCTCTCGACTTAAACTGCGTATTTAAGGTTTATAAATGTTGGCGGTCCTGCGAGCCTCGCCTTCATATCTCGGTCGAACCCGAGCGCCAGCCGGCGATTTCGCTCGTGCGAACTGACTGGCGGATGCGGTCGCTGCGGGGTGGGTATCGTATCGGCACGCTCAACGGGGTGGGGCGGCGAGTGGGTGGCGTGTACCTCCTCGAATTCGCGGGCGAGGACGACGGGTTCGCGGCGGCGGAGGCCGGCGTCGCCGCGGGCGGCGTCGACCGGTTCTCGGCCGGGCTGGCGACGGCGACGGTGCTGGACGCGGGGCGCGTGGCGACGCTCGCGTACACGCATTTCGCGAGCGAGCTCCTCGGCCGGACGGACGCCGACCTCGGGAGCGCGCGCGTCCTCCTCGAAGCGTCGAGCGTCGAGCGCGCGGGCAGCGTCGCGGTCCGCGCGCGGGACGTCCGCGGCGCGACCGGCGTCGACACGCAGCGCGTCGAGCGCGAGTTAGGAAGCGTGCTCGTCGACCGCGGGTTCTCGGTGGACCTCGACGACCCCGACCACGAGCTCCGCGCGGTCTTCAGCGAGCGCGCGGACGGCGACGGCGTCTGCGCGCTCGGCTGGCTGGAAGCGGCGAGCGTCCGCGATTACGGCGACCGCAAGCCCACGGACCGGCCGTTCTTCCAGCCGGGGAGCATGGCCCCGCTGGACGCCCGCGCGCTCGTGAACCTCGCGCGCGTCGACCCCGGCGACCGCCTCCTCGACCCGATGTGCGGGACGGGCGGCGTCCTCCTCGAAGCCGGTATCGTCGGCGCGAAACCGATAGGGAACGACGCGCAGGCGAAGATGGTTCGGGGGACCCGGAAGAACCTCAGCGAGCTCTCGGACTCCGCGTTCGACGTGCTCCGCGGCGACGCCACCCGACTCGCCCTCCGCGACGACTCCGTCGACGGCGTCGTCTTCGACGCGCCCTACGGCCGCCAGTCGAAAATCGAGACGCACGGGCTGAAAGACCTCGTCGCCGGCGCGCTCGCGGAAGCCCGCCGCGTCTCGACTGGTCGCTGCGTCCTCGTCGCCGACCGCGACTGGCGCGCGGAAGCCCGCGAAGCCGGCTGGACCGTGAAAAACCGCTTCGAACGCCGCGTCCACCGCTCGCTCGTCCGCCACGTCCTCGTCCTCGGCTGAGCCGCCGGCGCTATCGACCGAGTTCGGCGAGGAGGCGCGAGAGGTGAATGCGGTCGCTGGTGCCTTCGCTGCTGATTCCGAGCAGTCATGGTTCGACTACGACGCGAACCGGGACTCCTCGCGGAGCGCGTCGGCGTCGAGGTAGTCGGCGAGGAGGTTGAGAGCGACGACGAACCCGACGACGAGTTCGAGGAGCACTCCCGGCGGAAACGCGAGCCACCACGGCGCGCCGGCAACCGAGAGGCCACCCATCACGGGAATGCCGACGACGCCGCTCGCGGCGGCGACGAGGACACCGAGGCCGATCCGCTTCGAGAGCGTCGTCCCCGCCGACCACTTCTCGCGTTCGAACCACTCGACGCGAAACAGCGTCGCCGCAGCCACGAACGGAACGATGACCGGCGACGAGACGAAGCCCGCAAACACGACCGGAAGACCGACGAACGCCCCGAGCGAGACGAAGAGCACGAACCAGAGGACGATAGCCGAAACACCGTACGCGACCGCGACTCCGACCCGTCGCTGGGTGCTATCACTCGACTCCATTTACTCACCATATCTGTTCCTCTATTTATAACTTATACAGCTGCTATCGCACTTGTGAGCGCGAGTTCTGGTGCTATCGACCGAGTTCGGCGAGGAGGCGCGAGAGGTGAATGCGGTCGCTGGTGCCTTCGTGCATGTCGAAGTCGACGCCGCCGGCGAGGCGGTGGACGCGGGCGAGTTCGGAGCCGGTGTAGCGAGAGCGCGACACGCGGAGAATCTCGTCGAGGACTTCCGTGCCGTCCAGTCCGTCGTCGACGAGGAGGTCGTCGAGTTCGGAGCGGGCGTCGGTGAAACTCCCGCTCTCGGCGTGGTCGAGCATTTCCTTCACGCGGTCGCCGTATCCGATATCCTGGAGGGTTTCGTAGGCGGCCTGCATCGTGACTTCGCCTTCCGCTTCGTAGGTGGCTTGCGCGCCGAGCACCGCTCGCCGGAGGTTGCCGTCGCCGTAGCCCGCGAGATACTCGAGGCCGTCGCCGTCGTACTCGACGGCTTCGCGTTCGACGATACGCTCTAAGGCGTCGACCGCCTCGTCGGTGTCGGGCGAGCGGACGGGCACGGGGAAGCACCGCGAGCGAATCGGCGGGATGAGCTTCGTCGGCTGGCGCGTCCCGATGACGAACTGCGTCGTCTCGTGGTGGCGCTCCATCACGCGCCGAAGCGCCTGCTGGAAGTCCTCCCGAATCGCCTCGGCGTTGTCGAGCACGATGGTCTTGTAGTCCCCTGACACTGGTTGGTAGGACGCCGACTCCTTCAGCACGTGATTGATGAGGTCGGCCTTCGACGACTCGCGCTTTCGCTTCGCGGAGATGAAGTGGGAGAACCGCTCGTCGTTCGCGATCTCCTTCTTCGTCATCCCGAAGAAGTCCGCGACGTTCAGCTCCACGAGGTCGTTCTCCGCGTCCTCGTGCGCCTCGCGCGCGAGCGCCCGGACCGCCGCCGTCTTCCCCGACCCCACCGGCCCGTGTACCACCAGATTCACCGGATCCGACACCACGTCGCCCAGTCGCTCCCGCACCTCGCGCTGCGGGAGGTCCTCCAGGTCCGGCGCGTGCGTGTCCAGCCAGAGCGGCGACTCCATTACCTCCTCGTAGCGCGAGCGCGAGTAAGAATCGGTCGGTTGCTAGTCGTCGTATCTGATCCTGCTACTCTTACTCTCGTTTTCGCCTCCTCCGAAGCCCCGGGCGCGCTCGCGGCCTGCGACTCGCTGTGCTCCTCGCGCACTCCGTGCGCTCCGGTGCTTGCATCGTCTCGACTCGCGAGCGCGCCCGCCCCTTCGATTCCCTCCCCGCGGTGGTTTGAGCAACTGACCGGTTCCGGCGGTTGCTTCATCGCCGTCGACGGTGGTCCTCTCCCCGTTCGCGGTGGCGTTCGCTCGGAGAGGATAGGTTCCGAAGCCGGTATACACGCGACTCCCCCAGTTTCGACTATGACGCTTCACGCGACCTTCCTGGGGACGAGCGGGGCGGTTCCGACGGTGAACCGGAACCCGAGCTCCCTCTTCGTGCGACGGGAGGGCGACGCCTTCCTCTTCGACGCGGGCGAGGGGACGCAGCGGCAGATGTTGAAGTACGGGACGGGTTTCGGGGTGAGCGACGTCTTCGTGACGCACGTGCACGGCGACCACGTGCTGGGGCTGCCCGGGCTCGTGCAGACGATGGACTTCAACGACCGGGAGGAGCGGTTGACGATTCACACGTCGAAGGGGACGGCCGACCGCATCGAGCAGTTGGTGTTCGCCGTCGGCGGCGACGTCGGGTTCGACGTGCGGGTGAGCGAGGTGTCGCCGGGCGAGGTCGTGCTCGACAGAGAGGAGTACGAGGTGCGGGCGTTCCCCGTGGCGCATCGGACGAGCGCCGTCGGGTACGTCCTCGACGAGCACGACCGGAAGGGCCGGTTCGACAGAGAAAAAGCGGAGGAGCTCGGGGTTCCCGTGGGGCCGAAGTTCGGGCGGCTGCACGAGGGCGAGCCGGTGGAGCTCGAGGACGGAACGGTCGTGGAGCCGGAGCAGGTGGTGGGCGAGCCGCGCCCGGGGCGGAAGTTCGTCTACACGGGCGATACGCGGCCGACGAAGGCGACCGTGGAGGCCGCCGAGGGCGCGGACGTCCTCGTCCACGATTCGACGTTCGCGAACGACGCCGGAGAGCGCGCAGAACACACGGGGCACTCGACGGCGGGCGAAGCGGGGAGCATCGCGCGACAGGCGGGCGTCACTCGCCTCGTCCTCACTCACGTCTCCTCGCGGTACGCCGGCGACGCCGGCGTCCTCAAAGACCACGCCACGCGGGAGTTCACGGGTCGCGTCCTCGTCGCCGCCGACGGCATGGAACTCGACGTCCCCTACCCGGACCGCTAGTTAATCTTCACTTCCTCGTCGACGAGGAGCGAGTCGGAGTCGACGTGGATTAGCTGAATCCGGTACTTCCCGGGGGCGAACTCGCCGCTCTGTTCGGCCACCGTGATGGCTTGTCCGGAGGCGAACTTCCCGCTCGCGTCCGACTCCAGCGGCGCGTACCCGTTTTCTCGTTCGTACGTGTCCTTCGCGAGTATGGCGTTGTAGTAGACGTCGCCGTCCTGTCGAATCACGAGACGGAGACCGGTCGTTTCGAGGTCGTCGCCACCTTCGTGCGTGATCTCGAGGACGTTCGCGCCGGCGCTCTCGCCTACGAGTTCGCTCGCGTCCTCGACGGCGAGTTGCGCGTTCGGCTGCGTCGGCCCGACGTCGCCCCCGAGGTGGAGGGCGGCCGAGCCGACGACGGCACCGAGCAGGACGGTGATGCCGACGAGCATCACGATCCCGATGACGTTCGACACGCCGCGACTCTCCGACCCCAGCCTGTCCGCGCTATCTGGTAGCATCCCAATCCCTGTCTGATTCACTAGCTGTCACACAGATATACTTACCGGTGGTATGTACTGACGCTCTTGAACTTCGCTCGGGGGTGCGCTTATAGGCGTCAATCGCCTAGCACACTCCGTGAGTACGCGGACGAGTGCGCTCGACGCCCTCGTGTTCGGCGTCGACGTGCAGAGCGGCGACGTGCGCGGCGACAGTCCCTCCTACGCGCTCGTAGTGTTCGACGGCGAGGTCAGAGAGCGCGACGTGGTGAGCCACCGGAAGCTCATGCGGCTCGTCGACTCCGAGGAGCCGGACCTCGTCGCGACCGACAACATGTACGAGCTCGCGGCGGACAAAGACTCCCTCGTCCACCTCCTCCGGGGGTTCCCGGCGGAGACGAAACTCGTGCAGGTGACGGGCGCGGAGCGGCCCGAGCCGCTCTCGCGGGTGGCGAAACGCCACGGCGTCCCCTACGGGAAGCCGGCGATGGAGGAAGCGGAAGCCGCCGCGCGCCTCGCCGCGCGGAACGTCGGCGAAGAGGTCTCCGCCTTCACGAACGAGACAGAAGTGAAAGTCGCCCGCGGGCGCTCGACGGGGAAGGGCGGGTGGAGTCAGGACCGATACACGCGTCGCATCCACGGCCACGTGAAGAACGAGGCGCGGAACGTCAAGTCGAAACTCGACGACGCCGGCCTCGACTACGAGATGGACGCCACGGAGAAATACGGCGGGTACTCGAACGCCGTCTTCACGGTCGAGGCGCGCGAGAGCGAGATTCCCCTCTCGGGGCATCGGGCGGGCGACACGCGCGTCGAGATCGAACCGGTGCGTCGGGACGGTATCGAGTTCCGGTCGCTCGCGCGCCGCCGGGACCGCGTCTTCGTCGGTATCGACCCGGGGACGACGACCGCGGTGGCGCTCGTGGACCTCGACGGCCGCGTCCTCGACGTCCTCTCGACCCGGACCGCCGACACGGCCGCGATCAACGAGTGGATCATCGAGCGCGGCCGGCCCGTCCTCGTCGCCGCGGACGTCGAGCCGATGCCGCAGACCGTGGACGCGTACCGCCGCACGTTCGACGCCGCGGGCTGGCAACCCGAGAGCGACCTCCCCGTCGACGAGAAACAGCACCGGACCCGGGAGACGGGGTACGGCAACGACCACGAGCGGGACGCGCTCGCCGCCGCGCTCTTCGCCTACGACGCCCACGAAGAACGCATCGCGAAGGCGACCCGGCGCACCCCCCGCGACCTCGACCGCGGCGACGTCGTCGCGCGCGTCGTCGCCGGCGAACACGTCGACGCCGTGATTCGCGACCTCAGCGAGGACGACGACTCCGAGGAGGACGACCACGAACACGAGGAGCGCGAACTCACCGAGGAAGAACAGCGGATCCGCGACCTCGAGACGCAGGTCGGCCGCCTCCAATCCCACGTCGACGACCTCGAAGCCATCATCGAGGAACGCGACGCCCGCATCGAAGAGTTAGAAGGCGAGCTCTCCGAGGCCCGCCGCGAGGAACGCCAGGAGGCCCGCGAGCGCCGCGAAGTCACGAAACTAGAGTGGGAGAACAACCGCTTAGAGGAAGAGCGCGACGAGCAGCGGGAGCGCGCGGAGGCGCTCGCCGGGAAGCTCGAACGCCTGAAAGAGCTCTGGAAGCTCGACCACTCCAACTTCGAAGACGTCGACGACGGCAGCCTCGTCGCCGTCAAACCCGTCGAGCAGTTCACCGTCGACGCCATCGAGGAAGCGGACGCCGAGTTCGGGCTCTCCAAAGGGGACGTCGTCTACATCCGCGACGCCTCCGGCGCGGGGAAGCGAACCGCCGAAAAACTCGCCGACGCCCGCCCGCGCGTCGTCCTCCTCGACGGCCGAACGAGCGACATCGCCGAAGACGTCCTCTACGACCGCGACGTCCCCTTCGGCCCCGCCGACGACGTCAGCATCCGCGAAATCGACGAGCTCGCCATCGCCGACGACTCGGCTGTCTCCGCCGTCGAAGCCGACTACCGCGAGCGATACGAGGAACGCGAACGCCAAGAGCGAGAGCAGCGACTCGACTCCATCATCTCCGAACACCGCGCAGATAGCGAGTAGCGGTCGTGAAGCCGGATCGAAGACCCGGCGTCACCCTGGACGGACGCGGGGAAACCCCTTTGCCGACCTGCATACAACTGTATGCATATGTCGAAGAGCATCCGGCTCTCGGACGACGCCTACGAACGCCTCGAAGCCCACAAGCGGGAGGACGAGACGTTCTCCGAGGCTGTTCTCCGCCTCGCGGGAGAGCGGTCACTCCTCGAGATCGCCGGAATCCTGAGCGACGAGGAAGCGTGCGCCCTCCGCGACGCCGTGGCGGAACGCCGTGGTCGCCGTCGCGACGAACTCGAACGTATCGTTGACGACGTAAGTGAGGCGTAGCGTGCTCCTCGACACCGCATTTCTCATCGATCTGATGAACGGGGACGGAGGGGCCGTCGAGAAGGCCGAAGAGATCGAGGAAGAGTTGATCCAGCAGCGCATCTCCGCGATGACGTTGTTCGAACTCTACTACGGAATCGCGCGGTCGGACCAGTCTTCCGACGAGGCAGACCGGGTGAAGGATGTCCTGGCCTCGAAGCCGACGTATCCCGCGGATGCAGCGGTCGTGCGGAAAGCCGGACGGCTCTCTGGGGAACTGATGAACGACGGCAACGCGGTCGGAGACGGGGACGTAATCATCGGTGCGACAGCCGATGTGGTCGACGAACCGGTACTCACCCGTAACGTGGCGGACTTCGAGCGTCTCGATGTCGAGACCGAGACGTACTGACCACCGCTGTCTTCGAGAGCGTCCCGCCTCCCCCAGGGCGGGGGCTGCCGGCCTCCCAACAGCCAAGAATGAGGAGCGTCTGCCTCCGAGTATGCTGAACGAAGGCGACAGCGCGCCGAGCGTGGAGGCGCAGAACCAGGACGGCGAGACGGTTTCACTGGACTTCGAGGAGCCCACGGTCGTCTACTTCTACCCGCGGGACGACACGCCGGGGTGTACGGTGGAGGCGAAGCAGTTCAACGCCGAACTCGACACCTATCGCGAGGCGGGCGTCTCGGTCTACGGCGTGTCGACGGACGACGTCGACTCCCACGAGGCGTTCTGCGAGAAGTACGGGCTCGACTTTGACCTGCTCGCGGACCCGGACGGCGGTATCGCGGACGGGTTCGGCGTCGACGCGTCGAGCGGCGCGGCGGAGCGCGTGACGTTCGTGCTCGCCGACGGCGAGGTGAAGGCCGCGTACGGGGGCGTGAAACCCGACGGGCACGCGCGCGACGTGCTCGGCGACATGCTCGACGACGGCTTAGTCTCGCTCGACTGAGTCGACGATTCGGTCGGCGGTCTCGTGGACGCGCGCTCGCCAGTCGCTCGGGCGGTCGCCGCCGCGTTTCGGCGGCGTGAACCCGAGGTCGACGGCGTCGTAGGTGAAGCCGTCGAGGGCGTCGGTGGCGAGGCGGCCGACGAACTCCGCGTTCTCGCGCTTCGTAGAGACGCCGCCGCCGGCGAGGTCGTAGTAGCCGGAGAAGACCTGAACGAGGTGGACGGGAGCGTCGAACGCGCCCTCGTCGGCGTACCGCGCGAGTTTCACGGGGTTGTTCGCGGGGTCGGCGCGCCGCATCTCCACTTCGACGAGGATGACGCGGTTCGGAGCGAGCGCCGCGGGCGCGAGTGAGAACCGCGGGACGGGCGAGTGGGAGCGACCGGAGGGAGCGACACGCGAGGCGCGGCCGGCGTCGTCGTCGGTGGCGACGTCGACGGGCGTGCGCTCGACGTACCGTTCGGTCCGCCACTTCCGACTCGGGAGGCGGGCGGCGAGGGCGTCGCGGAGGTCGCGGTGTACGTCGTCGGCGAAGTCGCCCACGAGCTCGCACGAGGTGGGGGAGCGACTTCACTCTACTCGTCCCCGACATTCGGACCGCGTGCGGCGGCGGCTGACAGTCCGGCCAGTCAGCATAGGTGTTCTTTTGAGCGCGGCGGCAGATAGAACCGATAATGAGCTACGAGCCGCGGTCTATCGAGCGGAAGTGGCAGGACCGATGGGAGGACGGCGGACGCTACGAGGTGGACCCGGAGGAGGACGACGAGGACGCGACGTTCGTCACCGTCCCCTATCCGTATCCGTCGGGCGGGATGCACATCGGGCACGCGCGGACGTACACCGTGCCGGACGTGTGGGCGCGCTACCGCCGCCTGCAGGGCGACAACGTCCTCTTCCCCATCGCGTGGCACGTCACGGGGACGCCGATTATCGGCGCGGTGAACCGCTTGCAGAAGGGCGAAGAGGAGCAGCTCTCGGTGCTGCGGGACACGTACAACGTCCCGGAGGAGGAACTGGAGGAGCTGGAGACGCCGATGGGCTTCGCGCGGTACTTCATCGAGAACCACTACAAGACGAACATGAAGTCGCTCGGGCTCTCCATCGACTGGCGGCGGGAGTTCACGACGAACGACGAGCGGTACTCGAAGTTCGTGACGTGGCAGTACGAGACGCTGCGGGACCGCGATAGGCTCGAAAAAGGCCTCCACCCGGTCAAATACTGCACGGACGAGGAGAACCCGGTGACGACGCACGACATCCTGGAGGGCGAGGAGGCGGAGTTCCAGGAGTACACGCTCGTGAAGTTCGAGAGCGGTGACACCCTCCTGCCGATGGCGACGCTGCGCCCGGAGACGGTGCGGGGCGTGACGAACGCGTACGTCGACCCCGAGGCGGACTACGTCGAGGCGGACGTCGACGGCGAGCAGTGGATCGTGAGCCACGAGGCGGTGGAGAAGCTCGTGCTCCAGCAGCGCGACGTGGAGATCCTGGAGCGCTTCTCTGGGTCGGAGCTCGTCGGCGAGCGCGTGACGAACCCCGTGACGGGCGAGGACGTCCTCGTTCTTCCGGCGCGCTTCGTCGCCGCGGACAACGCCACCGGGGTCGTGATGTCCGTGCCCGCGCACTCGCCGGACGACTGGATGGCGCTGCAGGACGCGAAGGCGAACGACGACCTCATGCGGGAGTACGGCATCGACCCCGCGGAAGTCGCGGAGATTCAGCCGAAATCCATCATCGACGTCGACGGCTACGACGACCCGTTCCCGGCGCGCGCGGCCTGTGAGGCGTACGGCATCGAGAGCGCGGACGACCCGAAACTCGAAGAGGCGACGCAGGACGTCTACAACGCGGAGTTCCACGGCGGGAAACTGAAAGATATGTACGGCGAGTACGCGGGTCGCGTCGTCGAGGACGTCCGCGACGAACTCGCCGCCGCGTTCCGCGAGACCGGGGATTTCGACATGATGTACGAGTTCTCCGAGGAGGTCGTCTGCCGCTGCGGCGGCGACGTCGAAGTCGCGAAACAGGACACCTGGTTCCTCACCTACAACGACGAGGACTGGAAGGCGATGGCGCACAAGGCCGTCTCCGAGATGGATACGATCCCGGAGAACACGCGCGGGCAGTTCGACCACACCATCGACTGGCTGAACGAGTGGCCGTGCATTCGGAACTACGGCCTCGGCACGCGCCTGCCGTGGGACGAGGACTTCGTCATCGAGCCGCTCTCGGACTCGACGGTCTACATGTCCTACTACACTATCGCGCACCGCCTGCAGGACATCCCGCCCGAGGAGCTCACGCGCGAGTTCTTCGACGCGCTGTTCTACGGCGCGGACGCCGTCGACGGCGACGCGCCCGAGCGCGCGCTCGACCTCCGCGCGGAGTGGGACTACTGGTACCCCGTGGACTACCGGGTGTCGGGGAACGACCTCGTCAGCAACCACCTCTCGTTCTACGTCTTCCACCACACGGAGCTCTTCGACGAGGCGAACTGGCCGCAGGGCGTCGCCATCGCCGGGATGGGGCTCCTCGAAGGGAAGAAGATGAGCTCTTCGAAAGGCCACGTCGTGCTGCCCGCGGAGGCCATCGAGGAGTACGGCGCGGACACCGTCCGGTTCTTCCTCCTGAACTCCTCGGAGCCGTGGCAGGACTTCGACTGGCGGCGAGAGGAAGTGACGTCGACGAAGAAGCAACTGGAGCGCTTCTGGAACCGCGCCCAGGACGTCATCGATCTAGCGGAAGGAACGCGGGAGCTGAAGCGCATCGACCGCTGGCTGCTGAGCCGCCTCCAGCGGACGATTCGGGAAGCGACGGAGGCGATGGACGGCTTCGAGACCCGGAAGGCGAGTCAGGCGGCGTTCTTCGGGCTGGAGGAGGACCTGCGGTGGTACCGTCGGCGCGCGGACCTCGACCGGCCGGGGGCGCGGTGGACGCAGAAGCACGTGCTCTCCGCGCGCCTGCGGATGCTCGCGCCCGTGACGCCGTTCATGGCGAACGAACTCCACGAGCAACTCGCGGGCGTGCCCGTCGAGGACGCGGCGTGGCCAGACGTCGACCACGAGTTCGAATCGCGGCGCGTCGAAGTGGAAGAGCAGTTAGTCGAACGGCTCACGGAGGACGTCCGCGACATCATGGACGTCACGGACACCGACCCGGACACCATCCGGCTCTACACGGCCGCGCCGTGGAAGCACACCGTCTTCGAGGAGGTCGTGGAGACCGGCCCCGACGTCGGCGCGGTGATGGGGACGGTCATGCAGCACGAGGGCCTGCGCGAGCGCGGGAACGAGGTGAACCAGCTCGTCCAAGACCTCGTCGAGGACGTCCGCGAGCGCGGCGAGGAGACGAGCGAGACGCTGCTCGACGTCGACGAGTACGACGTGCTCGACGAGGCGACGCGGTTCCTCGAACACGAGTTCGACGCGGCCGTCGAACTCTACCGGGAGTCCGACGTCGAGGACGAGGCCGCGGGGAAGGCGAAGCCGTTCCGGCCCGCCATCCACCTCGAGTAATCAGCGGTCGGTCGACGCGTCCCCGGTCTCGTTCGCCGCGACGGTCTCGCTGAGGAGCGCTCGGAGGCCGCGGCGGAGGCGCTCGGACGCGGCGTTTCCGGAGATGCCGAGTTCGGCGGCGACGTCGCCGAGCGACGCGCTGCGCGGGATGTCGAAGTAGCCGGCGTCGAGCGCGACGCGGAGGAGTTCTCGCTGTCGGTCCGTCAGCCCGTAGCGGTCGCTCTCCTCGGCGGCTTCCTCGACGAGGAGCGTGTGGAGGACGAGGTCGATGTCGTGGTCGTCGCAGGCGGCGCGGAACTGCGCGAACGTCCGCTGGTCGGGGAACGCGACGCGGAAGTGCCAGCCGCCGTCGTCCGCGGTCGCCTGCCGGATGATGCCGCCCGTGTCGACGATGACGGGGTAGACGCTCATCTCCTCGCCGGCGTCGTCGAGGTCGACTTGGTAGAGCCGGCGGTCGTCGACGGCGGCGATTCGGTCGGCCGCGTACACGGAGGCGTCGTCCTCGAGCGCGGCCTCGAATCGGTCGAGGGCGGCGTCGTCCCCGAACGCCCACGCGAGAATCGTGTGGTGCGCCCCGTCCATATCCGAGCGCTCCCACTCCAGCGTCACGCCCGGCGTCCGCTCCAGCGCGTCACGGAGTATCGGATACCCCAGCGTGAACTCGGCGACGTTCATCGTGACCTGTTCCTCCCCCAATCTCTTTAATACCCTGAATGTTCGCGGTCGCATCCCGTCCGGTCGCCGGATACCCGCACGTATTAGGTGGCGGCACGGCTATCGTCGCGTATGAGCGAGGAAGGACTCGGCGACTTCATCCTACAGGCGTTGTTCCGGCCGCGCGACCGCGGCGCGCGCGAGATGACCGTCATCGGCCTCCTCATCGGCCTCCTCCTTCTGGTCATCGTCGTCCCACTCATCCCCGTTCTCGTCGTCCTCTGGATTCTCGACCTCGTCGTCGGCGATACCGAGAGCGAGGAGGAGTACGCGCCAGCGCATTGAGGACGCGGTTCTCGGCCGCTTCGCGGCCGAGAACCGCGGAACGGCGAGCGGGAGCGACCGATGGGGAGCGCGGTCGGAACGGAGTTCCTCCCTGCTCGCGCCTGCGGCGCTCGCTCGTTCCGTCGCGTTCCGCGACGTGCTGCTCGCACTCGCTATCGCTCGCGCGAACGACACGCGAGCCAGCGCGACGTCCTTATGCTTGGAGATGTAGGGCCGCCAGCAACGGCTGAGAATCGCGATTAGGCGAACACGGCCGGAAGGCGTTCGCTCGCATGAGAACTGCGAGAAAGCCGGTGCCGCTGGAATGTGGTTCGTGCGTCGGGTTAGACGCCGAGGAGGTCGAACTGGGTGCCGTTTTCGTGTTCGTTGGCGTGGGTGTAGACGACGTGGGCGGCGGCGACGTCCTGGATGGCGAGGCCGGTGGAGTCGAAGACGGTGACGCCGTCGTCGGCGGTGCGGCCGGCCTTCTTGTCGGTGACGATTTCGCCGATTTCGCCGTAGATGTCGTCGTCGTCGAGGACGCCGTCGCTCCACGGGACGTTGATTTCGCCGGAGTGCGTGGTCTGGGAGTAGTCGTCGATGACGAGTTTCGAATCGAGGAGGACGTCGTCGTCGATTTCGTGTTTGCCGGCGGCGTCCGCGCCCATGGCGTTGATGTGGGTGTGGTCGCCGACGTCGGTCTCGTGGACGATGGGGTCTTCGACGGGGGTGACAGTGGAGAGGATGTCGCAGTGGCCGGCGTCGGTGATGGAGCCTTCCTCGACGTCGAAGTCGTCGCCGAAGTGGTCGATGAAGCGGGCGACGCGGCCCTCGTTGAGGTCGCTGACGACGACTTTCTCGATGTCGCGGACCTGGCTGATGGCTTCTAACTGCGTGTAGGATTGGACGCCAGCGCCGACGAGGCCGAAGGAGGTGGCGTCGTCGACGGCGAGGTGGTCGGTGGCGACGGCGGCGGCCGCGCCCGTGCGCTTCATGGTGAGTTCGGTGCCGTCCATGATGGCGAGCGGGTAGGCGTTCTTCGGGTCGGAGTAGACCATCGTCCCCATGACGGTCGGCAGCTCGAAGGCGTCGGGGTTGTCGGGGTGGACGTTCACCCACTTGATGCCGGCGGCGTCCCAGTCGCCCGCGTCGAGGTAGGCGGGCATCGACCGGAAGTCGCCGTTGTACTGGGGGAGGTCGATGTAGGATTTCGCGGGCATCTGCGCGTCGCCGTTCTCGTAGGCCTGGAAGGCCTCTTCGACGGCGACGATGAGCTCCGCCATGGGCGTGTTCTCGTGGACGTCGTCTTTGTTCAACAGTAGCGTCTCCATACCCGCAATTCCTGCCCCCGAACGCATAAATCGACAGGAAACACTCTGCCATCGCCGTCCACGCAAATCAAACAGCGTCAAAGAGGCGGTAAAATACGTCGAACGCGAGTCAATCTCGCGGCCGCGAAACCGTCACCGATGCGGTCGAGGCGAGAACGGGCGCTGTCGCTCACCGGGTAGCGCGCGAAAGAAAAACGGTGTTCGAAGCGGACGATACTCGACCGGAAGCGAAGGGGTCTGGGCCGGGTGGCCGGCGGATGGAGTGGGTGTTCGGAACCGACGTTACATCATGCCGCCCATACCGCCGCCCATACCGCCCATGCCGCCGCCCATACCACCGGGGCCGCCGCCGGCACCGCCGGGGCCTTCGTCTCCGCCGCTGTCGGAGTCAATCTGGCCGCCCTTGAGGTCGCCGGCGGCGATGACGTCGTCGATGCGGAGGATCATCACGGCCGCCTCGGTGGCGGACTCGATGGCCTGCGTCTTCACGCGGAGCGGCTCGACCACGCCTTCGTCTTCCATGTCGATGATGTCGCCCGTGTAGGCGTCGAGGCCCGCGCCGGTCTCGCCGCCGTCGTGGCGGCTGCGGAGGTCCACGAGGGAGTCGATGGGGTCGTGGCCCGCGTTCTCGGCGAGGGTGCGCGGCCCGACTTCGAGGGCGTCGGCGAACGCCTCGACGGCGAGCTGCTCGCGCCCGCCGACGGAGTCAGCGAAGTCGCGGAGCTTCAGCGCGAGCTCGGTCTCCGGGGCACCGCCGCCGGGGAGGACCTTGCCGTCTTCGAGCGTGACGCGAACGACGCCGAGCGAGTCGTCGATGGCGCGCTCGACTTCGTCGACGACGTGCTCCGTGCCGCCGCGGAGGATGAGCGTGACGGACTTCGCTTCCTCGACGTCCTCGACGAAGATGCGCTCGTCGCCGCCGATGTCCTTCTGCGCGACGCTGCCGGCGTCGCCGAGGTCGTCGGCCTCGATGTCCTTGACGTTCGTGACGGCGGTCGCGCCCGTCGCGCGGCCGAGGCGCTTCATGTCGGAGGATTTCACGCGGCGGACGGCGAGGATGCCTTCCTGCGCGAGGTAGTGCTGCGCCATGTCGTCGATGCCGCCGTCCACGAAGACGACGTTCGCGCCCGCGTCCTTGAGGGAGTCGACCATCTCGCGGAGCTGCGCCTCTTCCTGGTCGAGGAACTGCTGGAGCTGGTCGGGGTCGGTGACGTTGACCTCGGTGTCGATTTCGGTCTCAGCGACTTCGAGACCGTCGTCGACGAGCGCGATCTTCGCGTCCTCGACGGCGAACGGCATGTTGTCGTTCACGCGCTCCTTGTCGACGATGACGCCCTCGACGAGCTCGGAGTCCTCGATGGAGGAGCCGGTGACCTTCTCGACTTTGATGTTGTCCGTGTCGACGACGCCGTCGTCGGCGACCGACTGGACGGCGCGTACGACGAGGCCGGCGAGGACGTCCTTCGCGTTCTCCGCGCCCTTCCCGGTCATCGCGGTCGCGGCGATCTTCTCGAGGTATTCGTCGTCGTCCTCGGAGACCTCGATGGCGATGTCGTCGAGGAGCTCTTTCGCTTTCTCCGCGGCCTGACGGTACCCCTGCGCGAGCGTGGTCGCGTGGATGTCCTGCTCGAGGAGGTTCTCGGCCTCGGAGAGGAGTTCACCGGAGACGATGACGGCGGACGTCGTACCGTCGCCGACCTCGTTCTCCTGCGTCTCGGCGACTTCGACGATCATGTTCGCCGCCGGGTGCTCGATGTCCATCTCCTTGAGGATGGTGACGCCGTCGTTCGTGACGACGACGGAGCCCTGCGAGTCGACGAGCATCTTGTCCATGCCCTTCGGGCCGAGCGTCGTGCGGACGGACTCCGCGACGGCCTTCCCGGCGGTGATGTTCATCGACTGTGCGTCTTTCCCGGACGTGCGCTGACTGTCGTCGGAGAGGACAATCAGCGGCTGGTTACCCATCTGCTGCGCCATAATCACTCATTGATTGATTGCCATTCTATATAAAACTTTGGCAAGTGGGCGTCGACACGGCGCACGACGGGTTAACAGGGTGTGTGAGACAATACCAATGACGCGGTTTATATACACTCCCTGCTCGACGTCGACGCACCACGACCACCCGGAAAACCGACGACTCGACCCGACGCCGCCGCAAACCACCCGGTTCTCCACCGGCCACTCAGCTGCCGAATCCCGCCATCTCCCGCACTCAGTCGCCCGGCTCGCGGCTTCGCCGCCCGCGCTATCGTGGTTCTCGCTGCTCGCGTGTCACTCCCGCTGGCCGTTCCTGCTCGCTAATTCCGTGGTTCTCGCTCGGCCGCCGTAGGTGGCCTCGCTCCGACCCACGCTCACCCCGAGTACTCGTGGTACTCCATCCCCTGGTGTTTCAGCTCCTCCACGTGCTTCCGTTCGAGGAAGGAATACACCGAGCCGTGGGGCGCGCCGTCGAGAATCATCTCCGCCGCCGACCGCGCGATATCGACCTCCTGCGGCTGACCGATGACGCCGAACGTCGACCCGTAGATGACGACGCTCGCGCCCGTCAGCTCCTCGATGAGCTGACGCGTCCGCCCGTTCTCACCGATGAGCCGGCCCTTCTTCCGCCGCAGGTCGTTGTCGTTCCGCGCCGCCCGCTCGATGTCGATCGTATCGAACATCCGCATGTCGTCGTCCAGCAGGGAGAGCGCCGCGTCCGGGTCGAAGCCGCGACCGATCGCGCGCACGACGTCCGGCCCTTTCAGCGCGCGAATGGGGTCGCCCGCCTTCTCGACGGCGACGGAGCCGTTCTCCGAGTCCACGTCCAGAGAGACCTCCGCGGTCCGCTCGATGCGGCGAAGCGTCTCACCACCCGAACCGATGAGGACACCGATTCGGTCCTGCGGAATCTTGACGTGTTGAGTCATTATACACCGAACTAGGAAGTCGACGCGTAAAAGTCTTCCAGAGCCTGCCGAACGGACGTTTCTCGAACTGTAACCTGTTTCGTCCCGACGTTTCTGACGCGTGGACGCGACGCCTCGGCCCCTTTCGATGCCCCTCCCCAAGCTGCCGTCTCGCCGGCCGAGTCGCGTTGTTCGTGTCGCTTCGCTGTTCCCGGTGGCTGCCTTGGTGGCTGAAAACCCCTTTACTCGCCGCCGTCGGCGACGACCGTGGAGTGGCGGTCGCGCTGGTGCGAGAGCGTCTCGACGGCGGTGGGCGCGCCGAGGCGGCGGAGGCTCGGGACGGCGAAGACGTACGCGACGATCCAGAGGAAGCCGACGCCGCCGACCCACATCACGGTAGCTGCGCCGAGGGCGTCGCCGCCCGCGCCGCCGAGGAGGGAGCCGAGCGGCATCGCCGCGGTGCCCACGCTCCCGAGGAGCGCCATCACGCGGCCGAGGAGGGCGTCGGGAACGAGGCGCTGTATCATCGTCGAGGAGACGACGTTCGTGACGCCGACGGGGACGAACGCGACGGCGAAGCAGGCGACGGCGGCGAGCGTCGCGGGCGCGAGGAGCGCGGCGAACCACGCGGCGGCGGCGAGCGCGAACCCGGCGATGGAGAGCGTCCCGTAGGGAACGCCGTCGAAGCGCGTGGCGACGAGCGCGCCGAGGAGCGTTCCGGCGGAGATACCGGCGAGGAGGAAGCCGTACGTCCCCGCGCCGCCGCGCGCGTCGGCGAACGCCGGGAGGACCGCCCACGTCACGCCGAGGAGGGCGTTCGCCATGATGGACGCGCCGAACAGCCGGGCGATGACGGTGCCGCGGACGAACCCGATGCCCTCCCGGAGGTCGTCGAGGTAGGAGGCGGGGTCGTCGTCCCCGTCGTCGGTGACCGGCGGGACGCGGAGGCCGGCGAAGCAGGCGACGGCGACGACGAACGTCAGGGAGTCGAGCGCGTAGAGCGCCACCGCGCCGACGGCGACGACGAGGAGGCCCGCGACCCCGTTCAGCGCCATATCGACGCCCTGGTAGGCGAGGGAGAACGCGGAGTTCGCGGCGGTGAGTTCGTCCTCCTCGACGATGCGGGGGAGCGCGGCGTTCTGCGCGGGGTAGACGAACTGATTGAGCATCGCCACGACCGGCATGACGACGAGGACGAGCTCGGCGGAGAGCGCGCCGAGGACGTGCGCCGCGGGAATGACGAGGACGAGGACGGCCTGTGCGGCCTGCGTCGCGACGAGCGTGCGGCGGAGCGACCACCGGTCGACGAGCGGGCCGACGAACACCTGGAGCGCCGACGGCCCCATCGTGAGCGCGCCGGCGAGGCCGGTGTAGAGCATCGACCCGGAGAGCGAGTAGACGAGCCACATCGCCGCCACCGAGTAGACGCTGTCGCCCATGTTCGTGACGAGCCGGCCCACGAAGAGCCGCCGGAAATCCGGATACCTGAGGAGCTCTCGCATACCCGGTCGGACGCCGCCGAACGGAATAAGTAATTCCTGAACGACAGTTCTGTAAACGCGAGGGCAGAACGCGAGTTCTGTCGGGACAGTGGTTCGAACGCCCGTGGCTACCGCTCGCCGCGCTCGAAGGACGCCACCGACGCCGACTCGTCCACCACCGCCGTCGCCGTCTCCCCCTCCACCGTCACGTCGAGCCGAACCCGCAGCGGCTCCGCCGAGACGACTACGCTTCCCGTCATGCCCTCTCAGAGAACGCTCGCCCCTATGGACGTATCGCCGGCCCGACGCGAACCGACCTGACACGTCCCGTGTCGCCCTCACACTGACCGCCGCGCGTCGCGCCCTCAGGCCGCGTCGTCGTCCGCGATTGGCTCGGTGACGTAGTCGTAGAGGTCGTCCGCGTCGACGTCGACGCCCTGTCGCGCGAAGAAGTTCGCGACGTTCCGGCAGTCGCGCTCCAGGAAGTCGTCCGCGTTCCCGTGGTGAACCGTCACCGCCTGCCCGACGTCGATGACGAAAATCTCGCCCTCCCAGACGAGGAGGTTGTACTCGGAGAGGTCGCCGTGGACGAGGCCCGCGCGGAAGAGCCGCCGCATGTACTCGCGGACGTTCTCGTACGCCGTCTCGGGGTTCTCAAGATGGACGTCGTGGAGCGTCGGCGCGGCGTCGTCCTCCTCGCCGAGGAGCTCCATCACGAGGACGTTCCGCTGCACCGCGATGGGGTCCGGCACCGGCACGCCCGCGTCCTGCGCGCGCTTCAGGTTCGCGTACTCCTTCCGCGTCCACGCCAACACGACCGCCTTCTTGTCCCCGCGCAACCCCTCGAAGCGCGGGTCGCCCTCCAGGTAGTCCCGCATCTGCCGGAAGCTCGACGCGTTCACCCGGTAGACCTTCATCGCGACGTCGCGCTCGCCGCCGTCCGCCGCGGCCTCGTAGACGTTCGCCTCCTTCCCCGTCGAAATCGGCCGGCCGATGGCGGAAACGTGCCCGTCCTGCACGAGCTTGTAGATGGCCGCGTACGTCGCGTCGTCGAACGCGCTGTCGTCCAGCTTCAACTGGTCCGCGTCCTTCAGGCGCTTGCGGAACTCCGAGAACTCGCGGTCGCGCTTCCGCGCGATGCGGTCCGCCTCGGTGTCAGAAACGTCGATGTCCTCCCACTCGTCGCCCGCGGTCTCGCCCTCCCCGACGGATTCGACTAACGGGTTCTCCTCCGTCATCGCGCGTGAAGAATCGTCACTGGATGTGGCCCTCCTCGCGGAGCTGGTCCGCCTCCGACTTCTCGTACCGCCACGTGATGTCCCCCTTCTCGTCCTGCCAGTCCCACGGCTCCACGAGCACGATGTCGCCCTCCCGGATCCAGATGCGCTTCTGCATCCGACCCGGAATTCGCGCCGTCCGCTCTGTGCCGTCCGCACACCGTACTTCCACGCGGTTCGCGCCGAGCATGTTCGTCACCTCGGCGAACACCTCGTCGTCCTCGGGCATCCGGAGATTTCGACGGCCGCCCGATTCGTCGTCGCTCATACCACCCGATTACCCCGGCAGGAATTTAAACGGTATGGGAACTCCCGACCGGTCACGACGCCGCGTACCGCCGAACCAGCGCCGCGACGAACGCGAACTTCGCCGCCATCACGCCGACCGTCCCGACCGCCGTCGCCACCGGCCGCCGCTTCCACGCCCCGTAGAGCGCAACGACGAAACACCCGAGATTGACGAGGTTCAAAACGTTCGGCCACCCGAAGAGACCGGTCTCCCCTGACGCCAGCCACGCTTCCTCCGCTTCCACCACTCGACGCATCCACGCGTCCTCGCCCTCCGCCGGAGCCGGGAACAACACCGGATTCAGGAGGAGGAAACCCACTGTGGCGACGCCCAGCCACGGCTTCCGGCAGTAGAGCGCCGCCACCAACACCGGCCACGCCAGCGCCCGCGACCACCCGCTCTTCGGGTTCGAATGCCGCGCCCACACCCCCGAGACACCGCGCTCACTCGAACTCGCCCTCGCGCTCGCACTGTCCATACCCGTGTCTACGCGGCGAACGTTCAAATACGAACACGGACCCAGACTCCCTATCACGTAACTGTGGCCTCGGCGCGTCCCGCGGGAGTGCGACGCCCCGCGCCGAGCGCGTACAACCGACGTCGGCGTCGCCCGTTCGCCCTACGCGCGCAGCTCCGCGAGTTTCTCGCGGCCGGGCGCGATGAGGCGGTCGAGGTAGTCCGCCAGCGCGCCCTTCGCGTCCGCCGGATGGAGCTCGCCCGACTCTAAGTCCGCCGCGAGCGACTCGTAGTCGCCGTACTCGAGGTCCCCGCCGTACTGCTCGGGGCGCTCGACCACGACCTCCTCGAAGCGCGGGAAGACGTGGTACTCGAAGATCTGGAGCACCGGGTTCTCCAGGTCGCCCTCCGGATCCCGCGTCGGCGGGCAGAACGCCGAGTTCACCTTCTCTTCCAGTTCCTCCGTCGAGTCCTCCATGCTGATGGAGACGCCGGACGACGAGCTCATCTTCCCCTCGCCCGAGGTGAGGTCCGCGATGAGCGGCGTGTGGAGGCAGGTCGGCGCGTCGTAGTCGACCTTCGGGAGGACGTCGCGCGCCAGCATGTGGACCTTCCGTTGCTCCATCCCGCCGATCGCGAGGTCGACGTCGAGGTATTCGATGTCGAGCGCCTGCATCAGCGGGTAGACCGCCTGCGAGACCCGTACTGATTCGCCGCTCTTGATCTCGCTCATCGCGCGTTCCGCCCGCGACAGCGTCGTCTCCAGCTCGACGCCGTGGAGGTCGAGGACGTACTCCTCGTCCATCTGGAACTCCGAGCCGAACCGGAACTCCGTGGACTCCTCGTCGAGGCCGTACGCGAGGAACTGCTCCTTCATCCGATTCGCGGTCTCCTGAATCTCCTCGAACGTCCCCTTGTCGTTGAGGTAGGCGTGGACGTCCGCGAGGAGCACTGTCACCTCGAAGCCGGCGTTCTGGAGGTCGATGAGCTTGTTCGCCGTCAGGAGGTGGCCGATGTGGAGGACGCCCGAGGGCTCGTAGCCGACGTACGCCCGCTTCCCGTCGGGGTCGTCGGCCAGCGCTCGGACTTCGTCTTCGGTCACGACTTCCGCCGCGTTCCGCGTGACCAACTCGTACGCGTTCATAGAACCTGAAAAACGGAGGAGGAGGTTAGGCGTTCTGGATTAGACGACGTGCGTGACGTCGTAGGAGCCGAGCGTCCGCACCCATCCGGACTCCGCGAGCGCTTCGATCTCGGCGACGGCGGCCTGCGTGCGGTCCTCGTAGAGGCCGGCGTCGACGTCGACGTGGAAGACGTAGTCGCCGAGACGCTCGCCGCTCGGCCGGGACTCCACTCTAGAGAGGTTCACGTCGCGGTCCGCGAACGGCGTGAGGAGTTCCAGGAGGAGCCCCGGGTAGTTCGCGTTCGGGTAGACGACGAAACTCGACTTTCCGCCCGCCTCCGAGCGGTCCTCTGGGGGTGCGACGACGAAGAACCGCGTCGCGTTCGAGGGCTGGTCCTGGATGTCCTCGCCGAGCACGAGCAGGTCGTCGCCGGCGTTGTCCGGGTGGCCGATTCCCGCGACGCCCTCGTTCTCCCGCGCGAGTTCGACGCCGCGCGCCGTCGACGCCACCGCCTGCACGTCCGCGTCCGGATAGTTCGTCTCGATGTAGTCTCGGCACTGCGCGAGCGCCTGACTGTGCGATGCGACCGTCTTCACCGACTCCGTCTGCGAGAGGAGCGCGTGCCGAATCGGCGTCACGACTTCCTTCACGACCGCCACGTCCTCCTCGGCGAGCGTGTCGAGCGTCTCCGTCACCGACCCCTCGATGGAGTTCTCGATGGGGACGACGCCCCGGTCGGCGTCCCCCGCGCTCACCGCCCCCACAATCGCGTGCACGGACTCCCGGAAGTCGATGTCCGCGTCGTCGGCGATGGATTTCGCTGCGCGATGCGAGTACGTCCCCGAGGGCCCCAGCGTCACGACCTGCATGTGTTTGACACTCGTAGGAGCCGACGGGGAGAAAAGCCCATCGCCGAGACAGCCAGCAATCCTGTGTGGGATGCGTACCACCGCCGGAGTGGACATCGATTTCGACGCCTCGGAAGCCCACCACCGTAGAGACCACGG
The DNA here is from genome assembly GCF_014647475.1 of Halocalculus aciditolerans. Lineage (NCBI taxonomy): Archaea > Methanobacteriati > Methanobacteriota > Halobacteria > Halobacteriales > Halobacteriaceae > Halocalculus > Halocalculus aciditolerans. The sequence continues at coordinate 21,194 of NZ_BMPG01000001.1, read as the reverse complement.
AGTCGCGGCTATGCGGCCAGGTGTTCAGTCGACGAATCCGGCGAGCACACAGAGCGCCGCGACGAGGCCGACGAGCATCGCGATGCCGTCGTGTCCGAACGCGCCGACACCGAACGCGACGAGCGTGAGCCAGACCCCGAGCAACATCGTCTTCACGTCCCTCCGGGCGTCACCGGACCCGCTCTCCTCGCCATTCGTTCGTGACATCTACTCGACTCGACGCGACGGTGCGGGAAAAAACGCGGTGTCGGTTCGACGTTAGCGGTTGAGGGTGTGGATGGCGTGGCCGAGCGCGTGCTCGGCGGCCTCCATCACGCCCTCGGAGAGCGTCGGGTGCGTGTGGATGGTCGCGGCGATGTCTTCGAGGGTCGCGCCCATCTCGACGGCGAGCCCGAGTTCGGCGATGAGCTCGCTGGCTTCGGGACCGACGATCTGCGCGCCGAGGATGAATCCCGAATCCCCGTCGGCGACGATGCGGACGAAGCCCTCGTGGTCGTTCGTCGTCAGGGCGCGCCCGGACGCGGAGAACGGGAATTTGCCCACTGCCGGAGTGAACCCTTCTTCTTCGGCTTCCGCTTGCGTGAGGCCGACCGTGGCGATTTCGGGGTCGGTGAAGACCGCCGCGGGAACGGCCTGATAGTCCATCGCGGCGGGCTCGCCGGCGACGACTTCGGCGACGACCTGGCCCTCCTTGCTCGCCTTGTGCGCGAGCTGCGGGCCGGGCGCGACGTCGCCGATGGCGAAGATGCCATCCACGTTCGTCTCGCCGGTGTGGTCGGTTTCGAGGCGGCCCTGCTCGTTCGGTTCGAGGCCCGCCGCGTCGAGGTTGAGCGTGTCGAGCACGGGCTGGCGGCCGACGGCGACGAACGCCTTCTCCGCGTCGAACGTCGACTCTTCGCCGTCCTCGTTCTCCGTCGTGACGACGATTCCGGCGTCGTCTGCGCGCTCCCAGCCTTTCGCGGCTTGCCCGAAGTAGAAGTCGACGCCGAGCTCTTCCGCGCGCTTCCGCACCACGCGCTTCACGTCCTCCTCGTAGCCCGGGAGGATGTCGTCCATCATCTCGACGACCGTCACGTCACACCCCATCTTCGCGAGGATAGTGGAGAGCTCCATGCCGATGTAGCCGCCGCCGACGACGACGAGCGACCGCGGGACTTGCTCTAGGGCGAGCAGCTGCGTCGAGTCGAGAACCGGGTCGTCGTCGTACGCGAACCCGGGAATCTCGATGGGTCGCGACCCCGTCGCCACGACGCACTGCTCGAACTCGATGGTCTCGGAGCCCTGCCCCTCACCGCCGTGCGCGACGCGGAGCCTGTTCTCCCCGGCGAACTCCGCGCGGCCGTGCACGATGTTCACGCCGTTCGCCTTACAGAGCTTCTCGACCCCGGAGGTGAGCTGGTCGACCACGCCGTCCTTCCAGTCGACCATCTGCTCCATGTCGACTTTCACGTCCGCGTGAATCCCCATCTCCTCCGCGGTATCGGCCTCGTAGCCGACGTTCGTCGCGTGGATGAGCGCCTTCGACGGGATGCACCCGACGTTCAGGCAGGTGCCGCCGAGTTCGTCCTTCTCGATGAGCGTGGTGTCCACGCCGAGCTGTGCCGCGCGAATCGCCGCCACGTAGCCACCGGGGCCAGCGCCGACGACCGCGAGTTCCGTACCGGTTGCGACGTCTCCAACGACCATTATTCTAAGAGCAAGAGGGTGGGGTTGTTCAGGTACTCCATCACCTTGTTCGTGAACGCCGCGCCCTCAGCGCCGTCGATGACGCGGTGGTCGATCGATAGCGAGAGCGGGAGCGTCGGGCGCGCGTACACCTCGCCGTCCTCCGCGACCGGCCGCTCGTCGATCGCGCCCAGCCCGAGAATCGCGGTCTCGGGATAGTTGATGATCGGCGTGGCGTACTCGCCGCCGATGGCCCCGAAGTTCGTGAGCGTGAACGTCCCGCCCTGCATCTCCTCGCGCGTGATGGAGCGGTCCCGGGCTTTCGCCGCGAGCTCGTTCACTTCTTCGGCGAGCTCGAGGATGCCCTTCTCGTCGACGCGCTTCACGACGGGCACCATCAGCCCGGCGTCGGTGGCCACCGCGATGCCGATGTTGTAGTAGTGCTTGACGAGCACCTCCTCGTCGTCCTCGCGGAGCTCCGAGTTCAGAATCGGGTTCTCCTTCAGCGCCGCGACGACCGCCTTCATGATGAAGGGCAGGTACGTGAGCTTCACGTCCTGCTCCGCCGCGCGCTCCTTCAGCTCCGCGCGCACCTCCACGAGGTCGGAGATGTCGACCGTGTCGTGGTGGGAGACGTGCGGCGCGGTGTACTTCGACTTCGCCATCTGCTTCCCGATGGTCCGCCGAATCCCCCGATACGGCCGGGACTCCACGCGCTCCTCGCCCGCGGACGCCGACGACGCGGTCGCCGACGCCGACGAGGATTCAGCTCGTTCTTCGGCGGCTTTCGCCTCCCGCTGCGCCCGCGCGTACTGCGTCACGGCCTCCGGGCTGACGAACGCCTCGCCGTCGCGCTCCTCGTCCGTCGGCACCGCGTTCAGGTCGACGCCCTCGTCCGCGGCGAGCTTCCGCGTCGCCGGCGCGGCGAGCGTCTTCTCACGCTCCGCGTGCTCCGCTGCCTGCTCGCCGAGCGGCACCTCGGCTTCGACTTCTTCGTCCATTCGCTCGACCGCGTCCTCGGCGTCCTCCTCCACTCGCTCGACGGCGTCCGTGAGTTCGCTCTCGTCTTCGCGTTCGCCGCCTTCTGCGGCCTGCCGGACGTCGCCCTCCGTCACGCGTCCGGACGGCCCCGAGCCGGACACGGTCGAGAGGTCCACGCCGAGTTCGCGCGCGAGCCGCCGCACGGACGGCGGTGCGAACGTCCGCCCGCTCGACGACGGCGCTTCCGACTCGGCCGTGCCCGCGTCCGTCGCGTCTTCGGCTTCGGGCGCGCCAGCGCCCTCCTCGACGACGGGCTCCGCCGCCTCGGAGTCACCGGCCTCGTCCGGAATCTCGAACGTGACGATGACGCTCCCGACCTTCACGACCTCGCCGGCCGGGTAGTGGATTTGTTTGACCGTCCCGTTGTAGGGCGACGGCACCTCGACGACGGCCTTGTCCGTCTCGACTTCGGCGACCGGCTGGTCTTCCGTGACGGTGTCGCCCTCCTCGACGAGCCAGTCGACGATTTCGCCCTCCGCGACGCCTTCGCCGACGTCGGGGAGCTTGAACTCTCTCAGCGCCATTAGAACTCTACTGCCTCCCTGATGCCTTCAGTGATGCGGGCGGGCTCGGGCAGGTAGTAGTCCTCCAGCGCGTACAGCGGGAACGGCGTGTCGAAGCCCGTGATGCGCTTCACGGGGGCTTCCTGGTGGAGGAGCGCTTCCTCCTGAATCGTCGCGGCGATCTCCGCGCCGAGGCCCGCGGTCTGCGGGGCCTCGTGCACGACCGCCGCGCGCCCGGTCTTCTTGAAGGACTCGACGACGGTCTCGGTGTCCATCGGACTCATCGTCCGCAGGTCGACGACCTCGACGTCGATTTCGCCCTCCAGGTTCTCCGCCGCTTCGAGGGTGGGCCGGGTCATCGCGCCCCAGCAGAACACGGAGATGTCCGCGCCCTCCCGGCGCACGGCGGCCTCGCCGATCGGCACGGTGTACGTCTCGTCCGGGACTTCCTGACGGAAGGAGCGATAGATCTTCTTCGGTTCGAGGAAGACGACCGGGTCCGGGTCGCGAATCGCGGACGCGAGCAGCCCCTTCGTGTCGTACGGCGTCGACGGAATGACGACCTTCAGGCCGGCCTCGTGGGTGTAGAAGGCCTCCTTCGACTCGGAGTGGTGTTCGGGCGCGCGGATGCCGCCGCCGTAGGGCGCGCGGATCGTCATCGGCACTGAGTACCGCCCTCGGCTCCGGTTCCGGAGGCGCGCGACGTGACTCACGATCTGGTCGAACGCCGGATACATGAACCCGGAGAACTGCATCTCGGGGACCGGCTTCATGCCGTACGCCGCCATCCCGACGGCCGTGCCGATGATGCCCGACTCGGCGAGCGGCGTGTCGATGACTCTGTCGTCGCCGAACTCCTCGTAGAGGTCGTCGGTCGCGCGGAACACCCCGCCGTTCTTCCCGACGTCCTCGCCCATCACGACGACGTCGTCGTCCCTGGCGAGCTCGCCGCGGAGCCCGTCCCGCACCGCCTGCACTAAGGTGAGATTCTGTGTGTCACTCATGGGTTAGTCCTCCAGCATCGCGTCGTCGCCGTACTTCTCACGCACCTGCTCGAACCACTCCTCTTGCTCCTGCAGGCGCGGTGGTTTCTCCGCGTAGACGTTGTCGAAAATCTCCGACGGCTCGGGGCGCGGCTCGGACTCCGCGTCCGCGATGGCGTCGGCGACGCGCTCCTCGACCGCAGTCTCGATGTCCGCGACTCGCTCGTCGTCGAGCCGGCCGGTGTTCCGGAGGAACTTCTCTAAGCGCGGAATCGGGTCTTTCGCCTTCCACTCCTCGACTTCGCCCTCCTCGCGGTAGACCGTCGGGTCGTCCGCGGTGGTGTGCGCGCCGAAGCGGTACTGGACGGCTTCAATGAGGGTCGGCCGCATCTCGCCTTCCTGGGGGTTCCGGGCTTTCTCGAGCGCTTCCGTCGTCGCCTTGTAGACGGCGAGCGGGTCCATCCCGTCGATCTGGATGCCCTCGAAGCCGTACGCCGTCGCCTTCTGCGCGATGGTCTTCGCGGCGGTCTGTCGCTCGCGGGGGACCGAGATGGCCCACTGGTTGTTGTTGCAGAAGAAGACGTTCGGCGTGTTGAAGACGCCCGCGAAGTTCAACCCCTCGTGGAAGTCGCCTTCGCTCGTCGCGCCGTCCCCGAAGTAGCCGAGGAAGGCGGCGTCGTCGCCCTTGAGCTTCGCCGCCCACGCGAGCCCGGTCGCGTGCGGAATCTGGCTCGCGATGGGGACTGCGGGGGTGAAGACGTTCACGTCCTCGGGAATCTCGCTCCCGGCCTCGTTCCCCATCCAGTAGAGGAGAGTGTCTTTCAGCGGCTGCCCGTGGACGAGCGCGGCGGCGTGCTCGCGGTAGCTCGGAATGAGCCAGTCCTCGTCGCGGAGCGCGAGCGCGGAGCCGACCTGCGCGCCTTCCTGGCCGGAGAGCGGCGGGTACGTCCCCATGCGCCCCTGTCGCTGGAGGCTCACCGCGCGCTGGTCGAAGTGCCGCGCGAGCTTCATGTACTCGTACAGCTCGACGAACTCCTCGTCGGAGAGGTCGGGCACGCTCGCGCCGTCGACGACGCGACCGTCCGTGTCGAGGATACGGTACTGGTCGTCCGGGGCGCGGTCGAAGAGGTTCCGTGTCACGGTGATCCCCGTCCTGGCATACGTAGAGTGTCCCGTGCTCGGGGTAAATGGTTTTCGTAACGGTCGTTCCGGAGCGACTCTCGAACCCCCGATTCGTGGCTGATTCGTCCAGAACATCCTCGAAAAAACCGACGACTCACCGTCGAATCGACGATGGGTGGACGAACGTCTACTCTCGCAGAAATTGCCGGTGCAGGAGTGGACGAGCGTACAGCCCGAACCGCGAACTCCCCGCTCCCGGCCTCACCGCGCCGACGCGCGGGCTTCCGCGCGAGCGTCCTCGATGGACTTCCCCTCCTTCACGAGGGCGTCGACGAAGAACTCGCCCGCCTTGAACGACGACCGCACCATCGGCCCCGACGCGCAGTAGAGGAAGCCCAACTCCTCCTCGGCGACCGCGCGCCACGTGTCGAACTTCTGCGGGTGGACGTAGGACTCGACGTCGAGGTGGCTCCGCGACGGCTGGAGGTACTGCCCGAACGTCACGATGTCCACGTCCACCGCCTTCAAGTCCGAGAGCGTCTGGTAGACCTCGTGGTCGTGTTCGCCGACGCCGAGCATGATGGACGTCTTCGTGTAGCAGTCGCCTTCTGCTGCTGCTTGCGCGAGCACGTCGAGGCTCTGCTCGTAGCCCGCGCGCCGGTCCCGAACCGGGAACTGCCGGCGTTCGACCGTCTCGACGTTGTGCGCGAACACGTCGGGTCCCGCGTCGATGATCTTCCGCACGTCGTCGGGGTCGCCCTGGAAGTCCGGGACGAGCGCCTCGACGAGGATCGAGGGGTCGCGGCGCTTGATCTCTCGAATCGTTTCCGCGAAGTGACTCGCGCCCCCGTCGGGGAGGTCGTCGCGGTCGACGCTCGTGAGGACGACGTAGTCGAGGCCGATTTCGGCGACGGCGTCGGCGACGTTCGACGGCTCCTCTTCGTCGAGGGCGTCCATCCCGCCGGTGGCGACGTCGCAGAAGTTACAGCCGCGCGAGCACCGGTCGCCCATGAGCATGAAGGTCGCCGTCCCCGGGCCGTTCCGCCCGCTCCAACAGTCCCCGAGGTTCGGGCAGGACGCCTCCTCACAGACCGTGTGCAGGTCGTGGTCGCGGAGCGTCCGCTTGATCTCCGTGAACCGCTCCCCGGAGGGCATCTCCATCTTCAGCCATGACGGCTTCCGCCGGCTCTCCATGTGACGAACGTCCACTCGCGACGGCAAAAACGTACGGATTATCGCAGGGCGGGGCGCTCCACGGCACGCTCCGCGACGGGCGAATGGGTGCGGAATCCCGACGACCGAGAGCCCCGTCTGTCGGAGTCCCGACTGCCAGGGATTCCGACGGCAAGGCCTCCGTCGGTCGAGTTACTGCGCGGTGGCTTCGGGGACGTCCGTCGGGGCGGCGTCGACGCCGTCGAGCGCGGCCTGGAGCTTTTCGAGGGAGTCGTAGACGACGCCGTCGAGTTCGTACGTGTGCACGACGTCGTCTTCGGTGCGCTCGATGCGGGCCGTGATGCGGGGCTGGGACATCATATAATTTCGTATAACAGCCACCAACATTAAACTTACTCACAAGGAGTAAAAAGGTGTAATTTACATCTGACGGCTCCGAGAACCCCCATTTCTCTCTCGTTTCGGGGGTTCAGCGTGGGTGCTCGCGTGGCGGTGGCCTAGTATCCCATAGATTGATAGTGAGCGGACGGAACTGTACGGCAACCGTGCTGGTGACGTATGCTTGACGTTTCGGACGAGGACATCGTCGACGGGCCGATCACCCGGACACTCCTCGTACTCGCCGCACCGCTCGTCGCGCAGAACTTCGTCGTCATCGCCCAGCAGGTCGTCGACCTCTTCTGGGTCGGCCGACTCGGCGAGCCCCCCGTCGCCGCCCTCGGCCTCCTCGCGCCCGTCATCGGCTTGCTCTCCGCCGGCGTCTTCGTCGTCTTCGTCGGCGCGCAGGTGAACGTCGCCCAGCGCGCCGGCGCTGACGAACCGGACGCCGCGATCCGCACTGCCGTCCAGGGCGCGCTCCTCGGGTTCGCCGCGTACGCCGTCGTCACCGCCGCCGTGCTCGCCCTCGTCGACCCCGTCTTCGCGCGCCTCCCGCTCGACGCCGCCGTCGCCGGCGCGGCGGCCGCCTACCTCGGCGTCTACGCCCTCGGCCTCGCGCCTATGGCCGCGAGCAACGCGCTCGAAGCCGGCCTCGTCGGGTTCGGTGACACCCGCGGCGCGTTCGTCATCACCGCCGCCACCATCGGGACGAACGTCGTCCTCGACCCGCTCCTCATCTTCGGCTACGCCGGCGTCCCCGCCCTCGGTATCCGCGGCGCGGCGCTCGCCACCGCCCTCGGCTACGTCGCCGGCCTCCTGACCGTCCTCGTCCTCGTCGCCCGCGGCCGCCGCGGGTTCCGCCTCCGCCGCTCGCACCTCGCCATCGACGCCGCCCTCGCGCGCGACGTCATCGACGTCGGCGGACCGAACGGCGTCCAGAACGCCGCGCGGCAGGTCGCCCGCCTCCTCGTCGTCGGTGTCGTCTCCGCGGCCGGCGGCGCGGCCGGCCTCGCCGCCTACACCGTCGGCGCGCGCGTCGCCACCATCGCCTTCGTCCCCCCGCAGGGCCTCGGGCAGGCCGCGTCGAGCATCATCGGGCAGAGCCTCGGCGCGGACCGCCCCGACCGCGCCGAGCGGACCACGTGGGTCGGCATCGCCGTCGCGTGCGGCGGCCTGCTCGTCGTCGGCGCGCTCCAGTGGCGCTTCCCCGCCGCCATCGCTCACGCCTTCGCGCCGACCCTCGACGGGCAGGCGCTCGCGCACACCGTCTCGTACCTCCGCATCCTCGCGTACGGCTACTGGGCGTTCGGGGCTATCTACGTCTTCGAGGCGGGATTCAACGGCGCGAGCCGCACCCGCGTCTCCATGGTGATGACGATGCTGCAGTACTGGGCGGTCCGCCTCCCGGTCGCCGCCGTCGGCGCGCTCGCCCTCGGCTTCGGCGTCACCGCGGTCTTCTGGGCGGTCACGGCCTCGAACGTCGCCGCGGCCGTCGGCGCGGGCGTCTACTACCGCTACTCGACGCGGAACGGGATGCTGGAGCGCGCCGCCGACGCCGCCGGCTCCTGAACGCCGGCCGCCTGGCCGTTTCGGCAAGGGCTTTCCGCGCGCGTCGCTAACCCCGGCGGTAGATGGAGGTCGCCGACGCCGTTCCGGAGTTCGCGGACGCCTTCCCGTTCGACGAGTTCAATCGGATGCAGCGGGAGGCCGTGCCCGCACTGGTCGAGTCGAACGCGAACGTCGTCGCCGCCGCCCCCACGGGCTCCGGCAAGACGGCGCTCGCGGAACTGGCGATCTGTCGCGCGCTCGCCGCCGGCGGCACCGCCGTGTTCGTCGCGCCGCTCCGCGCGCTCACCAACGAGAAGGAGTCCGAGTGGGAGCGCTTCGAAGACCTCGGCTACTCAGTCTACGTCGTCACCGGGGAGCGCGACCTGAACCCGCGGCGCGCCGAGCGCGCCGACGTCCTCGTGATGACGCCGGAGAAGGCCGACTCGGCGACGCGGAAGCACGACTCGCCCCGCTACTCGTTTATCGCTGACGTCGACCTCGTCGTCATCGACGAAGTCCACCTGCTCGACTCCGAGCGACGGGGGAGCGTCCTCGAGGTCGTCGTCTCCCGGCTCCGCCGGCTCTGCGACCCCCGTATCGTCGCGCTCTCCGCGACCATGCCGAACGTGCGGGACGTCGCCGACTGGCTCGACGCCCCGCCCGAAGCCACCTTCCAGTTCGACGAATCGTACCGCCCCGTCGACCTGCACGCCGACGTCGTCACCTACAGCCACGGCGAGAACTCCTTCGCCGACAAGTACCGACGACTCTACCGCGCGCTCGACAAGGCCGAACCACACCTCCGTGAGGACGGGCAGGCGCTCGTCTTCTGCGCGTCCCGACAGGACGCCAAGCAGGCCGCGAAGAAGGCGCGCGACGAACTCGCCGAACGCGACATCCCGATGGGCGCGCGCGGCGACTACGACTTCCACAACGACGCCAAGGAACTGGAGAACTCCACCCTCCGCAAGAGCGTCCTCGACGGGGTCGCCTTCCACCACGCCGGCCTGAACAAGGGCGACAAAGACCGCGTCGAGCAGTGGTTCAAGGACGGGAAAATCGAACTGCTCTTCTCGACGTCGACGCTCGCGTGGGGCGTCAACCTCCCCGCGCGCTGCGTCGTGATTCGCGACACGAAATACCACGACCCCCTGGAGGGCGAAGTCGACATGAGCCCGCTCGACGTCCTCCAGATGCTCGGGCGCGCGGGCCGCCCCGGCTACGACGACGTCGGCTACGGCTGGGTCGTCACCGACCGCTCGGACGCCGACACGTACCGAACACTCCTCAGAGAGGGGAAGGAAATCGAGTCCCAGCTCGCCGCCGACCTCGTCGAACACCTCAACGCGGAGGTGGCGATGGGAACGGTGCACGGCGTCGAGGACGCCATCGACTGGCTGGAGACGACGTTCTACTACCACCGCGCGAAGTCGGAGCCCGACGAGTACGGATTCGACGGGATCCGCGACCGCGTGCGGGAGACCCTCGACGACCTCCGCGAGCGCGGGTTCGTCGAGGCGGACGGCGGCGTGCTCGCGCCGACGACCCTCGGCGTGCTCTGCTCGACGTTCTACCTCCGCCTCGACACCGCGAGCGCGTTCCACGCTCTCGCCACGCAGGACGGCGACTTCCGCGAGGACGACGTCCTCCAGGCCGTCGCGGCCGCCCGCGAGTTCGACAGCGTGAACGCCCGGCACGGCGAGAAGGACGCCGTCCGGAAGGTCCTCGGGAACCGCGGAGACGACCTCGAACCAGGGCAACAGAAAGTGCTCGCCATCCTCGTCGGGTCGATGCGCGGGAGCGTCCCGCCGGAGCTCCGCTCGGACGCGTGGGTCATCCGGCAGAACGCCCTCCGCCTCCTCGCCGCCGCCGGCGCGTTCATGGACCGCTACGACCGGCCGCGCGGCGAGAACCTCGCCGAACGCCTCGCCGCGCGCGTCGACACCGGCGTCCCCGCGGACGCCGTCGGTCTCACCGCCATCGACGGCATCGCGTCCGGGCGCGCGCACAAACTCGCCGACGCCGACGTGGAGACGCCCGCCGCCGTCATCGACGCCGGCGCGAGCGGCCTCGTCGACGCCGGGCTCAGCGAGAGCCTCGCCGACCGCGTCCTCGACCAGGCAGAGGGTCTCCCCGCCGTCACCTTCGACTGGGGCGACTTCCCCGACCGCGTCGCGATGGGGGAGAATGAGGCCTGCGAAGTCACGGTTCGAAACGCCGGCGGCGGCGGACGCGCGCACGTCCGCGTCACCGCCACCCCCGACGACGGCGACCCCGTCGAGATGACCACCACCACCGGCTACCTCGACGACCCGCTCACCGTTCCCGTCGGCGTCTTCGGTGCGAACGCGGAGTCGCTGACGTACACCGTCGAAGTCACGTTCCCCGACTATCCGCTCCGCCCCGACTCCGACTCTCGCACTGTCCGCGTCACCTGAGACAGGTACTCCCGGAGGCCGTCGGGGCCGTCGACGACGACGTCCGCGCCCGCCGCGTCGAAGTCGAACGCCTGGTTGTGCCCGGTTCGGTACGCGACGGCGGTCGCGCCCGCGCGGCGCGCCGACTCCACGCCGTGGAGCGAATCCTCGACCGCCACGCAGTGCTCGGGGTCGACTCCGACGTTCTCGGCGGCGAGCGCGTAGATGCCGGGGTCGGGCTTCGAGGGCCCGTCCACGTCGTCGGCGCTCACGCGCACCGCGAACGCACCCTCCAGACCGAAGCGCGCGACCACGAGGTCGATCCAGTCGTGGGGCGCGGCGGAGACGAGCGCGACCGTCACGCCCGCCTCGCGTAACGCCGCGACCACGCCCTCGAACCCCGGCATGAGCGTCGCCTGCTCGCCGTAGACCGTCTCGGCAGCGTCCTCGTACTCGGCGAGGAACGCCTCGCGCTCCATCTCGAGGCCGTACTCCGCGACGAGCAGGTCGTATATCTCCTCGTACTGCATCCCCGCGATTTCGCCCTCCACGTCGACGACGCCCGGGCCCAGGAGCTCCGCGAACAACGCTTCCTCCCGCTCTATCCAGTGGGCTTCCGAATCCACGACCACGCCGTCCATGTCGAAGAGAACCGCCTTCGGCTCCATACGCCCCCTTCGCCGTGCGTGAGTTTATGCGTGGTGACGCGGCGAACTCCTCGTGATGCAGGACGCAATCCGCGTCGTCGCCGGCGACTGCACGACGACCTCCGACGGCCGCGACGCCCGCCGCGAACGCGGCGAGATCGTCGCGCTCGTGAAACCCGACAACACCGTGCTCGTCCACGACGCCCGAGGGTATCAGCCCGCCGCGTGGCTCACGCGCGCCGAAACGGTCAGGTTCACCGACGGCGAGGACGGCACGCGACTCGTCGCCGGAAAGGGCGACGAATCCCTCCGCCTCGACTTCCACGCCGTCCACGGCCGCGCCTTCTACCCCGCCTCTCCCAGCGGCCCCGAAGTCGGTACCTGTCCCGACTGCGACGGCCCGCTCGTCCGGAGCGGCAGCGACCTCGCCTGCATCTCCTGCCGGCGCACCCACGCGATTCCCCGCGACGCCGACGTGCTCGGTACGCCCTGCGAGGACTGCGGGCTCCCGCTGCTCCGCGTCGAACGCGGCCGCGTCTTCGAGGTCTGCGCCGACCCGTCCTGCGACCCGCTCGCCGACGCCGTCGCCGCCGAATACGACGGCGCGTGGCCCTGCCCCGATTGCGGCACGGGCATGAACATCGAGTGGCGACGCGGCGTCCGCGCCGTCTGCCCCGACTGCGAGCGCGTCCTCGCCGTCCCCCACGGCACGACCGACGCGACCTGCGACTGTGGCCTCCCGCGCTTCGAGACGCCCGGCGGCACGCGCTGTCTCGACTCGACCTGCGACGCCGACTGAGTCGGGGAGACCGCAGTCGCTTTGGTGTTCGCCGCGCACCTCCCGCCCATGCACGGAGAGCGACGCGACGGCGAGATACACGTCGGTGGTGACGCGCGACAGCGGTTCCACGACTCGCGAGGGTACGGCCGTCCCCTCCAGGGGAACGAGATCGCGCTCGCCCCCGTGGAAGCCGCCCACCTCCTCTTCCGCGGGGACCTCGACGCCGTCGACGGCGACGGCTTCCGCGAGTTCGTCGAACGCGGCGGCGACGGGTTCGCCGCGCGCTTCTTCGTCTACGCGGACCTCCGCGACCGCGGCTTCTACCTCTCTCCCGCCGCGCTCGACTGGGACGTCGTCCCCGATACCGGCGACCGCACGGACTTCGTCGTCTACGAACGCGGCACCGGCCCCCGCGACGGCGACGTCGCCCACGAGATTCGCGTCGTCGGCGAACGCACCCCCGTCGCCGTCGACTCGCTCGGCGAGAGCGTGCTCGCCGTCGTCGACGAGGAGTCCGAAATCACCTACCTCGACTCCGACAGCGTGACGCCGGACGGCGACACGGACTACGAACCCGACGCGGCTCTCACCGGCGTGCTCCTCGACGACCGCGTGATGGTCTGGAACCCGCCCGAAGCGCTCTACGAGTCCGGGTTCTACGGCCAGCCGCTCTCCGGGCGCTCGACCGAGCACGACGCTCTCCACCTCTCTCTCGTCGAAGCGGCCTACCTCGCCGCGCGCGGCACCCTCACGCTCGAAAACGACGAGGACGCCGACGGCTCCGTGGCCGTCGAAGAGGGGTCCGCCGACGCGGGCGTGAACGCCGTCGTCTCCCGCGGACGCGCCGTCGAAGGCGACCGCTTCGACCGCCGCCTCCGCGCGTACCGCGCGCTCCGCGACGCCGGCACCGTCCCCAAGACCGGCTTCAAGTTCGGCGCGGACTTCCGCGTCTACCAGACCGTGGACTCCGTGGAGAACCTCGGGCACTCGACCTGGCTCGTGCGCGCGCTCCAGCGAGACCACGCGTTCGAACCGCGCGACCTCGCCCTCGACGTCCGCCTCGCCCACGGTGTCCGGAAGACAATGGTTTTTGCGCGCGAAGACCACGAACGAGACACGACTGACTGGGTCGCCGTGACCCGCCTCACGCCATGACTGACGACGATACACACGACGGCGGACCGAACGGGACCGACACGGACGACCACGCGACTGACCTCCGTGCGGACGGCGCAGGCGTCGACGCCGAAGGCGCGGACGACGTCGCGCTCGACCCGTGGGGCTCGTCCACCGTCTCGGACTACGAGAAGCTCTTCACGGAGTTCGGCATCGAGTCCTTCGACGACGTCATCGACGAAGTCCCGAACCCCCACTACCTGATGCGGCGCGCCATCATCTTCGGCCACCGCGACTACCGCCGCGTCCTCGACGCGATGCGGAACGACGAGCCGTTCGCCGCGCTCTCCGGCTTCATGCCGACCGGCGACCCCCACATCGGCCACAAGATGGTGTTCGACGAGATCATCTGGCACCAAGAACAGGGCGGGGACGCCTACGCGCTCATCGCGGACCTCGAAGCGCACTCGGCGCGCGGGCTCTCCTGGGCGGAAATCGACGAGCACGCCCGCGACTACCTCCTGAGCCTGCTCGCGCTCGGCTTCGACCCCGAGGAGGGCGAGCTCTACCGACAGTCCGAGAACCGCGAGGTGCAGGACCTCGCGTTCGAACTCGGCATCGAGGCGAACTTCTCGGAGTTCGAGGGTATCTATGGGTTCGACGGGGAGACGGACGTCTCGCACATGCAGTCGGTAGTGACGCAGATGGCGGACATCCTCTACCCCCAGTTAGAGGAGCCGAAGCCGACGGTGATTCCGGTCGGCCCGGACCAGGACCCGCACGTGCGGTTCGCGCGTGACCTCGCTTCTCGCGTCGGCTACTTCCGCGTCACCGAAGCCTACGCGTCCTTCGAAGTGGACGACGACGAGCGCGCGCTCCTCGCGGACGCCTACGACGCGCTCGACACGGACGACGACACGGTCCGCTGCGAGGACGCCGCGACGTGGCTCGCCGCGCAGGACGCGAAGGACGTCCCCGACCCGGCCGGCGTCCGCGACGACCTCGAAGCGAAACTCGCGTCCGCGGGGAAGGAACCGCTCCGGCCGCGCGTCCGCTTCCTCGACCGGAACGCGAGCGAGGAAGCCTTCGAGGCGCTCATCGAGTCCGTGGAGGGCGAGAAACGCGTCTACGACGAACACGTCGACGCCTTCGACCTCGACCGCGACGAGGCGGAAGACCTTGCGCGCGACGTCGCCGTCGCCCACGGCGGCTACGGCTTCCTCCCGCCGTCCTCCATCTACCACCGCTTCATGACCGGGCTGACGGGCGGAAAGATGAGCTCGAGTATTCCCGCGAGCCACATCAGCCTCCTCGACGACCCCGAAGACGGCTACGACAAGGTGAAGGCCGCGACCACCGGCGGACGGACGAGCGCCGAAGAACAGCGCGAGAAGGGCGGTCGGCCCGACCAGTGTCCCGTCTACGAACTCTACGCCTACCTCCTCGCGAGCGACGACGACGCCTTCGCCGAACGCGTCTACGAGGAGTGTCGGAACGGCGAGCGCCTCTGTGGGGATTGCAAGGAGCAGGCGGCCGAGCTGATGCGGGAATTCCTCGAAGACCACCAGGAGAAACGCGACGAAGTCGAAGGCCTCCTCGAAGAGACGGACCTCACGCTGGAGAGCCCGCGGAACCGCTGATACGCCTACAAGAATCGCGGACCCTCCGCCTTTTTGTCGCCGCCCACCGACGGCCCGTGTATGGGAGTCGAACCCACCGTTCGTGGCTCCGTCGCCGAGCGCACCGCGACTCTCCAGTTCGGTTTCGGCTTCGGTTTTTTCTCCGCGTGAGGCGAGCGGACGACGCGGGGGAGTGAGACCTCTCTCGCGTCCGAAACTCGCTGCGAGGCGTTCGCAATAGCTTTCCGACTTACCCACAGACACACGATAAATGAAGCTACCACGACAGCAGGTCTCGGTGCTCGAAGCCGCGAGCGCCGACGAAGCGAAGACGATGGACGAACTGGCCGCCGCGACCGACCTCGAACCGGAGACGGTCACGGGCGCGGCGTTCGAACTCGAAGAGCGCGGCCTCCTCGAACTCACGGAGACGGCGGAGACGTCCGTCGCACTCACCGACGAGGGCGAGACGTACGCGGCCGAGGGGCTGCCGGAAGTCCGGCTCTACGAGGCCGCCGTCGACGCCGGCGCGACCGACGACGCCGTCCAGATGGGACAGGTCATCGGCGCGTCCGGCCTCGAAGGCAACGAGGTCGACGTCGCGCTCTCCAACTACGCGCGGAAAGGGTACGGCGAAATCGACAGCGGCGAACTCACCGCGGACGCCGACGCGGACCCGAGCGAGGACGCCGAAGCCGCGGCGCTCGACGCCCTCGCAGGGGACGCGGACGCCGCCGGCCTCGACGCCGACGTGCTCGACCAGCTGGAGCGCCGCGGCCTGGTCGACGTCACCGAACGAACCGTCCGCTCCGCGCGACTCACGGAGACCGGCGTCACCGAACTCATGGCCGGCGTCGAAACCACAGGCGAAGTCGGCCAGCTCACCCCCGAGATGCTCTCGTCCCGTGCGTGGGAGGACGCCGACTTCGCCGAGTACAACGTCGAAGCCGACGCCGAGGACCTCCACGGCGGCACCACCCACCTCCTCCGGCAGACCGCAGAAGAAGTGAAGGACGTCCTCGTCGGGATGGGCTTCTCGGAGATGGAGGGCCCGCACGTCGACGCCGACTTCTGGATCAACGACGCGCTCTTCATGCCGCAGGACCACCCGGCGCGCACCCACTGGGACCGCTTCGCCGTCGCCGAACCCGACGGGATTCAGGAGCTCCCCGAGGACCTCGTCGACCGCGTCGAGGACGCCCACCGGAACGGCGTCGGCCCCGACGGCGACGGCTACCACAGCCCGTGGAGCGAGGACTTCTCTCGCTCCCTCGCCCTCCGCGGCCACACCACCAACCTCTCCATGCGCTACCTCTCCGGCGAACAAATCGGGGACCTCGAACCCCCGGAGCGCTACTTCAGCGTCGAGAAAGTATACAGAAATGACACTCTCGACTCGACCCACCTCCTCGAGTTCTTCCAGATCGAGGGCTGGGTGATGGCCGAAGACCTGAGTGTACGAGACCTCATGGGCACCTTTACCGAATTCTACAGCCACTTCGGCATCGAGGACATCGAGTTCAAACCCCACTACAACCCCTACACCGAACCCAGCTTCGAGCTGTTCGGCCGCCACCCGCGCACGGGAGAAGTCATCGAAATCGGGAACTCCGGAATCTTCCGCCCCGAAGTTCTCGAACCGCTCGGCGTGGAGTGCGACGTGATGGCGTGGGGGCTCGCCTTAGAGCGGCTCCTGATGCTCGTCTCCGGCTTCGAGGACATCCGCGACGTCCACGGGACCCTCGTCGACCTCGACTTCCTGCGGAACGCGGAGGTGGTCTATTAGATGCCCGTCGTCGACGTCGACCCCGACGAACTCCGCCGCCTCACCGGCCACGACGAGAAGAGCACGGACGAACTGAAGGACGACCTGTTCGCGCTCGGTCTCGAGTACGAAGGCGAGACGGAGGAGGGGGAACTCCAGCTCGAGTTCGCGCCCGACCGTCTCGACCGCCTGAGCGTCGAGGGCGTCGCCCGCTCGCTGCGCTACCAGTACGGCGACGACCGCGGCGTCTACGTCCCGTCGACGAACGACGCCGACTGGACCATCGACGTCGACTCGTCTGTTCCCGACGAGCGCCCGTACGTCACCGGTGCGGTCGTCCGGGGCGTCGACCTCGACGAGGCCGCGCTCGACTCCCTCATTCAGCTCCAGGAGAAACTCCACGCGACGATGGGGCGGAAACGCGCGAAGGGCGCGATCGGCATCCACGACCTCACGATGCTCAAAGGCCGCCCCGCGACCGAGGCCGGGGAGACCGCGAACTCCATCCGGTACACGGGCATCGACCCCGCGGGCGACGAGTTCGTCCCGCTCGACGCCGACGCCGAGCTAACGCCCGAGGCCGTCCTCGAAGAGCATCCGACCGGCGAGAAGTACGCCGACCTCCTCGACGACTACGAGCGCTACCCCGCCATCTACGACGACATCGGGCTCTTCTCGTTCCCGCCCGTCATCAACGGCCGCCGCACCGAGGTCTCTACTGACTCCCGCGACCTCCTCATCGAGCTCACGGGCACTGACCAGTGGACTATCGACAAGATGTGCGCCATCCTCTGTTACGCCCTCGACGCCCGCGGCGGCAGAATCGAGGAAGTCCGCGTCCACTACGACGACCACGACCTCGTCCGCCCCGACTTCGACGTCGACGAGAAGTACGTCCTCCACAGCGACATCGAATCCACGCTCGGCGTCGACCTCGACGAAGACCGGGTGCTCGACTACTTCGAACGCGCCGGCCTCGACGCCACCCCCGAACCCTGGGGCGACGACACCGAGTACGAAGTCGAGATTCCGCCCTACCGCGTCGACGTCCTCCACCCCGTCGACCTCGTCGACGACGTCGGGCGCGCGCACGGCTTCAACAACCTCGTCCCCCGCTACCCCGACGTCGCCACCGTCGGCGAACGCACGGAGCGCAACGAACTCGAACGCGCCGTCCGCGGGGTGCTCACCGGCCTCGGCTTCCAGGACCTCCTGAACTTCCACCTCACGAGCGAGGCGCAGAACTTCGACCGGATGGGCGTCGACCCCGGAAGCGACGTCTACGGCGGCGGGAAACCCGCCGTCATCACCGAACCCTACAGCGAGGACTTCGACATCCTCCGCACGTGGGCGCTCCCCGGCATCGCGCAAGTCCTCGAGAACAACACGCACCGCGCGTACCCACAGGACCTCGCCGAAATCGGGTTCGCCGCCCACCGCGACGACACCGAGAACACCGGCTACCACGAGTTCCGCACGGTCGCCGCCGCCGTCGCCCGCCACGACGCCTCCTACGAGGACGCCAAAGCCCGCCTCCAGGCGCTCTGCCGGCACTTCGACGTCGACCTCGAAACCCCGCCGACCGACCACCCCTCGTTCATCGACGGCCGCACGGCGGCAGTCGAAATCGACGGCGAACCAGTGGGTGTCATCGGCGAACTCCGCCCGCGCGTCCTCGTCGACCACGACCTCGAACTCCCCGTCGCCGCCTTCGAGTTCCGCCTCGACGCGCTGAAGTAACCGACCCCGCTCTCCCTTCTTTCTCTTCTCGCGTCTACGGCTGTCGTGACTTCGAGAAAACGAGCGGCTTCGGCGAGGAGGCGAACGACGATGGCTCCGAACTCCCGACTCGTGAGTCAGAGGTCCGCGCCGACGGCATCCTCGACGCTATCGAAGCCGTCGCGGTCGAGGAGCGTGAGGAGGCCCTCGTTGATGTCGTGCGCGAGCGACGGCCCCTCGTAGACGAGGCCCGTGTAGAGCTGGACGACGCTCGCGCCCGCACGGATCTTCGTGTACGCGTCCGCCGCCGACGCCACGCCGCCGACGCCGACCACGGGCAGGTCGGTGCGGGACGCCACGAACCGAACCCGTTCCGTTGCGCGGTCACGCAGCGGCTGCCCCGAGAGCCCGCCGGTCTCGTCGCGGTGCTCGCCTCGCAGGGAGTCCGGCCGGTCCGTCGTCGTGTTCACCGCCACGATACCGTCGAGGCCGAGGTCCTCCGCGAGGTCGACCGCGTCCGCCGTCGCCCCCTCGCTCAAGTCCGGCGAGAGCTTCACGAGCAGGGGCGCTGCGCCCGCGTCCAGCAGTCGCGCGAGAATCCGCTCTAAGCCCTCGCGGTTCTGTAAATCGCGCAGCCCCGGCGTGTTCGGACTGGAGACGTTCACCACGTAGAAATCGCCCGCACCCGCGACGCGCTCGTACGTGTACGCGTAGTCCTCCGGCGCGTCCTCCGGACTCGCCGACTTCGACTTCCCGATGTTCACGCCCACCGGCACGTCCGGCAACGGCTTCTCGTGGAGTCGCCGCCCGACGACGTCCGCGCCGTCGTTGTTGAACCCCATCCGATTGACGACGGCCTCGTCCTCCGGGAGCCGGAACATCCGCGGGCGCGGGTTGCCCTCCTGGGCTTCCGCCGTCACACCACCGACCTCCAGGTGGCCGAATCCGAGCGCCGCGAGCGCACGCGGCACCTCCGCGTTCTTATCGAACCCCGCGGCCACACCGACGGGATTCGGGAACGACTGCCCGAACGCCTCGACGCCCAACCGCTCGTTCTCCACGCCGTAGACGCGGTCGAGCACGCCGAGCGCCGGCGTCGCCTGCACCGTCCGCAACAGCTCTTTCACTCCCTCGTGCGCCGTCTCCGCCGGCAGCCGAAAGAGCAGCGGCTTGAGGGCGTCGTACATCCCCTAGAAATCGTGTTCGACCTCGTCCGGGTCGGCCTTCTGAATGATGATCTTGTCCTCGCGGACGCGCACGAACACTTCGTCGCCGATCTCGAGCCCGGCGACCGCGAGTTCGTCCTCGTGGAGGTTCACGTGGGCGTTGTGATACTCGCCGTCCTCGCCTTTCGCGCCACTCGGGCTGAGCTTCTTCTTGCGAACCATCGAGCTATCCTACGTGAACCTTCACCGTAGGACGTACTTAAGCCCTTCCGACCGCCGGCCGCCTCGCCGCCACTACGGCCCGTCACCGCGCAGTCGACGCGTCTACCGGCACATCTTCCTCGCGTACCCATCTACGCACCCGCCCGGCGAAACACGGGGAAAACCACCGAAAACCAGCCGATATCGCCGATATGTTTATCACACACTGTGTGTTCCTTTCGCATGGACGTAACCATGGCACGAGAGGATGGGAAGCGCAACTTCGCGCTCCGAGATGTCGACGGGAACGAGACGAGCGTCTTCAGCGGGAACACACCCCGACAGGCCGCACTCAAAGCAGCGCGCCGCCTCGAAGACGTCGCGAAAACCGAACAACAAGCGAAACACCACGAGATCCGCCTCCGCGAGAAAGGGACCGACAAAGTACACATCTACGACGCCTGGGCCTGGAAATCGGACTCACCCGACGACAAGCCCGACTGGATGCCCGGGAACATCACCGAAGCGAACGTCTCCAAGAAGGGAATCGAGCACCTCCAGTCGTAGCCCGAACTGACTACGTTATTCTCGCGCGCACGTGTGCCGCCGCCGAGCCGAGCAGACGCACTTTTCACGCAGCCCCCGCTACGTCACGCTGCGCGGGTACCACCCGGCTCGACCACACGCACGACGCGTCGGGATGACGAGCCGGCCTCCGCCCGCGCGACACGCTTCTCACAGACCGAACTCCACAGTCACAACGACACCACCCCCACCCCTGCACCACGGTACAAATCGCCATGCCGCGGCGTCCCGGAGAGGGTGGTGGTTCGACGGCCTTTTACGTAACCCACCCATCGAATGGAATGCAGACGACGTGAGGTGGTCCGGGCCTGACCCGGAACCACTGATTGACGCCCTCATCCAACCAGGAGACGTCTACACCGGACCCATTTCGAGTCCGGTTCGTAGGCCTTATACGTATCTCCGACATTCGGACTAATGCGAACGATGAGGTGGCCGGGGTCACCCCGTGCTACCGACGCATGCATCCGATTCCGGGGATCCCCTCCGACCCGCCTCTCACGAGGCCGGTCCGGAGGCCTTATGTACTCCCCACGCTTCGAATGAGTTGCGAACGATGAGGTGGCCGGGTCCACTCCCGCGCTACCGACGCACTCATTCCGGCCGGGGTCGACGCCGGCTCGGTCTAACCGAGCTTGGAACGACGTCCTTAAGTGTATCCTGGTACTCGGATGAGATGCGAACGTCGCGCCGAACACAGTTCGGCGAGTCGGACCTTGGAAGCCGATGGGCTTAAGGCCCGCCGCTTCCGACTACTAGGTCCGA